>CAWHQE010000001.1:0-834965 GCA_963831485.1 uncultured Alphaproteobacteria bacterium
CGGCGCCCGAAAGGCGGCGTTGACCAGATCGTCGCGCACCTGGCGGTCTCGATTTGTCGAGGATTTCGAGCGCCGCCAGCTGCTCGCAATGGGCGGGGAGTTCTTCGGGGAAATAAGCGAAGCCGAGGATGAGGGCGCGGGCGGTGGGGCGCGTCAATGCCGGCGGCGGCAATGGCGCGCGCCTCGCTTCCGATTGGCGGCGTCGGGCGGAATGAAGCGGCCGTTCCTGAAGCGGCCACACGGGTCTTCGGATGGCCGAGAAGAAAAACAACACCAGCCCGTGGGTCTGCGTTGCTCGTAGAAGCGGCTGAGCCAATCCTCGCGGTAGATCCGGCCAGGGTCCCGGTGGCCGATCGACGCCGCATGGTCGATCAGCCGTTGCTTAAGGCCTGCCCAGGCTTCGGGCGTGGTCTAGCGGCTCCGCTTCGGTCTCGTGGCGCCACAGGCGGGCATCGAGCGGTTCGGGGTCGGCGATGAGCGCTTCGAACGCCTCGCGTCCAGCCTTTTGTTGCGCGGTTCCATCCACGCCAACCGCCGCCGCGGCTGAGCGAATGACGTCGTCGGGGTCCTGGCCGGCGGGAAGCTCGACGAAGCGGAGCGTGCGGTCGGGCGGATATGCGGAAGGGCGCGCGGTGGCGGCGCGGATCGCGGCCTTCCGGCCGGCGGCATCGCCGTCGAAGCACATGATCGGCGAAGGATCGAGCCGCCACATCCGCTCGAGCTGCGCTTCGGTGACCGCGGTGCCGTTGGGAGCGACCGTTTCGGCAAATGCCGGCGCGGTCGAGGGCGATGACATCCATATAGCCTTCGACGACGATCAGGCGCTTTGCGGCGCGACTGGCCGGGCTGGCGCGGTCGATATTGTAAAGTGTCCGGCCCTTGTCGAAGAGGGGCGTGTCCGGGAGAGTTGAGATATTTCGGCTCACCCTGGCCGACGATGCGCCCGCCGAAGCCGATGACACGCCCGCGCGGATCGCGGATAGGGAACATGAGGCGGCCGCGGAAGCGGTCGTAGCTGTCGGGCCGCCTTCTTCGGGCTTGATCAGCATGCCGGTCTCGACGAGTTGTTCCTCGCCGAGCTTGTCGAGCGCGCGCTTGAGCGTGGAACGGCTGTCCGGAGCGAAGCCGAGACCGAAGCGCTGGATCGTCTCCGCCTCGATCCCGCGGCGTTTGAGGTAATCGCGGGCCTCGGCGCCGCTCAAGCCGGTGCAGCTGCTCTGTGTACCACTTCGCGACCGACGCCATGACGTCAGTCAGTGACGCGGCGCGGTCGGAACGTTCCTTCGCTCTCCGGGTCGGGGGCAGGGACGTCCATTCCCGCCTTGGCGGCTAACTCCTTCACCGCGTCCATGAACGGCATTCCGCGCTGGTCGGTGAGGAAGCGGATCGCGTCCCCATGCGCTCCGCAGCCGAAGCAATGATAGAAACCCTTGTCATCGTTGACGGTGAAGCTCGGCGTCTTCTCGTTGTGGAAAGGGCAGCAGGCTTTCCATTCGCGTCCGGCGCGGATCAGCTTCACGGTTGGCGAGATCACCGCGGACAGCACGGTGCGCGCGCGCAGTTCGTCCAGCCATTGCGGTGAGAGGGTCACGATTTGACCCTATGCGCGGATCAATCGCTCGCAAGGCGCAGGAAGCGAGTTATCCACAGGTCAACCGCCTCAGCGGCCGCGCGAATAATTAACGGAGCAAGTGAGATCGATTGCAGGTAAGCTGTTACGGTTCCGACATAAAGCGGCGAAGGTCGCTCAGTTGGGATGACCAAGGGGAGGGGATTTATGTTGACGAAGATCAGCGGCTTGGCCCGCACTCTCTACATAGTTCTTGCGATCGTTGCCGGGTTTGTCGCCATGGGCGCGATGCCGGTTGCGTTGATCCTTGTTGCGCTCGGCCTGGTTGCAGGCTTGTCGTTGCCGAAAGAAAGAATGGTCCTTGCGGCAGCGACCATTCTCGCCTTGCCGACCATCGGCGCGGCGCTCGAGAGAATTCCCGCGATCGGTACGCAGCTGAATGCGGTGATGATGAACCTTCAGATTGCCATGGCCGGCTCGTTCGCCATGGCCATGATGATCATCCTGTACGAACTCGCGATGGAAGGTGTGAAGGGGCTCACGGGCCCAGTCGCTACACCGCGCGTCGCCGCCATCTAGTTTCTTGCGTTTCAATTCCTGGCTCCGTCGCTTGCGCGGCGGGGCCTTTTTCTTCGTTTCCCCTCCCGCTCGAAGGAGGGGAAGCACTAGCTCAGCGCAGCTTTCACTAGGGCTGAGGCCCGCGCCGGCTCAATGGACGTGCCGAGGCGTTCCTTCACCAGCGCCATGACGCGGCCCATGTCCTTCATCGAACTGGCGCTGATTTCGGCGATGATGTCGCGGATCTTCGCGTCCGCCTCGGAATCGTTGAGCTGCGCGGGCAGGAAGCGTTCGATAACGGTGATTTCGCCCTCCTCGGCAGCGGCGCGGTCCTCGCGGCCGCCCTTACGGTAGAGTTCGGCGCTCTCGCGGCGCTGCTTGATCATCTTCTGGAGGACTTCGGTGACTAGCGCATCGTCGTCCTTCGGTACGCCACCAGTACGCGCTTCGATGTCGCGGTTCTTGATCGCCGCGGACGCGAGCCGGAGCGTTGCGGTGGTATCCTTGTCGCCGCCTTTCATTGCGGCAATCGTTGCGGCCTTGATGTCGTCGCGGATCATGCGCTTGCCCTAGCGTTGCATTTTCACGCTGACCAGCGTTGACCGGGCGGCACAAAGCGCATAGCGGCAACGCCTTAGCGACATCGCTGGCAAACCCCTGACGGAAGGCTTTCCCCGCCCATGGCCGACGTACGACCTCTGCACGTGCCTCAACCCGAGGGCGCGACCGGAGTCGTGGTGTTCGCCGACGGCCGCACCGTGTGGGGACAGGGCTTCGGCGCCGAAGGCGAGGCGGTCGGCGAGCTGTGCTTCAACACGGCAATGACGGGCTATCAGGAGGTGATGACCGACCCATCCTACGCGAAGCAGGTCATCGCCTTCACCTTCCCGCACATCGGCAATGTCGGCGCCAACGATGAGGACGTGGAGGCGGGAGAGGCGCACGCGCTCGGCTGCCTGGTGCGCGAAGTCGTCACCGAGCCGAGCAATTATCGCGCGAACGAGGGCTTCGCCGACTGGATGCGCAAATGGGGCCGGATCGGGATCGCCGGCGTCGATACCCGAGCGCTGACGAAGCTGGTGCGCGAAGAAGGGCCGCCGAACATCGCCGTCGCGAATCGCGGGGACGGCAAGTTCGACCTGGATGCGCTTCAGAAAATGGCGGCGGAGTGGCCCGGGCTCGAGGGGATGGACCTGGCGAAGGACGTCAGCCGGCTTCAGGTCGAGCGCTGGACTGGCGGCAGGTGGGAATGGGGACAGGGCTATGAGCTCGGCGGCGACGACGAGCGCCGACCGCATGTCGTTGCCGTCGATTATGGCAGCAAACGCAACATCTTCCGAAACCTTATTGAGGCGGGAGCGCGGGTCACCGTGGTGCCCGCGACCGCGACTTTCGACGAGATCATGGCGCATGAGCCGGACGGGTTCTTCCTGTCGAACGGACCGGGCGACCCGGCGGCGACGGCGGAATATTCGGTGCCGGTCATCCAGCAAATGCTGGAGACCAAAAAGCCGCTGTTCGGCATTTGCCTCGGCCACCAGATGCTGGCGCTCGCGGTCGGCGGCAAGACGAGCAAAATGTTCCAGGGCCATCGCGGGGCCAACCATCCGGTCAAGCGGCTGTCGGACGGGCGGGTCGAGATCACGAGCATGAACCACGGCTTCGCGGTCGAGCGCGAGGGGCTGCCCGAGAACGTGCGCGAGACGCACATCTCGCTCTTTGACAATTCAAACTGCGGGATTGAACTGACTGACGGTCTCGCATTCAGCGTGCAGTACCACCCGGAGGCTTCTCCGGGTCCTCAAGACAGCTTCTATCTGTTCGAGAGGTTCGTGAGCAGCATCACGAAGGAGGCATGATCATGCGCTCTCAGACGGTAGCCGTTTTTTCCGCCGCCCTGCTCACCTCGCCGGTGACCGCACAACATCTCGAGAAGATCGACTCGAGCAAGGTGCCGACCGTTTTTCGGCCGGACGATCTCTTCCAGCTCGCGCCGGGCCAGTGGCATTATGCCAAGCATCTGTGGGAAGGCTCGGACCCTTGCGTCCTCGACCAGTGCGAGGCCGGCTACACCTCGGGCGATCTCGCAGTGAGCGTGGAGCACTCCAAGGGCTATCTGCGGGTCATCGCGGGCTTTCGGAGCTGCGCGCCCGTCGCGTTCAGTGAGATCGAGACGACAACGTCGCCGGATCGTTACATCCGCAGCCATATCGAGAACCAGATGAAGCGGGTGGTGAAGGGCGCGGCCAAGAGCTGCAAGATGACCGCGCCGCCGGTCGCCAACCTCAGCGTGGAATCGATGTTCCCGGGCAGGAAGGGCAAGTGAAGCGAGGAACAATTGTACTGATATCCCTTACACTCGCGGGCTGCGTGACACCGGCGCGAATGCATACCGAAGCGCAGCTCAATGAGGTGGCGACGGGCTGCGGCCTCGCTCTCGGGGAGCTGATGCAGGACGAAGAGCAGAAGAAACTCTTGCTGATGATCCGGCAGCAGGCGACCGACGAGCAGCGCAGCTGCGTCGTCAAATGGGCCCGAAGGAATGGCCTCAAGACCGTGTTCGTCACCATGCAGTTCCCGGAGGGATGATTGCCTAAGCGTACCGACATTTCCTCCATCCTCATCATTGGCGCGGGGCCGATCGTGATCGGCCAGGCGGCGGAGTTCGATTATTCGGGAAGTCAGGCCGTCAAGGCACTGAAAAACGAAGGTTATCGAGTTATTGTCGTCAATTCAAACCCGGCCACGATCATGACCGACCCGGAGCTTGCCGACGCGACCTACATCGAGCCGATCACCCCGGCGATCGTCACCAAGATTCTCGAGAAGGAGCGGCCCGACGCGGTGCTTCCGACCATGGGTGGGCAGACGGCGCTGAACACGGCGCTGGCGCTCTACAAGGATGGGACGCTGGACCGGCTCGGGATCGAGCTGATCGGCGCGAACGCGGAGGCGATCGAGAAGGCCGAGGACCGGCTGAAGTTCCGCGAGGCGATGGACAAGATCGGGCTAGAGAGTCCCCGTTCCGCGATCGCGCATAGCCTTGAAGAGGCGCTGGCCGCGCTGGAGCCTGTCGGGCTGCCGGCGATCATCCGGCCGAGCTTCACACTGGGCGGCACCGGCGGCGGAATCGCCTACAACCGTGACGAGTTCGTTCAGATCGTGAGCGGGGGGCTCGAAGCCAGCCCCACTACCGAGGTGCTGATCGAGGAATCGGTGCTCGGCTGGAAGGAGTATGAGATGGAGGTCGTGCGCGACCGCGCCGACAACGCCATCATCATCTGCTCGATCGAGAATGTGGACCCGATGGGTGTGCATACGGGCGACAGCATCACCGTCGCTCCGGCGCTGACGCTGACCGACAAGGAATATCAGCGGATGCGCTCGGCTTCGATCGCGGTGCTGCGGGAAATAGGCGTGGAAACAGGCGGTTCCAATGTCCAGTTCGCGGTCGATCCGAAGACTGGACGGATGGTTGTGATCGAGATGAACCCCCGCGTATCTCGTTCGTCAGCGCTGGCATCGAAGGCGACCGGCTTCCCAATCGCCAAGGTCGCGGCGCGGCTGGCGGTCGGCTACACGCTCGACGAGATTGCCAACGACATCACGGGCGGGGCGACGCCGGCGAGTTTCGAGCCGACGATCGATTATGTCGTGACCAAGATCCCGCGTTTCGCGTTTGAGAAGTTCCGCGGCGCGGAAGCGCTTCTGTCGACGTCGATGAAGTCAGTCGGCGAGGTGATGGCGATCGGGCGCAGCTTCGCCGAGAGCCTGCAGAAGGCGCTACGGGGCCTGGAGATCGGACTGTCGGGGCTCGACCGGGTGCTCGATCTCGAGAACGCCGATCCGGCGACCATCGAGAGCGCGCTCGCGAGGCCGACGCCCGATCGCCTGCTGGTAGCGGCCGAAGCACTCCGACAGGGCTTCACGGTCGACCGGATCAATGAAATCGCAGGATTCGATCCGTGGTTTTTGAGGCGGTTGGAAGAGATCATTCACGCAGAAGAGGAAGTCCGCGTAAATGGCCTGCCGAGCGACGCGCGCGGCATGCGGCGGTTGAAAGCGATGGGTTTCTCGGATTCGCGGCTGGCGACTCTGGCGCTTCGTTCGGCACATCTCCAGCGCGAAATGGGCGAGGCAGTCGCGGCCGGCGGCTCAGGCGTGGTCCACAGCGCAGTGCGCGGGATGACCGGCGGAATCACCGAAGCCGAGGTTCGGGAGCACCGGCTCCGGCTCGGCGTGCGTCCTGTGTTCAAGCGGATCGACAGCTGCGCGGCGGAATTCGATGCGCCGACGCCCTACCTCTACTCGACCTACGAAGCGCCGCTGTTCGGCGAACCGGTGGACGAAGCCGACGTCTCGGATCGGCGCAAGGTCATGATCCTGGGCGGCGGGCCGAACCGGATCGGGCAGGGCATCGAGTTCGACTATTGCTGCTGCCACGCTGCCTTCGCGCTGGGGCGCGATCGGGGCGAGCAGACGGGCGCCGGCTTCGAAGTCATCATGATCAATTGCAATCCGGAGACGGTCTCGACCGACCCCGACACGTCGGACCGGCTCTATTTCGAACCGCTGACTGCCGAGGACGTGCTCGAGATCGTCCGGCGCGAGCAGGAGAGAGGCGAACTCCTCGGGCTGATCGTCCAGCTCGGCGGCCAGACCCCGCTGAAGCTCGCCGAGGAGCTGCAGGCGGCGGGCGTGCCGATCCTAGGGACGTCGCCGGACAGCATCGACCTCGCCGAGGACCGTGAGCGCTTCGCTTCGCTGGTGCAGCAGCTCGACCTCAAGCAGCCCCCCAACGGCATCGCGCGAAGCCGCGAGGAAGCGCTGCGGGTGGCGGAGCGGATCGGCTATCCTGTGCTTCTGCGCCCCTCCTACGTACTCGGCGGAAGGGGAATGGAGGTGGTCGACGGTCCTCAGCAGCTCGAGCATTATATCGCGACCGCGGTCCAGGTATCGGGCCGAAGCCCGGTCCTGATCGACCGCTACCTGCGCGACGCTATCGAGGTCGATGTGGACGCGATCTGCGACGGGAAGGACGTCGCCGTGTGCGGCGTGCTCCAGCATATCGAGGAAGCGGGCGTGCACTCGGGTGACAGCGCGTGCTCTATTCCGGCGCACAGCCTGGCCCCCGAGATCGTAAAGGAGATCGAGCGGCAGACGCGGGAGCTGGCGCTGGCGCTTAAGGTCAAAGGGCTGATGAACGTCCAGTTCGCGGTGAAGGACGGCGCGGTCTACCTCATCGAGGTCAATCCGCGCGCGAGCCGGACGGTGCCGTTCGTAGCCAAGGCGATCGGAAGGCCGGTGGCAAAGTTTGCGGCGCGGGTCATGGCCGGCGAAGCGCTGAGCAATCTCGGCGAGATCGGGCGCGACCTCGATTACATCGCGGTCAAGGGTCCGGTTTTCCCCTTCGCGCGCTTCCCAGGCACCGATCCCGTTCTTGGACCGGAAATGAAGAGCACGGGCGAAGTTATGGGAATCGATACGGATTTTGACATCGCCTTCGCCAAGGCGTTGCTTGGTGCGGGGATGATCCTGCCGCAGGGTGGGACTGCGTTCGTCTCGGTCAAGGACGCCGACAAGGACAATATCATTCCAGCGGTCGAGAAGCTGATCGAGCTCGGCTTCAAGATCATCGCCACGAGCGGGACGGCGGCTCACCTCCAGGCGCGGGGGCTTCCGGTCGAAACGGTGAACAAGGTCGCTCAGGGACGGCCGCACATCGTCGACAAGCTGCTCGACGGTGACGTCGACCTCGTTTTCAACACGACCGAGGGATGGCAGTCGCTGAAGGACAGCCATTCGATCCGGGCGACGGCGCTCAATCGTAAGGTGCCTTATTTCACGACGGCGGCGGCGAGCCTGGCTTCGGCGCGGGCGATCGAGGCGGTTCGGGGCCACGCGCTTGAAGTCGCGTCGCTCCAATCCTATTATTCCGCGGCTTAACGAGACAGCTTCCACCGACAATCTGCGACTGGTTCGCGTGCTTGACTACGGCGCGCCCGAGCAGAGCATTGAAAAGGGTTTTGTAAGATGGCGAGTGCCGACAAGGTGCCGATGCTGGCCGAAGGCCACCGCAAGCTCAACGACGAGCTAAGGCGGCTGCGCATTGAGGAGCGGCCCGCGATCGTGGAAGCGATCGAGGCGGCCCGCGCCCACGGCGACCTCAGCGAGAATGCCGAATATCATGCGGCGAAGGAGCGGCAGGGTCAGATCGAGGCGATGATCGCCGATCTCGAAGACCGGCTGAGCCGGGCCATGGTCATTGATCCGACGACGCTTTCGGGCGACAAGGTCGTGTTCGGAGCGACCGTGACCCTCCTCGACGAGGACGAGAAGAAGGTGAAATACCAGCTCGTCGGTCAGACCGAGGCGGACGCAAAGGTCGGCCGCATCAGCTACAATTCGCCGCTTGGCCGCGCCCTTATCGGCCGTCAGGTCGGCGACGAGGTCGAGGTGTCGACGCCGTCGGGCGACCGTTACTACGAGGTCAAGAAGATCGAATTCGTCTGAGCAACCCAGACGTGGATCGCCTGACCCGAAGCGCAACCAACATGATCGCGGCGATCACGTCCGCGGCGTGGCTGATCGCAGTCCTAATCGGCAAGTCGGAGGAGGCGGCGCTCGCGCTGGGCTTCATCCCGGCTCGGCTAAGCGGCGCGGCGGTTCCGTGGCCGGCCGTTCCGGCGCTCCTTACACCGCTGACGGCAACTTTGGTCCATTCGGGCTTGATCCACCTCGGCTTCAACCTGCTGGTGCTCGTCTGGTGCGGGCAGGCGGTCGAGCGCGTGCTCGGAAAGACGGGCCTGGTCGTCCTGTATCTCGTCGGCGCTTATGCCGCCGCGCTTGCCCAGTGGGGTGTGGATCCTGCTGGCGCTGTCCCGATGGTCGGCGCAAGCGGAGCGATAAGCGCGGTGATGGGCGCCTTCGCGCTCAGCTTCGGCCGCGCCAAGGCGTTCACGAACAATCTCCGCGTCAATCGCTGGATCAACGTGGCGTGGCTGATGGTCGCCTGGGTGGTGCTGCAGATGATGATGGGCTGGCTTGCCGGAGGGCAGGGCTATCTGCTCGCGACCCCGGCGCATGTCGGCGGCTTCGCGGCGGGACTGCTGCTGCAGCGGCCGCTGCTGCTGTGGCGGTATCGGAAGGCCTGATCAGGCCGGTTTGAAGATCCGGTTGCGGTGCACGGTGCCTACCTCACAATAGCCGAGGGTTCAGATCTCGTCCGTCACCGTCTCGAGGACGATCGTCCTGACGCACAAATGAAAAGGGCGGCCGAAGCGGGCCGCCCTCTCGAATTCTTGGGACCGGGTTCTTAGCGCGAGTAGAACTCGATCACGAGGTTCGGCTCCATCCGCACGGGATAGGGCACCTCATCCAGCTTCGGCACACGGGTGAAGGTGACCTTCGAGGTGCCGTCAGGGACCACGTAATCGGGGATGTCGCGCTCAGCGAGGCTCTGCGCCTCGATCACCAGCGCCATTTCCTGCGCCTTCGGGCCGAGCTCGACGACGTCGCTCACGTCGACCTTGCGCGAGGCGATGTTGCACTTCACGCCGTTGACACGAATGTGGCCGTGGCTGACCAGCTGGCGAGCCGCCCAGATCGTTGGCGCGAACTTGGCACGATAGACGACCATGTCCAGCCGGCGCTCGAGCAGGCCGATGAGGTTCTGCGAAGCGTCGCCCTTCATGGCGGTCGCCTGCGTGTAATTCTTCTTGAACTGCTTCTCGGTAATGTCGCCGTAATATCCCTTGAGCTTCTGCTTGGCGCGAAGCTGGATGCCGTAGTCGCTGATCTTGCTCTTGCGGCGCTGGCCGTGCTGGCCAGGGCCATATTCGCGGCGGTTGACCGGGCTCTTGGGGCGTCCGAAGACATTCTCACCCATGCGGCGGTCGAGCTTGTATTTGGCGCTGGTGCGCTTCGTCACGTCAGATCTCCAATTCGCGTTTCAGTTGTCGCCCGGGACCGCACCGCCTGAACTTGCATCAGGCGCGATCACCGCTTCACCGGGCATGCGGCATCAATTGCAAGGCGCGCACCTAGGGGCGCGCGCTCCGTGCGTCAAGTTTAGTGGCTGATCGGCGCGCTCTTCATGTCATCGACGGAGCGGCCCTCAACGCGGGTATCCCACTCTTCCTGGGTGAGGCAGGTGCGCTTCACCATGTGCGAGCCGGTCGTGTCATCCTCGGACTTGCAGATCTTCTTCTCTTTCTTGGGCTTCGGAGCGACCGTCTGAGCGACGGGGGCGGGAGCGGCTTGAACCGCAGGGTCGGCCGAAAGCAGGGCAGCAACGAGCAACAGCGACATCAGGAAATCCTATTTTTTTTAGTGAGTTGTAACAATTGCAGGAGCATATCGCCCCGTCAACGGCGAGCCATCAGCCCTTCGACGAACGCACGCTCGAATCCACGAACGGACTAACTCAAATCCTCGCGCGACTCAGTGCTGCTGTTGCTGGGGCGGGAGCGGATCTTTCGCATTCTGCATGCACTCGGGAGTTGGCCAGCCTTTGATCCGCTGCTCGGCCGCATATTGTTGATATTCCCGATCGTTGCAGTCCGGCACTCTACCCGGTCTCAGGTCCTTGTCCGTGACCGGCATCGGGCCGGGCCGCGGATCGAGGAAGATGATGGGCGCAGTAGTCGCCGCGGGAGCCGCGGTAGGCGCTGCTGCGGCGAGAAGGACGAACAGGAGCTGGGTCATGGGAGTGCCTTTCCGCTCAAGAGTTTCGATTTTGCGCCTCGGCAAAGCGTCTTGCAACAGCGGATAGTGCCAAAATCCACTAATGCTTGCGCACCGGCCCGGTGAGCGCTCGGATCACGCCGCGCACCGCCTTCACCTCGCGAGAGGACCATCCCGTCTTGGTGAAGATGGTTCGAAGCGTGTTCTTCGTCGCTTGGGTTCGCGACGGCGGATGGAAATAGCCCTTGGTCTCGAGCTCCTCATTGAGTTGGCCGATCAACCCTTCGAGCTCGCCATGCTCGGCCAGCGGCTCGAGCTCTTTCGCCGGGGGGCTGGCGAGGTCGGCGCGCCTGGACCATTCGTAGGCGAGCAGGATCACCGCCTGGGCCAAATTCAGCGACGCGAATTTGGGGTTGATCGGGACGGTGACGATGGCGTTGGCGAGGGCGACTTCTTCTGTTTCCAGACCTGAGCGCTCCGCTCCAAACAGGATCGCGCTGCGCTCGGGCGTCGAGTGGATCTGGCCAGCCATTTGCTCCGGATCCAGCACTGGCATGACGAGATCGCGGCGACGGACAGTAGAGGCAAAGACCTGACTGCAGTCAGCGATGGCTCCTTCGACAGTTTCGAAGATTTGCGCCTGCTCCAGGACCACATCGGCTCCGCTTGCGGTGGGCCCTGCGTCCGGGTTTGGCCATCCGTCGCGAGGAGCGACGAGCCGCATCTCGGTGAGGCCGAAATTCAGCATCGCCCGCGCCGCCTTGCCGATATTCTGCCCAAGCTGAGGGCGGACCAGCACGATGACAGGTAACATTAGAGGAGCTTGTCGCGCGGAGGTGCGGGTGTAGCTTCCTTTTCCACGCTCTCGGCGATTTCCGTAAAGTGGCCCGGCTCGCTGAAGTCCTTGTAGATGCTTGCGAAGCGGATGTAGGCGACGTGGTCGAGGGCTTTGAGGCCGTCCATGACCGCCTCCCCGATCTCGGCGCTTTTCACTTCGTCGCCCTGGGTTTCGAGCCGTCGCTGGATTCCCGTCACCATGCGATCGATCTTGTCCGCGGGGATGTCGCGCTTGCGCGTCGCATGGCCAATGGCGCGGGCGAGCTTGTCGCGGTCAAACGGCTCACGTTCGCCGGTCTTCTTGACTACAGTGAGGTCGCGAAGCTGGACCCGCTCGAAGGTCGTGAACCGGGCGCCGCACGCTTCGCATTGGCGGCGGCGGCGGATCGCGGCGCCGTCCTCGCTCGGGCGGCTGTCCTTCACCTGGCTGTCTTCGTGCGCGCAGAATGGGCAGCGCATTCGCTTAGGCTCGCCTCACCCCTGGTAGATCGGGAAGCGCGCGCAAAGCTCGCGCACGCGCTTGTTCACCTGGGCTTCGACGGCTCCGTTGTTCTCAAGCGCCATTCGCTTTGAGGCCGTCGAGGACGTCGGCGACCATGTCGGCGATGTCGCGAAATTCCGCCTCGCCGAAGCCGCGTGTAGTGCCGGCGGGAGAGCCGACGCGGATACCGCTGGTCTTCACCGGCGGAAGCGGGTCGAACGGAACGCCATTCTTGTTGCAGGTGATGCCCGCCCGCTCGAGGCTTTCGTCAGCGTCCTTGCCCGTGAGGCCGAGGGGCCGAAGGTCGACCAGCGCGACATGCGTGTCCGTGCCTCCAGCGACAAGGTCCGAGCCGCGCTCCTTGAGCCGGTTCGCGAGCGTCTTTGCGTTGGCGATCACCGCTTTCGCATATACCTTGAATTCGGGCTGAAGCGCTTCGCCGAACGCAACTGCCTTGGCGGCGATCACGTGCATCAGCGGCCCGCCCTGCAGGCCGGGGAAGACGGCCGAGTTGATCTTCTTCGCGATGTCCTCGTCGTCGGTAAGGACCATACCGCCGCGAGGTCCGCGAAGTGTCTTGTGCGTGGTTGTCGTCACGACATGGGCGTGGCCGAACGGGGTCGGGTGCTCGCCTGCCGCGACGAGGCCCGCAAAGTGGGCCATGTCGACCAGAAAGAGGGCGCCGACCTCGTCGCAGATCTGGCGGAAGCGCTCGAAGTCGAAGTGGCGCGGATAGGCCGAGCCGCCGGCGATGATGAGCTTGGGCCGATGCTCCTTCGCGAGGCGTTCCACCTCATCGAAATCGACGAGGTGGTCGTCCTGACGGACGCCGTACTGGACCGCATTGAACCATTTTCCCGATTGGGCGGGAGGTGCCCCGTGGGTGAGGTGCCCGCCAGCGGCGAGGCTGAGACCCATGATCGTGTCACCGGGCTTTAGCAGGGCCATCATGACCGCGCCGTTCGCCTGCGCTCCCGAGTGAGGCTGGACGTTGGCAAATCCGCAGCCGAACAGCTTTTTGGCCCGCTCGATGGCCAGCGTCTCGATAGCATCGGACGGAGCGCAGCCCTGATAGTAGCGGCGGCCCGGATAGCCTTCCGCATATTTGTTGGTCAGGACGGAGCCCTGGGCCTCGAGCACCGCCTTGCTGACGATATTCTCCGAGGCGATCAGCTCGATCTGGGTCTGCTCGCGGCGAAGCTCGTCGTGGATCGCAGTTTCGACCGCGGAGTCGACCTCACCGAGGCTGCTTGTGAAGAAGCTGAGGGGAACGCGGTAGCGCTGATCCTGTTCGAGGTCGGCGGCGGTAGCCATCAATCGGAATCCTGTAGTTCGTGTGAGAGCTGGTCGACGCGACGCTGGTGGCGCCCGCCGGCGAAATTGGTATCAAGGAAGGCCAGGACGCAGGCCTTGGCCATGTCGCTGCCGATAAGCCGTGCACCAAGCGCGAGCACGTTCGCGTCATTATGTTCGCGGGCCAACTCGGCGGACAAGGGGTCGCTGACGCGAGCGCAGCGGCACTGGAAGTTGCGATTCACCGCGATCGAAATACCGATGCCGGACCCGCAAATGGCGATTCCGCGCTCGGCGTCACCCGACGCGACGGCATGAGCCACGCGCGCCCCATATTCGGGATAATCGACGCTTTCGGGTCCGTTGGTTCCAAGGTCCGTGACATCGTGGCCGAGCTCTGACAGCCAACGGGCGAGCTCATCCTTCAACAAGTAACCGGCATGATCGGCGGCGAGGGCGATGCGCATGATTCCTGAACTAGGGCAGGTGCGCGGGATTCGCCAGTCTCACGCGGGCTCCGGATTCGCGCTGCCGCCTTCGAGTTGGGCGAGACGGGCGGCCATTTCGTCGAGCCGGTGCTGCATCTCGCTCTCGCGCGAATGGTGGCTCCGCGCGATCCGCAAGGCTTCCGCCAGCGACGAAATCAGCTCCTCGACGAGCTTCGAGCTGCTGGCGATTGTAGCGGTTTCGATCCGAGCGTCTCCCGAGAAGAAGCATGCCGACCGGGCCTTCCTCGTCGGTCAAGGCCAGTCTCTCGACGAGTTCCGGGTCGTCGGCGGAGCATATGTCCCGCGCTGCGATGAGCTCACGGCTCAGCGCCGTGTCCATCACGATCGCCGACGCCGACGGATGCATGACGTCATCAATGATCGCGAGCGCTCGGGTCGCGACCTCAGCAGGCGTCTCGGTCAGCGCCCACTTCTTCATTCGCGCCGAGGCGAGACGCATGCGATCGAGCGGACCGCCGAAACGCTTTCGAGTCCAGCCGAGGACGAGGGACTGCGTTGGCGAAAAGATGCCGGCGGCAATGACGGCGCCGGCGGTCGTCGCTCCAGCCTGGCTCTCGCGGCCCATCACTTCTTCGATGGCCAGTTTCAGGAGGTCGGAACTGACCGCCCACACGACGCCGACGACGAGTGTCACGACAGCGTAAGCCGCCGATCGGGTGATGACGGTGTCGGCTTCCCACAGCCGGAATTGGGTCAGCGCTATGAGCAGCCCGAGCGGAAGGGTCGCCATGCCGAGGCTGAACAGCAAAACGACGATGAGGTTGAGAAGTACATTCCGCTGGTTCGCCTCATCGGGAAGGAAAGGCAGAAGGAGGAAGGCCAGCCCACTGAGGACTAAACCGGCTGCAAAACCGAATGCAGCCCATTTGATCTGCTGCCGCTCGATCCCCTTGGCGAGACGGCGGTAGCGGAGGACTTGGGCAGCAACGACGCCCAGCAGCGAGCCAAACCCTAGAGCCGCCTGGAGGTCCGTGTTCACGTTCTGCAGCGAAACGAAGACCGCAAGTGGAATTCCGGCGATCAGCAGCCAGCGGAATGGCTTCGGAACGAACACCCCGTTGGGGAACACGGCCAGTGCAATCAGGAGCAGGTAGAACCAGCCTGATGAAATAATGTCATAGGCAGGGGGCCAGCCATAGGCCATCCACAAAGCGAGCGGCGGATCGATGACCGCTGCGAGCCCGGCGAACGCGAAGGCGAACAGTAGTGCTACGGGATCGCTCGGCCGGCGCCGCGCCAACAATGCCGAACAAAGCAACAGCACGGTGCAGGCCAGCAATCCCGACGCGAGGCGCGCAGCGAAGCGCATGTCCCGCATTTGGGCAGCTTTCCCATCGAGCGGCCTGGTCTCGCGCTTCTGCTCGAGCTGGAGCTGCGTTCCACCCTGGTCGGTAACGTCGAGGGTGACAACGGGGCCGGGCGCGGCCTTCAGGCGGCGCGCGAGCTCCGGAGTGCGGATATCGCTGTCGACCGCGGCGTCGTCGATGGCATCGAGGCGATAGGTGGCGCCGGGTTTCGATTCCGCCTTGATTTCGATCCGGCCGTTGTCCTGGAGGTCGTAATCCAGCGCCAGCGCACGAAAGACCGGCCGGATCTGGTAGGTTTCGCGGACCGCATGCACGGTCCCGAGCACGACTGCCGCAATCGACAGAACGAAGCACAGGAACCAGACCAGCCTGAACAATGGAACATGGCGATCGGGCACGGCGCGCAATCGCAATGGCGGCGACCAGCGATGTGCCCTGGAACTCACGCGCAACTCACCCCCTTGATTCGGACCATCCAATCCTAACAGGGTCGCGCGGGCTTCAAAGCGTCCGAGAGGAATTATCCCGTAGGGTGAATCCCGAAGCGCAACGCGCTGCGGCGGAGGCGCAGTTTGAGGCGACGGAGCAGCTCCTCGGCCGCATAGTAAGTGAGCATGATCGAGACCCGCTCGCCATCGCGCTCGCTGGTTTGTGCAGCGCTGTGCCAGCTCTTCGTTGCCGAAACCGGGAATGCGTAGCCGCTCGACGGCATGAAAGGCATTTGGATCATGCGAGCAGCGGCTTCGCCGTCTTTGCCGTCATGGAAGATCGTCCCGATGTCGCGTTGGGACGCGTCGCGAGGCAAATAGAGCTGGACCGTGATCGCCTTGGAAGCAACGTCGGCGTGGATCCCGATGCGGTATCCGGGCCGATCCCGGAGTAGAATGGGGATGGGATAGAGCCGGATATTCTCGACAGGCTTGTCGAAACGATCCTCGAGCGCTGAACGGAATTTGAGCTTGAACGCCGCCTCGAGTTCGGGGGCGCAGAGTGCCTCGGCGACTGGGACCCAGACGTTTCTCTGACTCTCAGGCAATTCCCGCAGTAACTCGGGATAGAGGTACATCCTGAGCCGGGTGCTGCTGCCGTCCGGGCGAAGCGCATCGCGATGGACGAGTTGATGGAAGCGATATTCCGCCGGCATCTCCGCCAGCATGTCCCGATAGACGCCGGGAGCGAATAGCTCTTCCATGTAGACGTGGTCGAACGGATGCTGCCTGAGCGGGCTGCGCACAATGATCGAAACCAGACGCTGCAAGATCGTCTCTGGGCGGTCTAGAACTTCAACGGCCTGTGCAAGCATCCGCATCATGAGCGCCCGGATCGAAATGACGTCCGATTATCTCCCTCGGGACCCCCGGGGCGCTACTTACAAATAAGTTAGAATTGGCGATTCAGGCGGCGGCGCGGAGCTCTTCCCGTCCGAGGATCTCGACGAGCGCATTGGTCAGCTCGTCCATCATGTCTGCGGTGTGGGTCGGACCGGGCGTGAAGCGCAGCCGCTCGGTGCCGCGCGGCACGGTCGGGAAGTTGATCGGCTGGACGTAAAGCCCGTATTCCGCGAGCAGGATGTCGCTGATTCGCTTCGCCTTGACCGGGCAGCCGATCAGTAGCGGCACGATGTGGGTGACGCTCGGCATCACCGGCAATCCGGCGCCCGCGAACTTCGCCTTCAGCATCGCCGCGGATTCCTGCTGCGCGCGGCGCTCCTCCTGCGATTGCTTCAGGTGGCGGACGCTCGCGAGTGCGCCTGCCACGAGGACCGGCGACAGGCTCGTCGTGAAGATGAAGCCCGGCGCGTAACTGCGGATGCAGTCGATGATCGTCTTATCGGCCGCGATGTAGCCGCCCATCACGCCGAAGGCCTTGCCGAGGGTCCCCTCAATGATCGTCAGCCGCTCCGCGGCCGCCTCGCGCTCCGAAATTCCTCCGCCGCGATCGCCGTACATGCCGACCGCGTGGACCTCGTCGAGGTAGGTCAGTGCGTTGTACTTGTCCGCGAGGTCGCAGATCGCTGCAATCGGCGCGATGTCGGCGTCCATCGAATAGACGCTTTCGAACGCGATCAGCTTCGGAGTGTCCGGGTCCGCCGCGGCTAGCAGCTCTTCGAGATGCTCGAGGTCATTGTGGCGGAATAGCCGCTTTTCGCAGCCGCTGCTCTTGATCCCGGCGATCATCGAGGCGTGGTTGAGCTCGTCCGAGAAGATCACGCAGCCGGGAAGCAGCTTTCCCAGCGTCGAAAGCGCGGCCTCGTTCGAGACGTAGCCGGATGTGAAGAGCAGCGCGCCCTGCTTGCCGTGAAGGTCGGCAAGCTCGGCTTCCAGCTCGGTATGATAGTGGGTGTTGCCGCTGATGTTGCGGGTGCCGCCAGAGCCGGCGCCGACCTCGTGAAGCGCTTTCTCCATTGCTTCGACGACGGTGGGATGCTGGCCCATGCCGAGATAGTCGTTCGAGCACCAGACGGTGATCGGCTTGGGGCCGTTGCCGCCGAAGCAATGCGCGTTCGGGAAGCTGCCCTTCGTGCGCAGGATATCGATGAACACGCGGTAGCGGCCCTCGTCGTGGAGGCGCTTGATCGCGGATTTGAAGATGCTGTCGTAGTCCAACGCTAAACTCTCGCTCGGGCGCCCATTAGCTTCCGCTCTCCCGAGATTCCATTGCGAACGAACTCGCAACAGCTCACAGGGTCAGGATTTGACCAATGCCAAGCCTGGCGAGAGCAGTCTCGAGCGGCCGCCGCGTGGACGTGCTGGTGAACAGAAGAATGCCTTGGGGGGGAGATGTCGGCCAGGGCTGATCCTTGGTCAGATAGGCGATTCGGCGCGCGATGCCGGGGCCGCCATCGACGTAGCGTACGCCCGGAAACGCCTCACGCAATTCATCCTCCAGCAGCGGGAAATGGGTGCATGCCAGGACGACCGTGTCGATCCGGCCGCCGGCAGGGGCCTCGAACATCGCCCGAGCCGCGGCGCGGACTGCGTCGACGCTGACCTCCTCGCCCGCGAGTTTGGCTTCGGCGAGTTCGACCAGATCGGGCGAGCCGTGGCGGACGATGGTGCAGTCGGCTGCGAACTTCGCGGCCAGGTCGTCGACATAAGGCTGGCGCACCGTGGCTTCGGTTCCGAGTACGCCAATCACGCGTGTCTTCGACATCCCTGCGGCCGGCTTGATCGCCGGCACGGTGCCTACCACCGGAACGTCCAACGCCGAGCGAACATGGTCGAGCGCGATGGTCGACGCCGTGTTGCATGCAATGACTGCGAGCCGGGGATGGAACCGCTCGACCAGACGGCCGAGCAGGGCAGGGACGCGGCTGGCGATCTCCGTCTCGCTGTGCCTGCCATAGGGGAAACCGGCGCTGTCGGCGGCATAGACGATCGGCGCGTTCGGCAGGAGCTTCAGCGTCGGCTCAAGCACGGACAACCCACCGACGCCGGAGTTGAAGAAGAGGATGGGGGCGTTCGGATCCACGGCGGCTGTGTGGCGCGGAGAAGGGATAGCCGCAAGTTGCGCTGCCACAAGGCTTTGCTACTCAACGGTGGATGACCCGCGAAATGCTCTTTGCCCTCGCGCTCGGCTATCTGCTCGGCTCGGTTCCATTCGGGCTGGTGCTGACGTGTCTCGCCGGGAAGGGCGACGTGCGCGACATCGGATCGGGCAATATCGGAGCGACCAACGTCCTGCGTACTGGAAGCCGGTGGCTCGCCGCGCTGACTTTGATGCTCGACTGCCTCAAGGCTACGGCGGCGATTCTTCTCGCCCAGCTGCTGTTCGGTGAGGAGACAGGGGCAGCCGCAGCGGCCGGCGCCTTCATCGGCCATCTGTATCCGGTCTGGCTCGGCTTCCGCGGCGGCAAGGGCGTTGCGACCTTGCTGGGTGTCCTAATTGCCTTGCTGTGGCCTGCAGCGCTGGTCTACGCCGCCGTCTGGCTGTTCCTACTTGCGACGCTTCGAATCTCGTCACTCGCCGGGATGACGGCTGCCGTCACCGCACCGATCCTGGCCTTCGCGCTTCATTCATCATACTTCCCACTGTTGCTCGGTTTCGCGTTGCTCGTCCTTTGGAAGCATCGCGAGAACATCCTTCGAATCACGAAAGGAACCGAGCCACGAGTAGGTTCGAAGACGTCACCGAGCGCCTGAGGCTGCTGAGAACGCCCAGGATCGAAAAGGTCGAGCGGCTCGGCGCGAAATTCCTCATGCTCGGGCAGGGGCTTTATCCGCTGCTGCTCGCGGAACGCGAGGATGCGCCCCGCTGCTGCTTGCCAGAGGGCGATCGCCACGCTGGTAACAAAGGGAGTTTGCGGACCGCTTGACGAGCATCAAGTGCGGCCCCCACGTTCACGCGTATGCGTGAGGACAATAAGTGAAGCTGGTCGTCGTTGAATCGCCGGCGAAGGCAAAGACCATTGAGAAATATCTGGGAAGCGGGCACCGCGTGCTCGCTTCGTTCGGCCACGTGCGCGATCTTCCGCCGAAGGACGGGTCGGTCGATCCCGAGCATGGTTTCGACATGCAATGGCAGATCTCTCCGGACCGGTCGAAGCAGCTGCGTGCAATCACCGAGGAGGCGAGGAAGGCGGATACGTTGATCCTCGCCACCGATCCCGACCGCGAAGGCGAGGCGATCAGCTGGCACGTCCAGGAGGTGCTCCGGCTGAAAAAGGCGCTCCCGGCAAACGTCCAGCGCGTCACATTCAACGCCGTCACCAACGCCGCCGTGACCGAGGCGATGAAGAAACCGCGCGGGCTCGATGAGGATCTTATCGACGCCTACAAGGCCCGGCGCGCTCTCGATTACCTCGTCGGTTTCACGCTGTCGCCGATCCTGTGGCGCAAACTCCCCGGTGCGAAATCCGCGGGGCGCGTGCAGTCGGTTGCACTGCGGCTCATCGTCGATCGCGAGCGCGAGATCGAGGTCTTCAAGCCGCAGGAATATTGGCAGGTCAACGCGACCTTCGAGAAAGACGGACAGAAGTTCACTTCGCGACTGGTCCACTTCGACGGCCGTAAGATCGAGCGCCTGACGATCGGCAATCGCGGCGAAGCGGATGCCGCAAAGGCCGCTGTGGAAGCCGGGCGGTTCACCGTCTCGTCGGTCGAGACCAAGCCGTTCGCCAAGAATCCGCCGCCCCCGTTCACCACCTCGACGCTGCAGCAGGAAGCCGCACGCAAGCTCGGTTTCTCCGCGAGCCACACGATGCGCGTCGCTCAGTCGCTCTATGAGGACGGGCTGATCACCTACATGCGGACCGACGGCGTCGACACGGCGCCCGAAGCTGTGAGCGCCGCGCGGCGAGCGATCGCCAGCCGCTATGATGCGGGGTTCGTCCCGGACCGGCCGCGCCAATATCAGAGCAAGATCAAGAATGCGCAGGAGGCGCACGAAGCGATCCGGCCGACCGACTTCGACCGCGCGCGCGCCGCTTCCGGGGATCACGCGCGGCTGTACGAGCTGGTCTACAATCGCGCGCTTGCGAGCCAGATGGCTTCTGCCCGGCTGGAGCGGACGACGGTGGAGCTGGCGGACGGCACCGGCAGGGTTGTGCTCCGTGCGACGGGCCAGGTGGTACTCTTCCCCGGCTATCTAGCGCTCTATGAGGAAGGGCTAGACGAGAAGGCGGACGACGAAGAGGGCGCGCGGATGCCTTCGCTCCGAGAGGGCGATGCACCGCTGAAGACAGTCGTCGAATCCACACAGCATTTTACCCAGCCGCCGCCGCGCTATTCCGAAGCGAGCCTGGTCAAACGGCTCGAAGAGCTCGGGATCGGCCGCCCGTCGACCTACGCCGCAACGCTCCAAACTCTGAAGGATCGCGAATATGTGCGGGTCGAAAAGGGCCGCTTCGTCCCCGAGGAGAGTGGGCGCCTCGTGACTGCCTTCCTCGAGCGTTTCTTCGAACGCTACGTGAGCTACGACTATACGGCGGAGCTGGAAGAAGAGCTGGATGACGTCTCTGGGGGGCGGCTCGACTGGCAGAAATTGCTCGACGACTTCTGGCGCGACTTCAAACCCAAGGCTGGCGAGGTCATGGACCAGAAGCCGTCCGAGATCACCCAAGCCATCGACGAGTTCCTCGAACCCTGGCTCTATCCCCCCCGCGCCGACGGAAGCGACCCGCGCGTCTGCCCGCAATGCGGAAATGGACGGTTGTCCCTTCGTGGCGGAAAGTTCGGCGCATTCGTCGCATGTTCCAATTACCCCGACTGCAAATATACGCAGAAGTTCGGCCAGGGCGGCGACCAGGCGCAGAGCGATGGGCCGCAAGAGCTTGGCGATGGCATCCTGCTCAAGACCGGGCGCTTCGGTCCCTATGTCGAGCGGGACGACAAGAGAGCCTCGATTCCGAAGGACGTGCCGGTCGATGATGTGACGACGGAATTGGCTGAGCGTTTGCTGTCGCTGCCGCGGGAGATCGGAGCGCATCCGGAGACGGGCAAGCCGATCACTGCCTCGATCGGCCGCTACGGCCCATACCTCGCCCATGACGGCAAATATGCGAAGTTGAGTTCCACGGCGGAGGTGTTCGAAACGGGCATGAACGCCGCGGTCTCGAAGCTGGCGGACGCTGCATCCGGCGCCGGGCGGGAGCGGAGCGCTTCACGTGAGCCGATCGCGGTACTCGGCAAGCATCCGGCAAGCGGCGGCGAGATCAAGGTGATGGCTGGTCGCTACGGTCCCTATGTGACCGATGGCACCACCAACGCGACCTTGCACAAAGGTGCGGAGCCGAAGTCGATGACGCTGGACGAAGCCGTTCGGCTGATCGATGAGCGGGCGGCGAAGGGGCCATCGAAGAAGGGCGGGCGGAGGCCGAGCCGGAAGAGGAAATGATCGAGATCGAGCTCAAGCGCCTGCCGCATGGCGAAGGCTTGCCTGCGCCGGCCTACGCGACGCACGGAGCAGCGGGTCTCGACGTGGTCGCAGCGGAGGATCTGAAGCTCGCGCCGGGTCAGCGTTGCGCGGTCGCGACCGGTTTCTCGATCGCCATTCCGCCCGGCTATGAAATGCAGGTCCGCCCGCGCTCGGGGCTCGCGCTGAAGCATGGCATCACCTGCCTCAACACGCCCGGCACGATCGACGAGGATTATCGGGGAGAGGTGAAGGTCATCCTCGCCAACCTCGGCAGCGAACCGTTCGAAGTGCGCCGCGGCGAGCGCATCGCTCAGCTGGTGCCCGCGCCCGTGCTCAAAGCGCAGTTCCGCGAGGTCGCCGAGCTAAGCGAGACCGGCCGCGGGGCAGGGGGCTTCGGCTCGACCGGCCGGTGAGCCTCTCCGACGACGAGCTCGATCGCTACGCGCGTCACATCGTGTTGCCGCAGGTCGGCGGCATCGGGCAGAAGAGGCTGAAAGCGGCAGATGTCGCCGTGATCGGCGCCGGCGGGATCGGCAGTGCTGTGATCCCGGCGCTCGCGGGTGCGGGTATCGGTCACCTCACCATCATCGATTCCGATGTGGTGGAGATCGCCAACCTGCACCGTCAGCCGCTCTTTGCGGAAGCGCATGCGGGCATGCCCAAGGCCGAACTCGCCGCGGAGTTCGTTCATCGCCTCAACCACTTCGTCGAAGTCTCGCCAAAGCGGGAACGGCTCTGCAGCAACAATGCGCAAGATCTGCTCGGCGGTCATGACCTCGTCATCGACGGCAGCGACAATTTCGCGACCCGACTTGCTGTCAGCGACGCGTCCGTTGGGCTTGGGATTCCGCTGCTCTCGGCCGCGGCGGTGCAGTTTCAGGGCCAGGTTGGGCTCTTCCGGGCTCGCCCCTGTTACCGCTGCTTTGTCGGCGACGCTTTCGACACGGATGACTGCGACAATTGCGCCGAACTCGGGGTCCTTGGCGCGCTCACCGCAACGGTGGGCAGCTTTGCAGCGCTGCTAGCGATCAAAACGATCGCTAGCGTCGGTCCCGACCAGGCCGGTAGCCTGCATCTCTTCGATGGCGAAGCGCTAAATTGGCGCGCGATTAGAATCCCGGCTGACCCCGGCTGCCGGGCCTGCGGCGGAAGCTAGTCTATTCTTCGTAGGCGAAGGTGAACTCGCCTTGGTACCAGCCCGCCTGACCCTTGTAAGCTGGCTTGTAATCGTGACCGTTGATCATCTCGACGAGCGCGCCGCCGACGAGGCTTTCGGCCTCAGGGCAGTTGAGCTTCGGAATGACGACCTGCTGCAATGTCCCATCCTTATCAAACGCTGCCGCAAAGGTGATATCGAAGTTCAGTCGCGCACCATCGAACCCCGGGAGTGTGCACTGCTTTTTGAGCGCGATGTCGATCAGTTTGTTCATCAGATTCTTGGTGAGGTGGTCGTATCCGTACTGCTTGATCTGGGGCAGCTTGCTCCAGTCGCCGGTGGCGGCGATCACGCTCACGTTCGGCGCCGACGCACCCACCAGCATCGTGGCCATTGGGACGGCAAGAAGGTACTTCATCGTCGGACTCCCACAGAATCTCTGGCGAGGAGAATTAATCCCAATTCGACTTGCTGTCGATGAGACGGCACAAGAGATGCGACCTAGCGCGAAAGCTCCTGCTCCACCCGTTGGATCAGCATGCGGGCGACGTCGTCCTTTCGAGCATCGGGCCAGTCCTCCACGCCCCTCTGTGTGACCAGGTGGACGCGATTGCGGTGACCTCCCATCACGTCGCCTGAAACATCATTGGCCACAATCCAGTCGGCCTGTTTGCTGCTGCGCTTCTTGATCGCCTGTTCAACGACGCGTTCGGTTTCCGCCGCGAAGCCGATGAGTAGGCTCGGACGGTCGGCGCTAGCACCGAGCTCCGCGAGGATGTCGCGCGTCGGCACGAACCTCAGTTGTGGGGGTCCCGAGCCCTTCTTGAGCTTGGTTGCAGAAGGCTCAACGCGCCAATCGGCTACCGCGGCAACCAGGATCGCTGCGTCGGCAGGAAGCGCCGCAAATACTGCGTCCGCCATCTGCTCGGCCGTTTCTATGTCGATGCGTTCAACTCCGGCCGGTGTCTCGAGCGACACCGGTCCCGAGACCAAAGTTACTCGAGCGCCTGCTTCTGCCGCAGCTCCAGCAATTGCGAAGCCCTGCCGGCCGGAAGAGCGATTGGCGATGACTCGAACCGGATCGATCGGCTCATGGGTCGGTCCTGCCGTGACGAGGATATGCTTGCCCGCGAGGGTCACTTGCCGCCGAGGAAGCCGTTCTGGTTGAGCCAGGCCACGATAGCCTCAGGCTCCGGCAGTCTGCCCGGCCCGTGTTCGCCGCACGCCATTTCACCCTCCGCCGGCTCGATAACCTGCACCGCGTCGGCAACCAACTGCTGGACGTTTCGGCGGGTCGCTGCGTGAAGCCACATGCGAACGTTCATCGCCGGGGCGACCACGACCGGCTTGTCTGTCGCGAGGAGTAGCGTGGTCGCGAGGTCGTCGGCGATGCCCGCCGCCATCTTGGCGAGAAGATCGGCGGTTGCGGGGCAGACGAGAACAAAGTCGGCCGCGCGGCTCAACTGGATGTGGCCGATCTCGACCTCATCCTTCAGTTCCCACAAGGACGTATGGACCTGGCTCTCCGCGAGCGTTCCGAGGCTCATCGCCGTCACGAAATGCTCGCCCCCTTTGGTCAGCACGGGCGAGACCTCGTGCCCTGCTTTCTTGAGCAGCCGGACGAGTTCGAGCGACTTGTACGCTGCAATCCCTCCGCCGACGATGAGGAGCACCCGCGCCATCGGCCTAGCGTAGCACAAACAGCAACAGTGCGCCGACAGCGACGCCGATCGCGCCGGCCAGCGCGTAACCCCACCAGGCCCGCTCGTTGATCACGGCGATGTCCGGCAGCGGCGGCGGCGGCGGTGCGGCACCGCGGGGCGGATAATATTCGTCGAGGCGTTGGATCAGCTCGGGAATCTTCTTGGCTGCACGTACGAGCTCGATGATGCGGTCGGCATAATAAGCCTCCGGGCCCAGCTCGTCTCGGATCCATTCGCGGATGAAGGGCTCGGCCGTTTCCCACATGTTGATATCGGGATCGAGCGCCGATGCGACGCCCTCGTTCATCACCATCGTCTTCTGGAGGAGCAGAAGATGCGGCTGCGTCGGCATGTCGAAATCGCGGGTGATCGAGAACAGGCTTTCGAGCATTCTCCCGACCGAGATGTCCTTCACCGGGAGCCCGCGGATCGGCTCACCGGCGGCACGAAGCGCGGTCGCGAATTCCTCGACATTATGGTGTGCCGGCACATATTGCGCCTCGAAGTGGATCTCTGCGACGCGCCGGTAATCGCCGGTGATGAGGCCATAGAGGATCTCTGCAAGCCAGATCCGCGCACGCCGGTCGATCCTGCCCATGATCCCGAAATCGATGGCCGCGATGCGCCCGTCCTTCAGCGCGAACAGATTCCCGTGGTGGAGGTCGGCGTGGAAGAATCCATCGACGACTGCCTGGCGAAGGAAAGCCCGCACCAGCGTCTTCGCAAGCGTTTCGCAGTCCTGTCCGGCTGCGATCAGTCCTTCGCGGTCGCTGAGCTTGATCCCGTCCAACCATTCGAGCGTGAGCACTCGGCGCGCGGTTCGGCGCCAGTCGATCTGGGGCACGTAATATCCGGGCTCAGCGACCATATTTTCCCTGAGTTCGGAGGCCGAGGCAGCTTCCCGCTGAAGGTCGAGCTCGCGCGCGGTCCATTGACGGAACTGTGCGACCACAGCGCGCGGACGTAGCCGCTGCACCTCGCCCCCATAGCTTTCGACCTGTGCCGCCGCCCATTCGTAGGTCTCGATCGCTTTCGCGAACTCCTCCTCGATGCCAGGGCGGAGCACCTTTACGGCGACTTCGCGACCGTCGGTGGTGACGGCGCGGTGCACCTGCGCGATCGACGCAGCACCCACCGGCGTTTCGTCAAACTCCGAAAAAAGGCTCTCGAGCGGGGCATGGAATGATCGTTCGATCGACTGCCTGATCCGCTGGAAGGGCGCGGGCGGCAGGTCGTCCTGAAGTTGGGAAAGATTCTCTGCGGCTTCCTTCCCGACCAGATCCGGACGGGTGGATAGCGCTTGGCCGAGTTTCACTGCGGCAGAGCCAATTGCCACCAAAGCGTCCGCATATTGGGGCGTCGGCGGGATTCGGGCGCCGAAGCGGGCGATGCGCGCTAGCCGGCGGACTGGTTTGGGGGTCAGCGGATCGCGCTCGATGCCGCGTAGGGCACCGTGCCGAGCCAGCGTCCGGCCCCACTTCAGCAACCGCCACAGGTGGGTGACGCTCGTCGTCAAATCTTCCAGCCCGAATGGATCGTGACCAGTCCGCCCATCATCGGCTCTGCCGCGGCGCGCACGAAGCCGGCGTCAGCGACCATCGTCTTGAAGGCGTTCGGGCGCGGGAAGCGGCGGATGCTCTCGACGAGATAGCGGTAGCTCTCCTCGTCGCTGGCGACCGCCTTCCCGATGTGCGGGATTACTTTCGACGCCCAGGCGTCATAAAGGTCCGAAAAGCCCGGCCAGTCGCTGGATGAGAATTCCATGCAGTGAAAGCGCCCGCCGCGTTTCAGCACACGATGGGCCTCACGAAGCGCCGCGGGAATGTCGCTGACGTTCCGGATCCCGAACACAATCGTGTAAGCGTCGAATGTCGCGTCGCCGAAGCTCAGCGCTTCCGCGTTTTCGAGCTTCCACGTGAGTCCCGTCAGGCCGCGACGCTCCGCGCGCTCCTTTCCGACTTCAAGCATGTCAGCGTTGATATCGGAGACAGTTACGTGCGCGCCGCGCTGCGCCATTCGGAAGGCGACGTCGCCCGTGCCGCCCGCCATATCGAGGATCTGCTCGCCTTGCCTCGGCTTCACGCGATTGACGAAGCGGTCCTTCCACAGCCGGTGCATTCCACCCGACATTAGGTCGTTCATCATGTCGTAGCGGCGCGCGACCGAGCTGAAGACTTGGCCCACGCGGCGAGTCTTCTCCTGAGGGCTGACGAGCTCGTCGCCGAAATTGACCTTGTCATTCATGAGCCACGGGCCTCTAGCGGCGTTGAACGACCTTCGCCATATCGCCGCTCCATGCCGGAGCTTCCCGAAGTCGAGACGACCGTTCGCGGTCTGGAGCGCGTCCTCAAGGGGCGGCGGATCGCGCGCATCGAGGCGAGGCGGCCGGACCTCAGGCACGCGATGCCGCAGGACTTGGGTCAGCGGTTGACAGGCGCGATCGTGACCGGGCTCCGCAGGCGCGCAAAATTCGGCTTAATCGATACCGATCGCGGCGACACGCTCGTCTTCCATCTCGGAATGTCCGGCCATTGGCGGATCGACCCTAGCGAGACGGCCAAGCACGACCATTTCATTATCGAGACCGACGAGGGGCGCCGCCTCGCGCTCAACGATGCGCGGCGGTTCGGTTCGCTCGATCTCGAAAGGACCGACAATCTGGATGAATGGCCCCCGTTGAAGGCGCTGGGCCCCGAGCCGCTCGATATCGACGCCAAGGAATTGAAAAGGCGGCTCGCCGGGCGCACCGCGCCAATCAAGCTTCTGCTGCTCCACCAGGGGATCGTCGCCGGACTGGGCAACATCTATGTCTGCGAGGCGCTGTACCGGGCCGGCATCCATCCGGCCCGTGCAGGCGGAAGCGTTTCGCTAGCGCGGTTGGAGCGCCTTGTTCCAGCAATCCACGACGTCCTGGCGGAGGCGATTGCCGCCGGTGGCTCGACGCTGAAGGACTTCGCTGCGCCCAACGGCGAGCTCGGTTATTTTCCGAAGAGCTTCGCCGTCTACGATCGTCAGGGGAAGCCGTGCGGTTGCGGGGGGAAGGTGCGGAGGATCGTGCAAGGTGGCCGTTCCACCTTCTATTGTCCGGCCTGCCAGCGTTGACCTTCGGACCCGTTGAGGGTAGGGGAGCCGCCACTTCGGTGCGAGCCTGTGGGCCGCGCCGTTTTTCATTGAGCTAGAGGAAGAAAATGGCGAACACGCCGCAGGCCAAGAAGCGCATCCGCCGCAACGCGAACCGGGCTGAGATCAACCATTCGCGAATCAGCCGAATCCGGAGCTTCATCAAGCAGGTCGAAGTCGGCGCTCGCGTCGGGCAAGAAGGCCGAGGCCGCCGAAGCTCTGAAAAAGGTTCAGCCTGAATTGGCGCGCGGCGTTTCGCGCGGAGTGATTCACAAGAACACGGCTGCCCGGAAGATTTCGCGGCTGTCGAAGAGGGTTGCTTCGCTCGGCTAAAACCACTTTGAAACAACTGCATTAAGGGCCGTCGGGAAACCGGCGGCCTTTGCTGTTTCATAACGGTCAAAAAAATGCAGCAATTCCGGCGATTCGCGGGAATCGTTAACGCTGCCATAACCTAGAAAGTGGCTGTTTTCAGCCATTTTCACCCAGTTTCGGCCTGTTTCCTATGTCAAGGCATTTTATTTCACTTCAGTGAAAAAACGGCACTTGCAAGCTGCCGCGGACAATCTCACAAAGGCCTTTCCGGGCGCGAATCCGTGCCGGGGGCAAGAGAGAAAAGAAAGCTAGCGCGCGCAACTCGTGTCACGCGCAACAGGGTTTTTTTGCCTTCGGAGCGGTTATAAAAAGAGGGAGGCGCGGAGCGGTGCAGGCGGGAGGGGCGAATACATCTGTTGAGCTGGCCGGGGGACCGGTTTCAGCGCCGCTCGAAGCCGCCTGGGAGTCGATTCGGAACGGCCTTCGCCGCGACCTCGGAGCGCGCACGTTCGACGGCTGGCTGAAACCCGCCGAACTTGGCGCGTTCGAGCCCGACAGCGGAACGCTCGACTTGGTGATGCCCAGCCAGTTCATGGCGGACTGGGTGCGTTCGCATTTCGGCGAGCGGCTCGCGCTCGCCTGGAAGACCGTGCTTCCGGTGGTTCGCGACGTTCGCGTCATCGCCGCCGCCGATGCGCCGCGGCCCGCGCCGCTGCTGATCCTCGACAAGTCGCCGCCGCCGGCAGAGCGCGATCCCAACGCTCCCAATTTCGACCCGCGCTACCGTTTCGAGACATTCGTCGTCGGCAAGGCCAATGAGGTCGCGGCGACGGCCGCCCGGACCCTGGCGACTTCGCCGACGGTCGGCTTCAATCCCTTGTTCGTCCACGGCGGGACGGGGCGCGGAAAGACCCACCTCCTTCACGCGATCGGCCACGCCTTTCTCGCCCACAACCGCGGCTCTCGAGTTCGTGTCGATGTCGGCCGAGAAGTTCATGGTCGAGTTCATCCGGGCGCTGAAGGAAAACGACACGATCGGGTTCAAGCAGCGGCTTCGCAATGCCGACCTGCTGCTGATCGACGACGTCCAGTTCATCGCTGGCAAGGATTCGACGCAGGAGGAATTCTTCCACACCATGAACGAGATCATCACCGCCGGTCGGCGGCTGGTGATTACCTCGGATCGCGCGCCACAGGACCTCGACGGGATTGCACCGCGCATCCTTTCCCGCCTTTCCTGGGGCCTCGTCGCCGACATCAATGCGGCGGACTATGAGCTCCGCTTCAACATCATCTGCGCCAAGCTCGAGGCGCTGCCGGGCGTGGAAATGCCGCGCCCGGTCATCGACTTCCTCGCACGCCGCGTGACCTCGTCGATCCGCGAGCTCGAAGGCGCGCTCAACCGCATCGGCGCCTACGCGATGATGACGGGGCGCGCGATCGACATCGCGTTCGTCGAGGAAGTGCTCGCGAACGTCCTGCGCGCCAACCAGCGCCGAATCTCGATCGACGAGATCCAGACCCAGGTCGCAGAACATTATCGTATCCGTAAGGCGGAGATGACGTCGGCGCGCCGCGCGCGCGAGGTCGCCCGGCCAAGGCAGGTCGCCATGTATCTGTCGAAGCAGCTTACGCCGAAGTCGCTACCCGACATCGGCCGGCGCTTCGGCGGGAGGGACCACACTACGGTCATTCACGCAGTGCGCCAGATCGAGAAATTGCGCGCCAGCGACGCGGAGCTGGATGCGGACATCCGGCTTCTGACAAGACAGCTGGAGGGCTGACCCTTCGGGCACGTGTCGTGCCCGGGAGCCAGTGGGGAGGTGCCCTTTCCGGTCGCCCCGAAAACACCGGGAAGGTAGGGCCCGCCGGCGTAATCCGGCGGGCCCGTTAGTCTTACTGCCGGAACCAGGAAGCGGCGTAGCTGAGCGCGACGACGCCGGAGCCGATGATCAGCGCATCTACGACAATGGCGCCGACGGTCGCCACTGCTCCGGCGATCACGAGCGCTCCGTCGCGGTAGATTAGCGCCAGGCCGAACAGCAGGATGGCGGCCGCCGGTGCGACGTGGAAAAGCGGGATCGGGATTGCGGCGGCAAGCGCCAACAGGAAGCTGACAAGCCCGATCACCCTCGCGGCCGTAGGGCCCGTAAGCGTAGGGAGTCGCGGCCTGAACAGCCGTTCGGCGCGCACCTCGAGCCACTGCATCTTGTCGACGAGTTTCTTGAGCTCCTGCTTCGTTACTCCGCGTCGGTCGAGGCGAGCGGGGAACCAGGGTGTTGCGCGCCCAAACACGAGCTGCGCGGACACGATCAGCAGCGGGAGTGCGAAGAAGGAGCTGGTTCCGGGCGGAAGCGGAAGGACGTTGATAGCTGCGAAAATGAACAGGAGTCCGCCCCAGGCGCGCGAATGAAGCCGCGAGGCCAGCTCGGAGAAGGACAAGCGGTCCGGCCCATCCTCCGCTATGATTAGCGCGAGCCTTTGCGAGAGGGTAAGCGGCCGGCCTGGGGCGGCTTGTTTGTCGCTGGTCACGCGGCCCTCAGATTAGCCCCACAGCGGCTTTCGCCTTCGCCAGAACCGGGGCACCGATCTCCTTCGCGCGCGCAGCACCGTCGGCAAGAATGCGGTCTAGCTCGCCCGGATCGCGCCGAAGCTCTCCTAATCGCTCGCGGATCGGTGCGATCAGCGCGATGACCGCGTCGGCGAGCGCGGGTTTGAACGCGCCGAAGCCCTGACCGGCGAACCGGGCGAGGACCCGGTCCATGCTCTCGTCGGTGATGGCGGCATAGACGCCGACGAGGTTCTTCGCTTCCGGACGCCCGTTGAGCGCTTCGGAATTGTCCGGCAGCGGCTCGGGATCGGTCTTCGACTTCCTGATCTTTTGCGCGATCTGATCGTCGCTGTCGGTCAGGTGGACGCGGCTCATCTCCGACGGATCGGACTTCGACATTTTCACCATACCGTCGCGCAAGGACATGATCCGCGCCGTCGTCCCGCCTCCGATGAACGGCTCAGGCACCACGAACAGCTCGACGTCGAAGTCGTTGTTGAACTTGAGCGCAATATCGCGGGTCAGCTCGACGTGTTGCTTCTGATCCTCACCGACCGGCACGTGAGTTGCCTGATAGAGGAGGATGTCCGCCGCCTGGAGCACCGGATAGTCGAACAAAGCGACCGAGGCGCCCTCACGGTTCTTGCCGGCCTTGTCCTTCCACTGCGTCATTCGATTGAGCCAGCCCATTCGGGCGGTTCCGTTGAGGATCCAGCACAGCTCGGCATGAGCAGGCACCGCGCTTTGGCGGAAAAGCAAAGATTTCGCGGGATCGATCCCGCTGGCGATCAGCGCCGCTGCCATTTCGCGAACGTTCGATTGCAGCTCAGCCGGGTCGATGTCGACGGTCAGCGCGTGCAGGTCGGCGAGGAAGAACAGGCACTCGGTCTCGTCTTGCATCCGGACCCAGCGCAGGATCGCACCGAGCAAATTTCCCAGATGAAGGTTGCCGGTGGGCTGGATGCCGGAAACGACGCGAGTTGAGGCCTGGTTTGTCATGCTTCCCGCGCTCGTTTGGTCAGCAACCTCACATCGTCAAGCACGAATGCACCCGTCGCGAGGCACGCGACGGCATAGACGGCAAAGCCCGAAGCGACGAGCGCGGTGAGGCCGCCCACGCGTCGAAAGAGCGAGCCTGTGAGATAGGGTGAGATCAGCGGTGTGACGAAATAGACCGCGATACCCATCAGAACGGCAGCGATGGCGAGGCGCGGCACCTTTCGGCGGAGGCGGGCGTCGCTCTCAAAATGCCCGCGCTTCTTGAGCGTATGGTAAAGCATCCAGACATTGACGGTCGACGCCAGCGCGGTCGCGAGCGGCGGTCCGACATGCTTGAGCGGAAGGATGAGCGCCAGGTTCAGGGCCAGATTGATGGCGATGGAGATCATCGCATAGCGCATTGGCGTCTTGGTGTCCGAGCGGGCGTAATAGCCCGGGGTCAGGACCTTCACGAGAATATAGGACGGAAGGCCAATCGAAAATGCGGCGAGGGCCTGACCCGTCTTCAACGCGTCGCTCGCGTCGAACTGGCCGTGCTGGAATAGGCCAGTGATGATCGGCACACCGCAGATCACTAGCGCGACAGTTGCGGGTAGAGTGAAGAACAGGGCGAGCTCCAGACCCCGGTTCTGCGTCGTCATCGCCTCCGCGTCAGCGCCGCGACCGAGCTGGTGCGAAATCGTCGGAAGCAACACCGTGCCGAGCCCGATACCGATCAAGCCGAGCGGAAGCTGGTTCAGTCGGTCGGCGTAATAGATGTACGAGACCGAGCCGTGCGGAAGCAGGCCCGTGGCGAGGGCGGTGGAGACGAGCAGGTTGAACTGGACGGCGCCCGCGCCCGCCGCAGCCGGCGCAATCAGCTTCAGTAGCCGCTTTACGTCCTCATTGATCGTAGGGCGCTTGACCTTCAGCCGAACATGGCTCGCCCAGCAGGCTTGCAGCAGCCACGCGAGCTGCAATGCGCCGCCGATCGTGACCGAGATCGCCTGATACTTCGCGGTGCTCAGCGGCTCGTGCGTGTGGAAGAAGACGAGCGCCACGATCTGCGCGAGGTTGAGCAGGATCGGCGCCGCTGCGGCGACCCAGAATTTGTGCAGCGAATTGAGGATGCCGCCCAGCAGCGAGGCGAGCGAAATCAGCATCAAATAAGGGAAGGTGAAGCGCGTCAGCATCACCGCGAAGGCGAACTGCTCGTGAGAGGCGCCGTGGAAGCCCAGCGAGATCAGGTAGGTCGCCGGCCACGCGAACAGCTCGAGGAGCATCGTCATCAGAAGCAGCGACGGCAGCAGCACCGAGAGCGCGTCGTCCGCGAATTCGATGCCGGCGTCGAGACCTCGCCCCTTCGGGTCCGCGACTTTGCGGTTGAACATCGGGATGAAGGCCGCCGAAAATGCGCCCTCGGCGAACAGCGCCCGAAACATGTTCGGCATCCGCCACGCGACGGCGAAGGCATCCGATGCGAAGTTCGCGCCCACGAACTGGGCGAAGAGCATGTCGCGCGCGAGGCCGAGCACCCGGCTGGCGAGAGTCAGGCCGCCAACCGATCCCAGTGCGCGCGTCAGGTTCATGTGCTTGTCCCGTCGGAGGCGGGGATCAGGCTTGTCCCGCGCCTTCTCCGCCTGCCCCGGCCGGCGGCGTCTCGCCCGGCGAACCCTGCTGCTGGAGTTGCGCCATGTACGGCCCCGCGAAGTCAATCGGATCGAGAAGGAGCGGCGGGAAGCCCGTGCTCGAAACCGCCTCGGCGATGATCTGGCGCGCGAAGGGGAAGAGCAGCCGCGGCGCCTCGATCAGCAAAAAGGGCTGGAGGGCCTCTTCCGGCAGGTTCCGGAGACCGAACAGCCCGGCGTAGCTGAGGTCGACGACGAAATGGACGCCGTTTTCCGAGCGAGCGGTGACGTCGATCTTGAGGATGACCTCGTGAATATTCTCCGCGGCTCCGTTGACTGCGATGTTGAACTGCACGTCGAGGCTGGGCTGGACCTGCCAGGAGAAAACTTGCGGCGAGCTCGGATTCTCAACCGAAAGGTCCTTGATATATTGCGCGAGAATCGAGACCTGAGGCTCACTGCTGTTCTCGCCCGAGCCGTTCCCACTCGAGGCCGGTTCCTGGTCCGCCATTTAATGCTGTCCTTGCAAGCTGTTGCGTCGTGTTCGGGAGCCGCTTCGGAAGGCGGCAGGTTAGCGGCTTGCGCCTAGCAGTCGCGATTATGAGGCGCAATGCCGCCTTCGTGCGTTGCCGGTGTTGGAATATTTACGCGTCGCGCATTATGTTGAGAACCAAGACGAATAGGATTCTCTAAGTTGACGGTCATTGTCATCCTTGCGCTTGTTGCCTTGTTCATCGGGCTCCGCCTCTACAGCGTGCTCGGCGAACGTACGGGGCATGAGCAGCAGCCGATCCTGAAGCCTGCCGACCAGGAGCCGCGCGTCGAACCGCGCGTCACCCAGCCGCCCCTCACGCCCCCCAGCGCCGACAATTCGGCGGACCTCGCCTATGTACCGCTCGCTGGGCCCGGCGTTCGCGCCATTCTCGCGGCGGATCCGAGCTTCGATGTCGCGCGCTTCCTCGAAGGCGCGAAATCCGCCTACCGGCTGATCCTCGAATCCTTCTGGAAGGCCGATCTCGACACGCTGAAGCCGCATGTCGACGCTCACGTTTACGAGACATTCGCCGGGGCGGTCGAGCAGCGCGACAAGGACGGCCTCAAGCTCGACAACCGGCTCGTAACGATCGAGCAGGCGGTGATCTCGGAAGCCGCGATGGAGAAATCGGTCGCCGTCGTCACCGTGCGCTTCGAGGCCGACATCGCCGCCATCACCCGCAACTCGGAAGGGCAGGTCGTCGCCGGCTCGCTCAGCGACGCGGTCCAAACTCGCGACCTGTGGACCTTCCGCCGCGACCTCGCTTCGCGCGATCCCAACTGGCTGCTGATCGAGACCGACGAGGAAGCGTGAGCTTCGCGAAACGCGCTTTCGCGCTAGCTTCCTCGCTGGTTCTCGCCGCTTGCGCCGCGCAGCCGACACCGCCACCAGTCACGTCGCAGCTACCTGCCATAGTCCCTCCACAACCGGTTACGCCGCCGCCGCCAGCAAATGCTCTCGCAGCGGGCGTGGCGTTGGTGCCGGCGGCCTCGACTATTTACGACCAGTGGGCTCAGCGGGCCTTGACGGCGTTCCGTACCAGCTGCCCGGCCCTCGTTCGGCGCCAGGACCAATCGGGCCTCGCACAGGGCCAGGATTGGGCGCCGCTGTGCGCCGAAGCAGCCACGGTCACGTCGGACCAGGCCGCGGTCTTCTTCCGTGACCGCTTCGACTGGGTGCGGGTTGGCAACGGCAAGGCATTCGCGACCGGCTATTATGAGCCGGAAATCCAGGGATCGAAGACGCCGCTGCCGGGTTACGCGCCGATCTACATGGTTCCCCCGGACCTCGTCCGTTGCACTCGCCCGGAAGGCACCAGCGGCCGCGGCAGGGTGGATCAGACCGGAACCTGCGTTCCTTATTACAGCCGCGCGGAGATCGATGACGGGGCGCTTGCAGACAAGGGGCTGGAGATTGCCTGGGCGGCCGATCCCGTCGACCTCTTCTTCGTGGAGATACAGGGCTCCGGACGCGTGGTATTCCCCGACGGGACGAGCATTCGCATCGGCTACGGCGACCAGAACGGACTTCAGTACACGGCGATCGGCAAGCTGCTCAGGGACCGGAACATCCTACCGCCTGGCGGCGCGAACATGCAGGCGATCAGAGACTGGATTCGCGCCAATCCCGATCAGGGGCGCGAATTGATGCGGGAAAACGCGTCCTACATCTTCTTCAAGGTGCTGAACGGGCCAGGGCCGGTTGGGGCGCTCAATGTTCCGGTGACGCCGCACGGGACTGTCGCTGCCGATCCCAAGTTCGTCCCCCTTGGAGCGCCTGTCTATCTCGCCGTCGACCGGCCTGAAGCATATGGCCTGTGGGTCGCTCAGGACACGGGCGGAGCGATCAAGGGACCGAACCGCTTCGACACCTTCTGGGGATCAGGGCCCGACGCGACGCAAACCGCGGGCGGGATGTCAGCGAACGGGGTCGCCTACGTCCTCCTACCCAAGGGCGCCGCGGCTCGTGCGCAAGCTCAGCCCTGAAGAGTTGGGGCTGTGGGCTAGGGTCACGTCCACAATCCGCCCCCTATCTCGCGAGAAGAACGATCGGCTAACGGCTGATGTGGCCGATAAAGCCCAACTTTCTTCGCCGGTTGTACGATCCACTGTCCGGCGATCTCCGCAACCAGTCCAGAAAAGGAATGCGGTGACCGCAACGCTCGACGCCAGCTGGGACAATCGCCTTCGCAGCGGGTCCGTCATTCCCGACCGCATCGTCGACCTTCACGGAATGAGCCTCGACAGTGCCTGGCGAGCGATCGACCGGACGCTGGAGCAGGCGATCACGCATGGCGAACGGCTCGTCGTTCTTGTGACCGGCCACCATCGACCCGGCGAGCCGCCGATTCGGCGCGGCGCAATCCGCGCTGCGGTGCACGACTGGCTCGGCGCGTCACGCCATGCAGACGACATTGCAGCGGTCCGCGGCGCACACCGGCGACACGGCGGCGGCGGCAGTCTCTACATCGTCCTTCGACGAAGTCGCGCTGCGCGCTGACAATTCCTTAACCGTCCTCCAGCTACGCGTGCCCGGAGGCGGGCATGGCCGTCGCGCGAGGCGCACTGTCGAAATGAAAGCAGGCACGGCCCAGAAGTTCAGCAACGCGATCCTCTCGTGTACCGCTGGCTTCGCCTCCTTCATCTTCTCGCTCGCAGCGCTCCTCTACCTGACGGAATTCGACGAGAAGATCGTCGCCGCCGTGGTTGCGGGTACCTTTTGCCTTCTGATCAGCTACGTCGCTTCCGAACGGCCGAATAGCGAGAACTCCCGCGCGCTTGCAGCGCTCGGCGACCGCCTCCTTGCGGTCGAGGAAGGGGACCTCATTTCCCCGGCCCCGGAAGCCGTTCGAAAGACGATGCCGAAGCTTGCGACCGCCGTCGACACCCTGTTCACCGAAGTCCGCGCCTCGATCGAGAATGCGCATGCGCTCGGAATGTACGATCCGGTGACATCGCTTCCGAACCGCCTCCATTTTCGGTCCGAAGCCGACAAGCTGCTGAGTGAAGCGACCGACGGGATGAGTTCGGCAATGCTGTTCGTCGATCTCGATCGCTTCAAGGCGGTCAACGACAGCCTCGGCCATGCGCGAGGCGACCAGCTGCTGATCATGGTCGCCAATCGGCTTCGCGTCGTCGTCAATGCTGAATTCAACGGAAGCGCACGCAGCCGGCCGCTCCTCGCCCGCCTAGCCGGCGACGAATTCACGATGTTCTTCCCGCGCATCGGCTCAATCGAGGAAATCGAGCGCACCGCGCGGCGCATCGTGCTCGCCATTTCGGAACCGTTCGAACTTTGCTCCCACAGCGTTGACATCGGCGCCTCGGTCGGCGTCGCCATCGCTCCCGAGCACGGTGCCAGCATCGAGACGCTGATGCGGGCGGCGGATATTGCCATGTATCGCGCGAAATCGGTCGGAGGCGGTCAGTTCTGTGTTTTCAATGCGCATCTCGCGAGCGAGCATCAGGAGCGGATCGATACCGAGAATGCGCTTACGGAGGCGCTCCAGCGCGACGAATTCGTGCTCGCCTTCCAGCCACAGATGAGCCTCGTCACCGGCGAGCTTTGCGGCGCCGAGGTGCTCGTCCGCTGGAACCACCCGCGGGACGGACTGAGAATGCCCGCCAGCTTCATCCCCGTCGCCGAACGCACCGGCCTCATTGCCGAACTCGGCGAATGGGTGATCGCTGAAGTCGCAGCGACCCTTGGATCCTGGCGCGGCAACGGCTTTTGCGGACGGCTCTCGCTCAACATCAGCCTGCGCCAGGCGGAACGGCACGACTTCTTCGAGAAGCTCCGCCACGCCTTCGCCGATGCCGAGATCGCGTTGTCGATGGTCGAGCTGGAATTCAGCGAAAGCGCCGCGATGCAGGTCAGCCCCGGCGTCATGGAGGAGATCGCAGGGCTTCGCAGGGATGGCGTTCGCATCGCGATCGACGATTTCGGAACAGGCTATTCGAACATTGCGCGGCTCCGTTCGATGGCGATCGACCGGGTCAAGCTCGATCCGTCGCTAACCGCCGAGATCGAGACGAACGACAAGGCGCGCGTCATCGTGCAGGCCGTCATCCAGCTCATCAAGGGCGTTGAATGCGAAGTCGTTGCGGAAGCAGTTGAGACAGTCGCACAGGCGGATCTGCTGCGCGCGATGGGCTGCGACGTGGTGCAGGGCTTCGTCTTCGCCCCGGCAATGTTCGAGCATGAGTTCCTGGCCTGGACGGTGAGCAGCCGCGATGCCTCCAAGTCGGTAGCTTAGCCCGGCCGTAATTCGGTAGATTTTCGTCAACCTTGCGCTGGACAATGCCGGTTTTTCCTACGCAATGCGGCTCTATTTTCGGTTTCGCGCATTGTTTGCGCCCGAGGGAGCAATGACGTCCGATCCATTTGAAAGTTTTCTGCAAGCGGGGTTCGAGTGCTCGTCGCATCGGCGGCGGGACGGCGTCAGGCTCGACCTCATCAGGGCGACCGGACACGACCGGCACGTGCTCCGCGATTATCGCTCCTGCGCGGACATCGGCTTCAGGACCCTGCGCGATGGACTCCGCTGGCACCGGATCGAGACCTCGCGAGGCCGATACGATTGGTCGAGCTGGCTTCCGATGCTCGAAGCCGCCGAGGAAGCCGGCGTGCAGATCATTTGGGACCTGTTCCACTACGGCTCGCCCGATTGCGTCGACCAGTCGGCACCCGATTTTGCCGAGCGGTTTACCGAGTTCGCATTGGCTGCCCTGGAACTTCAGCAGTCGATCAGCGATCGGCCGCCGCTGATCTGTCCGTTGAACGAGATCAATTTTCTCTCGTGGGCGGTGGACGACGGTTATTTCACGCGTGTCGGTCCGGAAGAGCAAGGCTGGTTCAAGCGGCACCTAGTCCGGACAGCAATCGTGGCATCGAAAGCGATCAAGGAGCGCTGGCCGGAGGCGACTATCGTTTGGGCGGAGCCATTGATCCATGTCGCTCCGCACGATCAGCGGCGCCCGACGATCCGCGCCGCGGAAAAGAATCTGCGGCGGCATGTTCGAGGCCTATGACTGGATCATGGGCAGGGCCGAGCCCGACCTCGGCGGCGACCCGTCCCTGATCGATCTGATCGGCCTCAACTATTACCCCCACAATCAATGGTATTGGGATGGCCCGACAATCCCGATGGGCCATCACGAATACCGGCCGCTTGGAGACATGCTGATCGAAATGGCCGAGCGTTACGAGAAGCCCGTCTTTCTCTCCGAGACCGGTGCGGAAGGAACGGGTAAGCCGTCCTGGCTCCATTATGTCTGCAACGAGGTTCGCGACGCGATCGGCCGCGGCGCCGACGTGAGGGGCATCTGCTGGTACCCCATCACCGCCTATCCGGGCTGGGACAATTCACGCCATGCGGAAACCGGCCTGTTCTCGTCGGTGCTTTCCGACGGCAGCCGCCATGTCGATGAACTGCTGCTCGAAGAGTTCGAGGCGCAGCGACAGCGGTTCGATGAATTTGAAGTCGAGCGGCGGCGCTTGAAGCGCCCGCGCGCGATCGTTGGCGGCAGAGCCTAAACCGCCGGAGCGGCGCGGGGCTCGTCGGAAGGGGTCCCGACCCAAGGCCAGCCGTCGTGCCATTCGAGTCGGTCCATCATCATTATACGGCGGCTGTTGATCTCATCCTCCTGTCTCTGGCGGGGCCGGTTCACATCGATCGCGTGATAGAGGATCCAGAAATCGCCGGCCTCGTCAATCACGATGCAATTGTGGCCGGGCGCGAGCCAATGGTCGTTCTTGAACAAGATCAGGCCGTGCGGGACTCCCTTGGCCTGCTCGAGCGTCTCGAATGGACCGTCGGCGTTCTCAGAACGCGCGACCATGACTCCGTATTCGGCGTCCGGACCGCAGCAATTATCGCCGGAGTAGAAGAGGTAGTAATATCCGCTGTGGCGGACGACCCAAGCGGCTTCGACCAGCCGCGGAAATCCTCCGTCCTTGCCGTTCGGCCAAATGAGGTCGACGGGCGTGCTATCCGGTGCGAACGACCTCCGGTTGGGAGACAGCTCCTGAACCTTGATCGGCTGGAAGCCCGACCCCCAGTAAAGCAGGCGCTTGCCGGTCGCCGGGTCGTCCAGGGCATGGGGGTCGATATATTCAAAGCCCGCGCCGAGGAGCAGCGGCTGTCCCATGTCCACGAACGGCCCCTCGGGAGAGTTTGCAGTGGCAACCGCGAGCGCGTGACCGCGCTCGTGGTGATGGCAAAAGTTAGGGGTCGCCGAATAATACATAAAGTAGGTCGAGCCATCGAAGATGACGCTCGGCGCCCAGAAGTCCTGGGTCTCACTCGCCCAATCGGGCCTGTCGGGAAGCGCGTCGCCCATATGGTCCCAGTGAACGAGGTCAGCTGACCGCGCGACCTGGATATTGATCCACGCGCCGTCGAGCAGAGTTTGGGTCGCATACGCATAGTAGAAACCGTCGGGGGCGCGGATGACGGCCGGGTCGGGGAAGTCGTGGTCCAGGATCGGATTCGCGTACGACGGTGCAGAAATCACTTCGGCGAACTCGGAACCATCTTCGTCAAGCTCGGAGGATTTAGAAGCATCACGCATCACACGCGCATATGGGTGCGGAAGCGGATGCGAAAGTGCTTTCGGTTAGGCTCCAAGCGTCTTTCGCAAAATCCGTTCGTATATTCGGGAGAGGGCGCGGATATCCTCTATCGCGGCGCATTCGCCGACCTTGTGCATGGTTGCGTTCGGAAGGCCGAAATCGACCACTGGGCAGAGCTGGATCAGAAAGCGGCCGTCAGAGGTCCCGCCGCTCGTTGAAAGCTCAGGCGTGAGGCCGGTCTCTTCCCTGATCGCATCGACAACGACATCGAAAAGCCGACCGGGCGGGGTCAGGAAGGCTTCGCCGGAGATTCGCGCCCTTACCTTCGCGCCAGGCGCTTCGCGCTCCGCAATTTCCTCGACCAGCTTCACGAGATCGGCGCCTCGCTGAAGGTTGTTGAAGCGGATGTTGAGCTGTGCGGTCGCGCTTCCCGGAATGACGTTGCTGGCGTGCGTCGGTGTCGCGATGGACGTGAACTCGAGGTTCGAGGGCGGGAACTGGTCGGTGCCGTCGTCGAGATGCAGTGCCGACAAGGCGGCGATGACACGGGCGAGGGGAGGGACCGGGTTCTTCGTCCGGTGCGGATAGGCGACATGGCCCTGAATGCCCGGCACCTCGATCCACATGTTGACCGACCCGCGCCGGCCGATCTTGACCGTATCTCCGAGGCGATCGACTGACGTTGGTTCGCCGATCAGGATCATGTCCGGGCGGATCTGCCGCTCGTTCAGCCAAGCGATGATCCGCGGCGTGCCGTAGGTGGAGTATCCCTCCTCGTCGCCGGTGATCAGAAGCGACAGGGTCCCGGGGCCCTCTTCGGTCCGCGCGACGGCGGCGACGAATGCGGCAATCGCGCTCTTCATGTCGTTGGCCCCGCGGCCGACGAGCACGGCATCCTCGATCTCCGCAGCGAACGGGTCGCCGCTCCAGCCTTCGCCAGCGGGAACGACGTCGAGATGTCCGGCAAAGCCGAAGTGCGGTGAGCCTTGCCCTCGGGTCGCGACCATATTTTCGGTCGGTCCGTCCGGCGGTTCGCCCATCACCCATCGGTGCACTGTGAATCCGAGCGGTTTGAGGGCCGCTTCCAGTACATCGAACACCTCGCCGCGCGCCGGTGTCACGCTGTCACAGCGGATCAGATCCTGGGCGAGGGCGACGGCGTCGATTGGTTCGGACATGTCCGCGCCGTAGCGATCAATTCCCTGCTGACAAGCACCGCCTCCGTGTTATCGATGTGATACAGCTGGTCTCGTTCGCAGATCGCTTCATCGAAAAAGCGCTTGCACCAGCGCTACAAATGTAGCACGCTACAAATGTAGCACGAGCTTGACCGTGCGTAACGGGGATTTGATAATGTTCGTGTTTGGCCGTTCGTGCTTGCTTGCTGGCGCAGCGTTGATTTTGCCGGTTGTCGCCGTCGCACAGCCAACCGGTTCAAGCGACCCGACGGTCGCTCGTGCACCTGTCGCAAAGGCGGTCACGCCCGAGAAGCGCGTCTACACGCTCGCGGACTTTGCGCGGTTCGCGCCGAAGACCGCCTACGACATGCTCGTTCAGGTCCCGGGCTTCACGATCGAAACGGTCGATACGACCACGCGCGGGCTCGGTCAGGCATCCGAGAACGTGATCATCAACGGCAAGAGGATTGCGAACAAGTCAGGCGGGGCAGTCGATCAGCTCCAGCGAACGCCCGCCAGCACCGTCGATCGGATCGAGATCGTCGATGCTGCAAGTCTCGGCATCGCCGGTCTTTCGGGACAGGTCGCCAACGTCATCCTGAAGGAGACAAAGAAGGCATCGGGCCAGTTCGAATATGATTCGAATGCGCGCACGCATTTCACCAAGCCGGAGCTGCTCGGGGGCTCCCTCAGCTATTCGGCGAAGGAAGGGCCCGTCGACTACACGCTATCGGTCCGCAACGGATATGGGCGGGGCGGGATCGGCGGCCCGATCTACATCTACGACGGCGACCATGTCCTGACGGAGACGAGGGACGAAGTCTTCCACTCCGAATATGAAGAAGCCAACATGCAGGCCAAGTTTGGCATCGACGGGCCGGGCTCTTCAGTCGGCAATCTCACCCTCGGCTACACGCCTTATTGGAACCCCGTCCACCTCAGCGACACGCGGGTCGAGGCTGACGAAGAGCGGCGCAGCCGCACCGACGTCGAGCACCTCGCCGGCTACATGGGCGACATCAATGGAGACTATGAATTCGCGCTCGGCCCCGGTCGCCTGAAGCTGATCGGCCTGAGGCACTGGGAACACCAGCCTATCGTCACGACCGATATCCTGAACTTCCTGACCACCGGCGCCGACAGCCAGGGTTCGCGGTTCAGCCGCGATACGCATTCCGGCGAAACGATCATGCGCAGCGAGTACAGCTGGCATTCGGGCCATAACGACTGGCAGGTTTCGCTCGAACGCGCCTACAACTCGCTCGACCAGAAGGGGCGATTGTTCCAGCTGGATTCCGAAGGCAACTTCGACGAGGTGCTTTTCCCGGAGGGAAGCGGGAAGGTCGTCGAGCACCGCTACGAGGCTCTCGCGACCTTAAGCCGGCCGATTTCCTCGAAGGTCGACCTGCAGGTGGCAGCCGGCGCCGAAATCTCGAACCTCGACCGGACGACCGACCTCGAACCCGCGCGCAAGTTCTTCCGGCCCAAGGGCAGCATCGTGTTCGGCTGGCATCCTGACAAGACCTGGGACATCAGCCTCAAGCTTCGCCGGCGCGTCGGGCAGATCAGCTTTTATGATTTTCTTGCACAGCCGCAGCTCAGCTCCGGGCGCGAGAACGCCGGCAACCCAGCGCTCGTCCCGCCCCAAAGCTGGGAAATCGAGACGGACTTCGCGAAGGATTTCGGGCGGTGGGGGAAGACGAGCCTGGCGCTTCACTATTATCGCGTCAGCGACATCGTCGATTTCATCCCGATCGGCGACAATGAGCAGGGGGTCGGAAACCTGCCCCATGCTGACCGTCTCGGATTTGAGGACACGAGCACGATCCAGCTCGATCCGCTCGGCTGGATCGGCGCCAAGATCGACGCGACCATCGGCGCCGAATGGACCTCAGTGAAGGATCCGCTGACCGGCAAGGCTCGGCCGATCAGCGGTGTTCAGGATCATTGGGGGACGGTGCAGCTCCGCCACGATATTCCGCACACGCAGCTCGCGTGGAGCACCTATGTCGCGCACCGCCATTACGTCAGCAACTATTACTTGACCGAGATCGACCAGACCCTGGATATTCCATGGCTGGTGGGCTTCTATGTGGAGGACAAGAACGTCTTCGGAATGACGGCGAGGTTCACGGTCGACAATATCTTCAACAACAAGCACCTCGAGTTCCGCAAGGTATGGGAAGGCTATCGCGACCGAACGCCGTTGGCCTTCATCGAGAACCACGACGAGATCGTCGGCCCAATCTTCACCTTCTCACTGAAGGGGACCTTCTAAGGCTGTTCGGCGAGGCGTATTGCCTGCCAATGCCCAAGATCGATCTCGATTCCATCCAGCAGGTCAACCGTACCGGCTATCCGGCGCCGTTAGACAAGGACGTGCGTGGCAGGTGGTACCGCCGCCTGGCACCCGCGACCGGGCTGACCGACTTCGGCGCCAGCCACGTGACGCTGAAGCCCGGCGCCTGGTCGTCGCAGCGCCACTGGCACAATGGAGAGGACGAGTTCCTCGTCATGCTGGAAGGGCAGGCGGTGTTGGTCGAGGACGACGGGAGGACCATCCTTAAGCCCGGCGATTGCGCTGCTTGGCCCAAGGGAAGCACCAACGGTCATCATCTCATCAACGAGAGCGACAGAGACTGCGTCTTCATCGTGGTCGGCGGCGGCATCAACACCGGCGGCGGCTATTCCGACGTCGACATGCAGTTCACCGCGGACGGGAGATATGTCCGAAGGGACGGAACTGCTTACTGATCCTTGTCGACTTGCCTGGCGGTGGCGGCTCCGAAGGCTATCCCCATCGCGACGCCGACCCCGATGCCCATCGCGATGTTGTGAAGGGCAACGCCAATCGCGACGCCAATAGCAATTCCTGCAGCGAGGCCGGAACCTATTCGCGCCTGCTTTTTGTCGTTCATGCCGCCTCGTACTGCTCGATGACCCATGGCTCGTCTTGCGCCTTGTCGATCCATTCATTCACGTGCGGGTGCGATAGCACGCACTTCATATAGGCGCCGGCGAAACTCGGGACCTTCACGCCATACGTAATGAAGCGCGTCACCACCGGCGCGTACATCATGTCCGCTGCGCACCAGTCGCCGAACAGGAAGTCTCCGATGCCCCCCCCAGCGCGCGCGGGCTTGCGCCCAGAGCTGGAGGATCCGGTCTATCTCCTCTTTCACAGGTTCCGTGAGTTCCTTCGGCGGGAAGCTTTTGCGGACGTTCATCGGAAGCTCGCGCCGGAGGTTCGAAAATCCCGAATGCATCTCCGCGGCCATCGAGCGCGCAACCGCCCGAGCGCCTTCGTCCTCGGGCCAGTAGAGCATCGGCCCGAAGCGATCGGCGAGGAACTCGATGATCGCCATGCTGTCCCAGACGACGATGTCACCGTCCCACAGGATCGGGACCTTGCCGAGCGACGGCGCGAACTCGTCGCCCTCGCGCCTCTCTTCCCATTCGGCGTCGAACAGCGGAACGACATATTCCTCGAACGGTTCGCCCGACTGCTTGCAGGCAAGCCAGCCGCGCATCGACCAGCTCGAATAGGCACGGTTACCGATGATCAGCTTGAGCAAGCTGTTCTCCTTAGGTGGTCGCGGCTTCGAGGATTGCCGTTCTTAACTCGGCGATCCCGCTTCCGGTTTCGCTCGATGTCGTGAAGATGGACGGATGCGCGGCGGGATGTTTCGCAGCCTCGACCATCGTCGCTTCGTAAAGCGCTCCCAAGGCGGTCGGCTTCACCTTGTCACCTTTGGTGAGGACGAGGTGATAGCTGACGGCCGCTTCGTCGAGCATGCGCATCATCTCGCGATCGACTTCCTTCAGTCCGTGGCGGGAATCGATAAGCACCAGTGCCCGCTTCAGCACCAATCGGCCGCGGAGATAGTCGTTCACGAGGTGACGCCAGCGCCTGGCAAGGTCCTTCGGCGCCTCGGCAAATCCATAGCCCGGCATGTCGACCAGCCTGATCTGTAAGGGGCTGCCGACGTCGAAGAAGTTCAGTTCCTGAGTCCGCCCCGGCGTGTTCGAGGTCCTTGCAAGGCTATTGCGATTGGTGAGCGCGTTGAGAAGCGAGCTTTTGCCGACGTTCGACCTACCCGCAAAGGCGATCTCCGGTGCCTCCGGATCGGGCAGGAATTTGAGTTCCGGAGCGGACTTCAGGAACTCGATCGGGCCGGCGAACAGCTTCCTCGCCTGTTCCGCCAGTTCCTGTTCCGCCGCGTCGCTCATGTGTGCACCGGATGCGTGTCGCTGAGATGCAGCCCGAAGCGGCGGTACAGCCAATATTGCTGCGCGATCGTCAACAGGTTGTTGGTGATCCAGTAGAGCTGCAGGCCTGCGGCGAACGGCGCGAAGATGAAGATCATCATCCACGGCATGATCGCGAACACCTGCTGTTGCGCCGGATCCATCGCCTGCGGATTCAGCTTCATCGACATGAATTGCGTGAGCCCGACGAGGATCGGCAGGACGCCGATGGCGAGGATCGCGGGCGGGCTGAAGTGAAGCAGGCCGAACAGATTGATAGGCGTCAGCGGATCCGGCGCCGACAGATCCTTGATCCACAGGACGAAGGGCTGGTGACGCATTTCCACGCTGACGAGCAGGCACTTGTAGAGGGCGTAGAAAACCGGGATCTGGAGGAGGATCGGAAGGCAGCCCGCGGCGGGGTTCACCTTCTCCTCCTGATAGAGCTTCAGGATCTCCTGCTGCTGGCGCTGCTTGTCGTCCTTGAAGCGCTCCTGGACCGCCTTCATCTTCGGCTGAAGCTTGCGCATCGCCGCCATCGACTGGAACTGCTTTTGAGCGACCGGAAACATGATCGCGCGGACGATGAAGGTCAGGCAGATGATCGCGAGGCCGAAATTGCCGGCCGCGTGGAAAAGGAACATCAGCAGGTCGAAGATCGGCCGGGCGAAAAACCAGAACCAGCCCCAGTCGATCGCATAGCTGAGGAGGGGAATCCCGGCCGTCTCGTAGCGATCGAGCCAGGCTTTCTCCTTCACGCCGGCGAACAGGCGCACGTCGCTCGTCTGCGTCTGGCCGGGTGCGACCGTCGCCGCGGCGAGAGCATAGTCCGCCTGGTAGCCACCGCTTGCACTCTTCCGGAATTCGCTGGTCGTTCCGCTCGTCGGGACGAGCGCCGTCAGCCAATATTTGTCGGTGAATCCAAGCCAGCCCGTGTTGCTGAAGTTCTCGGCCTTGCCCTCGTCCAGGTCCTTCCAGTTGACGCTATAATCCGCCTTGCCGTCGAACACGCCGATCGGGCCGACGTGGTTGGTCCACATCGAATGGTCGGGCGACTGGCCTCCGCGGCTGACGAGGCCGATGGGCCGGATAGAAAGCGGCTTGCCGCTTCCATTGAGGACGCTTTGCCGGACGGAGAAGAGATAACCTTCGTCGACAGAGATCTTGATCTGATACTTGGTGCCGTCGGACATCTAAGTCGCCAGTGTGACGGGATGGCCCGGAGACAGCTGCTTGCTGTCCGCCGTCCACATCGTGTCGAGCGTTGGTGCCTGAGCCTCCTCAGCGACCCATCCGAACTGCGCGATGTACGACCCCGGCGATCCCAGGGGCGAAAGCAGCCGAACGGGCGGCGAATTCGCCGCGATCGTTTGGCGCTGATCGAGCAGCAGGAGGTCATCGATCTGCGCACCCTTGAGGTTGATCGACCCGCTGAGCGCCGACGTGCGGATGGCGACGCGCGGACTCGAAGCGAGCTCCGCTGAAACGCTCTTCATCGCCTTGACCGGCGAGCTTTGCTGCGACTGAGGCTGCTGGACCGGCACCTGCTTGCCGTTGACGATCTTGGTGCTCGGCGGGTTGGCTGTCGGGAAATAATGGTTCGCGAACCACGCCCAGCCAATGAGAACGAGGACGCTCAACGCGATTGCGAGGATCAGATTCTTCGTATCGTTCACTTGTTCTTGATCCTCTCGGGGACGGGGTCATAGCCTTGACCACCCCAGGGGTGACAGCGGCAGATACGCTTGAGCGCCATCCAGCCGCCTCGCGCAGCCCCATAGCGCTCGATTGCGGTGATCGCATAGGCCGAGCAGCTCGGCTGGTAACGACAACTGGGCGGAAGGACCTGCGACGGGCCCTTCTGCCACGCCTTCGCAATGAGGATCATCAGGCGCGCGATCACTGCTTGCGGAGCCTGTCGAGTGCGCTGACGAGCTCGGAGCGCATCTGGGAAAAGTCGCGTTCGATGCCCTTGGCGCGGCCGATCATTACGTGGTCGGCGCCCGCAAAGCCCCTGACAGCGACGATCTCGCGGGCGAGTGCGCGGAAACGGCGCTTCATCCGGTTGCGGATCACCGCGCCGCCGATTTTCTTGGTAACGGTAAAGCCCACGCGCATCGCCGAATCCAAATCCTTGCGATCGCGGACGAGCAGGACAAAGGCAGGCGTAGTCGTTCGCAGGCCAGTGTTGGCCGCGATGAAATCCGCGCGCTTCTTGATGGTAGCTAGGCGCTGAGCTTCTTGCGGCCGCGTGCGCGCCGGGCGTTCAGCACCTTGCGCCCGCCGACGGTCGCCATGCGGCTGCGGAACCCGTGACGCCGCTTGCGGACCAGGTTGCTCGGCTGAAAGGTGCGCTTCATCGCTCATGCCTCTAAATTCGAATGCAAAGAAAAAGGGCCGCCCTTGAGGCAGCCGCTGTCGTGCGCGCCGATAAGGGGGCGAGGCCGACAAGTCAATTGCCCGGGCCGCTTTCCGCGGCCTTTCTAAGCGCCTCGCGCCGCTTGGCGCTGCGGCGCCGGAGCGCAAGGTCGGCATAGCGCCCGGCCTTCGGCTGCCACCGCTTGAACAGCACGTACCGCCGCTTTGCCCATGCGCTGGTCTTGAGGACGAGCGCGAGACCAATTCCAGCGACGATAATTCCGCCAGGCCCGGGGATCGCGCCGACCACAGGCGAGACAACCAGGAGCAGCATCCCGATCGCAAACAAACTCCATTCGACGATTGGACTGTCGATGAAGCGCCGCCACTGTTGTCTGTTGAACATGCGTGTTGATGTGGTGATACACCTTTGCCGCCGCAAGCGCTTGCTTAAACAACCTCGGGCGGTCTAGCGTTTGACATTGCCGCCACCAGCCGAAGGCAGTGCCGAGGTCGCCCGGCGCGTCGCCGCCGCCAGGCAAGTCCAAGCGGATCGCTATACCGGCCACGGCCCTCGCACGAACGCGGAAGCCGACGGCGAGATGCTCGACAAGGTCTCTACGCCAGGCGAACCCGGCCGCACGCTCCTCGCGGATCCGGCTGCGGCGATGAGGCTATCGGCACGTGGCGTCCACCGCGTCCTCCGCGTAGCCGGACGATCGCCGATCTGGCAGGGAGCGGAGCAGGTCGGCCGCATCCATGTCGCCGAGCCGCTCAGCTATCGAAGGCAGGCGCCGCGCAACTGACGGTTGCCGAGCGGTGCGCGAAGGCGCATCGGCGCGGCCATGAACAAGGCGTCTCCCTTCAGCCGTTCTGAAACCATATTCGACCTGCCGACGCCTGCGCTGATCCTCGATCGGACAAAGCTCGAGGCGAACGCGCAACGGATGCGGGATCGTGTGAGGGAGCTCGGGGTCACGCTTCGCCCGCACGTAAAAACTTCCAAGTCGATCGACGTAATGCGAGTCCTATCCGGTACGAACGACGCCCCCATCACGGTCTCTACACTCGCCGAAGCGCGTTACTTCTTCGAATGCGGCGTTCGCGACATCCTCTACGCGGTCGGAATCGCGCCGGTGAAGCTGCCGCACGTCGCCGAACTTGTGCGGACGGGCTGCACCTTGCGCGTGATCCTCGATAGCGTCGATGCTGCCGATGCGGTGCAGGCATTCGGCGCGGCCGAGGGCCTGACCCTCGAGGCGTTGATCGAGGTCGACACGGACGGCTGCCGCGCCGGCGTCGCTCCCGGCGACGATCTGTTGATTGATATCGGCCGCCGCCTCACGGCCGGTCGCGGCGCGCGGCTCGCTGGAGTCATGACCCATGCCGGCGGTTCATATTCGGCGCGCACGCTCGGCGAGTTCGAGGCGATCGCGGAGCGGGAGCGGGCAGGGGCGGTGACCGCCGCGGAACGCCTTCGTTCCGCCGGCTTTACGGTCGAAATCGTCAGCGTCGGATCCACGCCGACCGTGACCTATGCGCGCACGCTCGAAGGCGTCACGGAGGCACGGGTCGGCGTCTACGCGTTCGGCGATCTCGTCCAGGCCGAGCTCGGCACCTGCGCGACCGACGACATCGCCATTTCAGTGCTCGCGAGCGTCATCGGCCACAGCCGTGACCACGGCAGGGTTCTGGTCGACGCCGGCTTCCTCGCCCTCAGTCGCGACCGTAGCACCTCCGACCTTCCGGTCGACTGGGGTTATGGCGCCGTCTGCGATGCGACAAGCGGGGCGCTTATCCAAAACGTCCGCGTGGATTCTACCAACCAGGAACATGGCATCATCACCGCCACGTCGGGCGAGCTTGACTGGTCTCGATTCCCGATCGGCAGCCGCGTCAGGATCCTTCCGAACCATGCCTGCGCGACGGCGGCCGCCTATGATCGCTACTTCGTGACGGACGGCAGCTGCGAAATCGTCGATGTATGGGAGCGGATCAACGGCTGGTGATTGCCGGGCGCTTTTCTCGTCGCTACCTAAACGCCCGCGTGCCCCTGTGGCGGAATGGTAGACGCGCTCGAACTCAAAATCGAGTTCCTTCACCGGAGTGTCCGTTCGAGTCGGACCAGGGGCACCACTTTGCGCGGGAGCTCGCCAATTCTCTGGCGAGCGTGAGGGCGCGCTACTATGGTGCACGCCATGGACGCGCGGACCCGAAAGCAGCAGCAGCTCGGCGATGACCAGGAAGACGATGCACTTGTCCTTGCGGAGACGATCGTCGCCAAGCGCGATCGACTGCTTGCCTCGCTGACCCTGATCGCCGGGATCGGCGCGATCGTCGCCATGCCCTTCGCGCTCCGCGCCGGGGCCGAGTTCTTCATGCCGGTCACGGCAGCGCTGGTGATCGCCATCGCGCTTGTGCCGCTGCTCGAATGGTTCGAGCGGCGGGGGATGCCTTCCAAGGCGGCCGCCGGCCTTTGCCTCATGATCTTCCTGCTGATCGCGATCTTTGCCATCGGCTCGATCGTGGTACCGGCAAGTGACTGGATCGCGCAGGTGCCGACGAAGATCACCAAGGTTCGAGCCGAGCTCGATCCAGTCTTCAACATCTACAAGAACCTGGACCGCTTCGTCGATCGCATCGCCAACCAGGTTGAGATCAACCACGCCAGCCACGCCCGCACGGTGACCGTCGAGCAGCCGACCTCGCTGGTCGGCCTGCTCGCGACATCCGCGCCGCACCTCCTCATCCAGCTCTTCTTCTCGTTGCTGGTGATCTTCTTCTTTCTCGCCGGCTGGACGACGATGCGGAAGCGCACGATCGTCAGCCGCGGAAGCTTCGAGGGCGCGCTCACCACCGCGCGCGTGATCCAGCAGGTGGTCGATGCGACGTCGACCTATCTCGGTACGATCACCGTCATCAACGTGGGCCTTGGAGCGCTCACCGCGGGCGCGCTGTGGCTGATGGGGATGCCATCGCCGATCATGTGGGGCGGCATCGTCGCGGTGGCGAACTACATCCCTTATCTCGGCCCGATCATCTGCGCCCTCCTGCTCTTCGCCGGCGGGCTCATCATCTATCCCGACATCTGGGGTGCGCTCGCACCGCCTGCGATCTTCATCTGCTTCCATCTCGTCGAGGCGAATTTTTTCACGCCGATGGTTGTCGGACACAGGCTGACGATCAGTCCGCTCTCGATCCTCGTCTCCTTGTCGTTCTGGGCGTGGATCTGGGGGACGACCGGCGCGCTTCTCGCGGTTCCGCTGCTGATCATCATGAAGACGGTCTTCTCGGCGGCGGGCACGCCGGACATCGCCGGCTTCCTCTTCGAGCGGGGCACGCTGACCCATGTCGGGGATCCGGATGAAGAACAAAAGGACGAACGGCAGGAAATGCAACCGGCGATGGTTGACACTCCAAAGACCCTCTCCTAGGTCGCCGCCCACGCCAAAAACGCGGGTGTAGCTCAGTTGGTTAGAGCGCCGGCCTGTCACGCCGGAGGTCGCGGGTTCGAGCCCCGTCACTCGCGCCACTTTTCACATGCGACAAGAGTGGATTAGACCGGTATGTATGGCCGGCCGCGCTTCCGCATTCGCCGTTCTCGGACTGGAGCCCGGAGCCGACGCGGCAGCGGTCGAGAAAGCGTACAAAAGCCTCATCAAGCACCACCACCCGGACCGCGAAGGCGGCGATGCGACGCGTGCCGCCGAGATCACCCGGGCGTATCGCGAACTGCGCGGCGGCAAGGCCCGACAGGACCCGCTGGAGTTCAACGATGAGGACTTCGGCGCGACGCGCAGCCGGCCTCGGTGGACGGTTGCCGCGCTCGTCGCTGGAGTGTCCATCGGCGGGCTTGTGCTCATCGGGCCGAGCGTGCCGCATGCGCGAGCGCTGTGGGCCGCCAGGAACGGGCTTCCACTTGCCGCGCACCATTTCACGCATTTGACGGCTTCGGCGGATCCTATGGCGGGCGATCTCCATGTCGCAGCGATCGATGCCGCTGTTGCCAAGGCGCTCCACCTTTATCGTACCAAGGACGAGATGGCGCTCGCGGGCGCAAGCCGCGAATGCCAGAGCCGCTTCCGGGAAGTGCCCGCCACGCAAATGCTCGACCGTTGCGCGGCCTTCGACGATGCGGTGGTGGGCCTCCAGGACCGGGATCCGTTACGCGATGCCGGGCCGTTTGCCCCGCTCGGCGGTCACGGGAAGGCAGTGGAGCGCTGCTTCGACGCTGTCTGACGATTATCTGGCGATCGACAGTCGTCTCGACCAGATTAGGTTGCGCGTCGAGTTGATCCTGACACCGCAGGTTCCCCCGATCGCTCCGGCGGAGGTCAATTCGGCCGGTTAATGCTCCGAGCCGGCGGCTCCGCCGCTTGCTGCAGTCGCCTTACCCAGCGGATGCTGGTTTTCGGCGACGGTATCGGACGAGAGTGCGTATTTGAGATTGTCCGAGACCTCGAATTTCTTGTCGTAATCAGGTGGTGCGATGTCCTTCGACGCCTCACGAGCCACGAGGTTGAAGCGGACGGCAACGCGCTTGTCGCCGCGCATCGACGGCGAGAGCTTCAGGGTCTCGGCACCCGGAATGTCCTTGACCGCTTCGGCGACGCCGCCGTGCCGGGCATAAACGGGCGCGATGTGCGGCGTTGCGAGCGCGGCCGTGCGAAGCGCCGCGGCATTGGCCTCCCGGCCCGCGTAATGATCGCTGAACGCAGCAGGCAGGCCCCAGCTCCCCGCCCACCGATAGAAGAGATGGTCGCCAACGATAGCGTTCTTGGCCAGGCTCGAAGCCCACGTCGGAAGCACATAGTCGGCGTGATAATGCGTCGCCCAACCGACCGGTGAATAGACGGCGCCCGAGAGTGCATCCTCGGCAACCTTCCACGCACGGCGCCATCCGTCCGCATCGGGCTCACGCGCGAGCGAGCCGTCACAAGTGAAGGTGAACTGGCAGCCGGTCGGGCGCGTCGAGCCTTGATAGACGACGCCGCAGACGCTGTTCGGGAAGGCCGGGTGACGGACCCGGTTGAGAACGACCTGCGCGACGGCGCGTTCGCCGTCCATGTCCTGATTGCCGGCCTCGTAGTAGACGGCGCTGGCGAGGCAGTCGAGCGCCTGGGTGCGCGCGGTGTCGCTGCCCCTGAAGACAAAGGGCCCAGCGGCTGGGTTCGGGCCGCCCTTCAGCGGGATCTCCGCGTTCACCTTGAGCGCCTGCTGCGGCGCGACCTGCTGAAGGATCAGCGGCGGCGGGGCAGGGGGCGCTGCATGCGCCGCGGGGGCGGTTGTCGGGTTGGGAACGGCGAAGCTGCCGATCGCGACCGCGCTGACGAAGCCGAGCACGCCAAGCCCGATCGCTCCGCGCGGATGGGCGCGGACGAGCGTGCGCGCCTGCTGCCGCCAGTGAAGTGCGGTGATGCGCAAGCCGTCGAACGGCTTCGAAAGGGTCAGTGCTTCAGCCATTGAACAGTAGTGATATAGTCAACTAATACAGCAATTTCAACGCACTTAGTGGCGAATTCGGAACGATCCGGTCTGAATCCAACGTATCAATGGTTTCAAAGGGATGGCCCACACCACTCCAACGAATAGATAATATGGCGCCTGCACGAGCACAGGCCATTTGCCGACGAACGGCGCCATGCTTGCGACGAACGCGGCCCAGAAGATGATTATCGCGAGGATTATCGCGATTCCGACCAGTGTTCGAGGCGAGGGCTCGGGTCTGTTCACGTCCCTTAGCTTCACTATTTTCTCTTGGCGTGCGGCATTTCTGTGAAGTTAGAGCCGCCGGACCGGCAGCTCAACCGGCGCCATGGAAGTCTTATACGTTCCGGCAGGTGAGGCGCTGGTCGTCGCACCAGTGGGCCGGGTGCGCCCATCAGGCAACGATTGCCGCGTGAAAATTTGCAGAGAGCGCCGCAGTGACTGAGCCCGAGGCTCGCGGTTGGCGATCGTGGTCGAGGAACTGGCGACTAACCTCCACGACCATGGAAGCTGAACGGCGACGCCACCTTCTTTATCGAGCTCTCTGCCACAGCGAAGAACGTCAGCATCGTCATGGTCGATCCGGGAGAGCCGTTCGATCCCTTTTCTTCCAAACTCGATCGCGGGGTACCGGCAAGAGGCGGCGGTGCTGGACTGAAGCTCGTCCGCACCTGGGCCAATCATACCGCCTATGGGACCGGGGAAGGGCTCAACCGATTGCAATTCTGCTTACCCAGGCACGTCGAGCAACCTCGCCATTCGAGAAGCGCCCAGCCGGATTGACATAAGCCGCACCGCAGGTCATTTCGCGTCCATCCATCGAGACCGGCTGAGGGACAGGCCCAAAGACGCCGGGGCAACCGGAAGCGAGCGAAAGCTCGTTTCAAAGGTGCCAATTCCTGCGGGGACCGTGGTCCGCCGGCAGATGGTTGAGGCGAGTTCCTCGAAGGAACCAAGCCTGCGCTGTCCGCCACCCCGCTACCTCGATGGGAGGAGATGCGGGGCAGGAAGTGACGATTACGAGCGCGACGAAGGATCCAGCTAGAAGCGACACGCCGCCCGCTGCCCGCGGCCAGTTCACGGCCGAGTTCAATCTCGTCCACGCTGGTCCGGCCGCCGTGTCCATCCGGTACGAGATCGCGGGCGATACGGACGCGCCGCTGCTGCTAATTGCGGGCGGCATTTCGGCCGGTCGGCACGTGGCCGCAAACGCAAGCGACCAGAGCGATGGCTGGTGGCAGAGCCAGTCTGGCACCTTCGGTCGCTATCGCGTCCTGGCGATCGATTGGGTCGGCGCCGACGGGACGCTCGACCGGCCGATCGATCCTTCGGACCAGGTGAGGGCCCTGATCGCCGCGCTGGACGAACTTAAGATCGTCCGAGCCGCCGCGTTCGTCGGCGCAAGCTATGGCGGGATGGTCGGGTTGCATTTGGCGGCGATCGCGCCGAATCGCGTCGGCGCGCTTCTGGCCATCGGTGCATCCCACCGGGCCCACCCTTTTGCGACCGCACTGCGCGCAACGCAGCGGCAGGCGATCGAGCTGGGCGAGCGGCTTGGCGATCCGGAAGCGGGCGTCGCGCTGGCACGCAAGCTCGCAATCATCAGCTACCGCTCGCCGCAGGAGTTCGCTGAGCGGTTCGCAGGTCCGATCGCATTCGACGGGGACAGGGCCTGCGCGAGCAGCGAGGCCTACCTGGACCATATGGGGCGGCGGCACAGTGAGCGCATGTCCGCGGCCGCCTATCGCCGGCTTTCCGAGTCCATCGACCTGCACCGGATCGATCCGGCACTTATCGCCATTCCGAGCACGTTCGTGGCGGCGGTCAGCGACCAGCTCGTGCCTGCTGACGACATCGAAGCCTGCGCTCGAGCGGTGCCTAACGGCCGCCTTCTCAGCATCCCCTCCCTCTACGGACACGACGCGTTCCTCAAGGAGGAGCGCGCGGTCGCGGAGATCATCTCGAACTTCCTGAATTCCCTGGAGAAGCAACAATGACTAAATTGACCACCCGGGCCGTTCGCGCCGGCATCGACTGCGACCCGGCTTACGGCGCGGTGACTCCGCCGATCGTCCTGTCCGCGAACTTCACGTTCGAGGAATTCGGCAAGAAGCGCGCCTACGATTACGGGCGCAGCGGCAATCCTACGCGGGACCAGCTGGCGAATGCGCTGGCCGACCTCGAAGGGGGCGCCGGCGGCATCATCACGTCGACGGGAATGTCGGCCATCGCGCTAGTGCTTCAGGCGCTGCTTAAGCCCGGCGATCGGGTCCTGATCCCGCATGATTGCTACGGTGGGACTTGGAGGCTTTTCAAGGCGCTCGCGGAGCGCGGCGCCTTTGAACTCGAAGTCGTCGACTTCACCGACGCTGAAATCGGCCCAGAAAGCGCTCGCCACCAATGCCCGGCTAATCTGGCTCGAGACTCCGTCCAACCCGCTCCTTCGAATCACGAACATCTCGGAGGTAGCGAAGATTGCGAAAGCCGCTGGCGCGATCGTCGTCGCCGACAATACGTTCCTGTCGCCTGCGCTACAGCGTCCGATCGAGCATGGGGCGGATGTCGTCGTCCACTCGACCACGAAGTTCATCAACGGCCACAGCGATGTGGTCGGTGGGGCAGTGATCGCCGCCGACCCTGCTGTGCTGGAAGAGCTCGGCTGGTGGGCGAACGCGATCGGCCTCGTTGGCGCGCCGTTCAACTCATTCCTCACGCTTCGCGGGCTTCGAACGCTTAGCGCCAGGATGCGCGTTCACGAGGAGAATACGGCAGCCGTCTCTGAGATCCTTGGCCAGCATCGGGCGGTTTCGCGCCTTCACTATCCCGGATGCATCGGACATCCTGGTCACGCGATCGCGCGCAAGCAACAGGACGGGTTCGGCTCGCTGATCTCGTTCGAGCTGGCCGGCGGAGAGCAGGCGGTTCGCCGCTTCGTCAACGGATTGCGGAGCATCTCGCTCGCCGAGTCGCTCGGCGGTGTCGAGAGCCTCATCGCGCACCCAACCACGATGAGCCACGCGTCGATGGACGAGCCCGCGAGGCAGGTCGCCGGCATCCATCCGGGCCTGCTCCGGTTCTCGGTCGGAATCGAGGATGCGGACGACCTTGTCGCCGACCTTATCGCAGCGCTCGATCGCGCTGCGGCTCCTGTGCTGAAGGAGGCGTGTTGATGCTTACACGGCCTATTCGCCTGACCGAGGGCCCATCGCTTGCTAGCGGGGCAGCGAAAGTGGCGCTGCTTGGCAGCGGGACCGTCGGCGCCGCAGTGCTGGATCGCCTAAGCGAGTGGCGCGGCACGCCATTCGGCGGCAGGCTGAACCTCGTGTTCGCGGCCAATACCCGACTGTCTCTGTTCGATCCGGAGGGACTCAATCCGCAACATTGCGCCGAAGCCTTGTCGAATGCGCCTCGAGGTGAGCGGAGAACGAGCCTAGCGGACCTTCTCGCCGCCCTCGGCAGCAGCGGCACCCGTATCCTCATCGATGCGACCGCCGATGGCGAAGTCGCCGCGAACCATCCGGCCTTGCTCTATGCCGGAGTGCATGTTGCCACGGCCTGCAAGCTAGCCGCCGGGACATCTCTCGCGCTCTGGAAGCAAATCCAAACCGCTTGCGAGCGAACGGGAACGGGATTTGGGGATCGCGCAACCGTAGGAGCAGGGCTGCCCCTGCTTCGGTCGCTTAGAGAACTCCGGAATGGCGGCGACCGTATCCATGCCATTGCCGGCGTGATGTCCGGCTCGCTCGCATGGCTGTTCGACCGCTTCGATGGAATCCGTCCGTTCTCCGAGCTCGTAGGCGAAGCCCATGCCAAGGGATTTACCGAGCCGGACCCGCGGGAGGATCTTTCGGGCGAGGACGTTCGGCGGAAAATCCTGATCCTGGCGCGCGCCGCGGGCTTCCCGCTCGAAAGCAGCAGCGTCGACGTAGAAACGCTGGTTCCGGCTGCGCTTCAATGCCTGACGCCGGAGGAGGCTCTCGACCAGCTCCATCTGTTGGATGAGCCGCTGCTCGCCAAACTTGAAAGCGCTCGGGCCGAAGCAAGCAGCCTCAGATTCGTCGCTCGTCTGCACGGCGGGTCGGCAACCGTCCGAACTCGAGTCGATCGCGTCGAGGGATCCGCTGGCCGGCGGAAGCGGCACGGACAATCGCGTGGCAATCTGGTCCGATCGGTACCGTGACCAGCCGCTGGTCATCCAGGGACCGGGAGCAGGGGCTAGGGTGACTGCGGCCGCGCTCCTCGACGATGCGCTGCGATTGTGCGAGGAGCGACTTTCGTCGACTTAGGCTCTTCTGTTACGGTCCCGAAACCGCAATTCGGGGATGGATAGTCATGGCCGTCGAACTCAAGATCCTGGCGCTCGGCTCACTGCTGCTGGTAATCTACATCTTCACCGCCACGCGCTTCAAAACCGCGCAGTACGGCCGCAAGTGGAACATCGGCGCGCGTGACGAAGCGCTGCCGCCGCCGTCTCCACTCACGGGCCGGACGATGCGCGCCCAGGCGAACTTCGAGGAGACCTTCCCGATCGCGATCGTCGCGCTGCTCGGCGTCGTTCTCGCCAGCCGAACGAGCCATCTGACGGCGCTCGGCGGGTGGATCTGGCTTGGCGCGCGCTTAGCTTATTTGCCGATCTACGCAGCCGGGATTCCGGTTGTCCGGACGATCGTATTCCTCATCAGCATGGTCGGTCTCGGCATGGTGCTGTGGCCGTTGCTCTTCGGCTGAGGGCTTAGCGCCTCGATGTCCGAGGGCAGGTCTTCATCGAAGTAGGGCCCGTCGTCGCAGGACTTCTGGACCCCGTCCCCGATCACGGCGATCTCCGGGTGCTGCGACAGCCAGCGGCCGACGAGCGCTCTTCCCAGGTCGGACGGGTCCTGGTCCTCTAAGCCGTCCATATCGTCGATGTCGTCGCCAGCGTCCCCGTTATCCAGCGAGGTGCTCCGCAGCGTCGATCGCCCACTGTCGATCGCAAGCAGAGTCCCGCAAGGATCGGTCCTGAATCTCATCCAGTCGCGCTTTTGCGAACCGGGGCTGGGATCGGCCATGAAAATGTCGGGTTCGTCGGGCGAATAGATGCCCTCGCTATTGGAAGCTGGTTGCGCGGCCTGGTGGAAGAGCGATGCGGATCCAGATGCCGCGAGCGGACTGGCGAGCGCGATGGCTGCTGTGAAAGCGACGACGGCACTTAGGCTTCGATTCACGGCGGGCACTCCCGGCGGACGGCCGTAAGCGTGCCGGGCGGGAGAACCGCGCGCTATCGGGATGCGCATTAGTTCGGGATCAGAAAAACCTTGAGAGCGCTGAGGAGCGGGAAGCCGCGTCCGCGACCGCTCTTTACGCCATCTTCATCTCATCAGGGCACATTGGTCACTGGAGTTGGACTTTGAAACCGGCATCGACCCTGAAGACGGCGCGTGAGCTCGCGAGCAGCCAGCTGATCACCAGCTGCGCGGCATTGGCGGCCCTGTTCCTCTTCATCCCCACCGGCGAGCGTATCATCGCTTCGGCGGTCGCCGGATCGGGGCGGGCAGCCGTCGACAGCCAGCTGGTCATGGCCTTGATGCTCAACATCGCAGTCATCCTGTTTGCCTGGCGGCGGTCGAAAGACCTGCAGAACGCGCTCGCGGCAAACGAACTCGCCCAGCAGTCGGCGCACGAAAACGCGTTCAACGACCATGTGACGGGTCTCGCGAACCGGCGCGAGCTGATGCGGGTGCTGGCAGATGCGATTTCCGCTGGTCGGCCGAGCAAGCTTCTCCTGCTCGACCTCGACTTCTTCAAAAAGGTCAACGACCTCTACGGACACGTCGTCGGCGATGAAGTCCTTCGGCAGGCCGCCCACGTCGTCCGAACCACGGCGCCAAGCGGATCGTGCTGCGCTCGACTGGGCGGCGATGAGTTCGCGGTCCTGATCCCGAACCTTCTGGATGACGCAGTCACCGAATGCGTTGCGAGGATCATCGAAGGCATAGCCCAGCCGATGGTGCTCGGTACCGCGACTGCGCACGTCTCGGCTTCCATCGGCATCTCGCAGGTCGAGCGCGGGATGAGCGCCGAAGATTGCCTGCGCCGATCGGATATTGCGATGTATTCGGCGAAGCGCGACGGTCGCAATCGCCAGGTCTGGTTCGACGAGCGCATGGAGCGCGAGCTGCTCGCGCGCACTCGCCTCGAAGACGAAATTCGAACCGCGATCGCAGCCGGCGAGTTCATTCCCTACTATCAACCGCAGATCGACCTCGCCAGCGGCCAGCTGACCGGTTTCGAAGTGCTAGCAAGGTGGGACTCCCCGGAGAGAGGCCTGCTCGAACCATCCGAATTCATGGATGTCGCAGAAGGATCGGGATTGATCGCCGAGCTGTCGCTGTCGGTGATGAGATGCGCGCTTCGCGAAGGACGCAGTTGGCCGAGCCACTTGAAAATGGCCGTCAACATCTCGCCGGTTCAGTTCAGGGACTCGCAGCTCGCCGAGCGCATTCTGAAGCTTCTAACCGAGACCAACTTCCCTCCCTCGCGGCTGGAGGTCGAGATCACCGAATCCTCCTTCCTCGAGGACCGTGAGACGGCGTTGACGATCGTCGAAAGCCTGAAGAATGTCGGCGTGACGATCTCGCTCGACGATTTCGGGACGGGCTATGCGTCATTGTCGCAGCTCCAGTCGCTTCCGTTCGACCGGATCAAGATCGACAAGAGCTTCGTCTCTTCTCTCCTCGCCGACGCTCAGAGCGACGCGATCGTGAGCACGATCCTAGCGCTCGGGCGCGCGCTCAAGCTCCCGATCACCGCCGAGGGGATCGAGGACGACGGGACGAGGGATCGGCTGAAGGGCCTAGGTTGCTCGGACGGGCAAGGGTGGCTCTTCGGTAAAGCCGTGTCCGGTGACGTCGTCCGAGCTTCTCTGGGGATCGAACAGAACGCCGATGAACAGCCGAGCGTTGAAACTCCGGCGGCAACCGAGCGCCGCAGCCAGCACCGCCGTGCGGCTGCCGGCAAACGCAGCCGCTAACGCGACCTATCAATGATGATGATGGCGATGGTGGCGGTGAAAACCGCCGCCGAAGCCGATCGTCACTGAGTAGGTCGGATAGGCGTAGACCGGATAGGAATAATAGCTCGGATAGTAGGCCGGATAGGCGACATAGGCCGGGTAGCCATAATAAGCCGGATAGCCGAAATGGTAGTGGTGATACCGCGCGTACCCGTACCCGTACCCGTAGCCGTAGTGATGGTGGTGACGGTAATGATGGCCGTAGTGCGCGGCCGCTGGCGAGGCAATCGCCGCAGCGGCAGCTGCGGCAATGAGCAAAGACGTTCCGGACATGTCGAACCCCTTTCCACGCTCGTGAGGACGTCCTTGGCCCCAGGAGGCGGAGGATAGCGTGAACCCGGGCGCTTCGCTCGCCGGTAACGGCGAAGCGAGGAGCGGTCGGGCCGAACTGCTGAAAGGGGCGCTTACACGACCGCGTTGCTCCGAATCACTTCCTTATACCACGCGGCGCTGAGCTTCGGTGTGCGCTCTTGCACTTTCTGGATCATTGATTGGCAGGTCCGCGACATCTGACGAGACTGCTGTTGAAGGTGTCGTTATGGGCTGGAGCGTGAGCGGTGCTCCCAAGAACCCGAAACTGCTGCGCCGCCTGCTCCGCGCGAAGGACCGCATGGATGCAGCCTCGCACGAGGAGTGGCCGGTGAGCCGGTTGGCGAGCGTGAGCGGCTGTTCGGAGGCTCATTTCTCGCGCTCCTTCAAGGATGCGTTCGGACTTCCACCGCACCGCTATCTGCTGACCCGGCGGATCGAGCGGGCAAAGGCGCTGCTTCGAGATTCGGACGAAGCGATCATCGACATTGCGCTCTCGACCGGGTGGAACAGCCTCGGCACGTTCGGGCGCGTCTTTCGCGATATCACCGGCGAGAGCCCGAGCGAGCTACGCGAGCGGGAGAAGGCGGTTCCGAACGCGCTCGACCAGGTCCCGCACTGTTTTGTCCGCGCTGCGCACCGGCCCGATCTCAAAATCGCAGTTTCGGAGAAGCGGCGGCGCGGCGAGGCCGGTAAAGAGCCTCCCGAATAGAAGGAGGTCCCATGAGCGAAGGTGTCCAGGTAGCCGGCGTCTACGTCCACGATCAGGACGAAGCGCTGAAATTCTATGTCGAGAAGCTCGGGTTCGAGGTACACACCGACGTCAGCAACGGAGGATACCGCTGGCTGACGGTCCGGCACCCCGACCAGCCCACGTTTCAGCTAGGGCTGTTCCGGCCGCAGGCGCCGATTGTCGACGAGGCCATTGCGGAGGCGCTCAGCCAGGCGGTCGCCAAGGGCGCGATGCCGCCGCTCGTGCTCGTCGTCGAAGATTGCCGTGCCGCTTACGATGAGATGCGTGCGCGGGGCGTCGAATTCACGCAGGAACCGATCGAGCGTTACGGCAATGTAGACGCGAGCTTCCGCGACCCGTCCGGCAACGGCTGGAAGATGCTCCAGGCGCGGTCGTGACGATGTGCTTCTGGCCAGGATTTCAACGGAGTTGGCATGCAAAAGGATAAAGACGGATCGCCGGGGTCGAGGAGAAGCTGAGGACGCTGAGCGACTGGCGTGGCGCGACGCTGGCGAAATTGCGACGCCTGATTCGCGAAGCCGATCCCGAGGTCGTCGAGGCGATCAAGTGGCGCAAGCCCTCAAACCCGCTCGGAGTGCCGACATGGGAGCATGGCGGCATCATCTGCACTGGCGAGACCTACAAGGATAAGGTCAAGCTGACCTTCGCGCGTGGCGCTTCGCTCGACGATCCGTCCAAGCTGTTCAACTCGAGCCTCGATGGTGGAACGCGCCGCGCGATCGACTTCAACGAAGGCGAAAGCATCGATGAGAGCGCCTTCAAGGCGCTCATTCGCGAGGCCATCGCGCGGAACCTCGGCTAGGTTATTGGCAGATGGTCGGCGTCGAGGGCCCCTGGGCCGCCGCATAGCAGTCACCAGCCGCCGCGTCGGCGCGGCTCTCGTGGCGCATTGCCATGAACGCGGCGCCGCTGACGGCAACGATGATCAAAACTGCAATTGACTTCACACGCATCGTTAGAGCCCCTGAGCGAGTCAGCCCCGCCGCTCCACTACGAGATAACATTCAACTATCGGTAAAAGAAGGAGACTCCGGCGCGGGCGGACCCACAAACGTTAATCTCTGGTGCAAAACTGTGGATTGTGACTTTCGAGCCACGCTCGCGTCCGGGGAATCCCGGGCTGGACCTGAGTTTCATACCGTTCGGATTGGGATAGGCGGCGACGGATGCGGGTCCTGACTCTTTTCGCGGGCATGCTCCTGGCGGGTTGCACGTCCAATCATTACGCCACGGAATATCACGACAGCGAGCTTGGCGGTCGCGGGGTAGGTGCTTCGCAGCGATGTATTTCGGCGCAGCCGCACGAGAATTTTCGGATTGCCGACAATGACCGCCACGTCCTTCTCTATGGCAGTGGCAAGACGGTCTGGGTTACGCATTTGGAAGGGCTCTGCGGCTTTTCCCACGACGACCGGTTGATCAGCGATGCGTGGAGCTCACAATATTGCAGCGGTCAGGTGATCCGTTCTCTCGATATTTCGCAAGCCGAGGGACCGTCATGCGTGATTGGCGACTTCACGCCGTTTACCCACTCCTAGATTTAGCCGCGGTTGAACAGTTCCAGCCCTTCCGGCGAGGCGAAGCCGTCTAAGGGCACGTCCCACTCGTCCGCGGGGATGGTTTCGGTCAGGCGCTGCATCGGCCAGCCGACTCCGATCAGTCGTGCGCCGCTCTTCCTGAGACGAATTAGCGCGCGGTCGTAATGGCCCTTTCCGCGCCCGAGGCGGGTGCCGGAACCGTCGACCGCGATCAGCGGCACGAGGACGAGGTCGGGCTCAACCGTGGGATGCCGCTTGGCCGGCTGCATGATCCCGAACGGTCCCGGCTCGAGCGGATCGCCGGCGATGAAGCGGAACGGCTTTGCCGGATTGGTGAAGCAGGGGAAGGCGACGATCGCTCCGACGGACCGCGCTTCTTCCATTGCGGCGAGCGGGCTGATCTCCGAGCCGAGCGGGTGATAGGCGGCGACCACCGACACACCCGCGAATAGCGACGTGAGATTCTGCGCCAACTTCTGCTCGAGCCGCTCGCGCGCGCCATCGGACAGCGTCCTCACATAGGCGAGGCGCGCGTCAAGTGCCGCGCGGCGCAGTAAATCCTTCGACAGCGGCTCCATCTCAGGCCGCGGCAGCAAAGGTTCGAAGGGGGGTGACGGGACCACCATGGCCGTTTGCCCTAAAATCCTCTGACGCCAAAACGTCAGGTGGGCGCCGTTTGCTCCTGACCCCGGCGAGACCGCCGTGACCAAGGCAGGGACAGCTCCCTAGGATGTTCTATCGCCTCAGGGATTTTCCGAAGGCGCGCACCGGGTAGTGCCCGTCGCCACCTCATCTAGGCGCTTGCCGTCTCACTCTCAAGCTGTGCCGCAAGCATTTCGAGGCGATTCGCGAGCACTTCGGCACGCTCGACCAGTACCGGGTCGGGCGGCGCCGGCATGGCCGCGGCGGCCGCGTCCGGGCTTTTGTCGATCAACTGGTCAGCGAGAAGCAGGGAAGCGAAGAGGAACTGGCGCGCCTCCGACAATGTGCCGAGCCCTTGAAGCGCCTCCCGGCTCTTGCCGTCGACGAGGCGTGCGGCGGCGCGTAGGTTCTCTTCCTCGCCCTCGCGGCAAGCCACCTGGTAGCTGCGCCCAGCGATATTGAGGTCGATCAGGCTGGCCATCAGGCGGCTGCCTGGCGAATGAGCTCGTCGAGCTCTTCGACCACTTCGCGAACCTTAGCACGGAGCTCCTCGTCGCGCCCTGCCGCCGGCTGACGCGAGGCCAGCGTTCGTTGAATCCGCTCGATCGCCTGTTCGGCCCTGTCGAGCGCTGCTGAAAGGCCCCCGTCATCCATGAAGAGCGGACTACGCAAACTGCCTCTGAGCCGCAAGCCGCTGTTTCCCGAAAAGGAAAATTATGGGCGCTTCTCAAAGGAGTGCGGACCGACATCGCGGAGCGGATTGAGCCACACCGTCTGGTGGCCATAATCGTAGACGGCGTCGAATCTCGACAGCAGAGGCTCACCGGCGATCGCTGCGACCGAGCGTGTATATTCCGAGCCGCGTTCGGCGGGCCCGAGATAGGAGATGGTCTCGTTGCCTAGATGGAAAGGTCCGATGGCAACCCTTCCCTTCGAGATCCACTGGGATCCCCGACGTTCACCCCGCGACAATTTCGATCTTAAGCCATGCGCTGCCGCCCAATAGTCTTCGATGATTGTCGGTCCGGCATTGCCGATATCGAGCATCACATTTCCGACGATTCCATCGTAGCCGCCGGCCGCAAGGGCTGCGTCCTCATCGAACAGCAGCCGGACCGGGCGACCCGAATGCGGCACTGTGCGATCCGACATCTTGTAGAGCGTCACCTTTTTGTTGCGGTGGTCGACGGCGACGATGAACCGCTCGAAGATCTCCAGGCCGAGTATTCCCGCTCGCGGAGGAAGGCCCGCCCGCTCATTGTGGGTCAGCGGGAGCACCTTGGCGGGCTGGTTGGTGACGTCAGCCTGGCCGACCCGAAGGTCCGCGACGGTGACGTAGCCGGTCTTGTGGACCTCGCTTCCAGCCCCGGTCGACGCGAAGGATCCTTCGGGCGTCAGTCCGAGCGCCAGCGCCGTCGCCTCCGTCAGGATGAAATGGCCGCCGTTGTCGAGCTCGAAAGTAAAAGGCCCTTTGCCGTTGAGGTAGACCGGCAGGAATATGCGCCGCCGGTCATCGTCTTCGTAGGCGATGGTCGTGCTGGATCCGCCCAGGATCTTGCTGTCGTCGGGCGGCGGCGGCGGGGAGAATGACGTCGTGCTCGCTGGCGAGACATTCCTGACCGTGTAGACAGTCTGGCTCTCGTCCTCAGGGTCTTCGTCCCGTTCGCTGAATGGGTACAAGTGCCCGGAGGCGACGGGTCGCCAGTCGGCGAAATGCCGGATCAGCCGGTTCTCCGGATATTGAAGGACAGCCCGGTCGATCTTGCCCGAACGATCATACCAAAGCTCGATCGGCGCTCCTCCGGCCGGAGTCAGTCGCCACACATCGAGCCCGGAAGCGGAATCAACACCCTCACGCGTGGCGCCCGCAGCGTCGCGGGGCGGCGGGCACGCCAGATGGGTCGTCAGCCAAGCCTCGGACCGCGCCAACCGCCGCGCAAAATCGGACGTCAAATAATGGCTTGTCCCCGAAACGTCCCTCGACCAGGCGAGGCGGCCGTCGGAGCCGCTCCCGCGCTTGAGGCTGCCGAGCTTCACTGCTTCGGCAAAGCGGCCGCTGCGCGGATCGACGGAGCGAGTGAAGGAGCCGCGAATGCCTCCGTCGACGATGTCGCCCGAGATCGTGAGGAGATTGCCAGATCCGGGCAGGCACGACGCCGCGACCCGCGATCCACTTAGGATCAGCAACGCACACAGGTTCGCACGCCACAGCATCCGCCAACCTCCTCTGCTCACTGCGCGACATTTGTAGCGCGGCGATCAGGGGTTGAACAGGCGAGCGTTGACGCGGCTCGGCTCACCGGACAAAGGGGCCGCGCCCTTGTCCCGGGCGAATCCCATTGCCGGAGCCTCGATGCAGCCGACCGACCGCCGTCTCGCCAACGCCATTCGCGCCCTCGCGATGGATGCGGTGGAAGCCGCGAACAGCGGCCATCCCGGAATGCCAATGGGCATGGCCGACGCCGCGACTGCATTGTTCACGCGGCACCTGAAGTTCGACGCCTCCGATCCGCACTGGCCCGATCGCGACCGCTTCATCCTGTCGGCAGGCCACGGATCGATGTTGCTCTATTCGCTACTCTATCTGACCGGGTACGAGCGGCCGACGATCGACGACATCAAGCGCTTCCGCCAGCTCGGCAGCCCGACCGCGGGACACCCCGAGAATTTCGAGATGCCGGGTATCGAGGTCACCACCGGGCCGCTGGGGCAAGGGCTGGCGATGGCGGTCGGAATGGCGATCGCGGAACGTCACCTTAATGCCAATTACGGCGACGAGCTGGTCGATCACCGTACTTTCGTCGTCGCCGGCGACGGCTGCCTGATGGAGGGCGTCAATCACGAGGCGATCGGCCTTGCGGGGCACTTGAAGCTGGGGCGGCTGATCGTCCTATGGGACGACAACGACATCACCATCGACGGAGCGGCCGAGCTTTCGCGCAACGAAGACGTTGTTGCGCGTTACCAGGCCGCGAAGTGGCATACCGTCGAATGCGATGGCCTAAGCGCAGACGAGGTAAGCCGCGCGATCGACGAAGCGACGGCCGACCCGCGGCCGAGCCTGATCCGCTGCAAGACGATCATCGGCTTCGGCGCGCCCCACAAGCAGGGCACTGCGGCCACGCACGGCTCGCCGCTCGGCAAGGACGAGGTCGAGGCGGCGCGCAAGGAGCTCGGGCTCGAGGACAAGGACTTCTTCGTTCCCGATGACGTCCTCACCGCGTGGCGGACGGCAGGTAAGCGCGGGTCGATCGAACGCGCGCAGTGGGCGGATCGCTTGGACCGCGATCCGCGCAAGGACGAATTCCTCGCGCGTCTCAACGGCAAGGTCAGCGACGCGTGGCTGCGGCCCTATCTCGACAAGCTGCTCCAGGACCTGAAGCCTGTAGCGACGCGCAAGGCGTCCGAGATGGCGCTCGAGGCGATCAACGCAGCAATTCCGGCGACTGTGGGCGGCTCGGCTGACCTCACCGGCTCGAACAACACCAAGACCAAGGGGCTGGATGCGCTGACGCCCGACAACTACGCGGGCCGCTACATCTATTACGGCATTCGCGAATTCGGGATGTCGGCAGCAATGAACGGAATGGCGCTTCACGGCGGCGTGATCCCGTACGGCGGCACGTTCCTGGTATTCACCGATTATGCGCGTCCCGCGATCCGGCTCTCGGCGCTGCAAAAGGCGCGCGTTATCTACGTGATGACCCACGACAGCATCGGCCTCGGCGAGGATGGTCCGACGCACCAGCCGATCGAGCATCTTCAAACCCTTCGAGCCATGCCGCAGCTCGAGGTGTATCGGCCCGCCGATGCGGTCGAGACGGCGGAAAGCTGGGCGCTCGCCTTGCAGAGCGATAAGCCGTCTATCCTCGCCCTGACGCGCCAGAATGTTCGCCCGCTCCGGACTGAGCTCGCCTCGGAGAACCTTACGGCCCGCGGGGCCTATCGGCTCAAGGGCGCTGAAAATGCGCGCAAAGTGATTTTCATGGCGACCGGCTCGGAGGTCGAGATCGCACTCGATGCCGCCGCCCGGCTTGAAGAGCAGGGGATCGGTGCCGATGTCGTGTCGATGCCCTGCACCGAGCGCTTCGACGTGCAGCCTCGCGAATATCGCGAGGATATCCTCCCCGATGTGAGCAATCGCGAGGTCCTTCGCGTCTCCGTCGAAGCCGGAACGACCTTCGGTTGGGAGCGCTACACCGGGCTCCACGGCCTTCGCATCGGCATCGACCGCTTCGGCGTCTCCGCGCCGGCGAAGGACGCCTACAATTACTTTGGTCTTACCCCAGACAAGATAGCCACGCGCGTGGTCGACTTCATGAAGACAAGAGGAATCAAATGACGAGAGTTGCAATCAACGGCTTCGGCCGCATCGGCCGCCTGGTCGCCCGCGCTATTCTCGAGCGGCCCGATTGCGGGCTCGAGCTGGTCAGCGTCAACGACCTCGCCGATGCAAAGGCCAATGCCTGGCTGTTCAAGCACGACAGCGTGCACGGCAAGTTCCCCGGCAAGGTCGAAACCGACGGCAACCAGATCCTCGTCGACGGCAAGCGCATCCACGTGACCGCCGAGCGCGACCCGGCGAAGCTGCCCCATGCGGCGAACAAGGTCGATATCGCCCTCGAGTGCACCGGTTTCTTCACCGATCGCGAAAGCGCCGAGAAGCATATCGCGGCAGGCGCGAAGAAGGTCCTGATCTCGGCGCCGGCGAAGGGCATCGACCTGACGGTCGTCTATGGGGTCAACGACGACAAGCTGACCGCCGAGCACAAGATCGTCTCTAATGCTTCGTGCACGACCAATTGCCTGGCCCCGGTCGCCAAGGTGCTCAACGACGCACTGGGCATCGAGCGGGGGCTGATGACCACCGTCCATGCCTACACCAACGACCAGAAAATCCTCGACCAGATCCATACAGACCTGCGGCGCGCGCGTGCGGCCGCGATGTCGATGATCCCGACGACGACGGGCGCCGCCCGCGCCGTTGGCGAAGTTCTTCCGGAGCTCAAGGGCAAACTCGACGGTTCCGCGATCCGCGTGCCGGTGCCCGACGTGAGCCTCGTCGACCTGACCTTCACGCCGAAGCGCGACACCACGCGCGACGAGGTGAACCAGATCCTCAAGGCCGCTTCGGAGACGCAGCGGCTGAAGGGCATCCTCGACTATACGGACGAGCCGGTCGTCTCGATCGACCTCATGCACACTAGCGCGAGTTCTACCATCGACAGCCTCGAAACGGCGGTCCTCGAAGGCAAGCTGGTCCGCGTCGTCAGCTGGTACGACAACGAATGGGGCTTCTCGAACCGGATGGTCGATACGGCCTGCGCGATGGGGAAGCTCGGCTAAGGGCTGTCCTACACGCGCCTCATTCGACTAAGGGCCGCGCTATGGTCTTATTGTCGGGCAAGCCATTCGGTAATTCTCGACGTCCGCCGCAGCTCGGCGCCGCGTGTGCGTCACTGCGAACATTCGTGAACATTCGAGGCGATTGGTGAGCCGGTTCAGGACTTTGAATGATCTCCCGGTGGATCTCACCGGCAAGAAGGTGCTCGTCCGAGTGGACCTCAACGTCCCGATGGATGGCGCGAAGGTCACCGACGACACGCGGCTTCGGGCTATGCTTCCGACGGTGCTGGAGCTGAGTGACCGCGGAGCGATCGTGCTGTTGCTGTCCCATTTCGGCAGGCCGAAGGGTGAAAAGCGACCCGACATGTCGACTGCGCAGCTGGTCTTGCCGATCCATAGGCTCGCAGGGCGGTCGGTACGATTCATCGAGGATTGCTGCGGGCCTGAGGCGGAGCGCGCGATCACGACGATGCTTTCAGGCAATATCGGCGTACTCGAGAACACGCGCTTTCACGCCGGCGAAGAAAAGAACGATCCGGACCTCGCGAAGGCGATGGCCGCGCTCGGTGATTTTTATGTCGACGACGCTTTCTCGGCCTCACACCGTGCCCATGCCTCGACGGAAGGCATCACCCATTACCTGTCGAGCTTCGCGGGGCGGGCGATGGAGGCCGAGCTCAACGCGTTGGAGCGGGCTCTCGCCAGTCCGGAGCGGCCAGTTGCGGCGGTGGTTGGCGGCGCGAAGGTCTCGACCAAGCTTGCAGTGCTCGGCCACCTGGTGGGCAAGGTCGATCATCTGATCATCGGTGGCGGCATGGCCAATACGTTCCTCGCAGCGCGCGGCGTCAATGTCGGCAAGTCGCTGTGCGAGCATGAGCTGACGGGCGAGGCGAACGCCATCTTCGACCGCGCCGAGCAGGCGGGTTGCACCATCCACCTCCCCTACGATGTGGTGGTCGCAAAGGAATTCGCACCCAATCCACCGTCTCTCCGGTCGTGCAACGTTCATGAAGTTCAGCCCGACGAGATGATCCTCGATGTCGGCCCAGCGGCCGTTGAGGCGCTCGCCGACGTGCTGAAGACGTGCCGAACCCTTGTTTGGAACGGTCCGCTCGGGGCATTCGAAACGCCACCGTTCGATGAGGCGACGGCTGCGCTGGCGAAGATCGCAGCCGCGCTCACGAAGGAAGGCTCGCTTGTTTCGGTAGCGGGCGGCGGCGATACTGTGGCTTCGCTCAATCGCGCCGGCGTGGCGCAGGAATTCACCTTCGTCTCGACCGCGGGCGGGGCCTTCCTCGAATGGATGGAGGGACGCGTGCTTCCTGGGGTCGCCGCGCTATCGCGCTAGTGACTTCGGGGGGAAAGCTATTGAGCCGGCGCTGGTTCCTGCATCAGTGGGACGAGCACAGTGTTGAGGTCGTCAAGGTCGAAGGCGCCTGCTTTCGCGTATCGAAGCAGACCCGCCCGATCGATCACGTAATTGGTGGGCAGCGCCTCGACGTCCGCGAAGGCGCCGCCATGAATGCGCTTCGTCGGCTGGATCGTTAGGACCTTGAACAGCGGCTTCAATGCGGAGTCGGGAACGCTGTCCTCGGTGGCGACTGCGTAGATTTTCAATGGCCAACGGCGCGAGGTCGCCAACCTATAGTAGCTGTCGAGGAGGGGAAGCTCGGTTCGGCATGGCGCGCACCAGGTCGCCCAATAGTTCAGAACGACGACCTGCCCGCGAAGGTCGGAAAGATGCACGTGCTGACCATTGATGAGCACGAGATCAAAGTTTGGCGCAGGCTGTCCGACCTTCAAGCTGGCCGCGGACACCGAGCTTGCCATCAGCGCGGACGCGAGCGCTGCGAACAGTCTTGACGATTTCATCGCTCCCCTTTCCCCGAGAGCGATTGTTGTTCGTCGTGAGAGGAGCGTCAAGGGACTGTTGTCCGCTCGTCCGATGCTGGTAGAGGCGGCGCCGATTTTGATGAATAGGGGTCAGTGATGAATCACTCGGAGATGGCTGCAAAGATCGAACGCGGTGACGGGTTCATTGCCGCGCTCGATCAGTCGGGCGGGTCCACGCCCAAGGCGCTCAAGGGTTACGGGATCGAAGAAGGCGCCTGGTCGAACGACGAGGAGATGTTCGGTCTCATTCATCAGATGCGCGAGCGTATCATCAATTCTCCGTGCTTCGCGTCGGGCAAGGTGCTCGGCGCAATCCTGTTCGAACGGACGATGGACGGGACGGTCGGCGGGAAGCCGACGCCGCAGGCGTTGATCGACAAGGGCGTCGTGCCGTTCATCAAGATCGACAAGGGCCTGGAAGCCGAGGAAAACGGAGTTCAGCTGATGAAGCCGATGCCCGATCTCGATGCGCTCCTGACGCGCGCGAACGGGCTTGGTGTATTCGGGACGAAGGAACGCTCCGTCATCAACCTTGCGAACCGCGATGGAATTGCCGCAGTCGTGCGACAGCAGTTCGACGTGGCGCGCGAGGTGCTCGAGCACGACATGGTGCCGATCATCGAGCCGGAAGTGAACATCAAGAGCCTGGAGCGTGACGCAGCCGATCGGCTCCTGCGCGATGCGATCCTCGATGAGCTTGCGGGCGTCCCGGAAGGCCAGCGCGTGATGCTGAAGCTCTCGATCCCCGCCGAGCCGGGCCTGTTCCAGCCGCTGATCGATCATCCGAAGGTGCTCCGCGTGGTGGCCCTGTCGGGCGGCTTCTCGCGCCAGGATGCGTGCCGCGAGCTCGCCAAGAATCCCGGAATGATCGCCAGCTTCAGCCGCGCCTTGCTCTCCGACCTTCGCGCCCAGCAGAGCGACGAGCAGTTCAATCGCACGCTCAGAACCGCGATCGACGAGATTTACGAGGCGTCGACGGCAAAGGTGCCGGCCTGACCTTGGACGAAGCCGAATTCGATCCGATGGATTTTCCGCCGCCGAAGCGGACGGAGCCGGCGAGGCTGTACCTGATCAGCCCGCAAGAGGTGGGCGGTGCGTTCCCTGACCGACTCAAGGCTGCGCTCGAGCCGGAGCTAGCGATGGCCTTCCAGTTGCGGGTCAAGGACGTCGAGGAGCATGAGCTCGCTCGCCTGTCCGAGCCGCTGCAGCGCATCTGCGGTGACGCTGGGGTCGCGTTCATCGTCAACGATAGCATGAGGCTGGCAAAGCGCCTTGGAGCGGATGGCGTTCATCTCGGCCAGAGCGACGGTGACGTGCGGGAGGCGAGGGCGCTGCTCGGTCCTTCGGCGCAAATCGGCAGAACCTGCCACGACAGCCGCCACCTGGCGATGGAAGCTGGAGAGGCGGGTGCGGATTATGTGGCCTTCGGGGCATTCTATCCGACGACGACGAAACCGTCGCACTATCGGCCTGATCCATCCATCCTGATGTGGTGGTCGACCCTGTTCGAGATTCCATGCGTGGCGATCGGCGGCATCACGCTTGGCAACGCCAAACCTCTGGTCGATGCGGGAGCGGACTTCCTGGCGGTGTGCCAGGCGGTCTGGGGTGCCGACGATCCTCGTTCCGCAGTGAAGGCCTTCGCCGACGTCCTCGGCTGACGTCCCCTTGCGCGGTTAAGCCTAGGCGTTAGTCTTTGCGCCCGCGGGAGAATTCGTTTGGCGACGAAGAAGCTTACGCCTGCAGCTGCCGAAGAGCGGTCGATGGTCGTGAAGCTGCACGCATTGACCGAGCATCCGCCGCAGGTGCGTCCCGCCCGGGCAAAGCGGAGATGGATGGACGACTTCGTCGACCGCCACGCTTACCGCTGCCTGCCGTTGTCGATCGCCAATGCTTTCGGCTGGGAAGTGCTATGCCCGATCCCCGTCGAAATCCGCTGGAACGGCGGAATGGCGGTAGAAGACATTCAGGTCATCGGCCTGAAAGACCTGCCTGGCGGCGCGTCTGTGGACCACTTCTGTCGCTCGAATTTCTCACGCGGAATCATCACCTTTCACCTGGATTATGTGATTGAAACTGAACCAGGCTGGGGAATCCTCGCGACGGGACCCTTCAACGATCCCAAGCCGACGGCGAGCCCGCTGACAGGCGTCGTGGAGAGCGACTGGCTACCATATCCGTTCACGATGAACTGGCAGCTAACGGAGCCCGGAATCACGCGGTTCGAGGAGGGTGAGCCATTCTGCTTCTTCCTTCCAGTCCCGCGGCAAGTGCTGCCGAACACCGAGCTTCAGATCCACCGGATGGCGGACGATCCGGAGCTTCGAACACGGCATGACCAGTTCCGACTCGCGCGCGACGATTTCATGCGGCGGGTGCGTGCGGGCGACCAGGAGGCCATCAAAGAGGCGTGGCAGCGTCACTATTTCGTCGGCCGGCATCCGGACGGGACCCTGGGCACCGAGCATTTGAACAGGCTTCGCCTGAAGGAAGCCGTCGACAAAAGATCGCCGCACAAGACCGCTTCCCAGCCGGCGATCCTCGGAACCGCTTCCGCGCCAGCGAATGGCGACCCGCGATGGGCGGTGGACAGCCCGCTCAACCGCATTCCGATATATTCGGGAACAGTCGTGATCCCGAACCGCGCGAAGATGGACGATGAGGGCCGGTTTTCGCCCGGCCCGAATACGAAGGTGGTGTCCACCAGGGAGGAGGCCGAAGCCTTCGGTCTTGATTTCCTAGTCGCCGATGGTGTCGTGAGCGAAGACAGGTGTGCGCTGCTCGTACGCGCGTTCGAGGAGCTTCATGAACTGGCGTTCGGAGCGTCAGACGTCGCGGCTTTCTGGGACAAGCGCGGGCTTTGGTACGCCGACGTACTCAAGCACGATCGCGAGGCCGCGAAGACGATGATGGCGGCGCTCGGCCGCTGCCTGATCGAGATGAAGCGCTTCTGGAAGCTCAACGTCCCAATCTACGCCGACGGCCTTCACATGATGAGCTGGATGGCTGGCCTGTTCATGCCGCCCCATGCCGATAACGCGTATCCGGACGGCAAGCCGCACGATCTCGCCCATCGCGATCTGTCGGGCGTGCTCTACCTCAACGACGGCTTCGAGGGCGGTGGTCTGTATCTCACCGCGCAGGATGTGCTGGTCAGACCCAAAACCGGAACGCTCGTCTCGATTGCGGGCGGTTTCCACCACGAACACGGCGTGGTGCGCGTCGATAGTGGCGTGCGGATCACCATCCCGTTCTTCGCGACCTTCGCGAAGGAACATGCGGAGCCGGCGTTGGTCGAACTGAGCGAGCGAGTGGCCGAGGCGGAGTGACTCAACGATCCGACGCGGATTTCGGCACCTTTGGAAACTGTCGCTTCCTCCATCGTTGCACATCAACAACGCTTTCTTGGGAGAGTTGCGCTGAAGTACGCGGCGACCGCATTGTTCACGGCCGTTTTCACTGCGGTGGTCGTGAGTGCTTTCTGGATCTGGTTCTACAGCTTCGTGCCCGAGCCGAAGCCTCAGGTCGTCCGGAACGGCACTATTGTCGCGGTGAAACCAGAGAAGGCTCCCCCGGTCGAGGTCGCGCAACAAGTTGTAGTGGGCCCCGCAGGCCTCGCGATCCCGGTGGTGGGTGTGAAAGCCACCGACCTCGTCGACACCTACGACGCAGCGCGCGGCGCCGGACGACGTCATGACGCCATCGACATCATGGCCGCCGAGGGAACGCCTGTGATCGCTGCGGCAGACGGGACGATCGAGAAGCTGTTCTTCAGCAAGGGCGGCGGCGGGATCACCATCTACGAGCGGGCGACCGATCCCAAGTGGATGTACTATTACGCTCACCTGCAGGGTTACGCGCCCGGCCTTGCCGAGGGACAGCAGGTGAAGCGGGGCCAGGTCATCGCCCAAGTCGACCACACCGGCGATGCGATCGCTTCCGCGCCGCATCTGCATTTCGCGATCAACTCGATGGCGCCGGGCGAGCGATGGTGGCAGGGAACGCCGATCAATCCATACCCGCTGCTTGCCGGGAAATAGCCAAGTCGCTACGGGCTGCGCCGGCTCTTTCCCAACACTTTCTCCGAGAGAAGACATGAAGATCAGCGGCGTGGACATCCGTCCCGGCAACATCATCGAATATGAGGGCGGCATCTGGCGCGCCGTGAAGATCCAGCACACCCAGCCCGGCAAGGGCGGTGCCTACATGCAGGTCGAGATGAAGAACCTCATCGATGGCCGCAAGACGAACGTCCGCTTCCGCTCTGCCGAGACCGTCGAGCGAGTCCGCCTAGACACCAAGGACTTCCAGTATCTCTATCACGACGGCGACATGCTCGTGTTCATGGACAAGGACACGTACGAGCAGGTGATGCTGGCCGAGGATTTGCTCGGCGATGCGGCCGAATTTCTGCAGGACGGAATGGACGTGGTGATGGAGCTGTACAACGAGCGGCCGATCAGCGTTCAGCTTCCAGACCAGGTCGAGGCGACCATCGTTGAAGCCGACGCGGTGGTGAAGGGCCAAACGGCGTCGTCCAGCTATAAGCCCGCCGTCCTCGACAATGGCGTGAAGGTGTTGGTCCCGCCGCACATCACGGCGGGCACAAAGATTGTGGTCGACGTCTACAACCGGGAATATGTCCGCCGCGCGGACTAAAAGATGGTAGCCCACTCCGGCCTGATCACTGTCATGACCCGCGCCGCCCGCAAGGCGGCGCCGCGGCTGAGGCGCGACTTCGGCGAGGTCGAACAGCTGCAGGTCAGCCGCAAGGGTCCCGCCGACTTCGTCTCCATGGCTGACAAGCGGGCCGAGCAGACGATCGTCGAGGAGCTTCGCAGTGCGCGGCCCGACTGGGGCATGCTGCTCGAGGAAAGCGGCGAGATCGAGGGTAATCCGGCGAAGCCGCGCTGGATCGTCGATCCGCTCGATGGAACGACCAACTTCCTTCACGGAGTGCCTGCACTTCGCTATCTCGATCGCGGTCGAAGAGCGCCGTCCGGACGGACGTGGAGAGATCAGCCATGGGCTGGTTTACCAGCCCCTCACTGACGAGAGCTTCTGGGCCGAGAAGGGCAGGGGTGCTTGGTTTCACGACGCACGTCTTCGCGTTTCGGCGCGGCGCGACCTCAATGAGACGGTGATTGGGACTGGAATTCCGCATTGCGGTCGCGGCGATCCGGCCCGCTGGGCAAAGATTTACGCCGCAGTCGGCCCACAGGTCTCGGGCGTGCGCCGGTTCGGCTCAGCTGCTCTTGATCTGGCCTGGGTGGCTGCTGGTCGAATGGATGGCTTCTGGGAAGACGACCTCGATATATGGGACACCGCAGCGGGCGTTCTGCTCGTCCGTGAAGCTGGAGGATTCGTGACGGATTACCGCGGATCGGACCGATCGTTCGAGCGGCGTGAATTTCTTGCGGGATCGAGCGCGATCCACTCCAAGCTCCAGAAGCTGGTGGCTGGGGCGGTTCGCTGATCGGATTGCTGGCCTTCGCCGCCGCGACGGCGCTACGGCCGCAGACGTTGCTCACCATCGATCCCAAGCACCGCATCGTCGAGGGCATTGCGACCGACGGCCGTACGATCTGGGTCTCGAGCATCCTCGACCGACAGATTCTGGGCTGCACGGCGAAATGCAGAACCCTGGCGACTCTTCCGAAGGGGCTTCATCCGTTCGCGATTGCCTGGGACCGCTCGCGACGGCGTCTCTGGATTGCTGCCGATTGTCCGCCAGGTGTCACTGGCATCACGCCTTGTGATCGGGGAGCGTTGCTCGCTCTGGACGCGAGCGGCAGGCTGCGGACACGCATTTCGCCGGATGCGGGCACCTTCCATCCGGGTGACGTCTCGGTTTCGGACCGGCATGTTTTCGTCAGCGACAGTCAGACCGGGCTGGTTTTCAGCCTTTTGCCGAATTTGAAAGGGATCAAGGCGGTCAACCTGCCGGCCGACGGCAAGAGTGGGCAGGGGACCGCGCTCACACCGGACGGCAAGCATCTGCTGGTGGCCGATTACAGCCGTGGAGTGGGGATGCTCGACCTCTCGACGTCCAAGACGCGGTTACTGCCAGGACCGGACGGAAAGCTGCTGCGCGGTATCGACGGCTTGGTTCGCTGCGGAAGCACCTACTACGGCATTTACAACGGGAGCTCTCCGGGCGCGCTGGTCGCTGTCCGCCCCACCGGAAGCGGGCTGACTTTCGACGAGCCGCTCGCCGACAAATCGCTGCCGGACCCGACACAAATTGCCTTTGACGGCAAACGCTTGCTAATCGTTGCTGATTCGGGGTGGGCAACGATCGACAAGGCGGGCTTTGTTCGATCGGTGGGGACTCCAATCGTCGCCGTGCCGATCCGGAGGGACTGCGAGATCCGCTGATGTGAATTCGCGCACTCCGCAGTGTTGCGACACTCGGCTGCCTGTCCTAGAGAGCCGGCAAGTTTTTCGAAGCCCCCGGAGTATTCCCTTGGCAAGCGTTGCCGCAGGCTACCTGCCGATCCTTTTGTTCCTGATCATTGCGCTCGGACTTTCCGCGGGCTTTGTGGTGCTGCCGATGATCGTTTCGCGCTTCACGGGGACTCATCGGCCGGACTCGCAAAAGCTCAGCGAATATGAGTGCGGCTTCCCCGCGTTCGAGGATGCGCGGGCCGAGTTCGACGTGCGCTTCTACCTCGTCGCCATTCTGTTCATCGTATTCGACCTTGAGGCGGCGTTCCTGTTCCCCTGGGCGGTGAGCCTCAACTTCACCAAGTGGACCGGCTGGTCGGCCATGATGATTTTCCTGATCGAGCTTGGTCTCGGCCTAGCTTATGCGTGGAAGAAGGGAGCGCTCGAATGGGAGTGATGCTCCGCGGCCCCGAAGACCGGATGCCGAGCGAGGAAGAGCTCGCGCGCATTTCCGGGCTAGTTCCGGGTGAGGTCGATCAGAAGAAGCTTCTCGAGCTCCAGCAGTCGCTGAACGAGAAGGGCTTCATGGTGACAACGGCCGAGGACCTGTTCACCTGGGCGCGGACCGGCTCCTTGTGGTGGATGACCTTCGGCCTCGCCTGCTGCGCGGTTGAGATGATCCATGTGAACATGCCGCGCTATGATCTTGAAAGATTTGGCGTTGCTCCGCGCGCGAGCCCCCGCCAGTCGGACGTGATGATCGTCGCGGGAACGCTCTGCAACAAGATGGCGCCGGCGCTTCGCAAGGTCTACGACCAGATGAGCGAGCCGCGCTACGTTATCTCGATGGGAAGCTGCGCCAACGGCGGCGGCTATTATCACTACAGCTATTCGGTCGTGCGCGGCTGCGACCGCATCGTGCCCGTCGATATTTACGTGCCCGGCTGCCCGCCGACCGCGGAAGCCTTGCTGTACGGGATTCTCCAGCTGCAGCGGAAAATTCGCCGCGAAGGGACGATCGAGCGCTGATGCCGGTCAAACTTGCTCCGCATGTTCCGAAGATGGCTTCGGACGAAGGTGTCATCGAGGCGGCGAAGGCCGCGCTCGGCGAGGCGCTGCTCGACGTGAAGGACGCGGTCGGCGAGATCACGCTGACCGTCCGGCGGGAGAGCATCATCGAGGTGTGCCGTGCGCTCCGGGACACGCCCGGTCTCGAATATCAGCAGCTGATGGATATCGCCGCGGCTGATTATCCCGACCGGCCCGAGCGGTTCGAGGTCAATTATCACCTGCTGTCGCTGACGAGGAACCGGCGCATCCGCGTGAAAGTCTCCACGGACGAGCAGACGCCGGTGCCGAGCATCGTCTCGGTCTGGCCAGTGGTGGGCTGGTTTGAGCGTGAGGCATTCGATTTCTACGGCATTCTTTTCGAAGGAAATCCGGACCTACGCCGCATCTTCACAGATTATGGGTTTGAGGGTTTCCCGTTCCGCAAGGACTTCCCGCTCACCGGTTATGTCGAGATGCGCTATTCGGAAGCCGAGAAGCGCGTGGTCTACGAGCCCGTCTCGCTTCCCCAGGATTTCCGCACCTTCGACTTCCTGATGCCGTGGGAAGGCCCTGAATATCATCTTCCGGGCGACGAGAAGGCGACCGGCGAAGGACCTGGCGCGCCGACACCGGCACCCGCGCCGACAGGTCCGACGCCGCAGAACGTGAAGACTCCCGCGGAGACGACGAAGACGACCGCTACGCCCGCAGAGACTGGCGGCGGGAAGCCGGCCGACGCCGAGGCGGCGAAGCAGGCTCGCAAGCCGCGCGCGAAGAAGGCTGAAAGCGAGGTCAGCAAGAAGCCACGGAGCAAGAAGCCGTGACCGACACTCGCGACGATCTCTTCGCACATGCGGACCGCGCCGACGCGCGGTCGAAAGGCGCGCGTACCGTCGAGGTCTCGATGGGCGCGGGCAGCGAAGGCCGCGATCTCGGTCATCCGCGCGATCCGGGCGACGAGAACATCAGTAATTACACGATCAACTTCGGTCCCCAGCACCCGGCGGCGCACGGCGTCCTCCGGCTGATCATGGAGCTGGACGGCGAAGTGGTCGAGCGAGTCGATCCGCATGTCGGCCTCCTCCACCGCGGCACCGAGAAACTGATCGAGTACAAGACCTACGCCCAGGCGCTGCCTTACTTCGACAGGCTCGATTACTGCTCGCCAATGTGCATGGAGCACGGCTTCGTGCTCGCGATCGAGAAGCTGCTCGGCCTCGAGATCCCGCTGCGCGCCCAATACATCCGGACGATGATGGCGGAATTGACCCGCATCAAAAATCACGTTCTCAACCTCGGAAGCCACATCATGGACGTCGGCGCGATGACGCCGAACCTGTGGCTGTTCGAGATCCGCGAAGACCTGATGCAGATCTATGAGCACGTGTCCGGAGCGCGGATGCACGCCAATTACTTCCGGGTCGGCGGAGTGCGCGAGGATATCCCGCCAGCAGTGCTCGACAAGATCGGAGAATTCCTCGACAACCGCCTGCAAATATTCGAGGATTCGATCAGCCTCGTCGCTGACAACCGGATCTTCAAGCAGCGCAACGTCGATATCGGGATCGTTCACAAGGACGACGCGATCGCCTGGGGCTTCTCTGGCCCGATGATCCGCGGTTCCGGCGTTCCGTGGGACATCCGCAAGGCACAGCCTTACGAAGTCTATGATCGCATGGACTTCGACATTCCGGTCGGCACCAACGGCGACTGCTACGACCGCTTCATGGTCAGGGTCGAAGAGGTCCGCCAGAGCTGGAAGATCGCCCGGCAGTGTCTGAAGGAGCTGCCGCCCGGCCCTATCGGCGCGGACAGCAAGGTTTTCCCTCCAATGCGCGCGACGATGAAGACCTCGATGGAAGCGCTGATTCACCACTTCAAGCTCTACACCGAGGGCTATCACGTGCCCGCGGGCGAGGTTTACGTCGCCACCGAAAGCCCCAAGGGCGAGTTCGGGGTCTATCTCGTCGCCGACGGCACCAACCGCGCTTACCGCTGCAAGATCCGCCCGACGATGATGAGCCACCTCCAGGCCATGGATATGATGATGAAGGGCCACATGCTGGCCGACACGACCGCGGTCCTGTCGGCGATCGATCCCGTGTTCGGGGAGATCGATCGGTGAATTGGACCAAGACATTCGAGCGTGCCGGGGTCGCTAGAATTGGGCGCTGCGTGCGCCTTTGCGTACACCGTCTGCCGATATGGTGTTGGGAGTTTGATGCCGCCCGCAATGCTCATGATTGGCGGATGCTTGCTGCTGATCGTCGCTGATCTGCTCGTGCGCCGCGGCGGGAAACGAGGACTGGTTTGATGGCCGGACAGGCAGGAATCCTCGACAGCCCCGAGCAGCGCGCCCGATGGGCGAATTTCCAGTGGACCGATGAGAATGCGCGCAAGGCGGAGGAGATCGTCGCACGCTATCCGTCGGGCCGGCAGATGTCGGCTTCGATCCCGTTGCTCGACCTCGCGCAGCGGCAGGTTGGAGCGGAGACGAACACGCAAGGGTGGCTCCCCATTCCGGTGATGGAGTTCGTCGGGCGCGAGCTCGACATGCCCTATGTCGCGGTGCTCGAGGTCGCGACCTTCTACACCATGTTCAACCTCGAACCGGTCGGCCGCTTCCACGTCCAGGTGTGCGGGACAACGCCTTGCATGCTGCGTGGCTCCGACGACGTGTTCGAGGCCTGCTACAAGCGCGGGCTCAGGAAGGGCCACACGACTGAGGACGGGCTGTTCACGCTTACCGAGGTCGAGTGCCTCGGCGCTTGCGCCAACGCGCCGATGGTCCAGATCAACGACGACAATTACGAGGACCTAACCGAGGAGAGCATGACCGCGATCCTCAATGCGTTCGCCTCGGGGAAAACGCCGAAGCCGGGGCCGCAGGTGGACCGGCAGACCAGCTGCCCCGCAGGAGGTCCGACGACGCTCAAGAAGATGGCCGAGCGCAATTACGACTATCGGCAGCAATGGACCGCCACAGCTGGTCCGCCGGAGGGCGCGCAATGATCGGGCTCATCATCGCCGTGATCATCGGCATCCTCGTGGTTGGGCTCGTGCTCAAGATCATCAAGGTAGCCATCATCCTCGCGCTCTGCGTCGGGATCGTGATGTTCGCTCAGAACAAGCTCGGGACGAAACAGATCAAATGACGATCGCCGCCGTCATCATCGCCCTCGTCCTGGCATTCCTCGCCTTCAAGTTCCTGAAGGGCGTGATCAAGCTCGGATTGCTCGTGCTCATCGTCGTGTTCCTGATCTGGTTCTTCGCGAACGGGGTGGCGCACTGATGGGCTACACCGGGCCGCTCGCGGACAAGGACCGCATCTTCACCAACCTCTACGGCTTCCAGGAGCCATGGCTGAAGGCCGCGCAGCAGCGCGGCGACTGGGACAATACCAAGGCGCTGATGGCTATCGGCCAGGACGCGATCATCGACGCCATCAAGGCGTCGGGGCTTCGCGGCCGCGGCGGAGCCGGCTTCCCCACCGGCATGAAGTGGAGCTTCATGCCCAAGGAGCCCAAGCCCGGTAAGCCCAACTTCCTGGTCATCAACGCGGACGAATCCGAGCCCGGGTCGTGCAAGGACCGCGAGATCATCCGCCACGATCCGCACAAGCTGCTCGAAGGAGCGCTGATCGCTGGGTTCGCGATGCGGGCACGGGCGGCTTACATCTACGTCCGCGGCGAGTTTATCCGCGAGACCGAGGTCCTTCGTCGTGCCGTCAAGGAATGCTACGACGCCGGGCTGTTCGGGAAGAACGCGGCGGGCGGTGGATACGACTTCGACGTCTTCGTCCATCGCGGCGCGGGCGCGTACATCTGCGGCGAAGAGATGGCGATGCTCGAAAGCCTCGAGGGCAAGCAGGGCAAGCCGCGCCTCAAGCCGCCGTTCCCGGCGGGTGCCGGCCTCTATGGCTGCCCGACGACGGTCAACAATGTCGAGAGCATCGCCGTCACGCCGACCATCCTGAGGCGCGGCGCGGAATGGTTCGCGAGCATCGGCAATCCCAAGAACGAAGGCACCAAGCTGTTCCAGATCTCCGGGCATGTGAATTGCCCGTGCACGGTTGAGGAAAGCATGGGCATCGGCTTCCGCGAGCTGATCGACCGCCACGCCGGCGGCATCCGTGGCGGCTGGGACAATCTGCTTGCGGTGATCCCGGGCGGCTCGTCGGTGCCGCTCGTTCCTGCGGCCGAGATCATGGACGCGCCGATGGACTTCGACGGCCTGAAGGCGCTCGGATCGGGCCTCGGCACCGCAGCGGTCATCGTCATGGACAAGTCGACCGACATCGTCCGCGCGATCAGCCGCATTTCCTACTTCTACAAGCACGAAAGCTGCGGCCAGTGCACGCCATGCCGCGAAGGCACTGGCTGGATGTGGCGCATGATGGAAAAGCTGCGCGTCGGTGACGCCGAGGTCGCCGACATTGACAAGCTGATCGACGTCACCAAGCAGGTCGAAGGCCACACCATCTGCGCGCTCGGCGATGCCGCCGCCTGGCCGATCCAGGGCCTCGTCCGCCATTTCCGCCCCGAGCTCGAGCGCAGGATCGCAGAATATTCGGGCCGCCGAATGCTGGAGGCCGCGGAATGAGCGCGATCATGCTCGTCACCCTGGTCGTCTGCTTTGCGGTAATCTTCGCGCTGCGCCGCTCGCGCCGCAGTCCGCGCGTGACCGAGATCACGCGCACTGTAACGCATGAGGAGGAGAACGGCGGCGATGCCTAAGGTCACCGTCGACGGCGTCGAGCTGGAGGTCCCGCAGGGCGCGACCGTGCTGCAGGCTTGCGAGCTTGCCGGCAAGGAGATCCCACGCTTCTGCTACCACGAGCGGCTGTCGATCGCCGGCAATTGCCGCATGTGTCTGGTCGAGGTCGCTCCGGGGCCGCCCAAGCCGCAGGCGAGCTGCGCGCTGCCCGCCGCCGACGGCCAGACGATCCGCACCGACACGCCGATGGTGAAGAAGGCGCGGGAAGGGGTGATGGAGTTCCTCCTTATCAATCACCCCCTCGATTGCCCGATCTGCGACCAAGGTGGCGAGTGCGACCTTCAGGACCAGGCGGTTGCCTACGGCCGCAGCGGATCGCGCTTCGAAGAGAACAAGCGGGCGGTCGACGACAAGTACATGGGCCCGGTCATCAAGACCTCGATGACCCGCTGCATCCAGTGCACGCGCTGCATCCGATTCTCGGACGAGGTCGCTGGCGTGCCGGAGATCGGCATGCTCTACCGCGGCGAGGACAGCCAGATCACTTCGTACCTCGAGCGGACCGTGACCAGCGAGCTCGCCGGCAATCTCGCCGACGTCTGCCCGGTCGGGGCGCTCCTCCAGAAGCCGCAGCTGTTCGAGCAGCGGCCGTGGGAGCTGCGCAAGGTTCCTGGAATTGATGTCATGGACGCGGTGGGGTCGAACATCCGCCTCGATGTCCGCCAGCGCCAGGTGATGCGCATCCTTCCGCGCATCAACGAGGACGTGAACGAGGAGTGGATCAGCGACAAGACGCGGCACCACGTCGATGCGCTCGTCCGCAACCGGCTCGACCGGCCGTGGGTTTGCGAAAAAGGCAAGCTGCGCGAGGCGAGCTGGAAGGAAGCGCTCGATATCTTCTCCAAGCGGCTGAAGAAAGCCGGCAGCCGGGTCGCTGCAATCGCGGGTGATTTGCTCGATGCCGAGACGATGTACGCCGCGAAGAAGCTGCTCGAAGGACAGGGGTCGAAGCTGCTCGAAGGCCGGCAGACTGGCCTCACTTATGATTGCACGAGCCTATCGGCGGTCGCGTTCAACTCGACCATCGCGGGCATTGAGAATGCGGACGTCGTGCTGCTCGTCGGCTCGAACATCCGCTGGGAAGCTCCGCTGATCGCCACGCGCGTCCGCAAGATCGCGCGCAAGGGCGGCAAGGTGTTCGCGATCGGACCCGAGCTCGACCTTGGCATGAAGGTCCAGTGGCTCGGCCATGACCTGGAGCTGCTTGGCAAGCTGCCCGATGCCGTGGGTGACGCGTTCGCAAAGGCTGAGCGGCCGGCGGTGATCGTGGGACCGGGCGCCCTAGCCGCAGGTGGCCTTGGTGCGGCGCTGGCGCTCGTCGAGCCGCTCGGCCTCATCAAAGGTGACTGGAACGGCTTCAACGTCCTCCACGTCTCGGCGTCACGCATGGCTTCGCTGGTACTCGGCTACGCCCAGGTCGGTGGATTGAAGGACATTGAGGCTGCCAAGCCGGAGTTGGCGCTCCTGCTCGGCGCGGACGAGATGCCGGCTGACCGGCTCGAAGGCGCGTTTAAGGTTTATATCGGCCATCATGGCGACAATGGCGCGAAGCAGGCCGACCTGATCCTTCCGGGCGCCGCCTATGCCGAGAAGCACGGCACCTACGTCAACACCGAAGGGCGCGTACAACGTAGCGAGAAGGCGGCGTTCCCCCCGGGCGATGCGCGCGCGGACTGGACGATCCTGCGGGCCGTGTCCGAACTTGCGGGCAAGACGCTGCCGTTCGACAGCTTCGCCCAGCTTCGGCAGCAGATGGTTGCCGAATATCCGCAGCTAGGGCGCGATGGGCTGATCGACCTGCCATGGTCGCCGCCGAAGCTCGATACCAAGGTCGAGGGACCGGTCAGCTATCCGATAGGTGATTTCTTCCTGACCAACGCAATCTGCCGCAACAGCCCGACGATGCGTCAATGCTCCGAGGAGCTGGTGCAGAAGCTGCATTACGAGGTGGCGGCCGAATGACCGAAACCTTCGTCAACTGGGGCATGCAATACGGCTGGGCGTGGTTCCTGGCGACGGTCATCGGTATCCTGGTTATCGCGCTTCCGCTGATGCTTGCGGTCGCAATGATCATCTATGCCGAGCGCAAGATCTGGGCGGCGATGGCGCTTCGGCGCGGGCCGAATGTGGTCGGGCCGTGGGGCCTTCTTCAGAGCTTTGCCGATGGGCTGAAGGTCTTCCTGAAGGAGACCATTATCCCGACCAGCGCGAGCAAGGGGCTGTTCCTGATCGCGCCGATCATCACCTTCACCATCGCGTTGATCGTCTGGGCTGTGATCCCGTTCGCGCCGGGCGTGGTGCTTGCCGACGTCAATGTGGGGCTGCTCTACATTCTCGCCGCGAGCTCGCTTGGCGTTTACGGCGTGATCGTTGCCGGCTGGGCGTCCAATTCCAAATATCCCTTCTTCTCGGCCCTTCGGGCGGCCGCGCAGATGGTGAGCTACGAAGTTTCGATCGGCTTCGTGCTGATCACCGTCGTGCTCTATGCGGGCACGTTCAACGTCAGCGGAATCGTGCTGCAGCAGAAGGGATTCGGGCTGGGCATCTTCAACGGGTTCGGGTTCAACCTGCTGCTTTTCCCGATGTGGGTGGTCTTCTTCATCAGCTCGATGGCCGAGACTTTCCGCACGCCGTTCGACCTCGTCGAGGCGGAAAGCGAGCTCGTCGCCGGGCACCAGACCGAATATTCGTCGATGGCCTTCGCGCTCTTCTGGCTCGGCGAATATGCCAACGTCATCCTGATGTGCGCGCTCAACGCGATCATCTTCTGGGGTGGGTGGTTGCCTCCGGTCGACTGGGCGCCGCTCTACGTTATTCCCGGCATCGTCTGGCTGCTGGCGAAGATGTGCTTCTTCTTTTTCTGCTTCGGCTGGGTGAAGGCAACGGTCCCGCGCTACCGCTACGACCAGCTGATGCGTCTCGGCTGGAAGATTTTCCTTCCGCTATCGATTGTCTTCGTCGTCCTCGTATCGGGATGGTTGATGCTCACGAGGTTCGCATGAAGCACTGGGTCAAATCCTTCACCCTCTGGGAATTCCTGAAGGCACATGCACTGACGCTGAAGTATTTCTTCAAGCCCAAGGCGACGATCAACTATCCGTACGAGAAGATCCCAACCTCTCCGCGCTTCCGGGGCGAGCATGTGCTGCGCCGTTATCCGAACGGAGAAGAGCGCTGCATCGCGTGCAAGCTGTGCGAGGCGATCTGTCCGGCACTCGCGATCACCATCGAGGCCGAGCCCCGCGAGGACGGCAGCCGCCGGACCACGCGCTACGACATCGACATGGTGAAGTGCATTTATTGCGGACTGTGCCAGGAAGCCTGCCCGGTCGATGCGATCGTCGAAGGGCCGAACCTCGAATTCGCGACAGAAACGCGCGAGGAGCTTCTGTACGACAAGGCAAAATTGCTCGCGAACGGCGACAAGTGGGAGCAGGCGATTGCCGCGAACCTTGCCGCCGATGCCCCCTACCGATAAGCGCGCCGCAACAGGGTCCCCCGTTTGATCGCCATACTCGCCTTTTACCTCTTTGCGACGCTCACCATCTCCAGTGCGCTGGCGGTGATCTTCGCGCGCAATCCGGTCCACAGCGTGCTGTGGTTGATCGTCTCCTTCTTCAATGCGGCGGGGCTGATGCTGCTGGTCGGTGCAGAGTTCATCGCGATGCTGCTGGTGATCGTCTATGTCGGCGCGGTCGCGGTTCTGTTCCTGTTCGTCGTCATGATGCTCGACATCGACTTCGCGCAGTTGCGGAGCGGATTCACGCGCAACCTTCCGTTCGGGATCATCATCGCGCTGGTGCTACTCGGTGAGGTCATCGTCGCCGAGATCGCGCACAAGTCGGGACCGTCGCTTGCTGGACAGCAAATCCCGGCGGCCCGCGTCCCCAACATCGTCGCGCTCGGGCAGTTGCTCTACAGCCGCTATCTGTTCGCGTTCGAACTTGCGGGGCTCATTTTGCTGGTCGCAATGATCGGCGCGATCGTCCTCACTCACCGCAGCCGCGGCGACACGCGCACGCCCAAGGCCGAGCGCCAGTTGCGCCGCCGACCCGACGACGCCGTGAAGCTCACCCAGCCTGGGATCGGGGAGGGGATGAAGCTATGATCGGCCTCAACGCCTATCTCATCGTCGCCGCCGTCCTGTTCACGATCGGCGTGCTCGGAATCTTCCTCAATCGCCGCAACGTCATCCTGATGCTGATGGCGATCGAACTGATCCTGCTCGCCGTGAACATCAACCTGGTCGCTTTCTCGGCCTATCTCGGGGATCTCACCGGCCAGGTGCTGGCGATGTTCGTGCTGACCGTCGCTGCTGCAGAAGCCGCGATCGGGCTCGCCATTCTCGTCACCTTCTTCCGCCGCCGCGGCACGATTGCGGTCGATGCCGCCGACAGGATGAGGGGCTGATGCATCCCGTTCTTTTCATCGTTTTCCTGCCGCTTCTTGCTGCGATCCTCGCCGGGCTGGGTGGCCGTTGGATCGGCGCGACCGCGGCGAAGTCGGTAACGACCGGCGCCCTGTTCATCGGCGCGTTGCTCAGCTGGCCGATCTTCTTCCAATATATCTCTGGTAGCGCGCAGCCGGCCGTCGTCCCTGTTCTCGACTGGATCCATTCGGGGACGCTTACCGTCGACTGGGCGCTTCGGGTCGACAGTCTGACGGCGGTGATGCTGGTCGTCGTCACGACCGTGTCGAGCCTCGTCCACCTCTACAGCTGGGGATATATGGAGGAGGACCCGAGCCAGTCCCGGTTCTTCGCCTATCTGTCGCTGTTCAGCTTCGCGATGCTGATGCTGGTGACAGCGGACAACCTCATCCAGATGTTCTTTGGATGGGAAGGGGTCGGCCTCGCTTCCTACCTGCTGATCGGTTTCTGGTATTACAAACCGAGCGCCAATGCGGCGGCGCTCAAGGCGTTCGTTGTCAACCGTGTCGGCGACTTCGGCTTCTCGCTCGGCATTTTCGGCACCTTCCTCGTGTTCGGCACGGTGTCGATACCGGCGATCCTGCACGCCGCGCCGGGCATGGCCGGTTCCACAATCGGCTTCGCGGGGATGCGCGTCGATACGATGACCTTGCTCTGCCTGCTGCTGTTCGTCGGCGCGATGGGCAAGTCGGCGCAGCTTCCGCTCCACACCTGGCTACCGGACGCGATGGAAGGCCCGACTCCGGTCAGCGCCCTCATCCACGCCGCGACGATGGTTACCGCCGGCGTTTTCATGGTCTGCCGCCTGTCACCGATGTTCGAGACATCGCCGACCGCCATGCATGTCGTTACCTGGGTCGGGGCGATTACCTGCTTTTTCGCGGCGACCGTCGGCTGCGCCCAGAACGACATCAAGCGGGTCATCGCTTATTCGACCTGTTCGCAGCTCGGCTATATGTTCTTCGCTGCCGGCGTCGGCGCCTATGGCACGGCGATGTTCCACCTGTTCACGCACGCCTTCTTCAAGGCGCTGCTGTTCCTCGGCGCGGGCAGCGTGATCCACGCCATGCACCACGAGCAGGACATGCGTTATTACGGGGCGCTCCGGAAGGAGATCCCGATCACCTTCTGGGTGATGGTGATCGGCACGCTGGCGATCACCGGTGTCGGATTGGATATCGGACCGGGTATCGGCTTCGCCGGCTTCTGGTCGAAGGACGCAATCATCGAGGATTCGTGGGCGAGCGGCTCCGTTTCGGGTGAGGTCGCTTTCTGGCTGGGCGTCATCGTTGCGCTGATGACCAGCTTCTACAGCTGGCGCCTGGTGTTCATGACCTTCTTCGGCCAGCCGCGCTGGGCTGCCTCCGAGCATATCCAGCACGCGATTCACGGCGAGCATGAGGATCCGTCGCAGGAGCATGGCGACAGCGCCCACGACACGCACGCGGTGGCGACCGGCAGCGGCGGATATCATCCCCACGAAAGCCCGCTCACCATGCTGGTTCCTATCTGCCTTCTGGCTGTCGGCGCGCTGCTGGCTGGTCAGATCTTCCACGGCATCTTCGTGGATCCGGACCGCGGGCCTGCGTTCTGGCGCGGAAGCGTTGTCTTTGTTCGTGAGCTTATGGAGGTCGCCGAGCACGCTCCGCTGCTGGTCAAATTCGCGCCGAGCATCGCGATGCTGATCGGCCTGTGGATTGCCTGGAATAATTATGTGCGCAATCCGCGTGCAGCCGGCGCCTTCGTCGCGACTTTCCCGGGCATCTACAAGTTCGTTGCGAACAAATGGTATTTTGACGAGCTCTACGATTGCATTTTCGTGCGCCCGGCGCTGTGGCTCGGGAAATTGTTCTGGCACGGCGGTGACGAGAAGACGATCGACCGCTTCGGGCCTCACGGGGCCGCTTATGCGGTAGGCGTCGGCAACCGCATCACCTACCGCTTCCAGTCCGGATATCTCTATTCCTATGCGCTGGTGATGCTGCTCGGCCTCATCGGCGCCGCAAGCTGGGCGATCTGGTGGGCCAAGTGACGGGACTGCCTTTGCTCTCCATCCTGATTGCCGTCCCGATCCTCGCCGGCGTGCTTTGCCTGTTCATGAAGGCGGAGGCTGCGCGCTGGACGGCGCTGATCGGCACGCTGATCGACCTCGCGCTCAGCGCATATCTCTGGGTCAGTTACGACCCCAACGGCGCACAGTGGCAGTTCGTCGAGAAGTTCTCGCTGGGCGGCGGGATCAACTGGGCGCTAGGGATCGACGGGATCGCGCTCGTCCTCATCGCGCTGACCGCTTTCCTGATGCCGATCTGCATCGGCGCGAGCTGGCGCGCGATCGAGAAGCGCGTCCCTGAATACATGGCCTATTTCCTGCTGATGGAGGCCCTGATCATGGGCTCCTTCAGCGCGCAGGACCTGTTCCTCTTCTACGTTTTCTTCGAAGGTGGCCTGATCCCGATGTACCTGATCATCGGCATCTGGGGCGGCGCCGATCGCATCAAAGCGAGCTACAAGTTCTTCCTCTACACGCTCTTCGGCTCGGTGCTGATGCTGATCGCCATGCTCTACATGCGGTCGGTTGCCGCCACGACCGACATCCCAACGCTGATGGCGTTCAATTTCTCGAAGGAAGCGCAGACCTTCCTGTTCCTCGCCTTCCTCGCGAGCTTTGCAGTCAAGCTGCCGATGTGGCCAGTCCACACCTGGTTGCCCGATGCGCACGTCCAGGCGCCGACGGCAGGCTCGGTCATCCTCGCCGGCGTTCTCCTGAAACTCGGCGGCTATGGTTTCATCCGCTTCTCGCTTCCGATGTTCCCTGAAGGGTCGGCGCAGTTCGTGCCGCTCATGTTTGTGCTGTCGGGGATAGCCGTCGTCTACACGAGCCTGGTCGCGCTCGTGCAGAAGGACATGAAGAAGCTCATCGCTTATTCGTCCGTCGCGCACATGGCGTTCGTCACGTTCGGACTGTTCGCCATGAACCGGCAGGGGATCGAAGGCGCAATGCTGGTGATGCTCGGCCACGGGCTCGTGTCGGGCGCGCTCTTCCTTTGCGTGGGCGTCGTCTACGACCGCCTGCACACCCGCGAAATCGCGGCCTACGGCGGGCTTTCGAATAACATGCCTGGATACGCCCTGCTGTTCATGGTCTTCACCATGGCCAGCGTCGGCTTGCCGGGTCTCAGCAACTTCCCCGGTGAGTTCCTGAGCTCGATCGGGACCTATCGCGCTTCGAGCTGGGCCGCGATCGTCGCGACGACGGGCATCATCCTTGGCGCTGCCTATATGCTGTGGCTGTACTGGCGCATCTGCTTCGGCGAGGCGCGAACCGCGGAAGCGTCGGCGATGAAGGACCTCGATGTGCGCGAGTGGTGGCTGCTTGCGCCGATCGCGCTAGCCGTGGTGTGGATGGGCGTTTATCCGGAAAGCTTCCTGAGGCCGATGCGCAATGACGTGGGCCGCCTTCTGACGAGGATGGAGGCTGTGGCTCCCGTCGGCGATTCCCACCTGACGCTCGGCAAGGGCGCGTCGCACATGGACATGGGAGCAATGCATTGATCCCGCGCTTCACTGCTCCGCTGCTCCCCGAGCTGATTCTGTCGATCGGCGGTACGATCCTGATGACGGTCGCGGCCTTCTCTGGACGCCGCGGATCGACGGCCGTCAGCTGGCTCGCGGTCTTGCTGCTGCTCGGGGCGACTGTCGCCCTGATCGGTGCGCCATCTCACACGGGCCCGGTCTTCGAGGGTCTTGTCACTGCCGACCTGTTCGCGAGTTTCGGCAAGGCGATCATGTTCCCCGCCGCAGCGGTGGCAATTATCGCGGCGAACGGCTGGTTCGACCGCGGCAGCGAGCATGCTTCCGAATATTCGGTGCTGATCGTCTTTGCCGCCGTGGGCATGAGCGTGATGGTCTCGGCGACCAGCCTCATCGCGCTTTATGTCGGGCTAGAGCTCAACAGCCTCGCCGGCTACGTGCTCGCTTCCTACCGCCGCACCGATGAGCGCTCGGCCGAAGCAGGTCTGAAGTATTTCGTCCTGGGAGCGCTCGCGAGCGGGATCCTGCTCTACGGAATCTCGCTTCTCTACGGCTTCACGGGCACGACCAATTTCGCTGGCTTGGCCGCGGCGTTTGGACGCGGAGCGCCTTCCCTCGGGCTCCTGTTCGGCCTCGTCTTCCTGCTCTCCGGGCTCGCGTTCAAAGCTAGCGTGGTGCCGTTCCACATGTGGACGCCTGACGTGTACGAGGGCGCACCGACGCCGGTAACGGCCTTCTTCGCTTCGGCGCCCAAGGTTGCGGCCGTGCTGCTCGCAGTTCGCGTCTGTGTCGAAGCCCTCGGCCCAGCGACTGATGCATGGCGCCAGATCGTGATCTTCGCGGCACTCGCCTCGATCTTCCTCGGCGCCGTGGCCGCCTACGGGCAGACGAATATCAAGCGGCTGCTCGCTTATTCGTCGATCAACAACGTTGGCTTCGCGTTAGTCGGACTTGCTGCTGGCGATCGCGCTGGAACATCATCGGTCCTGTTCTACATGGCCGTTTATGTGGTGATGACGCTCGGCGCGTTCCTCTGCGTGCTCTGGATGCGCGATGCCGAGGGGCGGCCGATCGAAAGCATCGACAGCCTTTCGGGGCTGGCGCAGACGAGGCCGGCTTTCGCCGCGGCTTTCGCGATCTTCATGTTCAGCCTCGCCGGCATTCCGCCGCTCTTCGGCTTTTGGCCCAAGCTGCTCGTCTTCACAGCCGCCGTTCAGGCCGGTTATGTGGCGCTCGCCGTCGCGGCGATCCTCGGGACGGTGATCGGCGCCTACTATTACCTTCGTATCGTGAAGGTCATGTACATGGACGAGCCGACTGAGCCTTATGGCCGCCCTCACGAGCCGATCCAGGGCCTCCTGATTCTGGTCGCCGCGCTGGTCGTTTCGCCGCTCGGCTATTTGCTGATCGGTCCCATCGGAACGCTGACGGACCGCGCGGCGGGGACGCTCTTCTGACCCGCATCCGTTTCGTCGAGCGCACCAGCTCGACCAACGCTGACCTTATCGCCGATCAAGCAGCCGGTGAGGGCGACTGGCTCATCGCGCTCGAGCAGGAGGCGGGAAGGGGGCGGCAGGGACGCGAATGGCTTTCACCGCTCGGCAATTTCTACGGAAGCACGATCGTCGAGCTCCGACCACGCGACCCGCAGCCACAAACGCTGTCGTTGGCGGCCGGCCTGTCTCTGATCGAAGCCATCGACGTCGCGGTCCCCGGGCAGTCTCTGATGCTCAAATGGCCGAACGACTTGCTTCTTCACGGCAGGAAGCTTGCCGGGATCCTGCTCGAACGGAGCGGCGACCGCGTCGTGATCGGCTTCGGCGTGAACCTCGCTTCGGCGCCCGACTTGCCCGACCGACCATGCGCGTCGCTGGGCGGCCGCGTAACGCCACAAGCCTTTGCTTCGGTGCTTGCCGGAAGCGTGGCGCGGCTCGTTCAACTCTGGCGCCAGAGCGAACCATCATCGCTTGCACAAGCCTGGCTCGCGCGCGCGCACGCCGTCGGCACCAGCCTCTCGGTCCATGCAAGCGCCGTCGAGACGATCAGCGGCCGTTTCGATGGCATCGAAGCCGACGGCGCTCTTCGGCTTCGGCTTGACGATGGTCATTTGGAGGTCGTTCGGGCAGGAGACATTTCACTCGGCTGAGTCGCTCACTCGCGGCGCGCGCGGCTTGCTGATACGGGAGCCTTCGTTTCGCGATCGAGTCGATGCGTTCGACGCGCCCTTGCCTCGCGCGTCCTTGCTCCCCACGAAACCCAGCGCCGGTCCTGTCGGCCGGCACTTTCGAGGCGAGGGTCTCCCCCATGCCATTCATTACCACCACCGACGGCACCGAGATCTTCTACAAGGACTGGGGTCCTAAGAACGTTCAAGCGCTCTTTTTCCATCACGGCTGGCCGCTGAGCGCGGACGATTGGGACAACCAGCTGATGCACTTCCTGAACCTCGGCTTCCGGGTCGTCGCTCACGACCGCCGCGGTCACGGACGGTCGAGCCAGACCGACACAGGCAACGACATGGACACCTATGTTGCCGACGTGAAGCAGTTGGTGGCTGCGCTGGACCTCAAGCAGGCGACCCACATCGGCCATTCGACTGGTGGCGGCGAAGTCGCTCACTATGTCGCGCGCGCCGATGCTGGCCGGGTCGCGAAGGCAGTCCTGATCTCAGCCGTCCCGCCGCTAATGCTCAAGACCGAAGCCAATCCCGGCGGGATGCCGCTTGAAGCTTTCGATGCCTATCGGGCGGGCGTGGCCTGCAATCGGGCGCAAATCTATCTCGATATCGCCTCGGGGCCCTTCTACGGTTTCAACCGCACGGGCGTGCTCCCGATCGAAGGAGTGATCCGCAATTGGTGGCGCCAGGGGATGATGGGCGGCATCAAGGCGCATTACGATTGCATCAAGGCTTTCTCGGAGACAGACTTCACGGAGGACCTGAAGGCGATTGGGGTTCCGGTGTTGATCATCCACAGTGAGGATGATCAGATCGTTCCTTACGCCGACAGCGCGCCGCTTGCGGTGAAACTGCTGAAGAACGGACAGCTGAAGACCTACACCACGTTCCCGCACGGATGCATGACGACGCACCCGGACGAGATCAATGCGGACATTCTCGCCTTCATCCGCGGCGAGCAGGTCGGCGTGCCGGGCTACGAATCACCGGCGATCGTCGCGGTACCGCTGCCGGCCTGATGATCGACGATCTCGGCCCGACCTTCGCCACCCGAGGAGCGCAGATGTTCCTGCGTTTCACGGACGATGAGCTTGCACGGCTTGCCCGGTTCGGTGAGCCGCGAAGCTACAAGTCTGGTGACATGCTAGCGCGGAGGGGTGAGGCGGGCCCCGGATTGATGCTGATCCTGTCCGGTCGGGTCGATGCTATTCGACCGGACGGAGGTGCGGGTTCCCACATCGTCACCCACGAGCGTGGCAATTTCATGGGAGAGCTCGCTCAGCTTTCCGGGCGGCCGTATTTGGTCGATGAAAAGGCGCTCACGGACGTGGAAGCCGTCGCGATCCCGCCGGATCGGTTGCGGGCGCTGCTCATCGCCGAAGCAGACCTCGGCGAGCGACTGATGCGTGCACTGATCCTCCGGCGCGTCGGGTTGATCGAAGCACGCGCCGGACCGATCGTCATTGGCGATGAGCACGACGCAGACGTACTGAGGCTGACAAACTTCCTGCGCCGCAACGGGCATCCGTATGAAAGTCTCGATCCCGGAAGCGATAGCTGTGCGCGAACATTGGTCGAGCGCTTCAACGTCGCTGCCGAGGAGCTTCCGATCGTTCTCTGCCCGGGCGGCCAGCTACTTCGCAACCCGACCGAGTCCCAGCTCGCGCGATGCGTCGGTTTGCTCGGTCCGATCGACAGTGACCGGCTTTACGATGTCGTGGTGATTGGCGCAGGACCGTCGGGTCTAGCAACATCGGTGTACGCAGGATCCGAAGGCCTTTCGGTCTTGACGATCGACTGCCGCTCCTTCGGCGGACAGGCGGGCGCATCGGCTCGCATCGAAAACTATCTCGGCTTTCCCACCGGTATCTCGGGCATGGCGTTGATGGGCCGCGCGTTCAGCCAGGCGCAGAAGTTTGGTGTGGACGTCGCAATCCCGGATGAAGCGGTGAACCTGGAGTGCGGCAATGACCCTTGTCACATCCAGCTCGCTACCGGCGAACGCGTCCAGGCCCTCGCTGTCGTGATTGCGACCGGGGCACGCTACCGGCGGCTCGGTGTCGAACGGCTCGACGAGTTCGAAGGCGCGTCGGTCCATTACTGGGCCTCGCCGCTCGAAGCGGACCTTTGCGCAAACAGTGACGTGGCATTGGTCGGCGGCGGCAATTCCGCGGGACAGGCGACCGTTTACCTTGCAGGCAAGGCGCGACGAGTAACGATGATGGCTCGGCGTCCCCTCAGCGAAACCATGTCGCAATATCTGATCGAACGCATTGAGGCGCTTCCAAATGTCGATGTCGTGATCGGCTGCGAGGTGTCGGCGCTCGAGGGCTCGGACGGACAGCTGCAGGCGATCAACTGCCGCAATCGCCAAACGGGTAACGTGACCCGCCGAGAGGTGCGCTACCTATTCTCCTTTATCGGCGCGGAGCCGAACACCGACTGGCTTCGAACCTCGGGCATCAGCCTGGACAAGCGCGGGTTCGTGCTCGTGGGCGAAGAAGCGTGCGATGACCGCCTGCCGCTCGAAACCAGCCGCAAGGGTGTGTTCGCCGTGGGCGACGTACGCTCGACCTCGGTTAAGCGCGTGGCGGCGTCGGTTGGCGATGGTGCTCAGGTGGTGGCCTCCATCCATGCCTATCTGGCGCGGGAGCGCGAGGAACCTGCTCTCGTCGCCCATCCGATCCCGGCGACGGCCTGACGCTCTTTGCCGGTTGCTGATGTTGTCGCTAAGGCCCCCGCATGCTTCTCGCCATTGACGCCGGCAACACGAACGTCGTCTTCGCGCTCGTCGATAGCGGGGAGATCAAGGCACGGTGGCGGATCGCTACGGACCCGCGGCACACCGCCGACCAATATGCCGTGTGGCTTCACCAACTGCTCGATCTAGAGGGCTTTCCGAAGGATGTTGTCACCGGCGTGGTGATCGGGACGGTTGTCCCTCGTGCGCTCCACAATCTCGAAGTGCTCGCGAGGAAATATTTTCGGGCTGAGCCCTTGGTAGCAGGGCAGGGAACGCTGACCTGGCCGATCGACCTCGATGTCGATGAGCCGCAGAATGTCGGCGCAGACCGAGCGCTGAACGCGATCGCTGCTCACGCCAAATATCCCGCCGACCTGATCGTCATCGACTTCGGCACGGCAACGACCTTCGACGTCGTGGATTCGTCCGGTGCCTACAAAGGCGGGATCATCGCGCCCGGCATCAACCTGTCGCTCGACGCGCTGGTGAACGCCGCCGCGAAGCTCCCGCGCATCGCGATCGAAGCGCCAGCGAACAATCTCTCGGTTATCGGTCGCACTACGCAGGACCAGATGCTGATCGGGATCTACTGGGGTTATGTCGCAATGATGGAAGGACTGGTCGAACGGATGAAGCGGGAGTTGGGACGACCCGTCACGGTCATCGCAACGGGCGGCCTCGCCGACCTGTTCGACAAGCACACTAACCTGTTCGACGCGATTGAGCCCGACCTCACCATACAGGGGTTAAGCCTGCTGCACGGCATGGCGGCCACGAAATGATCCCCGGCGAAGAGCTTCTGTTCGTCGCCCTCGGCGGCTCCGGCGAGATCGGCATGAACGTCAATCTCTATGGCTGCCGCGGCCAGTGGATCATGGTCGATCTCGGCCTCAACTTCGCCGGCCCCGACTATCCCGGGATCGAGCTGATCCTTCCCGATCTCGACTTTATCGAGAACCAGCAGGAACGGCTTGCGGGAATCATCCTCACCCACGGCCACGAGGACCATATCGGCGCTCTTCCATACCTCGCCGACGAGCTTAAATCGCCGCTCTATGCGACTCCGTTCACCGCCGGCTTGATCGCCGGCAAGCTCGAGGAGGAAGGGCTTACCGGTCAGGTACAACTCAATGTCGTGGAGCGCGGCGGGACGATCGAGCTCGGGCCGTTCAAGGTGAGCTTCGTCGCTCTTTCGCACTCTATTCCCGAAGGCAACGGCCTGCTCATCGAAACGCCCTTCGGCAACGTGTTTCACACGGGCGACTGGAAGATCGACGAAACTCCGGTGCTCGGTTCTGCGCCGGATACGGACGTCCTGACCGAGATCGGCGACCGCGGTGTGCTCGCGCTGGTGTGCGATTCGACAAACGTCTTCCAGGACAAGCCTTCAGGATCGGAAGAGAGCGTCCATGAGGGGCTTCTCGCCCAGGTGATGATGGCGAACGGCCGCGTCGCAGTCACGACCTTCGCGTCCAACGCCGCGCGCCTTCAAACGATCGGACGCGTCGCTCGCGAGTTTGGGCGGCGGGTTTGCATCGCAGGCCGGTCGCTGGAACGAATCCTGCGCGTGGCTCAGACCACTGGTTATCTCCAGGACTTTCCGCCGCCGATCAGTTTCGATGAAGCGATGCGCCTGCCGAAGCAGGACGCGCTGATCATCGCCACGGGCGGGCAGGGAGAGCCCCGTGCAGCGCTCGGACGCATTGCCTCCGGAACGCACGAGCTGAAGATTGGCGAGGGCGACACGGTGATCTTCTCGTCCCGGATCATCCCGGGGAACGAAGTCGCGATCGGCCGTATCATGAATCAGCTGTCGGACCTCGGAGTGCAGATCGTCACCGAGAAGCAGGCGCACGTCCACGTATCCGGGCATCCCGGGCGCCCCGAGCTGATCCAAATGTACAAATGGGTGCGGCCCGAGATCGTCGTGCCTGTGCACGGCGAGCCGCGGCATCTCGCGGAGCACGCCCGCGTGGCGCTCGATCACGGCGTCGCGCACGCGATCGTGCAGAAGAATGGTGACGTCATTCGCCTTGCGCCCGGCGAACCGAAAAAGGTCGATGAGGTGCGCGTCGGCCGGCTCGTCCTCGACGGCGATGTAATCCTTCCGGCCGATGGGACGACGGTGAACGAGCGGCGCAGGATCGGGTACGGCGGGCTGATCACCGTCGCCGTTCCGGTTGGCGACGACGGCGCGCTGGCCGGCAAGCCCGTCATCCGGCCGTTCGGCGTCCCCGTCGAAGAGGACCGCGACGATTTCATCGCCGACGCAACCGATGCGGCGACGCGTGCCTACAGCCCCGGCGTGGACGAAGATCGCGTTCGCGAATCGGTCAGGCTTGCGGTCCGCCGCTGCGCGACCTTGTGGACGGGCAAGAAGCCGCTAGTGGAGGTGATGCTGCTTCAAGTCGCCGCATGAACTTCACGTCGATCATCGCCATCTATTTCCTGTTCTTCTGCTTCAGCGCCTTCGTGCTGTTGCCGTTCGGCGTGCGGACGACCGAGGAGATCGGCGAGAAGAAAATACCCGGCCAGGCGGAAAGCGCGCCGCACCGCTTCGATCTCAAACGCCATCTATCGAGCGCAGCGATCGTCGCTGCCATCCTGTTCGGACTCTACTACCTGAATTACGTCAACGGCTGGATCACAGCCAACGATCTCGACTTCTACAACCCGCCGCTCAACCAGCAGTCGAACAGCTAACGGCGCTTTTCGACCACCTGCGCGAGCGCGGCGTAAAGCTTGCCCATATCCGACGACATCAATGTGACCGCGATCATCCCGCCGTCGCGTTCGGCGAGGACACGGCGCAGCATGGCTTCGAAATCATGGACGTAGCGGTTCACCGAGGACTGGAACTCAGGCTCGCTTTCGTAATGTGATTTGATCGACCGCGTTTCGCTGGCGTCCATCAGACGTACGGCGCGCCTGGTGAAGACGCCGCGGTTGCCCTTCAGATAGGCGCCCCACGCTTTGTCGTCGATTTCGTCGGACAGGATCTTGCCAACGTCGATCGACGCGGAATGCATCGAGTTCGATCAGCAGCGAAACACGGCGGGCGAAAGCCTCGCTGTCCTTCTCGCGCTGCTCGTCGCGGGTCGCTTCGATATGCTGTTCGAGCGCCGACGCGCTCTGGCCGAGCGACAGCACCTGCTGAGTCAGACGGTCCGATGCGGCACGCGCCGATTCGACCGCGCGGGCCGCGACCGTTTCCACCTCCCGCAGTCGCTCTTCGATCTCCTCACGGATCACGCGCTCCAAAGCTGAGCGAGTCTCGTCGGACAACTTCACGACGCTCGATGGGATGACTGCCTCAATCGCTTCGCGGGCGCGCTCGGCGGCGTGGGCGGCCGCGTCCTTCACATGGACCAGCGCGGTGACGAGCGCCGGCGCCGTTTCGGCGCTGAGACTGGCCGCTTCGCGTTCGACCTCCGAGAGCATCGACGAAAGTTCGGTGAGCTTGCTCTGCGCGTTGCCGACGCCCTCATCGACGGTGGCGAGGAGGGCGGTGAAGCGATTCTGTTGCTCGCCGATGGTCTCTTCTGTCTCCGACAGGCGCTGACCCGCCTCGACGGTCGCTTCGCGAATGCGCTCGATTTCGGGGCGCACCGAAGTCGCCGCTTCGGACAACCGGTCAGCGCCGCCCTGGGCCTCGCCGATGGCCGTCCCGAGGTTTTCGCGGATTTCGTTGGTCAGCCGGTCGATGCTCTCGCTGAGGGTCGCGGTCCGTTCCACAATCGAGCCAATCGCCGATTCCTGCGAGATCGCCTGAGAAGCGAGCGTGTCGAGTTCGCTGCGCGCGCGGCTGAGCAATTCGATGAACTTGTTCGCACGCTGGTCGCCATTTGAAGCGAGCTCCGTGAACCTCTGGTCGATCGCTGCCAGGCCGCGATCGATTTCCGCGATCATCAGGTGCGAAGCGCGGTCCTGCTCAGCGACTCGTGCCGACAGGTTTTCGAGCGAACTGCTCGCGTGAGCGACATTGGCGGCCAGCGATTCCGCGGCGTCCATTCCTGCTCGGCCAAGACCGGCAGACGCCTGTTCGACGAGCGCAGCGACCGCCGCGGACTGAACGTCGATTCCGCCGCGGATCTCCTCGAGCGTCGCTGAGGTCCGCTCAAGCAGCGTCTCAAGAGTGGAGGACATCCCCGCATGCGCTTCACCGAGCCGAGCCGTGGCGGTGGTTCCGGCAATATCGATTTCAGCAAGTCGAGTGGCGAGCCGGTCCGTCGCCTCGGCAATCAGCTGGTCCGCTTCGCGGGTCCGTTCGGTGAGGTGACCGACATAATTGCCGAACACCTCGGCCTTCTCGACGGATTCGCTACCGAGCGCGCGGATTTGCTCAGCCAGCGCGCGCGTTGTCTCTTCGGCGCTCGGCAAATCCTCGAGTAGGACGGCGACATCATTTCGTGCCGATTTCGGCCGCGCGGTCAAGCGCTTCGCCGTGCCGCTTCAGCCTCTCGCTGCTGTTGTCGAACTGCTGGGTGATCCCGCCAAGCTTTCCGGTCGCATCATCGCCGAGCTGCATCAGATTCTGCGCCATCATCGTCAGCTCGGAGCGACTCTCGCTGATCCGCTGAGACAGGACTTCGAGCAAAGCCTCGAGCGACTGAGCTTCGCCACGCATAGCGATGACGGAGCGAGTGAAGCGCTCTGCCTCCTTACGGCGGGTGCGACCGAAGATCAGCCAGAGAAGTGCGAAAAGCGCGAGCGGCCCCGCCGCGATCGCCAGCCATTGGGCGACGATCGGCGAGGTAAGCGGTTGCCCGGAGAGGGTGCGTCCGGCAGACCAGGCCGAATAACCAAGCCACACCGCCGACAGAGCGATCAACGCGATCGCAAGAACCTGCCGCCCACCTGCTCCGAGATCGGCGGACAATTCCTCAGTAGGCTGGAGCCACTGCTCTTCTTCCATCGAACCGTCGGGAAGGACGTCCGCGCTCGTCAATTCGAGGGGCTCGAGGGAATCGGTCAACGCATGCTCAGCACGCTTGGGGATCGGTGTCATCGCAATACAGACATTACCACCTTTGAAGCCTCGCGAAAGCGGTTAGAGAAGGGCTTCGAGGCGGGGAGGGAACGGATAAGCGAATGACGGTCGGCGCGCTGATCGGGGCCTATCAGGAAGATGACAGTGGCGGTCTTCGGGCACTGCTTCCGCTGGCTGGAAGGACCCTGCTCGAATATCAGGTCCGCTGCGCCGCCGCTGCAGGAACCGCGCCGGTCGTGATCGTCGTCGAGCGAGTACCTCAGGCGCTCCAGGATGCGTTCGAACGGCTTCGCCAGGATGGCGTTGCGGTCTTTGCGGCGAGCGACGTCAGCGAAGCCCTGAGCCGCTTCGAAGCAGGCTCGATGATCCTGCTTGTAGGTGACGGCATTGCGCCGCCGGCGGACTTAGTGGCCGCATTGGCGAACGAACCGGAACCAGCCGTCGCGACCGTACCAGACGATGCCGCGCACCAATCGTTCGAACGCATCGACGCCGAATCGAGGTGGGCCGGGGTGGCGCTGGTCGATTCGCATTTGCTCGGCTCAACGGCCGCCATGCTTGGAGATTGGGACCTTCAATCCACCCTTTTGCGGCGGACACTTCAGGAAGGAGCGCTTCGTCTCCCGGCGAACGACGTCGGCGGCGAACCCCTCATCGCCGAGACAGGCGAAGACCTGTACGACTTCCAGCGCAAGCTCGTCGTCAGCTCGCGCGGCGCCCGTCCGGACTGGGTCAGCCGCTATCTTCTTCCACCAATCGAAGAGCTTGCGACCGAGCGGCTAATGGAGAGCGGAGTCAGGCCGCCGTGGCTGATGTGGGCAGCGCTCGGCCTTACGCTTGGCGGAGCGCTCTGCTTCACCCGCGGATGGCTCGGCGCCGGGCTCGGCTTGCTTATCGCATCAATGCCGCTCGATCTCATTGCCAACCGGCTTGCTGGCCTGCGCCTGAAACCTCTGCCGGTCCGAATGCTCAGCCGGCTGGCCCTGTGGCCCGCCGCGGGAATCGCCCTCCTCGCACTCGGCTGGTGGGAAATGGGCCATGTCAGCGGCTGGGGTGCACTCGTCGGCGCGATCGGGGCGGGCGCGTTCGCCGAAGCGGCGCGAATCGAGCGATCGTCGATGCAGGACAGCGAGCCTTGGTTGATCTCACGCCGAAGCGCGATCGTTCTTGCCGTTCCCTTTGCTCTCGCGGGCGCCTGGACAAGCTATCTTGTGGTGCTTTCGGTTTACGCGCTGGTTTCCTTCTTCATTGTCCAGCATGTGCGCCATCAGTCATCAAGTTGACGCGAAGTTAACGGAAATCGGATAACGCAGTCGCGTAATGATGCCTGAAGAGTGGCCGATTATCGCTTCGGCAGAGCCGAATGCGCCCGCGCGCGTCGCGGGCCGTGGGCGCCTGTCCACGGTCCGGGCCGATTTTTTCCTCAATCCCGCCGAGCGCCTGACGGAACAGGAACGGGCGCTGATGACTGCCATGCTGCACTGCCTTGTGGGGGATATCAGCGGCGAGATCCGTGCTGCGCTGCCGGCCGGTTGGGCGGGCGCTAATGACGATGAGGCAGCAACCGTCAATTCCTTGACCAGGGCGGGCCTGCTCGATGACGCTGAGCTGATGGCGCTACTCCTGCGCCGCGCCGACGAAGAGCGGATTGGGAGCGCTGCCCGAGCACGGAGTGGTCGCCGCGAGGCGCGCGCTGTCCAGGGACTCGTCAGCTACCACGACTCGACGGTGTCTGCCGCGGCAATGGCGCTGATCCTTGCGCGCGGCAGGCGCCGCGACCGCTTCGGTCAATGCCTGATCGCTTTCGACGATCTCTCGACCGTGTCATCGCAGAGGCTAGTCCACGCCGTCGCTGCAGCTTCGCGCCGCGATGTCGCCTCCGGATATGGCGCCGCTGCGGCCGATGCCGAGCTTTCAGCCGCGGCTTCACGGCTCCTCGACAAGCATGATCAGGGGCGTGGCGTCGAAGCGCTTACTGCTGCGCTTGTTGCGGTTCTCGACGAAGCCGGCGGACTATCTGACGAACTACTTCTCGCCTGCGCTCAGGAGGGCGAAGTTGGATTCCTCGCTCAGGTGCTCGCCCGAAGGGCCGGCATCAGGGGCACCGTTGCGATGGACGAGCTTCTCGCCGGCGAGCCGGGTCGCTTGATGGCGCTGCTTCGCCTCGCCGGCTTTTCGCGCGAGCTCTGCGCTGGCCTGCTGGCAAGCCTCGGCGACCTTTTGGGAATCGATGATCCGGGATCTGCGATCGGGCATTTCGATGCCATGACCGCCGAGGAGATTGGCGCAACGGCCAGCTGGCTCTCGGCGACCGCTTACTACCGCGCTGCGCTCGAAGCGTTGGGAAGCCGCAATGGCTAGTGCTCCATCCGAACCCCGCGCGGTCGCCGGACGGCTCGACAGCTTCGGGCGGCTCATCGCGGCCGACCCCGAGCTTGAATCGCTCCAGCGGGAAGCTGGTTCGGAAGTCGGCCAGATGCTTGCTTTGCCGCAGGTCGCCGCAGTGGCCCAGCTGGCTCGTAAGCTTGGCACTTCTGTCGGGCGCCCAGCTGTCGCTGCCTCGGCTGACAACGACATCGAAATTTGGGTCAATGCAACGCCTGAAGGCGACGAGATCGTCTTGTCGCTTGAGGGCTGGACGGTACGTCCTGCGGCCGGTCCCCGTCTTGCAACGATCCTCGGCGGCGGCAGTGAAGCCGCCAGCGCAGCCGCGCAGAACGAATGGGCGACCGACGAGGAGCTGCGGATCATCTCCATCTCATCGGAATTTGCTGAGGTGCTCGGAATCGATGTCGCAGAGGCTGCCGGTGCACCGCTCACGCGCATCGTCCGCCTCGAAGAGGATGCAAGCGGCGAAATGCCGCTGATCAACGCGCTGGCGGGCAGGCGCAACTTTTCGGGCCAACGCGGACGCAGCCGATCGAACGAAGCCAGCATCGTGCTCAGCGGCGAAGTCGTGACGGCGGCCGATGGCTCCTTTGCCGGCTTCCGCGGGACAGCCGCAAGCGAGACGGACGCTAGCGCGCAGGCAATCACCCGTTCGCCGGGCTTCGACCAGGCGTTGGACGAATTGCTGCGCTCCCCGATCGATCGGATCATCGAGAGCGCTGAAAAGATCGTCGCCCGCTCGGACGGGCCGCTGCGCGGCGATTATGCAAATTACGGCAATGACATCGCGTCTGCTGCCCGGCATCTGCTCTCCGTACTCCGCGCGATGAGCGAAGACCCCACCCAGGTTCACGGCCTCGTCGATCTTGCGGCGCTCGCGTCCGAAGCCGTCATCATGCTCGAATCCTCGGCTGAAGATCGCGGCGTGCATATCCAGATCGATCGTTCCGAACCGCTTCGTGCTCGCGGACAGGAACGCGCGGTCATCCAGATCCTCGTGAACCTGATCGTGAACGCGATCCGCTATTCGCCCGAAGGCGCCACGGTCCGGATCAGCTTCGACAGGGTCGCGGGGGCAGCGTCGGTTATCGTTGGCGACGAAGGTCCGGGTATCGCCGCTGGTGACGAGCAGCGCATTTTCGAGCGTTTCGAGCGAGCCCAGGCCAAGGAAGCCGGCACCGGCCTCGGCCTCGCGATCTCGCGGCGGCTCGCCCGTTCGATGGGTGGCGATGTGACGCTCGACAGCGCGCCGGGCGAAGGCGCGCGCTTCACGCTCACTCTTCCGGCTGCCTAGCCTCTCTTGTCGACCGGCACGTAGTCGCGCTGAGTAGCGCCGACATAGAGCTGGCGCGGGCGGCCTATCTTCTGATCCGGATCGGCGATCATCTCGTTCCACTGCGCGACCCACCCGACGGTGCGCGCAACAGCGAAGAGCGCGGTGAACATGTCTGTCGGGAAGCCGATCGCGTTCAGGATGACGCCCGAATAGAAATCGACATTCGGATAAAGCTTCTTATCGATGAAATAGTCGTCGTTGAGCGCGATGTGCTCGAGCTCTTTGGCCACATCGAGCACCGGGTCGGAAATGTTAAGCTCCTTGAGGACCTCGTCCGCGGTCGCCTTCATCACCTTCGCCCGCGGGTCGAAATTCTTGTAGACGCGGTGTCCGAACCCCATCAGCCGGAACGGATCGTTCTTGTCCTTCGCCCGAGCGATATATTCGGGGATGCGTTTGGTCGTGCCGATCTCTCGCAGCATGTTGAGTGCCGCCTCGTTCGCTCCACCATGCGCGGGACCCCACAGGCAGGCGATGCCCGCTGCAATGCACGCGAATGGGTTCGCGCCCGACGATCCGGCCAGGCGGACCGTCGACGTCGACGCGTTCTGCTCATGGTCGGCATGGAGGATGAAGATCCGCCGCATCGCATTCTCGATGATGGGGTTCACCACATATGGCTCCGCCGGCACGCCGAAGGTCATCCTCAGGAAGTTGCCGGTGTAGCTGAGGTCGTTCTGCGGATAGAGGAACGGTTGCCCGATCGAATATTTGAAGGCCATCGCCGCGATCGTCGGCATCTTCGCAATCAGCCGGTGTGAAGCGATCATCCGCTGCTCGGGATCGGTGATGTCGGTGCTGTCGTGGTAGAATGACGAGAGCGCGCCGACGACTCCGCACATGACCGCCATCGGGTGCGCGTCACGCCGGAACCCGCGATAGAAGGTCGCGAGCTGCTCGTGCACCATCGTGTGGCGGCTGATCGTGTAGACCCACTCGTCCAGCTCCTTGCCGGTCGGAAGCTCGCCGTGGACCAGTAGATAGGCGACCTCCATGAAGCTCGAATTCTCAGCGAGCTGGTCGATGGGATAGCCGCGATGGAGCAGGATTCCCTTTTCGCCGTCGATGTAAGTGATCTTGCTTTCGCAGCTCGCCGTCGAGGTGAAGCCCGGATCGTAGGTGAACATTCCGGTCTGGCCGTAGAGCTTGCGGATATCCACGACCTCGGGACCAACCGTCCCGTCAAGGAGCGGGTAGTCGAAATCGCCTCCCGGCGTTTTCATCGAGACGGCTTTGTCGGTCATTCGGTCGGCTCCATCTGGTCGGCGATGCGGGCGAGGCTTTCGTCCCGTCCGAGCAACGCAAGAACATCAAAAATCCCCGGTGAGGTCGTGCGCCCGGTGAGGGCGGCCCGGAGGGGCTGCGCAAGCTTGCCGAGCTTTGCGCCGCTGGCCTCGGCGACTTCGCGGATGGCTGCCTCTAAGGACGCTGCATCCCAGTTCGCAAGTGCAACTAATTTTTCGTGCGCCGCAGCGAGGGTGGAACGGGCATCAGCCGTGAGCAGCGAGGCCGATGCATCGTCGATCACAAGCGGCCGGCTGGCGAAAAGGAACCGGGCGCCCTCCGCCAATTGAAGAACCGTGTTCGCGCGCGCCTTGAGTTCCGGCATGGCCCTGACAAGAAGCGGCTTCTGATCGGCCGAAAGGCCGAGCCTCGCTGCGACAAGCTCCGCAAGGCGTTCGTCGTCGGCCTCGTGGATGTAATGGCCGTTCAAATTCTCGAGCTTCTTGAGGTCGAAGCGCGACGGCGACTTGCCGACATGGGCGAGGTCGAACCATTCGACTGCCTGCTCGCGGCTGATGATCTCGTCGTCACCATGGCCCCAGCCGAGCCGAAGCAGGTAATTGTCGACCGCCTCCGGAAGCATGCCCAGCTCGTCACGGTAGGCGTCGACGCCCAGAGCACCATGCCGCTTGCTGAGCTTGGCGCCGTCCGGACCGTGGATTAGCGGCACATGGGCGTAAGTTGGTTCGGGCCAGCCCATCGCGCGAATGATCGCCAGCTGGCGGAAAGCGTTGTTGAGATGGTCGTCGCCGCGGATCACGTTAGTGACGCCCATGTCGTGATCGTCGACCACGACGGCAAGCATATAGGTCGGGCTTCCGTCGGAGCGCAGCAACACGAAATCGTCAATTTCGCTATTCTGGACGACGACCCGGCCCTGAACCTGGTCTTCGACCACCGTCTCGCCGTCGCGCGGCGCCTTGAGGCGGATGACGAACGGCTTGTCACCCTGTTCCTCGGTCACCTCGCGCCACGGGCTCTCAATCCGGAAGGGCCGCCGCTCGCGCTGCGCCGCCTCGCGCTGGTCCGAGAGTTCCTCCTGCGTCATGTAGCAGCGATAGGCCTGGCCGCGGTCAAGCATCCGATGTGCGATCTCGGCGTGACGGGACCAGAACTGCGATTGGTAATATTCGTGGCCGTCCCAATCGAGGCCGAGCCAATGCATTCCGTCGAGGATCGCGTCGATCGCCTCCTTGGTGGAGCGGGCCTTGTCGGTATCCTCGATCCTCAGGAGGAACTTGCCGCCGTGGTGGCGCGCATAGAGCCAGTTGAACAGCGCAGTCCGCGCCCCCCCGATATGAAGAAAGCCGGTGGGGGAGGGAGCGAAGCGGGTGACGACGGGACGTGAACTCATGCTTGCGCTAAGGCGCGCTTTCCTCTTCTTTGTATGCTGCAATGCAATGAACGAGCGCCCCTAACATAGGGGAAGCGCCTCTTCCACAGCGCGCTCGGAGCTATTGGAAGGCGCGGATTTTCGCGGCTCCGGGGGGTTGGAAAAGCTCCTCAAGGCGGAGCATGCCCAGCTTCCGCCATGGGTGGCATCGGCGGGATTGCTGCCTGGTTCGGGCTCGATGAGCCGGCGCTGGGGAAGGCGTTCCTCTGCCTTGCCGGCAGGCCGGCGTCGGTTGCCGAACTTCTTGCAAATTCCCCTCGCAGACGGTTCCGATCTTCTTGCTTTTCGCGCTCATGGAATGGTCGAGGAACATGCGTGTGAAGCTCTTCGGGGTCGTCGCCAGCCTCATCCTCGTGAACAGCTCGATGATCGACCGAGGTCTCGAGGTCGCTAAGGCGGGCTAAGCGAGTCTAGTATCGCCGGATGAGCCCGGCGAGGCGGCCCTGGATGCGGACTCGATCCTCTTCGTAGCGCTGAGGCTCGTAGCGACTGTTCGCGGGGTCCAGCCTGACCATCCGGCCCTCACGGCGATAAGTCTTCAGCGTGGCTTCCTCGTCGTCGATCAGCGCGACCACAATCTCGCCGTCGCGGGCCGAATCCACTTTCCGGATCAGCGCGAAATCGCCGTCGAGAATGCCTTCATCGACCATCGAATCGCCTGAAACCTCGAGTGCGTAATGCTCACCGGGGCCGAGCAGGGCGGCAGGAACGGCGAAGCTTTCGGTGCCCTGCAGCGCCTCGATCGGCGTGCCGGCGGCGATTCTTCCGTGGAGCGGAATCTCCATCGTATCGTTGGCGACGACAGCAGGCCGGATAGGGGTCAGGATCGCCGGCCTCGGACCATTCGTCTCTGGCAGCCTCAGGATCTCAAGCGCCCGGGCGCGATTGGGGAGGCGGCGGATGAAACCGCGCTCTTCCAAGGCGGAAATCAGGCGATGGACGCCCGACTTGGACTTGAGGTCCAGCGCCTCGCGCATCTCGTCGAAGCTGGGGCTGACCCCATCCTCCCTCAGCCGGCCGTCGATGAAAAGCAGTAGTTCGCGTTGCTTGGCGGTGAGCATTCGTATGTCCCCGTCATCCCCTGTGTGGAACGAACGGAGAACGTGTAGGCAACAAACGCGCTCAGGTCAAGCCGTGCGAATCAGCCCCCGCTGTTGACCATGCGGGACCTGAAGGACTGAATCGCCGCATCGTTGCGCTTGACGCCGAGCTCCTTTCGAATCGCGGCAAGGAACTCCTGTCCGTAATCCTGTGAGATGGACTGCTGGAGCTCGTTCTGCATCTGACCGATCAGCGCGGGCTGCGCCATTGCATTGCCCGCCATGATCTTGTCGACCCTGATGATGAAAAAGCCGCGTCCCTGCGGATCCGGGAACATGCGGCTTTTGCCTTCGCCGAGCGTGAAAAGCATTTTCAGCGGCGGAGGTACGGGGCCCTGCGCCATTGCGAGCTGAATCCTGCGCGCCGCCAGCGGATGAACCGGCGGAAGCGCTGAGCCGGCTTCCTTCATCGCCTGGGCGAAGGGCGTTCCGTGCTCGACCTTTGCTTCAATCTGGGCCGCCGCCTGCTTGGCACGGTCGAGCGCCCTCTGGTCGATCCAGTCCTTCGCAACCTGGTCATGCACGCTCGCGAACGGAGCGGGTGCCGCCGGTACAACCTGTCCTGGCGACACCAGCGCGTAACCCTGATCGTTCGGAAGGGAGACGATCTCGGGTGGATCGTTCGCCTCGAGGTCGAAACCGGTCTTTAGCGCCGGCGCAAGCTCCGGCGGCAATTTGAAATTGGAATCGGCGCGCGACGTGCCATTTGCGACGATGAGCGGCGTCGTCGTGACCGATAGTTTCGTCTGAGCGATCGCCTCAGCGAAATTGTTGCCGTTGTCGATCGCGTCCTGGACCTTGTCCACGATGTCCTCGATCGCACCCTTGCGCTTGTCGGCATTTATCTTTGTGGCAATTTCAGCCTTCGCCTGGTCGAGCGTCTTGCCGCCGATCGTCTTGACCGCGTCGACCTTTGCCACGGCCCAGCCGAAGGTCGACTTCACGGGGCCGACGACCGCTCCCGATGGTGCTGCGAAGACGGCCCCCGCCGCGTCCTTGCCGACGACGGACGCATAAGCGTCGGTCGATTGATCCTTCAGAGAGGAGACCGCCGCACTGGCGCCCGCGGCTGCCGCGATCGTAGCGCCGGCCTTTGCCTTGGCGACGATCGCGTATGCAGTCGCCTGGTCCTGGACCAGAGCCTGGGTGACGTCGCGCGTCTCCTTCGATGCGTAGTCAGCCTTGTGCGTGTTGTAATAGTTGGTGATTTCCTGGTCGGAGGCGGTCACGCCCGCGACCTGTTCCGGCCCGATGCGGGCAATTCGCAATGCGCGCTGCTCCGGAACCATGTAGCGGCCGCGATTGGCCGAATAATATTGCTGCAGCTCGGCATCGGTCGGGTTCAGACCAGCGCGGAACGCCTCGAGCGGTATGGCCGCAACCTGTCCCTCCCGCGATTCGAGCATCATCGCTGCGAAGGGCGTCGCCATGCCAGCCGAGATGCGGGCATTCGCCGCCACTGGGGTCAGCAAGTAACGTTCAAGAAGGCCACTGGTGAGGACCTCGCGGATCTGGTCGTCGGTCAGGCGTTGCTGAGCGAGAAACGCCTGGTACGCCTGCTGGCTGAATTGCCCGCCAGGACCCTTGGTTTGCGGCAACTGCGCGATCTCCGCGTCGACGAGGCGCTTCGAAAGCGGGAAGTGGAACTTTTGCGAGAAGGCAAGGATCGCCTTTTCGTTGATCAGCTCGTCGAGCAGGGTATCGAGATCGCCGATGATACTGGAGTAATCCGCTTCTGGCTTTTGCAGCCGAATCTGCTGGAGCCGGCGCTGCATCGCATCGCTCGTCTCCTGCTCGGTTACCTCTTCGCTTCCGACCTTCGCCAGCGTCGAGCGGGTCATGCCGAAACCGAGATTACCCGAGCCGAAATTGGTGACGCCCGTCGAGGCGAAGCCAATCAGGATGAGAATGAAGAAGATTGCGACGATCGCGGTGCCGACCTTGGTCTTTTGCAACGCGCGGAGTGAGGAGAGCATGAGGTTCCTAAGGCGAGAAAGGCCAGTTAGGTCGCCGCTTTAGGGGCGAGCCTTGCAGGCATCAAGGCGCGGCAGCTAGGGGCGCTTCAACTGGGGAGTAACAACCGCACATGAGAAAACTCGTCGCCGGCAACTGGAAGATGCATGGTCTGTCATCGGACATCGGCGAAATCGAAGCGATCGCCGAGGCATCCCTCCACTTCCCCGCGGTAGACGTCGCCTTGTGCGTCCCTGCGATCCTAATCGAGCGCGCAGCGCGGGCCGTTCCGGGCTTCGCGATCGGGGGGCAGGATGTCCACCAAGCGGACAAGGGAGCACACACAGGCTGTACCTCGGCGCAAATGCTGGTCGATGCCGGCGCGGTTCTGACCATCGTCGGTCATTCCGAACGCCGCGAGGCACAGCGCGAGAGCGACGCGGAGATCAAGGCAAAGGCCGAGGCTGCGCTCGGCTGCTGCCTCGGCGTCATTCTCTGCGTCGGCGAAATCCTCGAAGTGCGAGAGGAGGGCGGGGCCGTGGAAACAGTCGTTTCTCAGCTCGACGGATCACTGCCTGATTCTACGGAAGCAAGGCTGGCGATTGCCTACGAGCCGGTCTGGGCGATCGGCACCGGCAAGATCCCGACCACTGCGGATATTGGCGAAATGCATGCGGCGATCCGTCGGCGCCTCGTCGAGCGCTATGGCGAGGAAGGTTCCGACATCCGTATCCTCTATGGCGGCTCCGTGAAAGCATCCAATGCGGCCGAGATATTTGCCGTTGTAGATGTCGACGGTGCGCTCGTCGGCGGTGCGAGCCTCAAGGCTGCGGATTTCATGCCGATTGTCGCAGCGGCCGCTGCGATCTGAGCGGCCATTCAGTTCACAATCAGGCGCGTTGTGATTATGCAAATCCCATCAAAAGATAAGGAAGGGATGAGAAGCAACTCTTTGTAGGGACGCTTACCGCGGTCGGGCTATTCGTTGCAGCACCGGCTGTCGCGCAGGCACAGGCGGAGATCACCGTTGGCATGCAGGCGACGGACGCAATCGGCGGGGCGGTGGGTACCGTCAGCGCCATCAAGGGCGACAATCTCGTCAAGGCCGACAAGCACGAAGCGCAAATTCCTCGGGCCAGCTTCCCCGTGTCCAGCGGCAAGTTGCTGTTCGGAATGACGCAGGCACAGCTCGACGCCCAGATCGAGGAGGCTTCTGCGGCAGGGAATGCAGCGATCGTCGCCGGAGCGAAAGTGAAAGGCACTGCCGGGGCGGCGGTCGGAACAATCAAGTCAGTCGCCCATCGCAAGGTCACGATTGCTCTCGAGGACGGCACGAAGATGCCGTTCCGCAGATGGGGCTGCGCGGCAATGCCGACGGGACCGTCACCATTGGCTACACGGCGGCTCAGCTCGAAGGCAAGTTCAGGGCCCCGGAGCTTACACGGATCCGCAAGCGACGGAAGCAGCCACGACGAACACCTCGGGCAAGTAACTCCGGTTGAAAGGCGGCGCGGCGCCGACTAAGTGCCGCGGCGCCCGTCCATTCCTGAAAGTCCGAAATGTTTGCATTCCTTCTGATCGTCCAAACGCTGATTGCGGTGTCGCTTATCGCTGTCATCCTGATGCAGCGCTCCGAAGGAGGCGGCCTTGGCGTTGGTGGAAGCTCGTCGGGCTTCATGACCGCGCGCGGCGCGGCGGACTTTCTCACCCGCTCGACGGCGGTCCTGGGCGGGCTCTTCATCGTACTTTCGATCGTCATGGCGGCAATTGCGGGCGCGAGCCGGCAGCCGAGCAAGATCGACACCTCGCTTGCCAATGCCGCGGCGCCGCTCTCGCAACCGACGTCGGCACCTCCAGCGGCGCAGCAGCAGCAGCAACAAACGCCGGGCAACGCTGCGAGCAATTCCGCGCAAAACCAGCAGGCGCCGACCGTTCCACTCGCCCAATAAGCTTCATCCCCGAAAAAATTTCGATCGGCGCTTGCGTCGGCGGCGCTTGTCCCCCTAAGCCTCGAATCCCATGGCGCGGTTCATTTTTGTCACCGGCGGCGTGGTCTCATCGCTCGGAAAAGGCTTGCTTTCCGCGTCCCTCGGGGCGCTCCTTCAGGCGCGCGGCTACAAGGTCCGCATCCGGAAGTTCGATCCCTATCTGAACGTCGATCCTGGGACGATGTCCCCGTATCAGCACGGCGAAGTCTATGTGACGGACGACGGGGCCGAGACCGACCTCGACCTCGGCCACTATGAGCGCTTCACAGGCGTTTCTTCGCGCCAGTCGGACAACATCACCACCGGGCGCATTTATCGCGACATTATCGCGAAAGAGCGGCGCGGCGATTATCTCGGCGCCACCGTTCAGGTGATCCCGCACGTCACCAACGCGATCAAGGAATTCGCGGTCGCCGACACCGACAGCTGCGATTTCGTCATCTGCGAGATCGGCGGCACGGTCGGCGATATCGAAAGCCTGCCGTTCATCGAATCAATTCGCCAGCTGAGGAACGACCTCGGTCGCGACCAGACCGTCAGCGTGCACACGACGCTCGTCCCGTGGATTGCAGCGGCAGGCGAGCTCAAGACGAAGCCGACGCAGCAATCGGTCCGCGAATTGTCCAGCCTAGGCGTGCAGCCCGAGGTCTTGCTTTGCCGATGCGACCGTCCGCTGCCCGACAGCGAACGCGAGAAGATCGCCTTGTTCTGCAACGTCCCGAAATCGGCGGTCATTCCCGCTCTCGATGCGCGGAACATCTATGACGTACCGCTCCAGTACCACGAAGCCGGCCTCGACGACGAAGTGCTGCGCGCCTTCCGCGTCGACGACGCTCCCCGGCCCGACCTTGCGCGCTGGGACGAGATCATGGACCGCATCGATCATTACGAGAGTGAGGTCACGATCGGCGTCGTCGGCAAATATGTCGGCCTTCCCGATGCCTACAAGAGCCTGCGCGAGGCCCTCGTCCATGGCGGCATCGCGAACCGCGCCAAGGTCACCATACAATGGATCGACGCAGAGCTGTTCGAACATCCCGAGGCCGACATCGTCGCCGAATTGGAGCCGCTGCACGGAATCCTCGTCCCGGGCGGCTTCGGCGAGCGCGGGAGCGAGGGCAAGATCGCCAGCGTCAAGTTCGCGCGAGAGCGAAACATTCCCTTCTTCGGAATTTGCCTCGGCATGCAAATGGCTTGCATCGAAGCCGCGAGGAACCAGGCCGGGATCAAGGACGCCTCAACGACCGAATTTGGAGAAACGCCGGAACCGGTAGTCGGCATGATCACCGAGTGGATGAGCGAGGAGGGTCTTCAGAAACGCGCCGCCGGCGGCGATCTTGGCGGCACCATGCGTCTAGGCGCCTATCCGGCAAAACTAGACGGTAATAGCGTGGTTCGCTCGATCTACGGCAAGGACGAAATCAGCGAGCGCCATCGCCATCGCTACGAAGTCAACGCCCACTATCGTGACGCGCTCGAGAGTGCCGGACTGATCTTCTCGGGAATGTCGCCCGACGACCAGCTTCCCGAGATTGTAGAACGGCCGGACCACACTTGGTTCATCGGTGTCCAGTTCCACCCGGAGCTCAAGAGCCGCCCCTTCCAACCACATCCGCTCTTCGCGGGCTTCATCGGCGCAGCGATGGAGAAGTCGCGTCTGGTCTGATCGGCATTTGATCGCGGAACAGGGTCCCGTGTGGACCGTTACGCGTCCGTTCCGCGATTCTATTAAAGAGGAAAGCCGCTCATGCTCCTGACCATCGCCATCATCCTGCTCATTCTTTGGGCACTGGGCTTTTTCGCCTTCCATGTGGCCGGAAGCCTCATTCACCTCCTGCTGATCATCGGCATCATCGTTCTCATCTGGAATTTTGTCGCCGGCCGCCGGACCGTCTAGGCGCGAAATCTTCGCCGTTGCCGGGCGGGTGAGGGCACCCTAAATCCCGCCCGATGACTAACAGCATTTCGACGCGCGTGGCCGTGCTTGGCTCGGGCCCGGCGGGCCTTACCGCCGCCATCTACGCCGCGCGCGCCGGCCTCTCTCCGATCGTCATCCAGGGCATCCAGCCCGGTGGACAGCTCACCACGACGACGGACGTCGAGAATTATCCCGGTTTCCGCGAGGTCATCCAGGGCCCTTGGCTCGTCGAGGAGATGCAGGCCCAGGCGGAGCATGTCGGCACCAAGGTCGTTTGGGACCACATTACCGACGTCGACCTCTCCCGCCGCCCGTTCCGACTCAACGGCGACGGTGGAGCCCAATATTTCGCAGACGCGCTCGTGATCGCGACTGGAGCGCAAGCGAAATGGCTCAACATGCCTTCTGAGGAACATATGAAGGGCAGGGGCGCATCGGCCTGCGCGACGTGCGACGGCTTCTTCTATCGCGGCAAGAAGGTGGCGGTGATCGGCGGCGGCAATACCGCGGTCGAGGAAGCGTTGTACATGACGAACCACAGCCACGACGTCACGCTGATCCACCGCCGCGACACGCTGCGCGCGGAGAAGATCCTGCAGGACCGGCTCTTCGCCAACCCGCACATCAACGTGATCTGGGACAGCGAGGTCGTCGAGTTCGTCGGCGGCGGCGACCCCGAGGCTCTTGTCGGCCTCGACATCCGCAACAAGCGCACCGGCGAGACCAGCCGGGTCGAGGTCGAAGGAGCGTTCGTCGCGATTGGCCACCTGCCCGCGACGGAGCTCTTCGCGGGCAAGCTGGAGCTCGACAGCGACGGCTACATCATCGTCGAGCAGGGAACGACCAAGACCAGCGTGCCCGGCGTGTTTGCCTGCGGCGACGTGATGGACAAGATCTACCGCCAGGCGGTCACCGCTGCCGGCACCGGCTGCATGGCCGCGCTCGATGCCGAGAAATATCTAGCGGCGCAGGAATTCGAAGCGCTCGCTGCCGAGTAAGTCCTAAGGGTAAATTGCCTCGACGAAGTAGAGGCCATGCGGAGGCGCATTGAATCCGAGCGCTGCCCGATCCCGAGCCTCCAATGCTTTCGCCATATCGCCCGGCTGCCACTGACCGCGCCCGACCACGGTCAGGCAACCGACCATGGAGCGCACCTGGTGATGAAGGAAGCTTCTCGCCGCGGCTCTAACGTGGATTTCTTCGCCCGCGCGCCTGACGTCGAGCGCATCGAGAGTCTTCACCGGGCTGTCTGATTGGCACTGGGCTGAGCGGAAAGTCGTAAAATCGTGGCGGCCGACGAGGTGCTTCGCGCCTTCGACCATCGAGTCGGCGTCGAGGGGGACGGCAATATGCCAGACCCGACCCCCATCCAGGGCAGTCGGCGCCCTGCGATTCAGGATGCGGTAGAGATATCGCCGACCAACGCACGAGAAGCGCGCATGCCAATCCTCAGCCACCTCGGCGGCCTCAAGCACGGACACCGGTTGCGGCCGCACCAACGCGTTCAATCCCTCTCGCAAACGGTGCGGCGTGAGTGACTTCATGACGTCAACATGCGCGGCCATCGCGAGGGCGTGAACGCCCGCGTCCGTGCGACCCGCAGCGGTGAACTGCGCCTGCTCTCCAGTCATCCGCTCTAGCGCTTCCTCGAGCGTCTGCTGGACCGACGGCCCATGATCCTGGCGTTGCCAGCCCATAAACGGCCCACCGTCATATTCGATCGTCAACCGCCAGCGGGTCATCAAGCCAAGCGACCATTAGGATTGAGCTGCGCGCCCTCCGGTATCGGAAACCCGCGAAGCAATTCATCGACCTGCATGCGCGATTTGCCGGGGCGCTGGACAACAATGGCACGAATAGCTCGCTCCCCGCAGGCAATTTTAAGGCGATTGTCAGCGACCATGCCGGCCGGACCGCTTCCAGGGAGCACCTCGGCTTCCCACACCTTAATTCGCTCGCCCATGAACTCGAACCAGGCGCCGGGCACGGGGTTGAAGGCCCGAACCTGACGTTCGACCTCATACGCGTCCCGGATGAAGTCTAGTTGAGCCTCGGCTTTGTCGACTTTTTGCGCGTAGGTCACGCCTTCCGAGGGCTGAGAAATCGGAGGAAAATTCTGGGGCTCTGCAAGGTAATGCCAAAGCGCCTGTGCGCCACGTTCAGCAAGCTCTTCAGTGAGCTGGCCGGCAGTCTTTCCATCGATTTCCACTTGCCATTCGAGCAGCGTTGGTCCGGTATCCAGACCCTCATCCATTTGCATCAGCGTGATACCGGTGTCCTTGTCGCCTCCAAGAATGGCCCGCTGGATCGGTGCCGCTCCACGCCAGCGGGGAAGTAGAGAAGCATGAACATTGATGCAGCCTAGGCGCGGTGCTTCAAGAATGGGCTTGGGTAGGATCAGTCCGTAGGCAGCGACAACAGCCAGATCAGCGTCGAGCTCACGAAAGCGAGCCTGCTCCTCGTCATTCCTAAGTGACCTTGGCGTTCGCACCTCGATCCCGAGTTCTCCGGCCCGTCGATGAACCGCGGTCTTCTGATCCCCCTTTCCGCGTCCAGCCGGCCGTGGTGGTTGAGTATAGACGGCCAAGATTTGATGCTTGGCCTCAATTAGCGAGTTTAGGGCTGGCACGGCAAAGTCTGGCGAGCCCATGAAAATGATCCTGATTGGCTTGGGCGGCGGAATATGCCGGATCGTAACTGCCATCGAATTCGCTTCGCCTCGAAATTGCTATTTGCCACTGACTTGCTCCGCCTCACGAAGCAATCCATTGCATCGCTATGGCATCCCAGGAGATAGAAGCGCTCAGCCAAGCGCTCGCGCGGCTGCCGGGGCTGGGCCCTCGGTCGGCGCGCCGGGCCGTGCTTCACCTCATGAAGAAGCGCGAGACCGCGCTGCAGCCGCTTCTCGCAGCTCTTCAGAATGTCGTCGACAAGCTCTCGACCTGCTCGGTCTGCGGCAATGTCGACACGTCGGACCCATGTTCGATCTGCCGCGACCCGCGCCGCGACGAGAAGATGCTCTGCGTGGTCGAGGAGGTCGCCGACTTGTGGGCGCTTGACCGTTCGCGGCTCTTTCCGGGACGATACCACGTGCTCGGCGGTCGCCTCTCGGCACTTGAGGGAGTCGGGCCAGAAGATTTGACTATCGATCAGCTCGTCAGGCGTGTCTCAGAAGGCGGCATCGACGAGGTGGTCCTTGCGATGAACGCGACCTTGGAAGGCCAGACCACGGCGCATTATGTCGCCGAGCGCCTGGAGAGTTTTCCAATCCGTCTCAGCCAGTTGGCACACGGACTTCCTGTAGGCGGTGAACTCGACTATCTCGACGAAGGCACGCTCGCGCAGGCACTCCGCGCCCGCCGTCCGATTTCTTGAACCGCTTCAGTTGAAAGACTAAATTCACTCCATGGCCATTCGCCGCATCTATGAAACGCCCGATCCGGTCCTCCGGCAGATTTCCAAGCCGGTGGAGACGTTCGACGACGATCTGAAGACGCTCGTCTCCGACATGTTCGAGACGATGTACGACGCGCCCGGCATCGGCCTGGCCGCGGTCCAGGTCGGCGAGCCGATCCGCCTCCTCGTCATCGACCTCCAGGAACCCGAGAATCCAGAGGATCCCGAGAGCCAGAACGTCAAGGACCCGAGGGTCTTCATCAACCCCGAGATCCTGTGGCACTCCGATCACGCCGTGCCCTACACCGAAGGCTGCCTCTCGGTGCCCGAGCAATATGCCGAGGTGATGCGCCCCGATAAGATCCGCGCCCGCTGGCAGGACGTGGGCGGCAAGACCTATGAGGAAGAGATCGAAGGACTTCTAGCGGTCTGCCTCCAGCACGAGATGGACCATTTGAACGGCGTGCTGTTCATCGACCACCTCTCCCGCCTCAAGCGCGACATGGTACTAAAGAAGCTCTCCAAGTGGCGGAAAGAGCAACAGAAAAAAGCTGCTTGATCGCAGTCCTCATCTGAACCTTCGCGAGTGCAGGCGGACGGACTCTCAAGCCAGCTCCATCACCGATTCCGCTGCGACCCGGCAATCAGCAGCGCATTCCCGGCACATCTGTGCGCAGAGTTTGCAATGTGCGTGGTCGTGCTTCTCGCATTCCGCCGCGCACTCGTCACAGACCCTCGCGCACAGCTCGAGCATTTCCCTGAGCACCTGCTCGTTCGATCCGGTCCGGCGGACCGCCAGCTTGCCGGTCGCCTCGCACACGTCCGAGCAGTCGAGGCAAATTCGGATGCACTGGCTCATGTCCATCTTCTCCGCCGCGCAGGCATCGGCGCAGCTGAGGCACATCCTCGCGCAATACATCAGGTGGTGGGCCGCATCGCCGAGCGGCTGGTTGACGTGGCCGCCGACGTCCGGATGGAGCGAGATCATCTTGCGGATGGACATGTCATTCTCCTCATCAGAGCAAAGTTGTGGATAGCCCATGACGTTCCCCTTGAGCAGGAGCAACAAGGACTTTATTGTTCCCATTCTGTTCCGGGGGAGTCACGGTCATGGACGCGACCGTCATTGCGATCACTCTTGTAGCGCTGCTGATCGGTGCTGCGCTCGGCTGGCTGTGGGCCGGTCGTGAGTTTGCCGGAGCGAAGCAAACGGCCGAGAACCTTCGGCTTCAACTCGACGAGGTGGTGAAGGAGCGCGACGCGAACCGCGAGGCCGCAACGAAGCTCGCCGCGCTGGAGGCCTCGCAGCTGGAGCGTGAACGCGGCTTTGAGGGCCGGATCAAGGAGCTAGTGGAGGCCAAGGAGGCGCTCTCGGCGCAATTCTCGGAAATCAGCAACAAGCTGCTCGCCGAGGCGCAGGAAACGTTTCTCAAGCGCGCGGACCAGCGCTTCCGGCAATCTGAGGAGCATGCCGGTCAGAACCTGAAAGCGCTGCTCCAGCCCGTTCACGAGCGCCTGGAGCGTTATGAAACGACCGTTCAGAAGGTCGAGGCTGAGCGCCGCGACGCGTTCGGAATGCTTTCTGGCCAGATCGAGGCGATGCGCACGGGGACCGAACGTGTGTCCGCAGAGGCCGCCAAGTTGGTGAATGCGCTTCGCAACGCGCCTAAGGCGAGGGGGCGCTGGGGCGAGCAGCAATTGCGCAACGTCCTCGAGAGTTGCGGCCTGTCCGAGCACTGCGATTTCGCGACCGAGGTCAGCGTAATGGACGGTGAGGGCGCCCGGCTTCGTCCGGATGTGGTCGTGCGCGTCCCTGGCGGACAGTCACTCGTGATCGACGCCAAGGTCTCGCTCAACGAATATCAGGACGCGTTCGGCGCCGTCGATGAAACGGCGCGTGAGGCTCATCTGATAGCCCATGCGAACGCGATCCGCGCCCACGTGAACATGCTCGGCGCCAAGGCCTACTGGACCCAGTTCGACGATGCACCCGACTATGTCGTGATGTTCATTCCCGGCGAGCATTTCCTCACCGCCGCCCTCGAGCAGGATCCTACGCTTTGGGATTACGCGTTCGACAAGCGCGTGCTCCTGGCGACACCGACGAACCTCATCGCGATCGCTCGGACCGTTGCCGCGGTTTGGAGGCAGGAGCGCCTCGCCAAGGAGGCACGGCAGATCGGCGAACTCGGCAAGGAGCTTTACGAGCGGCTCGCCAAGGCTGCCGACGATCTGCGCAAGGTCGGCAGCGGACTGTCGACTGCTGTAAACAATTACAATAGCTTCGTCGCGAGTTTTGAGACACGTTCACTGGTTACCGCGCGCAAGTTCCGCGAGCTCAATATCGAGCCGGGCCGGCGCGATATCGATGTCCTCGCTCCGGTCGAAGCGCTTCCGCGTTACGCGGAGGAAGAGCTCCACCTCAGCGAAGATGACACCACCGCAGATCGCGGCTGAATAGGACTTAGAGCCCGCCGCATCCGTTGAAGCGCTGTCCGTCGACCGTCACCTGCACCTTGTCGGGATAGGCCCGGTCGCTCATGCCGTCGCTGCATGGCCCATGGACGATGTTCACGTTGATCCGCTGCGTCTGGTAGATCTCGCCGGCGAAACCGTGGATCACGGCGGGTGTGGGCTGCTCGATCGGCCGCTGGTCGGGCCGAACGAATGTCACGTCATGCTCGTCGATCAGCAGGTTCCAGAACGGTTCGGTCCCCAGCGCGTGGTAAGGCGCCGGCGGCGGCCCGGGCAAAGGCGCACACGCAGCCGTGGCGGCAATCAGCGAGACTGGAAATACTCTCTTCATGCACCGAACAACCGTGGACGAGTAGTGCTGTTCCGTCACCGCCAGCTTGCCTTGATTGCGAACGCCATCACCGCAGCGGCCATTGCCGCGTTCAGGCTGTCCGCCTTTCCCGCCATAGGGATCTTCACCAACAGGTCGCACTCCGCCTCATAATCCGCGGGCAGCCCTTGCTGCTCATTGCCGATGAGAAGGAAGCACGGCTTGCGATACTCGGCGTCCAGGTAATTATGCGTCGCCTTGAGGCTGGTTCCAGCGAGCTGGCTTTCTCTGGACCGGAGCCAGGCCAGGAACTCACTCCAGCGTGCCGTGGCGATGTCCTGGGTAAAGATTGCTCCCATCGACGCCCGCACAGCCTCGACCGAAAAGGGATCCGCGCAATCGTCGATCAGGATCAGTCCGCCAGCGCCAACCGCATCTCCTGTCCTCAGGATCGTGCCGATGTTCCCGGGATCGCGAAGTGCCTGGGCGACGATCCACAGCGGCGCCTTGGTCCGGTCGATCTGGGCGAGGGAGCTCTCGGGCTGCCGGTAGGCGCCGAGCAGCATCTGCGGATTGTCCTTGCCGCTCATCTTGGAAAGGATGTCGGGCGTCGTCTCGACCGCATCTCCGCCCGCCGCTTCAGTCGCCGCGATGATCTCCGCCGCAAGCGGGTGCGTGGCGCCCTCGGGCGAGTAGACGACGATCTCGGGCAGGCGTCCGCTGTCGCGCGCTTCGGTCAGGATCCGAAGCCCCTCGGCGAGGAAAAGGCCTTCTTCGCGCCGCGCCTTCTTGTCGCGGAGCGAGCGCAGCAGCTTCACCGTGGAGTTGGAAAAGGCGGTGACTTGGCGGGGCATTATTCTTCCCCGAACCGCTCCTCGACGAGCGCCACCAACTTGTCCAGCGCCTCTTCGGCATTCTCGCCATCGACGTGGATGATGATCGCGTCGCCCATTGCCGCACCGAGCATCATCAGCCCCATGATGGAGGTTCCGCACACCTTGTTCGAAATCCTTCTCGACCTCGATCGGAATCCCGATCTCGCTCGCTAGATTGACGAACTTGGCGCTCGCCCGTGCGTGAAGCCCGCGTTGGTTGGTGATCCGAACCTCGCGGCTGACCACCGTCAAGCGGCGGCCTCGCCCAGGATTTCCGAAGCGACGGAGATATATTTGCGCCCGGCCTCGCGAGCAGCGGCTACAGCGGCATGAACCGGCATGACCTTGCGCGCGCCTTCGAGGCGGATGAGCATCGGGAGGTTCACTCCGGCGATGACCTCGACATTCTCGCCCTTCATCAGGCTGATGGCGAGGTTGGAGGGCGTGCCGCCGAACAGGTCGGTGAGGATGATCACGCCCTTGCCGAGGTCGACCCGGGCGATCGCGGCCGCGATATCCTTGCGCCGGCTTTCCATGTCGTCGTCAGGGCCGATGCAGATCGCCTCGATCGCTTCCTGGGGGCCGACTACATGCTCCATCGCGGTGACGAATTCGGCCGCCAGCCGGCCGTGGGTCACCAGCACCAATCCAATCATCGATTCAACTCGTCCTCGCCCTCGCTTGCCGAAGCGCGCCCGGGATGCCGTTCGATCGTGTCCCTCGGAGGTGAGGCGAGATCACGGTGACGTACATTCGGAGCAAATCCGGCACCGCCAACCGTTCCGCCATTTCGACTGCTGCTGCCACCGAGCGGTGGCGCCCCCCTGTACATCCGAATGCAACGGTCACGTAACTTTTGCCCGCGGCCCAGTAGCGGGGAATCCAGTCGATGAGAAGCGATTCGATGCGGTCGATTGTCTCACTCCAGGCCGGTTCGGCTTCGAGATAGGCGCGAACCTCCAAATCGGCGCCCGTCAGCGGCCGAAGCTCGTCGACCCAATGGGGGTTTGGAAGGAAGCGCAGGTCGAAGACCAGGTCGGCGGTTCGCGAAATGCCACGGGCGAAACCGAAGGATGCGATCGTCAACACCGGCTGGTCGGAGTCGCCGCCGTAACGCCGCTGAAGCTCATCGCGGAGTTCGGCGGGGCTGAGGTCGGTGGTGTCGAGGACGCTGTCGGCCCCGTTCCTCAGCGCCAGCGTCAATTGCCGCTCGCGAGCGATTCCGTCCTCTGCGGGCCGGTCCGGAGCAAGCGGATGTCTGCGGCGGGTCTCGTCGTAGCGCCGCATGAGCTCGGTTCCGGAGCAATCGAGATAGAGGATTTCGGGTTCGACGCCCTCGATCGAGCGGATAAGGTCGGGGAGGCGTTGCGGGTCGAACCCGCGGCTCCGAGCGTCCATCGCGACCGCGACGGAAGCCGTTCGACATTGGTCGCCGCCGTTAACGAAGGCACTGAGAAGGTCCGTCGGAAGATTGTCCACGACGTCCCAGCCCATGTCCTCGAGGGTGTCTAGGACTGTCGATTTGCCCGCGCCCGACATCCCCGTGACGAGGAGAAGGCGCGGCTGGTGGCGTTTCGCCATCAGAACTTCAGGCCCAAGCGGTCGAGGGCGATCGCGATTTTCGACGGCGCAGAAGCGGTCGTTGCGTCAATTGAGATCAAAGGAAGCGCTACTCCGAGGATCGTCCGCTCGCGGCTGTCGTCCGGCATGCGCTCGATGTCGCTCGTCAGCTCGACGACCATTGCGACGGGCACGTCGCTGATGTGGTCGATTTCGACGATGCCAATGCCGCGCACTTCGAGCTTGCCGGCGATGTTGGGCGCAGCTGCGGCGATCAGGCGGTCTCCCTCGCGCTTGACGACAGTCTGGTCGTCGCTGACGAGGCGTGAACCCGCGATCGAGCAAACGCAGCGCGAGGTCCGACTTGCCCGATCCGGAAGCGCCGGTGATGAGGACAGCGCGACGGCCGAGGGCGACGGTGCTCGCATGGATGGATTCTGCCGACAGCCGGGGCGCCGCTCCCCCGATCTGGCTCATGAGCGATCTGCCGCCGGGAGGCGGATCGTGAAGCGGGCGCCCGATGGCGCATCATCGCGATCGTGCACGTCAATCTCCCCGTCGTGGCCTTTGACGATAGCCTGGGCGATAGCAAGGCCGAGCCCCGAGTGACGGCCGAAACTCTCGCCCTCCGGTCTCACCGAATGGAAGCGGTTGAAGATCGCTTCGCGGGCTTCGGGCGGGACGCCCGGGCCCTCATCGTCGACGCGGATTCGGATCTCGTCGCCAACATGCGCCGCAGCGATCTCGACGAGGCCCCCAGGCGGCGAAAAGCTGACGGCATTGTCGATGATCGCGTTGATCGCCCGAGCGAGCCGGTCCGGCTTGCCCATGACCACCGCAGTATCCTTGCGCGGACGGGCGAAGGCGAGGCGCGCATCGCCAGTCTCCCGGCGACTCTCCCAGCCCGTGACGATCTGTTCGATGAGGGGCCCGAGGTCGACCCGCTCGAAGGCGGCGCGATGAAGCTCGGCATCGGTCCGCGCTGCTTCCCCGATATCGTTGATGAGGCGGTCCAGCCGAGCGACATCCTCGCGCGCGATGGTCATCAGCCGCTGCCGGAGCTCAGGATCGTCGACACGGTCGAGGCCGTCGACTGCCGAGCGTAGCGACGCGAGCGGGTTCTTCAGTTCGTGGCTGACGTCCGCAGCGAAGGCATCGATATTGTCGATTCGCTGGCGCAGCGATTGGCTCATGTCGGAGACCGCGCGGGCGAGCAGACCGATCTCGTCATTCCGCTTTGGGAGTCGAGGCACGTTGACTTCGCGCGCGCGGCCCAGGCGCACCCGATGCGCGGCAACGGCGAGGCGCCGCAGCGGCCTCGCGATCGTACGCGCCAGGAACATCGAAAGCAGCACGGAGATGGCGATGAGAACACCCATCGCGCCGACGATGAGCGCCCGCTCGTGACGAACCGCCTTGGTGAAGGTGCGGTCATTGTCGGTCGCGAGGAGGACTCCGCCTTCGAACGGCACCGCCGATGAAATGACTGGTGACAGATCCGGCGCATTGCGGACTTCAGTATTGGGTCGTCCCAGCTGGCGAGCCTTGACCGCCTCGGGCCACGCCTCGAGCCGATCGATCTTCGGTTCGACATAATCGTCCAGCGATTTCGCGCCGACGATAAAGTTAAAGCCCTTGTCGAACGCCAACGCGACATCCTGCGTCCATTTTTGGGTGGTCGGGTCGCGCAGCTCCCAAGTTGGGCCGGTCAGCTTCCAGCTGTCGATCAGCAGGGAACCGTTGTGGTCGTACAGGCGGAAGCGATCGTCCGTAACCTTCGAAGCGGTCGCCAGCAGTGCCGGCCATTGCGAGGCCGGCACGCTTGTCATCGCCGCGACCGCGGTCGCCGTTTCGAGCCGGGTCTGCTGTGTACGTTCCTTGCTAAGCCGATGACGAAACGCGTCCAGGTAGAGCGTGCTCAGGATGACCAGGAGCGCGGTAATGACGTTAAGCGCAAGAATTCGGTGCGTGAGCGTCCAGCGACCCTCCCAGCGGAGCTGGGGATCGGGCAGCTCACTGCTCGTCGAATCGGTAACCGACGCCATAGAGGGTCTCGATCGCGTCGAATTCCAAATCGACGCTGCGGAACTTGCGGCGGATGCGCTTGATGTGGCTGTCGATGGTTCGGTCGTCGACATAGACGTCGTCGCTGTAGGCGACGTCGAGAAGCTGGTTGCGGGTCTTCACGACGCCCGGCCGCTGGGCGAGCGCCTCCAGAATCAGGAATTCGGTGACGGTGAGACTGACATCCTTTCCGCTCCACCTGACCTTGTGTCGGGCCGGGTCCATCATCAGGCGTCCGCGCTCCAGCGGGGGCGGATCGTCCTCGGCCATCGCCTCTTCGGCACCGCCGCGCTCGAGTTCCTGCCGGCGAAGGATCGCGCGGATGCGAGCAATCAGCAGACGCTGCGAGAAGGGCTTCGAGATATAATCGTCGGCACCCATTGCGAGGCCTAGGGCCTCGTCGAGCTCGTCATCCTTCGACGTAAGAAAGATCACCGGCATCGGGCTGAACTCACGCACCCGGCGCAGCAACTCCATCCCGTCGAGATTGGGCATCTTGATGTCGAATACGCCCAGATCCGGTGGATTGTCGTTAATCGCCTTCAGCGCAGCTACGGAATCCGAATAGACGCGCGTCACGAAACCCTCTTGCTGGAGGGCGATCGAGACCGAAGTCAGGATATTGCGGTCATCATCGACCAGCGCGATCACATGGTTCATTGGCCGCTCTGTCGATGCCTTTGCCGAATGGGTGAGGGGATTAGCCCACCAGGCGTGCCGCGCACAAGCGCGGCGGCGCCGGACCGCACGTTAATGTTAGCGTTACCGTAGGATGTCAGGTGCTTAACGGCGGTCAATCCGTTTTGACCACGCAACCTTTTCGTGCCTATAGGCGCTCGGTTTGCATACGTATGCGGCGGCAGGCCTGACACCGGCCGTCGCCGCTTTCGACATGTTTTGAAAGGAAAATTTTTCCGTGAACGAACGAGTTCCGCGCCGCGGGCTTGATGTGCAGGGTATCGCGACCAAGGCCGAAATCTTCTGGAATCTGACCACTGCGCCGCTGGTGGAACATTCCGTGCGGCGTGGGGAAGGTTTGCTCGCAAAGGACGGGCCGCTCGTGGTCCGTACGGGAAAGCACACGGGCCGGAGCGCGAAGGACAAGTTCACGGTCAGGGATGACCTCACAGCGGACGTGGTCTGGTGGAACGACGGCAACAAGCCGATGGACCCTGAGGCGTTCGATCGCCTTAAGGAGGATTTCCTGCTGGCGCTCGCCGACCAGGAGCAGCTCTACGTTGCTGATCTCTACGGCGGCTCGCAGCCCGAGCACCGGGTCAAGGTCCGGGTGATCAACGAGCTCGCCTGGCACAACCTCTTCATCCGAACGCTGCTTGTTCGTCCCGAAGCCGGCGAGCTGGCCGACTTCGATCCGGAATTCACGATCATCGACCTGCCGAGCTTTCGCGCCGATCCTGAGCGCCACGGCAGCCGCACCGAGACCGTCGTTGCGGTCAACTTCTCGAAGAAGCTGATCCTGATCGGCGGCACCTCTTATGCCGGCGAGATGAAAAAGTCGGTGTTTGGGCTCCTGAACTTCCTTCTTCCGCCGCAGGGCATCATGCCAATGCACTGCTCAGCGAACATCGGCCCGAAGGGCGATACTGCGATCTTCTTCGGTCTTTCGGGTACCGGAAAGACGACCCTGTCGGCCGACCCGAACCGCACCCTCATCGGCGACGACGAGCATGGCTGGTCGGATACCGCGGTCTTCAACTTCGAGGGCGGTTGCTATGCCAAGATGATCCGGCTCTCGGCCGAGTCCGAGCCAGAGATCTACGCCACGACCAAGCGTTTCGGCACGGTGCTCGAGAATGTGGTGATCGACCCCGTCACGCGCGAGCTCAACCTCGACGACCCGACGCTCGCCGAGAACAGCCGCGGTGCCTATCCGATCGATTTCATCCCGAACTCGTCGGACGAGAATATGGGGCCGGTACCTAAGAACGTCGTCATGCTGACCGCCGATGCGTTCGGCGTGCTTCCTCCGATCGCCAAGCTGACGCCCGAGCAGGCGATGTATCACTTCCTGTCCGGCTACACCGCCAAGGTTGCGGGGACCGAGATTGGCGTGACCGAGCCGCAGGCGACTTTCTCGACCTGCTTCGGCGCGCCGTTCATGCCGCGGCATCCGTCAGTCTACGGTAACCTGCTCAAGAAGCGGATCGCCGAAGGAAGCGTCGACTGCTGGCTGGTCAATACCGGATGGACCGGCGGCAAGTACGGCGTGGGCAAGCGCATGCCGATCAAGGCGACCCGAGCGCTGCTCAATGCAGCGCTCGACGGAAGCCTCAAGAAGGGCAAGTTTCGAAAGGACCCGAATTTCGGGTTCGACGTGCCGGTCGAGCTTCCGGGCTGCACGGAGCTGCTCGATCCCAAGAGCACGTGGGGCAAGCCGGCGGAATATGATGCGATGGCTGCGAAGCTCGTCGATCTCTTCGTGGAGAACTTCAAGCAGTTCGCCGACTCGGTCGACGAGGGCGTGCGCCAAGCGGCGCCCAAGGTGACCGGGCAAGCGCGACAACAAGCGCAAGCTCAGCCCGCCCAAACCACGTCAGCTTAGGCCTGGTCATCGATCGGGCCCTCCATCAGGACCCGATCGATGACCGAATTCCATCCGCGAACTTTTCACTCCGACGCCGAGATTGAACATATCGGCGAGGGCCTTCTCGCGCGCTCTCTGCAGCGATCCGAATGGTCGCATGAGGCGCATCTCGCCGCGACCATTTACTTGCTGCTGAGGCGGCCCGACGTCGACATCGATAGGGAGCTGCCCGGCATCATCCGCAGCTACAACGAGAGCGTCGGCGGGGTGAATAGCGACACCGAAGGCTATCACGAGACTATCACAAGGGTGTTCCTTCACGGCGTTCGGCTATTTCTCGAGGAAGCCGATGAGATCGAGCCGATCCACGAGCTGGTGAACCAGCTGCTGCTGTCGCCGATGGGAAGACGTGATTGGCCGCTGCGCTTCTATTCGCCGGCGCTGCTCTTCACCGTCGAGGCCCGGCGGAATTTCGTCGATCCGGACCTCGCGGCGCTTCCCTGAAACAGTTGTTATGGGGCAGGGGGGAGCATGATCCGTCGTACTTCTCTAATCCTGGCCGCGCTGCTCCTGACTGGGGCCGCGGTCCCGGACTCACCGCCAATTCCGCCGAGCGCCGTCTATCGCCATGCGTCCCTCATCGATGGGACTGGGCGCGCAATTCAGCGCGACATGGCCGTGCTGACAGATGGCGATCAGATCTCCGCCGTTCTTCCCGACGGGGCGCTCACTCCTAAGGAACTCCAGGACCGACAGCAGGTCGATCTCACCGGCAGATATCTCCTCCCTGGCTACATCAACTCGCACCAGCATTTGGCGACGCCGCCAAACCGGCCTGAAGCCGAAGCGCGGTTGAAGCGTGACGCATACAGCGGCATTACCGCGACCCGCGACATGGCCGATGACTTGCGCCAAGTCGCCGACCTCGCTCGTGCTGCCCGCGTCGGCGAGATTCCTTCGCCCGACATCTATTACGCCGCGCTGATGGCGGGACCGAGCTTTTTCGAGGACCCGCGCACGCAGGCGATTGCGCAAGGGGCGACGGCCGGCGAGGTGCCGTGGGAACAGGCGATCGACGACAATGCCGACCTCAATATCGCAGTCGCCAAAGCCGCCGGTACCTATGCGACAGCGGTTAAGATCTACGCGAACCTTTCCGGCCACCTCGTCGCAGGGATCACGAGGGCGGCGCATGGACTTGGCATGCGTGTGTGGGCGCACGGGATGGTGTTCCCGGCGACACCGCAGGAGGTCGTGGACGCAGGCGTCGATACGGTCTCGCACACTTGCTACCTGGCTTATCAGGCGATGCCGAAGCGGCCGGATTCATACCAGCGCCGCTTTCCCATCGATGCTTCGCTCTTCGCGCACGACAATCCTGCGATGAAAAAGCTCTACGGCGATATGAAGCGCCGCGGCACGATCCTCGACGCGACGCTGCACGTCTATCGTGAGGTCGAGGCTGCCGCGAAGGAGGCGCACAAGCCGCCGCTTTGCACGGTGGCGCTGGCCGGCAAGCTGACGAACCAGGCCTTTCGCTCCGGAGTGACGATCTCGACCGGAACCGATGGTGACACGGAACTCACAGATCCCTGGCCTTCACTGTTCGACGAGTTTGAGCTGCTGCACGATGCCGCAGGCCTACCGCCGATGGCGGTCATTCAGGCAGCCACGCTCAACGGAGCAAAGTCGATCGGCAAGCCGAACGAAATGGGCACTATCGCTCCGCGCAAGCTCGCGAATATGGTCGTCCTCTCCGCCAACCCCCTCGAGGACGTGCGCAACATGCGGTCCGTCGTCATGACGGTGAAACGGGGGCGGCAATTCCCGAGGTCGGACTACAAGCGTTAAGCGGACCTGGTTCGAGCGATGTAATCGTCGACGTTCCTGGCAAGCACGTCCATCGGAACATTGCCGCCCAGCACGACCGCGTCATCGAATGCCTTCAGGCTGTAATTCGACCCGAGCTCACGCTTTGCTTTGTCGCGGAGCTGATTGATCGTCATATGCCCGATCTTGTAGCCGCAGGCCTGGCCTGGCCATGCACAATATCTGTCGACCTCGTTCGCCACTTCGAGCGGATTGGAGCCGTTGACGTTGACGAAATAGTCGACCGCCTGTCGGCGCGTCCATTTCATCGCGTGGATGCCGGTGTCGACGACCAGGCGCACGGCGCGGAATGAAATCGACTGGAGGTAGCCGAGCCTCGCCGCCGGGTTGCCGTCATAGGCGCCGAGCTCGTCGCCTAGTTGCTCCGCGTACAGCGCCCAACCTTCCGAGTAGGCGTTGAACGCCAGCAGCTGCCGAATCAGCGGCTCCTTGTGCGTATATTCGCCTTGCCAGATGTGGCCAGGAATCGAACTCGTGGAAGGTGAGATCCGCAAGGCTGTACTTGCGGTGCAGGTCGGTATTGCGAAGGTTGATCCAGAACCGCCCAGGTATCTTGCCGTCGATCGAACCGGCGCCGCCGTAAGCGGTCGGAGCGCCGGGCTCTTCTTCTGGCGACATCCGCTTCACCTCCACGTTCGGATGGACGAGTGTGTTGAAGGCGCGAGGGAGCTGCGCGTCGATCCACTTTAAGCGGTCCTGGATGAAGGCCATGATCTCGGCGCGCCCCTGGTCGCCATCCGAGAATTGATACTTCGGGTCTTTGGCGAGCGCTTTCATGCGATCGCCGACGCTGCCGGTCGTGTAGCCGATCTGCTTGAGGATCGAATCCATCTGCCGGTGCAGCTTTTGAAGCTGGTTCAGGCCCATCTGATGGATCTGTTCAGGCGATAGCCTCGTCGTGGTGCCGGCCTTCAGCGCCCAACGATAATAAGCGTCGCCGTTCGGCCGGGCCCACATGCCAGCATCATCGGTCGACTTCTCACGCTCGGCCTGTAGCTCGGCGATCTGTCGCTGGATGGCAGGCGTCACCTGCTTCTCCAGGATGTCGCGCGCGGGCGTTTCCCAATCGCCCGAGATGCCCTTCGCCTTGGTCTTCTTGAGCAGCGTATCGACCATGGCTCCGCCGGACGCGGCGTCCTTGGCGGCCATTGTCAGCGCGGGAATGGTCTTGTCGATCAGGAAGCTCGGAGGAACGAGGCCTTTGCCGCGGGCTGTCTGGAGCCGCCCAAGCTCTCCGTCGAGAACCTTCGAAAGCTCTGACAAGCGCGAAAGATAGGCGTCTGCGTCGGCCTTGGTTTCGAGCGGCTGGTCGTTGTTCAGCAACTGCGGAATGTCGAGCCACGCGCCGACATTCTGGATCACCACGTAAGGCGCGTTGCGCCAGCCGCCGACGGCCACGTCGCCATAGGGTTGGCCAAAACCTTCGACCGCGGTCTCGTACGCGCTTCGGACCACCTCGAAATTGGTGCGCATCTGGAAGTTGAGACTGCTCGCATCGAACGCTTTCGCCCGGTCGAGGTCATCTCGAAGGACGCTCGCAATCCGATTTCTGGCCTGCGGCCGATCGATCCTCGAGCATTCCACGCAGCGCCGCTCGCGCACCGCTATCGACGCCAAGGCCCGTCGCGGCTTCCGGATAGAGGTTGAGGAAATGGTCGGCGAAGCTGTTGAGCAGCGGGAGTGGGTCTCCCGACGCTTCTCTGCCGGCTCCTATTTCCTTCTTGCAGGCCGAAAGCAGCGGCATGGCGGCGGTAGATGCGAGGGCGGCGACCGCTTGGCGACGAGTGAAGTCCGGCAATGGCAATTCCTTGGGTCAGATGCAGCAGCTTGGCCCTTGACGAGGGCCGCTCCATTCCTTGTGAAGGAAGCGACGCACGGAACGCAATTCCGACGAAGCGGCGGTCCGGTTCGCTGCGCGGTTGCGCCTGCCGAGGGGAGGGAACATGAGTGTGAAGTTGTTGGCATCGGCCGGGGCATTTCTGCTCGGGACGGCCGCCGTCTGTTCGCCGGTTTACGCGGCGCCCTCTGCCAAGCACACAGCGACGTCGGCCGACTTTCGGCTGAGAGCGCTCTACAACGGATATTCCGCGTGGGAGGACAAGGAGTTTGGCTTCTTCCAGGACAGCCGTGGTGAGCAGCAGAAGGCGGGATATCTTCCGCATGTCGATGAAGCGTCGCAACTCCGCCGGGCAACGCACGTCAAGGATCTTCTAGCCCAGCTAAACGCCATCAAGACGGCGCAGCTGTCGCCCGACGAGAAGCTGAACGCGGAGATTTTCCGCACCGTGATCGAGAACGAGATCTCCGATTACCAATTCCGGACCTGGGAGATGCCGTTCAATAGTGACAGCTCTTTTTGGACCTATCTCGATGCATCGCAGCCGTTCGACGACGTGGACGGCTATCGCCGCTACATCGCCCGGCTGCGCGACGTTCCGCGCTATTTCGACGAGCAGATCCTCAACATGCGCGCAGGCCTTGCGCGCGGCTTCAGCGTTCCGCGCGCGACCCTCGAGGGCCGTGACAAATCGGTCGCGGCCTTCATCGTCGACGATCCAGAGAAGAGCAGCTTTTACAAACCGTTTGAGAAGTTTCCTTCGAATGTTCCTGCGCCCGACCAAGTGACCCTGAGAGCGGAAGCGAAAGCGGTGATCGGCCAGACTGTCATGCCCGCTTACGACAAGCTGCTTGGTTTCATTCGCGACGACTACATTTCGCACACACGGACCACGATCGCAGCGCACGACCTTCCGGACGGCGATGCCTTCTATCGCGCGCAGGTGCGCGAATATACGACGACCGACATGACGCCCCAGCAGATCCATGAGCTTGGACTGCAGGAAGTCGCGCGAATCCAGGCCGAGATGGAAAAGACAATGCGCGACAGCGGCTTCAAGGGCACATTGCCCGAGTTCCTGAAGTTTTTGAAAGGCGACCCGCAATTCTACGCGAAGACGCCTGACGAGCTGCTTGGCGTATCGGCCTATGTCACGAAGCGCGTCGACGGCGTCATCGGCCAGCACTTCGGCCTCCTCCCGCGCAAGCGGTTCGGCGTCATCCCAGTGCCCGATGCCCTCGCGCCTTTCTACACGTCCGGACGCGGCGGCCTCGAGAATTGCATGATGAACACCTACGATCTGCCGGTGCGACCGCTGTACAACATCCCCGTGCTCACGCTCCATGAATGCGAGCCCGGGCACAGCTTCCAGCTCGCACTGTCCTCGGAGCAGAAGGATCTGCCGTCCTTCCGCCGAAACCTCTATTTCTCGGGCATGGGCGAGGGCTGGGGTCTTTACAGCGAGTGGCTGGGCGACGAGCTCGGCATCTACCGCACGCCCTATGAGAAATTCGGCCAGCTCAGCTACGACATGTGGCGCGCGGCGCGGCTCGTGATCGATACGGGCATCCACCAGGACGGCTGGTCGCGTCAGGAGGCGATCGATTATCTCGCTAGTCACACCGCACTGACCCAGCACGAGGTCGAGACCGAGGTCGACCGCTACATCAGCTGGCCGGGCCAGGCGCTTGCGTACAAGCTAGGCGAACTGACGATCCTACGGCTTCGCAAGGACGCCGAAACGATGCTTGGACCGAAGTTCGACGAGCGCCGCTTCCATGACGCGATCCTGGCGCTGGGCTCGGTTCCGCTCAACGTCCTCGATGACCAGATTTACGCCTTCATCAAGAAAGAGGCGGCAAGACCCCCCGCCACGTCCGCGTCAAACTAGGCCGGAGGCGGAAGTACGTGCTCGGGCTCGACCTTCAGGCAATTGCCGTCGATGTCGACGATTCGAACCCGTTCACCGGGCTGTGCGGGGCCGCCGCGCGCTGACCATTCGCTGTCGCCGACGCGAACCCGACCGCCATTGGCGTCAACCGGCTGGCTAACGACGACAACCTTGCCAAGCAGGCGCTTTGCCCGATCGTTGAGCAAGGGATCCGACGAATAGTCGAAGCGCATCGAATAGGCGCGCCGGCCGCCGATCCGTGCCGCAAGAAAGGCGAGGACCGCGAAGATTGCGAACTGAAGCGGCAGGCTGAGCGGCAGCAGCAGCGCGGCCAGGCCGGTAGCGATGGCAGCTCCGCCGATAAACACCAGGAAGAATCCCGGCGCGATCAGCTCGGCAATCAGCAGGACGACGCCGCCGATCAGCCACATCCATTCGGGGTCGAGGTGCACGCCGCTCACTCGCCTGCTTTAGGAACGCTCGCGGGTGGCTTTGGCTTGGGCGGCAGCGGCTGGGCACCGCGCCCGATGGCTTCCTTCGCAAGCTCGCCGATTCCACCCAAGGTTCCAATGAGTTGGGTCGCTTCGACCGGGAACAAGATCGTCTTGGCATTGGGGGAACGAGCAAACTCCGCAACGGCTTCGACATACTTCTGGGCAATGAAATAATTGATCGCCTGCGCACTGCCTTGCTCGATCGCATCACTAACTGCCTTCGTGGCCGTCGCTTCGGCTTGAGCCGCGCGCTCGCGCGCCTCGGCCTCGCGGAACGCTGCTTCACGGCCGCCCTCCGCCTGGAGGATCGCGGACTGCTTCTCGCCTTCGGCTTTCAGGATCGCGGACTGGCGCATGCCCTCCGCTTCGAGGATGACCGCCCGCTTCTCGCGCTCCGCCTTCATCTGACGGGTCATCGCGTTGACGATGTCCTGCGGCGGACGGATGTCGCGAAGCTCGACGCGGGTGATTTTCACGCCCCAAGATTCCGTCGCCTGATCGACCACCGACAAGAGCTTGACGTTGATCTCGTCGCGCCTCGAGAGGGTCTCGTCGAGGTCCATCGAGCCCATCACCGTCCTCAGGTTCGTCGTCGAGAGGGCGGTGATTGCACTATAGAGGTCGTACACCTCGTAAGCCGCCTTGGCCGCGTCGAGCACCTGGAAGAAGACCACGCCGTCGACCGCGACCATGGCGTTGTCCTTGGTGATGATCTCCTGCCCGGGGATCTCGAGGACCTGCTCCATCATGTTGATGCGGCGGCCGACCCGGTAAAAGAATGGCGTCACGTAATTGAATCCGGGTTCGGCGACGCGCACGAAGCGGCCGAAATGTTCGATCGTATAACGATAACCCTGGCGGACGATCTTGACGCCCATCATCACGTAGAGAAGCACTAGAACCGCAACGGCGGCCGCGAACGTCGTAAGCATTTTTCTTCCCCGCTATCCCCGGATCAGGGCATGATGGGACGGTGATGGTCCAATCGGAAGCGAAAAACGACAAGAACATCGACCTGTTCGCCGTGCGGTCGCTGCTTTTCCTGCCCGCGTCGAACCCACGCGCGATTGCCAGGGCGAAGGAAGCGGGTGCTGATCTCGTTGTCCTCGACCTTGAAGATGCGGTTAGGCCGGGCGACAAGGATGCGGCGCGCGATGCGGCGGTCGAGGCGGTTTCAAACGCTTGGGCGATGCCAGTCGCGATCCGAGTGAATGGCGTCGGCACCGAATGGCACTCGCTCGATATCGACGCCGTGGCGCGGTCAAAGGCTGACTTGGCTGTCCTGCCCCGTGCAACTTCAGGGCAGCTGGCCCACGACTTCGCTGAGGCGGTGGACAAGCCCGTGCTGGCGATGGTTGAGACCGCCGCGGGCGTGCTCGCCGCGGCCGAGATTGCGCCACAAACAGCCGGCCTGATCGCTGGGACGAACGATCTTCGCGCAGATCTCCGCCTGCCTCTCGATGCGATGCGAGAGCCGATTTCGACTGCTCTCCAGCTGATCGTCTTGGCAGCGCGCGCCGCGGGGGTCGCTGCGTTCGACGGCGTCTTCAACAAGCTCGAGGACTCCGACGGCTTCCTCAAGGAAGCAGCGGAAGGGCGGCAGCTCGGATTCGATGGCAAGAGCCTCATCCATCCCAATCAGATCGAGCCCTGCCACTACGCCTTCGCTCCGAGCGAGGCGGAGGTCGAGCGGGCAAAGGCACTCGTCGAGGCTTTCCACGGCGGCGCTGAGCGCTTCGGCAACGAAATGATCGAGCGAATGCACATCGATGCCGCTGAGCGTTTGCTGGCGAGGGCTAACGCCTAGCGAGGCTTGGCGAATTGCACCGGGCCTGTCATGGGCCGATATGGCCCAGCTTAACGACGCCGCTGATATCCGGCTCGGACTAACGTTCGACGACGTCCTCTTGCAACCGCTCGAATCCACTGTGCTCCCGAGCCAGGCGGATCCAAAGACGTTCCTTACCCGCGAAATCCCGCTCAACATCCCGATCCTGTCGTCGGCGATGGACACGGTGACCGAGGTCGACATGGCGATCGCGCTTGCCCAGCTGGGCGGAATCGGCGTCCTCCATCGAAACCTGAGCATCGAAGAGCAGGCCTTCGCAGTCCGCCAGGTCAAAAGGTTCGAGAGCGGAATGGTCGTCAATCCGATCACGATGACTCCCGACCAGACGCTCGCCGAGGCGCTCGAGTTGATGAAGGCGCATCGGATCAGCGGAATCCCGATCGTCGAGAAATCCGGCAAGCTCTGCGGGATCCTGACTAACCGCGACGTTCGGTTCGCTGAAAACCCCGGCCAGCGCGTCAGTGAACTGATGACGAAGGAGAATCTTGCGACTGTTCCGATCGGCACGACCGAGGCCGAGGCGCGGCGAATCCTCCACCAGCGTCGGATCGAGAAGCTCCTTGTCGTCGACGAGGGAGATCACTGCGTCGGCCTGATCACCGTCAAGGACATCGAGAAATCCGTTGCCGCACCCTTCGCTACGAAGGACGCCGAAGGCCGCCTGCGCGTCGCGGCCGCAACGACGGTCGGCGATAAGGGCTTCGAACGCTCCCAAGCGCTGATCGACGCTGGCTGTGATTGCATCGTTATCGACACTGCGCACGGCCACAATGTGGACGTGGCCAAGGCGGTCGAGCGCGTGAAGTCGGTCTCCAACTCGGTCCAGGTGGTGGCCGGTAACGTCGCCACGGCGGACGCCGCCAAGGCGCTCGCCGATTTCAGGAGCGGACGCGATCAAGGTCGGCATCGGCCCTGGCTCGATCTGCACCACGCGGATCGTCGCCGGTGTCGGCGTCCCCCAGTTGACCGCAGTCATGGACGCTGCGCGCGCAGCGAACGGCGTCCCGGTCATCGCCGACGGTGGGATCCGCACCAGCGGCGACATAGCAAAGGCGCTCGCAGCCGGGGCGTCGGCGGTGATGGTCGGCTCGCTCCTTGCCGGAACCGAAGAGGCGCCCGGCGAAATCTTCCTTTATCAAGGACGTAGCTACAAGAGCTACCGCGGAATGGGATCTGTTGGAGCCATGGCCCGAGGCTCGGCCGACCGCTATTTCCAGCAGGACATCAAGGACCATCTGAAGCTCGTCCCAGAGGGGATCGAAGGACAGGTTCCATACAAGGGGCCTGTTCGAGAGATCATCCATCAGCTGGTCGGCGGCGTGAAAGCGGCCATGGGGTACACGGGCTCGACGACCATTGCTGAACTTCAGAAGAGAGCGCGATTCGTCCGGATCACCAACGCCGGCCTATCAGAGAGCCATGTGCACGACGTGACGATCACCCGCGAGGCACCCAATTACCCGACCCGCTGACCGATGACCCCCGCCGCTCGCCTGCAGGCGGTCATTGAAGTGCTGGACGAGGTCATTGTGTCGGCGCGCGAAGACGGCCCGCCGGCGGATGCGATTGTTACCCGCTATTTCAGGCATCGCCGCTATGCCGGTTCGAAGGACCGGCGAGCGGTGCGCGAACTCGTGTTCCGAGCCATCAGACGCTCGGCGGAGCGACCTGAGAGTGGTCGATCCGCAGTGTTGGGTTTGACGAAAGACGAACCCGCCCTATCGGACCTCTTCGGTCAGCCGCGGGGACCGGATCCGCTGGAAGAAAATGAGGCCGCCGCCGAGGCGAGCCTGATTCCCGCTTGGCTCAGTCCCGAGCTCTCGCCACGCGTTTCGCGAGACGAGTGGCGGCAACTGTTGGAACGCGCACCGCTCGACCTCAGAGTGAATGGAGCGAGGGCATCGCGCGACGACCTCCTCGGTGCGTTCCCGGGAGGGGCGCCGACACCGATCAGCCCATTCGGCATTCGCCTTCCTTCCGACAGTCGCATCGATGACCATCCGGCCTTCGAGGGCGGCCTTGTCGAGGTGCAAGATGAGGGCAGCCAGTTGATCGCGATCGCTTGCGAACCTGCGGCCGGCGAGCGGATCATCGACCTTTGCGCCGGCGCCGGTGGCAAGTCGCTGGCGCTTGCAGGCCTTGCTCCTGATGCGACAATCCTCGCCACCGATAGCAACCGCCTACGGCTTTCGAAGCTCGCTCCGCGTGCCAAGCGCGCCGGCGCAGCTGTCGATACCCAATTGCTGAGCCAGCCCAATGAGCTGTTAGAGCTCGAAGATTGGCGCGGTAACAGCCATCTCGTCCTCGTCGATGCACCATGTTCCGGAAGCGGTACTTGGCGCCGCAATCCAGAGGGGCGGTGGCGCCTGACACCCGAGGACTCGACCGTCTGACCCAGGCTCAGGAGCGGCTGCTCGATATCGCCGCCGAACTCGTCCGGCCTGGAGGACGGCTTGTCTACGCGGTCTGCTCCCTGCTGTCCCGTGAAGGGGCAGTGCAGATCGAGCGCTTCTTCCAGCGCCATTCATCGTGGATTAGTGAGGAAACGCCCATTCGTACGGGGCGTGCGGATGGAGCAGGGCGACTGTTGACGCCAGGCCACGACCGTACCGACGGCTTTTTCGTCGCGCGGCTTCGCCGTCCATGCTAGGCGGCGAGCGAGAATTGGAGAGAATGATGAAGTCCTATCCGCGTCTTCTGTTCGCCGGCTTCGCCGCGATTGCGCTTGCGGCGCCGGTTGCCGGCCAGCGGTCCGACGACCAGATCCAGCCGAAGTCGGTCCAGCTGATGCATCAGGGCCAGACAGCGCTTGCATCTGGCAAGCTGGAGGATGCGGAGAACGCGCTCGAAACGGCACTCGTCGTCGATCCGCGCAACCGTTGGGCCTATGTCGATCTCGCCCGAGTGGCGGAGAAGCAGCATCTCTACGGCAAGGCGATCCGTATGACGAACAAGGCGCTTCTGATTGAACCGAACGACCCGGACGCGATCGCAGTTCAGGGCGAGGCGATGGTCGAGATGGGTGCGACTGCCCGTGCGCAGGAAAATCTTCAGAAGCTTCAGCAGATCTGCGGCTCGAAGGGATGTGCCCAAGCGTCGCAGCTGTCTTCTGCGATTAGCCGCGGGCCGACTGTCGCTGCAGCGAAGACTCCGGACACGCCCAAGAAGGACTGATGCGTTAGCTGAGAGCCTTCGCCAGCTCCATCCATTCCGCGACTCTGATTGTCTCCGCGCGGCGCTGCGTATCAATTCCCAGCGTCTCCGCCGCTTCCAAGGCTCCAGGCATCTGCTTGAGACTTGAGCGCAACATCTTGCGCCGCTGACCGAATGCCGCCTGCGTAAGCTTTTCGAGGACAGTAGGACAAACTCCTTCGGGCTGCTCCCCAGGAACAATGTGAACCATTGAGGAGGTGACTTTGGGCGGCGGCACGAAAGCCGAACGATTGACCGTCATCGCAATTCGCGGACGGGACCTCCACTGCGCCGCAACCGAGAGCCGTCCGTAGGTGTCGCTTCCGGGGCTCGCCACGATCCGCTCGGCGACCTCCTTCTGGAACATGAGCGTGAGCGATCGCCACCACGGCGGCCAATCGACCGAAAGCCATTTGAGAAGCAGTGCTGTCCCAACATTGTAGGGGAGGTTGGCCACGACGTGGACGCCCGTGCCGACCGCTTGCGGTTCATCGACTTCGAGCGCGTCAGCCTCGAGCAACTCGAGCCGGTCACCGAATTGGTGACGAAGCTCGTCGAGTGCCGGGATGCAGCGACGGTCTCGTTCCACCGCCGTGACCTGTGCTCCTGCGTCGAGGAGCGCCCGGGTGAGTCCGCCCGGACCTGGTCCGACCTCATAGACGCGCTCGTCCTCCAAGTTCCCAGGAATTGCAGCAATACGTCCGAGCAATTGCCGGTCCAGGATAAAGTTTTGGCCAAGCGCCTTGCTCGCGCTCAATCCGTGCCGTGCAATGACGTCGCGAAGCGGTTCGGGGGTCAAGGAGCCTCGGCGCGGAACATGGCATTATGTCCAGCCATGCGGATTGCCGCCGCCATCGGCCGCGGGTCCGCCCGATCCAGCCCGGCAATGTCGAACGCGGTGCCATGGTCGGGCGCCGTTCGGACGATCGGAAGGCCCAGCGTCACGTTGACCGCGTCCTGGAAGTGCAGCGCCTTGATCGGGATCAGCGCCTGGTCGTGGTACATGCAGAGCGCCGCATCGTAGTTGGCGCGCGCACTTTCGTGAAACATGGTGTCCGCGGGGTGGGGACCGCTCACCCGCCAACCTTCCGCCGCAAGCGCGGCGATCGCCGGTTGGATGATTTCGACCTCCTCGATGCCGAGCTGGCCGCCTTCACCGGCGTGGGGATTGAGTCCTGATATGGCAAGCCGCGGCTCGGGTATTCCAAAGTTTCGTTGAAGGCCTCTGAGCGCCGCACGTCCGCGCAATTCGATCAACGCAGCGGTAAGCTGGCCGGGTACGGCCGCAAGCGGCAGATGGGTCGTGACCGGCACCGTCCGAAGCGTGGGACCAGCCAGCATCATGACGACGTTCGCGGCGGCAATTCCGCATCGCTCCGCGACAAACTCGGTCTGACCTGGATGCTGGAAGCCGATGGAATAGAGTTGCTCCTTTGCCACGGGACCCGTCACGACTGCCGAGGCCGAGCCCGATCGCGCGAGCCCGACCGCGATTTCGAGCGAATCGAGTGAGCAGTGGGCGCCGGCGACACTCGGATGCCCTGGCGTGTCGGCATCCGCCGCGTTGAGCTGGATCAGCGGAAGGCCGACGTCGAACGCCGAATCGGCCTGACGGGGGTCGTCGATGATTTCGATCGGGCCATCCCACACCGCTGCGATTGACCGCGGGTCACCGATCGCAACGAATGGCAGCAACTGGAACTCATCGCGCGAATCCCAGCATTTTGCGATGACTTCAGGTCCGATCCCCGCTGGATCGCCAAGCGAAACTGCAAGGGGGCTGGGCGGCGCGGCCGACATGGAAGCCGCCCTTATCGGAAATGATCGATTAGCGGAATTCGATCACCGCGTCGCGGCGAAGATCGGCAAGATACCGCCGCGCGCGGGTGTTCACCCGCTCTTCGTTGAGCTGGCTGTAAATGTCGTCGTAGGTCGGAGCCGACGAATCCGCCTGGTCACGGCCGCAGATCACGAGCGTGCGAACGCCTTCCTCGATCGTTCCGAACGGCGGGGTCGCCTGACCGACCTGCATCGGGACCATCATCTGCTGAAGAGCCGTTGGGAGATCGCGCATCTTGACCTGGTCGCTCGACACGACCTCGCCGTGGAATTCAGCAGCAATCTTGTCAGTGCCGCCACAGCCGCCAATGCTCTTCGCCGCGTTGGCAAACTTCTCCAGCGTCGGCTCTGCTTGATCACGCGTCGTGCCCTTGGGGAAGGTGATCGAAACCTGCTTGAGGCTGAGGATCGCATCGCGCGGATCCGCCGTCAGGATCTTGCGCGTATCCTGCACCGCAATGATGGAAACGCCGCCCGGCACAGGGATCGGATTGCTGATCGTCCCCGGCGTCATATTACGGAGCGCCGCAGCGAGTGGGGCGGGCAGCTGCTCCGGGCGGACCCAGCCGAGGTCGCCGCCTACCGCCGCTGTCGATGCTTCCGAATATTGACGAGCGTATCCGGCGAATGAGGCGCCGTTTTTCAGCTGATCCAGGATTTTGCTCGCATTCTGGAGCGTCTGGTCCTGCGTGTAGGGCGTTGCGGACAGGAAAATCTCGCCGACGCGATACTCCTCTGTGCCCTTCGATGCGTTGAGGCGATCGAGAACGGCCTTCACTTCATCGTCGCCGACGCTGACGCCGCTTTCGATCTTGTCGTGCTGCAGGCGGGTCCAGGCGATCTCACCTTGGATCTGCCGCCGCATTGAAGCGATCGAGGATCCGTGGAGGAGCAGATAGTCCTTCAGCTGATCCGGGGTCTGCTTCACGCCCGCGGCGACACGGGCGACAGTGCGGTCGATCTCAGCAGGCTTGATCTCGATCTTGTCGTCCTTTGCCGCCTGGATCTGAAGCGTTTCGTCGATCAGGTTGCGAAGGACCTGCTGACGGAGCGCGTCCACCTGGTCAGCGGGGATTTCGTTGCCGTTCGCAATGGCAAGCAGCGCAAGGCGCTCGTCGACGTCTGTCTGCGTGATGACGTCGCCGTTGACCAGTGCCGTCGCCTTGATGACCGAGGGCATGGCAGTGCCGAAAACTTCCGGATTCTCGGGAAGGTGAAGTGACTGGGTGCTGTTGATTGGCGGGGAGTTCTGCTGATCGTCAGCCTGCTGGGCGGTGGCCCCGCTTGCAGCGCCGAGCAGGATGGCGCCGCTCGCAATCATGGTGCGCGTGGAATTCAGTCGGAAAGCTCGTGCCACGATTTTCAAAATTCCCTTGATTTGCAGCCTGCTGCGGTCATCGCCGTTTATTCAAGCCCGCTGAACGCAGCCTTAGCGGCCAATGCCCTTCAATGCCAAGTGAACTCCGATGCTGTTGCCAGCGCGGAAGGTGCCGATGCGCTCATAGTCGCGCTTCCACGTAAGTCCAATCTGCAAGCAATCGTCTTCGTACTGGATCCCGAGACGGTCGCGGACCGGCTCCCAGCCGTCGGCGGTCGACAGTGGATCCTCACTCGCATCAGTAAGATCGACGACCGCCGCCCCGAAGATCGACCAATAGCGGGTTAGGAGGATTCGGCCTGCTACGCGAAGTTCCTCCACGTCTCTGAGGTCTTCGATGCTTGGGTCGACGTCGCGGTTCAACTTGAGATAGCCGATCTGCGCATAGGTCTGGGTCGTGCCGATGGTCAGATCGATCTCGTTGCGCCGAACCGCGAAATTGTCCTTGTCGATGCGGTATCTATGCGTGAGCTCGAGGAGCCGTCCGTAGCGAATGCTGGTTCTTCCCACGATGTCAGAGAGTCGATCGGTCAGGCCCGTTCCCTCGGGGAAGATGTCCGCGCGGTCTACCAGTCGGTAGCTCTGACCAATCGTGCTTTCGATCGAGAGGTTTGGCCGGTCGAGCGACCAATCGAACCCGTAGGTGATGCGGGAAGCATCTTCCCAGCGATCGTAGCCTGCGAAGCGGTTGAGCGCGAAAAGGTTGCCGTCCTCGAGATCGATGGACCTCGCGTCCTCGTTGGGGATGTCGAGGTTTTCAGTATGCGGCGTCAGCACCAGCTGCACCCGCGGAACCAGGCGTTGCACGCCGCCGAATAACGGGCCAATGAACGGCCATTGGACATCGGCCGCGAGTGCCCCGATGGCCCTCGTGTGCCAGCCGTCCGTGCCGCTGTAGATCGCGACCGTGGTGCTTTCCGCGTCGTCGGTATGATAGACGTCGCCCCGCCCGTAGGCGGTCAGCGTGATCTGCTGACCCCATGGAGTGATCCGCCTGAGATCCCATTCCGCGGCCGCGAAGGCCCGCTGCGTGTCCTGGCCCTCGATCCTCAATATCGACAGGCTGTTACCTTGCAATTGAAGCGTGCCGCCGAGCACATCCTCCATTCGGAACCGCGCGTCGATCGCCGGAAGGGCGATCGGGATCTGCTTCTGGCGGTCTTCTTCCTGGAGACCCTCGAACGCCCAACCGGCGATGGTGATGTAAGAATCCGTGTCGATCCGCTCGACATTGATGACGTTGCGCAGGCGGTCGTCGTTCGTGATGTCATACCGCCGCGTCATCGTCTTGTCCGAAGCGACTCGGAGCGACGTGGTGATGCTCCAGTAGGGATCGAGCTGGGCCTTGCCGTTGGCTTCGAAATAAGCGCGGAAGCCCTTCTTCGTGGACGTGACGTCGGGATCGATGCTCTCGATCGTTCCGTAGGTGAGGAACCCACCGATCTGAAACGCTCCCCATTTGTCGAGTTGCCGGTACTTCGCCTCGATTGCCGGCAAGACGCCTGTGTAGATATGTGGAGTCAGCGTGAAGTCGCGGTTGGGCCCGATCTGCCAGTGATAGGGCTCCGCGATTTCGAACCCCTTCTTGCTCGAAATGCTGAAGTCCGGAGCGAGCCAGCCAGTTGCGCCCTCGTTTCCCGTGCTCACTTTGAAGATTGGAAGCAGGGGCAGGGTGATTCCGAACAGCTGGAACCGGCCGCCGATGAACCGCACCTGCTCGTGGTCCGGATCGTCGATGACCTTCGCCGCCGTGATCGCCCAGCTCGGCCGCTTTGGACAGCCTGTCGACGTCGTGACGGGGCAGGGCGAATAAATCGCATTGTCCAGCGTGGTGAGGTTGCCCGTGCGGGTCCCGCGCGCGGCTGCGATCCTCGCCCCGTTCTCCATGACGACCATCAGGTCGTTGACGGTTCCGTCCTTCAGCGTGTCGGTGAGCTGCACGGTATCGCCGACGAGCTTATCGCCTTGCGGGGTAAGCAGCACGACATTGCCCTGCGCGTAGACCTGGCCGGTCTTGCGGTTCCAGATCACCTTGTCCGCGGCGAGATAGTTCCCCTCGCGGTCCATGCGCACCGCGCCCGCGGCGGTCACTACATCGGCGTCGCTGTCATAAGTGACGGATTCGGCACTGAACTCGACGATTTGATCCTGAGAATTCGTAGGGGAGGCCGGAGTAGTGGACGCCGGTGCCCGCGGCGCGGCCTGCGCTGACGCCGCTGCCGGTATCGTCATCAGCATCGGAAGCGCTGACCACCAGACAAATCTCGCCGCCAACGCTGTCTCGCCCGCCCACTCGTAATGATGTGCCTTGGCAAGCGCCTATCGCACCTCTCCTTCGGGACGACAATCGCCCAGAGCAGCCTGTCGCCGCTCCTTTGCCAAGGTTGGACTTGCATCCTAAAGGCAGCGCGAACGTTCGCCTTCAGGGAATAGGGACAAATGGAAATTCGCTTCGCCGATAGCCGGCCTACGGGAGAATTCGCTCTAGTTCTGCCGATTGCGGGCAAGGACCGGAAGAGCCTGGGGTCGCTCGGAACAGCGCAGCAGGCGGTCGGCGCCGCGCTGGACCGCCAACGCTTCGAAGGTGAGGCATCGGCAGTATCGGAGCAGTTCGTCGAGGAAGGCGGCACGTCGCGGCGTGTCCTAATTGTTGGCGTCGGCGTCGGAACGAGCCCCGACAAAGCGGCCGAGCAGCTCGGCGGCACCGCCGCTGCCAGGCTATTGACCTCCGGTGAGAAGCGGGCCGTCATCGACCTCAGCGGACTCGGCTACGACGTCGACGCCGCAGCCCGTGCCGGCCTTGCGGCAGCGCTCCGCTCGTGGCGGCACGACCGTTATCGCACGAAGCTCAAGGACAATCAGAAGCCGACGCTTGAAGAAGTCGTCGTGGTTGGTGGCGCTGACGGTGCGCAGCAGCGCTACGACAGCCGCTGGGCGGCCGTGGCTCAAGGCGTATCGCTCACCCGTGAGCTCGTCACCGAGCCGGCGAACATCATGTATCCGGAGAGCTTTGTCGAACGCGTCCGCGCATCGCTCGAAGGGTCGGGGGTCGAGATCGAGGTCCTCAACAGAGCGCAGATGGAGAAGCTCGGAATGGGCGCGCTGCTCGGCGTGGCTCAGGGTTCGGCGCGGGAAGCTCGTCTGCTCATTCTGAAATGGAACGGCGGCAGTGCGGGCGAACCAACCGCGTTCGTCGGCAAGGGCGTCACGTTCGACACGGGCGGCATCTCGATCAAGCCGGCCGCCGGCATGGAAGCGATGAAGTGGGACATGGGTGGAGCCGGCGCGGTTGCCGGCGTGTTCAAGGCGATTTCGCTCCGCAAGGCAAAGGCGAACGTCGTCGGGATCTGCGGCCTCGTCGAGAACATGCCGGGAGGCAATGCCCAGCGTCCGGGCGACGTCGTTACAACGCTGTCCGGGCAGACGGTCGAGGTGATTAACACCGACGCGGAGGGCAGGCTCGTGCTCGCCGACGCGGTCGCCTATGTGCAGCACAACTACAAGCCGAAGACCGTTATTGACCTAGCGACACTCACCGGCGCGATCCTCATCAGCCTCGGCCATGAATGGGCCGGACTATTTTCGAACAATGAGGAGCTGGCGAGGGAGTTGCTGAAGGCGGCCGACGAATCGGGTGACAAGCTATGGCGCATGCCGCTCGCGGAGCCATTCGACCGCCTGATCAATTCGCCGATTGCCGACATGAAGAACGTCGGTCCACGCGAGGGCGGGTCGATTACCGCCGCGCAGTTCATCCAGCGTTTCATCGAGAACGGAACGCGCTGGGCGCACATCGACATGGCCGGTAAGGCTTGGTCCGACAAGGCGAGCTCGACCTATGACAAGGGTGCGACGGGCTATGGCGTCCGTTTGCTCGACCAATATGTCGAGGACGTGCTGGAAGCCTGAACTGGAGCGGCCGTGCAGGTCGATTTCTACCAACTCGCCGGCACGGCTCCTGAAGGGGTCATCGCCAGTCTGGCGGAGAAGGTGCTCGCCGCCGACGGACGACTCTTGATCGTTGCAGAGGATGAGAATTATCTAGCCCGACTAGAAAGGATGCTGTGGGATCAGGGAGCCGTCACCTTCCTTCCCCACGCGGTGGCCGGCGGCGCCGAAGATGCGCGCCAGCCCATTCTCCTTTCGACCAGCCCCGATGCACCAAACCTCGCTCGCAACATGCTGATAGCAGACGGGGTCTGGAGGGATGCCGCGCTGTCCTATGACCGCAGCTTCTTCCTCTTCGACAATGCGACGCTGGAGGATGCGCGGCTCGCGTGGAAGTTGCTGGCGGGTAGGGAAGGGCTCGAGCGACGCTACTGGGCGCTGGAAAGCGGCAAATGGGCCAGAAAGGCGTGAGGCTTGCCGCGCGGCGACTGCACCGCTAGGCGGCCCAGCAAATCCCAACCAACCCAATACAGGAGACCGCCCGGTCATGGCCGTGACGCGCACCTTTTCGATCATCAAGCCCGATGCGACCCGCCGAAACCTCACGGGCGCAGTGACCAAGATGCTGGAGGAAGCCGGCCTTCGAGTCGTTGCTTCCAAGCGCATTCACATGACCCGCGACCAGGCCGAAGGCTTTTACGCCGTCCACAAGGAGCGGCCATTCTACAACGACCTCTGCACCTTCATGACGTCAGGTCCGGTCGTGGTTCAGATCCTCGAGGGTGAGGATGCGGTGAAGCGCAACCGCGATGTCATGGGCGCAACCAATCCCGCCGACGCCGCGGAAGGAACGATCCGCAAGAGCTACGCAGAATCGATCGAGGCGAATTCAGTCCACGGTTCCGACAGCGACGAGAACTCGAAGATCGAGATCGACTTCTTCTTCAAGCCCGAAGAGATCGTCGGCTAACGCCCTCACGCGATGCTCGATCAGAGCATCGGGCTGAAGTCGCTAGAAGATTCTGCCAGAGCCGCAAGATGATGCTGTAACTGGCCACATCCGCGGCCGTCACGCGATCGCACTGGGAGAGATATTCGTCCTGTCGGTCGCGGACGGCCATGGCGAAAGCCGGATCCTCGAACAGAATATTGTTCTCGAAATTGAGCTCGAAGCTGCGGCGGTCGAGGTTCGCGCTTCCGATTAGTCCGACGGCGCAGTCGACAACCATCGTCTTGGCGTGGAGGAGGCCCGGGCGGAATTCGTAGATCTCGGCGCCCGCGTCGATCAGGTCCTTGTAATAGCTGCGGCTCGACGCGGCGACGATCCGGCTGTCGTTCCGCTTCGGGAAGAGGATCACCGTTCGGACGCAGCGTCGTGCCGCTGACGTGAGGGCGAACAGCAACTGCTCATCGGGAATGAAATAGGGCGTCGTCACCACCAGCTCGTCTCGCGCCGAGTGGATGAGCTCGGAGAAGCAGGCCGGCATCGCGTCGAATTCGGCCGTCGGCCCGGTGCCGAGCACCTGAGCGACGACGGCACCTTGACCTTCAGGCGTCGGTGCGGTCAGCAAGTCGCCGATCTCGTCGCCGCCTTCTGCGATCCAGTCCGAGACGAACAGATACTGGCACTGCTGTGCCACGGCACCTTCCCACCGGCTCATGATGTCGACCCACGGGGCGTATTTGGCCTTGATCCGGAACTCGGGGTCGGCGGCGTTCTGGCTGCCGCACCAGGCGATTCGATTGTCGACGATCATCGATTTGCGGTGATTGCGGAGGTCGACGCGGCCGCGGATCGCAGTCCACAGCGGGTTGCCGACGGGGAGGGCGACCCTAACCTCGCATCCGGCGTCGCGCATCTCGCGCCAGTGATCCGACCTGATGAGGCGGCGCGAGCCAAGCGCGTCCGCCAGGAGCCGCACGTGAACGCGGCGCCCTGCGGCCCTGATGAAGGCATCCTTCAGCTTCAGCCCGTTGTTGTCGGCGAGCCAAATGTAGAAGCACCCGTGGACGGTCTCCCGCGCCGTATCGATGTCCGCGATCATCTCATCGATGGCGGCGTTGCTGTCGTGCGCGAGGCGGGCGCTGTTGTTGCAGGTTGGGTCGAGGTGATTGACCGTGCGGGCGAGGGCGAAGGCGGCCCAATGGGCCCCCCCCACTTTTTCATGAGGACAGTCGTAGTTTCCCGCCGGACGCGGGAGCCGAGCGTTGATCTCGCGTCCTCGTCTTCTTCGTCCTGAACTGATGCGTGCCTCGCCGAGCAGCAGGTACAGAAAGACACCGACGACCGGCAGCAACAGCACGGCTATGATCCAAGCGAGGCGCGCGGCCGGTTCACGGTGAGGTCGCAACAAGGCGCGGATGATCGTCGCGGCATCCGCGAGGAAGATCGCCGCAGAGCTGATGAACTCCCAGTTGAACATTGCGCCTAATGCCGCACATCGCGGCGCGGCTGTCCAGCCTTAGCGACTGAGGCCCAAGAAATGCAGCGATCGCCCGCCGAACAGACCACCGCCTCTCCACACATAGCGCAACGTGTAGGTGGCAGAGGCGGTCTTCTCTTTGCCGGCTTCGACGTAATGAGCTGTCACGCGCGTCTGGACGCTGAGCGGACGATCCTTCGGCTCAGTTTCGTGGCCCTTGAGCGCCGCCGCCACATCATTTGAATCGACAACACCGTCGCTTCCGACTTCGATCGCAGATGCGCCGGGCAGTGTGATCGTGAGCGATTCGAGGGCGTGAGTCGGTTCGACAGGGCTGATCTCCAGCCTTTCGCCGTCGTCCTCCCTCTTGCCGCGCAAGGTGAGCGGAACGTTTTGGCGTTGTTCGACCACGACCTTGGTCGGCTTCTCGTTGCCGTTGCTCTTCCAGCTAATCCAGACCCCCACTGCGGAGACGATCAGCGCGGCGAGCGCGATCAGCTCGCCAAAGGTTACCCAGCGACGGCGCTGGCGCTGCGATTCGGTTTCGCTCATCGTCCGCCTGCCTCAAGCAAGCGCCGCGGCGCCGCAAGCTCCCAGCTTTCCGCAATCCGGTCGGCGACATGGTCCCAGTCGCCGCCGCCAGCGAGATTGATCGATATCCAGCTCGGCAGGTAGGCCGGCTTGGAATAGGTTTCAGGGTTCGCCTCGAGCAGCATGGCCTGCTCGTCGAGACTGCTGATTCGGACGCAGACTACCGTCTTCCCGTCTCCATGATGGTTGTCGCGGAATTGGGCGAATTGCTTGCCGGCGACGAAAAACGTCTGCTGACCGTGCGACAGGCGTTCCTCAGTTTCGGGCAGCTTGAGCGCGGCTTCGCGGATCCTGGTGAGCGGGTCGGTCATCTCAGTACGAACTCATTGAGGACGGCGGGGTATAGCTGATGTTCGGCTGCGAGCACGCGCTGTTCGAGACTCTCGGGCGTATCGTCGGGCATGATCGCGACCTCCGCCTGGCCAAGCACTTCCCCGGCATCCAGCTCTTCGGTGACGATGTGGACAGAGCATCCGCTGACGGAATCGCCTGCCTCGATCGCTCGCGAGTGGGTGTCGAGGCCGCGATAATTGGGGAGCAGGGAAGGATGGATGTTGACGATGCGCCCAGCCCAATGGTCGACGAACCATGGCGAGAGGATCCGCATGAAGCCCGCGAGAGCGATCGTGCCGACGTCCCGTTGCTCCAGCGTCTCGGAGAGCATGCGATCATATTCCTCACGAGCGACGCCTTTACTGGCGCTCGCCCAGGTAGGAAGCCCGCGCTCGCACGCCCATTCGAGGCCGCGGGCTTCGGGCTTGTTCGAGGCAACGAGAACAACCGAGTAATTTTGCGCCTGCCCGGCAAGAGCGCGCATATTGCTGCCGCGACCGGAGATGAGAATGGCAACGCGCCTCGGGTCACGCATTGTGCGTCGCGGACCATTCCTTCTGGGAGTTCCAGGTGCCGACCTGCCCGGAGACCGTGCAGCCGCTTGGTCCTTCCTCGATGCGCCCGACCGCGAAGGCCGAATTCGCCTGCCCCTTCGAGCAGGCTTGCGACTTCGGTGGCTGCGTCCGGCGACACGATAACGGCCATCCCGATGCCGCAGTTGAAGGTTCGCGCCATTTCCTCACAGGTGATGCTTCCGCCCCGCTGGAGCAAGGTGAAGATCGGCGGCAGGTCCCAGCGGTCTGCGTCAACCACGGCGTGGCAATTTTCCGGTAGAACCCTTGGAATATTCTCGAGAAGTCCGCCGCCGGTAATATGGGCAAGTCCCTTGATTCGCCGGTTCTGGACCGGCGGCAGCAGTGCGCGAACGTAAATCCGGGTCGGCTCAAGCAACACTTCCGCCAAGGTCCGGTCGCCTTGCTCCGGCAGTCTTTCGGAAAGGTCCCAATGTTCCTGCTCGATGATCCGGCGAACGAGCGAGAAGCCGTTGGAATGTACGCCGGAGCTGGAGAGGCCGAGCACGATGTCGCCGGCCCTGATTTCCGATCCGGTCAGGACCTTGTCCCGATCGACCGCGCCAACGCAGAAGCCGGCAAGGTCGTAATCTCCGGCTGAATACATGCCCGGCATTTCCGCAGTCTCGCCTCCGATCAGCGCGCATCCGGCCTGGCGGCAGCCTTCGGCGATCGATGCCACCACCCCGGCAGCCACGTCATTTTCGAGCTTTCCGGTCGCATAATAGTCGAGGAAGAACAGCGGTTCGGCGCCTTGGACGATTAGGTCGTTGGCACACATGGCGACGAGATCGATGCCGACGCCATCGTGTCGGCCGGTCTCGATCGCCAGCTTGAGCTTGGTTCCGACTCCGTCGTTGGCGGCGACCAGGAGTGGATCGGAATAGCCTGCCGCCTTGAGGTCGAAGAAGCCGCCGAAGCCTCCAAGCTCCGCATTCGCACCCGCCCGAGCGGTTGAACGGGCGAGCGGCCCGATCGCCTTCACCAGCGCATTTCCGGCATCGATCGACACGCCGGCATCGGCATATGTGAGGGGCTTCTGGCTCATTTGTCGCGGGCACTAGAGACAAGCCGCTTGGATTTCCACGCCGTTGTCGCCAAAAGACGGCACGAATGCTCCGCCGCCGCCTTCTCGCTCCCCTGCTGCTAATGATCGCCGCCCTCGGGTTCGGCGTGGCCGTCTACGCCCAGCTGGAGAGCACCGACCGCGGCATCCTTCCGCTCGACACCTCGAACACCCTCGAGATCGGCGGGCTGCACGTGAATGTCACAGCGCAGGACGCGCAGACGGCACGGCTTGGTGGTTGGCGGCTCGCGCAGCGCCAGGCGTTCCGGCTGCTGTGGGCGAAAATGCACAATGCGCCGGCGAACCAGGCGCCGAACCTGCCCGACGGAACGCTTGATCAGATCGTGACCTCCATTAATGTAGATCGAGAGCAGATCGGGCCGAACCGATACATCGCCGATTTGAGCGTCGAATTCGACCGCGGTAAGTCGGCCCCCTTCCTTGGCGTCGAGGGAGCTCAGGTTACCGAACATTCGGTGCCGATGCTTCTCATCCCTGTCATCGTCACTGGCGGCACGGAAACGAGCCTCGAGCTCCGCAACGCCTGGCAGCGCGCCTGGGCGCAGTTCCGGACCGCACAGACCCCGATCAACTATGTGCGCGTCAGTGGCATGGGCGCGGATCCGCTGCTGTTGAATGCTGCACAAACAACTCGACCCGGCCGAGGCTGGTGGCGCGCGTTGCTCGACATGTATGATGCACAGGACATCCTCGTTGCCGAAGTCCAGCTCCAGCATGCCTATCCGGGAGGCCCCGCCGTGGCCCGGTTTATCGCTCGGCATGGCCCCGACAATGAAGTGGTCGGAGGTTTCACGCTCACAGCGCCGAATAGCGATGCGATCCCCGCGATGATGGCGCAAGGCGCACAGCGGATTGACGGAATCTTTGCTCAAGCGCTCGCCGATGGCCGCTTGTCGCGCGATCCGTCCCTCAATACTCCCCAGCCGCCGACACAGGAGCCTCTCCCCATTGCGACGCCGAAGCCGGTGAACGTGGTGAATGCCTATCAGGTGCAAGTCACCGGCAATGACGTCGTCTTCTACAATTTTGCGATGGCGCATCTTCGGACGCTGCCGGGCGTGACCTCGGCGACTCCGCAGCAGATCAATCCGGGCGGCACAAGCTACGTGCTGGTCGCCTACCGCGGAACCGTTGCCCAACTCGCTGGAGCGTTGAAGGCTCGAGGTTGGGTCGTCGATTTCGGCGGGACGGTCGTGCGTATTCACTCCGCTACGGACAAGCCGCCGTCGCTTCCGTCGACTCCGACGGCAGCGCAGCCGACGCCGGCGCCGCAGCCAGCGCCGGCAAAGCCCGCTCCGGCCCAGCCGGCAGCCAACCAGACGGCCGGCGCAGAGCAATGAAGCAGGGGCCGGACCAGATCGCGCTTCCGCTCGACTGGCCCCACAATGAAGGCGACGCCAGGTTCATCTTATCCGATGCGAATCGCGATGCGTTCGACCACTTGCGCAAGTGGAGCATGTGGCCCGTCAAGGCGACGCTGCTGACAGGGCCGCGCAGGTCAGGCCGCACCTTGCTCGCTCGGAGCTTCGTCGAGCGCGTCGGCGGGCGCCTCTTCGACGAGGCCGATCAGCGTGACGAGGAGGATCTGTTCCATGCGTGGAACCAGGCACAGGACACGGGACGCCCGCTGGTGATGGTATCGGACCAGGCGCCGCCAGCCTGGGCTCCGGCGCTGCCGGACTTGAAGACACGTCTCGCGGTCACGCCGGTGACGGCGATCAATCACCCTGATGATGCGCTGTTCGGGGCATTGATCCAGCTTCATTTCGCCGATCGCGGTCTTCACATTCCGCCTGATGCGCTACGGTTCATGACCGATCGCCTTCACCGCGATTATTGGTGCGCCGAGCGTGCGGTCGAAGCCGTGGATCGATTCGCGATCGCGGAGCGCGCTCGTCTTTCGCTGCCGACGGTCCGGCGAGCGCTGGCAGAAGCGAGGATGATCGGCGAAGCGGCCTAGCCGCAGCGGATTTCGGTAATTTTGTTTGCGGCGTCGAGGTGCACGGTCACGCGGTCCTCGCGATAGTCCATCGTCAGCATGACGCCCGGCGGTGCCCAGCGCAGGACGGCCGCATGCGAGACGTGCTTGATTGCCGCAGCGACCTTGTCCGTGCGCACCTCGCCAACGAATTGATCCGTGCCGTCCGTCATGCAGGTGTGGCCCGGGGTCTGACCGTGGACGATGGGTGCGGCGGGAGCTGTCGAACAGGCCGCGAGCAGCCCCGGAGCGAAAAGAAGGATTTTACGCATCCACTGTCTCCTGCTGCTCCTGAAGAATCCGGCTCATCTTTAACTTGCCGTTCTCAATGGCGAAGGCGAGGCGGCCTTCGACCAAATCCAGGGCATCCTTGCCGAACTGCTCATAGCGCCAGCCGTGAAGGATATTGATGTTCTTGCGGACTCCTGCCGCTAATGCCTCCAGATCGTCCGACCGGGCGATCAACCGAGCGGCGACGCCTGACTCCTTTGCACGGATCTTGAGCAGGAGCTTGAGAAGATCGCTGACCAGCGCCCCGTCCTTGGTGAGGCCAGGCCGCCTCGGTTCACGGTCAGGCATCTCGGCCTGATCAAGCGCCTTGGCGGCGGCGAGCGCGGCCATCAGTCGACCGCCGATGTCGTTTGTCCTCCAGCCAGCGGACAGGCCGCGGACCTTTCCGAGATCATCCTGCGCCTTTGGAGGATGCAGAACGATCTCGTTCAGCGTGTCATCCTTGATGATTTGGCCGCGCGGCAGGTTCTTCGAGCGCGCTTCGGTTTCGCGCCAGGCCGCCAGCGCCTTGAGGCGCCCGAGGACTGCGGGATTGCGGCTTGGCAGCTTGAGGCGTTTCCACGCGTCTTCGGGCGGAAAGGCGAAGCTCGATGGGTCTGCTAAACGTTCCATTTCCTCATCCAGCCACGCGCCGCGCCCGGTCTTCTTCAGCTTTTCGACCATCCGCGGAAACACCGCCGCGAGGTGAGTGACGTCGGCGATCGCATAGTCGATCTGACGCTTGTCGAGCGGGCGGCGGCTCCAGTCCGTGAAGCGCGCACCTTTGTCGAGGCTGTGGCCCAGCAGGCTTTCGATCAGGTTCGAATAACCGATTTGCTCGCCATGCCCGAGCGCCATTGCAGCGATCTGTGTGTCGAACAGGGGGTGGGGAACCTTGCCCGTAAGATTGTGGATAATCTCGAGATCCTGCCCGCCGGCATGGAAGACTTTCAGAACCGCCTCGTTATGCACGAAGAGCTCGAGAAGCGATTTAAGCTCGATTCCTTCTGCTTTCGGATCGATCGCGGCCGCCTCTTCGCTGCTCGCGACCTGAATCAGACAGAGGTCCGGCCAGTAGGTATTTTCGCGCATGAACTCGGTGTCCACAGCGACGAAGGGCTGGTCGGAGAGTTGGTCGACGAGGGCCTTGAGGTCTTCGGTCTTGGTAATCAGTGGATGAATACGCATGAGTTTGCGTGGCCCATAGCCCCGCCTTCGCGGGTTGACAAAAAGAGAGTGGGAAGTGAAGCGCGGCGCGCGCTTTTCCAGCCATTTTCAAACCAGAAGGCCGACATTCCCAATGCACGCCTATCGCACCCACACCTGCGCAGAGCTGCGCGCACGCAACGTCGGCGACACCGTCCGCCTCTCGGGTTGGGTCCACCGCAAGCGTGACCATGGCCACCTGCTCTTCGTCGACCTGCGCGATCATTACGGAATCACCCAGGTCGTTGCCGATACTGAGTTGCCCGCATTCAAGACGCTCGATCGAGTTCGCGTGGAATTGGTGGTGACGGTCGAAGGGAAGGTAGTCGCCCGCTCGAAAGAGACGGTGAACCCGAACCTCGCCACGGGTGAGCTCGAAGTCGACGCGGGCATGGTGACGGTTCAGTCGGCGGCTGCGGAACTGCCGATGCCGGTCTTCGGCGAGCAGGATTATCCCGAAGAGATCCGGCTCAAGTACCGCTACCTCGATCTCAGGCGCGAGCAGGTGCACGCCAACATCATGCTTCGCTCGGCGGTTATCGCCTCGATCCGGCGGCGGATGATCGACCAGGGCTTTACCGAGTTCCAGACACCGATCCTGACCGCCAGCTCGCCCGAAGGCGCGCGCGACTATCTCGTCCCGAGCCGCGTGCATCCCGGGAAGTTCTACGCGCTTCCGCAGGCGCCGCAGATGTTCAAGCAGCTGATCATGGTCGCGGGCTTCGACCGCTATTTTCAGATCGCTCCCTGCTTCCGCGACGAGGACGCGCGCGCCGATCGCAGCCCAGGCGAATTCTACCAGCTCGACTTTGAAATGAGCTTCGTGACGCAGGACGACGTCTTCGCTGCGATCGAGCCGGTCCTGTCGGGTGTGTTCGAAGAATTCGCCAACGGGAAGAGTGTGACTCCCGCAGGCGAGTATCCTCGCATCCCATATAAAGAAGCGTTGCTAAAGTACGGTTCCGACAAGCCGGATCTTCGTAATCCGCTCCTGATCACCGATGTATCCGAGCATTTCAAAAACTCGGGTTTCGGTCTGTTCGCGGGTCTGGTCGAGAAGGGCGCCGTCGTTCGCGCTGTCCCAGCCCCCGGCACTGCTGAGAAGAGCCGCAAGTTCTTCGACGACATGAACGAATGGGCTCGCAGCGAAGGATTCGCGGGCCTCGGCTATGCGACTCGGAAGGGCGGCGAGTGGGGTGGGCCGATCGCCAAGAATCACGGCGAGGAGGGCATGAACCGAATCGCCGAGGTAATGGGACTAGGACTGGACGACGGCATTTTCTTCGCTGCTGGCAAGGAGGAGGATGCAGTGAGGCTCGCCGGCGCAGCCCGTACCCGGGTAGCCGAGCAACTCGACCTTCTGGAGAAGGGCTCATTCCGCTTCTGCTGGATCGTTGATTTCCCAATGTTCGAGTTCAACGACGAGCAGAGCAAGATCGACTTCAGCCACAACCCCTTCTCGATGCCGCAGGGTGGTATGGAGGCGCTGGAGTCGAAGGACCCGCTCGATATCCTTGCTTGGCAGTATGACATTGTTTGCAACGGCGTGGAGCTGAGCTCGGGCGCGATCCGGAACCACCGGCCTGACATCATGTACAAGGCGTTCGCGATCGCCGGCTACACGAGCGCCGAGGTCGACACGAACTTCGCCGGCATGATCAACGCGTTCAAGTTCGGCGCTCCGCCGCACGGCGGTTCGGCGCCTGGCATCGACCGAATCGTCATGCTGCTGGCCGATGAACCCAACATCCGCGAGGTCATCCTCTTCCCGATGAATCAAAAGGCGGAAGACCTGATGATGAACGCGCCGTCGGAGGTCATGCCGAAGCAGCTCAAGGAGCTGAGTATCCGCATCGTAGGCGATGCGGCGCCGGTAGCGGCCAAGGTCGATCCGGCAAAGGTCGTCGCTCAGGAATAAGGGCTGCCGCTATCCGGGATAGCGGATGTCCATGATCTCGTAGCTCTTCTCGCCCACGGGGAGGCGCACGATCCGCTCGTCGCCGATCCTCGCGCCGATCAGCGCGCGTGCGACCGGAGCGCTCCACCCGATGCGCCCCGCTGATGCCTCCGCCTCGTCATCGCCGACGATGGTCAGCGTGCGGCGATTGCCGTCTTCGTCGGCAAGCTCGACCGTCGCACCGAAGCGAACCTGGTCTCGCGCTTCCTGTTTCGCTGGATCGACGACCTTCGCTTCCTTCATGATGCGAGCGAGGTAACCGAGCCTCCGGTCGATTTCGCGTAGCCGTCGCTTCCCGTAGATGTAATCGGCGTTTTCCGACCGGTCGCCGAGCGATGCCGCCCAAGAGACGGTTTCGACGATCTTCGGACGCTCGATGCCGAAGAGGTCATCATATTCGGCTCGGATGTGCGCCAGTCCCTCCGGAGTGATGTAGCGATCTGCCATGCGGGCCGATTATCAGCCTGGCTGGTCCTTCCCAAGATAGCGCGAGACGTGAAGCGCCGTCTTCTGTGGCTGCGCCGAGCGCATGGAATCATAGACGACGCTGTTCTCGATCACCCGCTGCACGTAACCGCGTGTCTCGTCGTAGGGGATTGCCTCGATCCATGCGACTACGTCGACGCCGCCGCGGGGATCGCCGTACTGGCGCACCCACTTGCTCGCGTTCCCGGATCCCGCGTTGTAGCTGGCGACCGCGAGCGGCACGTTGCCGTTCCAGACATCGAGCATGTGCTGGAAGTACGCTGAGCCGATCGACACGTTGTAATTGGGATCGGTGATCAGGCGGTAGCCGTCGTAGCCGATCCCCATCTTCGCCGCCTGATCGCGCGCCGTTCCCGGCATCAGCTGCATTAACCCGCGCGCACCGGCATGGCTGATTGCGTAGGGATCGAAGGAGCTTTCCTGCCGGCTGATCCCGTTTGCGAGGGACCACATGCTGTTCGAGACCGAGGCCGACAAATAGGGATAGGCCTGCCGCACGTAGAAGCTGTCGCCCTTGATGCGGGCCATCCGCGCGACCCACACCGGCAAGTCCTGCCGCCCGAGTTGCTGCGCCAGCTGTAGCGCAAGGTTGCGGTCGACGTCAGTATTTAGCGATTCGGCAAGCGCTCGAACGAACAGCGCCTGCTCAGTCGAGCGCTGCTGCTGGCCGAGCAGCCGAAGTGCCTGGACGAGGCGGCGGCTGTCGAACGCTGCAAGTTGCACCGAGGTCGTCGTATACTGTGGAAGGGCTGCGGGCGGAGGTGGAACTGCGCGTCCCAGGCGCTCGAGCGCGAGTTGGCCGTAGAAGAGATCCGGATAGGCGGCGGCGCGCTGGAAATAAGAGCTCGAGGTCTGGAAGCTCCCGGCGCTCAGCGCTGCCCGTCCGGCCCAATAGTCGCCCTTGGTCTGCACCTGGAGCGAGCGACCCGCTCTGGCGTAGCGGTCGAACATGCTGAGCGCGCTCTGAGGCTGGCGCATCCGCTGCAGCGCCACGCTTCCGCCGAGCCAAACGAGCGACGTGTAGTCGTCCCGAACCACGTAGGGCTGGTCCGCGACCGATTGTCCCGGAGGCAGAGCATCATCGATCTGGCGCGTGATGTTGTAGACGTTATCCCATTGGCGATCGCTCGCCGCGTCGCCGGCAAGCAGGAGCAGCATGTCGTAGAAGCGCTCCAGATCCGCCGGCTTGTAGGTGAAGTGGTGACTGCGCGCGCCTAGGTCTTCGGCCGCATCGGCAGAATGATGATCGCGCAGGTAGCGGGCACGATCCATCATCAGGCCCGCATCCGTCGTCACGCTGGACATCACTGCGTGATATTGCGTTTCGGCGTCAGACGAGTTCCTGCTGCATTGCGATCCGCGCACCGAAAGCGGCCTGACGCTCAGGGCTCGCATAGGGAAGGAAGCGCGAGGCTTCGTCGGGCTTCTTGTCGAATAGCAGCGAGTTGATTCGCCGGTCGTGGTCAGCTCGGGTGAAGCTAGCACCATACCGCGCCCAGATCGCTCTCGCATCGTCGTCGCTGAGATCGGACGACGCCCAGGCCTCGCGGGAAGCACTGAGCGCATCGGCTGCTCGTCCGCTTGCTGCATAGGCGTCGGTCAGGCGCGCCCAACCGTTGCCCGTCGCGGGCTTGTCCTTGGCGAAGAAAGCCATGACGGTCGAAGGATTCTCGCCCGAGTGCATCGCCTTTTCCGCCCACCGCCGCATCTTTGCGGAGTCCGGCCAGTCGGGATTGGCGATTAGGAAGGATGCGTAGTCGGCAAAGCTGTAATTGTCGCTCTGGCGAAGTCGGCGCCACTGATCGAGCGAATAAGCGACGCTCGGCGCAGAAGGTGCGGCAGTATAGGTCGTGGGCGCGGCATATTGCGCCGAACTCAACGGCGCGGTCGCCAGCAGGACGGGGACCAATCCAGCCATTCGCCACATGCTGGACATATTGGCACGCCCCTCCTTATCAGCCACTGAACGCGGCCCACTTGTCCACAGAAAAACTCGCGATTTCGGGAGTTAAGTTCATGTTTTTCGGCTCGATCCCGGCGCTGGTGACCCCCTTTTCGGGAGGGCGTGTCGCCGAGGACACATTCCGCGAATTCGTCGAATGGCAGATCTCCGAAGGGTCGAACGGGCTCGTTCCATGCGGAACCACGGGCGAGGTGGCGACGCTCGATAGCGATGAGCACCGGCTGGTAATCGCAATCGCGGTCGAAACCGCGAAGGGCAGGGTGCCGGTGATTGCTGGCTGCGGCACCTACGACACGGCGGCCTCGATCGAGCGAGCACGCATCGCGGCGGACGTCGGCGCCGACGCTGTGCTGGTCGTCGTGCCTTATTACAACAAACCGAACCAGGCGGGCCTTGCTGCGCATTTCACCGCAATCGCCGAAGCGTCTCCATTGCCGATCGTGGTATACAATGTACCCTCAAGGACGGTCGCCGACATCTCGGTGGAAACCCTTGGAGAAATCTCCGCCCATCCCCGGATCGCCGCGATCAAGGATGCAACTGGAAACCTCGCGCGCGTGACGGCTCAACGGCTCGCCTGTGGCGAAGATTTCATCCAGCTGTCCGGCAACGACGATATGGCGCTCGGTTTCAACGCAATGGGAGGCGTCGGCTGCATTTCGGTGACGGCGAATGTGGCGCCAAAGCTGTGCTCGGATTTCCAGAAAGCGACGCGGGAGGGACGCTGGGACGATGCGCTTTCGCTCCAGGACAAGCTTTACCCGCTTCACGCCGCACTATTCACGGACGCTTCGCCAGCTCCGACAAAATATGCGCTGACGCGGCTGAAGAACCATTTTCCGGCCGACCTTCGACTGCCGCTGGTGGAAGCATCGGACGCATCAAAAAGCGCCGTGGATGCTGCATTGGAGCATGCAGGTCTTATTTAAGCCTCATGGCCAAGCCACTCCCGCAACCGTTCGACAAGCAGAAGGTCGTCGCCGAGAACCGGCGCGCGCGCTTCGACTATTTCGTCGAGGAACGGTTTGAGGCCGGCATCCAGCTGACCGGCACGGAGGTGAAATCCCTCCGCAACGGTGAAGGCTCGATCGCCGAGAGCTATGCCACCGTCGAAGGCGACGAGGTGTGGTTGATCAACAGCCACATCCCTGAATACAGTCATGGGAATCGCCTGAACCACGAGCCACGGCGACAGCGGAAGCTGTTGCTCCGGAACCGAGAAATCGCCAAGCTGCAAGGCGCTGTGACGCGCCAGGGTCTGACGCTCGTCCCTCTGTCGATCTACTTCAACGGCACCGGGCGCGCGAAGATCGAGTTGGCGCTGGCGCGGGGCAAGAAGGTGCACGACAAGCGTGAGACGATGAAGGAGCGGGACTGGAAGCGCGAACAGCAGCGCTTGCTCCGGCACAATGCCTGAGCCGGACGCAGGCACCGGCCGCTTCGAGTGGCTGACTCGTCACATCCCGCGGCGCGACACGGTCCACGAATACCGGCTGCTGCGTCCATTCGCGTCCCATCTTTCTCATCCCTCTCTATGGCGGATAAGTCGGCGCTCGGTTCCACGCGGGGTGGCGGTGGGGCTGTTCGTCGCCGTAGTCATCCCTTTCATGCACACGATCATTGCGGCGCTCGTGGCGATTCCGACTCGGGCCAACGTCGCCGTCGCCGCGATTTGCACGCTCGTCATCAATCCGATCACGATTCCGCCCATGTATTATGCGGCCTACCGGATCGGTTCGTGGGAACTGCATCATGATGGACAGCTGGTCGACCAAGCCGCCGCAGCGCGCTTCTCGAGCGAGATTGGCCGAATGCTGTTCTGGCTTCATCATGCCTCGGGCCCGATCGCTATCGGCATTCTAACGATCGCCGTGACGCTTGCCGCATTCGGCTACGTTACAGCGTCGCTTGTCTGGCGGTTCTGGTCGCACAGCCGCTGGCGCCAGCGCGGGCAGCTTCGAGACGAAGCATGAGCGCGTTCGTTCGCAGCCCAATTCCGCGCAGCCGTCGATTGCCGGTAGCCTCTCTTGCGAACCCCGATCCAGGCTTACAAAAGATAGGTATCAGGAGGGGATAGTGATGCTGAGAGTCTTCGCGCTTGCTCTGGTTTCGACCGCGCTCGTTGGATGCGCCACGCAGGCGCCGCCCGCTCCGCCTCCACCGCCGCCTGCCGCGGCTGCAGTGATTCCCGAAGCCACGCCGGCACCCAAGCCTCAGTACGGCACTTTCGGTTTCGACACGGAGGGGATGGACAAGGCCGTTGCTCCGGGTGACGATTTCTTCGAATTTGCCAACGGGATCTGGGCGAGGAACACGCCGATCCCCGCCGACAAGGCCCGCTATGGGATGTTCAACGTGCTCGATGACCTGTCGAAGGAGCGCACCAGGACGATCATCGAAGAGCAGGCGAAGGATCCGAACAGCAAGATCGGTAATGCCTACGCCAGCTTCATCGACGAAGCTGCGATCGAGGCCAAGGGCCTGACTCCGCTCGATCCGTGGCTGAGCGAAGTCCGCGGGATCAAGTCCAAGAAGGATCTGGCGAAGCTCTATTCAGATGCGGACAGGATCGGGGTCAATACGCCGTTCCGGACGTTCGTCGGGCAGGACCGGAAAGCATCCGACCAATATGCACTGAACGTCATCCAGGGCGGCATTGGGATGCCGGATCGCGACTATTATCTGTCGAGCGATCCCAAGCTCGTTGAGACGAAGAACAAATATCTCGAGCACCTCACGAACGTGCTTAGGCTTGCCGGCGAGGAGAACGCCGCGGCTCGGGCAAAAGCGATCCTCGATTTCGAGACCAGGATTGCGCAGGTCCATTGGGCGCGCGCCGAAAGCCGTGACGCGACGAAGACTTACAACAAGATGTCCCTGGCCGAGGTGCGAAAGTTCGCGCCTGGCTTCGACTTCCCGGAGCTTCTGAAAGACGACGGCGTAAATGTTGATTATGTGATTGTTTTTCAGCCGAGCGCGTTCAAGGGTATCTCCGCCCTGCTGGGCCGGACGCCGCTTCCGGTTCTGCGCGATCAGCTGCTCGTGAGCTCGATCAACTCCTATTCGGACTACCTACCCAAGAAGTTCGACCAGGAGAGCTTCTCCTTCTACGGCACCGTCCTTTCCGGAACGCCTGAGCAGGAGCCGCGATGGAAACGCGCAGTGAATTTCACTGTCGGCGCGCTCGGCGACGACGTCAGCAAGCTCTACGTCGCCAAATATTTCCCGCCGGAGACGAAGGCCGCGGCAGATCAGCTCGTCCATAATCTGATCGCCGCAATGGGGCGGCGGATCGATCAGCTCGACTGGATGAGCCCGGAGACAAAGGCGAAGGCGCATGCGAAGCTCGCCGCCTTCACCCCGAAGATCGGTTATCCCTCGCAGTGGCGGGACATGAGCGGGCTGGCGATCGACCGCAACGACCTCCTCGGCAATGCGATGCGGTCGAACAAATTCGATTATGACTATCAGATCGGCAAGCTCGGCGGGGCGATCCGCCGCTGGGAATGGGGCATGACTCCCATGGAGATCAATGCCTACTCGAACTCGACAATGGTCGAGATCGTGTTTCCCGCCGCGATCCTACAGCCACCCTTCTTCGACCCGAATGCCGACCCGGCCGTCAATTACGGCGGCATCGGCGCTGTTATCGGGCACGAGATGAGCCATCAGTTCGACGATCAGGGAGCGAAGTACGACTTGCACGGCAACCTGCTCGACTGGTGGACGCCCGCAGACGCGAAGAACTTCCAGGAGCGGCTCGACCGATATGAGGCGCAGATCAGCTCGTACGAGCCGCTTCCGGGAATGCACGTCAACGGCAAGCTGACGATGGGCGAGAACGTGGCCGACCTGGCAGGGCTTTCGGTTGCACACGATGCTTATCTTGCGTCACTGAACGGAGCTCCGCCGCCCGTGATCAACGGCTTCACCGCCGACCAGCGTTTCTATCTCGGATGGGCGCAGGTGTGGCGCTGCAACGATCGCGAGGCGGCGCTGCGCCAGCAGCTTCTCACCAATCCGCATTCCCCATGCCGCGTGCGTACCGACGTCGTTCGCAACATGGACCCGTGGTATTCGGCGTTCGGCGTCCAGCCGGGGCAGAAGCTCTACCTCGCGCCAGCGGATCGCGTGCGCATCTGGTAGGATGCGGCGCTTCTGGTAGCATGAGTGCCAACGCTTATGCTGTACCAGGAGCTGCCCCCGATCAAATCCACGCCCCTCGACGGTTGGGCCCGGTGGCTCGCACCCCTGCTCATCCTAGGAGCGGCGCTTACCGCCGCGCTTCTACTGCTGCTCCTAGTCGGACGGCCCGTCTTCGCCAGCGCGGTGGGGCTCGTGGGCCTGGTTGCGTCGGCATTCGCATTCTTCCGCAAGCCCACCGCGACGGTTCCGGACGAGCCGCTTGTGGTTGGTCCTGATTATTCGCTTCTGGGTTCAGCCCTTGGACTGAGCAGTGATCCAGTCGCGCTAACTACAGGTGAAGGCTCATTGCTCCTCGTCAATGAAGCTTATCGTCAACGCTTCGGTGATTCGCGGCCGCCATTGGAATTGGCAACGGACGACCAGGCGCGCGAAGGGCTCAAGCTCGCGCAGTCGATGGCATGGCGTGACGGCGCGGGATGCGTCGCCACCGTCGAAACTGCCGCGGGATCCTCCCCAGTCGAGGTCGAGCGCGTCGGTAGCCAAGGCAATTTGCTCCTTTGGCGTTTCGTCAAGGCGACTGCTCCCGATCCGCTCACCATGGCTGCGAACCGCCTTCGAGGACGGGCCGGTGACCTGCTTGGACGCGCGGGCGTGCTCGCAGCGTTCCTCGACCCGCAGGGCAGGATAGTTGCTTGCAACGGCTTGTTCGCGGAGCGTGCGCTTGGTGGGCGAAGGAGCGACGAGCTGCCGCGCCTCACGGATTTAGTGAAAGAGAGCGCGGATGGCGGTCATTTCCAGCTGATCGCTGAAGGCAATTCCGGGCGGCAACTCCGCGCCGTGCTCGTTCCGCTCGATCCGCCAGGGCCCGCCGACTTCGGCAACTTCTACCTGTTCGACAGCCCTGACACGCTGCCGATGTCGAGTTCGTCGCATCTCCAGACATTGCTCGACATGCTGCCGATCGGCCTCGCGCTCGTGGACGGCGATGGACGCTTCCTGACCATGAACCAGGCCTTCTTCCAGGCCGCCGGCATCAAAGGCTCGAAGATGCCGATCTATCCCGGCGATCTGGTGGTCAAGGAAGACAAGGCGGCAGTTGCGGATGCTGTTCGTCGCAATGCCCGCGGCCCGGCGATGTCGGGTGACGTGGCGGTCCAGGTTGCCGGACATCCGTCCGAGCCCGTCGCACTCACGGTCGCCGGACTTCGCGGCCTTGGTGACGCCGCGGTCCTGTTGCTGCTCAAGGACAACAGCGAGGAAGCCAAGCTTAAGCGCCAGGTCGCGCAGGCGACGAAGATGCAGGTCGTCGGTCAGCTCGCGGGAGGCGTCGCGCACGATTTCAACAACATTCTCACCGCGATCATCGGCCACTGCGATCTGATGCTGATGAGGCACACGCCCGGGGACATCGACTATGACGATATCCAGCAGATCAAGTCGAATTCAAACCGCGCCGCGGGCCTTACTCGACAACTTCTTGCCTTCTCGCGGCAACAAACCCTGCGCCCGCAGGTGCTTCAGCTTCCCGACGTTGTGTCGGAGGTGTCCCATCTGCTGAAGCGGCTGCTCGGCGAGACCGTCTTGCTGGTCGTTAAGCATGGCCGCAACCTCGGCCCGATCCGCGCCGACCCTGGCCAGCTCGAGCAGGTGATCATCAACCTCGCGGTCAACGCTCGGGATGCGATGTTTCCCGAGGGTGGAACGCTCACGATCCAGACCTATTCGGTGAAGTCCGACCAAGTTGCGGAGCTCGGTTCGGACATTCTTCCGATCGCCGATTACAGTGCACTGTCGGTGACGGACACCGGCACCGGCATTCCTCCGAACGTTTTGGGCAAGATTTTCGAACCCTTCTTCACGACCAAGGAAGTCGGGAAGGGGACGGGTCTCGGCCTTTCAACCGTCTACGGCATCGTCAAGCAGTCTGGCGGCTTCATCTTCGCTGAATCGAAGGTGGGCGAGGGGACCAGGTTCGTCATTTACCTGCCGGTCCACGGCGAAGAGGAGCGGGCCACACGCTCGCGCAGCGTCGGCAAGGCGAAGAAGGACGAATTGTGGGGAACCGGGACCGTGCTTCTGGTCGAGGACGAACCGATGGTACGAAGCGTCGCGGAGCGGGCGCTCACGCGGCACGGCTACAAGGTAATGACCGCCGACAATGGTGAGGATGCGCTTGAGATCGTCGCGGCGGGAGAACCTATCGACCTCCTGATCAGCGACGTCGTCATGCCGGGAATGGACGGTCCCACGATGGTGCGGGAGGCACGCAAGAGCCGTCCGGAGCTGAAGATCCTATTCATGTCCGGCTATGCCGAGGAGCAGCTTCGTAAGTCGATCGACATCGAAAATGTGAATTTCCTTCCCAAGCCCTTCTCGGTGACGGATCTGGCCGAAGCGGCGCGTCGCGCGATGGGCGCGAAATAAGGACTTTGCTGTTTCACATCCGCACTTTACGAACGGCTCCATGGCTGACGCGCGTTCCATTCTGATTGTCGAGGACGAGCCTCTCATTGCGATGATGCTCGAGGACTTCCTCGACTCGCTGGGGCACAGAGTCCGCGGTACCTGTGAAACCGTCGAGTGTGCGCTGGAGGAAGTCGAGAAGGGCGGCTTCGACCTGGCGATCCTCGACGTGAACCTCAAAGGCGAGAACGTCTGGCCGGTCGCTACGAAGCTCCGGGAGAAGAATGTGCCTTTCGTCATCGCAACCGGCGGTCACGTCGATCCGCCGCCTCCCGAGTTCAACGACGCGCCAGTGATCGAGAAGCCCTATACCGTCGATAGAGTAACCCCGGCGATCGAGGCCGCGTTCGCGCAGTAGGTTGCGGCTGCGCTATCGATGTTCGAATTCCAGTCCCACCTGATATTTCCAACGTACGCGGTGCCTTCGGCCGGTCCGTGGCCGAAGGATGCGGAGCGGCTGTCACTAAAGGCTGCCGGCGGTCAGGAACTCGCCGGCATCCACATCCCGCCAGACGAACGCGCCAAGGACCGCACACTGATCCTCGGCTTCGGTGGCAATGCGTGGAATGCGCAGGACGTCGCCGAATATCTTCATGAACTGTTCCCGGATGAGGACATCGTCGCTTTCCATTATCGCGGCTATGCGCCGTCCGAGGGCTCGCCTTCGTCTGAAGCGCTCATTGCGGACGCGCCGCTGGTCTATGACCTCGCAGTTGAGCGGCTGAAGCCCACATATGTAATCGCGATTGGCTTCAGCATCGGGAGCGGGATTGCGGCGCGGCTCGCGGCTGCCCGCAAGCTTGATGGGCTAATCCTCGTGACGCCGTTCGATTCGCTGAAGGCTGTTGCCCAGTCCATGTACCCATGGCTGCCGATCGGCCCATTCTTCGAGCATGAAATCGATGCCGCGTCGGCGCTCGAGCAAGTGAATGTGCCAGTCGCCATCATCGGCGCCGAGCGTGACGAGATCGTGCCGGCTGAACGAACCGACGGCCTGCGTGAGCGGGTTGCGAATGTAGCTTTCGACCGCACCATCGGCCGGGCCGGGCACAATGATATCTACGCCCGTTCGGACTTTCACGCGGCGATCCGGGAGGGCTTCGACCGTCTCAAAGTGTGACACTGCCCCCCTTGCTTGGGCCCCGACCTCCATCCATATTGTTGAAATCAAAAGGCCAATCTCGGAGCGGGACACGTTAACCGACCTGCAGAGTTGATTGTGTCATAAAGCGGGCTAGCATGCCCTTCAGAGGACGGTCGTTCGCGGCCGAGGCGCAAGGACGGGAATGACCAAGCTTTCAGGCGGCGATAGCAAGAGCACTCTCTACTGCTCCTTCTGCGGCAAGTCGCAGCATGAGGTCAGGAAGCTGATCGCGGGGCCGACCGTGTTCATCTGCGATGAGTGCGTCGAGCTCTGCAACGACATCATCCGCGAGGAATCGAAGTCAGCGCTAGTCAAGACTCGCGACGGAGTTCCCGACGCCGTCGGAAATCTGCAAGGTTCTCGACGATTACGTGATCGGCCAGAATCGCGCCAAGCGCGTCCTCTCGGTCGCAGTGCACAACCATTATAAGCGGCTCTCGCACGGGTCGAAGGCCGGCAACGAGGTCGAGCTCGCCAAGTCGAACATCCTGTTGATCGGCCCGACGGGCTGCGGCAAGACACTCCTGGCGCAGACGCTAGCGCGGATCCTCGACGTGCCGTTCACGATGGCCGATGCGACGACGCTGACCGAAGCTGGCTACGTCGGCGAGGACGTCGAGAACATCATCCTCAAGCTGCTCCAGGCTTCCGACTACAACGTTGAGAAGGCGCAGCGTGGAATCGTCTATATCGACGAGATCGACAAGATCAGCCGCAAGTCGGACAATCCGTCAATTACGCGTGACGTGTCCGGCGAGGGCGTCCAGCAGGCGCTCCTGAAGCTCATGGAAGGCACGACCGCTTCGGTCCCGCCGCAGGGCGGCCGCAAGCATCCGCAGCAGGAGTTCCTGCAGGTCGACACAACCAACATCCTCTTCATCTGCGGCGGCGCCTTTGCGGGTCTCGAGAAGATCATCTCCGACCGCATGCAGGGCAAGTCGATGGGCTTTGGCGCCCATGTCGTCGCGCCCGACGAACGCAAGACGGGCGAAATCCTCAAGCATTGCGAGCCAGAGGACCTGCTGAAGTTCGGCCTCATCCCGGAATTCGTCGGCCGCCTACCGGTTATCGCGACCCTCGAGGATCTCGACGAGGTCGCGCTTGTGAAAATCCTGGTCGAGCCGAAGAACGCCCTTGTGAAGCAATACGCCAAGCTGTTCGACATGGAGGATGTCCAGCTCGAATTTACGGACGACGCGCTCCATTCGGTCGCGAAGAAGGCGATTGATCGAAAGACCGGCGCGCGCGGTCTGCGCTCGATTCTCGAAGGAATCCTTCTCGACACGATGTTCGACCTGCCGTCGATGGACGGTGTCGACGAGGTCCACGTCGACGGCGACGTCGTCGAGGGTCGCAAGGATCCGGTTCGGGTCTATTCCGCGAAGGGCAAGGCCGGCGACGCCGCCTAGGCGCCGCGCTCAACGAATGAATGGAATGATGGCCGGAACCTCTCGCACGTAGCGCGCGTGGTCCTCGCCGAACTGCGCGCGCAGCAGTTTCTCTTCCTCACGGATGCGGATGATCGTGCCGACCCAGTAGAAGGGCACCGCAATCAACAGCTGAGCAAAGTGGCCGAACCCGATCGCGAAGCTCAGCATGTAAAGAAACAGTGCAAGATAGATCGGGTGGCGCACGACGGCGAACGGTCCGGTGCGAACGAGCTCGTGATCTGAGCGCATCCGCGCGACGACACTCCAGTTCCTGCCCATTGCGCGGGTTGCCGCGATGAAGAGAGCAATGGCGACCCCGCCAAACAGCGCAACCAGTCCTGCGCAAATTAGTGATGATGGGGCTGACCACGGTAGAACGAAACGAACTTGACCCAGTCCGCAGGCTCCGAAGCCGATCGCCTGAAGAACAATTCCGGCCGTCGAAATTTTGCTCTTCTTCGCCGAATCACCGCCTTCGCGCTTTCGGGCGGCGCGGATCAGCGCGATCGCCCCAACAAGGACGATTGTCCAGAAAAGCCCGAACTGCAGGAAGCTGATTGGATTCGGCCGGAACATGGCCGGACGCTAATCCAATCAATCCAGAACTGGAACTACCGTCCGTGGACGGCGGCGAGCAGTTGCGGCCCGTAACGGTCCATCAGATGTGCGTCGCGGCCGTAGCGATCCTCGAGGAACTGCACGCCGTCAGCGGTCGGCTGCACCGTCAGATAGGTCATGTAGACCGGAATCGGCGCCGGAAGATCGACATGCTGCTCGACCTTCGGATCCGCTCCCTTCGGGACGACGCCGTCGAAAAGGAACTTCGCCAGACGTTTGTAATCCTCAAGCCTCACGCAACCATTGCTGATCCACAGCTCATTCTTCGTGAAATGCTCTTTCTCCGGCGAATCATGGAGATAGATGCCGAAGTAATTGGGCAGCATGAACTTCATCATGCCCATCGAATTTGCCGGGCTGGGCAGGCGGCGAAGCGCGACTTCCTGCGTACCCGCCACGACCGCCTTCCAGTCGATGTCGTTCGGGTCGAGGATCTTCGCGTCCTCGCTGTAGTTGGTCATCACCTGATATTCGCGGTCGGTCAGATAGCTGACGCCCTGGGCGACGATGCGTGGACCGATCAGGTTCCGGACGAGGTCCGGCGGCACGTTCCAATAAGGATTCACATCTGCATATTTGATGTAGGCAGCCATCATCGGCGTCGCGCTTTCGGACTTGCCGACGACGACCTTCATTTCGTCGATCTTCTGGCCGTTGAGCCACATCGACAGATGCGCGTCGCCCTCGTCGACGACGACATACTTGGGTTGCTCTTCGGGCGCCGGCAGGCGCTTCGCCCGCTCCAGGTTGATGATGATCAGCTGCTCGTAATAGTCCGCACCGCGGTTGAGCGCGTCGATCGTCCCGGCGCCCGCGATTCCATCGTCCTTCAGCCCGTGCACCGCCTGGAACTGCTTGACCTTGGAAGCAAGCGGCGCGTCGTAGCTGTTGCCATCGGGAAGCCCGAGGCGGGTTCGGAGCATGGCAACGCGGTCGCCCGTCGATCCGGGCTTCAGCGTTGGCCCTGTCGCAACTGAGATCTGAGGCAAGCTGCCCCAGGTCTGCTCATATTTGACGAGCCCGCGACGAAGGTCGGTGTAGATTGGATTGACCGGGCTGAAGAGGTCGAGCGGAGCAGCGCTCCATGCGGCGTCCTGCATCTCGGCCAGGAAGCCGTGCTGGTGCCGCACCGCGCGCGGGATCAGCGACTGGTCGATGTAGATCATGTCGACGCCCTGCTCGATCGCGGGCGGGAGATCGATCGGCTCGAGCGCCGCGGACTTGTTCGGCCGAGCCGCCGGCGTCTGCCAGGGCTGGCCCTGCGGCACCTGGGGCGGGCGTGCCATCCATGGCTCTTCCACCGCGCCTTGCGGCTGTGCGGCGGCGGGAGCCGGTTGAGGCGGCGGGGCGGGGCGCGGAGCCGGCGCGGGCCAATATTGAGAAGAGGCACTGGAAGCCATGGCGAGCGCGCTGATCGCGAGGAGGGAATGACGAATCTTCACGCTACGAGGATAACAGTCAAACGTGAACGGTGACAGAATCCGGCGACTCAAATGGCCGTAAATCATTCACCTTCCAACGGAAGTGTGTCCTTTTCGGCACTTGGAGATCCGAGCTTCTCCGACATCTCCTCCACCTCCTCGTCGGTCGGCGCCTGAGGCAGCTCGGTCTCGCCCGGAGCCAGGCTGTCGTCGGGAATTCCGGGGCCGGTGCCGGCGATGGTCTCGTTGATCGGCTCTTCGTTCCGTTCCGTACCGATCCTTTCACTGTTCTCGGCCATAAATCCTCCTTGAGCCCTTGACGCGCTTAAAAGCGACCGGGGGCGGAGCAATGTTCCTCCCTTTGTTGCGCGGCCCGATAGGGCAGCCCATATACTTGCCCATGACTTGCTTTCTTCCGATCCTTCCCCTGCGCGACATCGTCGTCTTCCCGCATCGCATCGTTCCCTTGTTCGTCGGCCGTGAGAAATCGGTCGTGGCGCTCGAAGTGGCGATGGCCGCCGACAAGGAGCTGTTCCTCGTCGCGCAGCTCGATCCGGGCGAGGACGATCCGGACCGCGACGCGCTCTACGACCTCGGCGTGATCGCCACCGGCATGCAGCTCTTGAAGTTGCCCGACGGGACGGTCCGCGTACTCGTCGAGGGAGTGAAGCGCGCGCGCCTCGTCAGCCTCGTCGACCGGGACGGTTATGTCGCCGCCGAGATCGAGGAGGTCGAGGAAGAGGACGCCGACGGGGCGGAGGTCCAGGCGCTGATGCGCTCGGTCATCGATCAGTTCGAGAATTACGCGAAGCTCAACAAGAGGCTTCCGCCGGAGACCGGAATCCAGCTGTCCGAAATCGACGTTCCGTCGGTGCTGGCGGACGCGGTTGCATCAAACCTTTCGATCAAGGTCGCCGACAAGCAGGCGCTGCTCGGCGAGCTCAATCCCTCGCGCCGGCTTGAAATGGTGTTCGCCTTCATGGAGGGCGAGCTCGGCGTGCTCCAGGTCGAGAAGAAGATCCGTAGCCGCGTCAAGCGTCAGATGGAGAAGACGCAGCGCGAATATTATTTGAACGAGCAGCTCAAGGCGATCCAGCGCGAGCTCGGCAACGAAGGCGAGGAGGGCGGCGACGAGCTTGCCGAGCTGGCCGAGAAGATTCGCAAGACGCGTCTGTCCAAGGAGGCGCGCGTCCGTGCTAATTCGGAGCTAAAGAAGCTTCGAGCGATGGCGCCGATGTCCGCTGAGGCGACCGTCGCCCGCAACTATCTTGACGTCCTGCTCGGCCTTCCGTGGAGCAAGAAGTCGCGGCTCAAGAAGGACATCGCCGAGGCTCAGCAGATCCTAGACGAGGACCATTACGGGCTCGAGAAGGTCAAGGAGCGGATCGTCGAGTATCTCGCGGTCCAGGCGCGCACGAACAAGCTGAAGGGGCCGATCCTGTGCCTCGTCGGACCTCCGGGCGTCGGCAAGACTTCGCTGGGCCGCTCGATCGCAAGGGCAACGGGCCGTGAGTTCGTCCGCCAGTCGTTGGGCGGCGTTCGCGACGAGGCCGAGATCCGCGGTCACCGCCGGACCTACATCGGCTCGCTTCCTGGCAAGATCATCTCGAACATCAAGAAGGCGGGCACATCCAACCCGCTGTTCCTGCTCGACGAGATCGACAAGCTTGGGCAAGATTTCCGAGGCGATCCGTCGTCTGCGCTTCTGGAGGTTCTCGATCCGGAGCAGAACAGCCGCTTCCAGGACCATTATCTCGAGCTGGATTACGACCTCTCGGACGTCATGTTCGTGACGACAGCGAACTCGCTCGACATGCCGCAGCCGCTGCTTGATCGAATGGAGATCATTCGCCTTGAGGGCTACACTGAGGATGAGAAGTTGGAGATCGCCAAGCGGCATCTGATCCCCAAGCAGATGGACGCGCACGGCTTGAAATCAGCGGAGCTCAGCTTCTCGGACGACGCTCTGCGGACGATGATCCGCCATTACACTCGCGAGGCCGGGGTCCGAACGCTCGAGCGTGAGCTCGCGAAGGTCGCTCGCAAGTCGCTCCGCCAAATCCTCGAAGCCAAGGCCGAGAAGGTCGAACTGGAGCCCGGCAACGTCGGCGATTTCCTCGGCGTCCGCAAGTTCCGCTACGGGATGGGTGAGGAAGAGGACCAGATCGGTGCCGTCACCGGCCTGGCCTGGACCGAGGTCGGCGGCGAGCTGCTGACGATCGAGGCAGTGACCGTTCCTGGCAAGGGGCAGATCAAAACGACCGGAAAGCTCGGCGAGGTGATGCAGGAGTTGATCCAGGCGGCGATGAGCTTCGTCAAGGCTCGCGCTCCCGCCTATGGCGTCAAGCCGTCGATCTTCGCCCGCAAGGACATCCACGTCCACCTGCCCGAGGGCGCAGTGCCCAAGGATGGACCTTCAGCCGGTATCGGGATGGTGACTGCCGTCATCTCGACGCTGACCGGAGTTGCGGTCCGACGCGACGTCGCGATGACTGGCGAGGTAACCTTGCGCGGCCGAGTTCTGCCGATCGGCGGCCTCAAAGAGAAGCTGCTTGCGGCGCTCCGTGGCGGAATCCGTACTGTGCTGATCCCGGCCGAGAACGAGAAGGACATCACCGAGCTTCCGGCGACGGTGAGGGAAGCTCTTGAGATCGTGCCCGTCGATCATATCGACCAGGTGCTTACTCGAGCTCTGGTCGAAACGCTGCAACCGATCGAATGGACGGATGCGGACGAGCATGCGGCCGAGCCGCCAGTTCATCCGCCCGTCGGAGAACCGGGAGCGGCCGTCCGACACTGATCGAGCGTTCAGTCGCGCGGAATGTCGCGCGGATCGCGGATGATGCTCGTCACCATGCCATAGTCGATCGCTTCGTCGGCCGTCAGCCAATGGTTGCGGTTGATGTCCTTGTTGATGCGGTCGATCGGCTGACCCGTTTCCTCGGAGATGATCTTCACGAGGCGCTCGCGCATCCGCAGGATCTCGCGCGCTTCGATCTCGATATCCGCCGCCATTCCGCGCGCGCCGCCCGCCGGTTGGTGTAGAAGAAAGCGCGTGTTGGGCAGGCAGAACCGCCGGTCCTTGGCTCCGGCGAGGAAGATGTGCGCGCCGGCGCTTGCAACCCACCCCGTGCCGATCATGTTGATTCTGACATCGTTACGGATGAAGCGGACCATGTCGTGGATTGTGTCGCCCAATTCGACGTGGCCGCCAGGCGAATTGATGTAGATGTCGATCGGGCTGTCGGCGTCACGGTCGGCAAGCAGCAGCAGGCGCGAGCAGACATCTCGAGCGAGCCGGTCATGGATATCGCCGAAAATGAGTACCTTTCGGCTGCGCAGGAGCTCGGCTTCAATCCGACCGACGAAGTCCCCTGAGTTTGCAGATTGTTGTTCGGGTGCGTCGTTCGACATATCAGCTCCTCAGATCAACTGATCGTGCCGTGATCATATAGGCGCGAGGTCGACGGTTCCCAGAAGTCTCGCGATGAAACGCCCGATTGGACACTTCAACTACTGGACTCGAGCGGCAAGTCTTGCCTTAAAGTGGGAGCTTCGCCGCGCAAGTCTTGCGGCGGCGACGGAGAGCTGGGGCATATGAACAAGCAGGAACTCATCGGCCATGTGGCGGATCGAGGGGGACTTAGCCGCAACGACGCGTCGCGGGCCGTCGAGACAATGCTGGAAGTGATCACGTCGGCGTTGAAGCGTGGCGACGAAGTGCGACTGGTCGGATTCGGCAATTTTTCAGTGACTCGGCGCAAGGCGTCGACAGGGCGTAATCCACGGACCGGGGAGCCGATGCAGATCGCTGCAAGCTCGCAGCCGAAGTTCAGGCCGGGCAAGGTCCTGAAGGACGCCGTTCAGTAGCTGGACACGCCGTGCGGCGGCACTATATCCGCCCGACTTCAACGGGATGCGTGGGCGCGTAGCTCAGCGGTAGAGCACACCCTTCACACGGGTGGGGTCACAGGTTCAATCCCTGTCGCGCCCACCACGCTAACCTTTGTAGATAATCGCGGAATCAGGTGGGCAGGGCGCGTAGCCCGGCGCAACGCCGCGGATTTGCATTGGGCTTTTGTCACCCCAGCGAAATCGTTGCGTAACGCCCATACGCGCATTCGGCACAACCACTGAAGTCTCGTTCGCTCGAGTGAACAATGATGTCCATTGCGAGACCACGGCCCGGTCCGTCGTCGTGGTATTTGTCTGTCGTCGCCATATTCAAGAACGAATCCACCCATCTCGACGAATGGTTGGCATTTTGTGTTTCGGAGGGTGTCGAGCACGTCCTGCTCTACGATCATTCGAGCACCGACAATTCAAAGGAAGTTCTGCAGGCCTGGATAGACGCGGGGATTGTGGAACTGATCGATTGGCCCGTCGCTTGGAAAGAGGAAGCTCAAACCAAGGCGTATCTGCACGCCCTCGGGCGTCTGCGAGGGCGAACGAAATGGGCTGCATTCATCGATATCGACGAATTCCTGTTCTCGCCGACTGGTGAATCTTTGCCAAAGGCTCTCAGGCAATATGAGGGGCACGCCGGGGTAGTCGTGAATTGGCAGTGCTACGGAACCTCGGGCCACGAGAAGCGGCCGCCCGGATTGACAATCGAAAGTTACACTCGCCGGGCAAGAATTGGGTGGGCAAGGAATTACCGGGTTAAAACCATCGTCGACCCAATGTTGGCGGTGACCCCAGAAGGGCCCCATCTTTTCACTCTTCAGTCAGGTCAGGAGCTTGTAACGGAAGAGTTCGTTCCGGTGCGGTTCGTGCGAACCGCAAAATGGCGTCGCCGCCTCCGATATCTCGCCGCCTGGCTGCCCTACTTGCCGTTCGATCCCTACTCGATCCGGGTACCGGTGCCGAAGCGCGTCTCGACGTCGAACCTGCAAATCAATCACTACGCTACGCGATCGGAGGAAGACCTGAGATCGAAGTACAAGGATCGAAAAGCGATGCGCGATTGGGACAAGCGTTCATACTCGCGGTATCATGACCGAAACGAGGTTGACGACCCAATCCTTGTGCCGAAAGCGTCACGGGTCCGCAGCATCATCGCGAGCGTGCATGCCCGGGCGCGCTCACTCGCGATTAACAGTTAGAGCACCGTTAGAGGCGTCGGATTGATTATCTTTCATCGATCGAAAACCGTTTCCCAATCGAATACGCCGTAAAGCGGATGAATGAATAGAAGCAGACAGCTTCGTCTCTACGCCGGCGTAGCCTGGTCGATCCTCGTAGTGGCGATACCGTTCATTTTTCCGAACATGCCTCGCATTCTTGCGGCATTGCTGTTCGACGGCGGCTGCTTGGTCGCCGTTGCCGCCGCGATCATTCTCCTGATCGAAGTGCGGGAGCGGAGGCAGCAAAGGTTCTAGGCGTTAGACAGCCACGCCATCAGCATCATAAGTCCTTAGATCGCCAGATAGTCCGGCTGGAAGCTCGCGACGCGGCGCATTTCCGTCCAGTCGCTGAACTCGATCTCGCGGCCCTTGCGGCGGATCAGTCCCTGTCGTTCCATGTCAGCGAGAACGCGATTGACGTTGACCGAGGTCTGGCCGGTGATGTCGGCGATCTGCTGCTGCGTGAAAGGGTTCATCATGTGCGCGTCGCGCACGTTCATCCGCACCGCGGTCTCACACAGCAAATGTGCGACGCGCGCGGTCGAATCCCGCCGTCCGCAATTGACGAGCCATTCATAGCCAATCGCCTCGTTGCGCTGGATCAGCCGGCGGAAGAAGCGCTGAAGCTCGGGATGGGCATCGACGATCGGGTCGAAGTCCTCTGCGCGTCCGACCATCACCTCGCTCCGGACGATCGCCTGGATTCCGTAGTCTGCGATCCCATCGCGCGGGAGAATCCCTTCGCCGGGGAAGCGCAGCGCCACGATCTGGCGGCGGCCCGTCGAATCCGTTTTGAACTTGGAGATGATACCCGAGCGGACGAACATTACTTCATTGCGACGCGCGCCCTGTTCGCGGAACGGCCGGCGCGGTTCGACCTGCACGACGCGGTGCGCCATTTCGTCGAGTAGATCGGCGAGATGGGTCTCGAGGCCCGCTGAGATCAAGGTCTCGCGCAAAGGCACACCGTGCGTTGCCGACTTCAGACGCCAACTCGCCATTTGGCCCTCTCCCCAAGGCATTTGAAGATGCTCCTCCTCTAGGAGAGACGCAAGACTTACACGAGAACTTATACAACATATATTTATCAAAAGTTTGCGTGAAGCATGTGCTCACGCGCCTGCCTTGCGTTCCTGCGCGGCGGCCCCTAAGTGCCCGGCGCGGCCAAGGGAACCGCTCCCGATACGCGCCGTGGCGATCGTAGCTCAGCTGGTTAGAGCATCGGTTTGTGGTACCGAGGGTCGGGGGTTCAAGTCCCCTCGATCGCCCCATTTTAAATGACTTAGCCGGGACCGACAGCGAACAATGACGACCCCCTGGGGCTTGCCCGATTTCGACGAGCACGAAGCCGTGCATTTCATGAGCAACGAGGAGTGCGGCCTGAAGGCGATCATTGCCGTTCACTCGACGCATCTCGGTCCCGCGGCGGGCGGCGCTCGTTTCTGGCATTATGCGAAGGACGAAGAGGCGCTCGTCGACGCGCTGAGGCTGTCGCGCGGCATGAGCTACAAGAATGCGATGGCTGGACTGCCGCTCGGTGGCGGCAAGTCGGTTATCCTGGCGAATGAAAAGCGAGCCAAGTCGCCCGACCTCCTTCACGCTTTCGGCAAGGCGGTGAACGAGCTCGCGGGCAGGTACGTCACCGCCGAGGACGTCGGAATGAGCGTTTCCGACATGATCGAGGTTTCGCGGACGACCAAGTACGTCGCGGGGCTTCCCAATTCGCCCGGCGACGTCGGCGGCGACCCGGGACCGCACACCTCGCTCGGCGTGTTCCTGGGCATCAAGGCTGCGGTGAAGTGGGCGCTTGGGAAGAGCGACCTCAGCGGGCTCCACATCGCGCTGCAGGGCGCGGGCAGCGTCGCCACCGGCGTTGCGCTGCATGCGTGCGCGGAAGGCGCGCGGCTGTCGATCGCCGACGTCGACCCCGAGAAGGCAAAGAAGCTGGCAGACCGGGCCGGAGGGAAGGTCGTCTCTCCCGAGGAGATCCTCTCGCTCGAGGCCGACGTTCTCAGTCCGTGCGCGCTCGGCGCCGTACTCGACGAACACACGATCCCGGCACTGAAGGTCCCGATCGTAGCGGGCGGCGCGAACAATCAGCTCGCGACTCCAGAAGACGGCGAGCGGCTCTTGGAGCGCAACATCCTTTATGCCCCCGACTACGTCATCAACGCTGGCGGCATCATCAACGTCTGCACCGAATATCTCGGCGATGGCGACGCCAGCCTCGTTCGCCACCGAATCGAAGGCATCACGAAACGCCTCGAGCAGATCTGGTCGGAAGGCGCCGAGACCGGGCGCGACCCCGCTTCGGTCGCCGATGCTATGGCGCAGAGACTCATCGGCAGGGCATAAGCGCCGCGCAGTGCATGCCCTAGCCAACCCCGCGCGTTTCCTCCGGATCGCTCGTCCGGCGACGACCTGGCTGTTTCTAGTCGGTTTTGGACTGGCTGTCGGCGGGATGGCTGGGGGCCTCACCCTGACGCCGCCCGACTATCTACAGGGCGACACGGTCCGGATCATGTACATTCACGTACCGTCCGCCTGGCTCGGCATGGCGGGCTGGGTCGGGATTGCAGCGGCTTCGCTCAGCCAGCTCGTGTGGCGCCATCCGCTGGCCGCGGTCGGCGGAAGGGCCGCAGCGCCGGCGGGGGCGACCTTCGCAGCGATTTGCCTCCTCACTGGCTCGATCTGGGGACGTCCGACGTGGGGCACGTGGTGGGAGTGGGACGGCCGGCTGACTTCGATGCTCGTCCTCTTCTTCCTGTACCTCGGCTACATTGCGCTCGCCTCGGCCGAGAAGGAGCGCGGTGGGGAAGGGCGGATCACCGCGATTTACGGCCTGGTCGGCGCGGTAAATCTTCCGATCATTCATTATTCGGTGCTCTGGTGGCGCACGCTTCACCAGGGCGAGAGCATCGGCCTGACCGGTTCGACGATCGACAATTCAATCCTGTGGCCGCTGCCGCTGACGATGGCCGGCTTCACGTGCCTGTTCGGCGCGGCGATCCTGATGCGCATGCGCGCGGAGCTCGCCGAAGCGAAGGTCGAAGCGCGCCAGCGGCGGATGGGGACGGTATGAACGCTTGGCCTTTCGTCACTGCGGCTTATGCAGTCGCGATTGCGCTGACCGGCGCGCTCCTCCTGTGGTCGTTCTCGTCGATGCGTCGCTCCGAAGCCGCGGCCGACGCGCTGCGTCGAAAGTGATTTGGCGCAAATGAAGCCGAAGAACCAGCGGTTGGTGCTGGTCGTCGCTGCGCTCGCCGCGCTGCTCGCTGCCGTGCTGCTCGCCATGTGGGGCCTGCGCGACCGCGCCTCCTACTTCTACACCCCGGCCGACGTGGCTGCAGGCAAGGCGCACGACGGCGAGGCGATCAGGCTCGGCGGTATGGTCGAGCGCGGCTCGATCAAGCATCTGCCCGGTGGTGTCACGATCCGGTTCGTCCTCACCGATGGGAGAGCCGAGACGCCGGTCACGTTCCGCGGGATTGCGCCGGACCTGTTCCGCGAGGGCTCGGGAGCGGTTGCTGAAGGCCGGATGGAACGCGGCTCCTTCATCGCCGACACCATCCTAGCCAAGCATGACGAGCGCTACATGCCGCCCGAACTCGGCAACCTCAGCGCCGAGCACAAAGCCGGGAAGACGCTCGAGAAATGATCGCTGAGACCGGTCTTGCGGCGCTGTGGCTCGCGGCAGGGCTGGCTGCGCTCCAGTTCGTCCTGATGATCCTCGCTCTTCGCAGCGAAGCCGATGTGCGTGGCGCGATGCGGTCGATTGCAGTGGTCCAGGGCGTACTGACCCTGCTCGCCTTTGTGATGCTGCTGATCGTCTTCGCGCGCAGCGACATGTCGGTCGCGCTCGTGTTCGAGAACAGCAACAGCGCCAAGCCCTTCATCTATAAGGTCGCCGGAGCCTGGGGGAATCACGAAGGCTCGATGCTGATGTGGGTGACGATCCTCGCCATAGCCGGCGCGTTCCTGGCGCTGCTGTCGCGCCGGACGAGCGAGCGAACCTTGGTAGCGGCGCTCGGCGCGCAGGCGGTGCTCGCGCTCGGCTTCTACGCCTTCCTGCTTTTCGCCTCGAACCCGTTCGCGAGGCTTTGGCCGGCTCCGCCGGATGGACGGGGCCTGAATCCCTTGCTCCAGGACCCCGGTTTAGCGTTCCATCCGCCGACGCTCTACCTCGGCTACGTCGGGCTTTCCGTGGCATTCAGCCTGGCGGTCGGAGCCTTGCTGACAGGCGAAGTCGACTCCCGTCTGGCTCGCGCCATGCGGCCCTGGGTGCTCGGCGCCTGGATACTGCTGACGCTGGGCATCACCGCTGGCAGCTACTGGGCCTATTACGAGCTTGGTTGGGGCGGGTATTGGTTCTGGGACCCGGTCGAGAACGCTTCGCTGATGCCGTGGCTCGCCGCGACCGCGCTCATCCATTCGACCAATGTTCTCGCTGCGCGCGGCGCGCTTAAGGCTTGGACGATGATGCTTGCCGTCATTGCTTTTTCCATGTCGATGGTCGGGACTTTCCTGGTCCGATCGGGAATCCTGACGTCGGTGCACGCCTTCGCAATCGATCCCGAGCGCGGCACCTTCCTGCTTGCGCTCCTTGGTATTTATGTTGGTGCGGCCTTCGTCCTGTTCGCCTGGCGCGGCGCGAGCCTGAAGGAAGGCGCCCCGTTCGAACTTGTCAGCCGCGAGACCGGGCTCGTCATCAACAACCTGATTCTGAGCGTGATCCTCGGCGTCGTTTTCGTCGGCACGCTCTATCCCTTGTTCGTTGAGGCGCTGAGCGGGGAGAAGCTGTCAGTCGGTGCGCCTTATTTCAACGCGGTAGCGGGACCGCTTGCGCTGATCCTCGTCATCCTAATTGGCATCGGCCCGCTGATCGCGTGGAGGCGCGAACAGCGTCCGGTGCTGAAGCAACTAACGATCCCCGCGCTTCTCGGAGTCACGGCGCTCGCCATCTCGATCATCCTGTGGCGCGACATGCATATCCTGCCGCGGCTCGGGTTCATGATCGCGGCATATCTTGCGGCTGCCAGCATTCTCCCGCTGATCGGTCGCAACCCGCTTCGGGCGCCGCTCGCAACCTGGGGAATGGTCGTAGCGCATTTGGGAATCGCGGTCGCGCTGCTTGGGATGGCTGCCAACGCCGCCTTCACCAGCGAAACGCTGGCGATCGCGAAGCCGGGCGACATTCTGAACGTCGGTCCGTGGGCGGTGCAGCTGAAGGATGTCACCCCGATCGCAGGCAAGAACTGGACGGCGGTTGAGGCAGAGCTCCGAGCGAGCCGCGGCCCGGGGATCATCTCGCTCGCTCCGCAGTCCCGCTTCTATTCCGATCCGCCGACGGAGACGAGCGAGACCGCGATCCGCACCTTCTGGAACGGCCAGCTCTACACGGTCATCGGCAAAGAGGACGTTTCGGGCGCGTGGCAGCTCCGTCTGTGGTGGAAGCCCTTCGTGACCCTGATCTGGGCCGGCGGCGCGCTGATCGCCATTGGCGGCGCGCTCGCGCTCATCGGGCGCCTTTGGCGGCTGGCCTGGCGGCGGCGCCCACGCGAGCCGGAGTGGCGGCGGGAACGCTACGCATGAGCCGCGCCGTCCGGTTCGCTCCGCTTGCGCTCTTCCTGGTGATCATCGTCGCCCTCGTGTGGCGGCTTGCGAAGCCCGCAGACACCAATGTTCACTCGACGCTGGAAGGAAAGCCAGTGCCGACCTTTGCGCTCGAAGCCATCGTTCCCGGCAAGCCAGCGCTGTCATCGGCCGATCTTGCGACGGGGCAACCTCATCTCGTCAACGTATTCGCGAGCTGGTGCGTGCCCTGCGTCACCGAAGTGAAGGTGCTGCAGCAGCTGAAGGATAGGGGTGCGCGGGTCGAGGGCATCGCCATTCGCGACCGCGCCGACGATCTCGCCGATTTTCTCGCACGCAACGGCGATCCCTATGAGCGGGTCGGAAGCGATCCGCAGAGTGACGCCCAGATTTCACTGGGTTCGTCCGGCGTTCCCGAGAGCTTCGTCGTCGATGGAAAGGGCGTAATCCGATATCAGCAGATCGGCCCGATCGAGCAGAGCAACGTGCCCATGATCCTGTCCAAGCTGGAGCGGGCACGGTGAGGCGTCTCCTTCTTTTGCTCGCTCTTCTCGGAGCGCAGCCATTGCTTGCCGACAGCAATCTTCCGCCGGCTTATTGGTCCAATCGCCAGCTGCCGAACCCCAAGCAGGAGGCACAGGCGCAAGCGTTGATGGATCAGATCCGCTGCCTCGTGTGCCAAGGGCAATCGATCGCGGACAGCGATGCGGAGCTTGCCGGCGACATGCGCGACCTCGTCCGGCGGAGGATCGCCGCTGGCGAAAAGCCGAGCGCCATCCGCGCCTGGCTGATCCAACGGTATGGGACCTGGATTAGCTACAAGCCGACCGCAGAACCTGCGGCGTGGCCGCTGTGGCTTGCGCCGTTTGCACTCCTGCTCATCGGCGCCTGGATCATCCGGCGCCGCATAGGTTTGAGGCGGGGCTGATGGGCTGGCTCATCCTCCTGCTCCTTGTCGCACTGAGCCTCGGCGCGCTTCGCCTGTTTCGAGTACGCGGCGGGGCATTCACGGCAGGTGCGGCAGCATTGCTTGTGGGTGCCGCCGGATATGCACTGCAGGGCAGTCCGGATCTACGAGGAGTCCCGGCGCAAGGAATCGAAGGGCGTGATTATTTCCCGCTGACCCAGGCGCGGCACGCCTTCTTCGGCCATTTCACACCCGCCGAGTCGTGGCTTCGTATGTCCGAAGCGCTGGCCCGCGATGGACATAGCAAAGACGCGGTCGGGATCCTGCAGAATGCCGTGAATCGATACCCTGGCGATGCGCAGCTGTGGGTCGGGCTCGGCAATGCGCTCGTCGACCATGCGCGCGGTATCACGCCCGCGGCCGAGCTTGCATATCGGCGAGCGGAAGAAGTGACGCCGGGTTATCCCGGTCCGCCCTTCTTCTACGGGCTTGCATTGGCGCGCTCGGGCGACCGCGAGGGCGCGGTCAAGCTGTGGCGCAACATCCTCGCGACCGCGCCGAAGGATGCCAGCTGGCGGCCGATGGTGGAGCAGGGAGTGGCGGCGCTCAGCGGGTCGCCGGAGCCGACGCCCCCAACGCGTTAGGCTGCTACCGGCTCGTACTTGAGGTCGAGCGCCTCGGCGACGGCTTCATGCCGGATCTTCCCGTCCGAGACATTGAGCCCGTTTGCCAGATGCGGATCCTGCCGCATCGCTTCCTCGGCGCCAAGGTTCGCGATCTTGAGCGCGAAAGGCAGGGTAGCGTTGTTGAGTGCGAAGGCGCTGGTCCGCGCCACCGCGCCGGGCATGTTGGCGACGCAATAATGGATAATCCCGTCAACCTCGTAGACGGGGTCTGCATGGGTGGTTGCGTGCGAGGTCTCGAAGCAGCCGCCCTGGTCGATCGCGATGTCGACGAGCACGCTGCCGCGCTTCATCGTCTTCAGCATGTCTCGCGTGACCAGCTTGGGAGCCGCGGCGCCGGGAACGAGCACGGCGCCGATGACGAGCTCCGATTCCTTCACCGCATTGGCGATCGCCGCGCGCGAGGCATAAGCGGTCTTGATCTGGCTCGAGAAGAACATGTCGAGCTCAGCCAGTCGATCATTGTTGATGTCGTAAATAGTGACGTCGGCGCGCATGCCGGTCGCCATCTGAGCGGCATTCACCCCAGACACGCCGCCGCCTAGGATCGCGACCTTAACCGGAGCAACGCCCGGAACGCCGCCGAGGAGAACTCCGCGGCCGCCTTGTTCCTTTTCGAGATAATGGGCTCCGACCTGGACCGACATGCGCCCAGCAACCTCGCTCATCGGCTTCAGCAGCGGAAGCGAGCCGTTCCTTGCGGTGACCGTCTCATAGGCGATGCAGATCGTGCCAGACTTCATGAGGCCCAGCGCCTGGTCCTTGTCGGCGGCAAGGTGGAGGTAGGTGAAGAGGATCTGGCCCTTGCGGAGCATCTCGATCTCGACCGCTTGCGGCTCCTTCACCTTCACGATCATATCGGCTGAATCGAAGACCGACTTGGCGTCCGGGAGGATTTTCGCTCCTGCCTTCTCATAAGCATTGTCGGGGCAGTCAATGCCCTGTCCGGCCTTGGTTTCGACGAACAGCTCGTGGCCATGTGCGACCAGCTCGGCAACGGAAGCCGGCGTCAGGCCGACGCGATATTCATGGACCTTGATCTCTTTTGGCACCCCAATGCGCATTTAATCGTTCGCTCCGGTTGATGTTTGCGCGGGCCTATAGACGGGGATTTCGTCCCTGTCCCCTGCGATTGCGGGGGCGTAACGGCAGTGCTAGTGCAGCACGCCCGTGACCGAGGATATCGCTCGCGGCCCAGGGGATGCGAAGCAGCAGTCTGTCGAGTCTAAATCTCAAGGCATGAGCATCACCGCAACTGGAGCCGCCGAGGTAAAAACCGCGGAGCCGGATCACGACCTCGTTGCCCACGGCCATCAGGGTCCGCTCTACAAGATGGCGCTGGGCGCGATCGGGGTCGTCTTCGGCGATATCGGTACGTCGCCCATCTACTCGTTCCGGGAGACCTTCGCAGGTCATCATCCGCTCTCACCGGACCAGTTCCACATCTACGCCGTCCTTTCGATGATCTTCTGGTCGATGATGATCGTCGTAACGCTCAAGTACGTCACGATCATCATGCGAGCGGACAACAAGGGCGAAGGCGGCAGCCTCGCTCTCCTGGCGCTCATCAACCGCTCGACCAGCGGCAAGAAGAAATGGGCGAACGGGATCGTCATGCTCGGCGTGTTCGCGACCGCCTTGTTTTACGGCGACAGCATGATCACGCCGGCGGTGACCGTTCTGTCGGCGGTGGAAGGCTTGACCACCGTCCAGCAGGGGTTTGCGCCCTTCGTCATTCCCGCCGCCGTTCTAATCCTCGTCGGCCTGTTCGCGATTCAGGCGAGGGGAACTGCCCGCGTCGGCGCCATGTTTGGCCCGATCATGCTCGTCTATTTCGGCGGGCTCGCGGTGCTTGGCGTCATCCATATCATGGACCAGCCGAGCGTGATCCTGGCGATGATCAATCCCGTGAACGCGGTCGCCTTTTTCGTCGACCAGCCCATGCGCGCCTTCCTTGCCATGGGCTCGGTCGTCCTCGCACTGACCGGCGCCGAGGCGCTTTACGCCGACATGGGACATTTCGGGCGGCGGCCGATCAAGGTCTCGTGGCTCTATTTCGTCCTGCCCGCCCTGTTGCTCAACTATATGGGGCAGGGCGCAATGCTTCTGTCCCTTTCGCCGCACGAAGTTGCGATCGAAGTGAAGGATCCCTTCTTCTATCTCGCCTCCGACGCCTTCCGGCTGCCGCTGGTGATCATGGCGACGCTCGCGTCGATCATCGCCAGCCAGGCTGTGATTTCGGGCGCCTTCTCGGTCACCCAGCAAGCGATCCAGCTCGGCTTTGTGCCGCGCTTAAGGATTGCTCACACCAGCGAAAGCGCCGCCGGACAGATTTACATCCCGATCGTCAACTGGGCGCTGATGACGATGGTTCTACTCCTCGTGCTGACGTTCCGCTCCTCCTCCAACCTTGCCGCCGCTTACGGAATAGCGGTTACGGGTGCGATGCTGATCGACACCGTGCTCGTCGCGGTCGTGCTGATCACCATGTGGAAGTGGAATCGGTTCCTGGTCGGCGCGCTGATCGTCCTCTTCTTCACCGTGGACATGGGCTATTTCAGCTCGAACCTGACCAAGATCCCCGCCGGAGGCTGGTTCCCGCTTCTGGTCGGCGCGATCGCCTTCACGTTCCTGACCACCTGGGCGAAGGGGCGTCAGCTGATGATCGCACGCATGAACGAAGCCAGCCTGCCGATGGAAATCTTCATCAAGTCGGCAGCACCGAGCGCCGCACGGGTCCCCGGCACTGCGGTCTTCATGACGAGCTCCGCGAGCGGCGTCCCGCACGCGCTCCTTCACAACCTCAAGCACAACAAGGTGCTTCACGAACGCGTGGTGCTGCTGACCGTGCGGATCGAGGACGTGCCATATGTTCCGGAAGAAAAAAGGCTGGAGACCAAGGACTATGGTGCGGGCTTCTTCCGGGTCTTGCTTCGCTATGGCTTCATGGAGGAGATAAACGTCCCGGCGGCGCTGTCGCAACTCAAGGACATCGGCCCGCAATGCCGAATGATGGACACAAGCTTCTTCCTGGCCCGCCAAACTCTTCTGCCGTCATCGCGGCCAGGAATGGCCATCTGGCGCGAGAAGCTGTTCGCATGGATGCTCCGGAACGCTGAAAGCGCGATGGAATTCTTCAAGCTCCCGACCAATCGTGTCGTCGAGCTCGGCAGCCAAGTGGAGATCTGAACCTTCGGCGCTCTTCGCGCATTGCGAACCCCATGGCTGATGCAATCTCCTGGGTGGCGACGATCGCGACCGTCCTCGCCGCGCTTATGACGGCTTCGAATTTGGGCTCGCGGGTGACGGGGTTCGGCTTTTGCGTGTTCACCGTCGGAGCCTTGTGCTGGGTTTGCGTCGCGGCGTTCACCCATCAGCCCGCGCTGCTATGGACGAATGTCGTCCTGTTCGTCGTCGACCTGTTCGGCATCTGGCGCTGGCTTGGTCGCCAGGCGCGGGTCGAGGAGGGTGCGCGGGTGGCCGCGAAAGCGAGCGAGTATACGCCCGGAGAGGCGCTCTTTCCCATCTCCGTCCTCGGCCGAGCCCCCGTGCTTTGCGGCCCCGAGCAGGTTGGTCACTGCATCGACGCCATGGCCGGCTGTCGAAGCGGCAACCTCGACTATATCGTGGTTTCCGAAGGCGGCGTCGCAGGAGTCGGCGAGAGGTTGCGTCGACTCCCCTGGAGCGATGCGCATGTGGAGGACGAAACAGTGTTCGTTCATTTATCCGGCGACGGCTTCGAACGACTTGAGGAACTGCCAAGGGATCAATGGCCGGGGCGCTGATCGTGACCGCAGAGATCGCGCAGGGCGATTTCTCCTGGCTCGAAGGCCTGCGCCGCGCCCATTATCCGGTCGAACGCAACCAGGTTCCCGTGCACCTCACGATGTTCCACGCGCTTCCGCCTTCGATCGAAACGGAGCTGCGTGGCCGCCTCGGCCGCATAGCCCGACGGAAGCTGCCGAGTGCGACAATCGCGGGGCTGATTGATCTTGGCGGCGGAGTGGCGTTTCGCGTCGTCTCGCCCGATCTGGATGTGATCCGCGAGGAACTTGCGGGCGAGCTTCATGGGATGCTCGGGGCACAGGACAGTGCTGGATGGCGGTCGCACATAACCATCCAGAACAAGGTCGCGCCCAAGGCCGCGCGCGCGCTCAAGGATCAACTCGAACGAAGCTTCCAGCCATGCCCACTCGGAATCAGCGGGCTCGCAATTCAACGTTATCTCGATGGGCCTTGGGAAAAGGTCGGCGCCTATCCTTTCAGGCCTTAGGTGACCTCGCCGATTCCGTCGCAGCTGAGGTCGAAGGCAGCGAGGCCCGAATCGAGCACCGACGCCAGCATCGGCTGTTCCATCAGCTCGTCGATCGCCTCCTCGGTGCCTTCGTTGACGAGGTCCTGCGCTTCCTGCATCGCCTCATCCCAGTCGCTGGCGTCGTAAGTGCCCTGGCCGACCCAGCAAAAGGCGATCACCTCGGCCAACTGATCTTCTCCAAGATCCTCGAAAACCGAGCGCAGCTCCTCCTCTACGCTGTCGTTAATGTCGTCCTCGAGGACGCTGAGCGCCCCTTCCTTCTCATCATCGACGTCGTCGGCGTCTTCGTCGTCGGCGAAGTCGACGGTTTGCGCCTCATATTCGCGCGCCCGGAGGATGATCCTGCACAATGTTTCGAGCGGGGTGAGCGGATCCATCAATTGCCTCTCTTCTCCCCGCTCAACTCCAGCAGCAGTTAGCGGTTCCTCGCGTTGACCGTCTCGCATACCCTACTTATATGCCGCGCCTCACAGCGCCCCAATCGGTGCGCTCCCTTACTTTGGGGCGGAGTAGCTCAGCTGGTTAGAGCAGCGGAATCATAATCCGCGTGTCGGGGGTTCAAGTCCCTCCTCCGCTACCAAATGCTCCAACTGAAGTCCCGAACACGACGCTGCGGCGACGACGCTCGTGTCAGTTGGCAGAAAATGGTAGAATGCGGCCGCGCCAGCTACAGGAGGGGACCATGAGCCAGGTCGCCGAAGCCGAAGCGCCTTATTCGCCGAACTGGTGGAAAACGCGTAGTAGCGAGCAACTTCAACAGATGGTGCGGGCCGGATTTGCCGCTGGTGACCAAGGTGTCGGAGCAATCCGTGAGCTCGAGCGCCGTGCTCAGGCGAACGCGGCAGCCCAGGAGCACCAGGCCGAACAGCAAGTCGTCCAAAAGGAGGACCGGCGGCTTCAGCTTCTAGCGGCGATCCTGATCGCGGTCGTCATCGCCATCGGGGTCATACTGCTTCTCCGGTAGCGGCAAACGCTTCGTTGAGGTCGTCGATCAGGTCGTCCGGGTCTTCGAGCCCGATGTGCAGCCGGATCAGGCTGCGCGCCGGCGGCTCGGTGACGGTGCGATGCGGATCCACAGGCATCGCGAGGCTCTCAAATCCACCCCAGCTGAAGCCAATGCCGAAGAGTTGAAGCCGATCGACGAATCCGGCTCGTTCGGCTTTGTCGGCGTCCTTCAGTTCAAAGGAGAACAGCCCGGACGATCCTTTGAAGTCGCGTTTCCAAAATTCGTGGCCGGGACAATCGGGGAGGGCAGGGTGCAGCACTCGGCCTACTCGCGGCTGCGATTTCAGCCACTCGGCGACTCTCATCGCGCTTTCTTCATGCTGTTTGAGGCGAACAGCCATGGTCCGTAGCCCGCGCGAGCCCAGCCAGGCATCATCGGGGGAGACGCTCTGACCGAGGTCCCAAGTGGTTTCCTGAAGCCGGTCGTAATGTTCTGCTGTGGCTGAAGCGGCCCCGAGCATCACGTCGGCATGGCCGCCGACATATTTGGTGGCGGCGAGGACGCTTATGTCGACACCGGCGGCAATTGCCGGAAAGAGCAACGGGGTGGCCCAGGTGTTGTCGAGCAAAGTGACGATGCCGCGCTCGCGGGCGACGGCGCAGATCCCCGGTACGTCCTGCACCTCCATCGTCTGTGATCCGGGGCTTTCGAGGAGGATCGCGCGCGTATTGGCGCCGATCATGTCATCGATGAGTGCGCCGATCAGCGGGTCATAATATCGTGTCGAGACCCCATAGCGCTTGAGGAAGGTGTCGCAGAAGCGCCGCGTGGGGCCGTAGACATTGTCCGGGACCAATAGCTCGTTGCCGGGGCTGAGCACTGTCAACAGAGGCGCGGTGATTGCAGCCAGGCCGCTGCAATAAAGCGCCGTTCCGGCCGCACCGGGTTCGAGCTCGGTCAAGGCGTCGGCGAGGGCCCATTGCGTCGCCGTGCCCTGGAGGCCGTAACGGTAGGAGCCGAGCCCCGCACGGCTGCCATGCAGGTCCGCAACCGAGTCGAACAGGATGGTCGAGGCGCGCTCGACTGGCGGATTGACTAGCCGCCCCCGCCATTGCTTGCGCCTCCCGCCCTCGACGAGCTTCGTCCCGGGACGGTGCACGCGATCATCCATCGGGCCTGCTTATGCGAAGCCCGCGGCTGCTGCCAAACCGAAAAGGGCCAACTTGTGTTCTAGCCGCGCTTGCGGCCGAACAATCCGATCAGGCCGACGAGACCGAGCACACCCCATGGGAAGCTCTTCTTCCCAGTTTCGGTCCCCGTAGGACCGCCCAGTGGTTGCGACGGCTCCGCTGTTCCCTGTGTTCCTGCAGGATTCGCGTCAGTCGGCTGAGCCGGGGCAGCAGCGGCATTCGCCACAGCCGCGTTCATGTCCGCAGCGCTGGCCCCATTTTCCGACGCAGCGGCGGCATTGTTGGTCGTGTCAGCAGTGTTCTGTGCCGCGGCCGGAGCGGCGATCAGCAGCGCGGCGCCAATCAGAAGTGGCGTTTTCATCCCCATTCGTACGCTCCCTTGTTTATTGAAATTCTGAAGTGTCTTCGGTGTAGCCGTCGTTGTCGCTCGAGCGCCAAAGGCCGACAACTCCGAGCACACCGGCAAGACCGAGCAGGTTCCAGAGCGGCGCATTGTCGTCGCTCGAGTCCTGGGTGGTTGCAGTGGATTGGCTATCATCGTTCTGGGCTACTGCCGGTCCGGCCATGACCATTGTGAAGAGCAATGCGGTCATCATGCGCTTACGCATGCTGGTCTCCCCGTGTTGCGTGTGATTGTACGCGCTGCGGTCCAATACTCGACCGACGCGCATGTGCCTAGACCAACTCTTGCTGCGCGCAAGAACCTCCGCAAAGCTTTTTCAACCTTTGAGCTGCCACCTGATAGGTGGCGTGACGACCGTCGACGAGATGGCTGCCGACAAAGCAAACGCCCGGATCGACGTGCGATCCGGGCGCCCTGCGTGACGATTGCTCGCCAGCCCCCTTGGATATGAAGCGGCAAGAGTCCCCAAGCCGCGAATGGCTCGCTCCCCAGTGGCAAGCGCTGTCGCGACGCCTCGACCGCACCCGAACCCGACCCAAGGGTCTGAATGTTCGGACGGCTGTGCGTAGGACTCTGCCAAACGACTGTCACGTCACGAAATTGATGTAGGTTGCGTTTCTGCGAAGCCTGTGTCGGCGCTGCCACATGTCGAAGGGTAACCGCGCTCCGGTTGCGCGTCTCTTATGGCGACCCTACAGCGCGGCCTCATGCGTTGGTCCCGAGCATTCCTCCCGGTCCTCAAGGAAAGTCCCGCAGACGCTCAGATTGTCAGCCACAAGCTGATGCTGAGGGCAGGGCTGGTGCGGCAGACCGCCGCCGGCATCTACGCCTGGCTTCCGCTCGGATTCCGGGTGCTCAAGAAGGTCGAGCAGATCGTCCGCGAGGAGCAGGACCGTGCCGGCGCACAGGAAATGCTGATGCCGACGCTTCAGTCCGCCGAGCTGTGGCGTGAGAGCGGGCGTTATGACGCCTACGGCCCCGAGATGCTGCGCATCCGCGATCGGCACGACCGCGAGATGCTGTATGGTCCGACGAACGAAGAGATGATCACCATGCTCTTCCGCGACGAGGTGAAGAGCTACCGGGATTTGCCGCGCATTCTTTATCACATCCAGTGGAAGTTCCGGGACGAAGTCCGGCCACGGTTCGGCGTGATGCGCGGCCGCGAGTTCTTGATGAAGGACGCCTACAGCTTCGATCTCGACGAGGCCGGCGCACGGCAGAGCTACTACACGCAGATGCTTGCTTACCTGCGCACTTTCCAGCGCCTCGGTATCCAAGCGGTGCCGATGAAGGCGGCCTCGGGTCCGATCGGCGGCGATCTCAGCCACGAATTCATTGTTCTTGCTCCAACCGGCGAGAGCGAGGTGTTCTATGACGCCGCATACGAGCAATTCGACTGGCACCAGGCGGAGCTGCACCACGGTGATGAGGCTGGGCTGCAGGGTCTGTTCGATCGCGTGAACTCCACCTACGCGGCAACCGACGAGACCCACGATGTTGCAAAGTGGCAGGCCGTTCCCGAGGACAAGCAGCGGACCGGCCGCGGCATCGAGGTCGGCCACATCTTCTACTTCGGCGACAAATACTCGTCCGCGATGGGGCTGAAGGTCTCGGGCCGGGACGGGACGCCGGTGACTCCGATGATGGGCAGCTACGGCGTCGGTGTCTCGCGACTGGTGGGAGCAATCGTCGAGGCGAGCCATGACCAAGCCGGTATCGTGTGGCCGGAACCTGTCGCCCCGTGGCGCGTCGGCATCGTCACCATGCGCTCCGACGACGAGGCAAGCGTCAATGCCGCCGACGCGCTCTACAGCCAGCTCATCGAAGCCGGTATCGAAACGCTCTACGACGACCGCGATGAGCGAGGCGGCGTGAAGCTCGGCTCGATGGACCTCATCGGACTGCCCTGGCAGGTGATCGTCGGTCCGCGCGGAATCGCCAATGGCACCGTCGAATTAAAGCGCCGTTCAACGGGAGAACGCGTTGAGCTGAGCGTAGAATCGGCACTCGCGAGACTGGGCGCATGATCCTCAACCGCGCTGAGCGGATGCTCACCCGGCGCTATTTGCTTCCCGGCAAAGGCGAAGGGTTCATCTTCCTCGTCGCTTCGATCAGCCTGATCGCGGTGGCGCTCGGGGTAGCCGCGCTGATCATTGTCATGAGCGTCATGAACGGCTTCCGAGCTGAGCTGTTCGACAAGATCGTTGGGCTCAACGGCCATGCGGTGGTGCAGGGCTATGACGGACGGCTCGCGGACTGGGAGCAAATAGCGAATACGGCGAAGAAAAGCCCAGGCGTCACCTCGGCTTTGCCGCTCATCGAAACGCCGCTGATGGCAACCGCTAACGGGCGCTTCGAAGGCGTGATCGTGCGCGGCATGCGCGTCGACGATATCCGCGGCAACAAGACGATTACATCCAACGTGCTCGCTGGGGATATCAAATCGCTTGCTCCTGGGAGCAACCGCGTGGCGATCGGCTCGCGGCTTGCCGATACGTTGGGAGCTTATCCCGGAAGCCAGATCACGCTTTGGAACCCGGAAGGCCGGTCGACGGTGGTCGGGACGGTCCCGCGCGAAGTTACCTACACTGTCGGCGCAATCTTTCAGATCGGCGTGTACGACTATGACAAGGCGTTTGTGATCATGCCGATGCAGGATGCCCAGCAGCTGCTGCTGATGGGCGACCAGGTCGGGATGATCGAGATTCAGACAAATAATCCTGACAAGGTCCAGGAGATCCTCGCGCCGCTTCAGAAGCAAGTTCAGGGCAAAGGCCAGATCGTCGACTGGCGGCAGATGAATTCGGCGCTGTTCCAGGCGCTGGAGGTCGAGCGGGTGGCGATGTTCATCGTCCTCTCGCTGATCGTGCTCGTCGCGGTGTTCAACATCCTCTCGTCGCTGATCATGCTGGTGCGTGCGAAGACACGCGACATTGCGATTTTGCGGACGATGGGCGCGAGCCGCCGCGGCATGATGAAGGTATTCATGACTGTCGGAGTCACGATCGGCTCGCTCGGTATCGTGCTCGGCATGATCCTAGGCGCCGTGTTCCTCTATTTCCGGCAGGACGTGGTGAACGCGATCCAGGCGGTCACCGGCGAGAATCTGTGGGATCCGTCGGTGCGCTTCCTGACCGACCTCCCGGCGAAGACTGATCCGTTCGAGGTTTCGGTGATCGTTCTCACCGCTTTGATCCTGTCTTTCCTCGCGACGCTTTACCCTGCCTACAAGGCGGCGAGCACCGATCCGGTGCAGGTGCTGCGCTATGAATGAGCCGGTTCTCGCGACACAGGGCCTGAAGCGAAGCTTCACTCAGGGCGACGTGACGATCGAGGTTCTCCGCGAAGTCGACCTCGCTATTCAGCCCGGCGAGATCGTCGCGCTGCTCGGTCCGTCGGGGTCGGGCAAGTCGACGCTGCTTCAGGCGGTTGGATTGCTCGAAGGCGGGTTCGAAGGATCGATCCGGCTGCACGGCGAGGAAGCGGCCGACCTGGACGACGAAGGCCGCACTCGATTGCGCCGCGACCTCCTCGGGTTCGTCTACCAGTTCCACCACCTGCTTCCAGAATTCAACGCCGTGGAGAATGTACTTCTGCCGCAACTGGTGCGCGGCGCCGACCCGCTGCCGGCGCGCGCGCGCGCTCAGCAACTGCTCGGGGCCCTCGGGCTATCGGAGCGGCTCGATCATCGGCCATCCAAGCTGTCGGGTGGTGAGCAGCAACGCGTGGCGGTTGCCCGCGCGCTTGCGAACAAGCCGCCGCTGGTTCTTGCGGACGAGCCGACCGGCAACCTCGACGAGCACACCGCCAACGCTGTTCTCAACGAGTTCCTCAGCCTCGTTCGGGGGGAGGGAAGCGCAGCGCTAGTCGCCACACACAACGAGCGTCTCGCTAGCAAGATGGATCGAATCGTCCGGCTGCACGAAGGGCGGCTCCAGTAGTGGACCCCGAGTCCGGTAGCCGCGTTCAACGTCCTGTGCGTACGACCAACGGGACTACGCTCGCCTTGATCGGCGGCCTCATCGTCCTGGTACTTGTGATCGCCTACTTCGCGACTCGCGGCAATTCGAACCAGGACAAGTTGACCGAGAATGAGGTCACCCAGAACGCGACGAAGGCCAAGGCGCTTGCCCCGGAAAAGCTTTGCGCTAGCAACCAGACCTACGATCTCATCAAGCGCGAACTGTTTCGGCGCGCGGCGCAGCTCCGCGGAAGCGACCAGGCGGCATTCGACCAGCTATCGGCCTATGCCGTGGTGCGCATGGAAAATCCGGTGATGGAGAGCCAGGACAATGCGAGCGGCGCCGTCAATTGCTCGGGCAACTTGTCGCTCGATCTGCCGCCCGGAGTGAGGATTGTCGGCGGCCGCCAGACGCTGACTTCAGACGTTGATTACACCGTACAGGCTGCAGCTGACGGCAGCGGAAAAATCGTCCTGCTCCGCAGTGCCGATGCGGTCATCGCTCCGCTGGCGACGCTCGCTCGAGCAAATCAGCAGGCTCAGATCTCGACGGCAACTGCACCAGCGCCTGAATTGGCGAATGAAGTGGGGTCGGATCAGCAGCAACTGGACGTGCGGACTCAAAGGCAGCCAGCCACGGTACCTAGCCCCAACGTGTCGTCGGCGGCGCATCCAAGCTTCGACTGCGCAAAAGCGCGCTCAAAGGGTGAGGTCGCCGTCTGTTCCGATGCCGGTCTCACGGCCCTCGATCGGAATGTGGCCGACCAATACGGACGTGCAATGTCAGGGGCATCGGCGGCACAAAAGGCGCTGCTTCGCGAGACTGGCGATCGCTTCTTTCGCTATCGCGACCGTTGCCCGAACCGCTCGTGCATCGGCGATGCCTATGTCGGCCGCATGCGCGAGATCCGCGACATCATGGAAGGGCGCTGGCAGCCTCCTCGATAAGCGTGGATAAGTCCCGGGCTTCCCTTGTCGTTCGACCGCCACTCACCCCATAGTCGATGCGTGAGTCAGCCGTACGTCCCGCTTCGCGTTCTCTCGTGCTTCACGATGCTAGAAGGCGCGATGGAGCCGAAGACGATTGCGGCTCGTGCGGCGATGCTTGGCTTTCCGGCGATCGCAGTCACCGACCGTAACGGCCTTTATGGCGTCATGCCCTTCAGCGACGCGTGCATCGCCAAAGGTGTCCAGCCGATCATCGGCGCGATGCTTGCAGTGGCGAGACCTACGGAACTCGGCGGCGAGGCGAGAATCGACTGGCTGGTACTGCTGGCGAAAGACGATCAAGGCTACGCCAATCTCTGCAAGCTCGTCTCGTCGGCCCATCTCGATCGCCCGCTCGAGGAGGTGCCGCATGTCGAATTTGCGCGACTTGAGGAGCTGGGCAACGGGCTGATCGCACTCACCGCCGGGTCGGAAGGTGCGCTCGCGAGGCTGATTGCCGATGGCCAGCAAATGAGGGCGGAAGCTTATCTCGACCGTCTGCAGGAGCTTTTCGCCGGCCGTCTTTATGTCGAGATCGCCCGGCGCGGTGATGCGGTCGAAGAGGCTTCGGAAGCAGCGCTCATCCAGCTCGCGTATGCGCGAGACCTCCCGCTGGTCGCGACCAACCCAGCCGCGTACGTCGACCCATCTTTCCACGCGGCTCACGACGCGATGCTATGTATTGCGAATTCCGCATATGTGGAAAGCGCCGATCGGCAGAGCTCGTCTCCCGACGCCTGGCTGAAAGATGGACCGGCGATGGAGATGCTGTTCGAGGATCTGCCCGAAGCACTCGCCAACACTGCGGTGATCGCGCAGCGCTGCGCGGTTGCCGCACCGCAGCGGAGGCCGATCCTCCCGCGGCTCGGTGAGAATGAGGATGAGCAGCTCCGCGCCGACGCGCACGCCGGGCTCGAAAAGAGATTGGCGGTCCGGCCTGGCCAAGACGAAGCAGCATACCGCGAACGGCTCGATTACGAGCTCGAAATCATCATCAGCATGGGGTTCGCCGGCTACTTCCTGATTGTCGCCGACTTCATCAAATGGGCGAAGGCGAACGACATTCCCGTCGGCCCGGGCCGCGGATCGGGCGCCGGTTCGGTCGTCGCCTGGTCACTGACGATTACCGACCTCGACCCGATCGCGCTGGGTCTCCTCTTCGAGCGCTTCCTCAATCCCGAGCGCGTGTCGATGCCGGACTTCGACGTCGATTTCTGCGAAACGCACCGGGACAAGGTGATCGCCTACGTCCAGCAGAAGTACGGCCGCGACAAGGTCGCCCAGATCATCACCTTCGGGCGCCTCAAGGCCCGCGCGGTCCTTAAGGATACGGGGCGAGTGCTGCAGATGCCCTATGGGCAGGTGGACAGGCTAGCGAAACTGATCCCGAACCTGCCTGCGGATCCCTGGACGTTGGAACGGTCGCTCAACGGCGTTTCCGAGATCGCTGCAGAGTACAAGGACCCCGACGTCAAGCGTCTGTTCGACTTGGCGATGAAGTTGGAAGGTCTTCCGCGTCACGCTTCGACGCACGCCGCGGGAGTGGTCATCGGTGACCGCCCGCTCGACGAGCTCGTTCCGCTCTACCGCGACCCACGATCCGACACGCCGGTGACGCAGTTCGACATGAAATATGTCGAAGCCGCGGGGCTAGTGAAGTTCGACTTCCTCGGCCTGAAGACGCTCTCGGTTCTCAAGGAAGGCCAACGGCTGCTTGCGGAGCAGGGGATCGAGGTCGATTTCGGAGCGCTTGCATGGGACGATCCGGAAGTCTTCGAGCTTCTCCAGCGTGGCGACACGGTCGGCGTGTTCCAGGTGGAATCGGAGGGCATGCGGCGCACGCTCTCGGCCGTGAAACCAACGGTGTTCGAGGACATCATCGCGCTCAACGCCCTCTACCGCCCTGGACCGATGGACAACATTCCGATGTTCGGCCGCCGCAAGAACGGCGAAGAGCAGATCGAATATCCGCACCCGCTGCTCGAGGGCATCCTCAAGGAAACCTACGGGATCTTCGTCTACCAGGAGCAGGTGATGCAAGCGGCGCAGATCCTCGCCGGCTACTCACTGGGCAGCGCGGACCTTCTGCGCCGAGCCATGGGCAAGAAGATCAAGTCTGAGATGGACGCTCAGCGAGCAACCTTTGTGAAGGGCTGCGCTGAGCACCACAAGATTCCGGCGGCCAAGGCGAACGAGCTTTTCGACTTGATCGACAAGTTCGCTGGCTACGGCTTCAACAAGAGCCACGCCGCGGCCTATGCGCTTTTGACGTACCAGACGGCGTGGCTAAAGGCCCATCACCGCGCCGAATTCTATGCGGCATTAATGAGCTTCGACATCGCGCTGACCGACAAGCTGTCTATGTTCGTCGAGGACATGCGCCGCGGCGGAATCGAGTGCCTCCCGCCCGACATCAACGCGAGCGGCGCATCCTTCACCGTCGAGAACGGAGGTGTCCGCTATGCGCTGGGCGCGCTCAAGGGCGTCGGCGAGAAGGCGATGGAAGGTCTGGTCGAAGAGCGTGAGCGCAGCGGCCCATTCACCAGTCTGGAGGGTTTCGCCTCACGAATCGATCCGCGCCTTCTCAATCGCCGCCAGCTCGAAAGCCTGGCCGGCGCAGGAGCCCTTGACGCGATCAATCCGGAGCGAGCGGCCGTTTTCGGTGGCGCGGAGACGATCTTGGCGCATGCGGCCAGCGCGCACGAACAGCGCGAGACGGGTCAGACGGGCCTGTTCGGAGTGAATTCGGCGGAAGCAGCGCCGATCCGCTTGCCACGCGACGCATCATGGACTCTGGCCCAGCGCATGGCCGCCGAGCGCGAGGCGTTCGGATTCTACTTCTCGGCGCATCCTGTCGATGCCGCCAAACATTTACTTGCTGCGCATAAGGTGAAGACCTTCGCCGAACTGGCGGGCGTTCGCATCGCCGAGGGCGAGCGGGTCAGCTCCACGATGGCGGGACTGATCGAGGACACACGCTGGCGGACTTCCGCGCGGGGCCGCCGCTATATGGTGGCGACTCTCAGCGACAGCTCGGGTCAGTTCGTTGCAACCGCATTCGACGATGAGGCGACGGCGGCGCTCGAGGCTGCGGCGAAGGCGGGGCAGTGCGGGCTGTTGACCGTGGAGCTCGATCGACGCTCTGGCGACGAGTTTCCGCGCGTGACGATCAAACGGGTTCAGCCGCTGTCTGATCTCGCCAAACGCACTCGGCTGCAAATGACAGTGCGCATCTCGGATGCCTCGACCGCCGAGCGAATTGGCCGCGAGATGGCGGACGCTCGTGGATCGAACGGTCTGCTTCGGTTCGTCCTGACGCTTGCCAGCGGGGGCGAAGCGATCGTCGTCGCCGGACGCGACTATGCGCTCGATGCCGAGCTTGCCGCCCGAATCGAGCGCATTGCCGGAGAAGGCGCGGTTGATCTGTCGGTCCAGGAGCCGCCGCGACTGGCTCTAGTCGGCTAGGCCTGCCAGAACCCGTCCTTGTTCACGAGCGCGGTGATGTTCGCGTTCTGCTCCTCATCGAGATCGCGCTTGAACGCCGGGAAAACCTGCTCCTCCTCCATCTTCGCATGCTCCGAGACGAGGTTGCGGAACTCTCGGACCTTATCCAACCAGGTCGGCGAATCCGGCCCCATTTGGCCGAGATCGTACAGGAAGGTCTTGATGTAGCCGTGTTCGCTGTTCAGCTGGTCGGCTTCGGTCGTCTGGCCAGCGGCACGAAGAGCCGGATAGACGGCCATCTCCTCCTCATGTGCGTGCTTGTCGAGCATATGGGTGAGTTGCATGAGGAGCATGCTGCGCTTCCAGGTCTGCGTCGAATCAGTTGCGAGCATCTTGTCGAAGACCGCGAGCGTGAGGTCATGCTCGGCAGCCAGCACTTCGTCCCAGTCACCTGTCAGGCCGGAGACAGCCTGCGTCATGAATTTCCGTCCGAAATTGGCCGCAAAACCGATTGCGGCCCCACCAAGGGCAGCCGCGATGATTGGACCCGCGCTCTCGCCCCACGGGAAGGCGCTGCCCTGATTTCCGCCGCCCTTGCTGCTGCTTCCGCTCGAGCTGCTGCGGTTGGACGATGACCTGTTCGACTGCCGGCTCTGAGTACGCGTTGCCATAAACTCCTCCTTGCCTGGAATTTGATGTTTCAACGGACAGGGGAGAGGGGCCGTTCCGGTCGCGAGGCGTGCTTCTCGAACCGTTCGGCGCAATGGCTAGACGCCGTTGCCTGGTTCTTTCGGCTGATCTGACGGCGGCACCGCTTCTTCGTTTTGTTCAGGTGCCGGCGCAGGCTCGGCAACATTCGATTGTCCCGAAGCAGGCGCAAGCTCGTTAACGACATTCTCGACGGGCGGAAGCACGGCCCTTGGGCTCTCATATTCCTCGCCGGGAAGCGGCCGCGCCTCCTTGGTGACATGCGGCGGGGCCTTCTTCGGCGGGGGGGTGATCCCCCTGTAGACGCAGGCGTCGAGACCGTTTCCCGCAACGACCGGAATACGCGCGGCGATGATGTTGCCGTAACGGCGCGTGAAGCCCTTCGGGGTGATCGCGGCGCGCTCCTTCGGGAGCGGAAGGATAGCGGCGATCCGGGCCGCCTCAGTCGCCGTCATGGCGCTCGCATCATGGCCAAAGTACCGCTGCGAACCGGCGTTGACGCCATAAGTGCCGACGCCGGTCTCCGCGAGGTTCAGGTAGACCTCCATGATCCGCCGCTTGCCCCACATATGCTCGATTAGGAAGGTGAACCAGGCCTCCACGCCCTTCCTCGCATAGCCGCCGCCGTTCCATAGGAAGGCGTTCTTCGCGGTCTGCTGGCTAATCGTCGATCCGCCGCGGATGCGCCCGCCAGATGCGTTTCTTTGCATAGCATTTTCAATGGCTTTTAGGTCGAAACCGTTATGGGAACAGAACTTGCTGTCCTCTCCAGCGATGGCCGCCCGAACCATGTCCCGGTCGATTTCCTCGATCGGTATCCAGTCCTTGTGCGCCCCGTGGCCGTGGATGATGTCGCCGATCATGTTGATCGTGATCGGCGGGTTCACGAAGCGGTAGGCGAGTACCCAAAGGATCGAGGCTAGAATCAGACCGAGGACGAGCTTGACGATCCAGCCGAGGAGCCGGCCAAGGAATGACCTCTTTCGCCGCCGTTTGTACTGGGGAATGCTGGACTTCCGTTTCGCCATTGACGCTGCCTAGCGAAATTGCGGCGGCTGCCAAGGGTGCGCGCTTGCCCATCCTTGCCGCAGTGCAGCAGCGCATTTAAATGCGCTTCATATGATCTCGACGAACGACATCCGCCGCTCATTCCTCGAATTTTTCGAGAAGAACGGCCACGCGCGGGTCGCTTCGGCGCCGCTGGTGCCGCACAACGACCCGACTCTGATGTTCGTCAACGCCGGCATGGTGCCGTTCAAGAACGTCTTCACCGGCCTGGAAACGCGCCCGTACAGCCAGGCGACCAGTTCGCAGAAATGCGTCCGCGCTGGCGGCAAGCATAACGACCTCGACAATGTCGGATACACCGCTCGCCACCACACATTCTTCGAAATGCTCGGGAATTTCTCGTTCGGCGATTATTTCAAGGATCGCGCGATCGAGCTCGCCTGGAACCTGCTGACCAAGGAATGGGGATTAAACCCCGACCGGTTGACTGCGACCGTCTATCATAATGACGACGAGGCATTCGACCTCTGGAAGAAGATTTCAGGGCTACCGGAAAGCCGGATTATCCGAATTCCGACCAAGGACAATTTCTGGGCGATGGGCGACGACGGCCCCTGTGGCCCATGTTCAGAAATCTTCTTCGACCATGGCGAGCATATTCCGGGCGGACCTCCAGGCTCGCCCGACGAGGATGGCGATCGCTTCGTCGAGATCTGGAATCTCGTCTTCATGCAGTACGAGCAAGCAGCGAACGAGATCGTGTCGGAGCTGCCGAGCAAGAGCATCGACACCGGCATGGGGCTCGAGCGGGTCGCCGCGGTGCTTCAGGGTACCCCCGACAATTACGATACGGACACCTTTAAGGCGCTGATCCACGCCAGCGAGGAGCTGACGAGGACCAAGGTGGAGGGCGAGAACAAGGCGAGCCACCGAGTCATCGCCGACCATTTGCGCGCGAGCGGCTTCCTGGTCGCTGACGGCGTCCTCCCCGCCAACGAGGGCAGGGGCTACGTGCTCCGCCGCATCATGCGCCGTGCGATGCGGCATGCGCACCTGCTGGGCGCCAGTGAGCCCCTGATGTGGCGCCTCGTGCCGGCTCTCGTGTCGGAGATGGGCGCGGCTTATCCGGAATTGGTTCGCGCGCAGCCGCTGATTGAAGCTACCCTTCAGCAGGAAGAAATGCGCTTCAGGCAGACCCTGGCGACCGGGATCAAGCTCCTCGATGAGGCGACCGCGGGCCTGCCGAAGGGCGGCACCCTGGCCGGTGATACTGCCTTCAGGCTCTACGATACGTACGGTTTCCCATACGACCTCACAGAAGACGCCCTTCGCGCGCGCGGGCTCAGCGTCGACCGCGAGGGGTTCGACACCGCCATGGCCGAGCAGAAGGCGAAGGCGCGCGCAGCGTGGAAGGGTTCCGGCGCCAAAGCCAGCGAGGACGTTTGGTTCGATCTCGTGGAGCAATATGGAGCGACCGAGTTCACCGGTTATTCCGGAGACGAAGGTGAAGGGGTCGTTCTCGCGATCGTGAAAGACGGACAGCGCGCCGAGAGTGCCGAGTTGAGTGAGACGGTTGACGTGCTCCTCAACCAAACGCCCTTTTACGGGGAGAGCGGCGGACAGATCGGTGACACGGGAAAGCTGACCAACCTCAAAGGCTTCGTTGGCGAGGTTGAGGATACGTCAAAGCCGCTCGGCAAGCTCCATGTGCTGCGGACGAAGGTGGCGGCAGGCGAATTGTCGGTTGGCGATACGGTGCATCAGAGGGTCGACGGCGAGCGGCGCAATCGGGTCCGTGCCAACCATAGCGCTACGCACCTCCTCCACGCTGCGCTCCGGCATCAGCTCGGCACGCACGTCACGCAGAAGGGCAGCCTCGTGGCGCCCGATTACTTCCGCTTCGACTTCTCGCATCCGAAGGCGTTGACGCGCGAGGAAGTCGCCGCGGTCGAGGCCGAGGTGAACGCGCAGATCCGTGGCAACGAGAACGTCACGACGCGACTCATGACTCCCGACGAAGCGATCTCTGCTGGCGCGATGGCGCTATTTGGAGAGAAGTACGGCGACGAAGTGCGGGTGCTGTCGATGGGCCGAACGGGCGAGGCCGACTATTCGGTGGAGCTTTGCGGCGGAACGCACGTTCGGGCGCTGGGGGATATCCAGCTGCTCAAGATCATCTCAGAGAGCGCTGTTTCTTCAGGTGTTCGCCGGATCGAGGCCCTCACGGGCGAAGCGGCCCGGCAATGGCTCAGCGATCGCGACGCCAAGCTCCGCGAGGCGGCAGGGACGCTCAAGACTGCGCCTGACGAGGTCCCCGCGCGCATCGCTTCGCTGCTCGAGGAGCGCCGCCGGCTCGAGCGCGAGCTTGCTGATGCGAAAAAGGCGCTCGCGATGGGTGGCGGAGCAACGAAGTCGGAAGGTCCGGCGCCCGAAAACGTGAATGGTCACAAGTTCCTGGGACAAGTCGTGGAAGGCTTCGATCCCAAGGGGTTGCGGGCTGCTGTTGATGATATGAAGAAGCGGCTTGGTTCCGGCATCGGCGCTCTCGTCGCGGTCAACGAGGGTCGCGCCAGCGTCGCCGTCGGAGTTACCGACGACCTTGCCGGTCAGTTCAGCGCGGTCGACCTCGTCAAAGCGGCAGTGGCGACCCTTGGCGGGCAGGGCGGGGGCGGACGACCCGACATGGCTCAGGGCGGCGGGCCAGATGGTTCGAAGGCCAAGGAAGCGCTCGACGCGGTCAAGGGCGCTCTCGAGAAGGTCGCCGCTTGATCGACACCGAGTCGAAGGAGCCGATAACCCTCCAAGGCGCTTGCCACTGCGGTGCCGTCCATTTCACCGTAACGCTAACCGAAGGCTTTGCCTCCGCCCGGCGCTGCACATGCTCGATCTGTCGGATGCGGGGTGCCGTCGCTGTGACCTCAACGCCGGACGCGTTCCGAATCAACCAAGGCGAGGACAAGCTCGCGACCTACCGCTTCAATACCAGGACTGCCGAGCACCACTTCTGCTCCAAGTGCGGTATCTACACGCACCACAATCGGCGATCTAACCCGAACCAGCTCGGCGTAAATGCCGCCTGCTTGGCGGGCATCTCGCCCTTCGATTTTCGGGAGGTGATCGTCTTTGACGGTGAGCGGCACCCTGCCGACAATGCGCAGCACAGGATCTTCATTGCGGGCGTTCTGAAGTTCGAGCCGGTTGAAGGCTGACGGGACTGGAAATCAGATCTACGAACGGCGATAGCTGGGCATTCAAGAAGAGGACCCAACATGCGTGCGCCGCTTCTCTTTTCCGGAATTCTTTTGGGGCTTTCGACATCGCCCGCTCTAGCGCAGGCCGTTAGTGGAGGGCAGGCGCCCCAGGCCGGGGGCACCGACATCCGTGCCAACCCCTACAACAGCATGAATGCTGGCGATCAGTATTCGCAGCGCAAACAAATTGACGGTTTGCAACATGGCGCGACTGTGGATGGAAAGCCCGGCACGGCGCGACCAGCCATGTCGAATGAACTTACGGCGGGTGCGGCGGTCAACGATAAGGCTGGCGTTCCTATCGCTAAGATCGAGCAGATCGATCCTGATGGCGTCGTGATCACGACCGGAGCCGCAAAAGTGAAGATTCCAGCCGACGCTTTCGGTCACAACGAGGCCGGCTTGCTGCTCGACATGACCAAAGCGCAGTTCGAGCAGATTGTCGCGAAGGCGAACGCAGGCTCTTAAGCGTTTCCCGCTTGGGAGTCGCGCAGACGGCGATGCCCAAGGCGCCGCGGCGCATCCTCAAGAGCGGCCTCTGCCCGGATCTGAGCCCTCATCCGGTCGCGCTTTTCGTGGATTGAGGCGATCACCGGCCCCATCGCCACGCCGATATCGACCAGCACGGCTTCAGAAAGCTGCAGCGACGCTTCGAGCGTCTCCGGCACCGCGTCCGTGACTCCCGCCTGATAGAGCTTGGCGGCATGTGCGTTGTCGCGTGCACGAGCGACGATCGGCAAGTCAGGAACCCAACCGCGAACGCGCCTCGCAATCCGCGCGACTTGCACCGGATCGTCCATCGTGAGGACGAGAGCGTCGGCATGGCCGAGCTGTAGCCGATCGGACAGCTCCGGTCGCGATACGTCCCCGAAAATCACATTGTAGCCGGATTCGCTCGCCTTCCGCACTCCATCTACGTCACTATCGACAGCGATGTACGGCCGATCGTGCTCACGCAGCATGTCCGCGACCATGCGGCCTACGCGACCGAAGCCAAAGATGACGGTCCGGCCTTTGCTCGAGGGTATTTCAACAACCAGTCCTTGGCGGCGTTCAACCCGGCGGCCCATCAGTCTTCCCGCCTCTGCGAGGAGTGGAGTAACGGTGAGGCCAATCGCGGTGACGGTGGTCCAGAACCCCGCTTCAGCTACGGTGAGGAGTTCCTGCGGCTGCTGCGGTCGAGATTACGATCAGACTGGTCTCCGAAGGAGCAGCCATCATCACGCCAATTTCCACGGCGATCGCGGAGCGCACTTTGGCTGCGCGCAAAAGCGCTGCGGTTACGACCGCCTTCAGTACAAGTACCGCCACCGCTGCGGCGAGGAGCGTTTCCCAATCGGCGGCAAGTGCGTGAAGGTCGATGCGCATGCCGACAGTGATCAGGAAGATGCCGAGCGCGAGGCCGGTCAGCGGTGCAGTAATTGTTTCGACTTCCGTATGATAATCGGTTTCAGCGATGGTGACGCCGGCAATCAAAGCGCCGAGAATTGGCGACAGCCCCACAGTACCGGTCGCAAGGCTTGCGAGGATGACCGTCAGCAAGCTGATCGCGAGAAACAACTCAGGGTTCTTCGTCCGTGCGGCCTGCGCGAAGAGATGCGGAAGAGCGAAGCGGCCGATGGCGAACAGACCGATCACGACCAACAGGCCTAGCGCTCCGGCGCGAACCAGCGACCCGGCCTCGCCGCGACCGCCGATCAGCTCGATCAGGAACAGTAATGGGACGAGGGCAAGGTCCTCGAACAGGAGCATTGCGAAGGTCGTCCTGCCGACAGGTCCTTCGACCCCGGAGATCGGAAGGACCAGTGCGGTGGAGGAGAGGGCAAGTGCAAGGCCAAGGGCAATTGCGCTTTGCTTGTCTTCACCGGTCGCGAGCAATCCAACGGTTATCAGGACTGCGCAGCCGACGAGCTCTACGCTGCCGACACCGAAGACTGCGCGGCTCATCTCGCGCAGGCGTCGCAGCCTGATGTGAAGTCCCGCCGAGAAGAGCAGCAAGATGATGCCGAGCTCGGCGAAGGGCTCGATCGTTTCCGTGTTGCTGATTGAGATGGAGTGCAGCCAGGGATGAGTCACCGACAGCGCCCCGAGCGCGAACGGACCCACGATGATTCCAACGATGATGAAACCGATAACGGGCGAAATCTTGAGCCGGGCGAAAGCAGGAATGACGACGCCGGCAGCCCCCAGAATCAGCAGGGCGTCCCTGAAAGCCGACGTTTCGAAATCGCCGTGCATCTTGCTCTTCTGCCCTGTTCGCCCCTGTTGCGATAGTCAGAGGCGAGGGAATTACCGCTGCCACATCAATAAGGGTAAAGGCTGACGCCATGACGTCAGATTATGACCTGATCGTCGCCGGCGGCGGCCCGGCGGGAATGATGTCGGGACTCCTTTTTGCGCGAGCTGGCTGCAATGTGCTGGTGCTCGAGAAGCACGCAGACTTCTTTCGAGATTTCCGAGGCGACACCGTTCACCCGTCGACGATGGAAATCCTCGATCAGCTCGGCATGCTCCAGCGGTTCCTGAAGCGGCCGTTGAACAAGGTGACCGGCGCGGAGCTGCGAATCGCCGGACGCGAATGGGGAATCGGCGATCTTTCGCATCTCCACACCCCGGCGCCGTTCATCGCGCTCATGCCGCAATGGGATTTCCTCGACTTCCTGCGCGAGGAATTGAAAGCCTTCCCCGGGTTCGACTTGCGGATGGAAGCGCCCGTCGCCGCCTTCATCGAGGAGCAGGGCAGGGTGACAGGAGTGCGTCTCACCGACGGTGAGGAACTGCGGGCAAACCTCACTATCGCCGCGGACGGCAGGACCTCGCTCGCTCGCCAGATGCTCCCGCTCGAGGATCTGGGCGCACCCATGGACGTTTTCTGGTTCCGGGTGACGAAGAAGGGTGGGAAGGGCGGACTTCGCGGCAATGTGGAACGCGGTCGCCTGCTCGTCCTGATTGACCGCGACACTTATTGGCAATGCGCCTTCCTGATCCCCAAGGGGGCTGCTGCCGAGTACCAGGCGCGAGGGATCAACTCGATCCGGGAAGAGGTCGCGGCTGCCGCTCCGCCCGACCTCGACCTCAGCGAGCTCGACGAAATCACCGACCTTCACCTGCTTACCGTGAAGCTGGATCGGCTAACATGCTGGAATCGAACGGGATTGCTTGCGATCGGCGATGCCGCTCACGCAATGTCGCCGATCGGCGGGATTGGAATCAATCTCGCCATCCAGGACGCAGTTGCCGCGGCGAATGCGCTGGCGGGGCCGCTGGCTGCCGGCGAAGACGTCAATCCCCTCCTTCACGAGGTGCAGGATCGGCGGATGTTCCCGACGCGTGTCATCCAGGAGTTTCAGAAGCTTGCCCAGGACAGGATCATCGGCCGGCTGCTGAGAGCCGGCGACCCAATCCGCAAGGCACCGCTCGCCATCCGGCTCCTCGACCGCTTTCCGGTTCTGAGACGAATCCCGGGCCAATTCATCGGCCTCGGCGTCAGGCGCGAGCGGGTTCGCTCTCCTGCGGCTCCGACGCCATCGCGGCCTCGAGGTTCTTCACGATCGCCTCGAAAAACTGCTCGGTCGTAAGCCAGGGCTGCTCCGGGCCGACCAGGATTGCGAGGTCCTTGGTCATCTGGCCGCCTTCGACGGTCTCGACGCAGACCCGTTCGAGAGTTTCAGCGAAACGGATAACGTCCGGCGTGCCGTCAAACTTGCCCCGGTACTTAAGACCGCCAGTCCAGGCGAAGATTGATGCGATCGGGTTGGTCGACGTCGCCTTGCCCTGCTGATGCATGCGATAGTGGCGAGTGACCGTGCCATGCGCGGCCTCGGCTTCGACGGTCTTGCCGTCGGGCGTCATGAGGACGGAGGTCATCAGGCCCAGCGAGCCGAAGCCCTGCGCGACCTGGTCCGACTGAACGTCGCCGTCGTAATTCTTGCAGGCCCAGACGAACTTGCCGCTCCACTTGAGCGCGGAGGCGACCATGTCGTCGATCAGCCGATGCTGATATTCGATACCAGCAGCGTCGAACTTCGCCTTGTATTCCTTGTCGTAGGTCTCCTGGAAAATGTCCTTGAAGCGTCCGTCATAGGCCTTGAGGATCGTGTTCTTCGTGGAAAGATAAAGCGGCCAACCCCGCCCGAGGCTGTAGTTGAAGCAGGCGTGGGCGAAGTCGCGGATGGAAGCGTCGAGGTTGTACATCCCCATGGCGACGCCCGAGCCGGGAAAGTCGAACACGTCGAATTCCAGTTTTTGGCCATTCTCGCCGACCCAGGTCATGGTCAGCTTCCCCGGGCCAGGCACCCTGAAGTCGGTGGCGCGATACTGGTCTCCGAAAGCGTGACGGCCGACGACGATCGGATCGGTCCAGCCGGGGATCAGCCGCGGAACGTTGGAGATCACGATTGGCTCACGGAAAATGCAGCCGCCGAGGATGTTGCGGATCGTTCCGTTGGGCGACTTCCACATTTTCTTGAGGTGAAATTCCTCGACGCGCGCCTCGTCGGGCGTGATCGTAGCGCATTTCACTCCAACACCATGCTCCTTGATCGCGTTGGCCGCATCGATCGTGACCTGGTCCTCGGTCGCGTCGCGATTCTCTATCGACAGGTCGTAGTAGAGTAGGTCGACGTCGAGATAGGGCTGGATCAGCCGCTCGCGGATCCACTGCCAGATAATGCGGGTCATTTCGTCGCCGTCGAGCTCGACCACCGGGTTCTTCACCTTGATCTTGGCCATCACGTCTTCCTGGTTTTCGGATTTCGGCGCGGCTCTAGGATGCGCCGGGGACACGCGCAACCGCGCCGTTGTGCCGCTGGCAAGCGGCCTCTAAGGGAACGCGAATGCCCGCCCTCGACAAGCACGACACGCCGCTTCCCAGCACGACCGTCAAGTGGCGCTTTCCCTCAGTTCACCCTGAGGGGAGGAAATTCGTCGTCGGCGCAGCTTTCATTACGCTCGTCGTGTATCTCGCCCTCAATCACTTTCTCGGTTGGGTGTTGGTCGGCCTGACGATTTGGGTGGCCGCCTTCTTCCGCGACCCGGTGCGGACGACGCCGCATGGAGACCGCTTGATTATTGCACCGGCGGACGGGCTCGTGACGATGATCGCGAGAGTCGGTCCTCCGCCTGAGCTTGCCGGCCTGGAAGGCCTTTCGGACGGCGATTACACCCGAGTGTCGATTTTCATGAGCGTGTTCGACGTCCACATCAATCGTTCGCCGATTACCGGCCGGATCAGGCGCATCGCCTATGTGCAGGGCAAGTTCGTGAACGCGGACCTCGACAAGGCGAGCGAAGATAATGAGCGGCAGCACTTCCTCATCGAGGGTTCGGACGGACTGAAAATCGGCGTTACCCAGATTGCGGGGCTGGTAGCGCGGCGGATCATGTCCTTCGTTCATGAGGGGGATGTCGTCGAGGCCGGGCAGCGGATCGGCCTCATCCGTTTCGGCAGCCGGGTCGATGTCTATCTGCCGGTGGGAACGTCCCCGAAAGTGCTGCTCGGCCAGCGTGCCATCGCCGGTGAGACCATCCTTGCGGAGGCAGGCGTCGATGCGACCCTGACGGGCATCAGCCAGTGAACGAGGACGGGGGTCCCCGGCGGATCCCGTTCCGCGCGATGATCCCCAACGCGATCACCGCGCTCGCATTGTGCCTCGGACTCACGGGAGTGAGATTCGCATTTTCCGCGTCCAACGGATTGGACCAGGATTGGCAGCTTGCGCTCGCATGCGTGGTCGGAGCGGGCATTCTCGATGGAATGGACGGACGCATCGCCCGCCTCCTGCGCGCGGAGAGCAAGTTCGGCGCTGAACTCAATTCGCTATCGGACAATATCGCATTCGGTACCGCGCCAGCGTTGATCCTCTTTCTGTGGTCGCTGCGGGATGCACCGAAGTTCGGCTGGACCGCTGCTCTGGCGCTTGCGGTCTGCTGTGCGCTTCGCCTTGCGCGCTTCAACGCCCGCCTCGATGCCGCCGAGCAGCCGCACAAGTCTGCCGGGTTCAACACCGGCGTTCCGGCGCCGGCGGGCGCCGGACTTGCCTTCGTTCCAATCTTCCTGTGGCTGGTCACTGGCAGCGATTGGTTTCAGGCATGGTTCGTCGTCATGCCGTGGACGCTGTTCATCGCCCTTCTGATGATCTCGAACCTGCCCACTTACAGTTGGTCGTCGATCAGGATCCGGCGCGAATGGAGGCTCCTGACGCTGGCGGGTGTCGCGGTTTTCGGCGCGGCGCTGCTCACAGCAACCTGGTACACGCTACTCGCGATCGCGCTTCTCTATCTCGCGATGATCCCGTTTGCCTGCGCGAGCTACGCGCGCATCAAGCGGCGGCGCGCAAGCGCGGCTTCGCGCGCATAGGCCGCTGGAACCGCGCGCGTCCTCTCACCCGGACCGGCGCAGCAATCGGACGATATGTAGAGTTGCCCCTGAGGGCAGCGGCGATCTTCGCGCCGCTTTCCTCAAGAACCGCGGCACCCACGACCACGACCAGCCACAAGGTCGTCAGAAAGGCGAGGGTGCCCAAAGGTGCCATCATGACATCTGTCCTTCTTCGGAGTGCCTAACCGAGCCGGACCTCCTTTGTTCCAGCAGGGCTTCGTGCCGCTCGGGTGAGGAGACTGAATGTTCCTATTTTGTTCCCATGTGTCAAGCGGCCAGTTTCGGCACCAGCCAAGCCCTTGAAAGCCGCGGCTTCTTCGACTAGGTGGCCGGCATCCCACAGGCGGAGCTTACATACCGGTGCCGGCCGCAAGGTCGGTCATTCGGCTCCGTTGAGGCAGAACCGGAAGGAGAAAGACTATGGCGGCCACGGTCGTCACCATGCAGCAATTGCTCGAGGCCGGAGCGCACTTCGGCCACCAGACCCACCGCTGGAACCCCAAGATGAAGCCGTACATCTTCGGCGACCGCAATGGGGTGCACATCATCGACCTGTCGCAATCAGTGCCGCTGTTCGCGCGCGCCCTCGACTTCGTGCAGCAGACCGTCGCTCGCGGCGGCAAGGTGCTGTTCGTCGGCACCAAGCGCCAGGCGCAGGACGCGATCGCTGACGCGGCCGGCGCATCGGGCCAGCATTTCGTCAATCACCGTTGGCTCGGCGGCATGCTGACCAACTGGAAGACGATCTCCAACTCGATCAAGCGCTTGAAGAGCCTCGAGGAGCAGCTGTCCGGCGATACTGCCGGCCTCACCAAGAAGGAAGTGCTCCAGCTCACCCGCGAGCGCGACAAGCTCGAGAAGAGCCTCGGCGGAATCCGCGACATGGGCGGGCTTCCCGACGTCATGTTCGTCGTTGACACGAACAAGGAAGAGCTCGCGATCAAGGAAGCGAACGTCCTTGGCATTCCGGTCGTCGCCATCCTCGATTTCGAACAGCGATCCGAGTGGGATCGCCTTTCCGGTCCCGGGCAACGACGATGCCAGCCGCGCGATCCGCCTCTACACCGATGCGGTCGCCCAGGCTGCCAACGAGGGCCGTAGCGGCAACGCTCAGGCACGCGGTGAAGACATCGGCGCGATGGCCGAACCGCCGGTCGAGCCGGCGCTGGAAGCCTGACGCGAAGATACCCATCTTCCGTTCGGGCTGAGCGAAGTCGAAGCCCTGTCCTTCAGTCTGAAGACCGAGGCAGCCCTTCGACAGGCTCAGGGCGAGCGGCATTAGTGCAAAAGGAAAAGACAAATGGCTGAGATCACGGCCGCATCAGTGAAAGAACTGCGCGAGCGCACCGGCGCCGGCATGATGGACTGCAAGAAGGCGCTCGCCGAGAACAATGGCGAGATGGAGCCCGCAATCGATTGGCTCCGCGCAAAAGGTCTGTCGGCGGCCGCCAAGAAGGCTGGCCGCACCGCGGCCGAGGGCCTCGTCGGCGCGGTCGTCGAGGGTTCTCGCGGCGCGCTTGTCGAGGTCAACTCCGAGACGGACTTCGTCGCCAAGAACGATATTTTCCAGAACTTCGTGCGCAACGTCGCCAAGCTCGTGCTCGAGAATGGCACCGACGTCGAGACGCTCGCTACTTCCCAGTATCCCGGCGGAGGAACGGTTCAGGAGAAGCTGACCGACAATATCGCCAAGATCGGCGAGAACCAGTCGCTTCGCCGCGCTGCGGTGCTGGAGGTGAACCAGGGTGCGGTCGTCTCCTACGTCCATAACCAGGTCGCTCCCGGCCTCGGCAAGATCGGCGTCCTCGTCGCGCTGGAGAGCGCTGCTCCCGCTGAAACGCTGAACGATCTCGGCAAGCAGATCGCGCAGCATGTCGCCGCGGCGCACCCGCAGGCGCTCGACGCGGACTCGATTGATCCGGCGCTGGTCGAGCGCGAGCGCTCGATCGCCATGGAAAAGGCGCGGGAGAGTGGCAAGCCGGACAACATCATCGAAAAAATGGTGGAAGGCGGCCTTGCCAAGTTCCGCAAGGAGAATGCGCTCCTCAGCCAGCTCTTCGTCCGGGACAACAAGACGCCTGTCGCCGACATCGTTGCGTCCGCAGCGAAGGATGCTGGGACCGCCATCCAGCTGACCGGCTTCGTCCGCTATCAGCTCGGCGAAGGCATCGAGAAGCAGCAGAGCGATTTCGCCGCCGAGGTGGCAGCGGCCGCCGGACCAAGCAAGGCTGAGCCGGTCGCGTAAGCGTCTTCGCTAATTATTTGAGAGGCGGCCAGGCTTCAGCTTGGCCGCCTCTTTCTTGCAATCGTAAGGCATATCGGGTTCGGCGCAGAAGTCCGGCCCTTTACCGCTCTTTTTCCAGTAATCGAGCAGGCCTACCCGCTGGGCGAGCCGCATGAAACGTGGATCGCGACGGACGTTTACCATCCACGCTCGGAAGAGCAGGTAAGTGATGCCGTCGAGGTCCTCGTCGATCGGCCATTGATCGAGGAAGTCGTAAAGCTGGTCAACGATGACATCGGCTTTATCGAGGGCCTGTTCGATCTCCTTGGAGAATTCGGAGCCGCCGCTGATGTGCTTGTCCCACCAGACCGAATGCCCGACCTTCTCCAGCGCGGCAGCGATCGGCGGCGCAATGCCGGCACCGTCCCGGTCGTAGCTCAGAAAAATACACGCCATACGCAGCCCCCTGCTGTCCGCGAACAAGAGCACCGGCAAGTAAGGCAGTTGGCAACGGCGCGGCTGGGCCATAAAGGCGTGGCCGCTCTTGTTAAATCCTGGGGATAATCAGACGGCATGACCCGCCCGCGCTTCAACCGGATCCTGCTGAAGTTGTCTGGCGAGGCGCTGATGGGCCAGGGGCAGTTCGGCATCGACCCCGACGCCGTCGCCGGCCTCGCTGGCGAGATCGCCGAGGCCAAGGGGCAGGGCCAGGAGCTCTGCCTCGTCGTCGGCGGAGGCAACATTTTTCGCGGAATGGCCGCCGCGGCCAAGGGACTTCGACCGAGCGACGGCCGACTATATGGGCATGCTGGCGACGGTGATGAACGCGCTCGCAGTTCAGAATGCGCTCGAGAAGCTCGGCGTCGACACGCGCGTCATGTCGGCGATTCCAATGGCCAGCGTATCCGAGCCGTACATCCGGAGGCGGGCACTGCGGCACCTGGAGAAAGGCCGCATCGTCCTTTTCGCAGCCGGCACCGGTAATCCTTATTTCACCACCGACACCGCTGCCGCCTTGCGCGCAGCCGAGATGAGCTGCGACGCGCTCTTCAAAGGCACCAGCGTCGATGGCGTCTACACTGCAGACCCGAAAAAGGTGCGGGACGCGACGCGCTACGAGACGTTGAGCTTCGGCAAGGTACTGAGCGACGACCTCAAGGTAATGGACGCCGCAGCTGTTGCGCTATGCCGCGACAACAATATTCCGATCGTCGTCTTCAACATCCGCCAGCCAGGCAACCTTGCCCAGGTCCTGGCCGGAAGCGGAACCGCGACGATCGTTCAGAACGGAGACTGACCGATGACGACGACCATCAGCACCGACGATCTCAGGCGCCGCATGCACGGCGCTGTCGAAGCCTTCAGGCATGACCTCGCCGGACTTCGGACTGGACGCGCATCGACTGCATTGCTCGATCCAGTCCATGTCGAGGTCTACGGGTCGAACATGCCGCTCAATCAAGTCGCAACCGTGCAGGTCCCGGAGCCGCGCATGCTCTTGGTGCAGGTATGGGATCGCTCGAACGTCGGACCCGTCGAGAAAGCGATCCGTTCGGCCGGTCTCGGCCTCAACCCGATCACCGACGGCCAGGTGATCCGCCTTCCGATCCCAGAGCTGACTGAGGAGCGGCGCAAGGAGCTTGCCAAGCTGGTCGGACAATATGCGGAGAAGGCGCGCATCGCGGTCCGCAACGTCCGCCGCGACGGGATGGATCATCTCAAGCAGGACGAGAAGAAGCACGAGATCAGCGAGGACGAGCGCAAGCGGCTCGAGCATGACGTCCAGAAGATGACCGACGACACGATCAAGGAAATCGACGAGCTCGCGCACGCCAAGGAAAAGGAAATCCTCGGCAAGTGAGCTCCGCAACCGCCCCTGAGGGCGCCGCCGGACTCGCGGGAGGAACCAAGGACTCGCGCCCCATACCGAAGCACGTCGCGATCATCATGGACGGCAACGGCCGCTGGGCGAAGCAACGCGGGCTGCCCCGGCTGGCCGGCCACAAGGCGGGCGCGGAAGCGGTCAGGCGGGCAATGCAGGCGGCCGTCGATAATGCCGTGGAAGTGCTGACGCTCTACGCATTCTCTTCAGAGAATTGGAAGCGCAGCAACGAAGAGATTTCCGACCTTACCGGACTCATGCGCTTCTACCTCGAGCGGGAGCTTGCGGCTCTTCATAGGGAAGGCGTCAAGCTCAGGCTGATCGGCGACTATTCGGCTTTCGGGCCGGATCTCGTCGCGCGGCTCGAGCGCGCAGTCGAGCATACCGAGAACAACGACCGGCTGACGCTGGTAGTCGCGCTGAACTATGGTTCTCGTGCGGAGATTGCGGCTGCTTCTCGTGCGCTTGCGCGAAAGACCGCGGCCGGCGAGATCTCAGCAGAAGCAATCGACGAAGAAGCAGTCGCTGCAGAGCTTCAAACATATGGGCTTCCCGAGCTCGATCTCCTCGTCCGGACGTCCGGGGAGATGCGCCTCTCGAACTTTCTGCTGTGGCAGGCGGCCTACGCAGAGCTGATGTTCGTGGACACACTCTGGCCCGATTTCTCCGAACGAGACTTCGCGCAGGCGCTCGAACGGTTCGCGACGCGCGAGCGTCGTTTCGGTGGACGATGAACGAGCTCTTCGTCCGCACCGCCACCGGTTTGGTCCTCATTGTCGCGGCGCTTCTGGTCGCGTTTCAGGGCGGATATCTGCTCGCTATTGTTGTTGCGGGCATTGCGACGGCGATGTTTTACGAGTGGACCCGGCTGGTCCGGGGCTGGGGTCCGGTCTGGTATGTTAGCGGCTTCCTCTATGCGCTTTTGCCAGCGCTCTCCCTCCTCTGGATTCGCGAACGCGCCGGGATCGACTTGCTGCTATGGGTTTTCATCGTGACTTGGTCGACCGACATCGGGGCCTATTTTGCGGGCCGTTCCTTCGGCCGCCGCAAGCTCGCTCCGACCATCAGCCCGGGCAAGACGGTCGAGGGGCTTTACGGGGGGATAGCAGCGGCCACGATCCTCGGTGGCGCATGGGTGTTCGGCGTCGGTTTGGGTAAGCCGCTACTGGCGTGCGCCCCGATCTTCGCAGCCGCGGCCCAAGGCGGAGACCTGTTCGAAAGCGCAATGAAACGCAGGGCAGGGGTCAAGGATTCCGGCGCATGGCTGCCAGGGCACGGCGGCGTGCTCGACCGGCTCGACGGGCTCGTTCCGGTGGCTGTGCTTACCGCCTACGTCCAGCTACTGGGGCTGACGTGACGCGCAAGATCGCCATCCTCGGGGCAACCGGCTCGATCGGCAAATCGACGCTCGACCTTGTTGAACGCAATCGCGGCCAATTCGAGGTTATCGCCGTCACCGCCGCGACCAACGTCGAGACGCTCGCGGACATTGCAAGGCGTACCGGCGCAAAGCTCGCAGTCGTCGCCGAGGAGGGGCGGCTGAGCGACCTTCGCGCACTCTTGGAAGGGAGCGATTGCGCCGCAGCAGCCGGCGAGAAGGCGCTGTCCGAGGCAGCCGCCGGCGAGGCCGAGCTGGTCATCGCAGCGATTGTCGGCTGTGCAGGACTTAAGCCCGTCATGGCCGCAGTGGATGCGGGGAAGACGGTGGCGCTTGCCAATAAGGAAGCGCTTGTCACGGCGGGTGAGATCATGACCCGCGCCGCTCACGCAGGAGGGGCGACCTTGTTGCCCGTGGACAGTGAGCATAACGCCATTTTCCAATGCCTTGCGGGCACTAGCGTGGGCGATGTCTCAAAAATTATTTTGACCGCCAGCGGCGGCCCCTTCCGCACTTCGTCGGCAGACTTCATCGCCGCCGCTACGCCTGCGCAGGCCGTCGCGCATCCCAATTGGTCGATGGGCGCCAAAATATCGGTCGATTCGGCTACAATGATGAACAAGGGTCTCGAACTGATTGAAGCGCGGTACCTTTTCGGGCTGCCTTCGGCTCGGATCGACGTCCTCATTCATCCTCAATCAGTCGTTCATTCGCTCGTCGAGTTCGTTGACGGCTCCGTGCTCGCCCAGCTCGGAACTCCGGACATGCGAATTCCGATCGCTTACGCGCTTGCCTGGCCCGAACGGATGGAAACGCCCGTAGCGCGGCTCGACCTTGCCGCGATTGCGCGCCTCGAGTTCGAAGCCCCCGACCTTTCCCGTTTTCCGGCGCTTGGGCTTGCGCGCGAGGCGCTCGAGGCAGGAGGCGCTGCGCCGGTCGTTCTCAATGCAGCCAACGAGGTCGCGGTCGCCGCCTTCCTCGCGGGAAGGCTCCGCTTTCCTGAAATCGCCGAGTTCGTCGAACGGATGCTGCAATCGGCGGATCATTCAACGCCGGAGTCGATCGACGACGTGCTCGAGATCGACAAAAAGACGAGATCGTGCGTTGAGGCACTGATGACCGAGGGTTGCCACTAATGCTCCCCCAACCGCCGCTCTGGCTGATACTGGTATCCTTTGTCTGCGTGCTCGGCCCGCTCGTCTTCTTCCACGAACTGGGCCACTATCTCGTCGCCAGGATATTTGACATTCCCGCCGAGACCTTTTCGATCGGTTTCGGCCATGAGGTCGTCGGCTGGACGGACCGTCAGGGAACCCGATGGAAGGTCGGCTGGCTTCCCCTCGGCGGCTACGTCAAATTCGTCGGCGACATGACCCCGGCGAGCACGCCTGGGGACATTGAACAGATCCCGCCTGAATTGCGTGACCGTGCCTTCCAACTGCGCCCGGTGTGGCAACAATTCCTGGTCGTCCTTGCTGGCCCGCTCGCGAATTTCGTGCTTGCCATTGCGATCTTCACGGCTTTCTTCGCGACGGTCGGAATGCCCTCGACGAGCAATGCGGTCGTTCAAGTCCAGCAAGGAAGCGCGGCCGAACAAGCGGGAATCCGGCCGGGCGACCGCATAGTTCAGGTCGCCGATCGCGATACGCCGACCTTCGAAGACATTTCGGACACTGTGCTGCTGCGCCCCGGGGAGCAGACGGTCGTGCTCGTCGATCGTCACGGGACAACGTTGCGGCTCCCGCTCGTCATTCGGATGGCCAAAGAGCATGACCGCTTCGGACAGACGTTCCGCGTCGGCCGCCTTGGGATCCTCGGCGGGGAGCGCAGCTATGTAAGGCTTCCGACCATCAAACTCGTTCCGGCTGCGACCGTTTACACACTCAAAATCACGCGGGGAATGATCGACGGACTGTGGCAGGTGATCAGCGGCAGGCGTGGCACGGAAGATCTTGGCGGCCCGATCAAGATCGCTCAGATCGCCGGACAGGAGGCAACGCTCGGCGCATTGCCGTTCGCTCAGCTGCTGGCGCTCTTTTCAATTAATCTCGGATTCATCAACCTCTTGCCAGTCCCGCTGATGGATGGAGGACATCTGTTTTTCTACACAGTGGAGGCCATTCGACGTCGTCCGCTCAGCGCCCAGGCGCTCGACTGGGCATTTCGCGGCGGCCTGGCCGTCATTCTTGCTTTGATGATTTTCCTCACATTGAATGATCTTGGCTCGATCGGGCTGTGGGACCGGCTTCAGCGCTTGATTGGATAGGATGGTTGGGGCAGGGCGTAACCGGGGCTTCGCGGCGAAGAGCGTCGTAGCACCAACTGCACAAAAAAGGCGGGGACGGGTGATTTCAGGGACGACGACTTTTAGCCGGCGAGCCGGCGCGCTGCTTTTGATCGGCACCGTGCTCAGCGGCACCGCCTCGCCGTTGCTGGCGGCGCAGGCTTCGCCCGCGCAGCAACCTGCGACGGATACGCAACCGGCGGCAGCCCAACCTGCTCCCGCTCAGGCTGCGCCGGCAGAAGTGGCGCCCGCTGCCCCGGCCCAAGGCACAATCCATACGATCGTCGTTAAGGGCACGCAGCGGCTCGAGCCGGAAACGGTGCGCGCATATGCCAACCTGGCAATCGGGCAGACCTACACAAGGACCACGCTCGATCAGGCCATCAAGGACCTGTACGCGACCGGGCTCTTCGCTGACGCCAACATCACGGGCACCGAAACCGGCGACCTCATCATCAACGTTCGCGAAAATCCGGTCATCAACCAAATCGTCCTTGAGGGGAACAAGCGCCTCAAGGACGACAAGATCATGCCGGAGATCAAGGAAGCTCCGCGGCAGATCTTCACCCGCTCCGAAGCGCGCGCCGACGTTGATCGAATCCTCGAGCTTTATCGCCGTCAGGGTCGTTTCGCTGCACGCGTCGATCCGAAGATCGTGCAGCTCGACCAGAACCGCGTCGACGTCATCTTCGAAATTCACGAGGGCGACCTCGCCAAGGTTCGAGCGATCAACATCCTCGGCAACAAGGCCTTCCCGGACGACAGGCTTCGCAAGGAGATGTTCACTCGGCAGGCGGGCGGCGTTCTTGGCTTCCTGAAGTCCAACGACACTTACGACCCCGACCGGCTTGCTGCCGACCAGCAGAAACTTCGCGCCTTCTATCTGACGCAGGGTTATGCCGACTTCCGCGTCGTCCAGGCGCTCGCCGAACTCACTCCGGATCGTCGCGATTTCGTCATCACCTACGTGGTCGAGGAAGGACCGCGCTATCACTTCGGCACGGTCCACGCAGACAGCGCGCTCCGCGACTTCCCCAATTCTAAGGTGCTCGCGCTCGCCAAGATCCAGCCGGGAAGCTGGTTCAATGCGAAGCAGGTCGAAGATTCGATCACCAATCTGAACGAGTCGGCAGGCGACCTCGGCTACGCGTTCGCGGACATCAATCCCGCCTACGAGCGCGACGCCGACAAGAAGCTGATGAACCTGACCATCAAGGTCGGGCAGACGCCGCGGGTCTATGTCGAGCGCATCGACATCACCGGCAATACGACGACGCGGGACAAGGTGATCCGCCGCGAGTTCCGCCTGAACGAGGGCGACGCCTTCAACGCGCAGAAGGTCAAGCGCAGCCAGGACCGCATTCAGAGCCTCGGCTATTTCGACGACAAGTTCGAGATCAAGCAGTCGGAAGGTTCAGCGCCCGATCGGATCGTCCTTGGCGCAAACGTGCAGGAGAAGCCGACTGGCCAGCTCGAGCTTTCCGGCGGCTATTCGAGCCTCGAGCGCTTCATCGTCCAGCTCGGCATTTCGCAGAACAACTTCATGGGCAAGGGGCAATCGCTCGATGCCCAGGTCAACTGGTCGCTCTACTCAAAATCGATCGAAGCAGGCTTCACCGACCCCTATTTTCTGGACAAGCCAATCCTGTTCGGCGGGCAGCTGTTCCGCCGCGACTACAATAGCTTCAACTATATCGGCAACAATCGGAACACGACGTACAGCGAGGTAAGCACCGGCGGCACGACGCGTCTCGGCTTCCCGCTTTCCGAATATTGGAACCTCGGGACCCGCTACCAGCTCAGCAATGACAATATCACGCTCGACAAGAGCACATTCTACACCTTGAATCCGGCTACAGGGCAGCTTGAATGCGACCCGTTGAAGGCTGGCAGTTATCTGTGTCAGGAAGTGGGAAAAAAGCTGACTTCACTGGTCGGCGCTTCCACCGTTTACGACGATACCGACGGAATCCACCCGACGCGCGGGCAGCAGCTGACGTTCACGCAAGACTTCGCTGGCCTTGGTGGAGACATTCACTACCTGCGCTCGGCCGCTTATGCGACCAAGTACAAGAGCTTCGGCAACTGGATCCTCTCGCTTCATGCAGAGGGCGGTTACATCCACTCGCTCGACAAGGCGCCCGATCAGTTCACTGACCCGGTCCGAATCACCGATCGATTCTTCAACTCGAACATTCGTGGCTTCGACATTCGCGGTATTGGTCCGCGCGTCGTTCGAGTTCCCTATAACGCGGACGGAACGCTGGGAGAGCTGGACGTCAACAAGAACTACAATGAGGCGATCGGGGGCAGGGCATTTTATCTCGGCCGAATCGAACTCCAGCCTCCTGTCAGCTCCACGCTCAAAAACTATGGCTTGAGGCCCTCGGTTTATGTGGATGTCGGATCCCTATGGGGGATCAGGCAGCCCAACCTTACCGACATTGTCGCAACCTGCTCCCCTAGTGATGTAACTTCGACACTGCCTTCATTCGAGAGCTCAACTGCGGACTGCAGCAAGGATCTCAAAGGCAATCCGGTAGCGAACCCGAATTTGTACACGCCAACTCCGGGCTTCAAGGAAGAATTCCTCGGCAATTCTCCAACGCCCAGAGTTTCGATCGGTGTGGGCGTCAACTGGGTCTCGCCCTTCGGGCCGCTCCGGCTCGATATCGCCAAAGCGATCGTCTTCCAGAAGGGCGACGATCCCAAGCTCTTCACCTTCAACGTAGGAACTCAATTCTAATGAAGACTCTGCTCGTTTCCGCGGCCTTCGCCGCCGCTCTACTTGCGCCCTCCGTCGCGAGTGCGCAGGCCGTTCCGGCCGCAGTTGTTGCGGTCGTCGATCTCGATCGCGTCACCAGTGAATGCAATGCCTGCAAGACGGCTTCGGCCACCCTTCGTAGCCAGGCGACCTCGTTCCAAAGCCGGCGCGACACGCTGGCCAGCTCACTGCAGACGGAGCAGAAGTCGATCCAGGCAGCGGTCGACGCGCTGAAGGGGAAGGAGCCTGATGCAGCTCTCCAGACGCGCATCAAGGCCTTCCAGACCAAGGCTCAGCAGGACGAGCAGGAGCTCGCAGCCCAGCAACAGCAGATCCAGGCCAACCAACAGTACATTCAGAAGCAGATCGCCGATAAGCTCGGCCCGATCTATCAGCAGGTGATGACGCGCCGCGGAGCGAATTTGCTGGTCGAAGTCGGAGCGACGCTCGCGACTTCGCAGAGCATAGACGTCACCAATGACGTTCTGTCATCGCTCAATGCTTCGCTGCCGAGCATTGCCACGACTGCGCCGGCCCAGCCGAAGCCGCAGGGCCGCTAAGCGGAAATGACGGACGCGAGCGGTAGCGCCGCTGCCCCGCTTGATATCAGGCGGGTAATGGCGGCGCTGCCGCATCGCTATCCGATGCTTCTCGTCGATCGCATCGAGAGCCTCGATCCCGAAAAGGGCATCGTCGCGATCAAGGCGGTGACGATCAATGAGCCCTTCTTCCAGGGCCATTTTCCCGGCAGGCCGATCATGCCCGGCGTCCTGATCGTGGAGGCGCTTGCGCAGGCCGCGGGCGTACTCGCGGTCGAGGCGCTCGGCCTCGCGGGTACTGGAAAGCTCGTCTATTTCATGGCGATCGAAGGCGCGAAGTTCCGCCAGCCGGTCGAGCCAGGCGTACTCCTTCGCCTCGAAGTCGAATTCGTCCAGAAGCGCTCGAGCGTCTGCAAATTTGCTGGCCGCGCCACTATTGACGGGAAGCTCGCCGCGGAGGCGAACTTCACCGCGATGATCGCAGACCCACCCGCCGTCTGAACTTAAGGCCCCGCGAGGCGCACGCCCGCAAACAGGCCCAAGCTCTCGGTGTGGTATCCCGCCGAGTTCTCGTAATGCGCATCGAACAGGTTCGAACCGCGCGCATAGAGCTGAACTCCGTGCCGTACCTCATAGGCGATCCGTGCATCCGCAAGCCAATAAGAACGCAGCGATACAACCCCGAAAGGGAAGTTGTCCGACGTGTCGAACTGGCGCCCGGAATAAGCGACCGATATTCCATAGCTCCAGCGGCCAATCGATCCGTCGGCTGCGATCGCACTGCTGTGTTTGGGCCGCCGAAGCTCTGGCACCTGCAGCTGAGTGACGGAATCGGGCTGTGTTGCGCGAAGATAGGCATAGTTGGCGCTCAGCCGAAGCTTGTCGGCGATTTGCCAGCTAGCCTCGGCTTCGACGCCGAAACGACGACTTTGGCCAGCGCCATTGATGGAAGTTTGCAGGAACGTTGTCGGATCGGTGACATCGACGATCTCATCCCTTAGTCGCTGCCGATAAGCGGTTAGCGACGCCCCGAACGGACCAGTGTGATAACGAGCACCTAGCTCGAACCCACGCGAGCTTTCAGGTTTAAGTGATGGATTACCAACGAAATTACCCGGAAAGAAGCCATAGAGATCAAAGAAAGTGGGCTCGGAAATTCCCTGCGCATACCCACCCGTCAGCGTGAAGCCTCGGCCGACATTCGCGAGGAATGAGGCGCGGACGCTCGTGGCATCCTGGAAGCGGTTGAACATGTCGCGCCGCACCGCGAGATCGCCGGTAACTGCAGGCGTAGATGCGCGCCACTCCGCCGTAATCGAATTGTGATTACGACTGCGATCCTGGTCCGTGAATCCACCATAGACCAGGTCATCCGCGTGGAAGGTCTCACGCTCGCCCTCGGCCGCGGCGATCAGCTGATGCTTCACCGATCCGGTCGAGAATTTTCGCTCAATCTGCACATTCAGCGTTCGCCTCGATCCCGTCGTCCGGTTCAGGAACCTATCGTCGAGGAAATTCCGATCTGACGAGCCGAGCAGGGAAGCGCTGACCTCGCCGCTCCACGCCGAGCTCGCAGTGCCGAAGTCGCCCCAGATGCGGCCTGCAGCAAGGCGGTTGCGACTGTTGTCGAGCGTGTCGGTATGCTCGAACGGAGGGTTGACGTTGTAGCCGTCGAACTGGCTTTCGCCTGTCAGCATCAGCCCGGCTGCGCCAAGCCGCACCGACGAGTAGATGCCTAGGGTCCCACGCACACGTCCTGACAGGTTGCGATAGCCGTCCTTGTCGCCGGCGGGAGCGCCGAAGCTGTCGATGCCCGTTGCGCGCTGCCAGCCGAGCGCACCCGAAAGGTTCGCGCTGCCGCTCGTGGCGGCAGCCGAGGCGCTCGCCCGCGCAAAACCGAGGGAGCCGCCCTCCGCGGTCGCTCCATAGCCGGGGGCATCGTCGAGTCCGTTGATGGCGATCACGCCGCCAATCGCGTCCGAACCCCACAGCGCGGACTGCGGTCCGCGAACGACTTCGATGCGGGAAGCCAGATCGGCATTGAGCAATTCGAACCTGGGGGCGTCGCCGGAAGCCGGGTCGTTGATCTTGATCCCGTCGACGAACAGCAGGCTGTGATTTGCTTCCGAGCCTCGGATCCTCACCTCGGTGAGCGACCCGGCGGGTCCGATCGTGGTCACTGCTGCGGACGGGGTCAGGCGAAGCAGGTTGGTGACCAACGGCTCGCCAAGACGCTCGATCTCGTCACTGTCGATGATCGTTACGCTGGCCGCTGTTTGAGTTTCGGGTTCGGGAACGCGCGAGGCGGTGATGACGATCTGGTCAGTTTCGATTGGAATTACGGGCACGAAATCCTCCTCTGGACGAACGATGTCGTCGCAGAGGGCGGGGCCCACGCACCCGCGGCTGGTCCCGGCCGGGGAAACGGACGACGGACCAAGGCAGGTTCCTGACTTCGCCGGCTCGAGACCGGTCTCACAGTTGCGGGCACAGCGCCGGATTCTCGCCGGCTTCCCTTTGAACCGCCCCCGGTCCGACTTGTGTCGGTGGGCGGCACCCTGGTCGGCGCCTTCGCTACGTCGGCATTGGACGGGATGTCAAACGAGGTTATTGAGCGCTCATGACCAGCATCAACGCCCGTCTCACAGTCCTCATCTCAGCGATCCTCGCAGCAGCTGCGTTGCGGCTGGTTCCACATCCGCCCAATTTCAGCCCAATCGATGCGATGGCGGTGTTCAGCGGCGCTTACCTCGGGAGGCGCTGGCTGGCCTTCGTCGCCCCCCTTGCAGCGCTCCTTTTGAGCGACGTCGTGCTCGGCTTTTATCATGGCATGGCCACCGTCTACGCGACAGTAGCGCTGGTCGTCATGATCGGCTGGTGGGTATCGTCGCGGCGCACGGCGCTCAGGATCGGGGCCGGATCGGTGGTCGGATCGGTGGTCTTCTTCATGATCACCAACTTTGGGATGTGGCTGTTCAGCGGCTTCTATCCGGTGACGTACGCGGGACTCGTCGCCTGCTACACCGCCGCGATTCCGTTCTTCCAGAACACGATCGCCGGCGATCTCTTCTATGCGGTGTTGCTGTTCGGCGGATTCCGCATCGCAGAGTTGATGCTTCCGCAACTTAGGGCAGGGGAGCCGCAGGCCGCCTAAGTTGCAACTTGGGGCCTCTCCCGGTAGAGGCGCCCCTCTACTTGTCGCTGCTGGTCGGAAACCAGCGGCTAAGCCAAGGAAAAATCAGATGAAGTCCGGTACCCATCCCGATTACCACATGATCACCGTCGAAATGACCGATGGCACCAAATTCCAGACCCGTTCTACCTGGGGCAAGGAAGGCGATACGCTTCACCTCGAGATCGATCCCAAGGTCCATCCGGCCTGGGTCGGCGGCACGCGCCAGGTCCAGGAAGGCGGCCAGGTCGCGCGCTTCAACAAGCGCTTCGGCGGCCTCACCCTCGGCAAGAAATAAGCTTGCGGCAATCGGCGCCGACGCTCGAAACCGAGCGTCTGATCCTGCGCGAGTTCCGTGAGGGCGATCTCGACGCCCATGCGGCAACGCTGGGCGACGAGGAAGTCATGCGCCACATCGGCGGCAAGCCGGTGAACCGCGAGGACTCCTGGCGTCGCCTCATGTCCGGCGTCGGCATGTGGTCGCTCGTTGGAATGGGTCCGTGGGCGGTTGAGCAGAAGAGCGACGGCCGGATGGTCGGCCATTGCGGCTTTTTCCAGTTCCACCGCGAGATGGAGCCGCTCATCCTCGGCGAACCCGAGATGGGCTGGATCTTCGATCGTTCGGTGCACGGGCAGGGGATCGCGTTCGAGGCCTGCACGGCAGCGCTGGACTGGGCCGAGCGCGAGATTGGCGCCGAAACCTACCCGGCCATCATCGACCTCGACAACGCGGCTTCAATGAAGCTTGCCGAGCGGCTGGGATTCGTCCGCCAGGCCGACGGCGTCTATCGCGACGAGCTGATCGCCTTCTTTCGCCGACCGGGCCGGCGATAGCTTACCAGCCTCCGCCGCCGCCGCCGCCACCGCCACCGCCGGACGACCCGCCGCCGCCCGATCCCGGCGCGGTCGAGGCTGAGCCAACGGCGCTCGACAGCGAGGATCCGACGTTATCGACGAAGCCGGTCGGGTTGCTCCACGGACTGCTCGAACCCGAATACCAGCCGAAGGTCTGCTGTCCCTGTGCCGAGGCTGCAGCGAGGATGCCCTCGAATCGCTTGGCCCAGCGATTCTCGACGGCGAGAGCAATCGCGAAGGGCAGGTATTTTTCGAACAGTTCGGGCGTGTCGCGCGGCTCGGTCGTCCGATCGAGACGCTCGCGCTCGGTAATTGTCAGATACTGTTTGAAGCCCGCGATGTGGTCGAGGACCTTGCGCCCCTCGGGCGTGGGAGCGGCAATCCACCAGAAGGCGGAAAGCACGACCGGCACGGCCAAGAGAGGGAGGATAAGCGGGAGCCACCAACCGCTGTTCAATGCATCGCCCAAGATCGGCGAGCCAAGCACGATTGCCGTAGCAATACCGACGAAGCCGACGAGTGAGAGGAGGCACTTGCCCCCCGGAGACTCATGGAATGCAAGCCAAAGCAAGGCGCAGGCAGCGAGGATGCCAAGAACGACACCGACCTGCCAAACCAACGCCCCTCCCGTCGCCAGGTCGACCGCGGCGCAAACAAGCCAGAAGCATGCCGCGAATATGAATAGCCCTGCGCCAGCCCAACCGTAGTTCCGCTTGAACAATTTTCCTTCAAACCGAACCTTCAAAATCTCCTGCAACGCATTCTGCGCCGCAGAAAAATTCTCATGGTTCTTTTGCTCCATCATGATTTCATCGCCGGGCCGGCAGAGGCAGTCGAGCGCCGCTTGCTCTTCAGGCGACAGCGGCTCCCTTCCGGCTAGCCTTTCGAGCCGCATGTGCTTGCCCGACAACCAGCCGCGGTCTTCCTCGACGAGCCGGATATGTCCGTGGACTCCCATGTCGACGAGCGCGGCCGCGAAGGTCCGGTTGTCGGAACCCATGCGGGTTACGTATCGCATTGCTGCTGGGCTGAGATCGTCTGGTGGAGTGAAGATCGGCACGACGGTGCCTGCCCGGGGGTTCCTGCCGGCCCGCAGCCAGGCCACGTAATAGAACGCACAAAGGCCGATGAGGCTAAGGAATCCGAGAGCGGGCGGGCCGTAGTCGGAAAAAAAGTCGAGCACGCGGTTTCCCGACGTGGGCTGGGCAACGATACCCTTAGGGAAGGCGGCCGCGACTGTGAGGCCTTGGTAGGGGCCTAAGGACTGGCTCGTCCGAAAGATGATCTCGCCGGGCTTCTCGTCGACGACCTCCGCGTCGTGTGCCGTCGACCCAGGCGCGCCGGTGTAGACCGCACGCTGACCGAACTTCACCGGCTCGGGTAGGCGAATCCGAACCTCAGCAACGTCGATCGGGAAGATCCACTCGGTGCCAGTAGCGTTCCAATAAAGTTCATCGAACTTCGGGAACCGGCCGATCTCTCGCGTCGCGCGGTAGTGGATCACATATTCATGCTCTCCGACCGATACCAGGCTGTCGGGATCGCCAAGCTTGATCCGCATGCCCGTTCCAGCTGGGCCGACTGATGACTTGACGGGGCTCCCGTCGAGGGTAGCTCCTTCAAAGGAGAAGCGGACATGGAATTGCGTCCCGTTCGGCCCTCTGTAGCGGGTCGGGAAGTCGCGATAAATGCCGTGGTTGATCCGGTCGTTCTCGGCCCGGACGTCGATCGTCTCGGTGACCTCGATCGAGCTGTCCTTCTGGACCGCGACGTCGCTCAGATAGTGCAGAATCCGCTCGTCCGCTCGAGTCGGTAGCAGGAATGAAGAGCAACAGGGCCGCAAGCATGCCCTTGAGGAAGCGCATATCAGGCCGCCGGGCGGGCGAACGACACTTTCGGAGCACTTTGAATCGCCGGGTCCTCGTCCTGGTAGAAGGGCTCCTCGGCAAAGCCCATTGGCCGCGCGATCAGCGATGGCGGAAAGCTCTGAATGGTCGAATTCAGGTCGCGAACGGTCGCGTTGTAGTAGCGACGCGCGCCCTGCAGCTCTGTCTCGATGCCGGAGAGCTGATCCTGGAGCTGAAGGAAATTCTGATTGGCTTTGAGGTCCGGATAGGCTTCGGCGACCGCGAACAGCCGACCGAGCAGACCCGTCATCTGGGCGTCCGCCTGGGCGGTCGCCTCAACGCTGCTGGCGCCGACCGACGTGGCGCGCGCCTTGGAGACTTCCTCGAATACCTCACGCTCGTGGCTGGCGTAGCCTTGCACCGTCTCGACGAGGTTGGGAATGAGGTCAGCGCGCCGGCGCAGCTGCACCGTGATCCCGCTGAACGCTTCCTTCACCAGCGCCCGCAAACGAACGAGGCGGTTGTAGATGGCGATGAAGTAGAGAAGCGCCAGGACGACGACGCCAAGGACGATCCACCCGATCATGTGACTTCCCCCGATTGTCCGATGCCAAACATAGGGGGAGTTACGGATGTTCGCTAGAAGGCGGAAAGTCCCGTAATCGCACGGCCCATGATCAACGCATGGACGTCATGCGTACCTTCGTACGTGTTGACCGTCTCGAGGTTCGCCGAGTGGCGCATCACCTGGAACTCGGCCGAAATGCCGTTGCCACCGTGCATGTCGCGGGCAATGCGGGCGATATCGAGCGCCTTGCCGCAGTTGTTGCGCTTGATGAGGCTGATCGTCTCAGGGACCAGCTCGCCCGCTTCGAGCCTCCGGCCAACACGAAGCGCGGCCTGAAGGCCGAGCGTGATCTCAGTCACCATGTTGGCGAGCTTGAGCTGGACTAGCTGGTTGGCGGCGAGGGGTCTTCCGAACTGCTTGCGGTCGATCGTGTACTGACGGGCAGCTGCGTAACAGAACTCAGCCGCTCCCATTGAGCCCCAGGCGATGCCGTAGCGGGCTCGGTTAAGGCAACCGAACGGCCCCTTCAGCCCTTCGACATTGGGGAGGAGGGCATCTTCACCGACCTCGACGCCGTCCATCACGATCTCGCCAGTGATGGACGCCCGAAGCGACAGCTTCTCCTTGATCTTCGGCGCCGACAGGCCGGCCATTTTCTTTTCGAGGACGAATCCGCGGATCTTGCCGCCGTGCGCGTCCGATTTCGCCCAGACGACGAAGACGTCGGCAATCGGCGAATTGGTGATCCACATCTTGGTGCCAGTCAGACGATAGCCGTCGGCGGTCTTCTCGGCGCGGGTCCGCATGCTTCCCGGGTCAGAGCCGGAATCCGGCTCGGTCAGGCCGAAGCAGCCCACCCATTCGCCGGTGGCGAGTTTCGGAAGGAATTTTCGCCGCTGCTCCTCCGATCCGTAAGCGAAGATCGGGTACATCACGAGGCTCGACTGGACGGAGCAGGCCGACCTGTAGCCGCTGTCTACCCGCTCGACGGCGCGCGCGATAAGTCCATAACTGACGTAGCCGAGTCCGGCACCGCCATATTCGTGCGGGACCGTCGCACCGAGCAGGCCAAGCTCGCCCATCTCGCTCATGATCTCGCGGTCGAATCGCTCATCCATGTAAGCGGAGGTCACGCGCGGCTGCAGCTTCTCCTGCGCATAGCCCTCGGCCGTATCGCGGACGAGCCGCTCCTCGTCGGTGAGCTGGCGATCGAGGTCGAACGGATCCGCCCAGTCGAATGGAAGGAGCTTCGGCTCATGATGCGCAGTGTCGTCGTGCTGTACGTCCGCGATGCGTGAAGTCGCCAACTTGCTGTCCCCGCAATTTCTAGAAAGTCGCGGGCTCCTTAGACTTGTTACTGCGCTTTCGCCACCTTCGTTCCGCCGCCGCCCCCGAAGCTCTGCTTGAACGTAAGGCCGACGCGTAGGTGGCTGTTGCGGAAGCGATGCTCAAGCTCGCTGGGCTGGCCTGCGCGTCGGTCGGGATCGAAAATGACGAGGTCGCGAGCGCCGCCGATGTCCGTCAGATCGTCAATGTTGAACGTCAGCGTCTGGTTCGGCCTCGGGCGATATTCGATGAATCCGCTCACGAACGGGGCCGCGTTGTAATTGATGTCGAATTCGTCGGTCCGATAGAAAGCGACGCGGCGATTGTCATTGAGCAGGAAGCCGTAGGCGAACTTGCCGATGTCGCGCCGGATGTCGGCGTCCCATTGCCATCGCGGATAGAAGCCGCTCCAGTCGCGTGGCTGGTGGCTAATTGGGTCGTCGACACGCGTGCGCTGGATGGTTCCGTGGAGCTTCACATGAAGCCCCTTCCATAGCTGATCCAGCGGGGCGTCGAAGGTCAGGTCGGCATACATCTGTCGGCCCGTCCCGAGATTGCCGGGGGCATCGAAGGCGTTTCCTTCGTTGTCGAATACCAGGACTCGATCCTGGAGCAGGCTGACTAGGTTGTAGCCGAGTTCGAGGCGGACCTGGCCGATTTTGAAGACGGGATGGTCGACGACGAAGTGCGTTTCCCAAGTCCGCTGCGGCTGGAGATCGGCATTACCGCCGTTGACGCGGCCGCCGACCGAGAGATCCGCTGAGCTCACGAAATCGAAGAAATCGAGCTGTGCGACGGTACGGCGCAGGATGAACTGCGTGTGCAGTGCGAACGGAGCCTGCCAGTCGAAGGTGATGCTCGGCTTCAGGAACTTAAGCTTTCGGTCGGCGGATGCGTCGCCAGTCACGGTCAGGTGCGAGAATTCGAAATTGAGGCCGGCATCCATGCGCAGCTTCTTGGTCAGCATCTTGCCGCCGTTGATCCAGACCTCGCCGCGGTTCTCCTTCACCCGCGCGTCCTGGATCGGAAGCTCGATCGGCATCTTCTCGCCGCCTTCCTCGATCAGGAACAACTCCTGATGATAGTCGAGCGTGTTCAAAGCCGCTTCGCCGCCCGCTTCGAACTGGATCCCGAAAAGGTCCTGCTTGCTCCAGGTCAGCCGTCCCAGCGTTTCGTTGCGCTGGGAATCGGTCAGCTGCTGTGAGCCGCCGACGACTTCCGTGTGGCCCAGATTTCCGGAATCATATTCGTCGAGCGTCGTCTTGTGCTGGCGGTTTGCAAGGCCGACGAACTTGATCGCGCCGCCCGCGAGCGGCCGTGTCACGTCTCCGCCGAGCTCGGTAATGCCGGTCTTGTAGTCCTCGATCAGCAAATCGTCGTGCGCTTCCTCGCCCGTCGGTTCGACATGATTTTTCTGGCGAAGGAAGAAAGTGCTGGGCTGATATCGCGCGTTGAGATGGAAAGAATTGTTGTCAGCCTTCTCCATCGCCCAGCTGCCGGAGACATAGGGATCGTGGGGATGGATGCTGTTATACTTGCTCCGGAACTCCAGCAGCTGCCCGTCGGGCTCCGACGTTACGCGATCGAAGCCCTCCTCGTAATAGTCGGTGCGGCGGGAATCCGCGGCGAGACTGAAGGTCGAGGGCCCCTTGCTGAAGCTGATGGAGGCGCTCGCTGTCGGAATAATCGCGCCGAACCAGTGGTGCACCGCCGTGACGACGATATTGCCGGCGATGCCTCCGCCCTCACTGAGGATGAGGTTCGCGACCTGCGATTTGCTCGAATAATCTGCGCCGTAGAGGGCGCCGGGACCTACTTCGAGGCGGATCACGCGCGAGGCAGGGATCCGGCTCAGCAGGGTGTCGAGCGTCTCGGCTTTTGTGCTCGGCCGCGCGCCGTTGATGACGACATTGCCGGCGGTTCCGGCGAACCCACGCACGTCCACGCCGGTCGAAGCCGCACTGTTGCCGAGATCGAGGGTAAAGCCCGGGACGTGCTGAACCATGTCGTACGCCGTGCGCGGCGCATATTCCGCGAAAAAGGCGGCGTCATATACGGTCGTCCGATTGCCCGCCGTGGGCGAAGGTGCCGCCTGGTTCGCCGGCCCATTCTGCCTGGCAAGACCCGCTGACCCGGTAACGAGTGCAGTTGCGGCGACACCCGCAAGCACGAATGCCCGCATTCAAATCCCCTCTGTTATGTTTGGAGGTTGATGTGAGCGGGCTGACGCCGCCACAGCACTTCGACCAATCGACGGACGTTTCGGCGGGCCGCTCGGCAGCGCCTGCGGCCCGACGAACGTCCCTAATGTTTCCGACCGAAGGCCTTCAATTCCACCAGCTTGTCGACTGGCGGCAGCCCGGAATCGACGGCGGCGACCCTCTGAACGAACTCCGGCGTGATATCCAGCGCCTTCAGTTGGATCAGTTGATCGACCGGCAGATGACGATAGCCGATGCGGTCGAAGCCGGCGATGAACTCGGGCGTGATGTCCAGCGCCTTGAGCTGCACGAGCTCGTCGCCGGGCAGGTTCGCGTAGCCGGCGCGAAGAAAGCCGGCAATCCATTGCGGCGTGATGTTCAGTGCCTTGAACTGGATCAATGTGTCAATCGAGCCGGGGCGATAGCCGACGCGTGCCATCTCGCTGATATATGCTCCGGTGACTCGAAGAGCGGATAGCGCCATCAGATTGTCGATTGATGGCGTCGGATAGTGAGCGGCGGCGACCGCATCGATGACGTCACTCCGAGCATCCACGGCCATGAGTCCGAACGATTGCTCGAAAGTCGGTCGACCAATCCCGCGGCTCTCGATCAGCTGCGTGAAGCCCGAGTTGGGAGCGAAACTGCAATCGCCGTGCGCGTAGGATTCGCCGCCATTGCCCGAACATTCGAGCCTTCCGGCCTCGCGGATCACGGCGAAGCGGAGGGGACGGCTACCGGCGCCACGAAACCCCGCAAGGTCGAGTCCAACGAGGTCGGTCGGACGAAAGTCGGTCGACCAGTTGTTGTCGATACCACCCTGGTCGCGGCCGCGAAATCGGGCCTCGATCTGCGCTCCATTGCCGCGGTCCGGCTCCAGCGTGAAGTGAATCCAATCCAGCGAGGCGGCGGTGCATGCCGACGAGACGCTGATGAATGCGAGAAGCAGGGCACCGATAAGAGCGAATACGCGGTTCATGGTCGGTCTCCTTCCAATGTAGCTGGGCAAAGTTCGCCCGTCCGCCCAAATCGGGCGCTTCAAGTTCACCTTATTCCTCAGTTTAGCGGGTCAGTTGGACGTCACGGATCGTCGCGGCTCGCTTTAATCTCCTCTGGCGTCAGGCCCATCGTTTTGGCCTGGACCAGCTCATCGACGTCGAGATGGGTGAAGCCCGCTCGGCGAAAACGTTCGACATCGCTCGGCATGACGCCAACGGCTCTGAGCTCCGTGAGTTGTTCAAGCGGTATCCGCGGGTATCCCACGGCCGCCATTCCGCGAATGTAATCGGAGCGTACTCCGGCGGCGAAGGCGCCGATGATGTCTTCCACGTCGACGTTACGATATCCGTCCCGAGCCAGTTCCTGGATGAAGTCGGGGGTCACGCCGACGGCCTTCAGCTGGACGACATCCTCGCTTGTCAAACGCAACTGCGGCAGCACTGACTTGATTGAAGCGACATATTCGGGAGTGACCCCAAGCGCTTTCATCGCGACCGCGGTATCGATCGCTCGCCTCTCGCGTGCATGCACATCGGGCTGGCCCGCGACTACCATTCCCGGCTCGGCGTTCGCGGCGACATTGCTGACCGCAGTCGCTCCGTTGGCAGCGACCGCAACCACCCTTCGTTTTCCGTTTGCGTCGGGCGGATAGACGGTGACGGTGGCGCCGCTCGGCGCTCTCGAAACTGTCGTCCCGTTGCCCTCCGTCACAGTTGCGCCGCTTGCGGCGGTCGCGACCGTCACGCCGTTGATCCGGGTGACCGTAGACCCGTCAGGACCCGTGGCCCGGAAATCATTTTGAGGACTCTGGCCGATCGCCGCGACGGCACTTGCGACCGAAGTCGAAACACCCTTCGCGATGATGTGTGGCAGATCAACCGGAACTTCGCGTGTCTCGGGATAGTAGGCTGATGGTGGTGCGCTTGCCGAAACCTTGCCGCTCGCGGCGTTGGTCAGCTTAGCGGTGCCGGCAGGCGTCAACGTGAGCGCCGCAAGCGGGGCGGCAACCATGACCGCGCCGACGAACACGCCGATCGCAAAGCTGCGCGCCACCGGCCCGCGCACCGACTTGCCATCCAGAACACGAGCGACCCGGCGCGCCAGCGAACTCTTCGATGGTGCAACACCATGCGCTCCGAGCAGCAAGCCAGGGCATTCGTGCCGGGCGACTCCGACCAGAAGCTGGGCATAGTCCGTATCGGGGATATTCGCTCCGAGTACCGCGTCATCGGCGGCTTCCTCGCGCAGCTGGTGCGCTTCCCTGGCCAACATCCAAACGAATGGGTTGAACCAGAAGAGTGCGGTCGCGACTCGAGCGAGTAACAGCTTTACCCAGTCCATGCGTGCGACGTGGGCAAGCTCATGGGCGATGATCGCTTCGGCTTCGTCTGATGCTTCGACTGCGCGTGAATTGAGTAGGATCACCGGTCGCATCAGGCCCCAGCTGATCGGAGAGGCGAGCGCGTTGCTGGTGAGCAGCGCAGTCCCGTGCTTGAACCCCATGCGACGTTGCGCGCGGGCCAGGGCCGTCAGCCAATGGCTGTCGACGAGCACCTCGGCGCGCGCCTGGAGCGCTACCAGGCGGATCAGTGCAAGCAGGGTAACGAGCAACAGGATGGCTGCAGGCACTGCGTAGATGGCGGATGCGGCGGCTGCCGCGCTGATCGAATTGTGGGGGTTGGTCGCCTTGGCGGGCAGAACCGGAAGCGAGCTGACGTGCGTGACCGGGGCAGATGCGCTCGGCGTTGGCGCGGTCGCTGTAGCGCGGCTTACGATAGCCGGCGTCGGGCTGAACAGGGCGGGGGCCTCGACGCTCCACCTCGGCAGCACGAGGGGTGCCAGCGCCATGATGATCAGAGCGAGCAGGCCGATGTGCGCAACCCAGGATCGCTCGGCGGCCGAACGGTGTTTCATCGCCGCCAGCAGGCCGAGCGTAAGTCCCGCAACGAGCAGGGACTTGAGGGCGATTGCGATCAGGACGGGCATCACTTGCCCCCTTTCGCCTGCCGTGCGCGGGCGATCATCTGCTCTAGCTCGCTAAGCTCGTCTTCCTTGAGCTTTTCCGACATGCCGAGAAGGGCGCTAGCGGCGCTCGCCGGCGAGCCGTTGAAGAAGACACGGACGATCTCGCTCAGCGCGGATTTCTTGGCGACGCTATCCGACAGCACCGGGCTGTAGAGATAACCGCGCTCCAACTCGCTGCGCTGCACGAAGCCCTTGTCCTCGAGCCGCTTGAGCATCGCTCGAACCGCCGAGCCGCTCAGCTGGTCGGGCAAAGCGTCGCAGATTTCGGCGACAAGCAGGGGACCTCTCTCATAGAGAATATCGACGATTTGCCGTTCGCGGGGCGGAAGCTTGCTAAGCATCTTCAAATCCTGTTCGAGGCGGCAGAATCGCCGCGCTACATTTGTAGAGTGCTACATTTGTAGCGTGAATGCAAGCTTAATGTCTAGCAAGGGAGGGAAAGCGGCCTAGCATCGTTCGATGAACGACAGCGCGCGTCGATAGTATCTCGGATACCAATGTGTTAGCGCGAAGCCGCAGGTGACGTAGCAAAGCAGAGGGGGTGCAATGCTCCAGCAGCTGAGTGGCTGTCCCGTCTATGATTTCAAACCGCGCATCTCATTCGGGAAGGGCGTGACGCCTGCGGCGATGTACGGCCTGAAAATTCCGCCGGGGCTACCCACCACGAGCGTGCCCGCGCCGGAGTTCATCAGCCCCGAAAGGATGGTAGCGCTGCTCAAATCGGCAGCCGGTGGCCATGGCAACGGCCTCGGAGTGGTTCACGGATTGACCGTGACTGATTTCGTCGTGACGTTCCCAAATCCCACGCAGTGGCGGCAAGTAGGCACCACATTTCCGAAGTGGCAGTTTCAAGGCGGCGACGTGCTCTTCGACGCGACAATCAACGTTTACGTACTTGAAGGCGATCGTCCACAGCCGAACGACGATCTCAGCCGCCAACTCTTCGCAATCATCATGGAGCACGAGTTGCTCCATGTGCTCGACGAGATCGATATCGTAAGCCGATGGATGGCTCCGGAAGCTGCCAAGGACGACAAGGTTCTGAAATATTTGTCCAACGCGGAACCGGTTGATGCGGGCATGTTCCAATCCTGGTTTAAGGGCAGCGGGTTCAGCAATTGGCTCAAGGACGGAATTTGGGCTCCAGAACATAACCGACGCGGGACTATCCGCGACGCCGCCAGCCAATATGCAGCGCTACAGCGCCAGATCGACGACATCCGCATCAAGATGACGAATCGTCCCTCGCCATAGGAGCCGATTGAGACCGGTATCTGAGCGTTCCGAGACATAGGTTGCAAAACGTTCCGGAGACATAGGTGTCACTTTCCGCTGCGATCGCAGGGGAAAGTGTCGATGCCGTGGAAGAGAGTTCCGTGATGGACGAACGTCTGCGCTTCGTGGCCCGTGTTCTGGAAGGTGAGCCGATGACCGACTTGTGTCGGGAGTTCGGGATCTCGCGGAAGACCGGCTTGGAGCAAAAAACGCTGCAAACCCTCGACAACCCGTTCGGCACGAGGTTGTTACCTATGTCTTAGGAACGATCTGTGACCCATGTGTCCCGAACGTACAATCTTGCCGATGGCGGATGGGGTGGGATTCGAACCCACGGACAGCTTGCACCCTCGCCGGTTTTCAAGACCGGTGCCTTAAACCGCTCGGCCACCCATCCGTCTGGCAGCGCGCTATCGCGTGCCGAGACGGGACGTGCAAGGCATACGGTGAACCAAGCTGGCCGCATGGGGGTTTTCCCCTCTAGCCTCGGATGTGGTGAGGAGGCGTAATTGTCGGCGATGAGTTCGTGGGTTTGGGTTGCGGCATCGGCCGCTTCGATCGGTACTGCGTCGCCGGAGCCTTCCGTTCAGCCGGCTGGGCAGGCTCACTCTTCCGTTCCGCTTGCGGCAGCGGTGCAATCCTCTGCGTACAGCTGGGACACCTACAAGATCCGCCTCGCGTCCCTGGCGAGGCTTCAGGGCGTGCGTGAATTGACGATCCAGGGCTACGTGCCGGGATTGTCCGTCAATTCGAGTGCCATCGAGATGGAGCGCACCGAGCCCGTGGCGCGATCGTCGGGCGGGGTCGTTGGCACCTTGTCGCCGTACCTGCGGGTGCACGTGACGCGCTCGCTGATTTCGCGCGGCCAAGCCAATTACCGCGAGCATTATGAGGGCCTGCGCCGCCTCGAATCGCGCTACGGAGTTGATCCCGCGATACTGATGTCGATCTGGGGCATGGAGACGAGCTACGGCACCGTTACCGGCAGCACCGACCTCCTGAATGCACTCGCCAGCCTCGGCTATTACGGCCGCCGCCGCGAATTCTTCGAAAGCGAGTTCGTCAGCGCGCTCAAGCTGATCGATCTCGGCGTCCCCCGCTACGTCCTGAAGGGCAGCTGGGCTGGTGCGACCGGCTATCCGCAATTCATGCCCTCGGTGGCGCTTCGCCTCCGCGCCGACGGCGACGGCGACGGCTATGCCGACATCTGGCGCAACGAGCTCGACGGCCTGGCGTCGATCGCTGCCTACATGCGCGATGCCGGCTGGAAGCCGAACGTGCCGTGGGGAATAGCCGTCCGCACTCCTTCAAGCCTGAACCGATACGCGATCGTCTCGCGAATCACCTCGCCGCGGTGCCCTCAGGTCTATCGGCGGATGAGCCGCTGGCTGACGATGCGCGAGTGGCGCGCGATGGGCGTGACCCCGATCGGTCGCTCGCTTCCAGACAATGAGCAGGCCGCCCTGATCGAGCCTGACGGCCCTGACGCACGGGCGTTCCTGCTCAGCACCAACTATCGGTCCATCCTCGACTACAATTGTTCGAATTTCTACGCGATTTCGGTCGGAGTTCTGGCGGACGCGATTGCCGGACGATAGACAGGTGGTCTCGACAGCCTGAACCAGGGGATTCCAACAGTTTCGATGCCGCGCACCATCCTTCTCACCACCGCCGCCTCCCTCCTTCTCGCGAGCGCAGCGCCCGCCGCCGCTCCGCAGTTCGACACGCCTGCGAGGCTCGCCTTCCTCTACGACGTCAATTCCGGCGCGGTACTCTTTGCCAAGAACCCGGACATGCACATGCCGCCGGCATCGATGGCGAAGATGATGACGACTGACGTCGCCTTCGAGCTGATCGACCAGGGCAAGCTGCCCCTCAACAAGATGTGCACGGTGCGCCCGGAAACATGGCAGAAGTGGCACGGGCCGCAGGCCGGATCGACGATGTTCCTCAGCGCCAACGAACAGGTTAGCGTCGAGAACCTTCTGAAGGGCATCGTTACGCTATCCGGAAACGACGCATCGGTAGTGCTGGCCGAGTGCATCGCCGGCACGGAGCAGGCGTTCACAGATCAGATGAATGCGCTGGCGCAGCGCATCGGTCTGACGAACAGCCATTTCGGGACCGCCAACGGCTGGCCGGATAATGGCGTCACCTACGTCAGCGCTCGCGACCTCGCAAAGCTCGCCGACTGGGAGATCGAGCACCATTACAAGCTCTACAAGCAATTCTATTCGCTGCCGAGTTTCACCTGGGGCAAGACGATGGGCGCGGGACAGGACATAACCCAGGCGAATCGCAATCCTATCCTAGGACACGTGCCCGGCGCTGATGGCCTCAAAACTGGCCATACGGATGAGGCGGGCTACGGATTTACTGGATCCGCCGAGCAGAACGGACGACGCCTGATCGAGGTGCTCGCCGGCATGGATAGCTGGAACCAGCGCGTCACGGAGTCGACACGGCTGATCCTGTGGGGCTTCAACGCCTGGAACAACAAGCCGCTCTTCAAGGCGGGCGACAAGGTCGCAACAGCACGGGTGCAGCTAGGAAGCTCGAGCGAAGTGCAATTGGTGGCCCCGCGCGATCTTTCGGTCACGGTCCCGGCGGCACTGCAGGTCACGAACAAACCCCTGACCATGAAGGTTCGCTACAAGGGCCCGCTGGTCGCACCCATCTCGAAAGGGCAGGAAGTCGCGCAGCTGATCGTTAGCACCGGCGATAGCGCGCCTCAGGTCGTTCCGTTGGTCGCCGGTGAGGACGTCGGCAAGGCGGGCTTCTTCGGCCGGATCTGGCTCGGCCTCAAGCAGCTCATCTGAGTAGAGTGGACCGCGGCAGGTTCATCACGCTCGAAGGCGGGGAAGGGGTCGGCAAGTCGACGCAAGTGAAGGCGCTCGCCGATTCACTTCGAGAACGCGGCATCGACGTGCTGGTGACGCGCGAACCGGGCGGAAGCGAAGGCGCGGAAAGGATCCGTGAGCTATTACTTGCCGGATCCGAGGAAAGATGGGGAGCGCGGGCTGAAGCATTGCTATTCGCCGCCGCCCGGGCGGATCACGTGGACAAGATAATTCGCCCGGCTCTTGAAGCCGGCCGCTGGGTTCTCAGCGACCGCTTCATCGATAGCTCGCTGGCGTACCAGGGCGGCGCCGGAGGCCTCGGGATCGAGATGGTGCGCGAGGTCAACGCGTTCGGAATGGGCGATTGCTTTCCGAACCGGACGCTCATCCTCGCCCTTGCCGAAGGCGGCGCCCGCGCCCGTGCCCGTGACAATGAGGAAAGCGACCGGATCGGAGGCCGTGCTGAGGGCTACCACCAGAAGGTCGACCTGGCGTTCAGACTGATTGCTGCGGAGGAACCTGGCCGGGTACGAATTATCGATGCTGCCGGAGAAGCCGAGGAAGTTACCCTCCGGCTGCTCGATGCCATCGCGGATCTCCTGCCATGATCCTTGGCCAGCACAGGGCTGTGGATGCCTTCGCTTCGGCGTGGGCTAGCCGCAAGCTACATCATGCGTGGCTGCTCGCGGGCCCCAAGGGTGTCGGCAAAGCGACCTTCGCGCATGCTGCTGCACGAAGGGTGCTCGCCGACGGTGCGGGGCCGTCGATCGAGCTTCCGGGTTTGGAAACGCCCGATGGCCACCCGATGGTCAGGCTGGTCGAGGCCGAAAGCCATCCCGACATGCGTTGGCTCGAGCGGCTTCCAAAGGAAAAGGGCGAGGGACTTGCGCGGGACATCACGGTCAGTCAGATCCGCGAGCTGGGCGAGTTCATGAGCATGACGGCGGCGCTGTCGCCGTGGCGCGTCGCCGTGATCGACAGCATGGAAGAGCTCAACAAGGAAGCGTCGAACGCGCTCCTGAAAATGCTTGAGGAACCTCCGCAGAATACGCTTTTCTTCCTCGTCAGCCATGCGCCCGGACGGCTTCTGCCGACGATCCGGTCACGGTGTCGACTCCTGCATTTTGAAGCGCTTGCCGATGAAGCCATGACGTCAATCCTCGAAGCCCGGTCGTCAGGGTTGAGCGAAGCTGAACGTAAGAAGATCGTTGGAATGTCGTTCGGTTCGGCGGGCAGGGCGCTGGCCTTTGCTGAACTTGGTCTGGCGAAGCTCGAGGACGCCGCCGTCGCCATCCTCCGCCAGGGCGATCCGACCAATGCACGACGCGCCGAGCTTGCCAACGAGCTCGGCAAGAAAGCGTCGGCCGAACTCTATGCGGCTTTCCTCGAGCTTGCGCCCTCCCTGATCGCGCGTGAGGCGCGGGGGCTGCGGGGCCCTTCGCTCGAGCGGGCGCTCAATGCTTACGAGAAAGCGCGCGAGCTGGCGGTTATTGCGCCGCGGGTGTCGCTCGACGCAGCGGCCACGGTCTTCCAGATCGGCGGCTTCCTTGCCGAAGTCGCCGACCGCTGAGCTGGACCGGTGGTCGTGACGACCTGAAGCAAGGCGCGGACATGTTCCACCTGCTCACTTCCTTGAAGCGCTAGGCGCTCGCCGCTAGGTGCGGCGACGAATGTCCGAGCCCTTCTACATCACAACAGCGATCAGCTACCCGAACGGACCGCCGCACATCGGCCACGCCTATGAGGCGATTGCGGCCGATGCGATCGCGCGGTTCCAGCGCCAGCAGGGAAGGGATGTTCGCTTTCAAACCGGCACCGATGAACATGGGCTCAAGATGGCCCAGGCGGCAAGAGACGAGGGCATTGAACCGCGTGCCCTTGCGGACAAAATGTCACTTCTTTTTAAAGAAATGTGTGACGTACTTAACGTATCGTACGATCGCTTCATCCGGACGTCGCAATCCGATCATTATCGCGCGAGCCAGGCGATCTGGACGGCGATGGAGGAGAGGGGCGACCTCTACCTCGACCGTTACGAGGGTTGGTATTCGGTTCGTGATGAAGCCTATTACGATGACGATGAGCTGACGACGGCCGACGACGGCTCCAAGCGTTCGCCGCAAGGCACGCCGGTCGAATGGACCGTCGAGGAAAGCTGGTTCTTCCGGCTGTCGAAATATCAGCAGCCGCTTCTCGAGCTCTATGCTGCCAATCCGGAGTTTATTAGGCCTGACAGCCGTCGCAACGAGGTCGTCCGCTTCGTCGAAGGTGGCCTCAAGGACCTCAGCATCTCGCGGACCAGCTTCGACTGGGGCGTTCCGGTGCCGGGCAGCGGCAATCATGTGATGTACGTCTGGCTCGACGCGCTCACCAACTACATCACAGGCCTCGGCTATCCCGACGATACAGAGCTCTGGCGACGCTACTGGCCGGCCGACGTGCACCTGATCGGCAAGGATGTGGTGCGCTTCCATGCGGTCTATTGGCCGGCGTTCCTGATGTCGGCCGGGCTCGCTCTTCCGAAGCAGGTCTACGGCCACGGTTTCCTTCTCAGTCGTGGCGAGAAGATGTCGAAGAGCGTCGGCAATGTCGTGGATCCGATGGTACTCGCCGAGCGCTTCGGCGTCGACGCTTTGCGCTATTTCCTGCTGAGGGAAGTGACGTTCGGCCAGGACGGCAGCTACAGCGCGGAGGCGATCGTCAACCGCGCCAATGCCGAGCTCGCCAACAGCTTCGGCAATCTCGCCCAGCGCGTTCTTACCCAGATCGTCCGCAATTGTGGCGGCGGACTGCCGGAGATCCACGGCCATAACGAGGCGGACAACGCGCTGTTCGACGTCGTTTGCGGAACAGTCGGCAAAACCATGCCGGCGGGGTACGGCGATCTGGCGCTCTCCAAAGCCTGCGAGGCGTGGATCCACGCGGTCTTCGCCTGCAATGCGTACATCGACGAACAGGCGCCCTGGGCACTCAAGAAGACCGATCCTGAGCGGATGGAGACCGTGCTCGCCACGCTCTACATCTGCATTGCCATCCTGGCAGTTGGGATCCGGCCTATCATTCCCGGCAGCGCCGATAGGCTACTCGACGCGATGGGTGTGGCTCCCGAGATTCGAACCTTCGATGACATCTTAAGTCACTGGTACTCACCGCTTGCGGAAAGCGATTTCCGTCTTGCCCAGCCGGCGCCTCTTTTCCCGCGTCTCGAGCTTCCGGCAGACGAAGAGGCGGCCGCGTGAGGCTGATCGACAGCCATTGTCACCTGAATTACGAGGGCCTCGCAGAACGCCAGGCCGAAGTGCTTGAAAATGCGAGAAGTCGCGGTGTCACCGGTTTCCTCAACATCTCCACTCGTCAGCGCGAATGGGATCAGATCGTGGGCGTGGCCGAACGCGAGCCAGACGTCTGGGCAAGCATCGGCGTCCATCCGCACGAAGCTGATGCGCACCCCGACCTCGGCTCAGCGGCGCTCGTCGAAGCGGCCGACCATCGGCGCGTGATCGCCATCGGCGAGTGCGGACTCGATTATTATTACAACAAGTCCGACCGCCAAGCGCAGCGCGACCGTTTTCAGGCTCATATCGATGCCGCGCGCGAAACGGGCCTCCCGCTGGTCGTGCATACGCGCGATGCCGAAGAGGATACCGCCGAAATCCTCGAGCGTGCCGTGAAGGAGGGGGGCGTTACCGGCGTTCTGCATTGCTTCACCGGCTCGGCGGAGCTTGCTCGCAAGGGGCTGGACCTCGGGTTCTACGTCTCGCTCTCAGGTATCGTGACGTTCAAGAATGCGCAGGACCTCCAGGCGACGGCCAAATGGCTCCCGGCGGACCAGATGCTGGTCGAGACGGATTCGCCGTTCCTCGCTCCGGTTCCGCATCGCGGGCAGAAGTGCGAGCCGGCATTCGTTGTGGACACCGCCGCCTTTGTCGCACGGTTGCGGGGTGAGGATTCCGAACAACTCGCCGAAGCGACTACTGCCAACTTCTTCAGACTATTCAAGAAAGCCGCGTGAGAATCCGAATTCTCGGATGCGGAACGTCTACGGGCGTTCCGAAGATCGGGAACGACTGGGGACAGTGCGATCCTGACGAGCCGCGCAATTCCAGGTTGAGAACTTCGATCCTGATTGAAAGCGCCGGAGAGCGCGTCTTGGTCGATTGCGGGCCGGACCTTCGGCAACAGCTGCTGGCTGCCAGGATCGCTCGCCTCGACGGGGTCATCGTCACGCACGCCCACGGAGACCATTGTCACGGCATCGACGAGCTTCGGCCGGTATCGCAGGCGCTCGGCGGCCCCGTGCTCCTTCACGCACGTGCGGATGTGCTCGACGAGCTCGAGAAGCGGTTCGAATATGCATTTGCGCAGTCCGAATTCTATCGGCCGATCGTCGAGGGGCGATTGCTGGGTGAAGAGCTTGGTTTCGGTGGGGTCCGGGTGCAGTTCACCGATCAGCCGCATGGTGGACCCACATCGCTTGGAATGCGCTTCAACGAAGGCAATCATTCTGCGGCCTATGCCGTAGACTTCAGCAACTTAACGGACGAAATGGCTGCGCTCTACGAGGCGGCGGACGTGTGGATCGTAGATTGCCTGACCCGTCGCCCGCACCCGACCCACGCGCACCTCGACGCTGTGATCGGCTGGGCCCAGGAATTGCGGATCGGCCAAGTCTATCTCGTTCACATGGGCAACAGCCTGGATTATCGTTCGCTCATCGCCGAGCTGCCGGACTGGGCGACGCCTGCCTACGACGGGTTGGAGATCGAACTTCGATGAGCGGACGAGGACCCGAGGTCATCTACTATGCGATGGTCATCGTCCTCGTCCTGACGTCGCTCACCGCCCGGCGGCTGCCACTCGGCAAGACGGTCAAGATGGCGTTGGCCTGGATCGCAGTCTTCGCCGGATTCTTCCTCATCTTTGCATTCCGAAGCGAGTTCCTGGCCTTCGGACAGCGAATCAAGGCCGAGGCCATCGGTTCACCGATCGAGGCGGGGAACGAGATTCGAATCCCGATCAGCGAAGACGGCCATTACTGGGTCGAAGCCAGGGTGAACGGGCGTCCGTCACGTTTTCTCATCGACAGTGGGGCTTCCATGACGACCGTCTCGCGCCAATTGGCCCAGTCGGCAGGCGTGGATAACAGCGGCCAGCATGTCGTTGTCGATACCGCGAATGGTCCGGCACCGGTCGTCCTTGCTTATGCCCATCGGCTCGAGGTCCAGTCGATCAGTCGGACGGACTTTCCCGTCGACATCAATGATCGAGACGAAACCAATGTTCTTGGGATGAATTTCCTGTCTTCCCTCGAACAATGGCGGGTCGAGGGCAACTATCTGGTGCTCAGAGAATGATGACCAACGACCTCATGCTGGGCGGCGTCTACATACTGATGGCGATCATGCTTGTGCTTGGCTCCCTGATGGCGCGGCGCGAGCCGGCAGCGAAGATGGTGACCATGGCGCTTGCGTGGATGGTGGTTTTCGCAGCGGGGTTCGTGCTTTTCACCTTCCGTGACGATTTCGGCTACCTCGCACAGCGTCTGAAGGCCGAGGCGATCGGAAGTCCGGTAACCCAGGGGCGCGTGACCCGTATTCCGATGGCCATCGACGGGCACTTCTGGGTCCATGCGAAGCTCAACGGCCGCGACGTCAAGTTCCTGGTGGACAGCGGCGCGACCATGACCACGATAGACCGCGGAACCGCGAACGAGGCGGGTGTGAAGGTTTCGCCGCGCGCGGACGAATATGTCCGCACGGGAAACGGGATTATCCGAGTGTCCAGCGGGCAAGCCGACGAGCTAAAGGTTGGAAGCATCGTTCGCCAGAATATCGGGCTTCAGATCGCCGAGAACGATGATCTCAACGTGCTCGGCATGAATTATCTGTCCACGCTGAGCCGTTGGGGCGTGGAAGGGCGTTGGCTGATCCTCGTCTCCTAATTCATGCAGTACTTTACATAATGCATATTATCATACTTATAGATTATGGAAGCGGAGGGGCCCCCTATGCCCCTTGAGCGCCTCCGCGATATCATGCGCCGCCTTCGCGATCCGAAGACCGGCTGCGAATGGGATACAGTCCAGACTTTCACGACAATCGCTCCCTATACGATCGAAGAAGCCTATGAGGTCGCCGACGCGATCGCGCGCGATGACATGGATGCGCTGGCCGACGAGCTAGGCGATCTCCAGCTCCAGGTAGTGTTCCACAGCCAGATGGCTGAGGAAGCTGGCCATTTCACCCTCGAGGACGTGCTCGAGCGCATTTGCGGCAAGATGGAACGCCGACACCCGCACATCTTCGGCGATGCCGACCATGGCGGTCATCACCTTTGGGAAAAGATCAAAGCTGAAGAACGCGCCACAAACCCCGATAAAAGCGCGCTTGCCGGCGTTGCGCTGGCGCTTCCGGCGCTCGAGCGTGCGGCAAAGCTGCAGCGTCGCGCTGCCCAGGTCGGCTTCGATTGGCCCGACAAGTCAGGGCCGCGAGCGAAGATCGATGAGGAACTCTCGGAGCTCGACGCCGAGAACGACCATCATCGTATGCTCGACGAGCTTGGCGATCTGCTATTCGCCGTCGTCAACTTGGCACGCCATCTCAACATCGAGCCGGAAGCTGCACTCCGCGAAGCTAACCGCAAATTCGAGCACCGTTTCCGCGCCATCGAGCAGACACCAGGATTCGCGGAGATGACACTGGACGAGAAAGAGGATCTCTGGGTCGCTGTGAAGAGAGCTCAGGCCGGCTCCATCGCTTGAAATCTTGCCCAATTGTCGGGCGAAAGGCGGACTGACAGCTGAATTTCGTCATGGTCGAGCGTCTGCTCGAGCACTTCGCCGCGCGCATGCAACCACGCGATCTTGTCGCCAGCGCTCGCCGGCAGCCGTATATCGTGCACCTGCTCGTTGGATCGAAGGCAAGCGGCCACGCGTTCGCGAAGCTCGTCCAGTCCTTCGGCAGTAACGGCCGAGATCGGCACCACATCGTCTCGCCTGCGCGATTCTTCCCTGAGTCGCCCACGCTCCTCGTCCGAAACCAGATCGATCTTGTTCCACGCCTCGATTCGGGGCGGCGCGCCCTCTTCCGCCAACCCAAGCGATGCTAGGACATCCTCGACGTCTTCCCGCTGCGCCTCGCGGTCCGGATGCGCCATATTGCGGACGTGGACGAGCAAGTCCGCCTCGCGAACCTCCTCCAGTGTGGCACGGAACGCCGCGATCAGCTCGGTCGGCAGGTCTGACACGAAACCGACCGTGTCCGACAGGATCGCCTTGTCTAAGCCGGGCAGCTTGATGTCGCGCATGGTCGGGTCGAGCGTGGCGAACAGAAGGTTCTCCGCGAAGACAGTTTCGCCGGTCAGCCGGTTGAAAAGCGTCGATTTTCCAGCATTGGTATAACCGACCAGTGCGACCACCGGCCACGGCGCCCGTTGCCGCCGATCCCTGTGCAGCGTTCGCGTTCGCTTGACCTGATCGAGCTCCCGGCGGATCTTGGCCATTCGGTCGCGGATCATGCGGCGGTCGGCCTCGATCTGCGTTTCACCCGGTCCACCCAGGAATCCGAAGCCGCCGCGCTGCCGCTCGAGGTGCGTCCAGCTCCTGACCAGTCGACCCGCCTGATAGTCGAGATGCGCGAGCTCGACCTGCAGTCGTCCTTCGGCGGTCGCCGCCCGCTCCCCGAAGATCTCGAGGATCAGACCGGTGCGGTCGATCACCTTCGTGCCGACCTCCTCCTCCAAATTCTTCTGCTGAATCGGGGTCAGCGCCGAATCGACGATGAGCAGACCGGCTCCCTGCTCTTTCGCCGCTTCGGCAATCTCCTCGACCTGCCCCTTGCCAAGCAACGTCGCGGGCCGCACTTCACGAACGCGCAGCGGCCGAGCGGCGACGACATCGATGCCGATCGCCGCTGCCAGGCCCTCCGCTTCCTCGACACGCGCTTCGGCCGAGCGGCGCGCGCCTTCGCGCCGGAGCTCGGGAACGGCGATGATCGCGCGCTCGCCGCGAGCGACCTCGATCGCGCCATTGCCGTCGAAATTATTCAGGACTTACTCTCCTCTTCGCCTTCGGCTGCAGCGCCGAGGCTCAGCGGATGCGCCGGCTGCAGGGTCGAGATGGCGTGCTTGTAGACGAGCTGGACATGTCCGCCACGTTCGAGGATCAGGCTGAACTGGTCGAAACCGGCAACCGCACCCTGGAGCATCACGCCGTTGACCAGGAAGAGCGTCATTCGCTCATGCTCCCGCGCCGCGGCACCAAGGAACTGGTCCTGGAGTTGCGCTTTCGGGCCGTCCGCAGGCGCAGTCGTGGGCACCAAGTCCGGCGGCGGATCGGAAGGCATGATCGTCGAGATCGCATGCTTGTAGACGAGCTGCGATGCGCCCTCGCGCCTAAGCAGTAGCGAGAAGGAATCAAACCAGGTGATCACGCCCTGAAGCTTGACGCCTTTGACGAGGAAGATCGTGACCGGAAGCTTGGCGCGACGGACGCTGTTGAGGAAATGATCCTGAAGACTGAGCGAACGAGCAGCCATAAACCTCGATTCTACTCGTCCTCCTCCCGCTTATCGCCGATTCCAAGCGCCTTGAGCTTACGGTGCAGCGCCGAGCGCTCCATGCCGATGAACGAGGCCGTGCGCGATATGTTGCCGGAAAAACGGCGGATCTGGATTCGCAGATACTCGCGCTCGAAGGATTTCGGGCCTCTCGAAGCGGGCTGCCCATGATCGCCATTGCCGTCGCCGCTCCGCCCATCACATTGTGACTGTCGAGAATTTCCGGCGGCAGGAGGTCGACTTCGATGCATTCCGCGCGATCGCCGGGTGCAAGGATCAGCGTGCGCTCGATTATGTTCCGAAGCTGGCGGACATTGCCGGGCCAATCGTGGGCCTGCAGGGCGGCCATCGCTTCCTCCGAGATGCGTGGCGGCTGCATACGTCGTTCCGCGGCGAAGCGCGCGAGGAAGTGGCTCACAAGTTCGGGAATATCCTCGCGGCGCTCACGCAGCGGCGGAAGCTTCACCGGCACCACGTTGAGCCGATAGAACAGATCCTCGCGAAAGCGCCCCGCGTTGATTTCCTCCTGAAGATTCCGCGACGTCGCGGAGAGGACTCGGACGTCGACGCGCACGGGACGCTGCCCACCGACGCGATGGTAGCTCTGGTCTGTCAGCACCCGCAGGATCTTGGCCTGGGTCGTCGGCGGCATGTCGGCGATCTCGTCGAGGAACAAGGTACCGCCATGGGCGTGCTCGAGAAGGCCCGGGCGCATCGTCCCATCCGCCTCGGCACCGAACAACTCCTCCTCGACTTGCTCCGGACTCATCATCGCGGCCGAGAGCACGATGAAGGGAGCTTTGGCGCGGGGGCTCCACTGATGGATCATCCGCGCGGCGATTTCCTTGCCGACCCCCGGGGGACCGGAGATGAGCACGCGACTGCCGGTCGGCGCGACCCGCTTCAGGGTCGCCCGAACCGTGTTGATCGCGACCGAACTGCCGTGCAGCTGGTCCTCATGCCCGGTCTGCCGGCGCAACGCCTCGTTCTCACGGCGGAGGCGATCGGTGTCGGTCGCCCGATCGACGAGGTAGATCAGCCGCTCGGCCTCGAACGGCTTCTCGATGAAATCGACGGCTCCTTCCCTCACGGCGGCGACGGCGGTGTCGAGATTGCCGTGACCGGAGATCATCAGCACCGGGATCGTCGAATCGCGCCTTTTGATCTCCTGGAGCAGCTGCAACCCGTCCATCCGAGAGCCCTGCAGCCAGACGTCGAGCAACACCATCGAGGGCCGCCGCTCCTCGATCGCGTCCAGCGTAGAATCGCTGTCGCCGGCAGCGCGCACGGCATAGCCTTCGTCCTCGAGAACTCCGCTGACGAGCTCGCGGATATCCGCCTCGTCGTCCACCACCAGAACTTCAAGCGCCATCAGGCATCCTCATCATCATCATTGTCGTCATCCTTGCTTTGCGACGCCTCGTCGCTCGCAAGCGCCTCCAGCTTCGCCCTATCGAATGAAATACGCACGTGCGTGCCGCCGCCCTGCCGATCGAGGAAAGCGATTTCGCCCATATGCTCCTCGACGATCTTCTTGACGATCGCGAGGCCGAGCCCGGTGCCGCGGACACGCGTAGTCATGTAGGGCTCGGTCAGACGCTCGCGGTCTTCAGGGAGGCCGACGCCGGTGTCGAGCACATCGATCACCAGCAGGTCGCCCTGCTCATGGACCTTCAGCTCAATGCGATCGCCAGCCAGGCTATGCTCGCCTCTATTACGCCTACTTTCAATGGCTTCCACACCATTCTTGACTACATTGGTTAGAGCCTGCGCGAGCTGGCGTCGATCGCAGACCATCCGGAACTCGCCATTCGGCGGCTCGAGCGCGAAGCTGATCGCGGGATGCGCGACCTCGTGGAGGAACAGCGCCTGTCGTGCGATCTCGTGGACGTTCTCGTCGCGGAACACCGGCTTAGGCATGCGCGCGAAGTTCGAGAATTCGTCGACCATCCGGCGGAGGTCGCCGACCTGACGAACGATGGTGCCCGTCAGCCGCTCGAAAGTCTCCTTGTCAGAAGCAATCTCACCCCCGAACCGGCGCTGCAGACGCTCTGCTGCAAGCTGGATCGGGGTGAGCGGGTTCTTGATCTCATGGGCGATGCGCCGGGCTATATCCGACCACGCCGCTCGTCGCTGGTCTGTCAGCTGATCCGTGATGTCGTCGAAGGTCAGCACCGAGCCATCCTGGTAGCGTACTCGCTTCACCGCGAGCGTGCGCTGGACGCCGTCCGCGGTGATCAGCACGTTCGCCTCCGACTGCTGCCCAAGCATGAACTCTTCGAGTTCTGGAGACACCGCGGCCAACGCCTTGCCCTCGATCGCCTCGCCTTTCTCGAGCAAGGTCTCGGCCGAGCGGTTGAGCAGCAGGATGCTGCGCTTCGTATCCACCGCAATCACCCCCGCGGTGACGCTCGACAGCACCGCCTCAATGAAGGCCCGGCGAGTCTCCAGCTGCGTATTCGCCGTACGCAACTCCGTAGTCTGTTCCTCGAGACGCTCGGTCATCTGATTGAAGGCGGTCGCTAGAGTTTGAACCTCATCATCGGTGTTCGAAACGGGCACGCGAGCGGAGAAGTCGCCGATCTCGATGCGGCCGGCGGCGTCGACGAGCTCGCCCACCGGCCGAACTAGTCTGTCGGCGAGCTTCAAGGCGGTGAGGATGGAAAGGCCAACGATAATTAGAGATCCGAGCAACAGTGCCGCGTTGAATCGAAGCTGATTGACGCGTGAACGTTTCAGGAGGGAACGATAGTCGTGAAGGACATCGCTCGATCGCTCGATCTGTTGACGGAACTGCGGATCAAAGACACGAGCGGCATAAAGATAAGTCTGTGGGCCATAGTTCAGCGGGACCAGGGCGCCAATGCGATCAGCCGAATTGATTGGGACGCTGTGTCTACCCTTGAGACCAGCTATCTTTTCCTTGGAAATGATCCTTTCGAGCGGGCGATCGTAAGGGTTGACCAGAATCAGGCTCCGCGGAATGCCATCTTTGCCGACATTCACGATGACGGCTTCGGAAAGGTTCCGAATGTAAACCTGCTTCGCGAAGAGATCACCAAATCGTGGATCTCCGATGGACAACTGCTGCAGATAGCCAGCAAGGTCGCTGCTCATCGTGGTCGTCTCGCTCGTGACGCGATCGAGCTCCCGCTGATAGCTCGCTTGTGCAATCTGCACGGTGTTCTCGAGCATGTTGCGGGCTCGGTTCGAGAACCAGAACTCAAGACCGCTTTGGAAAAGGACTGAGGCGAAGATCGCGACCAGCACCGTCGGAATGGCAGCAATCGCGGTGAAGAGCGCGACAAGACGCACGTGCAGGCGGCCGCTTCCAAGCCCCCCCTCCTCCGCTCTACGGACGGCCACTTTGCGCGCGTAAAGAGCCATCACGGCAATCGCTGGCAGAAGAATGCCGATCAGCAGAAGCGCGCTTAGCGGCGCGTACAATAGCGTCCCCGGCTGTGCCTCACGCTTGAGAAGCGCCACGGCCAGGGCGATCATTCCCAGCATGACCAGCCCAAGCACCACCATTAGGCGGTCGTAGAACCGCCCGCTCGCCCGCTCGCGGCGGAGCCAGCTTTCTCGCTGTAATGTTACGGGCGATTCGGCCGTACGGGCGTCCATTCGAAACGGCCCTAGCACGACCGTTGCAGAATCAACACACCAGTTCGAGGTCTTTTGCGTCAGGCCGCCGAGCGCGCGAGCCACGGCGAATAGAATTCCTGCAACATCCGAATAACAACAGCGGGATCGTCTTGCTGGTTCACGCGATTCCTCAACTCCGCGGAACCAGGTAGCCCTTTCGTGTACCAACCGATGTGCTTGCGGGCGAGGTTCACGCCGGTGTGCGTGCCATACAGCTCGAGCATCTCGTCATACTGCCCGAGCATGGTCGCGAGTTGCTCGTCGAGACTTGGGTCGGGCCGATGTCCTCCCACACCAAGCTCGCTCATCACCTGCGCAACGAACCACGGCCGGCCGTACGAGCCCCGGCCGACCATCACCCCATCTGCACCGGACTGGCGGAGGGCCTCATGAGCGTCGTCGATCGAATTAATGTCGCCGTTGACGATGACCGGCACGGACACCGCTTCCTTCACCTGCCGGACGAACGCCCAGTCCGCCTCGCCCTTATAGAGCTGGCACCGGGTGCGTCCGTGGATGGTGATCATCTGGACCCCAAGGTCCTCGGCAATGTGCGCAAGCTCCGGCGCGTTGAGGTTGTTGTGGTCCCAACCCATGCGCGTCTTCAGCGTCACCGGGACCTTTACCGCCTTGACGGTCGCCTCGATGATGGCGGCCGCCGTCCTCAGATCCCGCATCAGCGCCGATCCTGCCCATCCATTGACCACCTTCTTCACCGGGCAGCCCATGTTGATGTCGATGATCGCCGCGCCGCGCTGCTCGTTAAGCTTCGCCGCTTCCGCCATGACGTGCGGCTCGCAGCCGGCCAGCTGCATCGACACCGGCTCTTCGGTCGGATCCCAAAGCGATTTCTGGAGTGACTGCCGAGTCTCGCGCACCATCGCCTGGCTTGCGATCATCTCGGTGACCGTCAGGCCCGCGCCATAATGCTTCACCGCCCGCCGGAACGGGAGGTCGGTGACAGCCGTCATCGGCGCCAGGATCACCGGCGATGCGACCTCGACCGGGCCGATCTTGATGGGCTTCAACAGGCTCATGGGAAAGCGGGAGATAGGGGAAGAGCTCTTGGCGGACAAGGCAAGCGCGCCTAGAGGGCCGCGCCAATGACCGTCACCGCCCTCATTGTCGCCGCCGGAAAAGGCGAACGCTCAGGCGGCCACGTGCCCAAGCAATATCGCCTCCTCGGCGGAAAGCCCGTGCTTCGCTGGGCGGTGGAGTCGCTGATCCGTCACCCTGCGGTGCAATCCGTTCGTGTCGTGATTGGCAAAGGGCAGCAGGACTTGGCGTCCGCCGCGCTCAGCGGGCTCGATGTCGGCGATCCGATCGAAGGCGGCGCCGAGCGAGCGGATTCGGTCCGCGCCGGCCTCGCTGCCATCGAAGGCGATGCCGTGCTCGTCCATGACGCAGCGCGGCCCTTCTGCCCGCAGGCGGTCGTCGATCGACTCGTTGCCAGCCTGGAATTCTACGAGGGCGCAGCGCCCGTGCTCGCGGTCGGCGACACACTGGCCCGAGCCGGCGGTAAGCTCGGAGCGCCGGTGGATCGTACCGGGCTCGTTCATGTGCAGACGCCCCAAGCCTTTCGTCTGGCGGCCCTCAAATCGGCGTACCAAAGCTGGTCGGGCTCCACGCCCACCGACGAAACGACAGTTGTCCGAGCCGCCGGAATGGAAGTTGCGACTGTCGAGGGAGATCCCGCGCTCGCGAAGCTGACCCTGCCCGCCGACTTCGAGCGGGCCGAGCAGTGGCTCGCCGGACGGCTTAGCCCGCGCACGGGAATGGGTTTCGACGTCCACGCCTTCGCCGGCGACGGGCCCCTCATGCTCGGCGGCGTCGAAATTCCCCATGACCGCGGCCTCGCCGGGCACAGTGACGCAGACGTCGTTCTCCATGCAATCACCGATGCCCTGCTCGGCGCTGGAGGGTTAGGCGATATCGGTGAGCATTTCCCGCCATCGGACGCGCGCTGGAAAGGCGCAGCCTCGTCTCTCTTCCTCGCTCACGCTGTTGGTCTGCTCCATGCGCGTGGAGCGATCATCGATCATGTGGATTGTACGGTTATTGCAGAGGCGCCGAAGGTCGGCCCTCATAGGAATGCGATGCGGGCGCGCATCGCCAGGATCGCGGGACTCAGCATCGACCAGGTGAGCATCAAAGCGACGACAACCGAAGGCCTCGGCTTCACCGGCCGGCGCGAGGGCATCGCCGCGCAGGCGGTCGCCAGCATTCGAATGGGATATCCGGCGTGAGCGATTACCTGCTTCCTGAGACGTTGGTGAACAAGGCCCGCGAGGTGGTGGAAGCGAACCGCGCCGCCGGTCGCCGCGTCGCCATTGCCGAGAGCTGCACCGGCGGCCTCGTCAGCGCCGCGCTTACCGAAATTTCCGGATCTTCTGACGTGTTTGAAGCAGGTTATGTAACCTATTCAAATGCAGCGAAAATCAGTGAGCTGAAAGTCTCCTCGGAAGTCGTAGATACATTCGGCGCCGTGAGTGTCGCGACGGCCTGGGCAATGGCACGCGGCGCTCTCGCCGCTTCCGAGGCTGATGTGGCGGTTGCGATCACGGGTATCGCGGGTCCGGGTGGCGGGACACCGTCAAAGCCGGTCGGGACCGTGGTATTTGCGCGCGCGGAGCGCGACGCCGATCCCGCCAAAATCGTGGCAGACCAGAAATTCTTCGACGAGAAGACTCGCTCGGGCGTGCGCCTTCAGGCGGCGCTCTGCGCACTCGAGCTGTTGATGCCGTAGAGCGCTGCGGCGCGCTGTTCGAACGCTGCCGTCATGCGCCTCAACGCACGATCGAACATCGCGCCCGCAAGCGTTTCGAAAAGCCGCGACTTGAAGGCGAAATCGACGGAAAAATGGACGTTCGTGCCGCCGTCGGCCGCGCGGTCGAATACCCACTCATTGTGGAGGTATTTGAGAGGGCCCTCGACATAGTCGACACAAATGCAGTGGGGGCGGTCCTTCACAACTCGGCTGGTGAAACGCTCCTTGAAGGCATTGAAGCCCACGACGAGGTCGGCGACCGTCTCCTTCGCGCTCGAGGAACGCACGCGCACGGCGACAACCCAGGGCAGGAATTCATCGTAGCGCGCAACGTCCGCCACGAGGTCGAAAAGCTGCTCGGGCGTATAGGGTAAGTGCTTCGTTTCGCTGTGGCGCGGCATCAGCCGTTCGAACGCTCCAGCTGTGCCAACCGTGCCGCCTGCATCTTCTTGAAGTCGTCGCCCGCGTGATAGCTTGACCGCGTCAGCGGCGAAGCGGCGACGAGAAGGAAACCCTTCGCGCGCGCAATCGCCGCATATGCGTCAAACGCTTTGGGCGTGACGAACTCCTGGACCTTGCATGTCGCGGCGTGGGCTGCAGATACTGCCCCATCGTCAGGAAATCGACGCCGGCGGAACGCATGTCGTCCATCACCTGGTGGACTTCGAGCCGCTCCTCGCCAAGGCCGACCATGACTCCGGACTTGGTGAAGATGTGCGGCGCCTTGCGTTTCACGCTCTCCAGTAACCGCAGCGAGGCGTAGTAACGCGCGCCGGGACGGATCGTCGGATAAAGCCGCGGCACGGTCTCCAGATTGTGGTTGTAGACGTCGGGCCCCGCCTCGACGATCGCGTCGATGGCCGACTCGCTCTTGTTGCGGAAGTCCGGCGTCAGGATCTCGATCGTCGTCTGCGGCGTATTCCGGCGCAGAGCCTGGATCACCTTCACGAACTGCGAGGCGCCGCCGTCGGGCAGATCGTCACGGTCGACCGACGTCACCACGATGTGTTCGAGGCCCAATTCCGCAGCTGCCGTCGCCACGTGCTCAGGTTCCAGCGGGTCCACGGCCCGCGGCATGCCCGTCTTCACATTGCAAAAGGCACACGCACGAGTGCAGGTGTCGCCGAGGATCATCACCGTCGCGTGCTTTTTGGTCCAGCACTCCCCGATGTTCGGACAAGCGGCTTCCTCGCAGACGGTTGCGAGGTTGAGCTCGCGCATCAGGCGCCGCGTAGCGTGATAGCCTTCGCTGACCGGCGCCTTGACGCGGATCCAGTCGGGCTTGCGCTGCTTCGGGGGGACTGCGGCAGGAGCGTTCATGAGCGGCCAGATAGCGATTGGCCAACAAGCTTGCCACCCCTGCCCTGCGGAGGCTAGCGGCCAAGCATGCCCTATATGCAGCAGCTGCTCGAAGGTTACCGCCGTTTCCGTGAGAACAATTGGGCGCGCGAGCGCGAGCGCTGGGCCGAGCTAGCGGAGGGTCAAAGCCCGCAGGTGATGATCCTTGCCTGTGCAGACAGCCGCAGCGACCCCGCCGAGATCTTCGATGCCCGCCCCGGCGAGATGTTCGTGGCCCGGAACATCGCAGCGTTGGCTCCTCCGTACGAGACGAGCAACGGCTTCCACGGCGTTTCGGCTGCGCTCGAATTCGCGGTGACGCAGCTGGAGGTCGGCGAAATCCTCGTGATGGGTCACGGAAAGTGCGGCGGCTGTGCGGCTGCGCTGACGGGGGCGTTCGATGACGTGTCGCCCGGGGAGGGTCATTTCATCGGTGACTGGGTGCGGATGCTATCCTTCGCCCGAGACGAAGTCCGCGCTCGTCACTCCGAGCTCGACCGAGCGGCGTTCCTCGACATGGAACGTGAGGCGGTGAAGGTCAGCCTTGCCAACCTACGCACCTTCCCATGGATAGCAGCGCGTGAAAAAGAAGGGCGCCTGAAGCTTCATGGCGCCCATTTCTCGATCACCGAAGGGCGACTCTATGTGCTCGACGAGGCGGAAGGACACTTCCACCCCGTCTAAGCCAAGGCGCTCAGCACCTTGTATTGTAATTATAATGCGGCTGACCGTACTGGTCGACGTAATAGCAATAGCCGCGCGTGTCCCGATAATATTGGTGACCACCAACAACCGCGCCGATCACGCCGCCGGCGACTGCGCCGACTGCCGCACCCGCGCCGGTGCCGATACCCGGAAGGACGGATCCGGCCAGCGCTCCTGCACCGGCGCCAAGTGCCGCACCGGTAGCAGCGCTTGCGACTGTATGGTCGTATTCCGGGGTGGTTGCGCAGCCGCCTAGAGCGAGGCTCGAGACAGCAGCCGCAGAAATGAGCAGACGTTTCATTCGGTCAGCCTCCATTTTGCCCCACTCCCGCGGTTCTTAGTGCGCGAACAGCCGTTTCGTTCCCGCAATCGACCGCGAGCCGTGGCGAAAACGGAATGGGCCGAACATGAAAAAGACGGGGCAGGAGGTAAGTCCTGCCCCGTCTGGCTGCTCAAAAAACGGGTCGCTGCGAACTAGCAGCGGATGTCGTAGCTGTAGTGCGGCTGACCATATTGGTCGACGTAATAACAATAGCCGCGCGTATCCCTATAATATTGATGGCCATTCACGGCAGCGCCGAGAACGCCGCCGAGAATTGCGCCGGCGACAGCGCCGGTACCTGGCTTCAGGCCTGGAAGCACTGCGCCTGCGACTGCGCCGGTTGCGGCGCCGATCGCAGCCCCGCCTACGACGTTCGCAGCTTGCGAGTTGCCATTATAATAGCCGTTCGGACCATAATAACCGCCGTTCGGATAATAACCGCCTTGCGGATAACCGCCTTGCGGATAATAGCCTCCATTATAGCCGTACGGACCGTAGGGCTCGGTAGCGCAGCCTGCGACCGACAATCCGGCGGCGGCAAGAGCTGCAGCAAGAACAAATTTCCTCATCTCTCTCGTCCCTTCCACAACGCGCCCCACCGTATGGCTGTCATAGCGGTTCAGGCGGCGTTTCGTTCCCGCATCGACCCTGTACCGTTGATGTACCGAAACGGTCCCTGCGCCTGCTGGTGGTCATTCTGCGACGCCGCGTTAGAGAGACTGAAAAAAGGACTCGGTAAATGCGTGACCGTCCGCCCGAACAGGAAGCCAATGTTGCCCTCTTGATCGACGCGGACAACGCGAGCCCGGATCATCTCGATGACGTGCTTCTGGTCCTTGGCGAGCTCGGCACCATCAACATCCGCCGCGCTTATGGAAATTGGGCGAAAGCGAGTCTCAAAGGCTGGGGCCAGCTGACCGGCCTTCACTCGATCATCCCGATGCAGCAATTCGACGTCGTGAAGGGGAAGAGCGCGACCGACATGCGCATGACGATCGATGCGATGGACCTGCTCTACCGAGGCAATGTCGACGGCTTTGGGATCATGTCTTCAGACAGCGACTTCCTCCCCCTTGCCCAGCGTATCCGTGAGGACGGATTGCCCGTCTACGGCTTTGGAACCGCCAAGACTCCCCTCTCCTTTCAGCAAGCCTGCACCCGATTCTTCGACGTTGGAGCGCTGGCACTCGATGACGAGGAGCAGCTCGAGCAGCCGACCGCTGGTGTGGGGCAGCGGCCCGTCGATCCGGAACTGCTGCAGGTGCTGGGCTCAGCTTACAAAGCCTCCAAGCGCGACGAGGAAGGCTACACGCCGCTTTCAGAGCTCGGTCAGCGAGCGAAGGCCGTCTCGAGCTTCGCTGCTCGAAACTATGGCTTCACGCGCCTTTCCGAACTCATCAAGGCGGTTCCCAATTTCGAAGTGAAGTCCGGCGACGACGGCCGCCTGCTAGTCAAGCGCCTGCGCTAGAAGTTCCGTCAGAGTAGCTCGAGCTCGACGGTAACTTGGTCGCCGGCCGCGATGCCGGTCTTGCGCACGACGTCAATCTTCACGGGAAGGAAGTAGCCGCCGGAGCTTTTCGAAGGAAAAACGGAAGTGCGCCAGGTAACGTCGTCAAGCGTGACCTCAACCCTTACAGAGCCAAACCCTCGCCGCACCATCAGTGCATGAGCCTTGATTTCCGCCGACAGCTCCACCGGCACGCTCATGAAGTGTGCGCTACCCTCGTCGCTGGTCCAGATCTTGAGCGGGCCCGTAACCGTAATCATGGCTTCTTCTGCCAATCATATTGCGGGAGACGCAGTCCTTCAGCGCTGACGCCGATCAGATCGCCGAGCCGTTTTGCACGGGTTTGCGACCTTTTCGCACCCGCGATCCATCCGAGCGCGGTCTTGCGATAGCTCGGCGGGCGTTTCTCCCAATCCGACCACGCAGCCTCGTTCTTTCGAAACATCGCCTCTTCTTCCGCCGTCAGCGCCGCCAGCGGTTTCTCGTAAGAGTAGACGCCGGTCCGATGCTTATCCCGCTCATAAGCCGCTTCGCCAGCTGCGGTCACGAGGCCCGCGGTCCTCAGTGCGTCGAACCGCTCGACGTTGACCTTGCTCCAGATGCTTCCTTTCCGGCGCGGAGTGAAGCGGATGGTGTGAGCCTCGTCACCCAGCGATCTGCGGTGCCCGTCGATCCAGCCGAAACAAAGGGCCTGATCGCGCGCCTGCGGCCAGTCTATCGACGACTTACCGGTGGCCTTCTTCCAGAAACCGATCAGCAGCTCCGGGGCGGTTTTGTGATTGGCTTCGAGCCAGCGGCGGAAGTCCTCTTCCGTTGCGAAGAACGCCGGCTCCGCCACCAGGCCTAACGCGTCAGCTTCCGATAGCTCGTGCGGTGCGGGCGCGTGGCCTCCTCGCCGAGACGCCGGATCTTGTCTTCCTCATAGGCCTGGAAGTTGCCCTCGAACCATTGAACGTGGCTATCGCCTTCGAACGCGAGGATATGGGTCGCGAGCCGGTCGAGGAAGAAGCGGTCGTGGCTGATAACCACGGCGCAGCCGGCGAAATTCTCGATGGCTTCCTCGAGTGCGCCAAGCGTCTCGACGTCGAGGTCGTTGGTCGGCTCGTCGAGCAGCAGCACGTTGCCGCCGCGTTTCAGCATCTTGGCGATATTGACTCGGTTGCGCTCACCGCCCGACAGCTTCCCGACATTCTTCTGCTGGTCCTGGCCTTTGAAGTTGAAGGCGCCGACATAGGCGCGAGTCGACTGGTCGTGGCCGTTGACCTTCATGTAGTCGAGCCCGTCGGAAATCTCCTCCCAGACGTTCTTCGAACCATCGAGATGATCACGGCTTTGGTCGACATAGCCGAGGTGAACGGTCGGTCCGATGTCGATCTCGCCGGAGTCCGGCTTCTCCTGACCGGTAATGATCTTGAACAGGGTCGATTTGCCTGCGCCGTTCGGACCGATGACGCCGACGATGCCGCCCGGCGGGAGCGTAAACGAAAGGTCGTCGAACAGCAGCTTGTCGCCATAGGCTTTCGAGACCTTGTTTACCTCGATGACCTTGCCGCCGAGCCTCTCGGGCACCTGGATGAGTATCTCGGCCTTGCCTGGGACGTGCTTTTCCTGCGCGGCGACGAGCTGGTCGAACTTCGCGATACGGGCTTTGGACTTGGTCTGGCGGCCCTTGGGACCCTGCCGGATCCACTCGAGCTCATCCTTGATCGCCTTCTGGCGCCCGGACTCCTCGCGCTCCTCCTGTTCCATCCGCTTGGATTTCTTCTCGAGGTAGGTCGAGTAATTGCCCTCGTAGGGAAAATATTTTCCGCGATCGAGTTCGAGGATCCAGCTCACGACATTGTCGAGGAAATAGCGGTCGTGGGTGATCATCAGCACGGCGCCGGGATATTCCTTGAGGTGGTTCTCGAGCCACTGGACGCTCTCGGCGTCAAGGTGGTTAGTCGGCTCGTCGAGCAGCAGGATCGACGGCTTCTGGATCAGCAGTCGGGTCAGCGCGATGCGGCGCTTCTCGCCGCCGGACAGGTTTGCGACCGGCCAGTCGGATGGCGGACAACGCAGTGCCTCCATCGCGACCTCGAGCTGGTTGTCGAGTGTCCATCCATCGACCGCGTCGATCTTGGCCTGGAGATCGCCCATCTCTTCCATCAGTGCGTCGAAGTCGGTGTCGTCCTTGGGGTCACCCATCTCAGCCGAGATCGCGTTGAAACGGTCGACCATGTTGGCGACCTCGCGCGCGCCGTCCTTGACGTTCTCGAGCACGTTCTTGCTCGGGTCGAGCTGCGGCTCTTGCGGAAGATAGCCGACGGTGATGTTCTCGCCCGGCCAGGCCTCGCCCTGAAATTCCTTGTCAATACCGGCCATGATCTTCATCAGCGTCGACTTGCCGGCGCCGTTTGGGCCGACGATGCCGATCTTGGCGCCGTGATAGAATTGCAGGTTGATGTGATTGAGCACCGGCTTCTGCGCGCCGGGGAAAGACTTGGTCATGTCCTTCATAACAAAAGCATATTGGGCGGCCATGGGGTCGCAACGTCCTTCAGAATAAGGGATTTAAGCGCCAGTTAGGCGAGAGTGCGGCGATTTTCTAGTCGCGCCCCACCATCGCTTCGGCATTCGCGAACCGGTAGTCGCGATATTTGTCCCGCAGGTCCTTTTTGGACAACTTTCCCGTCGCGGTGTGGGGTAGCTCCTCGACGAACTCGATTGCGTCCGGGAGCCACCATTTGGCGACCTCGTTCGAGAGAAAGTCGCGAATTTCCGTCTCGCAGACATTGCTTCCGTTATCGCGGATGACGAGCAGCAGCGGCCGTTCATCCCACTTCGGATGCGGGATTCCGATGGCGGCGGCTTCGAGCACTCCCGGACAGCCGACCGCGGCATTTTCGAGCGCGATCGAACTGATCCATTCCCCGCCCGATTTGATGACATCCTTAGCTCGATCGGTCAGGCGCAGCGTGTTGTCGGGATGAATGACGGCAATGTCGCCAGTGTCGAACCAATTGTCGCCGTCGGTGCAGTCCTGATCTTTCTTGAAGTACCGGCGAACCACGGAGACGCCGCGAGTTTGAAGATGGCCAGAGCTGGCGCCGTCCCGGGGTAACACGTTGCCTCCATCGTCCACCACACGAAGCTCGACGCCGAACATCGAGCGGCCGGGTCGAGACTGATAGTCGACCTGCTCGTTCTCGCTCATCGAATCCCAGTTCGATGGCGGCGCACCGACCGTGCCGATCGGCGACATCTCGGTCATGCCCCACAGGTGCCGGACTCGAATTGCGCGCTTGCGCATCCAGCGAATCGTCGCCGGAGGAGCGGAGGAGCCGCCCACCATGATCGTGTGCAGCTTGCCGAGTGAAGCTCCGGTGTCCTCGACATAATCGATCATGTTCAGCCAAACCGTTGGCACACCTGCCGAATGGGTGACCCGTTCCTCGTTGAACAGCCGGCAGATGCGCTCCGGACTGTTGTCGGCGCAGACTATCAGCTTCAGCCCGGTGATCGCTGCGGCATAAGGCAGGCACCAGCTGTTAGCATGAAACATCGGGACGATCGGCAGCATGACCGAGCAAGCCGAAAGATCAAAGATGTCGGGGACGATGATCGACATCGCATGGAGCACAGTCGATCGATGCTCGTACAGGACGCCCTTGGGATTTCCCGTCGTACCGCTGGTGTAGCAGAGGCCGCACGGCTCGCGTTCATCGCCCTCGTACCAGTCATAATTGCCGTCTTCGGCAGCGATCCAATCGTCGAACTCGGAGTCGAAGCAGACCCAGTGGGCGACTGGTCTGATCTCGGGCTTGAGCCGATCGACGAGCTGCTGGAACGCAGAATCGTAGAGGACCACCCGATCCTCGGCGTGATTGATGATGTAGGTGAGCTGGTCGTCGAACAGCCGCGGGTTGAGCGTGTGAAGGACGCCACCCATCCCGACCACGCCGAACCAGGCCGCAAGATGGCGGTCGTGGTTCATCGCCAGCGTGGCGACGCGGTCGCCCGGCTTCACGCCGAGTCGCTCGAGCGCCTGCCCCATTCGTCGGGCGACGTTGGCCAGTTCCTTCCAATTGGTCCGGATTGTCGCGCCGTCCGCTCTCGCGGCGACGATTTCCCTGTCCCCATGCTCCCGTTCAGCGTGATCCATCAGCCGCATGATCCGAAGCGGCCAGTCCTGCATTGCGCCAAGTGGCATCGCGCGCCTCCCCGAAGGCAGCCGTTAGTGTGCCGTAGGAGCGTGGCGCAGACAAGCCGCCCGCCGACGAGCACCAGACTTACGAAATGGCGAGAGCTAGAAAGGCAGCTTGAAACCCGGCGGAAGCGGCAGCGTTCCCTGCATCTTCTGCATTTCCTCGGCCGCGGCCGCGTCTGCTTTCGCCCGAGCGTCGTTGATCGCGGCCGCGATCAAATCCTCGACCATCGTCTTCTCGGAAGGCGCCAGGAGCGTCTCGTCGATGTCGACCGCGAGGATTCGGCCCTTCGCCGTCGCCCGGATCTTTACCATTCCGCCGCCAGCTGCGCCCTCAACCTCGATCTTGTCGAGATTGTCCTGCGCCTTCTGCAGCTCAGCCTGCGCATTTTGCGCCATCTTCATGATTTCGTCGAAGTCGGGCATTTCGGGCATGTTAGCTGCCTCTCACTGAATAGAATTCGAGCTCAGCGTCGGGGAACGTGTCGAGCACGGCGCGGACGTTGGGATCCGCAAGCACATCAGCGCGAACGCGCTCCTCGGCCATTTTCTCCTGGTCGAGCAGCGAAGGATCCCCACTATCGTCCGACAGCGAGACTTGCCATGTCGCACCCGTGGCCGCCTTGAGCGCGACTGCGAGGTCGCGCGGCCAGTCGCCGCCGAAGGGACGAGAGGGCTTCAGCACCAGCTCCGGCGGTGCGTAGCGCACGAGCCCGACCTGGTCGTGAAGCTGCACCGCGAGCTGGTGCCTTCCAGACTGCTCCAGCCTGGCGATGAGCGCACGAAAATCGGCCGGGACCTGCGCTCTAGTTCCATTGCCTCTTGCAGAAGGCGCTGCCGCCGGGCTTGATACGGCACCCTCGCCGCTCAATTTCTGAAGCAGGGTGGCCGGATCGGGCAGCTCCGCCGCGTGGATCAGCCGGAGAAGCGCCATTTCCGCCGCCTCGCGCGGGTCGGGAGCCTCGCCGACGTCCTGCAGGCCTTTCAGGAGCATCTGCCACAAGCGATGAATAGTGCCCCAGCCAAGATGCTTCGCCATCGCTTCGGCATTCTCGCGCTCTTCGGCCGACTGGAGCGTGCCGGCGTTCGCGCCCGCCTTCGCGCGCGTTGTCGCATGGAGGCTCTCCATGAGTCCGCGAAGAAGCCTCGTCGGATCGATTCCAAGGTCGTGCGCCTCATCCAGCGCGGCGAGAGCGCCCGGCGCGTCTCCGGAAAGCACCAGCTCGAGCAAACGCCGGATGCGCCCCCGGTCGGCAAGCCCGAGCATGTCGCGAACCTGGTCGGCTGTCACCGCGCCCGCCCCGTGTGCAATCGCCTGGTCGAGGATGGAAAGGCCGTCGCGTGCCGATCCCTCCGCGGCGGCGGCTATCATTGCGAGAGCGGCCGGTTCCACCGCGACACCCTCGGCACCGGCGACAGCGGCGAAGTGCGCGGCCAGCCTCTCCGCCGGGATCCGCCTGAGATCGAAGCGCTGGCAGCGGGACAGTACCGTGACTGGGACCTTTTCGACCTCGGTCGTCGCGAGGAAGAACTTCACATGCTCAGGAGGTTCCTCAAGTGTCTTCAGCAAGCCATTGAAAGCTTGTTTAGAAAGCATGTGGACTTCGTCGATGATATAGATTTTGTAACGGGCGCTGACGGACGCGTAGCGGACCGCGTCGATGATCTCGCGGATGTCATCGATCCCGGTGTGCGACGCGGCGTCCATCTCAATCACGTCGATGTGCCGCCCTTCGGCGATGGCGCGGCACGGCTCGCAGATGTTGCACGGCGTAATCGTGGGACCGCCCTTCCCGTCCGGACCAATGCAGTTGAGCGCCTTAGCGATCAGCCGCGCAGTCGAGGTCTTGCCGACACCGCGGACTCCTGTGAGCAGGAAGGCATGGGCGATCTGCCCACGCTCGATCGCATTGGCAAGGGTCTTCACCATTGCGTCTTGACCGATCAGCTCGCCGAATGTCTGTGGGCGATATTTGCGCGCCAGGACGCGGTATGCGCCTGCAGCTGCCGGGGGTGGCACCTCAGGCAGATCGAGCCCTAGACCGGGCGCTTCGTTGAGATCGGAGGAATCGGACATCTAGCCTTATTTAGGTGCCCTTCGGGCCGCTGTCGAAGCCTTCTAGGGCAGCCGTTTCCATTCGGCAGTCTTCATCGAGAGTGGTCCCGCAGGTGTCTGATAAACATGCGTTTCCAAATCGGTGTTGCCATCGGCGGAAAGCGTGAAAATTCGGGTTGCCCCTGGCGTACCTGCTTTGCTCAGCGCCATGATGAGGACGTTGGGCACCGGCATCGTAATTGCCACATGGTCGTATTCTGCGTTGTCAGCGATTGGCGCCGGCGTGCCATCCGGCGTGTATGTCGTGACAGAATGGCTAACGGAGGCGTCGGGCGCGACGATATCTACGCTCGTCCTCCATGTACCATGCCCCGCGTCACCAAAGGTCATGGTCACGCTTTTCGGCCGTTGTTGAGGCGGAAGCGGCAATTTGGCGACATCGACGCTCCAGCGACCCAGGAAGGGCGATGCGGGTTGCGGAGCAGCTAATGCCGGCTGCGAGGTAGCGATCACGCCAAACAGGATCGGGAAAGGCCATTTCATGATCCGCTCCCTCGTTAAGGAACGAAGACCATAAGACTGTGCTTGATTTTTGGGGAGGTGGAAGCCGACGACCCGGCACGAAATCGTTGTGGCTGCTTCCTTCCGGATCTGACCAGGTTGGCGACAGCGCCGTCCGCCGACTTCCGGTCGCGCATATGGTGGACTGCCGGCGATCGCGCAAGTTCATGTTCTCGCAAGGCACTTCTTCATTGACCGTTCACTCGCAGAGGACGACTTCCCTGCGTGATGCCCTTTCTCCTCTTCCTCGCGGCGATGGCCGCTCCGGCAGCATCGGCGCCGATCACTGTAAAGGGGCATCAATGGGCACCGTTCATCAGCCCGATGGGCGAGCCGTATCGGGCCCACACGAAGGACGACGACACACTCGCCGACTGGTTCTATCGGGCAGACAGCAACCGCGACGGAGTCATCACCTCCGACGAAATGGAGGCGGACGCTGACCGCTTCTTCCAGACACTCGACACCGATCACAACGGCGAGATCGACCCCGACGAGCTGGCGAATTACGAATATGAGATCGCCCCGGACATCCAGGTGAATTCGCGGACGGAGCGAAAGCCCGGCGACCCCGCACCGATCGTTCGGGCGGACATCGATGATCCGGATCTCGACGATCCACCGTCGCGCGCGGACATCAAACGCGAGCAGCGCAAACGACGGCGCGAAGGAGCCGACGCACTGGGGTTTGGGGGGGCGCCGCAGGGTGGCGCCCGCTACTCGCTGCTCAACATTCCGGAACCGGTGGCGGCGGCAGACACTGACTTCAACCGGGTGATCACGCGCGAGGAGTTTCGCGAGGCGGCCGCCTCTCGTTTCGCGCTTCTCGACGCTTCGCATCAGGGAAGGCTTACCCTGATGCAGCTCGAGGCCCTTCCCCACGCCCCGACCTTCGACAAGCATCGGCCAAAATTCGACAAAGATGCGTTCGACCCACGGATCGGCAACCCGCTTCCGTCGGGTCCATAGATGTGCGGCGTCAAAGTTAATCTTCTCGGCGCCCGATTTTAATCAACCGTTCACGCCCGCCGGATGACGCAATGTTTTCCCGCGAGAGGATCCAATGGCTCTTCCACTTCTCTTCCTCGCCGCTGCCGTAGCAGTGCAAGCATCATCCGCCCCTCAAAACTCATCGGAGCGAGTTGGCGCTGCCTTTCTCAGCCCGATGGGCGAGCCGTTCTTTGGTTCTCCGGGCCAGGACGGTCTTGGCGCATGGTTTGCCGAGACGGACCGCAACCATGACGGCGTTATCACGGTCGACGAGATGACTACCGACGCCCAGCGATTCTTCGAAAAGCTGGACACCAATCACGACGGCGAGATCGATCCCGACGAGATTGCACATTACGAAAATGTGATCGCGCCGGAGGTTCACCGAGGACCTCCCGTCGGTGTGGAAGCATCCGCCGCGGACGCCGGGCCCGGCGGCCACGGCGGAGGCGGAGGACATGGCGGTTGGCACGGCGGCAGAGGCGGCCACCATGGAGGCGGTGGTCTTGGCGGATTGGGCGCAGACGATGAAGCGTCAGCGGGCCGCTTCGGCCTCCTTCAGATTCCGGAGCCGGTCGCATCGGCCGATGCCGACTTCAACCGAGGTGTATCGTCCGACGAGTTTCGAAGAGCCGCCATCCAGCGTTTCCAGCTGCTCGACGCCGATCACAAAGGACGGCTTACCCTTTCCGAGCTGGAGGACATCCGTCAGGCGGCAGCGTCGGCCTCGAGGCGTCCGCCAAAGAGACCCAACACGGACGATGGGGAAAGCGATGAGGGAGACCAGCCAGCGCCGATGTGAGGTCCTAACGCCCCATCCAGTTCTTCGCGCCGGGCGGAATGCGCACCGTTAGGCTCTTCATGTCCTCGGTCAGGATGATCTGGCAGGCGAGACGCGACGTCCGCGTTGCATAAGCCGCCAGATCCAGGAGATCCTCCTCCTCCTCGCTCGCGATTGACAGCTTCTCGAAATCCTCGGCGTCGACGATCACGTGGCAGGTCGAGCAGGCCATCACGCCTTCGCAAGCACCTTCCAGCGGCTCGCGGGCAGCCCATGCAACGTCGAGGAGCCGCTGTCCGGCTTCGGCTTCCACTTCCTTGTCGAGGGTTCCGTCAGGCTTCAGAAAACGCACTAGGGTCACGCGTCGAGCTTCTCCTGAGCTTTCGCATGCGCCGCGATGCGGTGGCAGGCGTCGATCAGCTCCCTCTGCGTCGTGTAGCGCCCAAAGCCGAGACGGATCGACGAGCGCGACTGGCGGTAGTCGAGTCCGAGCGCTCGGAGGACGTGACTGGGACGCCCGGACCCGCTTGCGCACGCAGAGCCGAGCGAAAATGCGATGTCGCGGAGGTCGGCGATTAAGCGCGCACCATCAAGGCCTTCGCGGCGAATGTTGAGGTTGCCGTGATAGCGATGGGCAACGCTGCCGTTGATCTTCCAACCATCGCCGAGTGCTTGCACTGCAGCCTTCCAAAGCTTCTCGACATGGTCGAAGTCCCGAGTCCGCCGTTCCTCGGCGAGTTTCGCCGCCGCACCAAACCCGACGCAGAGCGCTGGCGACAGGGTTCCGGACCTCAGGCCCCTCTCCTGCCCACCACCATGAACGAAGGGCGCGGGCTCGGCACCTTTTCGCATCCACAGCGCACCGACCCCTTTTGGCCCGTAAATCTTGTGCGCCGAGACTGCGACCAGATCGGGACCCTTGCAGAGTTCGACGCGTCCGAACGCTTGCACGGCATCGCACAGCATGAGCGCCCCGGACTTGTGCGCCAGCTCGGCAATCTCGGAAATGCGCTGGGTGACGCCGATCTCGTTGTTGACCTGCATGACTGCCACGAGCAGCACCCGTTTATCGAGCTCGCGGTCAAGTAACTCAACATCGAGCCGGCCATCCGCGGCGACCGGAAGCACGGTCAGATCCACCCCCTGACCAGCCAACCACTCGCAGGTGTCGAGGACCGCTGCATGCTCGGTTGCGACAGTGATGATCCGATCGCGTCCCTTCGGCGCTTTTTCGACCGTTCCCTTGAGCGCCCAGTTGAGCGCCTCGGTTGCGCTTCCGGTAAAAGCGGTTGTGCCGCCCATTAAGCCGATCGCCACTTCAACTCGCTTGCGCGCGACTTCGATCGCGGCCTCGGCCTCATTTCCCCAACGCGAAGGCGAATGCGGGTTGGCGAACTTCTCCTCGATCCACGGCAACATCGCCGTCGCCACTTCTGAAGCAACCGGCGTCGTTGCTTGATAGTCGAGGTAGATCATGCCGCCTGGGCTTTTGCATGGTTCCTGATCTTCCGCCACTCGGTGAGAAAGCGATCGATGTCCGCCTCGCTGGTCGAGGGGCCAAAGCTCACCCGGATCACGGTCGAGGCGACCTGCTCTGGCACGCCCATTCCGGAGACGACCCGGCTCGGCTTCATGCTTCCCGACGAGCAGGCGCTGCCCGCGGACACCGAAATTCCGGCAAGGTCGAGCTGAATGAGCTGGTTCGCGCTCGATGCACCGGGCATTGCATAGGCCCCGATGGTGGCAATCCGCGGCGCTTCGGACGCAATAACCAGGCCGCCGGCGGATGCGATCTCTTTCTCGAGACTCTGACGCAGGCGCTCAAGGCGCGGCATTGCCTCGGCAAAGGCGCGCGAGGCGAGCGCCGCGGACATGCCTACGATCCCGCCAATATTTTCGGTTCCGCGGCGGTATCCGCGTTCTTGGCCGCCGCTCGGTAGCAACGTCGAGAGGTCCTTGACCAACAACGCACCCGAACCTGCGGCACCGCCGAACTTCTGCGCCGTAATCACGACGAAATCGGCATCCGGAAGCGGAATCTTCCCTGCCCCTTGTGCACTGTCGGCGAGCAGAAGCGAGCCTGAGCCTCGTACGAGATCGTAGATGCGGTCGAGCGGCTGGATCACGCCGGTCTCGTTGTTGACCAGCTGCACGGCAACCAGGGCCGGCTCGTCCGCGAGGGCAGCCTTCAACGCATTCAGATCGATCAATCCATTCGCATCGACTGGAAGCTCACGCGCCGCAGGTCCCATAGCGGCGACGACGGCTTCATGCTCTGTCGCTCCGATGATTCGCCGGTTGGACTTCACGCGGGTGCACGCGATTTGGATCGCCTCGCTGCCCCCTGAGGTCAGGATGACGTCATGACGCCAACCCAAAGCCTCGGCGATGGTGCGCCGCGCCTCTTCGAGCAGCGCGCGTGCCCGGCGACCGTCGGCATGGGGCGAGCTTGGATTGCCCGGCTGCTCGATCGCGCGCGCAATTGCCTCGCGTGCCTCGGGAAGCACCGGAGTGATTGCGGCATGGTCGAGGTACAGACGGTCCGGCGTCGTCAAAAGCGGTAGTTTCCTGCCGATTGCCAGTTCAACGCGCGCCCCTATATAGGACGGGAAGCCGCGGTGCACCCGCAGGCAACCGACATTTTCATTCGCGAGCTTTCAACGCCGATGCCCGAAGTTATTTTTCCCGGCCCCGAGGGACGTCTCGAAGGCCGATTTCACCCCGGCACCCGCCCCCGTGCGCCGGTTGCCCTGATCCTCCATTCCCACCCTCAGGCGGGGGGGACGATGAATAACAAGATCGTCCAGCTGCTCTACCAAACCTTCGTGAAGCGCGGCTTTGCAACGCTTCGCTTCAACTTTCGCGGCGTCGGCAAAAGCCAGGGGGTGTTCGACAACGGGATCGGCGAGCTCAGCGACGCAGCGAGCGCACTCGACTGGGTGCAGTCGATCCATCCCGAGGCTGAGACGACCTGGGTCGCTGGTGTGAGCTTCGGCGCCTGGATCGGAATGCAGCTGCTCATGCGTCGTCCGGAGATCCGCGGCTTCATCTCCATCGCGCCGCCGGCGAACATGTACGATTTCAGCTTCCTCGCCCCATGTCCTTCATCGGGAATCATCATTCAAGGCGAGGCCGATGAGGTTGTCACTCCGAGCGCGGTCCAGAAGCTCGTCGACAAGCTCAGGACCCAGCGCCACATCACCATCCATCAAGACCTGATCCCGGGCGCGAACCATTTCTTCGCCAATGAGCTGGATCAGCTGATGAAGTCGGTCGACGATTATCTCGACATGAGGCTCGCGACCGACCCGGTGAAGCCGGCTATACCGTCCAGATCATCACGTTCATGACGATGACGAGCGCGGCGACGATCATGAGGATGCCTTTGCCGCGCGTCTGACGGTTGGTCGCCAGCTTCACGCCGCCAAGCACGAGAAGGAGTGCTGCGATCATCGCTACGGCCATGGCAACCGATCCCAAACTCTGCATTTCCTCTCCCGCCTTCACCAAGACTTAACCAAGATCAGTCCACATTGGCAGCCATGCCCAATGGGGAACAGCAGTCGCGCCTCGAAGAGGCGTTTGAGCGCATCGAGGAGACGATCCTGCCGTGCATCGCAATGATGCTCGACACGCTGCTCGATGCGTCCGAGTCGGTCGCGGAGGGCGAGCGCCGCTTCCTCGTCGGCGAGTTGCGGACGCTGGCGGCCGAACTCGAGGAACTGACCCAGGCCGTCGAGCGGTCGAGCCCGGCCCATGTCGAACCGGGCGAGTATAAGACGCGCAACGTCGGCTAGATTTCGCCGCCGATAATCTGCCGGTGAAGCCCCGGATCGACGTTTCCTCCCGACAGCACGACGACCGTGTCCTCGATTGGCGACACTTTCGCCGCCAACAGCGCTGCGAGCGCAACGGCACCGCCAGGCTCGACCACGAGCTGGTGACGATCCCACACAAAGCGCACCGCCTCCGCTACCTCCGCATCGGTCACCGATAGAGCAACCGCGTCGCGATCGCGAAGGATGCCGAAGGTGATCGGCGAGACCCGTGGCGTCTGGAGCGCATCGCAGAAGGTGTCGGGAGCGTCCGCGGCGACTGGCACGATCTCGCCGAGGTCGAGCGAGCGCGCCATGTCGTCCCAACCCTCGGGCTCGACGACGACGATCTCCGCCTCGGGCACTGCCAGCGCGATACCGGAAGTCAGCCCGCCGCCTCCGCACGGAGCGATAATTCGCTTCGGAGCGCGCCCGAGCTGCTCGACGATCTCGAGCCCCGCCGTGCCCTGGCCAGCGACGATCGCCGGGTCGTCGAAGCTTGGAACCAAGGTGGCGCCTGTCTCGTCGGAAATGCGCGCTGCGATCGCTTCGCGGCTGTCGTTGCGGCGGTCGTAGAAGATGATCTCAGCGCCTTCTGCGCGCGTGCCGTCGACCTTCACCTGCGGAGCGCTCGAAGGCATCACGATGATCGCGCGCATGCCGAGCCGACGCGCCGCGATGGCCACGCCGCGGGCGTGGTTGCCCGAGGAAAAGGCGACCACACCTCGCTCGCGCTCCGCAGGCGTGAGCTGAAGCAGCCGGTTCGTCGCGCCCCTCAGCTTGAATGCGCCGCCTGTCTGCAGGCACTCGCATTTGAGCCAGACGCGCGCGCTATCGATTTCGCTTTCGATCAGTGGGGTACGTTCGACAAGACCGCGAATCCGGTCCGCCGCTTCAAGGACGTCTTCGCGGCTCACAATGACCGTTTCTGCTAACTGGTTGATAATGCACCCTTTCGATTAGCCGTTGCAGAACCGCGACATACGGCGCTCAATTCCCGAGTCCGAGACCAAAAAATCTTTACAGCCGTCAGTGCCGCACATATATCGCGCCCCGCTGCCCCATGGGACTTCCAACCGCAAGGCAGCTTTTTGGATGAACGTACCCGTTGGAGGTCCCTTGAGTTGCACAAGCATCATCGCGCGCTGGGGCTAGCCGCCGCCCCAACCGGTAGCCGGGGGGCTATCGATATCGCCAAGCTCCGACCGGTCCAGCCGGTTACGCTGCTGCGTCCGCATGCCGCGCGCCGCGCCGCCCGTTTCTTCGTCGAGAAGTTCCCGGGGCGCTCGCTCTATGCGGTTAAGGCGAATCCATCTCCGGACCTGCTGCAGATCCTCTGGGACTCCGGCGTCACGCACTACGACGTCGCTTCGATTGGCGAAGTGCGCTTCGTCCATAAGATGCTGCCGGAGGCGGTGCTCTGCTTCATGCACCCGGTGAAGGCAGAGGAGGCGATCGCCGAGGCTTATTTCGACCATGGAGTCCGAACCTTCAGCCTCGACACGCTCGAGGAACTCGAGAAAATCGCCCGCGCGACGTCCAAGGACGGCGTCGCGGCCACCGATCTTAACCTGCTCGTGCGCATCCGAGTCAGCTCCGACCATGCTAAGCTCAGCCTCGCTTCCAAGTTCGGAGCCGACCCTCGCGATGTAAGCGCGCTTCTAATGGCCGCCCGCCAGGCGGCGGATGCGCTCGGCATCTGCTTCCACGTCGGAAGTCAGGCGATGACCGCCGCGGCTTTTGCCGAAGCGATGGCTCGCGTGCGCACCGCTATCGTCGAGGCTGCGATCACCGTCGACATCGTGGATGTCGGTGGAGGTTTCCCCTCCTCTTATCCGGGAATGGAGCCGCCGCCGCTCGAGACCTATTTCGCGGTTATCCACCAAGCGTTCGAGGCACTGCCGATCAGCTATTCGGCCGAGCTTTGGTGCGAGCCCGGTCGGGCGCTGTGCGCCGAATATGCGAGCGTCCTCGTGCGCGTCGAGAAGCGCCGCGGTGACGAGCTCTACATCAACGACGGTGCCTATGGCGGGTTGTTCGACGCTGCTCATATCGGCTGGCGCTATCCGGTGCGGCTAGTGCGTGACGAGGAATCGCAAGTCCGCCCGATGGCGTTCAGCTTCTACGGCCCGACCTGCGACGATCTCGACCGTATGGCCGGTCCGTTCGAGCTGCCCGGTGACGTCGGCGTCGGCGACTATATCGAGATCGGCATGCTCGGTGCCTACGGCTGCGCGATGCGCACGCAGTTCAACGGCTTCGGCATCGTCAATTCTGCGATTGTCGACGACGAGCCGATGGCCAGCCTCTACGGAGCGTCGGCGCCAAAGCGCTCGAACGTCGTGAAGCTCTAAGAATCTCCTCCTACCGCTTGCGGGAGGGAGTCGGGGGGTGGGGCTGTCCCCTCCCGTAAACGCAACGACATGCCCAATCGCATTCCTGCTCCGGCAGGTTTACAGGCCCACCCCTAACCCCTCCCGCATGCGAGAGGGGGAAGCTTGGAGCATGAAATGGAAGCTGACACGCTGAACAAGGTCCAGGATACGGACCGCATCAACGATACCCGCAAGGCCGAGCTGCTCTCGACCCCGATCGAGCATATCGACATCACGAAGTTCGACGCTCGGCCGATCGTCAATTCGATGGGCAAGATGAGCTTCACCAGCCGCGACCTCGCGCGCGCAACGGGCATCTACAACACGATGCTCGAGGACAAGGAATGCTCGATCATCCTGGTAATCGCGGGCTCGACGTCGGCAGGCGGCTGCATGGACCTCTATGCCGAGCTCGCGAAGTCGAACATGGTCGACGCGATCGTCGCTACCGGCGCTTCGATCGTGGACATGGATTTCTTCGAAGCGCTTGGTCATAAACACTACCAAGCCAATGAAATCCCTGACGATGATACGCTGCGCTCGCTTTACATCGACCGCATCTACGACACCTATATCGACGAGCAACAGCTTCAGGATTGCGACCATACGATCGGCAAGATCGCCGACGGCCTGGAACCCCGAGCCTATTCAAGCCGCGCCTTCATCCGCGAGATGGGCAAGTGGCTGAGCGAGGGCAACGCCAAGAAGCAGGGTAGCCTCGTCCAACTCGCCTACGAGCATGACGTTCCGATCTTCTGCCCGGCCTTCGTCAATTCATCGGCGGGCTTCGGCCTCGTGAAGCACCAAGTCGACGCGATGAAGCGCGGCGGGCACTACATGGTCCTCGACGCGATCGCCGACTTCCGTGAGCTCACCGACATCAAGATCAAGGCGGGCACCACCGGCCTCCTGATGATCGGCGGCGGCGTTCCCAAAAACTTCACGCAAGACACTGTGGTTTGCGCGGAAATCCTGGGCCATGACGATGTCGAGGTTCACAAGTATGCGGTGCAGATCACGGTCGCCGACGTCCGCGACGGCGCCTGCTCCTCCTCAACTCTTCAGGAAGCGGCAAGCTGGGGCAAGGTGTCGACGGCAATGGAGCAGATGGTTTTTGCCGAAGCGACCAGCGTCCTCCCACTCCTCGCCAGCGATGCCTGGCACCGCGGCGCCTGGCGCAACCGCGAGAAGCGCCGCTTCGCCAAGCTGTTCGACTAGACCGTTGCGAGCAGGGGAGCTTCGGCTCCCCTCGTCTTCCTGCCGGTTTCTTCGAGCATGAAGATGCCGATGACGCCGATTCCGATTGCCGCCGTCATATAGAACGCCGGCGCGCTAGGGCTTCCTGTCTTGTTGATCAGGAGCTGCTCGAGGAACTGCGCGCTTCCGCCGAAGACGGCAATCGACACCGCGTAGACGGTGCCGAGCGCTCCGGCCCTAATCCGTGCCGGCAATGCCTCCGTGAATAACGTCACCGACGCGGGGGTCAGCAACCCCATCAGTAATGCCAACAGCGCCGTCATCGAGAAAAGGGTCACGGCATTGCGGTATTGAGCCATCACCATGAAGGCGGGGATTCCCGCGAAGAATAATAGCACCCAGGCCGTGAGGGCGACCGGCTTTCGGCCATAGCGGTCGGCGAGCCACCCCGACACGAGGTTGAACGAGGTCATCGTAACGCCGAGCACTATCGTTGCGCCGAACGCCGTCCTCGCATCCATTTGAAGCGCGTGCTGCGCGAATGTCGTGATGTAGTCGACAGTGTAGGTACCGATTGTGGCACCGCCGAGCAGAAGCCCGCCGGCGATCGCGATAAGGACGATTTTCCTCCCGCTCGGCCCGGCCTCGCGTCCCGCCTCGCCATGCACCAAAGTTTCACCGAGGCTACGCCGGATCGCGATCGTGAAGGGAACAATCATTGAGCCCAGCAGGAAGGCCGCACGCCAGCCCCATTGGCTCAGCGCCGCCGGGCTTAGTGTAGAAGACAGAAGCAGTCCGACGCTCCCCGCGATCAGGATCGAGAAGTTCTGAGTCGCGAACTGCAGCGAGACGTAGAAGCCGCGCCGAATTCGGCGGAGCGGCCTCGACCAGAAACGCTGTGTTGGGACCCACCTCTCCGCCGAGAGCAAAGCCCTGCAGCATTCGAAACAGGATAGCCAAGACCGGCGCCCCCATCCCGATCATCGCATAAGAGGGCGTCAGTGAGAGGCCAACGATGGCGATTCCCATGATGGTGAAGGTGAGGATCATCGCGGGCTTGCGTCCGCGGCGGTCCGCGAACCGACCGATGATGAACCCTCCGAGCGGCCGGGTCACGAATCCCACGCCGAAGGTCGCAAGCGAAAACAAAAGCTTCGAGTCGCCGCTACTACCGGGGAACAGGGCCTCGCCAATCTGCACGGCGAAGAAGCTGTAGGTTAGGAAGTCGTAGAACTCGAGCGCATTGCCGGCGGAAACCGCGGCGATCTGCGCTTTGCTCAGCGACGGTCGTCCGGGGGCATCCATGGCCATTCCCCTGCTCTCGAGACACGCTCCCACATCGGAAGAAGCCGCACAAGCGGTTCGACCAAAATGCTCCTCACATCTGCGAATGACGCGGTTGCGCTTGCCCGATGGCGCCCACGCCTTAAACCTGACGGCCATTTCCGGACCTTGCAGGAACGACATGCGCCGTCTTCTCACTTCGATTTCGATTGCCGCCATGCTTGCCTTGGGCGCGGCCCCCGCCCTGGCCGACGATGCTCCCGCCAAGGGCGACGATACCAAGGAGAAGATCCAGTTTCCGCCGCTCTCGGACGACAAGTCGGTCGACCAAGTAATCAACGTCGACGGCCATGCGCTTCGCTACAAGGCGACCGTCGGCCACATCGATGTCCGCAACGACAAGGGGAAGACCATCGGCCAGGTGGTCTACACGGCGTACACGGTTCCGGGCGCCCGCTACGCACGACCGGTGACGTTCGCCTTCAACGGCGGTCCTGGCGCCTCCTCGGTGTTCCTCAACATGGGCGCGATCGGTCCGAAGCACGTGGGCTTCGGCGTCCAGGGCGACAGCCCGTCCGATCCGGCGGTCCTCCGGGACAACCCAAACACCTGGCTCGGTTTCACCGATCTGGTCTTCATCGACCCGGTCGGCACCGGCTTTTCGCGCAGCCTTGAGGAGCCCGATGCGACCGCCAAGGACTTCTATGACGCCAAGACGGACATCGAGTACCTCAGCCGCGTCGTTTATGACTGGCTGGTCAAGAACGGCCGCCTCACCAGCAACAAGTATCTGATCGGCGAGAGCTACGGCGGCTTCCGTGTGCCGAAGCTCGCTTATAGCCTCCAGAGCCGGATGGGCGTCGGCGTTGCCGGGATCGTGATGGTCTCACCTTATCTGGATCCTGCAGCGACGGGTGAAGAGACGGCGCTTTCGCCACTTCCGTGGATGATCGATCTGCCGGCGATGGCCGCGGGTCATTTCGAGCGCCAAGGCGGCATCAACCCGGAGCAGATGGCCGAAGTCGAGAACTACACCCGGACCCAGTTCGTCACCGACTTCCTTGCCGGGACCGACAACAAGGAAGCGACCGACCGGCTCTCCGCCCGCGTCGCGGAGCTAACCGGCCTCGATCCAACGCTCGTCCGCCGCCTCAATGGACGCGTCGACATCCGTACTTACCTGCGCGAGATTCGCCGCAGCACCGGCCAGGTCGGCAGCGTGTACAATTCCAATGTGACCGCGTGGGACCCGTTCCCCGGCTCGGCCGAACCGAAGTACAACGACCCGCTGCTCGACGGCATCATCGCTCCCACAACCAGCGCTGCGGTCGACTTCATCACCAATCAGGTCGGCTGGAAGGACGACGCTCACTACGAGACTTTGTCCTACGACGTAAACAAGGCCTGGAAGAGCGACGACACCGATTCCCCGGTCACCGACCTTCGCAAGGCGATCGGCAACGATCCCAAGATGGCGGTGATGATCGTCCACGGCTGGGACGATCTCTCCTGCCCCTATTTCGGTTCGAAGCTGATCATGGACCAAATGCCTCCGGAAGGACCGTTCCAGAACATCCAGCTTCATGTCTATCCGGGCGGCCACATGTTCTACGCTCGGCCGGACAGCGGCTCGTCGTTCAAGCGCGACGCGATGCGGATGTACGAAGCGCGCTGATCTCGCTCGGTTCGCGAATGAGCAGGGCTCCGACGAGCCCTGCCGTGACCGCGCAGACCATGTACCAGCCCGGCGCGATCGGGCTTTCCGTCCAGCGGAGCAGCAGCTTCTCGACCAATTGTGTGCTCCCTCCGAAGATCGCGATCGCAAGCGCGTAAGTGAGGCTGAGCGAACCGGCACGTACCCGTGCGGGCAGTGCGAAGATGAAGAGCAGGATCGCCGCGGACGAGCCGAAAATGTGGAGGACGGTGAGAAGTGCTGTTGCGCCGAACAGCGCGCTGGCGCTGCGCAGCTGGTTGAGCGCGTAAAAGGTCGGCACGGCGAGGATGATCAACGCGATCCACGGCCCGAGCAGTACGCGCTTGGGTCCGTAGCGGTCGACCAGCCAGCCCGTGCCGAGATCGCTGAGCGCGCTGACGAGGCCGAGCACGACCGTCGCTCCGAAGGCAGAGCGAACAGCCATATGCAGCGTGTCCTGCGCGTAGGTCGTCAGGTAATCTAGCGTGTAGTTGCTGATCGTCCCGGCGCCGAGAATCAGCATGCCCGCGCCCGCGGTGAGGAGCAGTGGCTTGAGACTTCCGGAAGGCGCCGGCTCCCGCGCCTCTGCAGGAAGCGTTTCCTCGAGCGTGCGGCGAAGGACGAGTCCGAACGGTACGATCGACGCTCCAATCAGGAAGGCGAGCCTCCATCCCCAGGCATCGAGCTGCGGCGGCGTCAGGAATGTCGAAAGGCTGAGCCCGACAATTCCGGCGACCAATGTTGCGACGTCGGCAGTCGCGAGATGAATGGATAGATAGAATCCGCGCTTATGCGAGGGCGCCGCTTCCATCAGGAACGCCGCGTTGGGCCCCACCTCTCCGCCTAGTGCGAAGCCCTGCAGCAGGCGGAAGCAGACGGCGAGGATCGAGGCCGCCAGACCGATCGCGTGGTACGACGGCGTCAGCGCGAGTCCGACGATGCCGAGGCCCATCATCGTGAACGAGAGGATCATCGCCGGCTTGCGGCCGCGCCGGTCGGCCATCCGCCCGATGATGAGCCCGCCCAGCGGACGGCTGACGAACCCGACCCCGAAGGTCGCGAGCGACAGGATCAGCGATTGCGAGGCGTCGCCCGGAAAGAGGCTGCGCCCAATCTGGACGGCGAAGAAGCTGTATGTGACGAAGTCGTAGAACTCGAGCGCATTACCGGCGGCAACCGCCGCAATCTGATTGCAGGTCAGCGGCGCTCTTTCGGCAAGTTCCCCCACGCCGCCTCCAATCGTCATTCCCGCGAACGCGGGAATCCACCTTTTCGTCAATGAGGCTAAAGTAGACCAACTCCGGATCAAGCCCCGGGGGTGATTAAGGGGGATTCATGCACATCAGTCCGCTTCTCGAGCCCGTCGTTGCACTCGTGGCCTGGTCGATCGTGATGTTCTTTTGGATGGCGATCGCGCGTGCGCCGCAGCTGCGCGGGCGCGACATCCCGCATGGGACCCGCGGCGCGGATCTCGAGCGCGAGCAGCCGGGCAAGGCGAACTGGCCCGCTCACAACTACCAGCACCTGATGGAGCAGCCGACGATCTTCTACGCGATCGTCTTCGCGCTGATTCTCATGGGCTTCGACCACCCGATCAACACCTATCTCGCCTGGGGCTATGTCGGGTTCCGGATCCTGCACAGCATCTTCCAGGCGACGGTGAACGTCGTGCCGGTGCGCTTTCTCCTGTTCCTGCTCTCGACGCTATGCCTGATCGCGCTGACCGTTCACGCCGCCATCTTCCTCATGCACCACGGGTGAAGCAGGCCGCGAGCTCGACGTGAGTCGACCAGCGGAACTGGCCAATCGGACGAACCCAGTCGAGGGTGTATCGGCCGTCGACGAGCGTTTTGGCATCGCGCGCGAAAGTTGCAGGATTGCAGCTGACGTAGGCGATCCGCCGAACAGTTGAGGCTGACAGCGCCCTCACCTGCTCTTCGGCACCGGCGCGGGGCGGATCGAGAACGACGGCATCGAAGCGCTTCAGCTCGCCACCATCGAGCGGCCGGCGGTAGAGGTCGCGATGCTCGACCGCGATGGCGGACGCCGCCCGCTTCAGCGCCGCGGAAGCATCGCGCGCGGCCTCGGCGGCGTAACTCGCCCGAACGGCGAGAGCGAACGTGCCGATGCCGGCGAACAGATCGGCGATGCATGATAAATCGCCGACCGCCTCTCGAACACTTTCGGTTAGAGCTGCTTCGCCGTCTTCTGTCGCTTGCAGGAATGCGTTGACGGGGAATGGGACCGCAGTCCCGGAGAGCGTCACGGTGACCGGCTCCGGTTCGTAAGTCACTTCCGCGCCAAGCCCCTGGTCGAGGCTGAGCCTGGCAAGGCCGTGCTTCGATGCAAATGAGGTGAGCCGTTCGGCAGCCGAAAGACCCTCGGCCTCGGCGCCTCGAAGCAGGGCGTCAATTCCTTGATCGACAAGCGCGAGCTGCACTTCGGCGGTTCGCTTTGGCTGCAACAGGCTGGAGAGGAGGTCGCGCAAGGGCGCGACCAGCGCGAACAGCTCGAGTCTCAGAATGTGGCACTCGTGCATGTCAACGATGCGGTGCGATTTCTCGGCGTTGAAGCCAAGCACTGCTCCTTTGCCGACCTTCAATGCCCGAAGCGTCGCGCGCCGTCTCGAGCATGGCGGTGACAGGTGCGGATCGCGAAACTCCGCTTTCAAATCGTGCTGGGCCAGCGCGGTCCCGATCCGCGAAACGAGATAGCCGCGATAGGCCTCGTCGTCGGCATGCTGGAGCTGGCATCCACCGCACTCGGGAAAGTGGCGGCACGGCGGGTCCTGGTGATGCGGGCCGGGTGCGAGTGCCCCATCGTCGAGAAGCGCATCTCCCGGAACTCCAAAAGGCACGTGGCGCCCGGTTGACGTCACGCCGTCACCGCGAGCGGCGATGCGGACGATCAGTTCGTGCACAGGGCGATGGCGTGGGGAATTGCAGCGGCGAGATCATCCGCGATCATCTGCGGTCCCGCGATTTCTGCCGCCCTGCCCTGCAGCCAGACGCCGGCGCATGCGGCTTCGAACGCAGGCATACCGCGAGCGCGCATTGCCGCGATCGTTCCGGCAAGGACGTCGCCGGTGCCCGCGCTCGCGAGCCATGCAGGCGCGGCCGGCCGAAAGCCCATCCTTCCATCGGGCGAGGCCACCAAAGTGTCGGGGCCCTTGTAGACCACGACAGCACCTGACCTGCGCGCAGCTTCGAGGGCGCGTTCCGGCTTGGTCCCCGCGATATCGCCGAACAGCTTCTGGAACTCGCCCTCATGCGGGGTAAGAATCGCATCCTGGCCCTTGAGCCGCTCCGGCTCGCCAAGATGTGTGATCCCGTCTGCATCGATCACCTTGGGTGCCTTTGACGTCAGCGCCAGCGTGAGCACCTGCGGAATGTCACCCATGCCTGGGCCCACGAGCAGGCAGCCGATGCGCTCGTCATTCACTTCGGCAGTGTCCACCTGAACGATGGCCGCGGGCAGATGTTCGATGTTGCGCGAGGTGCTGACTCGCACGTACCCCGCCCCAGCCTTCGCCGCGGCAGACGCCGCAAGCGCGATTGCACCCGGCATCTTCCCCGCAAGCGCATGGACGAGACCGCGATCGTATTTGTGACCACCCGGATCGAGCGGCGGAAGATGAGGCATTGGGATCTCGTGCCAGTTTGTTCCCGAGTTGATCCCGATGTCAGCAAGCACGATGCGTCCGCACTTGCGCATCGCGGGATAGAGTAGGTGCGCAGGTTTGAGCGCGCCGAACGTGACCGTCAGATCGAAGGACGGCACATCGCTGAGCTGGACTCCGCTGTCGCTGTCGATGCCGCTCGGGACATCACAGGCCACTTTGACCACAGCCGCGCCGCAGAGTCGGGAAAATTGTTCTGAAACAGCACTTTCGATGCCGCGTCTTAGTCCGGTCCCGAACAAGCAGTCGATGACCAATGGGGAAGCTAAGGCCGAATCCGTCAGCTCCTCCATTTCCTTTCCCCACCCACAGTGCGCCCATTTCGCTGCCGCGCTCTTCGGCTCGGACAAAGCAGCGACGCGCACCGCGACCCCGCGCTGGGCGAGGTGCCGCGCGGCGACATAGCCGTCCCCGCCGTTGTTCCCAGGCCCGCACAGGAACAGCGCAGGAATGGGCCCGGCAAACCTGTACACGGCTTCGGCGAGCGCCGCCCCTGCCCGCTCCATCAGTTGTTCGACACTGGTGCCGCCGCCGATCGCGGCCTGCTCGGCTGCACGCATCGCTTCGGCAGTAAGGATCGGACGGCCCGCCATGGGCCGCCCCTAGCGCAGGAAGGTCGAAAGGTGCCACCATTCTCGCGGCACGGCGATCGCGGCATCGTCGCGCGACTGCTCGCTGTCGAACAAGGCGAAGCAGGTCGCGCCGGAACCGGACATGCGAACGAACGACGTTCCAGGCTGCGCCGACAGCCACGCCAGCACCGACCCGATCTGCGGCACCACCCCGATAGCCGGCGCCTCCAGATCGTTCCTGCCGTCTCGCCAGTCGTCCAGCGGCCCTCGGTCGACGCCGTCCCAGCCTGCGTAAGCGGTCGCCGTAGCAAGCTGCACGCGTGGGTTCACGAGCAGCACGGCTGTGCCCCTCAGTTCTTGCATTTGAACCAGCGTCAGCCGATCCCCAGCTCCCTCTCCGCGAACCGGCATGCTGAGCAGGCAAGCTGGCACATCGCTACCCAGGCGCGGGGCGATGTCCTGCGCGTGTTTCGGATCGATGTTCCACACGGAAGTCAGCAACCGCGCTGCGGCAGCAGCGTCCGCAGATCCGCCGCCGACTCCCGACGCCACCGGCAGTCGCTTGTCGAGCAGCAGGGTGGCGCCCTTTGCGGTGCCAGCTGCGTCCGCAAGGAATCGCGCAGCTTTGAGGACGAGATTATCCTGCTCGCCGGAAAGCTCGCCTGCGAACTGGCCCGTTAAGTCCAGTGATAAATCGTTAGCGATTTCGCCGCTCAAGCGGTCGCCATCGGTGCAGAAGGCGAAGATCGTCTCGATCGAATGGCGTCCGTCGGGCAGCCTTCCTCTTATGTGGAGGGCGAGATTGAGCTTCGCGGGCGCAATCTCGACGGCGGCGGTCAAGGTGCGGCGTTCGCCGTTGTCAGCCCGGAAGCGAGCTTGGCCTTAACCCGCTGAGCGACCTTGTCCTCGGCGGTGACGAGCGCCGCATGCCACGCGAAACGCGCTTCGAAGCGGCGGCCGGACTTATACAGCGCGTCGCCCAGATGCTCCTGGATCTCCGCCTGATCGGGATCCTTCTGCGCCGCCCGCTGGAGCGTCGTGATCGCCTCATCGACCTTGCCGCGCTTGAACTGCGCCCATCCGAGCGAGTCCGTGATGGACGCATCGTCGGGCGAAAGCTCGCTCGCCTTGCGGATCATCACTTCGGCAGCGTCGATGTCCTCGCCCCGCTCGAGCTTCGCATAACCGAGGAAGTTCAGGAGTAGCGGCTGGTCGGGAGCCACGGTAAGCGCCTGCTGCAGGATAGCCTTGGCTTCGGTCCAACGGTTCGCCTGCTCGAGCGCGCTCGCCTGGAGCAGCTGGATCGACCAGAGATCGTCCTTCATTCCCTGCTGATTGGCCAAGGCGAGTGCGCGTCCATAGGCGTCGGCGGCTTCGGCGTGCCGATCCATCGCCTCGAGCACGTCGCCGAGCCGCGAATAGTCGCTGAGGCCGGCAGTCGGCGCCTTGGCGGCCGCTGCAGCGATCGCATAGGCTTCGTTGAACCGCTTGTCGTTCGTCAGGATCCGCGCCTGCGCGTCCCGGACTTGCGAGATCAGAGCATCGGTCTGCGGAATCGTCGCCAGGAGGGCCAGCGCTTCGTCGCTGCGGTCCTGGGCGTCGAAAAGAAGGGCCAGCAGCGCTGTCGGGGAGCTGTTCGTCTGATCGGCGTAGCGGGCGACCTGGACGAGACCTACGGGCGGCGCACTGCGCCCCAATCGGGTCAGCTCTGCGCCAAACGCGGTCAGGACCGCGCTCATCGCCTTGGCGCCGAGTGTCATTGCCTCCCCACTCGGCTTTCCGCCCAGGATTCGCTGGCGAGCCGCTGTGGAATCGCTTGTCATCCCATCGACCATCGCGGCAGCTCGTGCGCGGTCGCCCGCCGCCAGGAAACCATCGGCCATGGCGAGGCGCACGTGCGCTTCACGAGCGCCAGCGACACCGATCGCCCGCCGCGCATAAGGCTCGGCCTCCGCCGTTCGCTTGAACTTAAGCAGAATCAGCGCCTGCTCTTCGTCGCGCAGCGGTCCAAGGAGGCTATGAGGCTGGATTTGGTCGAGGCTCGAAATCGCCTTGCTCTGATCGCCGCGCTCCGCTGAATCCCAGGCATTCAACAGCGGCGCGAGGAAGGTCAGGTCGGCATTGCTAGGACCGGTGTTGAGCCATTGCAGCGCTCGCGCCGCCTGATGGCGCTTGACGCCATCGGTAACGAGCAGAAGCCGAGCGTCTGTCGACAGCTTGTTTGCCGGAATCTTGCTCATCAGGTTCAGCGCGAGGTCCATCTGACCTGCGCCTATGGCCTCGGTCAGCGCCTGCTGGGCGAACTGCGTTTCGCCAGGCTGGGCGTCGGCAAGTGTCGCGAGCAGCTGTGCGGCCCGTGCGTGCTCGCCGTTGATGGCCGCGGCCCGCGCTTCGACATAGGTCAGCGACGGGTCGCTCGCACCGAGGCTGGCGGCCGCCGGAGTGGGCGCGAAGATCAGCGCCGCGAAGGCGGCGCCGGCGAGTAGCTTACATGTTCGGGTAATTGGGGCCTCCGCCGCCTTCGGGAGTGACCCAGTTGATGTTCTGGGTCGGGTCTTTGATGTCGCACGTTTTGCAGTGAACGCAATTCTGCGCGTTGATCTGGAGCCTCGGTTCACCACTCTCGCCATCGACAAATTCATAGACACCTGCCGGGCAGTAACGCTGCTCGGGACCGGCATAGACCGGCAGGTTGATAGCAGTGGGTATGTCGGCGTCCTTGAGCGTCAGATGAACCGGCTGATCTTCCTCATGATTTGTGTTCGATATGAAGACAGATCCGAGGCGGTCGAAGGTGATGACGCCATCTGGCTTCGGATAGTCGATCGGCCGCGCCTGCTCCTTCTGCCTGAGGCTCGCATTGTCGGGCTTCAGCTTTAGGGTCCACGGCACGCCGATGCCGAGCTGGTTCAGCCACAAATCCAGTCCCGCATAGAGCGTCCCCACCGTGCCGCCCCAGTGCGCGACGGCCGGCTGAGCATTGCGGACCTTCCGAAGCTCCTTCGCAACCCAACTCTTGTGAAGCGTCGCAGGATAATCCTCGAGAAGGTCGCTCGACCGGTCAAGGTTGAGGGCTTTGAATGCCGCCTCCGCCGCGAGCATCGCTGACTTCATCGCTGTATGAGTGCCCTTGATTCTCGGCACGTTCACGAAGCCCGCGGAGCAGCCGATCAGCGCGCCCCCCGGGAATACCAGCTTCGGAATTGCCTGGTATCCGCCCTCGTTGATAGCCCTCGCGCCGTAGGAAATGCGGCGGCCGCCCTCGATCTCGGCGCGAATGGCTGGGTGGGTCTTCCACCGCTGCATCTCCTCGAACGGCGAGAGATAGGGGTTCGCGTAATCCAGCGAGACCACGAACCCTAGCGCGACCTGGTTGTTCTCCTGATGGTAGAGGAATCCCCCGCCCCAGGCGTCGTCGAGCGGCCAACCTTGAGTATGGATCACCCTGCCCGGCCGATGCCTTTCGGCAGGAATGTCCCATAATTCCTTGATCCCGATGCCGAAAACTTGCGGACCGCTTTCATTGCGTAGACCGAAAAGCTCCGTCAGCCGCTTGGTCAGGTGACCCCGGGCGCCCTCGGCAAAGAAGGTATATCGGGCATGCAGTTCCATTCCCGGCTGGTAGTCGGGCCGGTGGCTGCCATCGCGGGCGATGCCCATGTCGCCCGTGGCAACGCCCTTCACCGATCCTTCTTCGTTGAACAGGATCTCGGCAGCGGGGAACCCGGGGAAGATCTCAACTCCGAGTTCTTCCGCCTGCCCGGCGAGCCAGCGGCAGAAATTGCCGAGGCTCAGCGTGTAAGTACCCTTGTTGTTCATGAACGGAGGCATCAGGAATTGAGGAAATTCCCATTTTTTGTCGTGGCTTAGCACCCAATGATTATTTTCCGTGACCGGAACGATCAGCGGGGCGCCCTTCTCCTCCCAGTCCGGGATGAGCTCATTGAGGGCGATCGGATCGAGCACTGCGCCCGAGAGGATATGCGCTCCGACCTCGCTGCCCTTTTCGAGGACGCAGACGGAAAGCTCGCGGCGTTGCGGCGTTCGCCAGCTGCTTCAGTCGAATGGCTGCGCTGAGGCCAGCTGGCCCAGCACCGACGATGACCACGTCATAAGCCATTAATTCGCGCTGGCTCATTCAATCCCTTCCGTCAGGAACGCAAACGCGTCCGTTCGCGTGCATCTCGTCGCGGACGCAACACATTTCAACTCGTCCGCCCTGCCAATTCCTTGACCGTGACGTCAATGGCAGGTGAAGGATAGGCACGTGGGCGGGGAATTGGGATCGATCGGCGAAGCCGAGGCGCGCAGCGCATTAGCGTGGTGGTTGCAGGCCGGTGTCGACACCGTGCTGCAGGAGGAGCCGCGCAACTGGCTGAAGCCTGCTCCTTTGGTGCGCCCGTTGGTCGCCGATCCCGCGGTTCCTCCGAATATCATCCCTCCAAGCCACGAAACGCTCGCCGAGCTTCAGGACTGGCTAGCGACAAGCGCCCACCTTCCGCTGGCCAATGCAACGGCGAAGCGGATTCTCCCGCGCGGCCCCGAGAACGCCGCCATCATGCTGCTGAGCGACAGTCCCGCCCTCGAAGATTATGCCGCGGGTCGGCCGATCGGCGGTGAGGCGTGGGTCCTGGCCGTGCGCATGCTGGCCGCGATCGGCCTCAGTTCCGAGCAAGCTTATTGCGCGTCGCTGTCACCGATCCACACGCCCGGCGCTCGCCTGGCAGGACGGGAACGCGACGATTTTGCTGAGATCGCCCGCAAGCATGTCCGCCTCGCCGCACCGAAGCGGCTGCTGCTATTCGGCGACGGACCGTCACTGGCGCTACTCGGTAAGCCGGTCGTCCAGGCGCGCGGGCACGTTCACAAAGTGGAGGGAGTACGCACCGTCGCGACCTTCCATCCGCGTCACCTGATTAAGCGAACGTTAGATAAATCATTGGCATGGCAGGATCTTCTGCTTTTGATGGGAGACGAATCTTGAAGGTCGGGCTCCTCGCATTTGGCACATTGACTTGGGCTTCGCCGCTTTTCGCGCAAACGGCGGACCCGCTCGCGCCCCTTCCGACGACGGGAAACCAGGCGGCAGCCGTCAGCGCTCCGACGTTGTCGACCGCGCAGCCCGCTGTTCCTCAGCAGTATCAGGTCCAAACCGTTACGCCGGCTCCGGTCGTGCCCGCAGCGCCGGCGCCAAGAGACTGGCGCGCTGTGTTCGACGCGATAGACGCCGGCAATTGGACCTACGCGCAGGCGGGTATCGCGACCCTTCCACCGAGCGTCCTCACGCCCGTCGCGAAGGCTGAGCTGTACACGGCAAAGGGATCGCCGGTAGTCGACATTGGTTCGCTGCAGGCGCTGATCTCACAGGCGCCCGAGCTTCCTGAAGCTAACCAGTTGGGGCTGATGGCAATCAAGCGCGGCGCGATCACAGCGCCGCTCGTGATTCCCGAAAAAGACACGGTAGTGCTTGGCTCCGCCCCGGTCCGCTACCGTGCACATCCCGTGCAGGGCGAGCCGGTAGCCGACCAGCTCCGCAGCACGCTCGATGCGTACGTGAAGGCGGACGATGCGAGCGGAGCCGAAGCGCAGCTGCTCGCTCAGGGGCCTGCTCTGTCGTTCGAGGCGCGCGCCGAGGCCGGCACCCGCGTCGCCTTCGTCTATTACGTCCTCGGCCTCGACATGGATGCGCGCCGCGTCGCCGACACATGGCGTCAAGGCGCGACTGGGGAATGGTCGAGCCAGGCGGCTTGGGTCTCCGGGCTCGCCTCCTGGCGGCTCGGTGACTACAACTCGGCCTCGGCTGATTTCCGGCAGGCCGCCCAATTTGCCGACCAGCGCGAGCTTCGCGCCGGCGGTTTATATTGGGCCGCGCGCGCGGAGCAGGCCGCTGGCCGCCCCAAATCGGTCGAGGGTCTCCTCAGGGCCGCAGCGACGACCGCGGAGGCGCCCGAAAGCTTCTACGGGCTGCTGGCGCGCGAGACGCTGGGCATGTCGACATCGCTCGGCGCCGACCCGTTCGCCAATTATGATCGCCCGATCGAGCAATATCCGAACGTGCAACGCGCAATCGAGCTCGCCAAAATCGGCGAGCCGGCGCTTGCCGAGCAAATGATCATTCATCAGGCAAAAATCGGCTCGCCTTCCGAGCATCACTCCCTGATCCAACTCGCGAAGCGCCTGGACCTACCGGCTACCCAGCTCTGGCTGGCGAAATATGGTCAGTACGGTGCGCAGGCCGATGCCACGGACCGATACCCTAACCCACACTGGAGTCCCGTGAGAGGCTGGCGCGTCGACCCTGCTCTTGCGTTCGGACATATCGTTCAGGAGTCCGCTTTCCAGCGCGCCGCCGTCAGCCGTGCAGGCGCCGTCGGACTGATGCAGGTCATTCCGGATACGGCGCAGCTCATTTCGCGTAACGGCGGGGTGCCCTACTCGCGGGCGTCGTTGACGGATCCGAGATACAATCTTGAATTGGGCCAGAGTGTGATCGAGTTATATCGGAGCTACTCGAGCACTGGCGGTCAGCTCCCACGCGTGATCGCATCCTACAACGCAGGGCCACTCCCGGTCGGAAGATGGGCGACTATCAATGACAAGGGCGATCCGCTGCTGTGGATCGAGTCCATCCCCTATTGGGAGACGCGCTACTACGTGCCGTCCGTGATGCGGAACATGTGGATCTACCAGGGTCTAGATCGCGAGGACACGCCGACACTGAAGGCGATGGCCGAGCATCACTGGCCCGCGTTCCCGAGCAGCGCCGCCCGGATCAGCGGGGACCACAACGACGGCCCGGAATCGACGCGCGCCGGAAACTGAGACCTTAGCCACGGTTTAGTTCTTGTTTTGTTCCTACGTCGGCGTAGACTGGCGCGATGGCGGTAGAGTCGAACCATGGGCGGGGAGCCACCCGCAACGCAACGCCGACCCGTTTCAATCTGAAGGAGCGAATCGAGGACGCCGAATGGCTTGACCAGGTCGAGGCCCTCGACGGAGTGCCGAGGCGCCGCACGACCGTGACGATTGAACAGCCAAAGTCGATCCTCACCCGCAACAGCTCTCCCGACATCGGCTTCGACCGTTCGATCAACGCTTATCGAGGTTGCGAGCACGGGTGCATCTATTGCTTCGCTCGACCGACCCACGCCTATCACGACCTCTCGCCCGGAGTGGACTTCGAATCGCGGCTGTTCGTAAAGCCCAACGCGGCGCAGTTGCTCCACGCCGTTCTTTCGCGGCCAGGCTATGAATGCCGACCAATCGCGATGGGCACGAACACCGATCCCTATCAGCCGATCGAAGAAGATTGGCGCGTGACCCGATCGGTCGTCGAGCTGCTGGTGGAAACGCGCCACCCCTTCACGATCACGACGAAATCCGACCGAGTCCTTCGCGACATCGATCTCCTGAGAGAGGCAGCAGACCTCAGACTCGCCTCGGTCGCTATCTCAGTGACGTCGCTCGATCCGAAGATCGCCCGGACGCTCGAGCCGCGCGCTCCGCAGCCACGTAAGCGCGTTGCCGCGATCAGGGCCCTGAACGACGCCGGAGTCCCTTGCCACGTCGCGATCGCTCCGGTCGTCCCGCAGATCACCGACCATGAGCTCGAACAAATTGTCGAAGCCGCAGTGGATGCCGGGGCTCAGGGCGGCTTCTATCTTCCTGTCCGGCTGCCGCACGAGGTCGCTCCACTCTTCCGCGCCTGGCTCGACGAACATTATCCTGGCAGAGCTGCGAAGGTCATGGCCACCATCCGATCCCTTCGTGGAGGCCGCGACAACGATCCCAGTTTCTTTACCCGGATGCGCGGACAGGGTCCGTGGGCAGACTTGTTGAAGACCCGGTTCGAGATTGCCGCCAAGAAATACGGACTGAGGCAGGCCAAATTCCAGCTTCGAACTGATCTCTTCTGCCCTCCCGAGGGCAACCAGATGCGGCTGCTTTAGCGGATAGATTTAATTCGGAGCCGGAACGGCCGTTCAGCGTTAGGCTCCCGAAAAGGGAGAACAAGCATGCGGATCCTGATCGCAATTCCGGCCCTCATCGCGCTGGGCGCCTGCAACGTCAGCAAGGAAGGCAATGCCGTCACCGTCCAATACGACCAGAACACCGCTCAAAATGCCGCGGCCGACATCGGCAACACGGCTCAAAACATCGCAGCCGACATCGGTAGCGATGTGAAGAACACGAGCGAAAAGGTTCAAAACAAAGTCGGAAATACTGACGCAAACGTTTCGGTCAACAAGGACGCGAGCACCGAGAACAAGGCCGAGAACAAGTCCGACAACAAGTAGTTGCTGTCAGCCGCACGCTGTGCGCCGATGGTCGGGGAGACAGGATTCGAACCTGCGACCCTCTGCTCCCAAAGCAGATGCGCTACCAGACTGCGCTACTCCCCGCCTTCGCCGCGATACGGCCTTGGCGGGTAAACCGCCTCGGCGCCGTGCCTAATGGCTTGCTGGCCGAAGCTGCGCAAGGTGGTGGGCCCGGCAGGATTCGAACCTGCAACCTAGCCGTTATGAGCGGCCGGCTCTACCGTTGAGCTACAGGCCCTCCCCGGCCCTGTCCGAATAGACGCCGCTCGCAGCCGAGCCAAGTCAGACGCGAGGGAACAGGAGTGAAATCGTTCCCTTCGCAGCCTCGAGATCGGCGCCGGCGATTCGCCCCAGCCCGCGCACCAAACGCAGCGAGAAGCCATGCTCGAGATCGGCCTCGCTTCCGAACAACTCATCGTCCGGAATCCCCGACAGCCTCGCCGGTCGCGTCATCGACAACCTCCAGCGATCACCCGCGCGCTCGATGTCGAGGCGGAGGCGTTCGCGCGAATCAGCCTGTTCGACCAGCGCGCTGCACATTCGGAAGATCAGCCGGTCGGCGAGCTCGGGCTCGGTCGCGGCGTTAGCGTCACGCGGTCCCCGAGCAGCCTCGACCTCGACGTCGCGCACACCGGCAAGTTCCTTGAGCGCCGGCATCATGCGCTCGACCAGTTCGCCGAGGTTCACGCGCTCCTGCGCGCCGGCGGACGAGGAATGGACCTTGGCAGCAAAGTCGAGGTCATCGATCGCTGTCAGCAGAAGCCGGGCCTGCCGGACGATCTCCTGCGCACGCTCGCGATACCGACGTCCCGCGGGACCGAGATACTGCCCTTCGATGATCTCTGCGAACCCGATGATGGCGTTGAGCGGTGTCTTGATCTCGTGGACTAGTTCACGAAGCGAATCGGGATCTGCCAGGGCCTGTGCAACCTCTTCGACTTCCTGACGCTCTTCCTGCTCGCGTAGTGCAACACCGCGATAGCCGCGGAAGCGGCCGTCGGCTGGATCGAAGGCAGGCACGCCGCTGATCTTCCACTGGCCAGCGACCAGCCCGTCGCCGGCCACGCTGAGGGCGGCGTCGCGGAAGGGAGCGCGGACCATGAAGGCGCGCACGACATCGGGGTCGATCCGGTCGCCTTCGCCGCTTTGCGCGCGCGAAAGCGAGCGGCCGATGAGCGCTCCCCGCGGGGCCCCGTCCACCCACGCGATCTCACCTCCGGGGCCGCATTCCCAACGGAACAGCGCGGGCGAAACCTGGGGCCTTGGCGTGAATCCACCGCGTTGCATGATCGTGCGCGTGCGGCGGCGCCGCTCGATCCGCTGAACCACATCGTGCAGGGACGGCGTGCTCGGCGGAGGTGCCGGCTTCGGGCGGGGAGGAAGCGGCTCGGCGAACGCCTTCTTCAGCTCCTCGATCGCCCGCTCGACAGCGGGATCCGTGTGGCGTTCGGCGCGCTCCTCAAGCGGCGCATCAGTTGGTGTCCTTGAGGCAGGCTCAGGCTCAGGCTCAGGCTCGGGCTCGGACTCGGGGGCTCGCTCAGTCTGAGGCTCGATCTGCGGCTCGACAGCGGGCTTTGGGGGGAACACCCCCGGCGTTTCGACGAGCGTATCGGTGAGGTCGGCCGAATCTTCGCCACGGAACCCGGGATGGAGCGTCTCGACAAAGCGGCGCGTTTCCGAGTCGGCCCCACGTAGGATCGCCTGCCACTGGGCGGGCTGGAGAGTTGCTGCTGCAAGCACCGGTGCGGAGACGGCGAGACCGTCCGAAACGAAATATTCGAGCAGCCCTAGCGGCAACGGCAGGGACGCGACTGCGCGGGCGGCCGCGGCTCGAAGATCCTCGTCGACCTTCGATGCATCCGCGCTGATCGATTCCAGGGCTTGGGCGACGATCGGGCTCGCGGCACTGGATCCTGCTCGTGCGACGAGGTCGACCAGCTGCCTCCAGCGAACCGCGGTATCCCGGCGGTCGCCGGCCGGCTGGTTCAGGACGGTCAGAAGACGATCGTCGAAGCGCACCGGGGATCCCATGTCCTAAAAAGACGTCTCTCGAGAGCGTGTATGCGAGCCTTCACCCGGCGCTAAGAAGGCAGCTCTTAACCATCCCGAAACGGGACAGTGCCGCCGTTGCCTTGCTTCGCAGCAAAAGAAAAGGCGGCCGGGGCTGCAGGCGCCTGTCTCAAGTTTTCAATATTCGTGTCTGTCAGGAGTGCTGCTGAACGTAGACGAGCCAGAATTTGGCGATGTCGGAGCGACCTCCTGCTACCGCATTGAGCGCCGCCGTGGCGCCGGCCTTGTCACCGGCACGGGCAAGCGCCATTCCGAGATGGAGGTTGGCGAGCGCCTTGTCCGCGTCCGACTTCGTCAAGACCTGGCGATAGACCTCTGCCGCCCTCGCGTAATTGCCCATGCCGTAATAGCGGTCCCCGATGCGAAGCAGGTTGATCGCGCTCGCTGACGCCTTCGCGGCGGATTCCAGGTCAGCTGCAGTCGCCATCGGCTTGCTCTTGAGGCCGCTGATGATGTCGCGAAACTGCGCGTCCGAGGGGTTGGCGATATGGGACGCCGTTCCCGCATCGATGACAGCCTGAGCCTCGTCGAAGTTCGATTGGTCGGCGGCAGCCTCGGCGAACAGGGCGTAGTCACCAGGCGTCGTCATGGCATTGGTCGCCTGCATGAGCCGCAGCAAGTCCAGTGTTCCCTCGACGTCGGGATGGTTCATGTTGCGGTAGATCACGATCGAGTTCCGCCAACTGTCCGGGCTGGGATAGGTAGCGGCCCATTCGCGTCCTAGCTGGACCGCAATCGGCGACTTCGCGTCGTAGGCTACGGTGATTCCGCGCTTCAGCAGCGCTTCGTCCGGCTTCTGCCCGCTTGCCATCCGCACCTGCACAGCCTGCTGAAATACGGCTGCCGCTTCGGCTTTCTGCCCCTGCGCGAACTTCGCCTCTCCCAGAAGAGCGAGAATCTCCGGGTTGATCGGACTTAGGGTCGCCGCCTTCTGGAAAGCTGCGGCCGCCTGCGGAAACTGCCTGTCGTTGTAAAGAGTTGTCCCGAGACTCGCATACAGCTTCGAGCTGGTTTCGGCGTCGACGAATTTGGAGTTAGCAATTGCGTCAATGGCAGCTGACTCGCCGGCGCTATCCTTCTCCGCGACCGCAGCCTTCAGCCGCAGCTGGCCGATCGCATATTTGTCATCTGGGGTGGTCGCAACTGCCTGCGCCGCCGTGACTTTCGCGGGAATGTTGGCGTAGTCGGCCTTGTTGACCGCGTCCTGCAGGTCGATAATCGCCTTTCTCGCTCCGTTAGAGACATTGATCTTTTGCCCGGCAGCACCAGGGCCGTTACGCTCGCCCGGCCCCTGCCCCTCGCCGTTCGGTGGGGGCGAGGTGGTGCCGGACATCGTGTTGTTCGGTGCACCAACCCGATACTGAGCGGCGGCAGGCATGGATAATGCAAGCAAGGCTATCGTTGTGGTCGTGATCACGAGCTTCATCGAAATCTCCCGTCGCGAGGAAGATTTACGCGCATCGACTGACGGCGATTATTTGCGCTGATCCGGCGCAAAAGAAAAGGCGCCGGGTCACCGGCGCCTCTCCTGTTTCGTAGTCCGAGGCCGTTAGGCGTGCTGCTGGACGTAGACAAGCCAGAACTTGGCGATGTCGGCACGGCCTCCCGTCACGGTGTTAAGCGCGGCGGTCGCGCCGGCTTTGTCGCCTGACCGAGCCAGCGCCATGCCGAGATGGAGGTTAGCGATCTCCTTGTCGGCGTCGGGCTTGGCCAGCACTTGGCGGTAAACGTCGGCCGCCTTGGCGTAGTTGCCCATCCCATAATAGCGGTCGCCGATGCGAAGCAGATTGATCGCGCTCGGCGACATCTTCGCCGCCGATTCGAGATCGGCAGCGGTCGCTATCGGCTTGCCCTTGAGGCCGCTGACGATGTCGCGGAACTGCGGATCCGACGGTTTGACGATATGCGCGGTCGTACCGGCATCGATCACCGCCTGCGCCTCATTGAAGTTCGACTGCTCGGCCGCAGCCTCGGCGAACAGCGCATAGTCGCCCGGCGCGGTCATCGCGTTGGTCGCCTGCATGAGGCGGAGCAGGTCGAGCGTCGCTTCGACGTCGGGATGGTTCATGTTGCGGTAAATGGCGATCGAGTTGCGCCAGCTGTCCGGGCTCGGATAGGCCGCGGCCCACTCACGGCCGAGCTGAACGGCGATCGGCGATTTCGCGTCATAGGCGACAGTTACGCCGCGCTTGAGTAGCGCCTCATCCGGCTTCTGCCCGCTTGCCAGCACGACTTGAACCGCGTGCTGGAACTCTGCTGCGGCCTCGGCCTTCTGGCCTTGCGCGAATTTCGCCTCGCCCAGCAGCCCGATAATTTCCGAGTTGTTCGGATTAAGCGTCGCAGCCTTTTGGAATGCGGCCGTCGCCTGCGGGAACTGCTTGGCGTTGTAGAGGGTCGTGCCGAGGCTGGCGTAGAGCTTGGAGCTCATTGCGCCATCGACGAAGCCCGAGCTGGCGATCATATCGATCGCGGCGGCTTCAGCGGCATTGTCTTTCTGGGCAACGGCGGCCCTTAGCTGCAACTGTCCAATGGCGTATTTGTCATCGGGCGTGGTCGCGACCGCCTGAGCCGCAGCAACCTTGGCGGCAACGTTGGCGTAATCGGCTTTGTTCACGGTCGTCTGAAGATCGATGATCGCCTTCTGGGCGCCCTTCGACACGCTGATCTTCTTTTGCGCCTCGGCGGGTGGCTGCTGCGCAGATTGAGTTGACGGCGGCTGCGGCGCAGCCTGTGCGCCGTAGTTCATTTGCGCTGCCGCGGGAGCGGAAGCCGCAAGCAGCGCGACCGCTGCGGTGGTGATCATGAGCTTCATCGAAAAATCTCCTGTCGCGGGAGGAGAACCCCCTGCATGACTGACGGCGGCCACTTAGACCTAATGGTGAGGATGTCCAAGAGCTTGCATCAAGCCCCCTGAACGCACTTTGAACCCACTGATATTGCTGCATAATCAGGCGCTTTGGAGAAACGGTAGCAAATTTTGCCCGCGCGCGCGCGTACGCGCGGGGTGGCGAAACGAGGTGCAATGCACTAGGTAGCCATCGGAGGGAGCGGCTTTGCCGCAACCCTTCCTTGTACACCCCTAATCACAGGACAGCTTCTTGGCCACCCAGCCGCCGGTCGACGACCGCAACGACGACAACACGCCTCCCGGAACCCCACCTCCAGGCGACAGCGACATAGCTCCGATCTCGATCGTCGAGGAGATGAAGACCAGCTACCTCGATTATGCGATGAGCGTGATCGTGAGCCGCGCGCTGCCCGACGTGCGCGACGGCCTGAAGCCCGTCCATCGCCGAATCCTCCATGCCTGCCAGGAGGCGGGCTATGTCGCGGGAAGGCCGTACCGCAAGTCGAGCCGCATCGTCGGCGACGTCATGGGTAAATATCACCCGCACGGCGACCAGGCGATCTACGACGCGCTCGCCCGGATGACTCAGGACTGGTCGATGCGCGTTCCGCTGATCGACGGCCAGGGCAATTTCGGATCGATGGACCCCGATCCGCCGGCGGCCATGAGGTACACCGAGGCGCGGCTGGCGAAGGTCGCCAACTTCCTTCTCGGCGACATCGACAAGGACACGGTCAACTTCCAGCCAAACTATGACGCCTCCGAGCGTGAGCCACAGGTCCTCCCTGCCCGCTTCCCGAACCTGCTTGTCAACGGCGCCGGCGGAATTGCGGTCGGCATGGCGACCAATATCCCGCCGCATAATCTCGGTGAAGTCCTCGCCGCCTGCCGCGCGTACATCGACGATCCCGCCGTCAGCTCCGAAGCCCTGATGGAGCATGTGAAGGGGCCTGACTTCCCGACCGGCGGGCTGATCCTCGGCCAATCTGGAATTCGTAGCGCCTACACGACCGGTCGCGGCTCGATCATGATGCGCTCGCGCTATCATGTCGAGGACGGCCGCGGCGACCGCCGATCGATCGTCCTTACTGAGATTCCCTATCAAGTTGGCAAGTCTGGCCTGGTCGAAAAGATCGCGGAAGCCGCCAAGGATAAGAGGATCGAGGGTGTTTCCGACATCCGCGACGAGTTCAACCGCCTCGGTGTGCGGATCGTCATCGAGCTCAAGCGTGACGCCACTCCCGACGTCGTGCTGAACCAGCTGTGGCGCCACACGCCGGCACAATCGAGTTTCCCCGCGAACATGCTCGCGATCCGCAGCGGACGCCCTGAGACACTGACTCTCCGCGACTTCATCGAAGCGTTCATCCGCTTCCGTGAGGAAGTGATCACCCGCCGCTCGAAATTTGAGCTGCTGAAAGCCCGCGAGCGCGCCCACATCCTGCTCGGCCTCGTCGTCGCCGTCACCAACCTCGACGAGGTGGTGAAGTTGATCCGCTCGTCAGCAAGCCCGGCAGTGGCGCGCGAAAAGCTGCTCGAGCGGGAGTGGCCGATGGAGGAGATCCGCTCCTACATCGCGCTCGTCGAGGCGGTTGAGCCTCAGAAGAATGAAAGGACCTACAAGCTCTCCGAGGCACAGGTTCGCGCGATCCTCGAGCTTCGCCTTCACCGTTTGACGGCTTTGGGCCGTGACGAGATCGGCAACGAGCTCGAAGGACTTTCCAAGAACATCGGTGAACTTCTCGAAATTCTTGCGAACCGCGCACGCCTTTATGAGGTCATGCTCGAGGAGTTCGATGAGGTCGAAGCCGAATTCGCCACTCCGCGCGCGAGCGAACTTGCGCCGGCAGCCGACGGAATCGAGGACGAGGACCTCATCGAGCGCGAGGACATGGTCGTCACCGTGACCATGGAGGGCTACATCAAGCGCACCCCGCTCGCCGTATTCCGCGAGCAGAAGCGCGGCGGAAAGGGCCGCGCCGGAATGGCCACCAAGGACGAGGACGCAGTCACCACCCTCTTCGTGACCTCGACCCACAATCCGGTGCTGTTCTTCTCAAATCTCGGACGGGTCTATCGGATGAAGGTGTGGCGCCTTCCGGAAGGCGGCCCGAACACGAAAGGCCGTCCGATGGTCAATCTCCTCCCGCTTGCTGAAGGAGAGACCATCTCGACGGTGCTCTCGCTGCCCGAGGACGAGAATGAGTGGGGCGGATTGCACATCATGTTCGCGACCGCTCACGGCACCGTGCGTCGCAACAGCATGGCCGCCTTCACCAACATCCCCTCCAACGGCAAGATCGCCATGCGCTTCGGCGCGGGCGTTGCCGAGGAAGGCGACAGCGGCGATGACAGCGAAGAGCAGTCCGATCCGACCGATCGCCTGATCGGCGTGGAGCTGCTGACCGAGGGCGACGATGTCCTCCTTGCCACTCGGAACGGCAAGGCGATCCGCTTCAAGGCGACCGATGTCCGCGAGTTCCAGTCGCGCACGTCCACCGGCGTCCGCGGGGTAAGGCTGTTGCCGGCCGACGAGGTCATGTCCATGTCAATTCTTCACCGCGTCGGTACCAACCAGGAAGAGCGCGAGGCGTACCTGCGCTTCGCTCCCTGGAAGGGCGAGAAGGAAGGCGAATGCTCGCTGTCACAAGAGCGCCTCTCGGAGCTTGCCGACAAGGAACAATTCATCCTCACAGTGACCGAGAACGGCTACGGCAAGCGCTCCTCTGCCTACGAGTACCGCCGAACCAACCGCGGCGGCCAGGGAATCACCAACATCGACACATCCGAGCGGAACGGACGGGTCGTCGCCTCATTCCCCGCGCATCGGGGCGAAGCGCTGATGTTGGTCACCGACCAGGGCAAGATGATCCGAACCACGGTCGGCGACATCCGCGTGATGGGGCGCAACACCCAGGGCGTGACGATCTTCCGCGTCGCCGAGAACGAGCATGTCGTCAGCGTCGCCAAGATCGAGGAAAGCGAGGAAGAAGAGATCGGGCTCGAAGGCGGCGACGAGATCGCTCCTGTGCCCGATGCAATCGTCGGGGAAAGCGAACTCGATAAGCCCGTCGATCCGGAACCTGAGGAATAGCCGGCTCCAGCGCACCAGGGCTGCGACAAGCTGCCGAAACCTGCTAGGACGGGGCTGCGTTCTCTCTTGTAAGAAAAGAGGAGGAAACGTTCATGCCCCTTCCCCACAATGCACTCGTACTGGTCGCCGACGGCCGCAAGATGCTGTTCTTCCGCAACCGCGGAGATGAAGGACAGATCGATCTTCGCACCGAGGCGCACGGCGCTCGCAAGTACCAGCGCAAGGATCGGGACATTAAGACGGATGCGCCTGGCGTGGTGCAGCAGAGCTTCGGATCAGGGCGCTCCACTTATGAAGAGCCGGACTTCCAGCAGCAGGAAGAGGACGCCTGGATCAAGGATGCCGCCGACGAGCTGAAGGACCGGGCGCTGCGCAACGATTTCGATGCGCTTGCGATCGTCGCGCCGCCAAAAGCCCTTGGCGTCCTTCGCAAGTGCCTGCACAAGGAGGTCGAGAAGCGCCTGATCTGCACCGTGAACAAGGAAATGAGTGGGCGGCCGGTGCCGGACATCGAAGCCTTGCTGGTCGGCGAAATGCAGGTGGAGCTGCCCAACGTCTGACCTGCCGCCCCTGTTCACGATCGGCCATTCCACACGAACTATCCCTCAGTTCGCCGGCATCCTGCAGGAGGTTGGCGTAGGTCTGGTCGTCGATGTGCGGACGGTGCCGCGATCGCGGACCAACCCGCAGTTCAATTTCGATTTGCTTCCGGACGTACTCGCCGAATGGCAGATCGGGTACGAGCGGATCGGCGAACTCGGCGGCCTTCGGGGACGTTCGAAGACGGTCCCGCCCGAGGTGAATGCGTTCTGGAAGAACCAAAGCTTTCACAATTACGCCGATTACGCGCTTTCGGACGAGTTCGAAGTCGGCTTGGCAAGGCTCGTGGGCGTGGCCGCCAAGCGCCGAATCGTGATCATGTGTGCGGAGACTGTATGGTGGCGCTGTCACCGGCGCATCATCTCCGATTACATTTTGGGTCGTGGATGGCCTGTAATTCACCTGATGGGCGAAGGACGGGAAGAACCCGCGAAGATGACACCTTCAGCTCGGGAGCAGGACGGAAGACTGGTGTACCCCGCCCACTGAGCTAGGCGAACAGGTCAGCGACCTGCGCGTCAGGAGCGACCGATTTCAACAATAAGGTGCGATGGCAGCCGCCGGGTTCGCGCTCATAGCAAAGAAGTGCGCTCGGCTTCTCTTCGGCGAGCGCAACCATCTGCGCGGCTTCGGCCATCGCCTCGGGAAGTTCGAGCTGCCCGGCGTAGATGCGCTTCAAATCATCGATGTGGCCGGCGCGCGCCGCCGCGCGGCCGTCCGCGGGTGTTCCGAGCGCCCGCAAATGGACGTAGTCGATGCCTTCCTCTGAAAGCGAATTGCGCAGCAGGTTCTTGGAGAATCCGGGCCGACGCGAGTTCGGGACGGCGCGAACGTCGATCACCTGACGAACACCGGCTTGTTTCAGCGCGGCGATGAACTCGGCCATCGTCGCGCCTTCGTAGCCGATCGTGAAAACCTTCATTCCTCTTCGTAGCAGACGGCTTCGATATTCGCTCCATCCGGATCGCAGGCGAAGGCGGCGTAATAGTTCGGGCCGTAATTGGGTCGCGGGCCAGGTGCACCATTGTCCCTTCCACCGGCCTTCATTGCGGCGGCGTGGAAATCGTCTACCTGCTGCCGCCGGTCCGCCCGGAACGCCACGTGGATTCCCTTGCCGACTTCCTCGCCGTCTCCGATCCAGAAGATCTTCTCACCCGGCACGCCGAAGCCAAGGGCGGTCGATCCGTCTCCGGTCTTGTCAGGACCGACTGCCATCTGGACCGACATTCCGAGCGCTCCCAGCGCGGCCTCGTAGAAAGCGCGCGAACGGCCGATGTCGGACACCGGAATTCCCAAATGATCGATCATCTGGCGCTCCTGGTAGCGGGGGACGAGGGACAACGCGCCACTGGCCCCGACGTTCACATCAGTGGCTGGCTTGCAGCTGCTGGTCCGGCATTTCCCATACCCGTACGTAATCGACCTCGAGGCGCTGCGGCAACGCGGCATCGTCGATGCCCTTAGCGGCCGCCCAATCACCCCCCATCGCCAGATTGAGGATCATATAGAAGGGCGAATCGAAGGGCCACGCTCCTCGCCCACCGGGCTGATCGTTCCTCACCCGCATATAGGCTTGATCGTCGACCCCCATGGTGATCGAATCCACCGTCCAGGCGAGCTGATAGCGGTGGAAAGCGCTGCACGCCGTCGGAACCGGCGTCTCCGCGCCGCGGCCGTTCTGGCGCGTATGGTTGAACAGTGCGGTGTGAAGGGTCGCATGCGCGACGTTTGGCTGGGATCCGACCTGCTCGAGGATGTCGATTTCACCCCCATCGGGCCACTTCGAGTCTCCCTGCGGCAGCATCCAGATGGCTGGCCAGGTTCCGCGAGCGCATGGCAGCTTCGCCGAAACCTCGACGAAGCCGGCGTTGAAGGCGACCTTGTCCCTGGTGACGATCTTCGCCGAGCTGTACTTCTGCTTCCCCCAATCCGGCAGCTTGCTGAGCTCCTTCGGATCCTTGTGCAGCTCGATGATGAGGCGCCCGTTCTGAAGTCGTAGGTTCTGCGGCCTGTCGGCCGCATAATATTGCAGCTCGCCGTTGAACCATCCCACCTTGTTGCGCGAGGTGTCGAAGCTCCACTTCGACCTATCGAGCGAATTCCCGTTGAACTCGTCAGACCACAGCAACTCCGCGGTGTGGACGGGCATCGGCTCGTCGATGCTGTAATTGGTGGCGGACAGGCTCTGCGCAGCCGCGGCGAGGAGGACAGCCGTTAGCATGAACGCTGGATAGCGGCTCGCCCGCGGGACTAACAGCCCCCATGTCATTCGAAATCCAGATCATCGGCGGCGGCCTGGCCGGTAGCGAAGCTGCCTGGCAGCTCGCCGAAGCCGGGCATCGGGTGCGTCTGAGCGAGATGCGCGGCGGCGGCGACACGACGCCGGCGCATGAGACCGACCGCCTCGCCGAGATGGTCTGCTCGAACAGCTTCCGCTCGGACGATGCCGAGCACAATGCGGTCGGCCTGCTGCACCAGGAGATGCGCGCGCTGGACTCGCTGATCATGCGCTGCAGCCGACAAGCACCGCGTTCCCGCCGGATCCGCGCTGGCGGTCGACCGCGAAGGATTTGCCGCCGAGGTCACGCACGCTGTCGCGCACCATCCGAACATCGAGATCGTTCGGGAGCGGGTCGATGCCCTTCCGGATCATCCCACGATCATCGCCACAGGGCCGCTGACCGGCTCGAAGCTCGCAGAGGCGATCGCCGCCGAGACCGGCGAAGGCGCCCTCGCCTTCTTCGATGCGATCGCGCCGATCGTCCACCGCGACAGCATCGACATGGAGGTGGCCTGGATGGCCGCGCGCTGGGACAAGGGCGGCAAGGATTACATCAACTGCCCGCTCGACAAGGCGCAGTACGAGGACTTCGTCCAGGCACTGATCGACGGCGAGAAGATGCCCTTCCACGACTGGGAGAAGGACACGCCCTATTTCGAAGGCTGCATGCCGATCGAAGTGATGGCCGAGCGCGGGTCCGAGACGCTCCGGCACGGGCCGATGAAGCCGATGGGCCTCGACAACCCGCGCACCGGGCGCTGGCCCTATGCGGTGGTCCAACTCCGCCAGGACAATGCGCTCGGCACCTTGTGGAACATGGTCGGCTTCCAGACCAAGCTGAAGCATGGCGAGCAGGTGCGCATCTTCCGCACGATCCCCGGCCTGGAGAACGCCGAGTTCGCGCGGCTTGGCGGCATCCATCGCAACAGTTTCATCAATTCGCCCAAGCTGCTGGACAGCGAACTTCGGCTTCAAATCGAAGCCCAACATCCGCTTCGCCGGCCAGATCACCGGCTGCGAAGGCTATGTCGAAAGCGCCGCGGTCGGCCTGCTCGCTGCGCGCTTTGCGGCCGCGGAGCTAAAGCGGTGAACAGCTAGCTCGCCCCGCCCCTCGAGACCGCGCTGGGCGCGATGCTCGGCCACATCACAGGCGGGGCGGATGCCGAGACCTTCCAGCCGATGAACGTCAATTTCGGCCTGATGCCGCCGATCGAGGGCCGATGGAAGAAAGCCGACCGCAAGAAAGCCTATACCGACCGCGCCCGAGCGGCACTTGGAGGGTGGCTTGAGCGGCTCAAGGTCAGCGAGCGCCCGCTTGAATCCGCATCAGCTGCAGGTTTTGTGCTTCGTCGACGGCGGGGCGGTCGCGACGAATTCGGCGGACGAGAGCCAGCCCTTCTTGCCGCCGGCGGCGTTGAACTTCTCGATCCCCTTCGACGGCTTATTCCTGGAACGAGAGCGCGCCGTTGTGATCGGCGCCGAGCTTGTCGAAGTTGCGTTGCCGAGACGCCAGATACTCCGCCGCTTCGACTTTCCCGTCCTTATTATGATCGTACCGGCTGAATCGCTCCTCCTCGCGGCCTGCGGGCTTGCCTCGGGAGCCTGTAGGATGGACGCGTCAGCATCGCCGAACCATAGGCATTCGGCGTCGGGGCTGACGACAAGCCAGGATCTGCTGCCGCACGTGATTGCCGGATGAAGGAAGGCGCCGGACATCAGCAGAAACCGGAAGCGGCGCCGGCGAGGAAACGCAACATGCGCATCTCCCTCAAATGAGGAGATTCGGCTGAACCGATCTCCGAAACGAAGCAATCAGTGTCAACTAGGCCTTCGGAAGGCGCCCGCTGAAGCGATGGCGCAACATGGCAGCCGCCCGTCCGGGCATCCCTTCGCGCTCGAACGGCTCGCCGCGCTTGCAATCGCGCATCGCCAGCACGGTCAGCATCGACAATGGACGAAGCGGGCCCGGAAAGCGCACGCCGCGCAGGCCGCGGCCGAATGAACGCGCCTGATCGAGCAACATCGCCCGCGACTGCGAATCGCTGCAGTGCCGGGCAGCATCGACGAGCGCCCACAGTCCGCCCGCGCCCTGGATGCGCTCCTCGGCGCGGCCGACGATGCGTGCTCCAAGCCCGAACAGCAGGTTGCCGCGAAACCAGATGCCTTCGCTCGTCTGGACGGTCCAGGGAAAGGGGTCGAAGAGCCGAAGCCACCCGCTTTCCAGCGCTGCGAGCTCGCGTCCGCTGACGCCGCGCGGGATCAGTTCGCGGTCGACTTGCTGTAGCCTTGGCTCCGCCGGCGCCGCCGCATGCTCATCCAGCTCCTCGAGCCGCTCCCGCCACCAGGCGAGACGGATCGGGCCGAGCATCGGCTCCTTGGTAGTGCGCACCACGTCGCGCCATCGCGCGATCGATGGCGAACAGCGCGGCAAGCGCCCCGCGATTACGGAGCGGAACGTAGCTTAGCGCGAGGCCGAGATCGGCGCCGAGCATCGCTCAGCGATAACAGACGGCCTTCACCGCCTCGACAACGTCCGAAGCCTTGATCAGCGCCAGCTTCTCGAGGTTCGCCGCATAAGGCAGCGGCACGTCCACATCCGTCACTCGAAGCACCGGCGCATCGAGGTCGTCGAAGCCTTCGGTCATGGCAATCGCGATGATCTCCGAGCTGATCGAACAGGCCGGCCAGCCTTCTTCGACCACGACCATCCGATTGGTGCGCTTGAGGCTTTCGAGAACGGTCGCCTTGTCGAGCGGTCGCAGCGTCCGAAGGTCGATGACCTCGGCGTTGATCCCCTGCCCTATCAGCTCCTGCGCCGCTTCCAGCGCAACGCCAACGCCGATCGAATAAGTTACGATCGTCACGTCCTTGCCCGGCCGGACGATCCGAGCCTTGCCGATCGGCAGCGTGTAGTCATCCATCTGCGGCACGTCGAAATGCTGGCCGTAGAGCAATTCGTTCTCGAGAAAGACGACCGGATCCTCGGTCCGGATCGCAGCTTTCAGAAGACCCTTGGCGTCAGCGGCGCTGTACGGCGCGATCACGATCAGCCCCGGGACATGCGCGTACCAGCTCGCATAATTCTGACTGTGCTGGGCAGCCACGCGCGCGGCGGCGCCGTTCGGGCCGCGGAACACGATCGGGCAGCGCATCTGTCCGCCCGACATGTAGTTGGTCTTCGCGGCCGAATTGATGATGTGATCGATCGCCTGCATGGCGAAGTTGAAGGTCATGAACTCGACGATCGGTCGAAGCCCACCCATCGCTGCGCCTGAGCCAAGCCCCGCAAACCCATATTCAGTGATCGGAGTATCGACGACGCGCTTCGGCCCGAACTCGTCGAGCAGGCCCTGCGTGACCTTGTAGGCGCCCTGGTATTCGGCGACCTCCTCGCCCATCACGAACACGCGCTCGTCGGCGCGCATTTCCTCGGCCATCGCGTCACGGAGGGCCTCACGCACGGTCATGCCGACGAGCGGGGTTCCCTCCGGCACTTCAGGCTCGTCTCGGGTGGCAGCCACGTCCGCGACCAGGTCGCGTGCGGCGGTCTCGAACACATGCGGCGTGGGCTCGATTCCGCTTGCTGTGCAGCCGGAATCTCGACCCCTTCCGCGTCCTGCGTTCCAGCGGGCTCTGGAGCTGCGGGCTGTGCCGGAGCCGCTGGTGCAGCCTCGCTCACCGTCTCGCCGTCAGCGGCTAGCAGCGCAATCGGCTGCCCGACCTTCACGCCGTCCGTACCTTCCGGCACCAGGATCTTGGCGATCTTGCCTTCGTCGACCGCTTCGAACTCCATCGTCGCCTTGTCGGTCTCAATCTCGGCGAGGATGTCGCCCGACTTCACGTCGTCGCCTTCCTTGACGAGCCACTTGGCGAGCGTCCCCTCTTCCATGGTCGGGGACAGCGCGGGCATCTTCAGTTCAGTCGCCATCAATAGCTCTCCACCAGGACGTCGGTGTAGAGCTCGGACGGCGGCGGCTCCGGCGCATCTTCAGCAAATTTCGCAGCTCCGACGACGATATCCTTGATTTTCTTGTCGATTGCCTTGAGTTCCTCTTCCTTGACACCCATCGCCTCAAGGTCGCGCTCGGCATGCAGGATCGGGTCGCGATGCTCGCGTACATCCTGCACCTCCTCGCGCGTGCGGTACTTGGCAGGGTCCGACATCGAATGGCCGCGATAGCGGTAAGTCAGAAGCTCGACGATGATCGGGCCCTTGCCGCTGCGCGTCCATTCAAGTGCTACCTCAGCCGCGCCTCGGACAGCGAGGACGTCCATCCCATCGACCTGGAAGCCGGGAATGCGATGCGCCTCGCCGCGCCGGTATAGCAACGGCTCGGACGAAGAGCGGTTGATGCTCGTGCCCATGGCGTACTGGTTGTTCTCGATCGCGTAGATGACCGGTAGGTCCCACAGCTTGGCCATGTTGAAGGCTTCGTAGACCTGGCCCTGGTTGACCGCGCCGTCGCCGAGGTAGGTGAGGCAGACGCCCCCGTCCTCGCTATACTTGTGTTTGAAAGCGAGGCCTGTGCCGAGCGGCACCTGCGCACCGACGATTCCGTGGCCGCCATAGAAGCCATGGTCGACGCTGAACATGTGCATCGATCCGCCCTTGCCATGGGAGATGCCTGCCTCGCGGCCCGTCAGCTCGGCCATGATCACTTTTGGGTCGATCCCGTAGGCGAGCATGTGCCCGTGATCGCGGTATCCGGTGATCACGCTGTCCTTGCCGACGGTCATCGCCGACTGCAGCCCGACGCCTACGGCTTCCTGGCCGATGTAGAGATGGCAAAATCCTCCAATTAGCCCGAGGCCGTAGAGCTGCCCCGCCCGCTCCTCGAAGCGGCGGATGAGCAGCATTTCACGGTAAAGCTTTAGAAGATCCTCTTTCGACGTCTTGAAGCGCTTGGGCTGCGGCGGCCGGGCAATGTCCGGCGCCTGCGTCTCGGGAACGTCGGTTTTCTTGGCGGAACGCGCCACGGCAGTCTCTCTCTCGCGATGAAGCGCCGCGTCTATAGGAGGCGCTCCGCCGAGCGGCAACTGGGGTGGCAAAGGCGCCTAGCTCAGCGCAGTCTGGAGCGTGACGAAATACCAAACCCACACCGACAGGATCACGATCAATGCCACTGCTTGGACCCAGCGGTTCCGGCTGAGGGTCGCGGCCACGCAAGCCGCGATCGTCGGCCAATTGGCGGCATTCTCCCGCACCCAATTCTGCGTGCCCGATCCGTACATAGTGATCGTGAGCATGGTGAGGGCGACTTCGAACGTGAAAAGACCGGCATATTTCCAGCCCTCGTCGCGGTGATATGCCTGAAGGTCGACCGGTCCGTCCTGAGGAATGGGTGCACTGACGAGGCGGGCCAGAAGGTAAAGCAGGCAGACGACCGCAAAGAAGATGAGAACTGTCGGCATCGGCCAGCTCTTTTCCGCGCGGAGATCCCACAGGCTGATCCACCAGGCGACGATCGCGAGAAGGATGTTGAGCGTCCAACCGGCATTCAGCCAGGAAAAGCGCACCCGCTTGCCGGCGCGAACGATGTCGCCGACCGTCGCGAGGATTTGTGCGATGCCGAGGGCATAGACGAACGAATAGAGCGTGATCACGAAGTCGAACGCTCGCATCGGATCCCCCGAGTTTCCGCGGCGGCTATCCTAGGTGCTGCCGCCAGCAGCCGCAACGTTCAGTCGCCGGCGACGAACGCCGTGATCATCCATTTCCCGTCGAGCTTCTCGACGACCATCCGATAGCCGACGGGCTCGTACAGCTGGTCGTCAGCTATCCAGCCCTCGCGGCCGTCGGCCAGCTTCACCTTGGTTTGCATATCCGCGCTGGTTTCGACCGCGTCGACGAAGTCCCACGACAAAGTCGCGAAGGCGTTTCTGTCACCTGCGGGTTCCTTGCTTACCCTTGCCCCCGGAAATGCGAGCCGCTTACTCGAGAGATCGATTTCCTCTTCGAAATAGGGCTCGAGCTGGACGCTCAGGGAGGGAATGATCCGGGCTCCCTTATCGCGTGCACAGCCCATCTGCATCATTGTGCGCAGGAGATTCCAGAACTCGGACGCATCGGGGCTCAGGTCCCAGGACACTGCGAACGCCGACGGCCCACTCGCTCCGCCGAAATTGACCAGCACATGCGGCGAAAGCAATGCAAGGAGCGCCTTTCTGTCCTTCGATTGTGCCGCGTGTTCGAGCTTGGCCCTGAAGGCCGCAAAGGTCGCATCCTTGCTGCACTGATCGACCAGTGGAAGCTTGTCCGGCAACACGGTTGCGGCGGCAGGCGTTAAAACCATGGAGAGAGCGAGGGCGATGCCCCACACGGCGCCGCTGCCTAGCCCTTCGGCTTCACGAACTTCAACGCATACTGGTCGGTGTGACCCTGGATTTTCTTGTCGAAGATCGAGAGCGTGTGGTCGTCCCCCGGACGGCGCAGGAAATCGCCCTCGTCGATCAGCTTGAACCCTGCTGCAGTCACTTCTTTCACGACGATGTCGCGGTTGATACGGTGCATCTTCGCAATTTGCGCGTCGGTCAGGTTAGCGGGGCCCTGGTGGTCGAGGATGAAGTAAATCCCGCCTGGCTTGAGCGACTTGTAGACTGCGCGGTCGAAGGCAAGCGTATCGACGTTTCCGTACTCGGCGATCTTGAGATCGTGATAATTCTGGGTGACCCAGGCGACGTCGAGCGGCTTCGGGAACGAGACCGTGCCGAACGGCTGGGCATCCATCGAAACATTCTCCCACTTGCCTTCGGCGAGCAGCCTGTTGTTCGCCTCGACCGCGCCCTTCCAGCCGGCATTTTCCAGGCCGTAAACATGGCCTGTAGGACCGACCACGTCGCTCAGCATTCGCGTGAAATATCCGCCTCCCGGATAGAATTCACCAACGACCATCCCCGGGCGCACGCCGGAGAAGGCGAGCGTTTCCCTGGGCTTGCGAAGGTCGTCAGCCGCCTTCGCGTCGGCGGGCCGAGCCGGGTCCGCGACGGCTTTAGCGATGACAGCCGGGAGTTGCGGTGACGCTGCAGCCGCTACCAGCGGAACAACGGTGGCGATCGCGAGAAACAATGGAGCGAACGGGCGCATACGATCCTCCCCGACAATGATCGCGCGTCAGTAAAGGCGTAGCTTATGCCGCGGAACGGACTTTCGACCGACGGCGTGCATGAAGCCACCGGCTGGCTAGTTGAGCGGAACAATCACCTCATCGGGACGGATCATACCGAGATCCTTACGGGTCAGCTCGTCAGCGAGGTCAGGATCCGCATGCCGCGGATCGAGAAGGTCCGAGCGGTGCTTGAGTTCCGCCTTCTGCAGTTCGAGCTGCGCGAGCTCGGCTTTCCGCTGCTCGAGCGCGCGATGGTAGCCGCCCCACGCGAGAATCCCGTTCGGCCCCGCGATGGCATGTCCGGCGAAGGTGCCGACGACGATCAGGGCAAGCGCGGGCGCGGCCGCGCGGCGTATCAAACTGAGGCTCTTGGAAGCTCCACCCATCCCGCCTTCGAAAGAATCACGAAGGAGTCGGATGCGCAAGTGAAAAGAATGATTTGGTGGATATTTCAAGGATAATTCTGTGAATTATCCTGGCTTATAGGCCTTGATTGCCGCCCGGCCCGGATATCGTGCCGTATCGCCAAGCTCCTCCTCGATCCGGAGCAGTTGGTTGTACTTCGCGGTGCGGTCCGACCGCGCAAGGCTGCCGGTCTTGATCTGCCCGCATGAAAGCGCAACCGCGAGGTCCGCGATAGTCGAATCTTCTGTCTCGCCCGAGCGGTGCGACATCACAGACGTATAGCCGCTGGTCTGCGCGAGCCGCACCGCCTCGATCGTCTCGCTAAGCGAGCCGATCTGATTGACCTTGATAAGGATCGAGTTGGCGATTTCGTCCTCGATGCCCATCTGCAGTCGCTTCACATTGGTCACGAAGAGATCGTCGCCGACAAGCTGAGTGCGCGCTCCGAGCTTCTCCGTAAGAAGCCTCCAGCCGTCCCAATCGTCCTCGGCCATTCCGTCCTCGATCGAGGCGATTGCGTAATCATTCGCAAGGCTGACATAATAGTCGGCCATCTCAGCCGGCGATAAACTCTTGTTCTCACCCGAGATTTCGTAGCGCCCGTTCTTGAAGAACTCGCTTGCGGCCGGGTCCATCGCAAGAAGCACGTCATTGCCAAGACTGTATCCGGCAGCGCTGACCGCCTTGTCGATGAAATCCAGCGCTTCCCGCGCAGTGTTAATGGCCGGCGCGAACCCCCCCTCGTCGCCGACCGAGGTCGAAAGGCCCGCCTGATGCAGCGCGGACTTCAGCGCATGGAAGATCTCGGCCCCGCAGCGCAGCGCCTCGGCAAAGTCCGGCGCGCCGACCGGCATCACCATGAATTCCTGGAAGTCGATGCCGTTATCCGCGTGAACGCCGCCGTTGAGGATGTTCATCATCGGCACCGGCAGCAGGTTCGCGTCTATGCCGCCCACATAGCGATAGAGCGGGAGCCCCAGCGCATCGGCAGCCGCCTTCGCGCTCGCGAGGCTGACTCCGAGGATCGCGTTGGCGCCGAGCCGGCCTTTATTCGCGGTCCCGTCGAGGGCGATCATCTCAGCGTCGAGCGCCGCCTGGTCCTCGGCCTCCATGCCCACGACAGACTCGGCGATCTCTCCGTTGACCGCCTGCACCGCCTTGCCGACGCCCTTGCCGCCCCAGCGGGCCTTGTCGCCGTCGCGAAGTTCGACCGCCTCGTGTGCACCGGTCGATGCGCCTGAAGGAACCGCGGCACGGCCCATGCTTCCGTCTTCGAGCGTGACGTCCACCTCGACTGTCGGATTACCGCGGCTGTCGAGGATTTGGCGTGCGTGGACATCGACGATCGCGGTCATGGCTTTCCTTCTTGCGCGGGCGTAACAATATGGGAGTACGCGATGCCTAATAGGCCGCGCGCTCAGGCGTGCAACTTTCGCGCCCGAGGCACCGGAACGAAGGCTCGCGGCCACGGTTGAAGTCGCCAAAGGAGGACCCGCGATGGCTGACCAAAATACTGCCGAACTGCCCGAAGGAACCGACAAGGTAATCGAAGGAGCGAACCTCGGCGCACTGACGACCGAGCCGACAGAACGCGACCAGGATGGCACGATCCAGATCGACAGAGATGACGTAACAGAAGGCGGCCTCGCCGATCGCTTTCGTAGCGGCCGCGAGAAGATTGCCAGCCAGGCCGGAGACAAGGCGCGCGGCTTCGTCAGCCAGGGTCTGGAGCGCACATCCGAAGCGCTCGCAAATGTCGCCAAGATGGTCGGCGATACCGCTCCCGGAATCGATGAGCGGCTCGGCGAGGAATATGGCGGATATGCGCGCCGCGCCGCCGGAGCGATCGAGAATGTCGCCAACGCAGTCGCCGAGAAAGATCCCGACGAGCTGATCGAGGACACCCGGACCTTCGTCCGCAATAGTCCGGGCATCGCGCTCGCCGGCGCGGCTGTCGTCGGCTTCGTCGTCGCCCGGCTCCTGAAGAGCGGCTTCACGGCGAACGAGAACGACGACGACGAGGATTGATGCTGAAGCCGCCCGGACCTCCTCCGCCGTCAGAGCCTGACGCCTCGATCGGCGACCTCATCGAGCGGCTGTTCGATGAGGCCATCGATTATGGCCGGGCCGAGCTCGACCTGTTCAAGGCGAAAGCCCAGGAACTCCTCGAAAGCTATGTGCGGGCGGCAATCCTCTTCGGGATCGCAGCTATCCTCGCGTCCGCCGGAATCGTCACCCTCTTCGTCGGCATCGCGATCGCGCTTGCCCGTTGGCTCGGGCCGCTCGGAGGAGCGCTCGTCTCGCTGCTGCTTGCAAGCGCGAGCGCGGGGCTGCTGACGTGGATCGCCTTCCGCGACCTCGGGAAAGAGCCGTGACCGAGGAGCAGGTCAAGGCGGCCGAATTCAAGGTCAACCGAGCGCGCGCGAAGATGATTTCGACGCTGCAGGAGCTTTCGCAGCAGCTGCAGCCGCACCGCCTGATGGAGGAGGCGTGGGAGAAGGCAAAGGACAAGGGAGCCAATCTCGCTGAGAATGCGGTCGACGCAGTCCGCGCGCGCCCGATTGCCGCGACCGGGGTCGTTGCCGCGATCACGATGTTCCTTGCGCGCGAGCCATTGATGGACCTCGCCGGCAAGCTCGTCGACGGAGCCAAGAGCAAGACAAACAGGCGCCGGAAGGCGCCGCAAAAACAGAAAACGGAGGCAGCCGAATGACCGAAGGTATTACGACCGACACCACTGAGGATGCAGGCGCTCGCAAGCGCGCGATCGAAGCTTACGAAGACGCCCGCGATTATGCGACCGACACGCTCGGTCAGGCGCCCCTGCTCGCCCTCGCCGGCGGGATAGCGGCGGGCGCGCTCATCGCCGCGCTCCTTCCCCGCACCGATGCAGAGACCCGCGCCATCCGTCCGACCGCGCGGCGGGTGAAGCAGACGGCGAAGGCGGCATTCGATGCGGCCAGGGGCACCGGTTCGCAGCGGCTCGACGACCTCGGCCTCAGCCGCGACAAGGCAGAGGACACGATCCGCAACCTACTCGAGGGCGTCGCCGACGCCGCCAAGGCTTCGGCCAATGCCGCGCTCGATGCGGCCCGCAACGCCGACAAAGGCTGACGGCGAGGGGCAAATCGGATAGCGAGCCCGCCATGAGCAAGCTTCACCTGGTCTTCGGAGGAAGGGTCAAGGACCCGCGTGCCCTCGATTTTGATATGAACACGATCGACGTCGTCGGCATCTACGACAGCTATACGGCGGCAGAGGATGCCTGGCGCAGCGCAGCGCAGCGCACCGTCGATGATGCCGAGATGAAATATGTCGTCGTCCACCTCCACCGGCTGCTCGAGCCGGACCTCGAAGGCGGCATCCCAGGGATCGCGCGGCCGAAGCAGCCCGCGGGCTAAATTCGGTACCCTCTGACGCAAATGGTCCTTCAGTGGCCTTTGATGCTCTGGTGTTGGTGATCGATGTTCTTGGACCTTGGGGATGACGACCGAGCGGGTCGAGCGGAGCAGAGCGACACTATCGTTGTGAAGCGCCGGATGGGATGCGCGGCCCTTGAATCGTGATCAACCACAGGTCCGGCGGCGCGCCGATCCTCAATGGCACGTGGCTCGTTCCCAGTCCTGCGGTCACCACGAGCACTTTCGATCCACGCCGGACAACTCCGCACAGGAAGTTAGTGCCGAAGTCGGAGCCGGTCTCAAGGGGCCCGATAAGCGGCAGGACGATCTGTCCACAATGGGTATGCCCCGCCAGAACCAAGCGAACCGGCGCAGGAGCCTGCACGAACTCGTCCGGCCTGTGCGCAACCAGGACCTGAACGCCGGGCTTCTCCTCGATCGCCTGATATGTTTGCTTGCGCACCGCCATCCACTTCGCATGCGAATAGAGGCGCCCTTTAATTCCGCCGAGTGAGAGCGGTCCAACCCGGACCGCTTCGTTCGAAAGAACGCGAATGCCGTTGCGCGCAAGCGCAGCGGCGACCGCATCGTCACCGGCCCCGACGTCATTATTGCCGAGTACCGCATAGACCCCAAGCCTCGCCCTCAAGCTACGCAGAGGGGCGATCGACTGCTCGATCGAATACGCCCTCCCGATCTCGCTGTTGCCGACGAAATCTCCAGCTCCAATGTCAACATCGGCGTGCAAACTATTGATCTGCTCTACAATTCCATCAAGCCGAGTCGGCGGCATGTCAGGCCCGTGGACATGAAGGTCCGAAAATAAAACAATGCGAACTGGAGCAGCGCCGGCCGGGTATTCGGGAACCGTGAGGTTTAGCCGTCGAACGACGGGCGACGCGGTCGCATTCCGGTAGCCGATCGCGACAAATGCGAGTGCAGCGAGCAGCACGGCAGCGGCCATGCAGACGGCCAGTCGCCCCGATGGTGCCACTAGGCCGCGGTGTCCTGAAGCTTGTGACGCTTCAGCGCATGACGCAGTTGGTCGTAGCTGAGGTTCAGCGCGGCCGCCGTCGCCCTCTGGTTGAAGCGGTTGCGCTGGAGCGCGTCCTCCAGCAGCTGCCGTTCATAGGTTGCGACGGCACCCCGAAAATCGTCGGTCGTCGGCTGAACCGACGCTGGGGCCGATATAACCTCCTCCAGGCCGCTGGCTGCCAGGGAAATGGGCACGGCGTGGCTCGGTTCGGTTCCTGTCGGCGCCCACGGCGAGTGGAACGGATTGAAGACGATCTCGTCGATCGGGCGCTCGGGATCCTCGTGGCGATAAACGGCTCGCTCGACGGTGTTCCTGAGCTCGCGCACGTTGCCGGGCCACGCAAAGGCCTCTAGTTCGGCAGAAGCACGCGAAGTGAAGCCGGGCCAATTGGGCCAGTCGAGCTCGACGCCCATGCGTCGGCCGAAATGCTCGGCGAGCAACGGAATGTCTCCCTGCCTCGCACGAAGCGGTGGCAACGTGATCACCTCGAACGACAGACGATCCAACAGGTCGGCGCGGAACTGGCCTTTTTCGACCTGCGCGGGCAAACTCTCGTTCGTGGCCGCAACAATCCTGACGTCGACGCTGATCGGCTTCGACGCGCCGATCCGAGTGATCTCGCCATATTCAACCGCGCGCAGAAGACGATCCTGCGCCGGCATGGAGAGAGTCCCCAGTTCGTCCAGGAACAGGGTGCCGCCGTCGGCTTCCTCGAAGCGCCCATGCCTCGTCTTGACTGCGCCGGTGAAGCTCCCCGCTTCGTGGCCGAACAACTCGGCTTCGATCAGGTTTTCGGGCAGAGCTGCGCAGTTCATGATGATCAGCGGACCCGCCCAGCGGGTCGAGAGATGGTGGAGACGTTCGGCGATGAGTTCCTTGCCTGTACCCCTCTCGCCGATGACGAGAACGGGCCGGTTGAGCGCAGCGGCGCGGCTCGCCCGCTCTACGGCGTCGAGGAAGGCAAGACTCTGGCCGATGAACTGTTCGGAACGTTCCATGGATCCCAGTCAAAAATCCGACCGACTGTTGGTGGCAAATCCCACCATTTGGCAAGGATTTTCACCGATTTCGGGAGGGAAAAATCGATGAATCTCCGAAAGATGGCGGTTTCCGGATATCTGGCATGGCTATTGCTTTATTGGAAACAGGTTTAGGCGCCTATGATTTGGAATTCGGAGTGACTGAATGAGCATCTTTTCCCGAACCCGGGATATCTTTGCCGCGAACATCACGGAGATGCTCGACCGGTCGGAAGATCCGGCGAAGATGATCCGCATGGTGATCCTCGAAATGGAGGAAACGTTAGTCGAGGTCCGCGCCTCGGCCGCGCGCTGCATTGCCGACGGCAAGGAAATGCGGCGGGCGCTTTCGCGCCTCGACGAGCTTCAGAAGAACTGGACGGAGAAGGCCGAGCTCGCGCTGTCGAAGGACCGTGAAGACCTCGCCAAGGCAGCGCTGCTCGAGCGGCAGAAGGCCGCCGACATGGGCGAAGGCCTGCGCGACGAGATCAAGGTGATCGACGACACGTTGAAGGGCTATGAAGCCGACATTCACAAGCTGCAGGGCAAGTTGCGGGAAGCGCGCGCCCGGCAGAACGCAATCGCCGCCAGGTTCGAAAGCGCCGTCACGCGCGCAAGGGCCCGCGAGCTCCTCAACGGCAACCGCACCGAGGACGCTTTCTCGAAGTTCGACATTCTCGAACGCCGTGCCGACTTCGCCGAGGGACGCGCCGATGCGCTCGGCATGACCGGACCGAAGAGCCTCGAGGAGGAGATCGCCGAGCTCAAGGCCGCCGAATCTGTCGACAAGGAACTGGAAGCCATGAAGGCCGCGCTCAAGGCCAGGGGGAAGTAAGGGAATATGGAAGACGTACTTGGAATTCTGCTTGGCGGCCTCGCCGTCGTCATCCTGTTTCTCGGACTCCCCTGGCTGATCTTCCACTACATCACGAAGTGGAAGACGGCTGCGACGCTGACGTCGGGCGACGAGAAGCTGCTCGATGAGCTGCACGAAGCGGCGCGTCGGCTGGACGACAGGCTCTGCACGATCGAGCGGATCATGACCGCGGAAAATCCGAACTGGCGGCAGCAGTGCCTGCCGGGCCGGGAGCGCGACCCGCGCGACCAGCTTCGTCAGCTCCTCGCGGACGGTGAATAAGATGGCTTACGACCGCTATCCGCCGCGCGAGCGCCGGACAAACCAGCCGCAGGTGCGCTCCAACCAGCCGCAATACGACAGCAGCGAACCCGATTATTATCGGGAATCGGACTATCCCGGCCAGCCGGCCAGCCGCACGCGCTTCTACCGCGACAAGCAGAACGGCAAGGTCATGGGTGTCTGCGCCGGTATTGCCGATTACACCGGCTTCGACGTCGCGCTGGTTCGGATCTGCTTCCTCGCCGCGGTGTTCATGAGCGGCGGCTCGGTCCTGCCCTTCTACTTCATCGCGGGCTGGGTCGCGCCGACCAAGCCGCGCGAGCTCGATTACCGGGGCAAGGAGGATCGCCATTTCTGGCAGGGCGTACGGGCCTCCCCGGCGCGCGCCGCTCGCGACATCCGCTCACGCTTCAAGGATATCGACCGCCGGCTCGCCGACATCGAAAGCTACGTAACGACCGAGAACCGCTCGCTCGCGCGCGAGATCGAGCAGCTTCGCTAGACGCCAAAAGGGGGACTTATGGATCCGGATGTTGCCCAGGTTTTCGATTTCGTACTTCGCCTGTTCCCCTTCATCGCGATTGTCGTCACGGTGAGCGTCGGCGGGACGCTGTTGAACAACTGGCTGAAGATCAAGAACGGCTATCCACTTTCGAACAGCTGGGGAATGCCGCTCCACCCGAAGAGAGACGAGGAATCGCTGGAGCGAATCAAGCTTCTCACAAGCGAGAATGCTCAGCTCCGTGCCGAGCTCGGGTCGATCAAGGACCGGCTCGAAACGCTTGAGCGGATTGCCACCGATCAGCCGTCGAGGCTCGCGCGGGACATCGATGCCCTCGCGATCGACAAGGGAGGGAATGCGTAATGGGTCCGGGTGATGTCTTTCTCGCGCTAATCATTGTTGGGCTGCCTGTCCTGCTATTGATGCTGATCGCAAACCGTTGGTTTCGCCTTCGGGAAAAGAAGCTTGAGGTTGAGGCGGGAATGGCTGCCGAGAAGGCCGCGCAATATGCGTCGCGGAGCCACGAGCTCGAAGAGCGAGTTCGAGTGCTGGAGAAGATCGTAACGGATGCCGGCGCGCAGACAGCCTCACAGATCGAAGCTCTCCGCGAAAAGCCGGTTGCGGTCGAAAACAAGTAAAGCGCGAGTTCAGGGAGGCTGATGTGCCTACTTCAATGCTGATCTTCTTCGTGATCGTCGTCGGTATCCCAGTGCTCGGCGGAATTGGCATGGGCGCGTTCCAACGCTGGCTTCAGCACAAGGAGAAAATGAGCCAGCTTCTCGCCAGCGAGACCGCGGAGAAGGCCGCGCAATATGCAGCGCATGTGGAGCGCGTCGAAGCGCGCTTGCGCGTTATCGAGGAGATCGTCACCGACGGCGGCGTGCAAACCGCCGCTCAGATCGAGGCGCTCCGCAAGCCGCGACGCGTCGGCAAATCGACCGCAGCTTCTACCGAAACAGACGCTTGAATTGCCGGTGGGCGACGCCAGATGATGCATCTAAGATACATCGCAGGACTGAAGGGCACTTGCCGCAATGAACCCGTTTGAGTTCGTCATCGCCGTCCTGTTCATGGTGTTCGCCTTCACCATCATCAGGCACAAGCTGGGCATCCCGGTCCGTTCGATGCGCGAGATGCGGGGCGACCCGCCCGTCGACAACGGAGAGAACCAGAAGCTTCGGTCGCAGGTGCAGCAGCTACAGGACCGGATCAAGGTCCTCGAACGGATCGTCACCGACCGCGGCGCAGAGACGGCCTCCCAGATCGAGGCGCTACGCGACCAAGACCGAATTGCAGAGGAGGACAAGGCCTGATGAATAGCGGTCAGATCACCGCGGTCATGATCGTAGCGATCGTGATGCTCGCCTCGATCGTTCGTGCCGCCGTCAGAGGCCCTCGCCAGCCGGTGAACTTCGTCAATCCCCAGGGCGAAGTGGAGAACCGCCGCCTGCGCGACGAGGTCGCTCAGCTCAAGGACCGCATCAAGGTCCTCGAACGAATCGCGGTCGAGAAAGAGAACAGCCTGGCGAACGAAATCGAGTCGCTCCGCGACCGATAAGGGGATAGGGCGCGGCCATGTCCGGCCTCCAGCCCGTCCAAGAGATTCTCGAAGAATATCAGCTGGTCGACACCGAGGACCGCTATCGGCTGCTAATCGATCTCGGCCGGCAGCTCGAGCCGATGCCGGATGCCCTCAAGACCGATTCGACGAAGGTCCGCGGCTGCTCGGCTTCGGTTTGGGTCTACCCGACCGCGAACGAGGGGCGCCTCCACTTCCTCGCCGACAGTAATGCGGCGATCACCAAGGGCATTGTCGCGCTGGTGCTGTCGGTCGTTCAGGACAAGCCCGCCGCAGAGGTGGCGAAGCTGGACGTCGCGCAAGCGCTGGCCCCGTTCGAGCTCCGCAAGCATCTCAGCGCCAACCGCACCCAGGGCGTACCGAACATGATCGCGCTCGTGAAGGAGACTGCCGAGCGCTACGCTGCGGCCGCTTAGGCCGCCTTTCCGTTCTTCCGCTCTTCGGCTTTCTTCAAGACGTCGTAGGCGGCCTGGACCTGCTTGAAGCGCTTCGCCGCCTCCTCGTTCCCCGCGTTGGCGTCGGGGTGCGTTTCCTTGACCAGTCGGCGGTGCGCCGCCTTGACCGCCGCGAAATCCGCGTCGCTGTCCAGCTCGAGCGCATCGAGCGCCCGCATCTCGTCGCGGCTCCGGCTACCGTCTCCCGGGCCCGCCCATTTCCACTGCGCCGACTGCCGGAACCCCGCGTTGCCTCTCTCCTCCTCCGCGGCTCGGCGCGCGGCTTCCTCGGGGCTGAGCCCGGCAAAATAGTTCCAGTTCTTGTTGTACTCGGCCGCGTGCGCCTCGCAGAAATACCAGCGGTCCTTGCTGTGCGGCGCCTTGGGCGCGGGCCGGTCACCGATCTCGTTGCAGCCCTCGCGGTCGCACAGGCGAAGCTTCGCCGCCGACCGCCCCTTGTCGCCATAGGAGCGCCAGCGCGGGAAGCCCCAGTCGTCCGATCTTTTCTGCTTAGCCATCGAGGCTCCGATAAAGGCTGAACGTCCTCCTGCGAAGGCAGGAGGCCCGTCCAGGAAGAAATTTCGCCAGAGGACCTGTAAGCCGGGTTCTGTCCATCGCGCCTGTGGGGCGTGACTGTGCGGCCATTCCTCTAGGAGGCGGGTTGCCCCGCCCCTCAAGCAACCAACCCGGGCGGCGAGCCGGAACCAGGCCCATGTGCCGCCCCTATTCGGTCTTGCACCCGGTGGGGTTTACCGTGCCGGCCCTGTTGCCAGGACCGCGGTGCGCTCTTGCCGCACCCTTTCGACCTTACCCGTCCAAAGACGAGGCGGTGTCCTTTCTGTGGCACTGTCCCTGAGCCGTCTTCGCACGAAGCTGATGACAACCCGCCGGGCGTTACCCGGCACCGTGAGTTCCGTGGAGCCCGGACTTTCCTCGTGCCTCTAGTGAGACCCGCGGCCGCCCAGCCCTCTGGCATGGCGGGATATAAGCGAACGAAGCCGCGGTTGCGAGTCAGGCGCTCGAAGAGACCAGACGTGTGACCGGCCGCCAAGCCGATAGCTACTGCGAAGAGCCGAGGCACTCGTTCCGTTGCCGAACGCAGCCCCAGCCTCCATGGAACCTTAAGCTGCGGTTCACCCTGCCTAAAGTTAGTTCGCTTTGACTTGCATCCGTTGAAGCCAGTCGTGTGTGCGTCCCTCTCAGTGCGGCTCGGCTTGGTCCCTCTCCCCTCACAAGCCGAGCCGCCAAGCGAGCAAGACCGGGTGTAATGATGGATCGACCCACTGGTCGCGAGAACTTCAGTTGGATGAAGCAGGCGGAGCCCACGCCGTGCGCCGCCGAGAGCTGCCCCACGGTGGCATGCATCATCCACGACGGCATTTTCTACTGCGGCAAACACGCGCTCGAAGCCCGGGAGCAGTCGTCGGTGTGCTCGAATTGGCGGGAGGCATAGAGGCGAATTTCGGAGCGTAGATTGGTCTTTCCCGCAAGAAGTTCCGGATCGGCAATGCGAACAATCGGGAACATTCGTGAACACGGGAAGCGATGCGCCGAAGTTCCTACGGCGGCTACTGCGGTCGCGGCAACAGCAACGCGAGCAACTTCGCCCTGCATTCGCCGTCGATGATGCCGTCGATCAGGTCGGGTCGGAAGCGTCGTTGGAACGCGATCACCGCCTTCTGCTCATCCGTCACATCATAGCCGAAGCGTTCGAGCGCCAGCAGAAAGCCGGCGTCGGTCCAGTAAGGGTCGATCAGGTCGCGCGTCGGGCTCGGTAGCGCGAGGCGGCGCTTGGCCAGCGCGTGCCAGGGGAAGAGCTCGCCTGGGTCCTCCTTCCTGGCCGGCGCGACATCGGAATGGCCCACCACATTGCCGCGGCCGATTCCGTGCCGCTCCTTGATGTCGGCGACGAGCGGGATGACCGACGCCATCTGCTCGTCGGGGAACTCGCGATATCCGAACTCGTGGCCGGGATTGACGATTTCGATCCCGACGCTCGCGGAATTGATGTCGCTGACTCCGCGCCAGCGTGACTTGCCCGCGTGCCACGCACGGTTGGCTTCGTCGACGAGCTGGAAAACCTTGCCATCCTCATCGACGAGGTAATGCGAGGAGACTTTTGCCTCGGGCGAAGTCAGCCGGTCGAGCGCCGACTGCATGTCTGGCATCCCGGTATAATGAAGGACGATCATCGAGACCGGCAGCTGCCGCTCGTCAAAGTTCGGCGAAGGCCTCTCGACGCATTCGATCACGAAGCGATTGGCGCACAGCTAATGCTGTAACGTCAAGCCCCCGCAGCTGTGGAGCGGCGGTCGCCCTGGCGTTTCTCGACACGGCTCCCGTCGCCGGTGAGGCGATAGAGGCCGCGGGCATTGATGTCCGCGCCGAGCTTGCTGGTCTGGCCGATCACCGTCTCGCCGGCGCCGAGCATCAGCCATCCATCGTCCGCCATTGCACCGGCGATGCGCTCGAAGCTCAGGGTCTTCTTCTCGGGGCTCAGGTAGAGGAGGACGTTGCGGCAGAGCACGATATCGAACCCGCCCGGGTGGGGCGCCTGCTCGAGGATGTTGTGGACCTGGAAGCGGATGGGCCGGCGAAGCTCCTCGACGGCGCGCCAACCATCGGGGCACTCCTCGAACCACTTGATCATCTGGTTAATCCCGAGGCCGCGCTGGACCTCGAACTGGGTGTACGATCCGTGTCGGGCGCGGTCGACACAACTGGTCGAAACGTCGGTGCCGAGGATGTCGATCGTCCAGCCGCGCCATTTCTCCGGTTCTTCGGCGAAGAGCATCGCCAGCGAATAAGCTTCCTGGCCTGTCGAGCAGCCCGCGGACCAAAGCCGCAGGCGTTTCGACTTGGCGCGCCGTTGTGCCAATTCCGGGAGCGCATAGCGCTGGAGCACGTCGAACGGCGTGCGGTCGCGGAAGAAATAGGTTTCGTTGTTGAGCAGCGCTTCGACGACCATTTGCGACAAGCTCGGCTCCTTGCCCATGACGAGGATGGTGATGAGCTCATCGAGAGTCCCGATCCCGCGTTCGCGAAGAAGGGACGAGAGCGCCGTTTCGATGCGCCAGCGGCGGCTCATGGTGAGTTGCTGGCCGGTGCGCGCCTCGAGCAGGCCGGCGAGGATTCGGATCGAGCTGTCGCTTATTTGCACTCGCGCTGTTCCTCGGAGCGAGAGGCGATGCGGCGCGCGATTTTTTCCGGCGGAAGTACCGCGCTGGCGAGCCCGGCTTCGAGGACTGCGCGGGGCATTCCCCAGACGGCGCAGCTCGCTTCGTCCTGGGCGACGATCGAACCGCCGCAGGCAACCAGTGTGGTCGCGCCCTCAACTCCGTCGCGGCCCATGCCGGTGAGTACGATGCCGAGCGCGCCTTCACCGTAGATCGAGCCCACTGACGCGAACATCGGGTCGACCGATGGCAGGCAGCCGCTGCTGGCGCGTCCATGGCTCAGCCGAACGACCGGGCCATTCTTGCCCGGTTCCAGGGTCAAATGAGCATCGCCGGGAGCGAGGTAGATATGATCCGCCTCGAGCTGCATGCCATCCTCAGCGACCACGCAGGGCCTGTGAGCAATGGTCCCGAGCTGGCGGGCAAATACGAACATGAAGGGCGTCGGCAAATGCTGCGTCAGGAGTATCGGCACGCCGATGCGCTTCGGAAGCGCGTGGAACAGTACACCAAGAGCGTGGATGCCGCCGGTCGAAGCGCCGATGGCGAGAATCTCGATCGGATCGGTCGGCATCGCCCGGAGCGCGGCATGAGGCCCCGCCACCTGCGATGCGTAGGTCGCCTTCGTCACTGCCGGCGCAGCGTAGCCGAGTGCCTTCAGTTTGCTGAGTAGGATCTCGGAGAACTTGCCGTTGAAGCGACCCGTCCCCGGCTTCGGCATCGTATCTGCCGCACCGAGTGCGAGCGCCGCGACGGTCTGCTCTGCTCCATCCTCGGCGAGCGAGGAGACGATCATGACTTTCGCACCCGCGGCTGCAGCGATGATCCGCGGAATCGACTTGAGGCCGCCAGCTCCCGGCATCTCGAGATCGAGGATGACGACATCGACACGGCACTCGGCAAGCGCCTCGATGGCGTCCTCTGCGGTTCCGGCGACTGCGGTGATCTCGAATACAGGGTCGCTTTCGACCATCCGCGAGAGGACTGCCCGCGCGACCGTCGAATCGTCGACGATCATCAGCCGGATCCGCCGCTGTATTGGCGCGGATCGCGGCTGGCGGTCCCGCGATCTGGCGAGCCCCCGCTCCACCACGGCGGCCCTCAGGCTACGCCGACGAGCTGAAGTTTGATGTGGAGTGTCTCGCGGTCGAACGGCTTCATGACATATTCGTCGGCGCCCGCTTCAAGGGCGGCGCGAATATGGGCCATGTCGTTCTCGGTGGTGCAAAAGACGACCTTCGGCTGATCGCCGTGGCCGCGCTGTCGCAAGAGACGCAGGAACTCCATCCCGCTCATGACCGGCATGTTCCAGTCGAGTAGGACGACATCAGGCATTTTGGATTCGCAGCGAGAAAGGGCTTCCTGGCCGTCGCCGGCCTCCTCGACCTCGAACTCGAGCGTTTCGAGAATGTGGCGAGCGACCTTTCGGATCACCTTCGAATCATCGACGATCAAACAGCTCTTCATTCTCAAGCTTCCCGCTTCCCCACTGATTTCGGTCTTAAACGTTAAGGGTAACGAAGACCTTAAGCCGCCCTGGCCTCGGTCGCGCCCGCGAGCAGCGCCGCGACGTCGACCAGGAGCAGCGGTCCGGTCTCGGTATCCACCATGCCCATCGACACCCGCTCCCAGCCGTCGCCCATCGCGGCTCGGACCGGGGTCGGCTCCGACAAAGCTTCGACGACGTCCTCGACCAGGTCGACGATCAGCGCATAATGATGGCCGTCGAAATCGACGACCGCAGCTTCTCGGATTCCGTCGGAGCAATCGCTCACACCGAGCTCCAACGAGCGCTTGCAATCGATTACCGTCAGTACCCGGCTGCGCAGCGCTGAAAGTCCGGCGACATGAGCCGCCGCACGCGGAACCGCGATCAGGGTGTCCAGCTCAACGACGGATTCGACCGCAGCAGCAGGAAGCGCAACGCGCTCGCCGCCAATGGTCACGACCAGCAGAAGCTCGTTCATTTGCCCCTCCCCGCCCCAGCGGTCTTCAGCGCCATCAGCAGTCCCGCACGATCGTAACGGTAGATGCTCTCGTCCTTCTTGCCTGCTGCATCCGGCTCGGCCCTGAGCCAAATCCTGTTCTTCGCCGACACTTCCGGCGACTCTTCGCCTCGAGCCGCAATCACGAGATCCGCGTCGCCCTGATGCTCGTCGCCCACCACGCGATAGCCTGCAGCTTCGACGATCGGGCGAAGCATGTTCTGCATCCACGGGTCGTCGCTCGGCAGGCGGCAGACCAATTCCTCCGTGGAGCGTGCTGCAGCTCCGACATGATTGGCAAACAGCCAATGCGCATCGACGAGCTCGGCTGGTTCCCCGTTGAGCAGCGTCACGCCGCTGATCTCGCCCGGCCGTTCAGCGTGGATGACTTCGTTGTCGACGGAAGCGAAGTCGACGACCTCCGCAAAGGCATAGCCGATCTCATGGGCGCCGTCGTTGAGACGGAACAAACGGACCTTCGCGCCAGGAAGCTCTTTGCCCGAGGCGCCTGCGAGCGGCAGGATCGCATCTCCGACCTGGACTCGAAGCTGGCCAGCGGCCTCCCTGACGGCGCTGACGGGCACTTCCTCGATGCGGTCGACCACCGCCAACGGCAATGCGCGGCGGCACCCGTCGAGCGTCCTAAAGAGCAGCACCGCCAGCGACCTCGAAGCAGTCGCCTGGGGACCTTCCGCAATTCGCGCGGACCGTTCCTGCGCTTCGAGCTTGACCCCGCCCACCTGAGCCAGCCCCGCCGGATCGAACAGGAGGATTGGGCTGCCATCGTCCGCCAGTGTGGTACCGGCGTACAGACCGGTTGCCATGACCGCCGGCGCCGCGGGCTTCACCACCAGCTCTTCATGATCGTGGATACGATCGACCGAGAGGGCATAAACGTCACCGCCCGCCGGCCTTAGGACGATAAGCGTCCGGTCCTTCTCCTCGATCGCGCTTTCGAGGCCGAGGATCTCCGCCAGCGAGACCTCTGGCACACGGCGCCCACGAATGGTCGCGACGCCGGCTCCCCCGAGATGCTCGAGCGTGACACTCTCTCCGTTGGCGCGCACGATTTCTTCGATCGCCGAGCGCGGGATCGCGAAGTGCTGGCCGGCGATCGAGACCGTCAGCGCTGGGATGATGGTCAGCGTAAGCGGCACGCGCAAGGTCATGCGGGTCCCGAAACCGGGCTTGCTGTCGAGCTCGACTATGCCGCCGATACGCTCGATGTTCGAACGGACGACATCCATTCCGACGCCGCGGCCGGAGATGGAGGTGACCTCCTTGGCCGTGGACAGGCCGGCTTCGAAGACGAGGGCCAACTGCTCACGCGGCGACAGCTTCGCTGCCTCGTCCCGCTCTAGGAGCCCGACGTCGAGCGCTTTTGCGAGAAGCCTCTTGCCGTCGATGCCGCGGCCGTCGTCCTGGATGTCGATAAGGATCTGGTTGCCGGACTGCCGAGCAGACACAGCCAGGATTCCGATCTCGCGCTTGCCGGCCTTGAGCCGTTCCGCTGGCTTTTCGATGCCGTGATCGACAGCATTGCGGATGATGTGGGTCAGCGGATCGCGGATCATCTCGATCATCTCGCGATCGAGTTCGACGTCGCCGCCTTCGATGTCGACGAGGACCTGCTTGCCAAGCTCGGCGGACAGGTCGCGAACCATGCGCGGCAATCCGACGAAAAGATTCTCGATGCGCTGCATGCGCGTGCGGGTGATCGCGTCGCGCATATCGGCGATGATCGCCGAGAGGCGCTCGAATGCCCCGTCGACCGCGACTTCGGTCGGAGCTTCGCGGAGGCGCCGGGCAAGCTCGTTGCGAGCAAGTACCATGTCGGAGACGGTACTCATCACGCGGTCGAGAAGCTCGACGGAAAGGCGAATCGTGCGCGGCGCGGAAGCAGGCCGGCCCTGCCCTTCGGCGACGGCGACTGCGGCTGGTGCCGAAGCGCCCTCGGCTCCAGGAGCGAGGGCGTGGATCAAGCTGCTGTCGTCGCCGCCCGGCATCTCATCACCCGCCTCGATCGAGGCAATCATCTCGCCGATGCGGTCGATGATCGCGAGCACAGCGCTGACCAACTGGGCGTCGGCGTGCCGGCGTCCAGCGCGGACATCGGCGAGCGCATCCTCGGCCGCGTGGCTCAGGGCCTCGAGCCTCGGGAAGTCGAAGAAGCCGCAATTGCCCTTCACCGTGTGGACAAAGCGGAAGATGCTATCGAGCCGCGCCCGGTCGTCGGGCTCGGCTTCCCAGGCGACGATCTCGCCGCCCAGAGATTCGAGCATTTCGCGGCATTCGGCTACGAAATCTGCAATCAGGTCATCCATCGGCTGGAAAGGCCCCTAAACTCGGAGGAGACCTCGTTAGACCGAGAAGGTTAAAGCGCCGTTAGGAAGGAGCGTCAGTCTTGGCGAACGCCGCAGCCGGCAAGCCGTCGAGACAGCCAATTCGGCCTGGAACGAATTCGAAGAGCGTTCGCGGGGGTCAGCGCAGCGCTGCATCGAGGCTTTATGCCGCGAAGCCCTTAACGCGCTGTTATGCCCCCTTAATCGCGAAGGACAAGGACGCCGACGCGATGCTCGCAGCTTTGCCGTTCCTCGGCATCGGCAGGCGTGTCGGGGTGTGCAAAGGCGGAGTGGAAGCAGTTTTGAGGGGGAGCTCCCGGATCGTCCTTCGAGAACTCGCAAAGTTTGAATACAAGGACCTCTTCACCCGTCATCTCGGGATAGAAAAACCATTGCTGGCATCGATTGTATCGAAGCGCGAGATGCTGGCTCTTGTGTCCGTCCGGAGCGATGCCGATAAGTTCCATGGGCAGGATGTCGGTCCGCTCGAGGCTGCTCGGAGCGCAAACCGCCAAGGGCATGTGCCTTAGCGATCCTTGCATGTTGGTCGTCCGCCAAAAATCTATCGACATGAACCCGGCCACGTCTGGGCGCCGGAATCGATCGAGCCACCATTTCTCGGCTTGCGGTCCGGCAAATGCTCCGACGTTGGCTGCGTAGAGTTCCGCCGTCAGTGGCCCGTCGGAATGCACACCTCCGGCATATTGCGGATTATCGGTCCCCCGGCCCCTTCGCATCGGCGTTGGACGCTGCTGGATCTCGAGGCGCCGACCTGGCAGCAATCGAGTGCGGATGAGCTGCTCGACCTCCTCGGCAAAGATCGGAGCGACGTCATCCCAATTCGCCACGCTCGTACGGTGGCTCAACAGGACGAAACCATGATCGGCGAAGAACCCGGCTTCTGAGGCAGCGTCTGCCTGGAACGCCCGCCCGTCGCGGATATCGAACGGTGGAAATTGCCCTGGCGCCCGCGTTGGAGGATGGCGCAGATCGACCGTCGGTATCGAACCCACGAAATCCGGAGGCAGGAAGCCGTTCAGTTTCGCCTGAACCATCAGCCGACGCTAAGCCGAAAACATCGGTTGTTCTAGGACACCGGAATAGTGGCGCCGATCATCAGCACATCGCTCGTCGGGTCGGAGAGCCGGAGCGATCCACCGCCTTCGGCTGCGAGGCTGTGAGCCAGCCAGGCGCCCGCAGCGCGTGGCTCAACGGTTGCGCCGCCGCCCGTGGCGAGGGTCTCGCGGAGCACGGGGTCGAGGAGGATCCGCGGGCCTTCGGCGCGCACGGCAAGCTCGATCCGGCCGTCTGCGCGTTCGGCGCCGACGTCGAGATGTCCTCCGCGGACCAGCGCGTCAGCTGCCAGCAGGGCGAGATTGAGGAGTAGCCTGATCGCGCCCTTTGGAAGTTTCTCGTCCTCGACGACCCAGCCGAGTTCGATCTTGCCCTCGGCCTTGAAGAGTCCCTCAAGTGAGGCGCGTGCCTCGGTCGTATCGATCTCGTCCCCGAAGCCTCCACCCGCGCCGAACGCGAGGCGAAAGAATTTGAGCTTATTGGCGGTCGCCCTGGCGCTGTCCGAGAGCAACTCGAGACACTTCTCGCGCATCTCCGGATCTGTCTCGTCGGAGAGGAGTTCAATTCCATTGTTGAGGGCGCCCACCGGCGACATGAGGTCGTGGCAGAGCCGCGAACAAAGCAGGCTGGCGAGGTCGAGCGCGTTCACGGGCCGCTGAATGCGTCAGAGTTTAACCTCACGCAAGTTACGACCATTGAACCGTGACGGCCGCGAACCCATATTCCCCTAGGAAGATGGGGGGAATTCAGACGATCGACGTGCGCCTGGAGGCCGCCCATGCGGGGTGGCGGCTCGACCGCGCGCTCGCGGATGCAGTTCCCACGCTTTCGCGCGAACGGCTGAAGGCTTTAATCCGCAGCGGCTCGGTCGTAGCGCAGGGCTCGCCGCTTCGCGATCCGGCCCTCAAGGTGAAGGGCGACGAAGCGGTCCGCGTGGCCGTCCCGGAGCCTCGGCCGGCGCACAACGAGCCTCAGGACATTCCGCTGACGATCGTCTTCGAGGATGATTACTTATTGGTGGTCGACAAGCCCGCTGGACTGGTGGTCCATCCGGCTGCGGGCAATTTCGACGGGACGCTCGTGAACGCGCTCCTCCATCATTGCGCCGGCAACTTATCGGGAATTGGCGGCGTGGCTCGGCCGGGGATCGTGCATCGCATCGACAAGGACACGTCCGGTCTGCTCGTGGTTGCAAAAACGGACGTCGCCCACGAGGGGCTGGCCAAGCAGTTCGCCGCACATTCGATCGATCGGCGCTACCTCGCGATCGTAAACGGGGTTCCGAAGGCCAGCGAAGGAAGTATCGACGCCGCCCTTGCTCGCTCTGCTGCGAACCGGAAGAAGATCGCGATTGTCGAAGGCGATCGCGGCAAGCGGGCGGTGACTTACTGGCGAAGGCTCGAATTGCTGAGGGATTCCGCGCTGGTCGAATGCTGTCTCGAAACCGGGCGCACGCATCAGGTCCGCGTTCACATGGCCTCGATCGGCCATCCGCTGGTCGGCGATCCTGTCTATGGTCGTTCGGGAAAGACGCACGGCAAACTACTGAACGAGCTAGGATTTAATCGACAGGCGCTTCATGCCGCAGAGCTCGGCTTTACGCATCCCGTGACAAAAAGCAGATTGTCGTTCGCAAGTCCCATGCCGCCTGACATGCAGGAACTGAAGCGGGCGCTTGGTGTATAAAGGCTAACCAGCTAGGGCAGGCAAATTGCCCTATTAGGGGAGAAGACGAGTAAGATGGCTACGCAAAAAGGGATCGTCTCAATCCCCGCGTCCGGTGGGGAGGCCGGACTCAACCGCTATCTCGCGGAAATCAAGAAATTCCCGATCCTCTCTCCGGAGGAGGAGTACATGCTCGCCAAGCGCTGGCGGGAGCATGGCGACACCGAGGCTGCGGCAAAGTTGGTAAACTCGCACCTTCGGCTCGTCGCCAAGATCGCCATGGGCTACCGCGGCTACGGGCTGCCGGTCAGCGAGCTCATCAGCGAGGGCAATATCGGCCTGATGCAGGGCGTGAAGAAGTTCGAGCCTGATCGGGGCTTCCGCCTAGCAACCTATGCGATGTGGTGGATCCGCGCCTCGATCCAGGAATTCATCCTGCGCTCGTGGAGCCTCGTGAAGATGGGCACTACGGCGGCGCAGAAGAAGCTGTTCTTCAACCTGCGCCGGATGAAAAACCAGATCGACGCGTTCGAAGAGGGCGACCTCAAGCCGCAGGACGTGACCAAAATCGCGACCGACCTCGGTGTCAGCGAAGAAGAAGTCGTGTCGATGAATCGCCGCATGGCGATGGGCGGGGACACCAGCCTGAACGCGCCGCTGAAGGGCGACGAAGGCGCCGAGGCCCAGTGGCAGGACTTCCTCGTCGATAGCGGTCCCCTCCAGGACGAGCTGATCGCCGAGGACGAGGAAACCCGAGTCCGTCACGACCTGCTCGTCGCGGCGATGGAGTCTTTGAACGAGCGCGAAAAGCACATCCTCATGGAGCGCCGCCTCGCCGACGAACCGAAGACGCTCGAAGAGTTGAGCCAGGTTTATGGAGTCAGCCGCGAGCGCATCCGCCAGATCGAGGTTCGAGCCTTCGAGAAGCTGCAGGCTGCGCTTCTGCGCCTCGCGGGCGAGCGGCGGCTTCTTCCGGCGGCCTAAGGCAGCCTGCCCTTTTCCTCTGCAACTCTCGGCGCGGCGGCGGTCAGCATGTCGCCTTCCCGCTGCTTCTCCGGGCGATCTTGGACTGTATCGTCCATCGCCACATTGTCGGCGGCCCATGCGCCTCGATCCCCCAAAGGCTCGGGAGCACCCGTCGTCGAATCCTTCGCCGTCTGATGCTCGATTTCGCTGTTGAGCTCGGCTCCTATGACGAAGGCATAAGCGGACAGGTACATCCAGGTTAGCAAGGCAACGACCGCGCCCAACGAGCCGTAGCTCGCGTGATAATTGGTGAAATTGCTGACGTAGAAGCCAAACGCGAGGGTCAGCAGCAGCCAAGCCAGAGCCGCGAACGCGGAACCCGGCGTGATCCATTTCCATTTTGCGTCCTCGCGCGACGGCCCGATCCGGTACAGCACGGAGGCCATCAGGGCCGCGAGGATTGCGAGCACGAGGTAACCGACGAGCTTGCCCGCAAGAACAAAGGACGGCGTCGCCTGCGGCAAAGCGTTGTCGATGTAACCGACCGCGGCAGTCGCCGCGAGCGCAACGAAAGCGACGACGACAGCACTGAAAGTCATGCAAACCGCCAGCAGGTAGAAGCGGAAGAGGGTTCGCTTCTCCTTCTCCTCATAGGCGATATTGAGCGCCGTGATCACCGAAGCCGAGCCGTTGGTGCCGCCATAGATCGCCACGAAAATCGCGATCACGATGCCGATGCCTTTTATTCCTTCCGACGAGTGGATGGCGGTCAGGAGCTGATCCCCGATCAGGATGACGACATCGGGCGGCAAAATCGCGGTCAGCTTGCGCATCTGCTCGATGACCGTGAGCGGATCGGCGAAGAAGCCGTAGAGCAGCACGATCAGCCCCAGCAGAGAGAGCAAGGCAAAGAAACCGTAAAAAGCGACTCCTGCCGAAACGAGCGCGACATTGTCGTCCCATGTGCGCTTGTAGGTCCGCGCTAGAATGTCCTTCCACGCGCCTGCTGGCATTTCCGCGGGCGAACTTGCTTGATGTCCCTTGCTATCGACCATGAGCAGCAAAACCTCGGTCCAATTGAGCCCGTTCCGCGATAAAGCGTCGCACCCGTAACGATGGCTCTTGCCAACCGCCAAAAACAGTCGGACGGTGAATATTTCAACGAAGAGCGCTTCGGGGCGCCTTCAGCGACTCGGAACGCCCGCAACCCGGACGAAGGAGAGTCGCATGGCCGGACAACCATCCAAAGGCACCCGAGCAATCGCGCTGGTGGGACCCGCCGGCGCAGGAAAGACCAGCCTTGCCGAAGCGATGCTGTTCGCAGCCGGTGCGACCGACCGATTAGGATCGACCGCCAACGGCTCCAGCATCGGCGACTCGAGCCCCGAAGCGCGGCAGCGCGGCGGCTCGACCGAGCTCAACCTCTACAATTTCGACTATCTGGGCGATTTCTTCGCCCTGCTCGATTGCCCCGGCTCGGTCGGCTTCGCGGCGGATGGCGCGAAGGCGCTGGCGGTCGCGGACGTAGCGATCGTGGTCGTCGACCCCGATCCGGCGAGAGCGCCCCTCGCTGCCCCGGCACTCCGGGCGCTCGACGAGCTCGGGATCCCGCACCTCATTTTCGTCAATCGGATCGACCAGGCGCATGGCCGAATTCGCGACCTTCTGTCCGCGCTGCAGCCGATGAGCGTTTCGCCGCTAATCGCGCGTCAGATTCCAATCTGGGACGGAGAGAAGATCGGCGGCTTCGTCGATCTCGCTCTCGAATACGCATTTAAGTATCGCGCCGGCCAGCCGTCCGAGCGCATCGACATTCCGTCGGAGATCCAGGACCGCGAGCATGAAGCGCGCACGCAGATGCTCGAACAGCTCGCTGATCATGACGACGAACTCCTCGAGCAGCTCTTGATGGATCAGGCTCCGACCCGCGAGAAGGTCCTCCAGGACCTCGCGCGCGAAACTGGTGAGAGCCTCGGCGTGTCGGTGCTGTTCGGTTCGGCGATCAGCTCATGGGGCGTCCGCCGGCTGCTGAAGGCGATGAGGCACGAAGCGCCGGCCCCCGAGGCCGCGGCTACCCGCCTCGGAGTCAGCGATGCTGCCCTGCACGTCTTCAAGATCGTCCACGGCTCCATCGGGCGACTGGCGATGTCCCGAGTGCTCGGCGGCAAAATCGCCGAAGGCTCCGACCTCAAGACCGGTGCCGGCGACCACGCCCGCGTCGGTTCTCTCTTTAAAGTGCAAGGTGAGAAGACCCAGAAGCTCAGCGAAGCGCAGGATGGGGACGTCGTGGCGGTCGCCAAGATCGATTCGGTCAAAGCGGGCGAATGGTTGAGCGCAGGCAAGGTCCCACCAGGGGTCGACATCGGCTACCCGGCGCGCAATTGCGCAATCGCCATCGAGCCCGCCGATCGTAAGGATGACGTCAAGCTGTCAGGCGCGCTGCAGCGCCTTGGCGAAGAGGATTCTGCGCTTGTCATCGAGCATGACGACGCGAACCACGAAATCCGCCTGCGCGGAGTCAACGACGAGCATCTCAATACCGTTCTCGGCCGCCTGAAACGGCGCTTCGGCGTCGAGGTTAAAAGCCACACGCCTACGGTCGGCTATCGCGAATTGATCCGCAAACCGGTCACGCAGAAAGGACGCCACAAGAAACAGTCAGGCGGCCACGGCCAGTTCGGCGACGTGATCATCGAGGTGAAGCCGCTCCCGCGCGGATCGGGCTTCGTCTTCGAAGAACGGATCCACGGCGGCTCGGTGCCGAAGCAGTGGATCCCCGCCGTCGAGGACGGCGTCCGCGAGGCGATGGAGAAAGGCCCGCTCGGTTTCCAGGTCGTCGATTGCTCAGTCGCTCTGGTCGACGGCAGTTACCATAGCGTCGACAGCTCGGAACTTGCGTTCCGTCTCGCCGGCCGGATTGCGATGCAGGAGGCGCTTGCCAACGCGCAGCCGCACCTGCTCGAGCCGATGCACAAGCTCAGCGTCGTCTGTCCATCGAGCGCTGCTAGCCGGATCACGTCGGCGATCGCAGGGCGGCGCGGGCAGATGCTTGGTATGGGCCCCCGCGACGGTTGGGCGGGATGGGACCGCATCGATGCACTCATACCCGAAGCCGAGCTGTCGGGCCTGGAGGCGGAGCTCCGGTCGCAAAGCCAGGGCCTCGCGACCTACGAGGCCGAGTTCGACCATCTGGCCGAGCTGAATGGCCCGCTCGCCGACAAGGTGATCCAGCAAAGGGTGCCTGAACCGGCGTAGCACCGCCGCGCCTCGCAATGACGCGGTTGTTCCCTTAAGCCAGATGCCATGAGGCACTGGTTCAAGGACCAGCATTTTCGGTCGCTGCTCAAGAACAGCAGCTATCTTGCGGTATCGCGCATCGTTGCAGCGATCGCTGGGATCGCGACGGTGTCGCTCGCAGCGCATGCGCTTGGGCTGCTGCTGTTCGGCGCCCTTATCCTGATCGACAGCTACGCGAGAGCGGTGAGCGGAATCGCCAAGTTCCAATCCTGGCAGCTCATCGTCCGCTACGGCGGCCGCGCCCTCCTTGGAGAGCATGAGGAGTTCAGGGCATCCACCGGCTTCGCGTTCGGGCTCGACGCCGTCAGCGGCGTCGGCGGAATGATCGTCGCTGCGGCGATCCTACCGTTCGCGGCGTCGTGGGTCGGTATTTCGCAGGAGCAGCTGTGGCTAGCGGTGCTTTACTGCACGCTGATCCCGACAATGGCCTCCGCAACGCCCGCGGGCGTTCTGCGTGCCCTCGATCGCTTTGACCTCATTAGCTGGCAGAGTTCCGCGACGCCGATCGTCAGAGTGCTGCTGGTCGCGGTCGCTTATTCCGCGGGAGCGCCGTTCAGCGCCTATGTCGCGATCTGGTATCTCAGCAATCTCTCCGGCGACCTCTCTTTCTGGTTCCTGGCCTGGCGCGAGATGCGCCGACGAGGCCTGCTCGAGGGCATTCGGCCGACGCTCCGGCCAGATAAGCTCGCGGGTGCCTGGCGGTTCGCGATTCACGTCAACCTCACGGCAAGCGTTCAGGCCGCGTGGGGACCGATCGCAAGGCTCGTCGTCGGTGGCCTGCTGGGACCAGCGGGTGCGGCGCTATTCAGAGTCGCGTCGGTGCTCTCGGACAGCGCAAGCAAACCCGCCGACCTCCTCGGCAAGGCCTTCTATCCCGAGATCGTTCGGATGGATCTATCGACGAAGAAACCGTGGAAGCTGATGCTGCGCGTTACTGCGATCGCAAGCGGACTCGCGTTGCTGGCCATCTTGATACTCATGATCGGCGGAAAACCGCTCGTTTCCCTCCTCTTCGGCAAACAGTTCGTCGGCGCCTTCGACGCGTTGGTCATTCTGATGGTCGTGCCGTTCCTGAGTATCTTCAGCTTCCCGCTGCCGGGCATGCTTTATGCGCTTGATCGACCGGATGGTCCGTTCAAGGCCCGCCTGATCGGCACCGTACTTTATTTCCTGATCATTGCGCCGCTCTCGTGGAGGTTCGGCGTCAACGGAGCGGCCACCGCCTTCGTGATCGGAAACGTCGGGACCTTAGCGACGATGATGTGGCAGCTGCGCGGTGAATACCGGAGGGTGCGACCGCACAAGACGCAACAGGCTGGCCGCTAGATCGAAGATTCCTCGAAGCCACGTTCCTTCACAAGCCGATCTAGTTCGACCAAAGTTCCCAGCAGGCTTTCCATGCGGTCGAGCGGCCAGGCGTTTGGGCCATCTGACTTCGCATTGGCCGGATCCGGGTGAGTCTCCATGAACAGGCCCGATACGCCGGTGGCGACCGCAGCCCGTGCCAGGATGGGGACGAACTCGCGCTGGCCGCCTGAGCTGGTGCCCTGCCCGCCCGGGAGCTGGACGCTGTGGGTTGCGTCGAACACGACCGGGCAGCCGGTCTCGCGCATGATCGCGAGGCTGCGCATGTCGCTCACGAGATTGTTGTAGCCGAACGAGGCCCCGCGCTCGCAGACCATGATCGTGTCGTCGTTGACGCCGGCCGCCTGGGCAGCGCTCCGCGCCTTGTCGACAACATTCGTCATGTCGTGGGGCGCCATGAACTGAGCCTTCTTGATGTTCACCGGCTTTCCCGAGGCTGCGACCGCATGGATGAAATCGGTCTGGCGAGCGAGGAAGGCGGGGGTCTGGAGCACGTCCACGACCTCGGCCACCGGCGCAATTTGCGGGATGTCGTGAACGTCAGTGAGAACAGGTACTTCTAGCGCTTTCTTTACTTTCTCCAGGATGCGTAGGCCCTCGTCCATGCCGGGGCCGCGGAAGCTTTTGTCGCTACTGCGGTTCGCCTTGTCGAAGCTCGACTTGAAAATGAAGAAGACGCCGAGCTTTTCGGCGATGCGCTTGAGGCGCTCAGCCGTGCGGAGCTGCAATTCCTCGCTTTCGACAACGCACGGACCGGCGATGAGGAAGAAAGGCTGGTCGAGCCCGACGGTGCAGCCGAGAAGGTTCATGCGCCGTATCTAGGCGAGAGAGTCGACAACCGCCACCGGTTGCCAGTCGTCCAATCCGTTCCGCTCGGCAAAATCATCCGGGAATGGTTCGCCGGCGTGAATTCCGCCTGCGATGAACACCGTGTCGAACCCCATTCTGGCAGCGCCTAGGATGTCCGTCTGCAGGCCGTCGCCGATTGCCAGCACTTCCTCCTTCGGCGGATTTCCAGCGCGCCGGAGGGCGTGCTCGTAGATCGCCGCGAAGGGCTTGCCGTACCAGGTTACGCGACCGCCCAACATCTGGTAGACGTCGGCGATCGCGCCAGCGCAAGCTTCGGGTACGCCGCCGCGCACGACCAGCCTGTCGGGATTGAGGCAGTGCATGTGAACGTCGCGGTCGACGAGCCGCTCTAGCTCGGCGCGATAGCTCTCAGGGTCGGACTCACCATCTCGAATTCCGGTGCAGGCAAGGTCCATGAATTCATCGTTCTCGGCGATGTGCAGGCTTCGGCTCTCGAGAACTTCGCGATCGCCGGCGGTCCCGATGAAGCCGACCGGAGCGCCAATTGCTTTCAATGCCGCGATCCCCGCCTCGCCGCTCGTCGCGATTGCGTCCCAGCATTCGCGCTGGAGCCCAATCCTCCAGAGCTGCTGCTCGACCGCTTCCTCCGTTCGAGGCGCGTTGGTGAGGAGCACGACGCAGCGGCCTTCGCCCCTCCACTGCCGGAGCCGGTCAGAGGCGCCGGGATAGAGTTCGACGCCATTGTGGACGACGCCCCAGACGTCACAAAGGATCAACCGGTACCTGGGGTCGAGCCTGTCCCAGTAGCTCATTCGAGTCCGGCCTCCGCCAATGCCTGCTCGATCGGCGCGACATCCTCGGGATTGTTGAGTTCACGGAGCGCGAACGGCGGCGCTTCGACATCGATGACGGTCATCGGAATACCGGCGGCCAGGAAACGCAGCTGCTCCAATCCCTCGAGCGTTTCCAGTTCGCTGACCGGGGTTGCCATATAGCGTTCCAACGCCTCGGGCCGATAAGCATAGACGCCGACATGGAGGCGCACCGGCGACATCACGCCGTCGAGAGAGCGGGCAGGCAAATGCGGGATCAGACGCTTCGAGAAATATAGAGCACGGCCAAGATCGTCGGTGACGACCGTCGTCCCGCCGACGCGGCCCGCCGCCTCTTCCGCCTGCAGCGCCCGAACCTCATGGCTCCTGAGCCGCATGGCGGGCGTGGCCACGAGTGCGTCATTGTCATCCTCCATTCGAGCGATCAGCGCTTCGACGAAGCCCGGCGGAGTCAGCAGCGCATCGCCTTGCAGGTTAATGACCAGGCCGGGCTCGTGGAGCTGCGCCAGTGCCTCCGCGCACCGCTCCGTGCCGTTTCGGCATTCGGGTGACGTCATGATGACACCGACGCGAGCGGGTGCGCAGGCCTCGGCGATGCGCTCATCGTCTGTGACGACAAAAACCCCAAAAACGCCGCGGACACGCCGTGCCGCTTCGACGCTGCGCTGGATCAGCGGCTTGGCAGCGCCGGTCGCGCCCCTTAGCTCAACCAGTGGCTTGCCCGGATAGCGCGATGACGCGTAGCGCGCCGGGATCAGGATGATGCTATTCATCGCGGCGCGGGGCAATCGTGAATGTGGAGCACGCCGACGGGCTTTTTGCCCGTGCCGTCATCTTCCGCGACGAACAGTGCGGTGATCTTGTACTCCTCGAACAGGCTGAGCGCGTCGTCGATCAACGCGTCCGGCGCGACAGTCTTGGGATCACGGGTCATGAACTCGGCGGCCGTATGGTCGAGCCCCTGCTCGATGTGCCGCCTGAGATCGCCATCGGTGATTGCGCCGACGAGATAGCCCGTGCTGTCGACGACGCCGATGATCCCGAGCCGCTTCGCCGACATTTCGACGACCGCGTCGTGCATCGAGTCCTGCTCGGCTGTCAGCGGAAGCGCATCGCCCGAATGCATGATCCGGCTTACGGGCTTCAGCCGAGCGCCGAGTGAACCGCCCGGATGGAGGCGTCCGAAGTCGGTCCTGGTAAAACCTTTTTGCCGCATGACGGTCATGGCCAGAGCGTCGCCGAGCGCGAGAGTCATCGTCGTAGAACTAGTCGGCGCGACCAATTCGGGGCCAACCTCCGGCCAGTGCGGAAGGATCAGCGGCGCGGTTGCCGCGGTGGCGAGCATGGAACCGCTGTTTCCGGTGATCGCGACAATCGGGATCTCGAAGCGGCGGAAATGATCGATGACCGGTTCGAGCTCCGCCGTCTCGCCGCTCTGAGAGATGAGGATTGCAACATCGCCGTTCGCCGCCATCCCGAGGTCGCCATGGATCGCTTCGGCAAGGTGCAGAAAGGTCGCGGTGGTCCCGGTCGATGCGAAGGTCGCGGCGATCTTTCGCGCCACATGGCCGGACTTGCCGAGCCCGCTGACGATCAGCTTTCCTCGACACTGGAGGATAAGCTGCACGGCCTCCTCGAACTGGGCACCCAGGCTATCCGCGAGCGCGTCGAGCGCGCGTGCCTCGTCGTGGAGGATCTCTCGTCCGAATTGCAGGACATCGTCGGCCATGCGCCGCCCCTAGCGCAGGCTCGCCACGGCTGTGAAGCTTGACGACGGTTCAGCGCGCGGCTTGGGTTTCGCGTGAAAGGGAGACGAATGGCGAAGAAACTCACGCGCTTCATCCTGATTGCGCTGGTGCTCGGAATCATCGTTGGCTGGGCGACTAACTACGCGATCGATGACGGGACGCCGGAGGCGGCGGCACGTCTGAAGTCAATCGCCGACTATCTCAGCATCGTCACCGCGCTGTTCCTTCGCCTGATCAAGATGATCATCGCGCCGCTCGTCTTCTCGACGCTGGTCGCGGGTATCGCCCACATGGGAGACGTCGCCGCACTGGGTCGCGTCGGAGTTCGGTCGCTCGGCTGGTTCATCCTCGCCAGCCTCGTATCGCTGACCCTCGGGCTTATCCTGGTAACCGCGCTTCACCCTGGCGTCGGCCTCAACCTGGCGATCCCGCCGGCGACGGCTGCGAGTGGAGTCGAGACGGCAGCCTTCAACCTGAAGGATTTCGTTACCCACCTGGTCCCGCAGTCGATCTTCGATGCGATGAGCAACAATGACATCCTCCCGATCGTCATCTTCTCGCTGTTCTTCGGAATCGCGCTGACTGCCGTTGGGGAGAAAGGGGCGCCCATCGTCCGCGGCGTCGAGGCGCTCGTCCGGGTCATGCTGCAGGTCACGGATTACGTGATGCGCTTCGCACCGCTCGCGGTGTTCACCGCCGTGGCCAGCGCCCTCGCCGAACGCGGGCCTCAGATCATCGCTACGCTCGGCAAGTTCGTGGGTAGCTTTTACCTCGGCCTGATCATCCTTTGGGCGCTGCTGATCGGGGTCTGCTTCGTGATCGTCGGCCCGAGGACGCGCCACCTCGTGCGTTATATCCGGGACCCGGTCGTTCTCGCTTTCTCCACCGCTTCAAGCGAAGCCGCCTACCCGCGTACGCTAGAAGCCCTCGATCGCTTCGGCGTCCCGCCCCGAATCGCCAGCTTCGTCCTGCCGCTCGGCTATTCGTTCAATCTCGACGGCTCGATGATGTACATGACCTTTGCGACGATTTTCATCGCGCAGGCGTACGGCATCCACCTCAGCCTCGGGCAGGAAATCACCATGCTCCTCGTGCTGATGGTGACCTCCAAAGGCATGGCCGGCGTTCCGCGTGCGAGCCTCGTCGTCATTGCCGCCATCATGCCGATGTTCGGGATCCCGGAGGCAGGGCTGCTGCTGATACTCGCCGTCGACCATTTTCTCGACATGGGCCGGTCGGGCACGAACGTTGTCGGCAATGCCGTCGCAGCAACTGTGGTGGCCCGCTGGGAGGGCACTCTGAAGGAGGAGCGCTCGCCGGAAATCGAACCGCGCCACGCACCGTCACATGTCGCGCGTGCCGGAGAGATCCACGATCATTTCTAGCCGAACGGGCGGTCGATGCTCGGTGGCGGCTCGCTGAAGAATTTCGGCCCGGCCTCGGTCATGTACCAGCAGTCCTCGAGCCGGATGCCGAACTTGCCCGGGATGTAGATCCCCGGCTCGTCCGAGAAGCACATGCCCGGCGCCAGCGGAGTCGTGTCGCCGTGGACCAGATAAGCCGGCTCGTGACCGTCCATGCCGATTCCGTGGCCGGTCCGGTGCGACAGTCCCGGCAGCTTGTAGCCGGGGCCATAGCCCCAACTCTCGTAAGCAGCGCGCACGGCGTCATCGACGCTGCCGCAGGGGGCGCCGATCTTGGCAGCGCGAATGGCGATCTGCTGGCCTTCGTGAACCTGGTTCCAGACCTTGCGCTGGTCGGCCGTCGGAGCCGCGCCATAGACGAAGGTGCGTGAGATGTCCGATTGATAGCCGTGGACGGTGCAGCCGCAGTCGAAAAGGACCGCGCTCCCGGCCTTGGTGATCTGCGGCTTGCGCGATCCGTGCGGAAGCGCGGCTGCCTCATCGATCAGGACAAGCGAGAATTCGGGGCTACCGCCAAGCGTCCCCGTCGCCGCATCGATGGCAGCGCCATAGTCCGCCGGCGTCATGCCGAGCTTCGCATTCTCGCCTGCATGCCGCATCGCCCGCAACGTGATGTCGTTGGCGGTCTGCATCAGCGCCAGCTCGGCAGGCGACTTAATCAGGCGAAGCGCACGAACGACCGGATTGGCTGTGACCGCCTTGAGGCCGGGTAGCTGCTGCCCCAGGCGATCGAAGATGAAATAGCGATCGGTTTCCTCAAAGCCCACGGGTTGCGAGGCCACGCCCCGCTCCTTCAGAAAGTCCGCGACGAGCTTCAGCGGATCTTCGTCCTCGTTCCAGGTGCGGATTTCGGCTGGGATCGCGAGCATCTCCGCGATCGATGGGCTTTCGAAGAATGGCGTGACGATGATTGGATCACCCTGTGCCGGGATCACCGCCGCAGTGAGGCGTTCGGAGCGGTGCCACTGGACGCCGGTAAGATAATCCAGGCTAGAGCCCGATTCGACGATCACCGAGCCGATGCCGTTCCGCTGCATCAGCTGGAGAGCCCGAGCAATGCGCTGGAGCCGCTCGGCCTGGGAGATTGGCGGCGGAAGAGGGATCGGCTTCAGCGCTTCCGCGGCGGCGGACATCACGCGGCCCATGGGTACGGTCATTGCTGCCGCCATCGCGGCTGTGCCGGTCAGAAAGCTGCGGCGCTGAATCATCTCGTTCCCTCCCCTTTTTGACCCGCACTGTTGCACGGCTCCAGTCAATCAGCCAGCAGGCGCGGCCCATGTTCGATTCGATGGCCCATGATGGCGTGAAGCGCCCAGGCACGCGCGAGATGACCGCCATGCTCGCCGCGCTGATGGCGCTCAACTCCTTCGCCATCGACGCGATGATCCCTGCGCTGCCGCAGATCAGCCAGTCGCTGAACGTTGCGCAGGAGAACGAGAGCCAGCTCGTCGTCATCGCCTATTTCGTGGGCTTCGCCTCGACCCAGCTGATCTGGGGGCCGCTCGCCGACCGCTTCGGGCGCAAGCCGATCATGGCCGCAGGTGTCACCCTGTACGGAGTTTTCGCGCTGCTGTGCGGCGTCGCACAGAGTTTTGCGGTGCTCATCGCCGGGCGGGTACTGATGGGAGCGTCCGCCGCAGCGTCGCGGGTGCTCGTCGTCGCGATGGTCCGCGACCTGTTCGAGGCCGAAGCGATGGCGCGGGTGATGAGCCTCGTGTTCATGACTTTCATGCTGGTGCCGGTGCTCGCGCCGAATATCGGCCAGCTGATCCTGCTCTTCGCGCCTTGGCGGGCGATCTTCCTCGTGCTTGCGGTCTATGCGCTCTTCATGGTCGCCTGGCCCTGGGTCCGGATGCCGGAGACGCTGCATCCAGAGTTCCGACGGCCGCTCAAGTGGCGGGCCATGGGCGAAGCGATCGTGGAGGCGGTCCGCGACAGGCAGTCGTGCGGCTATACGCTGGCGGTGATGGTCAGCTTCTCCGGGCTAGTCGCCTATATCTCATCGGTTCAGCAGATCGTGTTCGATACCTTCCATGAAGGACGGTACATCGGTCTAGTCTTCGCGTCGGTCGCAGCGCCGATGGCCCTCGCCTCATATCTCAACTCGCGCGTCGTCGGACGCTTCGGACTGCGCCGGGTCGGCCACAGCGCGGCGCTGGCGATGGTGGTGATCACTGCCGCGCACTCGACTATCGCCCTGGCCGGCTTCGAATCGCTTCCCCTGTTCATTGTCTTCCAGGGACTGACAATGGCGAGCTTCGCTTTCACCTCCTCCAACCTCGGCACGCTGGCAATGGAGAATATGGCGCCGATCGCTGGCACTGCCTCCTCGGTCCAGGGGATGGTCGGAACGATCGGGGCCGCGGCGATCGGGTTCGTCATCGGCCAGCAGTTCGACGGAACCGCGATACCATTCGTCGTCGGCACCGCGGCCTGTGCGGCCGGCGGATTCCTCCTGATCGTGCTGACCGAGCCGAAGCGGCTATTCGCCCGAATCAGCCGGGCGCCGCCGCCCGAGTCATTTCCGGTGGTGCCGGAGGAAGTCGCATAGCTGCGAGTTATTCTGCCGCGATGTCGCCGTCGTTGTCAGGACCACCGCCGACCATCAAAGCCTCGCCGACTTCCTCTGTCTTCCCGCGGATCGCATTCTCGATCCGCTGGGCGACGTCTGGATTTTCCTTGAGGTAGACCTTGGCGTTCTCGCGGCCCTGGCCGATCCGAACGCTGTCGTAGCTGAACCAGGCGCCCGACTTCTCGATCAGCCCGGCCTTGACTTCGAGGTCGAGGATTTCGCCGACCTTGCTAACGCCTTCGCCGTACATGATGTCGAATTCGACCTGCTTGAACGGCGGCGCGACCTTGTTCTTCACTACCTTCACGCGGGTCGCATTGCCGACGATGTCGTCGCGATCCTTAATCTGGCCGGTGCGGCGGATGTCGAGGCGGACCGAGGCGTAGAATTTCAGCGCATTGCCGCCGGTCGTCGTCTCCGGATTGCCGTACATGACGCCGATCTTCATCCGCACCTGGTTGATAAAGATGACCGTGGCTTGCGAGCGGCTGATCGAGCCCGTGAGCTTGCGCAGCGCCTGACTCATCAGGCGGGCCTGGAGGCCGACGTGGCTGTCGCCCATCTCGCCCTCGATTTCAGCGCGCGGAACGAGAGCAGCCACGGAGTCAATCACTAGCACGTCGATCGCGTTCGAACGAACCAAGGTGTCGACGATCTCGAGCGCCTGCTCGCCCGTGTCCGGCTGCGACACGATGAGTTCGTCGATGTCGACTCCCAGCTTCTTGGCATAGGCCGGGTCGAGCGCATGCTCGGCATCGACAAACGCCGCCGTCCCGCCGTTCTTCTGCGCCTCGGCGATTGCGTGGAGCGCGAGCGTCGTCTTGCCAGAACTCTCCGGCCCGTAAATCTCGATGATCCGCCCGCGCGGCAAACCGCCAACGCCGAGCGCGATGTCCAGCCCGAGCGAACCGGTTGAGATCGTCTCGATCTCGATCTTCTCACGGCTGCCCAGCTTCATCGCCGAGCCCTTCCCGAACGCGCGGTCGATCTGCGCGAGCGCCGCTTCGAGAGCCTTCTGACGATCCATGCTGGGCACTTCCGCTCCGCTACCGATGACTTTCAACTGCGCTGCCATGTCCCCTGCCTCCATTCAAGACCAATCATCGACGGCCGAGCACCGCCCGTTGAATAGAAGTCGTATCTGATTTGTTCCTCTAGAACAAGAGGGGAACATATTGCCTTATCTTACGAGCACGCCCTCTTTGATCACGCCTTTCACCTGCTCAAGGGCCCGAATGTCTGCAAGCGGGTTGCCGGACACCGCGACGAGATCGCCGTACGCACCGGGCGCGACGGAGCCGACCTGCCCTTCCTTCCCCAGTGCCTTGGCCGCTTCGCTCGTCGCCGACTGGATCGCCTGCATCGGGGTCATTCCGTAGCGCACCATATAGGCGAACTGACGGGCGCCGAGCCCGTACATATAGACGCCCGCATCGGTGCCGAAGGTCATCTTCGCCCCGGCTTTCACGGCAGCGGCGAAGCCGCGGCGCTGGACGTCGGTCGTCTCTACGTTCTTCCGGAGATATTCGGCGGGCCAGTGCTGCTTGACGCCGACGTCGTTGATCCAGTCGCCGTTGTAGATGTCCATGTCGAGCCACACGCCATATTTCTTGGCGAGCTCGATCCCTTCTGCGTCGAGATAGCTTGCATGCTCGATCGTGCGGACGCCGGCCCTGATTGCCGCCTTTATCCCTTCAGTGCCGTGGGCGTGCGCGATGCAGTAGGAGCCGTGAAGCCGCGCCTCATCGCACGCTGCCTTCATCTCCTCGGGGCTGAGCTCCATCGCGCCGGGAATGCCGCCGATCGCGAGCACCGCACCGGTGGCGATCAACTTGATGAAATCGGCGCCGTGATCGAGGAAGTAGCGGGCGCGGTCGCGAGCCTCGGCGGGATTGCGCACCTCGCCCATCCGGAATGCCTCGGGCACCGGCACGTCCGGCGCAAGCGCATTGATCTCTCCTCCGCCGCCCGGAACGGTGATGTAGCCGCCGGCGACAAACATCCGCGGCCCTTCGACCTCGCCGGCGTTGATCGCATCGCGAAGTGCCACATCGGTGAGGCCGCGATACACGCCGACGTCCCGCACGGTGGTGAAGCCGCTTCGAAGCTCGATGCTCGCCGCTTTCGCGCCTTTGAGGATGGTGTCCGCCTCGCTGTGCTTTAGCGGATCGGCGGGATCGCTCTGGTCAGGCTCGATCGCACCATCGGCAAGATGCGTGTGAAGGTCGATGAGGCCCGGGAGCACGGTGTAAGCAGACCAATCGACTGCCGCCGGCCCGTCGCCCTCGCGCCACGGCGCGACCGACGCGATCTTGCCGTCGACGATCCGGATCCGCTGGTCGGTGAGGACGTTGGTCGCGCCGGGATCGATCACTCTTCCGGCGTGAATATCGAAGCTCGCCGCGTTCGCTGCGGTGCCGACCAGCGCCGCAGCCGCAATCATCAGTCGAATGCTCAAGGCAGGCCCTCCCCTGTTCGCTCTGTACGAACTAACTCCGGAATCACTGCGTGAGACAAGTGGGTGGGTGGAAAGATACGGTGATGGGCCGCGTCCTCCAGGTCGTCCGTGTGGCAGCTCAGGCTAGCCACAGACACAAGCAAGTAACTGGCAGCATGATAAACCAGGGCAGCTTGACCCAGGGGACCATTACAGACGCTGACATAAGCCTAGGCCAAACCGGGTGAACTCAAACCATAGGTAATCGCGTGGCCCTCTGCTAAGAAGGGCCTCATCGGGCGTCTCTTTCATGTGAGCAAAGCGACCGGCTGAGAGACACGTCGTGCTCCCGCTTGCAGCGAAGGAGCATGTCCTTGGACCACCGTCACGCGCAGCCCCTCGCGGACCCGATCCCGGACCGCGCGAACCTCGACCTTCAGGAGGTCGCCGAGTCCTGCGCTCCGCGAGCTCCGGCTGCGGCATCCGCTGTCTGCGCCGAACTCGACCATGATGATGTCGCCGTGGTTGTCCGGGCCGTCTACTTATGGGACGGCTACCGCCGCACCAACGCTTCCGATGCAATTGCCGCCGCCAAGAGGGCCGCAACATGAGCCGCGCGATCAACCTCATGATGACGAAGGCGCAAATCGTCCACCATTGCGAACAGAACGGCATCGCCATTTCCGCCCTTGAGGCACTTCCCGATGGCGGTGTCAGGCTGGTTTGTATGAGCGGCTTTGGAGCCGCCCAGATCCGCTCGAAACTCAAGGCACATATCCTCGACGGCGAGGTACGGCGCGTGCGGTTCCGGCCGGTGCACCCACTATGGTGATCGCAAAGCCGCCGATGTTGAGACGAACCGCAGCATTGATCGCGTTGCTGTGCGTCGGACTATTGGGCCGGTCGTTCCTGCACTTGTCCTTCAAAACCTTACTGTTAGGCGCAGGCTCCGTCGTTTTGATCGGATTGCTCCAGCGACTTTGGTTCGCGGAGCGGGCGTATCGCTTCAGTGAGCATGAGCGAGCGGAGCACATCTTGAGAGAACGTGAATTCGCCACCGCGCAGCTGCGAGCGCGTGGCGACTGAACTCGCTCGAAATGCCCTATTTCATCGCCGATCGTAGCGCCGATACTCGAAGGAACCTTGAACGAATGCCTTCGGGCCTTCACGTAAGACTGACCGCCCTACGCGACATTGCATGGGCGCAATGGGATCCCATGGAATTGAATGGGGCCGAAGGAAGTTGGCGGCGCAGTTACGCGGCCGATGCTTATGATCGATACATGCTGCATGTGGCTTCGGGCTTGCAGAGCGGGACACCCGATCAGGCGCTCGTCGACTACCTCGTAACCATCGAGACCGATCACATGCGGTTGAAGGAGACTTCCGCGGCGAGGGCGCGAGCAGCGGCGACCGTTTCCGCCATTCGGACGCATGTCGTTAGCCGAGACGAGCGTTGAGCTCTGCAAGCCGCTCCTTCATCACTGCGATATTTTCCGGTGTCGTCGCCTGAAGCTCTCGCAGATCGTCCTCATCGATGTGGGTGATCTTGCCGGACTCAATGCCTTGGAGGAGCTGTACCAGCCTGTCTCTCTCCTCGTGCCAATTCTCCGCGCTCACGATTGCCTCCGTTCCATGCGCAGGCAGATGATTCTTCCAGACGGACGTTTAGACGTCATGACTCCGGAAACGGGCGAGGATCTCATCGTAATCAGAGATGTCTTGGCTCAATATCACGATCGCTTCCTCTTTTGTCATGCCGTGTGAGGGTTCGTAAACGCCAGCCTCGATCGACGCGAGGAGCGTTGCCTTGCGGTCACGTTTGAGCTGGGTCGTCGCGATGCCCTTGTTGAAATATGTCAGGTTCGACGCCCTCCATGCGTAGCGCTGCATACCATGATGAGCTGGGTACTCCTAATGTCTGAAACCGCGGTCGAACGCTGCCATTAGACTCATCAATCGCGGTGACGCCGCGATCTCCCCTCCCTTCCAGGGAGTAAGCACGCTCTACGCCGGGGTCACGTCCCCCGCACCCGTGCCCGCATCTTCGCCCGGCTCAGGCCGAGTGTCGAAGACTTCGTCGATGAGGCCGAACGTCTTGGCTTCGTCCGCCTCAAGGAACTTGTCGCGGTCCATCGCCTTTTCGATCTCCTCGAGCTTCTGGCCGGTGTACTTGGCGTAGAGCTCATTGAGGCGCTGGCGCATGCGAAGGATCTCGCGAGCCTGGATCTCGATGTCGGCGGCCATGCCCTGGGCGCCGCCCGAAGGCTGGTGGATCATGATCCGGCTGTTTGTGAGCGCGACGCGCATGCCCGGCTCGCCGGCCGCGAGCAGGAAGCTGCCCATCGACGCTGCCTGGCCGATGCAGACAGTGCTTATCTTCGGGCGGATGTATTGCATCGTGTCGTGGATCGCGAGGCCCGCGGTCACCACGCCGCCCGGCGAGTTGATGTACATGAAGATGTCCTTCTTCGGGTTCTCGGACTTAAGGAAGAGTAGCTGGGCGGTGACGAGGCTCGCCATATGGTCCTCGATCGCTCCCGTAATGAAGACGATGCGCTCGCGAAGCAGCCGCGAATAGATGTCGAAGCTGCGCTCGCCCCGGTTGGATTGCTCGATGACGATGGGGACGAGCTGCGAAACGATGTCTTGATGGTCGATCACGGGAGATTGGTCCTCTTTGATGGGTCGAGCCTACATCGGCGCGAAAATCGAAAGGTTCAAGGCAGGTGCGCCGATCCGCAGGGGACGCAAAAAGAAAAGGCCCCACCCGCGGCGAGGCCTTTCTCCAGATCAGTTCGATACTTAGTCGCCGCGTTCGCCTCGTTCCACCGGTGCCGGAGGCGGCGGTGGCGGTGGCGGTGGCGGTGCCGGCTCAGCTTCTGGCGGGGGCGGCGGAGGCGGCGGAGGCGGAGGCGGCGGAGGCGTGTAGGCCGGCGGAGCCGAATGGGTCGGCTCGAACCTCAGGCTTAGCCGCGCGTAATAATAGCGACCCGGGATATCGTAGGTCGTCGGGTCCATGTTGTTGAGGCCGCAGCTGATGCAGCCCGGCGGGTTGAGGTTGAACAGGTTGTTCACGCCGAGCGCGAGATCGATCCGGCTGTCCCAGAAGTGCGGATTCCAGCGGCCCTGGACGTCCGTGTAGAGACGGCTGCCAAGCCCGTTCCCATTCTGCGATTCCGTAACCGCCTTGATGTACCGACCGGTCAGGGTCAGGCCGAAGCCGTAGCCATTCCAGTCGATCGTGCCGATCGCCTTGTGCTTCGGATAGGCTTGGTCGGGGCTGCCGCGCTCGGTGCCGGCGCGCTTCGCCGTCGTGGTTCCGGTCGCCGTCGGCGTGATCTCATCGAACTTGAACAGGAAGGAATTGTTGAACGTAAAGCCGAGCGTTCCCCACGAGGCCGGTGCCGTGTGGTACGCGAAGTTCACATCGAGGCCGTCGGTGTTGATCCCGGCGATGTTCTGCAGGAGCCCGCGGATCTGCGTGATCTGGCCGCTCGCAGATCGGGTGATGTTAGCACAGGCGATCGGATCGTTGTTGAGCTCGCACTGATCCAGAGTCGTTTTCGCGTCGATCGCCTGGATCGCGCCCTTCACCTTGATGGTGTAGTAATTCACGTCGATCGAAAAACGCGGGATCGCCCTCGGGCTGAACACCGCGCCCGCATTCCATCCCTTCGAGGTCTCGGGCTTCAGATTTTCGTTGCCGCCGGTGATAACCGGAAGCTGGACGTTGATCTGCTGCATTCCGGGCGGAACGCCGTGCAGGCTGCAGTTCGCGAGAACCTGTCCCGTCGGATTCTGGTCCGCCGAGCAGGGATCATGCACTTCCTGGTCGAAGCGCGACGGAGTTCCGAACAATTCACCGATGCTCGGCGCCCGGAAACCCTCCGAATAGCCGCCGCGAAGTCTCAGGTCTGCGATCGGCTTCCAGTTGAGGTTGCCCTTGAATGTCACCGTGTGGCCGACGCTCGAATAATCCGAATAGCGCACGGCGCCGTCGACCTCGAGCAGGTCCGCACCGGGCACGTGCGCCAGAATCGGAGCATTGAGCTCGGCATAAGCCTCGTTGACGTTGTAGCTGCCGCTCGTTGGAAGTGCCGGTATGTCCGAGCCCAAGCCGGCGGCGACGACCGGATCGGGGCTGAAGCTTCCGGCCAGATGACGATGTTCTAGGCCGAGGGCGAGGCTCAGAGGTCCGCCCGGCAGGTCGATGAGGCCCCCCGATGCGTTGGCGGTGAGGCCCCAGGTCTTCTGCACGCTGCTGTCATGTTGGACGAAGCCGACGAAGTCGAGCATCTGCTGCGTGATCGAGCCTGCGCCGCCGAAGATGTTGAACGGCACGCAGGCGCCGGTGCAGTTCGCGACGGGCCCCAGGGCTTGGGCAAGGTTCGCGGCATTGAAGTTGCCATGCATGACCTGGTCGGCCTTATTGTGACCCCATAGGCCGTTGACGTCCCAGTACCAGTCGTGGGCGAATAGACCGAAGCGGCCATCGAAGGTCGCAGTGGCGTAGCCGGTGTCGACTTCCTGGTCGTAGCGGCGCGGTCCTCCTTCGACAACGCGGCGGCCGATGAAGGAATAATTGGCGGTCTCGCCGTTGGGTGTTCCATCGAGGTTCAAGCCGGATTGGAGTTCGCCGAACGGATTGAAGGGATTGCTCGCATCGATGGTGATGCGATCGAGCAGATTGCCATTACCGGAATCCGGCCCAACGAACAGCGGCAGCGGGGCAGCCTGGTTCTTCGACTTGCGCCGGTTCCACAGGGCCTTCGCGCTGAAGTTGATGTCCGGCGAAATCTCCTGCTTGAGCTCGCCGAAGACACCGAACCGCTCGAGCGGCGTGTTGATGTAATTGTACGGCGCAAAGTTGAACCGATCCTGCGGACTGATGAAGTCACGGTAGTCGGCAAGCGTCGGAGCGCGGCCTATAACGGGTTGGATCAGCGTAAGATTCTGGCCGAGCACGATGAACCGGCCATTCGGAGTTCCCGAACTGCAGCTCGAGGTGCAAGCGGTAGCGAAGGGTTCCGGAAATGCGGAGATCTCGCGGTCGCCGGCGAAGATGCCGTTCTGCTTCACGAAATTGCCGCCGATGACAATCTGGGTCGGGCCACTGTCACCGTTGCCCCAGCTGATCTGGTAGTTCTGTGTGAAGCCGTCGCCATCGTCGAGATAATCGCCCAGCTGCGCCGAGGCGACAAATCCGTTCTGATGATGCTTGGTGATGATGTTCACCACGCCCGCGATGGCGTCGGAGCCGTAGATGGCGGACGCGCCGTCCTGAAGGATCTCGACTCGGTCGATCATGCTTTCAGGAATGGCGTTGAGGTCGACGGAACCGGGGACGCCGCTCGCGGACGCCGCGTTGACGAACCGAAGGCCATCGACGAGCACGAGGGTGCGCTTCGAGCCGAGGTAGCGAAGGTCGATCTCGGCAGCACCGGCGCCGACGCCGCCGCCGTCAGGCGGGTTGCCGAAGTTGCCCGAGTTGTTGAACTTTGTGTTGAGGCCACCGCCCGCGCTCGGCAGCCGCTGGATCACGTCCGTGATCGAGTTGAGGCCCGTCTTCGCTATGTCCTGTTGGTCGACGAAGGTGACGGGTGATGCCTGATCGAGTGGATTATGACGGATGCGCGAGCCGGTGATCACGATCTCGCCGGGGGCTTTCGCCGAACTCTCCTCCGGAGGCTGGGGGTGCTTGGCCTGTCACGACACCTGCTGGCGGCTGCGTGCTCTGCGCGGCGGCGCCAGAAGCGATGGTGGTAAGCGCAGCCAAGGCCACGCCCGCGCGCAGCACAAATTCGATCCGTTTCATGCAATCTCCCTGCTCTGCTCGGGCCACACGGCCGGCCTCAAGCAAAACAACGGTAATGGAGCGAAGCGTCGCTCAGAAGATTCAGCGCGGGCCCGCGTACACAATTCTGTAACGCTGGTGTAATCTTGCTACAGTTCCCGTGGCGCCTCTAACGAAAGATAGGCCAGACGCCTGACTTCTCGGCGGCCGCGCGTGACCGTGTTCAGGATCAGGCCCGCGAAGACACAGAGCACCGCGATGATCACCATGCCCGTGACCATGATCGCGGTCGGGAAGCGCGGCACGAGCCCCGTCCGGAGATAGGTCTGGACGAGCGGGATGGCGAGGATGATCGCGGCGATCACTAAAAGCGCGCCGATGCTCCCATAAAAGAGCACCGGCCGTTCGGTCCGATACAGGTTCACGATGGTTTTCAGGATCCGCCAGCCGTCCCCATAAGTGGAGAGCTTGGATTGTGAGCCCTCGGGCCGCGCTCCGTAGCTGGTCTCGACCTCGCCCACCGGCATCCTCAACTCGAGCGCATGGACACTCATCTCGGTTTCGATCTCGAAACCCTCTGAGAGCACCGGGAAGCTTTTGACGAAGCGGCGCGAGAAAACTCTGTAGCCCGAAAATATGTCGCTGAAGCTTCGTCCAAAGAGGCCTGAAAGTATCCCGGTGAACAGCTTGTTTCCAAGCACGTGGCCGCCGCGATAGGCCTCCTTCGCCTCATGCTTGCGAGTGCCGACAATCATATCGAGCTGTTCGGCGAGCAGCATGTCGACCATCGCGGGCGCAGCGGCGGGATCGTAGGTGAGGTCGCCATCGGCCATCACGTAAACGTCGGCGTCGATGTCCGCGAACATACGCCGGACGACGTTCCCCTTCCCCTGCTGCTTCTCTGAGCGCACGACCGCTCCGGCGGCTTTGGCGAGGTCTTGCGTTCGGTCGGTGCTGTTGTTGTCGTAGACATAGATCGTCGCGTCCGGCAGCGCTGCCTTGAAGCCTCCTACCGTCGCGCCAATTGCCGCTTCCTCGTTGTAGCAAGGCAGCAGCACAGCAATTCTCGATGCGGCTCGGGCCAAGCTACTCCCCCCTCGTTCGATGCCTGACGGCTATCGTGGCGAACGCGGCTAGTCCAGCCGAGCGGTCGTGATGTGGAGCAGCCGGAAGCCGGGGGAAGCGCCGGTCACGCGCCAAGACCCACCGGGAGGTATGGCTAAAGCGTCTTCGGCATTCAACTCGTGCGTGCCGCCGTGCTCGAGGATCGCAGAACCATCGAGGACGAAACCAAAGTCTAGCTCGCCCCGGTGAGCGGGAAATTCGATCGGCTTTCCGTCGATCGCGCGGATCGTCCGCACGTCGGCAATGCCGTCGGTCGCGCAGGCTATCTCGCTTTCCTGCGCCTCTCCTCCGCCGAATGGCGTCCACGGCGTGTCTGCCGCGATGTGGTGCAGAAAGTGCTGACCACCATAGAGCCGGCCACGATTCTCGGCGTTCGGCAGGCCCATTGCATGCTCGGCGAATGTCGCATGAACCGCGGGCGCGCCGACCTCGACGACCTCGAAGCCGGATGAGCTTTCTAGGACGCGATGACGGATTTCCGGCGGCTGAAGAACGAAATCTCCTTCTCGCATGACGAATGGGATGCCTTGGTCCTGATAGACGACCCGCACCCAGCCGCGTCGGACGTAGATCATCTGGAAGGCGATGCGGTGGAAATGCACCCAATCGCCGACCGGCCCGCCCTCCGGGATCGAGATGTGGGACACGATATAGCGCCCGCCGAGCCGCGACGGAATTAGATCGCGGTACAGCATTCCCGCGCGGCCCGTGCCGGGAGTTCCACCCGCTCGCGTGATCACGAATTCCGGAACGAACGGCGGCAACGCCTCGGGCGGCTCAAGCCCTCCTGGCCGATTTGTCAGCCTGACCGACTCCTCGCCCTTGCTAAGGAGAGCGGTGTGCGGATCATCGGCCGGATATATGACGTCTAGCCGGAAGCCGTCGCCGCGAAGATCGTCGAGTGCGGCGCTCAGTTCCTGACAGACGATCTCGCGCTCGCTCAACCCTTCTTCGCTGCCTTCTTGGGCTTCGCCGCGGGCTTGGATTCCAACTTGGGCTTTGCCGAAGCTTTCGCCTCTGTCTTCTCAACGGCTTTCGCTGCTGCCTTATTGGCGGGCTCGCTCTTCTTCGGCTTGGCGGGCTTCGGCGCTTCGGACTTTTTGACGACGTCGGCCTTTTTCGCGGCGGGCTTGGCAGCCTTGGCGGCTGCTTCGGAAGCTTTGACAGCCTGTGCCTTCTTGGCCGCGGGCTTCTTCGCCTTAGGCTGCTCGGCATGGTCGTGACCGCAGCCGGGGCCGTGGACATGGCCTTCCTCGCTCTCGAGGTCGGCTTCGAGCTGCTCGCGAGTGGCGTTGCGGTTGGCGATCTCGGACTTGCCGAAGAGGAAATCGACGACCTTGTCCTCGTAGAGCGGCGCTCGAAGCTGGGCAGCGAACATCGGCTCCTGCTGGATCAGCTGGAGGAAGCGCTCGCGGTCCTTGCCCTGATATTGCGACGCCCCCTGAGCGATCAGGTTGCGCATCTCCTGCTCGTTGACCTCGACTCCGTTGGCCGCGCCGATCTCCGACAGCAGAAGACCGAGGCGGACGCGCCGCTCGGCGATGCGACGGTAGTCGGCAGCCTCCTTCTCGATCTCTGCAAGCGCCGCCTGCGGATCGGCCTCATGGCTCGCTTCGTGACGAAGCTGGTTGAGGATGTTCTGATATTCGGCCTCGACCATCAATTCCGGCACGGCGAAATCGTGGCGCTCGGCGAGCTGGTCGAGCAGTTGCCGCTTCATGTGCGTGCGCGTCAGGCCGTTCAGCTCCTGCGCGAGCTGATCGCGGATGAGGCCTTTCAGCTGGTCGAGATCCTTGAGACCGAGCGAAATAGCGAGCTCGTCGTCCACCTTCGTCTCGCCCGCGGTCTTCACGGCCTTCACGCTGACGGCGAAGACCGCATCCTTGCCCTTGAGATTCTCGACCGGGTAGTCCTCGGGGAAGGTCACGTTGACCTCGCGAGTGTCGCCGGCCTTGGCGCCCGCCAGTTGATCCTCGAAGCCCGGAATCAGGCGCCCCGAGCCGAGCTCGACCTGCATGTCCTCGCCCTTGCCGCCTTCGAACGGCTTACCGTCGACTTCGCCTTCGAAGTCCATGACGACGAGGTCGCCGGTCGCGGCACCGTGCTTCTTCGGCGCATCGTTCCAGCGCTTCGACTGGCTCGCGAGCTGCTGGATCTGCTGATCGATCGCGCTCTCCTCCGCTTCGACCGTCAGCCGCTCAATCTTGAGATCCCCGATCTGCGGCGCCGGCACGTCCGGCAGCGCTTCGAGACTGACAAAGACCTCGGCGTCCTTGCCCGGCTCATATTGGTCGTCGAGCTCGACCTGCGGCTGGAGCGCCGGGCGCACGTTCTTCTCTTCGAGAAGCCGCTGGACGCCTTCCTGCACGGAAGCGTTGAGCGCGTCGCGCTGGAGCGCCTCGCCATGCATCTTGCGGATAAGGTTCGGCGGTACCTTGCCGGGCCGGAATCCGGGCATGCGCACCTGCGGCGCGATGCGCTTCACTTCCTCGTCGACCCGCGCCTCGATGTCCTCGGCCGGAATGGTCAACATGAAGGCGCGCTTCAGGCCTTCGCTCTGCGTCTCGACGGTCTTGATGCTCACGTTTCTAAGATCCCGATGAATTCTTTGACGTCCCAGGCAGCCGAATGGTGCGCGCGGAGGGGACTCGAACCCCCACATCTTTCGACAACAGGACCTAAACCTGCCGCGTCTACCAATTCCGCCACGCGCGCGGACGCCGTAGGTGCGGGGGCCTATAACAGCCCGAGCCGGTTCGGCAACCCAGCGGGCACGCAACCCACTGTTCTCAAGCGCGTTCGACCCATATGCAGCAACTTCCCGACGAACCGCCGACGAACCCGGTGCCGGAAACGCCCGAACCCTCGCAGCCCGGCCAGCCGGTCGAGCCGCCGCCTGGGATCCCCACGCACTCTCCGGATATCGACGTGCCCTCGCCCCCCTCGCCGGGGACTGAGCCGTCGCCGGGCCCTATCTCACCTGTCGGCTAGGAGTGCAGCTGGGCCGAGGCGACCACCGCCTCGAAATCTGGCAGAGCGGCGTCGTAATAATGCGAGCGCGCAGCATCGAACATGATGAGATAGAGTTGGCCGTTGATAACCGCGCCGACGACGCGGCCCTTGCGCCATAGTTCGTCGCCATCGAGATGCTCGTAATCGAACTGGAAGCCGTTCGCGCCGAGGAAAAGGCGCGGCTGGATCGAAAGTGTGTGGAAGTCGACGCTTCCTCCGCGCACTCGATAAAGGCTTTCAAGCATCTCGGCGATCTCGGGCGCGGTCATGTCGGCTCGGAAGATCGGCACCTGCTGGTCGGTCGACCGGCGCTGATAAACCATCGCCTTGCCGCTCTTGAGGCCCGTGATGAAGGTGATCCCATCGAGCAGCGGTCCGTTGAGCGTCCAATCCTCCACCGCCGCGACTTCTTCGAACAAGCTTGCGTGCTGTCAATTCCAGGGGCGCGGCGGAACGACGGATAAGTTGCCGTTCCCGACCCTAACCCGGTGCACGTTGACCGCGGAATAGTCGCTGAAGCCGCCTTCTCCGCCAAGGCTGGAGCAGCCGGCCAGAGGGAGAACGCCGAACAGCAGTGCCGCGATTTGCGAACGCTTCACTCAATTCCTCCTCAGCCGATCGTTTGCCGCACCCAGGCCGCGTCGGCCGCGTCGGGCTTCATCGCCAGATATTTGGCCAGTGCCGACTTCGCTTCCGTCGCCCGTCCCTGCTTGAGGAGGGAAATGCCGTGCCAGCGCCATGCATCGGCCGGAACGTCGGGATAGACGACCGCCGCGGCATAGCTTTGCTCGGCGCGCTGCTCATCGCCCGGGCGGTTGCGTAAGCGCCAGACCTCGCCCTCATAGAAGCGCAGCAGGCCGTTCCACCCATCCTGCGCCAGCGTCTGGATCAGATATTCGCTGGCGCCCGGGTCGTTCAGCTTCACCTGGTCGTCGAGCAGCATCTGCCGGATCGGACCGATCGTGGTCAGGTAGCGGTCGCGGTAATTCTCGTATGCCTTGCCTGGGACCTTGAGCTCGAGCACGTCGGCTCTGAGATCCGCCAATCGCGCGTCGTCCGAAGGGTGCGTGTCGAAGATCGAACCGCGATCGCGGTGCTTGCCGCGATAGGAAGCACTCGCCTGCTCCTCTCCGATCAGCTGCTGCCAGACGATGGCCATTTCCATCGGGTCGTAGCCGGCCTCGGTGATCAGCTTCACGCCCATGGCGTCGGCCTCGGCCTCCATCTCGCGGCTATATTTGAAGAGCGAAAGGATGGTGCCGAGCTGTGCCAGCTGCACATAGTTGCCAAGATAGATCCCGGCGCCGGCGCCACCAATTCCAGCGAGCATCGATGCTATCGCGAAGACGTCGGTCTTTCGCCGTTGGTCGCGCCACGAACGAATCTCGTGACGGCGGAGGAAGTGGCCGGATTCGTGGGCGATCACGCCGGCGAGCTGCGCCTCGCTCCGCATTCGCAGGAGCAGCCCAGAGAACACGACCGCGAAGCCGGTCGGGAACATCATCGCGTTGAAGTCGGGAACCCGCATCAAATAGATGCGGAAGTCCTTCGCGGCCGATCCGCCGACGTGGCCGATCATGCCGCGGAGGTAGCCGGTGATGTTCGGGTCGGTGATCAGGAGATTGGTGTCGGCGATCTCCTCCTCGATCCGCTCCATGTCCTTCCACAGGCCCTGCTCGTCCCTGTCTGTCGGCTTGAACCCGGGTCCGATGAGCGGGACCATGTCGGCAGGCTTGATGCGGGCGCTTGCCACACCGGCATGGAGAGCGGCCGCCGCGGCGCCTCCGCCAAGAAGGAGGGAGCGGCGGCTGAGCTCAAGGCAACGCGCGCACATCAGCGCGTGCTCGGGTCGGTATCGACGCGTCCTTTGACCGTATCCTTGCCGGGCTTCATGCGGCCGAGCAGGCGCTCGACCATCTGGGCCGCACCTTGGGGAGTCCTGAGATCGCCGAAGGAAATCCCTGGGACCTGGCTCGCTGCATCGACGACGTTGAACCACACGACCTGGCCGGTCTTGAGATCGACAAGCGAGGCGTAATCGAGCTGCTCCGCGCCGCCGACGTTCGGCGCGCAAAAGCCGACGACGCAGCCCGCGAGACCGAGCACGCCGAGGGCGATCCTGCCGGTCGAGGCGACCTGGTCCTCCGCATGGAGGAACAGGACGTAGTCATAGCCGCTCTTCTGGCCGAGCTTCACCGCGTCGGCGCCGAGCGTCCAGTCGAGGCCTCTACCGCGCTTGGTCGGAAGGTAATTGCCAGCATATTTCGCATCAACGATCAACTCGTCGACCACGAAGTTCAGGCGCTCGACGTCGGCAAGCTCTTGCTCCGCGACTCCGGATAGCTGGTTGCGATGATCGATGATCGTGACGTTTCCGCCGCGCGCCGTCTGCTGCGCCTTCAGCGCCGCAATGATGTTGGAGCGCGCCTGGTCCGTCCACTGCGCGCGCGGCTCGACCATGCCGCCGGTCGTCAGTGATCCGACGGTGACATCGGGCCGAAGGACCAGGAGCTTGTAGTCGCCCTCCGGCGGCGTGAACTCTTCGTTTGCATATTGCCTAGTCTGCACGCACGCGCCGAGCACCAGGCTCGCCACCAAGCCGATCGCTGTACCCCACCGCGGCATTCGCGCCTCCGCACCCTCACGACTGCGGTTACATGCCCGAATGCGAAGAGAAAGAAAAGCCCGTGTTTTTAGATGCTTAGTGCGGACAGAAGGCCGGCGTGCCCTCCAGGCAGTGACCGTCGACCGAGCCCGATGCAAGGGGTAGGCCGATGAGCGCAGCTAGCGTCGGCATGATGTCGACGGTGTCCGCCGCCGTATTTACCGTCGCGCCCCGGAAACCACCGCGCCAGAACAGGATCGGTACCCGCCGGTCGTAATCATAGGGACTGCCGTGAGTGGCGACGGATTTGGTGACGTGACCGATCGGCGTCACATGTTCCTTGAGGATGACAACGAAATCGCCCGAGCGCTGAGGATCGAACGACGCGCGGACGCGCTGGAGCAGCGACCAAGTGTCGGGGCTTGATGTCGGCACAGGCGTGCGGGAGAGCTCGTCGTGAGTGAAGACGGCGGTGACCTGCGGATGCGCTTTGTAGGCTGCGATCGCTTCCTGGAGGACCCGCCCCTGATCTGCCGAGCTCAGGCCTCGATCCACATATATGTCTCCGGAAACATCGCCCAACAGGACGGGCCCGGAAAGTCCGAGCTTCGCGCCGATCGCTTTCCCGACCGTGGAGGCCGCGAGCGCGGTATCGACGCGCTGGGCGTCCAGCACTCCGTGAATACGGAGCCGCTCCGGCAGGTCCTGCCCGCCGTGATCCGCGGTGAGGGCCACCGCATAATCAACGCCGGTGCTGTCAAGGAAGCTGAGGAAATCTCCGATCTCCCGATCGAGTTCGAGCATGTTGAGGCACATCTCCTGCCCCTCGGTGCCGTAGGTGTGGCCGACATAGTCGGTCGCCGACAGGCCGACGCTGAGCACGTCCGGCGCGCTTCCCTGTCCTAGGCGCATCTCGCGCACCAGGCCGGCTGCGGCGGCAAGGATCGCTCCGTCGAACTGTGGCGACGCCTCGAAGGCATCGGCATCGCCGCCTGCGCGTGCGAAATTCCCGATTCCGACGGGCGCGTGCCCTTCGACTGGAATGGCTTGAGCCTTGGAAGAGCAGAATGGCGTCGGCTGCAGTCCTTCGAACGGCGCGGCCAGCATCCGCCCGACGGCGGCGTTCGTCGCCCCGAGGGTTGCCGGCGTTGCGGCGCCAGCAAGATCGGTCGAAAATTGCCTGCCGGTCCAAAACCAACGCTGATCCGCGCGGTGCCCGCTCATCATCACGGCCGCGCGATCCTTGCCCGCGACCGCAACGTTGCGGCTCGAAGGCCACTGCCCCTTCATCAGCTCGCCGAGCGTTGGGACCCGAAGTTGAACTGAAGAAACCTCGTAATGAGAATGGCTTGTGCCAGGTACCTGCGGGTCTTCCGAGCAATAGACGATCTTGTCCTCCCGCTGGAGCGACTGATCGATCCAGATATTCCCGATGATGCCCGTCCGCGTCGGGTGATCGCCGGTCAGGATAGTCGAGTGGCCCGGACAGGTCTCGGTGTTGGCATGGGCCTGATAGGCCTTGTCGAACACAACTCCCGACGCGAGCCGCGCGAAGCCAGCGGTAAATTGCGACCGATACTCGTCGAACAGGTCAGCCGAGAACTGATCGACGGAGATGACCACCAGCAGCTTAGGTGGTGGAGGCTGCTGCGCGAATGCGGGGCAAGCGAAGGAGGCCGCGGCGGCGGCAACGAGGAACTTACGCATCGACGTTGGGCTACTCCTGGCGCGCTGACAATTTCATGACAATTTCGCCCGAAGCCGCTCGTTGACCAGCTTCGGGTTGGCCTTTCCAGCCATGGCTTTCATCGTCTGGCCGACGAAGAATCCGAACAATTGCTCCTTGCCGCTCTTATACTCGGCGACCTTGTCGGCGTTAGCGGCGAGGACCTTGTCGATCTCGCTGTCGATGGCGCCGGTGTCGCTGGTCTGCTTCAGCCCTCGCTCTTCGACGATGGTGCCCGCACCCTGCCCCGTTTCGAGCATGATCTCGAACACCTGCTTGGCGATGGTACCGGAAATCGTGCCGTCGGCGACGAGGCCGAGAAGTTCCGCTGCGTGCTCCGGCGAGACCGGACCCTGACCGATGCTTTCGCCGCGGCGGTTGAGCGCTCCGAACAGTTCGGCGACCACCCAGTTTGCTGCCTGCTTCGGCTCGGCGCCTGCATCGAGCAGCGCATCGAACCAGCGCGCAGTCTCGACTTCTGCGGTCAAAACGCTTGCGTTGTATGAGGTTATGTCGAGATCTTCGTAACGCTTCCGCTTCGCGTCGGGCAGCTCAGGCAGTGTCGAGCGACATTCCTCGAGGAAGGCGTCATCTAGCTCCAGCGGAAGCAGGTCGGGGTCGGGGAAATAGCGGTAGTCATGCGCGTCTTCCTTGGAGCGAAGCGAGCGAGTGATGTTCTTGTCGGGGTCGTAGAGCCGCGTTTCCTGGGCGACCGTGCCGCCTTCCTCGATCAGCTCGACCTGCCGCCGCGACTCATGCTCGACGACAGCCATCACGAAGCGCACCGAGTTGACGTTCTTGGTCTCCGTTCTGGTGCCGAACGGCTCGCCCGGCTTGCGCACGCTGACGTTTACGTCGGCGCGCATCGAACCTTCCTCCATATTACCATCGCAGGAGCCAACATAGCGGAGGATTGAGCGCAGCTTCCTGAGGTAGGCCCCTGCTTCCGCAGGAGAACGCATATCGGGCCGCGACACGATCTCCATCAGCGCGACGCCGCAGCGGTTGAGGTCGACGTAGCTCATGGTTGCATGCTGGTCATGCATGAGCTTTCCGGCGTCCTGCTCGACGTGGATGCGCTCGATGCCGATCCGCTTGGCCGAGCTTTCGTCTTTCTCATCGACCAAGACCTCAAGCTCGCCCTCGCCGACGAGCGGATGATAGAGCTGGCTGATCTGATATCCCTGCGGAAGGTCCGCGTAGAAATAGTTCTTCCGGTCGAACCGCGACCATTTGTTGATCTTGGCGTCCAGCGCAATTCCGGTGCGCACCGCCTGGCGGATGCACTCGCGGTTCGGCACCGGGAGCATCCCCGGCATCGCTGCATCGACGAAGCTGACCTGCGAGTTCGGCTCAGCCCCGAACGCCGTCGCCGCGCCGGAGAAGAGCTTCGCGTTCGACACTATTTGCGCATGGACCTCGAGGCCGATCACGACCTCCCATTCACCGGTTTCGCCCTTGATTCGGAAAGGTGCTGCTGCGTCAGCCATTTACCACCACTTGTCGGGTCGAGCCGTGAAGCCCGCCCGCTCCTCAATCGCCAGTCCGGCATTCAGTACCGCCTGTTCATCGAGTTCGTTACCGATCAGGTGCAATCCGAGCGGAAGCCCCTGCTCGTCCAGCCCGCCCGGAACGCTCATTGCGGGAAGCCCCGCAAGGCTTGCCGGTACCGCGAACACGTCGTTCAGATACATTGCCAGCGGGTCAGTGGTCTCGCCGATGCCGAACGCCGCCGACGGAGCGGTCGGCGTCAGGATCACGTCGCACTGCTCGAACGCCTTGCGGAAGTCGTGCTTGATCAGCGCCCTCACCTTCTGCGCCTTGGTGAAATAAGCGTCATAGAATCCGGCGGAGAGCACATAGGTGCCGATCATGATCCGGCGCTTCACCTCCGCGCCGAACCCTTCTGCGCGAGTCGCCGAGTACATGCCGTTGAGGCCCTCGCCCTCGACGCGCAGGCCGTAGCGGACGCCGTCGTAGCGCGCGAGGTTCGACGAGGCCTCGGCCGGAGCGATGATGTAATAAGTGGGAAGCGCGTATTTGGTGTGCGGCAGGCTGATCTCGACCGGCGTCGCGCCGGCGTCCTTCAGCCATTCGATGCCCTGATCCCATAGCGCGTTGATCTCCGCGGGCACTCCGTCGATCCGATATTCCTTCGGAATACCGACGCGCTGACCTTTGAGATCGCTAGATAATCCAACTTCCCACTTCGGCACCGACAGGTCGAGCGAAGTTGAATCCCTTGGATCGAAGCCGGCCATCGCCTCGAGCAGAATCGCGCAATCTCGAACGTCCTTCGCCATCGGCCCCGCCTGATCGAGCGAGCTTGCGAAGGCGACAATGCCCCAGCGCGAGCAGCGGCCGTAGGTCGGCTTGATTCCGCAGATGCCCGCGAACGCCGCCGGCTGACGGATCGAGCCGCCTGTGTCGGTGCCAGTCGCACCAGGTGCGATTCCGGCGGCGACAGCCGCCGCCGAACCGCCCGACGATCCTCCCGGCGTGAGCCCGACGTTGCTGCCCTTGCGACGCCAAGGCGAGATCACCGGCCCGTAAGCGCTGGTCTCGTTCGACGAGCCCATGGCGAACTCGTCCATGTTGAGCTTGCCGAGCATCCCCGCGCCCGCCTTGCGCAGGTTGCCGCTGACGGTGCTCTCATATGGCGGCTTGAACCCCCTCAGGATCCGGCTGCCCGAAGTCGTGTCGACGCCGCGCGTCGCGAACAAATCCTTGATTGCGAGCGGAATACCCGCGAGCGATCCCAGCTCTGTGCTTCCACGAGCCTTGTCAGCAGCCTCGGCCGCCGCAAGCGCATCCTCCGGCGTTTCGACTGTGTAGGCATTAAGCGTCCGCGCCGCCGAAACCGCGGTGTTGAACTCTGTGGCGATCTCGCGAGCCGTGAACTCACCCGACCGGAACCCGTCGCGAAGGTCGGCAAGCTTCTTGGAGGTAAGCTCGGTCACTCGATCACCTTGGGCACTGCGAAGAAGCCGTGCTGCGCCTCAGGCGCATTGGCGAGCACCTCGTCGCGGATGTTGCCGTCGGTCACGGCGTCGTCACGGAGGCGAAGCTTCTGGTCGATGACTGCGGTCAGCGGCTCGACGCCGTCGGTGTTCACCTCGCCGAGTTGCTCGACCCAGCCGAGGATATTGTTGAGCTCGGGCGCGAGACGCTCGATCTCTTCATCGCTCATCGCGATACGCGCAAGCTTGGCGATATGACGCACCTGTTCAATGGAAACGGACATGGCCGCGCGGATAGCGGCGGGGAGTCAGAGCGGCAAGCGGGACAAGCCGGCTAGTGGCTGCCCAGCCTGCGGAAATGGTAGCGTCCGTGGAGCGGCGTCGCCTGATAGCTGTCGCCCGACGAGCAGGTCACCTTGAACACTCCCTTCGAACCGCTCACGGACTCGGTCGAAGCGACGCTTCCACATGCATAGCCGATCCGACGGATGGTCTGTGCGATCGTCGCATTGGCGAGCGGCATCGCCGCGGCGATGCTCGTTGCGGCCGCAGGCGCAGATTCCGCCGGGGTGTCGGCGACGGTTGAGCCCGATGCAGGTTGCGCGCTGGCGTCTGTGCTGACCGGCGCCAGCGGATCCGCGGCCCCTTGCTGCGGCGCGGCCTGATCGCTCTGCTGGTCTGCCGGAAGAGAATCTGCAGCTGGGGCCGCCGCCGTCTGTGCCGCGGTCTCGACCCGCGATTCCTCGTGAGGGACCGGAGCTTTTCCACTTGCCTCGATCGGTGCGCCCACAGCCGCGTCCTGGGCAGGCGTCGCGGGTGGGAGACCAACCGTCACGGCCTGCCGCGCCTGGACCGTCGGGGCAGCCAGACGATCGGCGTTCACCCGCGGCAGCGCTGTGGCGATACCAAGTATGGCAAGACCGACAATGCCTGCAGCGATCATCGCCTGGTCACGGTGGATCCGCGCGTGCGCCTCCTGTTCTTGCGGCTCGACGTAAACCGGCTGCGGTGCGGACTTCACCGGTTCAGCTGCCTGCCGCACCGGCATTTCGCGCTCGACTTTCTTCGGTGCCGCAGGCCGGAGTGAGGCAGCGATGAACGATCCGACCCTCGGGTCCGGCTCGGCCCTGCGCGTGGGCTCTTTCACGGGTTCAAATGAAGGAGCCGGTAGCGGACGATTGAACTGGGGCGAAGTCGTCACACCGATGAACGGCGATGCGGCCTTTTGCTCCATCACCGGTCCCGCATTGAGGCCGAGGAGGCCGAGCGAGGCGTCGTAGGCGCGTCTCTTGGCCGGATCACGCAGCGTTTCGTACGCCGTGCTAAGCAGCGCGAGGCGCGTCAGCGCATTCTCCGGCCGAAGCCGGAATGTCGTCATCTGCGCAGCATAGGCCTTGCCGATTTCTTCTGTGCTGGCCGTCGATGGCAGCCCTAAGGTTTCGTAATGATTGGATTTTGCAGTTACTGAAGTGACCATATTTCCCCGACCCCACAACCCGCTCACGCAACTCTGTAAGTGTCGGAACTTGCGATGATTTTTATGGTAAATCCAGTATTGCCTTTCGATAACGGCGACGCGTGCCTGATGTGCGACGAAGCTGTGCGACGAGCTAACCGCGGTTACTGAATCGAGCGTCGGTGGAGGCGCCTTGCCCCTGACCACCTCGTCCCCTAACCGGCCCTCGAATGTGTGCGCGGCGATTCCTGGCGGTAGTTTTCATCCTCACCCTGATCGTCGTCACAGGAGCGTTTGCAATCTTCCAGTGGGGCGGGGACGCTCTGCTCAAGGAAGCGACGCCGAAGGGTCATTTCCAGGCCGCCAGCGCGGGTAGCGGTCCCAATTATGCCGATAATTCGAGCTGGGTCGCACGGCCTGGCATGGCGAACGATCCGGCGCTGTGGCTACCTGACGGAGTTTCGCGGTCGAGCTCTGGCAATGCCGCGATCTTCTTCATCCATCCGACGACCTACCTCGAGAGCGACCGCTGGAATGCGCCGCTTCAGGCGGGCGGCGACACCGCCTTTCGCACCAATTTATTCGTTCAAGGTGAGGCCAGCGCTTTCAACGGCGTCGGGCAGGTATGGGCGCCGCATTATCGCCAGGCGGCGTTTGGATCCTTCCTTCTCGACAACGCGGACGCTGAAGAAGCGCTCGACTTCGCCTATCAGGACGTCTCGGCGGCTTTCGACCAGTTCGTTAATGAAGCGGGCGACAAACCGATCATCCTCGCAGGGCACAGCCAAGGAGCGCTACACCTCATCCGCCTGCTTCGCGAAAAGGTGGCAGGCAGGCCCATCGCGAAGCGCCTGGTTGCCGCCTATGTCGTGGGGTGGCCAATCGACACGCAAAGCGATCTCCCTGCGATCGGACTTCCTGCCTGCCAGGCGCCGACAGGCGCCGGGTGCGTCCTGTCGTGGATGAGCTTTCGTGAGCCGGCAAATCCTTCCCTTATCCTCGACCAATGGAAGAGGACCCACGGGTTCACCGGCGGCCAGCGCAAGCCCGCGGACATCCTCTGCGTCAACCCGATTACCGGCATTGAAAATGGTTCGGCGCCTGCCTCCGCCAACCCGGGCACGATTGTGCCAGCCAGCAATTTCGTTTCGGCAAGCGTGGCTCAGGGCCAGGTCGGCGCGCATTGTGACAAGGGGCTGCTAATAATCGACGGTAACATCCCTGCACTTGGCCCTTACGTGCTGCCGGGCAACAATTATCACGTGTACGATTATCCCTTGTTCTGGGGCGCGATCCGGCGCGATGCGGAGCGAAGGCTTGGCGCGTGGCGGGGCTGATCACGACCGATACGGCGGAATTCGCAGCCGCCCTCGCCGACGGCGGCAAGCTGGTTGGCCTGGACGTCGGCACGAAGACGATCGGCGTCGCGATCTGCGATGCCGGCTGGCATTTCGCCGGGCCGTCGGAGACGATCCGCCGAACCAAGTTCACGCAGGATCTCGCCTCACTTCGGCGGATTATCGAGCGTGAGCATGGCGCCGGACTGGTTGTCGGGCTTCCGCTCAACATGGATGGAAGCAACAGCCCGCGCACGCAGTCGGTTCGTGCCTTCGCCCGCAACCTCGCGCCGCTCAACCTCCCCGCCCTCCTCTGGGACGAGCGCTGGTCGACCCAGGCTGTAGAGCGAGCGATGATCGAAGCCGACGTCAGCCGAGCCAAGCGCGCGGAGAAGGTTGACGCCCTCGCCGCAGCCCACATCCTCCAGGGCGCAATCGACGCTCTGGCCAATCTCGGAACTGGCGGTTAGCGACGCGGCTCGTGGACCTACTCTCCATCAATTCGCTGAGCGACGCGCAGATCGAGCTGCTGCTCGCCCGGGCGCAGATCTTCTTTGAGGATGCCCGGTCCTCGACGAAGCCGGTCCAGTCTCTGGCGGGTCGGATCGTCTTCAACGTCTTCTATGAAAACTCCACGCGCACTGCGATGTCGTTCGCGACCGCGGCGCACCGGCTCGGCGCTTCCGCACTGTCGCTCTCGGTCGAGCACTCATCCGTCAAGAAGGGCGAAACGCTCGAGGACACGGCGGCGACACTCGGCGCGATGCGGCCCGATGCGCTCGCCGTCCGGCATCGCGAGAATGGCGCGCCCGCTCGCGTTGCCGAGATTGTCGACGCTCCGGTGATCAACGCGGGCGACGGAACGAACGAGCACCCGACCCAGGCGCTTCTCGATGCGGCGACAATGCTTCATCGTCTCGGGCGCATCGAGGGCCTCAAAGTCGCGATTTGCGGCGATATTCGCCACAGCCGGGTTGCCCGATCGAACGCAAAGCTACTTCGGCGCCTCGGCGCCGAGGTGCGATTGGCGGGGCCGCCAGACTTGATGCCCGACGACGTTCCGCAGCTCACGATCGACGAGGCTATTCAAGGCGCAGACGTCGTGATGATGCTTCGAGTCCAGCGCGAGCGCCTGGAATCGGATTTTGGCGATGGGCCGGGAGAATATCTATCGCGCTATGGCCTGACGGCAGAACGGTTGGCGACGGCATCAGCCGACGCTGTCGTGATGCACCCGGGACCGATGAACCGTGGAGTGGAGATCGAGAGCGCGATCGCCGATGATCCGGCGCGATCGCTGATCACGCTTCAGGTGGAGATGGGCGTGGCCATTCGCATGGCCTGCCTCGAATTGCTGGTCGGCGAGAACGCGGCCTAGTTCGAAGCGATCTCGACTGGGCGGTCGCCGGCGAAATTGCGGACGAAGCATTTGCCGCCGCGATTCTTCAGCTGCTGACAACGCTCCATTGCTTCATGCTGGTTGCTGAAGCCCTGGATCGACAGGCGCCAGTAGGTGCCGTTCGGCAAATCGAACCGTGCGCGCAGCGGCAGGTAGGCACGAAGCGCCGGATAGCGCTGGGTCAGGTGGTTCCAGCCAGCATTTACCTGCTGCGGCGAGCGGTACGAAGCGATCTGCATGACCGCATCTCCCGGACCGACAGGGCGCCGGACGACGCGACGCGCCTTAGCCGGACGAACCGTCGGCGCCTTCTTCGGCATGAAAGCTTCGACGACCGCTGAAACTTCGTTCGCAGCCGCCGTCGAGACTTCCCTGGCCGACGCCGCGATCATCGCAACGGGCGTCGGAAGAGGAGCCTCGGCAATCACAGGCTGAACCGCTGGCTTAGGAAGCTCGGGAGCTGGCGCAATCGCAGGCACTGCTTCATGAGCAGCAGCCGACGGAGCCGCAACAGCCTCTACGAATTTCGGTGCTGGCACAGTCGGGACCGGCGCTTCGGCAGCAACGGTCTGGGGCGAAGGTGGTGCCTTGGCGGTAGCCACCTGAGCGACCATCGAGTCGCCTTTGCGCAGCGCAAGTCGAACGGGCTCTCCGCGATCCATCGGCGAGGGAGTTACTCCGACCAACGCCGCAACCTGGTCGGCCGGGTTCTTTGGGTTCGCAAGCTGCATCCACTGCTGAACACGCGCATCGAGCTTGTCGCCAGGCACGTCCTGTGCAGCGATCGTGCGCGCCTCCGCCCAGTCACCCGCGAGACCATGAGCGAGCGCCAGGTTCTGGCGGACGGTGGCGTCTGCTCCTGGCTGGCGAGCAGCGGCTTCCAGCACCGGAATGGCGTCAGACGGACGCCCCGCCAGAGCAAGAGCGAGGCCGTAATTGGAAGCGTCGAGCACCTGCCGGCCGGCCTGGAGGAACGCTACCGCCTGATCCTTCTTGCCCAACGCCGTCTCTACCAGCGCCAGCTTCAGGATCACCTGGGGCTGGTTCGAGTAGATGGTAAGGGAGTCCTTGAACGCGGCTTCTGCCGAATCGAAGCGACCAGCCTTGAAATATGCATTGCCTAGGATCGCGCGGAAGCCCGCGTCATCGGGGGTCTTCTCAACAGCGCGCTCGGCGAAATCGATTGCGCTCGTCGTGTCGTTCGAGTTGAGCGCCATCAGGGCGCGTGTGGCAAGACCGACATTGTCGCTCGTCCTTCCGCCGAACCCGGTCTTTTCTTGAGCCGCCGCGCAACCCGCGAGCATCGAAGCGAGCACGACGACTGAGGTGGCAGAGCCGAAACGGAGCGGCTTGGACATGATATTACCCCTTGCGTTTGGCCTTCGAGGCCATGGAGTCGAGTTCGGGCATGCGACCGAGCAGATGGTCGAGCGCGTCGGTCACGATTTGTTGGGCGGAACGACCATCGACCGCACAAGCGAGACGCAACTTGAGGTGCCGGTCGGGATCGAGCCGCAGCGTGAAAGCTGCCTTGCCCTTGCTTCCTGGCGCCACACGCACTCGCGGTGCACGGCGCGGCGCCGGCGCGGGAGCGGAAATGGCATCCGGAGCCGGAACCGAGACCGTCTCGTCGACGACTAACGCCGGCACTTCTTCGGCTTCCGCTTCGAAGGTCTCGGCCGTCTCGTCGAAATCCTCTTCCTCGACCTCGTCACTGGCGAGGCGGTCGGCGATTTCCGAGTGCTGCTCATGAACCGGCGAGCCGACCGGCGTAAGCCCCGTCGGGTGAACGCGCGGATGATCGACAACATCCTCACCGAAAGCGTCGTGACTCTCATCGCGAGCAGTATCGGCCGGCTTTGGAGGTTCGAACCCCATGTCGTTCCAACCGAGATCCTCGAGACTCTGACCACCGACCTGGCCGAAGCCCTGCGGTCGCATGGCCGGGCGCGCGGCGCCCTTGCGTGCGAGAAGACCGGAGGAAAGTGAGGCGAAAGGCTTTGCTTCGCTGGCCACCTGCGCCCCCACTTACTGGCCGACGACGCGGCGACCGAAGCCACCGACTGGACGCGGACTGGCCGGGCTGATGCCGGGCGCCGCTCCGGGCGCCGCAAAAACAGTGCGGCGGAAATTCTTCTCAAGCCGGTCCGAAATATAATCCCACAGCTCAACCACTTCCTTCGCGGAGCGGCCTTGTGGGTCGATTTCAATCACCGTGCGGCCGTCGATCATCGAGGCTGCGAAATCGGTGCGGTGGTGAAGCGTGACCGGGGCGACGGTGCCGTGCTGCGAGAGCGCGACTGCTGCCTCGTAAGTAATCTTGGCTTTCGGGGTTGCCGCGTTGACGACGAAGATCAGCGGCTTTCCAGCGCGGTCGCAAAGATCGACCGTCGCACCGACAGCGCGAAGGTCGTGCGGGCTCGGACGGGTTGGGATGATAATCAACTCGGCAACGGCAATGACGCTCTGGATCGCCATGGTGATTGCCGGCGGAGTGTCGATGACGGCGAGACGGAACCCCTGCTGACGAAGGACCTCGAGATCGGATGCAAGCCGGGCGACCGTGGTCTGCGCAAATGCCGGCATTTCGGCCTCGCGCTCGTTCCACCAGTCGGCAAGGCTGCCTTGCGGGTCGATGTCGATCAGGCAGACCGGGCCTGCCCCCGACATTTGCGCCTGCACCGCCAGATGACCGGACAGGGTCGTCTTGCCCGATCCGCCCTTCTGCGATGCCAATGCCAGGACGCGCATGCTTTTCCCCTCGCGTGAATTGACGTCAGTTCAGCAAGCGAAGTGACATCAGAGCCTCTAAAATCTGGTTAACATCGGCACGACCCTGTTTGCGCAGGCGCTCGGCTCGGGTAAGCTTGTAGAGGGGGTGCATTGCCGATGAATCGCAGATGTTTAGTCGCCGCGGCGTTGCTCATTGCGACTGCTGGACCGCTGCAAGCCCAGTCAGTGAAAGCCGGAATCGAGGCCTGGCAACGTTCCGATTATGCGGGCGCCGTGAATATCTGGAGACCAATCGCCGAGAAGGGCGATGCCGATGCCGAGTTCAATCTCGGCCAGGCTTATCGGCTCGGGCGCGGTGTCCCAACCAACCTTTCTGCGGCGAAGACCTGGTTCGAACGCGCAGCCAATCAAGGCCATCTCGACGCCGAGACGACGCTGGGCCTTCTGCTCTTCCAGAACAATGAGCAGGCGGATGGGCTGAAGTGGCTCAAGAAGGCCGCGGAGCGCGGCGAGCCTCGGGCATTGCTTGTCTACGGTACCGCCCTCGTCAACGGCGACAGCGTCACACAGGACCCCGTGCTCGGCTACGCTTATGTGAGCCGCGCGGCTGCGCAGGGACTCGCACCCGCAAAGGAGACGCTGAACCAGCTCGATCAAATCCTTCCGATCGCGGATCGCAAACGAGGCGTCCAGATCGCGAGCCAGATGGCGAAGGAGGTGCCGGCGCCCACTCCTGCTGCGGACGAGACACCTCCATCCGGAAAGACCGCCAAAGCCATCATGCCGCCCAAGCCCACAAAATCCGCGAAAGCTAAGCCGCCCGTGCCAGCCGCGGCTAAGGCGCCTGAAAAGACTGCGGCCGCGAAGCCGGCTCCTGAGAAGCCGACGAAGACCGCTACGTCAGAAAAAGCGACAATGGGCACGGCGACTGCCTCAGCTTCGCCGGCGAAGGGGGACTGGCGAATCCAGCTCGGCGCATTCTCGCAGCGCGCCAACGCCGAAGCGCAGTACAAGAAAATCTCCGGCAAGGCCGCGCTTGCCGGCCGCCATCCCTATTATGTGGCTGCCGGCCCGATCACGCGCCTCCAGGTCGGGCCGTTCGAGAGCAAATCCACTGCCGAATCCGCCTGCAGGGCGGTGGGAGTCTCCTGCTTCCCGGTTTCGTCGAAGTAATCAGCCCCTGAACCAGTCGCGGCGCCGGACGCCCTGCACCCACAGCAGTGCGTCGAGCCCGTGGTGCTTGAGCTCGCCGTCCGCGACCTGGACCAGCGCTGGCTTGGCCCGGAACGCGATCCCGAGACCCGCCTCCTCGATCATCAGCTTGTCGTTGGCGCCATCCCCGACTGCCAGGACGTCCGCGCTCGCAAGGCCGAGCTGTTCGCGGGTTTCGATCAGCGCGTCGCGCTTGGCCGTCGCATCGACGATCGGATCCCCAACCTCCCCGCTGAGCTTGCCGCCGATGAAGACGAGGCGATTCGCCTTCACTCGGTCGAACCCCACGGCGCTGGCGATCGGTTCCGCGAAGGACAGGAAGCCTCCGGAGACCAGGAGACAGCTGGAGCCGCCCGCCCGCATCGTCTGAACCAGGGTTTCGGCACCGGCGGTGACCTCCACTCGTTCGTTGAGGCAGCGCTTCAGCGCGCGTTCGTCGAGGCCGGCGAGGAGCCGCACCCGCTCGCGCAGTGCTCCGGGAAAGTCGAGCTCGCCTTGCATCGCGCGCTCGGTAATGCGGGCAACCTTCTCTTTCAGGCCGACATAGTCGGCCAGCTCGTCGATGCATTCCTGGCCGATGATCGTCGAATCCATGTCGGCCACAAACAGCCGTTTCCAGCGCGGCTCCTCCGGCTGAACGACGAGGTCGACTCCCTCGAGAGGCTCCAATGCCCAGCGGGCCGCCTTCGGCTCGCCCGAAAACACGACATCGGCCGCGTCGCCTTCATCGATCCAGCGCACGAACGCAGCGTTGGGATCGATCTCGCGCAGCAACCCAAGAGCGCGCTCCAATAGTCTGTCATCGAGCCGTCCCGCTGCTATCAGCGTCGCGATCGCCATGGCCGAGCCCTGTCCTCCTCTAATCGTCATCGCCGGACCGACCGCAAGCGGCAAGTCCTCGCTCGCACTATGTCTTGCTCAGCAAATTGGCGGCGTCATCGTCAATGCTGACAGCGCGCAAGTCTATCGAGATCTCAGAATCCTCAGCGCGGCACCGACCGACGACGAACTTCGAAGAGCCGAGCATCGCCTTTACGGTATTCGCGACGGCGCGCTCCCCTGCTCTGCCGCCGACTGGGCGGAGATGGCGCGTTACGAGATTGCCGACATCCACCGAAAGGGCCAAACGCCGATCCTGGTCGGCGGGACCGGCCTTTATTTGCGGACGCTCCTCGACGGAATCGCACCGATCCCTGCCATCGACCCCGAGGTGCGCGCGCGCGTGCGCAGCGCGCCCGTCGAAGAAAATCAAATGAAGCTGCAGACGCTCGACGCGGATGCAGCCTCGCGGCTCAATACTGGCGACACGACGCGGATCAACCGGGCCCTCGAAGTGATCATTTCCACGGGCCGAACGCTTTCCGAGTGGCAGAAGCAACGCGAGGGCGGGATCGCCTCGACGGTCGAGCTTCGGCCCCTGATCCTGCTGCCGCCGCGGAAATGGCTCTACGCCAGGTGTGACGATCGCTTCGCGCGCATGGTCGACAGCGGCGCCACCTCGGAGGTGGAGTCGCTGCTCGCGCGGAAGCTCAATTTGAATCTTCCGGTGATGCGCGCGATCGGCGTTTCAGAGCTCTCCGCATGTCTGCTCGGCAGCAGCTCTCTCGACGAAGCGGTCGCTGCCGGTCAACAGGCGACGCGGCGCTATGCCAAGCGGCAATATACGTGGTTCGCGCATCAGCCCCCAGCCGACTGGCCCCGTTTAAGGGAGCCGCTCGATCTCGACCGGCTGCCCGAAGCGCTGGCCCTGCTGCAGCCGAAGGGCTAGGCCGCGCGCATGGAGCTGCTGCGTGACGCGGACATCGATCGATCGCCTCTTGAGGGCCGACGCGTGGCGATCATCGGCTACGGCAATCAGGGCCGCGCACAAGCGCTGAACCTGAAGGACAGCGGGATCAAAGTCGTGGTCGGGCTCCGCGGCGGGTCCGGAAGCATGGTGGAGGTCGAGGCGGCGGGGATCCAGACCGCGCTCCTCGACGAGGCAGTCGCTTCGGCCGACGTGGTCATGATGCTGGCGCCCGACGAAACACACGCCGGTCTTTATCGCGAGATCGAGCCGCGCCTGCGGGAAGGCGCCGCCCTGGGTTTCAGCCACGGCCTTTCGGTCCGCTTCGGTTTTGTCGTCCCGCGCGCCGATCTCGACGTCTTCATGGTCGCGCCAAAGGGGCCCGGAACAGCGCTTCGGTCGCTCTACAAGAACGGCAAAGGCATGATCGGCCTCTGGGCCGTGGAACAGGACGCGACCGGAAATGCCGGGGCAATCGCGCTCGCTTACGGCCAGGCGATCGGTTGCGCTCGCGCCGGGCTCATCGCGTCATCTTTCGCGGAAGAAGCGGAAGCCGATCTCTTCAACGAGCAGGCGGTCGTCTGGGGCGGCGTTCCCGAACTGCTGGTCGCCGGGTTCGAAACGCTCATCGCGGGCGGAGTGGCTCCTGAAGTCGCCTATCTCGAATGTGTCGGCGAGCTGCATCTGATCGCGGAACTGATCGAAGCCCGTGGAATCGCGGGAATGAAGGAAGTGATCTCCAATACGGCCGAGCTGGGATCGTTGCTCGGTGGCAAGCGGATCATCGATCAAGGCGTTCGCGAACGAATGGCGGAGGTCCTCGCCGAAGTCCGCGCGGGAAAATTCGCTGACGAACTTAGGGACGAAGAGGCCAGCGGGTACGGGCGGCTCGAGAAGGCACGTGTTGAAGCGCGCTCGACCATGCTCGATGAGACCTACAGGCGCTTCGAAGACAGCGAGAAAGGCTAGACGATCGGCTGCGGCGGAAGCTGGATCGCCGGCCGGTCCCCGACGCTCGCCCGCTCCAAATAGGCGCGCTGCATCTTGCGATGCGCATCAGCGACCTCCGGATCTTCGGAGCTCAAAGCGAGCTCCTGCTCCTCGGCTGCTCGGCGAGCGAAATAGATGCGGTCATGGGTGGCCATCGCGCGCCTCCTTCCGGGGACGGCGCTTCTCTAACAGAAGTGCCCTGAAAAGTCGCGCTCAGGTGTGTTCCTGAGCTTTCTCGATTGCCCGTTCGATCGCTTCCATCAGCACGCGTCGAGCCTCTTCCGCATGTCCCCAGCGCCCGACGCGGACCCATTTATCAGGCTCGAGGTCTTTGTAGTGCGTGAAGAAATGCTCGATCTGCGCGAAAATGATCGATGGCAGATCCTGCCGCTCGCCGACGTCCGAATAATAAGGGAAGGTCGAATCCACTGGTACGCAGATCAGCTTCTCGTCGCCGCCATGCTCGTCCTCCAGGAACAGGACACCGATCGGCCGAGCGCGCACCACGCAGCCAGGCACGAACGAGGATCGGGCGATGACCAGCGCATCTATGGGATCGCCGTCGGGCGAAAGCGTGTGCGGAACGAAGCCGTAATTCGCCGGGTAGCGCATCGGCGTGTGAAGGATGCGGTCGACGAACAACGCGCCCGACTTCTTGTCGAACTCGTACTTCACCGGTTCGCCGCCGACGGGGACTTCGATAATGACGTTGACGGTGTTGGGCGGATCGTCGCCGATGGGGATGAGGTCGATGTTCATTGGGTATGTTCTTACGGAAGGTGTCCGGCGCTCCTAAAGACCGCCAGCCCGAAGAACAACGCCGCAAGTCCCGCAGCGACGCTTCCGACGAGATATCCCGCAGCCAAACCGAACGAGTGGCGTTCGATGAGCACCGCAGCATCCAGCGAGAAGGTCGAAAATGTTGTGAAGCCGCCGAGAATCCCAGTCGTCAGGAACAGGCGGACATGCTGGGGAATGCCCGCGCGGTAGGCGAAGAAGCCGGCAAGAAGGCCCATGACGAATGATCCGGCGACGTTCACGATGAACGTCCCGTACGGAAAGCCAAAGCCGAAAAGCCGTGTCGCGGCGACGTTAACGCCGTGTCGAAGCGCTCCTCCGATTCCGGCACCCAGAAAGACGATCAGGTAAAGCATAGGCCTCCTACTGCGGCACTAGTGCGCCTGTAGGAGCCATCAGCCGATCGGCGGTTAAAAGGGAGACCCCATTCCCTACCGCCGCCTTAGCAGGTCAATGGTTTCCGACAAGCTACTTGCGGCCGAACAGCTTTTCGATCTCCGAATGGCCGAGCTTCACCCAGGTCGGGCGGCCATGGTTGCATTGGCCCGAGCGCGGCGTGACCTCCATCTCGCGAAGCAGCGCGTTCATCTCCGTGACGGACAGCACGCGGCCGGCACGGACGGAGCCGTGGCAGGCGATGGTCGCTGCAACGAGGTCGAGCTTTTCGCGAAGGCTGAGCGGACCGCCGAGCTCGGCGATTTCGCCGGCAAGGTCGGCGAGGAGTCCCGGAATATCGGTCTTCCCGAGTACCGCGGGGACCGTTCGCACGAGAATAGAGCCCGGACCGAAGCGCTCTACCTCCAGGCCAAGCTCTGCCAAGTCCGCGGCGGCGCCTTCAATGCGGTCGCAATCGGGCTCTTCTAGCTCGACGACCTCTGGCATCAGCAGCGCCTGCCGAGCGACCGTGCCGCCCTCGCGTGCCGCACGCATCTTCTCGAGCACGAGCCGCTCGTGCGCGGCGTGCTGATCGACGATGACGAGGCCGTCCTCCGCCTCGGCGACGATATAGGTGGCGGCGACCTGACCGCGCGCGACGCCGAGCGGGAAGCTGGGGACAGGATCGACTGCCGGTTCGGCACGGGCTGCTGGTGCACCTGCGAAGAGGCGCTGCGTATCAGCTAATGTCGTCACGCCAGCGAACGCCGGGGTCTGTCTTCCTTCTATTGGAGAAAGAACAGGCGGATCCCCGCTTTCACTGGGATGACGGGGAAGCACTTCATCGTACATCGCACTCGTCATCCACATGACCGGTGCGGCGGCTTGCTCACGCGCCGCGCTGCGCTGGCTTTCTTCGTCCAGCGCTCGCCGCAGTCCGCCGACGATGAGCCCGCGAACGGCACTTGGATCGCGAAAGCGGACCTCGGTCTTTGCCGGGTGGACGTTGACGTCCACTTGTTCCAGCGGAACGTCGAGGAACAGCGCGGCGATGGGATGGCGGTCGCGGGCGATCAGGTCGCGATACGCGCCGCGCAGCGCTCCCACGAGGAGCCGATCCTTTACTGGGCGGGAGTTCACGAACAGGAACTGCTGGACGGGGGTGCCGCGGTTGAACGTCGGCAGGCTGATCACGCCGGTTAGCCGCATTCCGGCGCGCGCGAAATCGATCCCAATCCCGTGCCGGTCGAGCTCGTGAGTCAGCAGCTCCGCCACCCGGACGGGCGGCTTCGCCGGCGCCAACGTTAGGATTCGTCGCCCATCATGGTCGAGTGTGAAAGCGACGTCGCTCTTCGCCATCGCGAGCCGCTTCACCGCATCGAGGCATGCCGCATATTCCGCCCTCGGCGAGCGCAGAAACTTCCGCCGCGCAGGTACCTTGTCGAACAGCCCCTCGACCTTGATTCGCGTCCCGGGAGGAAGCGCCGCAGGCCCCTCTCCTTTCTCGGCGCCATGGTCGACCACGATTCGCCAGCCGTCGGCGCCCCGTACCCGGCTTTCGAGCGCCAGCCGCGAGACGCTCGCTATTGACGGAAGCGCCTCTCCGCGGAACCCGAAGCTCGTCACCCGATCGATTGCATCGCCGGAAAGCTTCGAGGTCGCGTGACGTTCGAGTGCGAGCCGCATTTCATCGGGCGCCATTCCGCAGCCGTCGTCGGCCACCTCAATGAGCTCGAGCCCGCCCGCGCTCAGCCTCACACTGACATGACAAGCGCCGGCATCGAGTGAATTTTCAACCAGTTCTTTGAGGGCGCTGGCGGGCCGCTCCACGACCTCACCCGCAGCAATGCGATTGATAAGTTCGGCGGGTAGCCTTCTTATTGACATGTCAGGGGTCTTATCCCAATCCGAGGCAACCGGCGAAGCACTGATTTTTCCAAGAAATTCAGACGGCATTCAATGGTCGGTTACCAATTCTTAATTAAGCTTTGGCGTGGTTAACGCCGGGTGCCAACAAGGGCGAGAGACGGGGTACGAATGTTCTGGAATCGTTGGTTCAAATGGATGTCGCACGACATGGCGATCGACCTCGGAACCGCCAATACGCTTGTTTACGTTCGAGGCCGCGGCATCGTCCTCAATGAACCCTCGGTTGTGGCGATCGAGACCGTCAACGGCGTCAAGAAGGTGAAGGCCGTAGGCGAGGACGCGAAGTTGATGATGGGCAAGACGCCCGACCAGATTGAGGCGATCCGGCCCCTTCGCGACGAAGTCATCGCGGACATCGACGTCGCCGAGCAGATGATCAAGCACTTCATCCACAAGGTACATGGCGGCAAGATGCGCGCCTGGCGCTTTCCGGAAATCGTGATCTGCGTGCCGAGCGGCTCGACTTCGGTCGAGCGCCGCGCGATTCGCGACGCTGCTTCGAATGCGGGCGCGAGCGCGGTCTATCTGATTGAGGAGCCCATGGCAGCGGCAATCGGCGCGGACATGCCGGTGACGGCTCCGATCGGATCGATGGTCGTCGATATTGGCGGCGGAACGACCGAGGTCGCAGTTCTCTCGCTGCGCGGTCTTGCTTATACGACCTCGGTCCGCGTTGGCGGCGACAAGATGGACGAAGCGATCAGTTCCTACGTCCGCCGCAACCACAACCTCTTGATTGGCGAAGCCACGGCGGAGCGCATTAAGAAGGAAGTCGGAATCGCCAAGCCCCCCGTCGACGGCATCGGCAAGACTGTTCACATCAAGGGCCGCGACCTCGTCAACGGCGTGCCCAAGGAAATCTCAATCAATCAGGGTCAGATCGCCGAAGCGCTTTCGGAGCCCGTCGGAACGATCGTCGAGGGAGTCCGCATCGCGCTCGAGAACACGGCGCCTGAACTGGCAGCGGACATTTGCGATCAAGGCATCGTCCTGACCGGGGGCGGAGCGCTTCTGCAGGGCCTGGACGAGGTGCTCCGCGACGAGACCGGCCTACCCGTCACCGTCGCCGACGATCCGCTCACCTGCGTCGCTCTCGGCACCGGCCGCGCGCTGGAGGAAGAGCAGTTCCGCGGCGTGCTCCAGACCGCATAGCGGAGCGCTGAGCGGTGGCGACCGCGCGTCCTGGCTGGTCGCGTCGAGCCCAATACGGGCTATTCTTCAGCTTCCTGGGTGTGATCGCCGGCATCATCGTCGGCCTTATCCTGCTCGTCGTCTCGCTGGTCGCGCCCAAGACGTTCGATCAATTGCGCGGAGCCGCGCTCGACGTCACCGGGCCCGTCGCCAGCGCCCTCCACGAGGTCACCGCCACCGCTGAAGGCCTGGTTACCGGCGCCGGCGACTATTGGGATGCGGTTCGCCAGAATGGCGATCTCAAGCGCCAAAACCACGCGATGCTCCAGCGGATGGTCGAGGCGAAAGCGATCTTCCAGGAGAACCTCCAGCTGAAGGCCGCGCTCCAGCTGCGCCAGCATGCGCGCGAAACCGTCGCCGTCGGCCGCATCGTCGGCTCCTCGTTCAATAGTCCGCGCCGATTCGCGATTCTTTCCGCCGGCGCCCAGGACGGGATCCGCGAAGGCATGCCGGTGCGTTCACCAACCGGCCTCGTGGGCCGGATCATTGATGTCGGCGCCCTCGCCTCGCGAGTCCTGCTGGTGTCCGACCGTACGAGCATCGTCCCTGCTCGCCTGCTTCGAATCGATATCCCGGTGATCGTCCAGGGGCGCGGCGACGGGACGGTCGAGGTGCGCCCGCTGGAAGTGGGCCGAAACCCGTTCCGGCCCGGAGACCTCGTCATCACCTCCGGCACTGGCGGCCTTTATCCTCCGCTCGTGCCGCTCGCGCGCGTCATCAAGCTCAAGGACGACGGCGCTATCGCGCTTCCGCTTGCCGATCCGTCGACGACCAGCTTCGCAATCGTCGAGCCGCCGTTTGAGCCCGCCGCCATCGCCGCCGAAAAGGAACCGGCGGCGAGTGCACCTTGATGGTCCGCGCCGCGCTTTCACAGCCCAAGCGGTTCGGGCAGGAACCGAACCGGTTCGCCGGATACGTCCCCGCGGCAATGGTAGTCCTCGCATCTCTGCTCGCGGCCCTTCCGATCGTGTCGACGAGCGGTTGGTTTCCGGATTTCGGCTATCTCGTCCTTATCAGCTGGCGGCTGTTGCGAGCCGATCCCTGGCCGACCTGGTGGGCAGCGCCCCTTGGCCTGGTCAACGACCTGTTCACTGGATATCCGATAGGCTTTTCAATAGCTTTGTGGAGTGCGACCATGCTGGCGCTCGATCTCATCGACCGCCGTACCATGTGGCGCGATTACTGGATCGAGTGGATGGTTGCGACGGTGCTGATCGCGCTTGACGAATGGCTGCAATGGCAGGTCGCAAGCCTGAACGGCGCGGACGTTCCCTTTTCGATGATGGCCCCGCAACTGCTGATCTCGATCTGCGCATTCCCGCTCAGCGCCTGGCTCGTGTCACGCTTCGACGCGTGGAGGCTCGGCCGATGAAGCCGATCCGGATCACCAGCGCGCATCAATCGATCACCTTCTCGCGAAGGATGCTCGTCCTTGGCGGAGCGCAGGTCGCTGTCGGCGGCCTCCTCGTCGGCCGGCTCGGCTGGCTGGCGATCGCGGAAAACGAAAAATACCAGCTGCTGAGCGAGAGCAATCGCGTCCAGTTGATCCCAGTCCCGCCCCGGCGCGGCTGGCTCATCGACCGCTACGGAAAGCCGATCGCCATCAACAAGGCGAGCTTCCGGGTCGACATCATCCCGCAGCAGCTCGACAAGGGCTTGGACGTTGTGCCGTCAGTAGCGAAGCTGCTCGATCTGGAACCCGACGAGGTCGAGCGGATCCGACGGGAGCTTGCGCAGTCGCGCGGTTTCCAGCCAGTCTCCGTCGCCGACAACGTCCCTTACGAGCAATATGCAGCGATCACGGTCCGCCTGCCTGATCTACCTGGCGTTGCAGCGTCCCAGGGTTTCACCCGTTTCTATCCCGCCGGATCGGCGGTCGGGCAGCTCGTTGGCTACGTCGGCGCCGCCTCCGCCGCGGAATATGAGAAGGAGAACAAGAACCCCCTCCTCCTCGTACCAGGTGTGAAGATCGGCAAGGAAGGCCTCGAAAAGGAACTGGAACAAACGCTGCGCGGTCAGCCCGGCGGCCAACGTGTCGAGGTGACGGCCCGGGGCAAGCTGGTCAAGGAGCTCGAGCCCAAGCCCGACATCAGCGGCGGCACGGTCCAGCTGACGATCGACGCCGACCTCCATGAATATGCAGCTCGGCGGATAGGCGACCAGTCTGCTTCCGTAGTCGTCATCGACGTCACCACCGGCGACATCCTGGCGATGCCGTCGATGCCGTCTTTCGACCCGAACAATTTCTCGGACGGCGTCAGTCAGGCCGAGTGGAAGATGCTATCGGGAGATGACCACCTGCCACTGCTCGATAAGACGGTGGAGAGCCTTTACCCGTCGGGTTCGACGATCAAGCCCAGCATGGCGCTCGCCCTTCTCAATGCCGGTGTCGACCGAAAGCAGATTGTCAATTGCACCGGCGCGTTCCCGCTCGGCAACCACGTCTTCCATTGCGACAAGCATCATGGGCCTCTCGATATGGACGGGGCGGTCGTCCACAGTTGCGACGTTTACTTCTACACGATGTGCCTGCGCGTCGGCGCCGAGAAGCTCTCCCCGATGGTCCGCTCGATGGGTTTCGGCGAGAAATTCGACCTGCCCTTCGACAATCAGCGTTACGGCACGATCCCGGACCCCGAATGGATGATGCGCAAATATCATCGCAAGTGGCAGGGATACGACACGGTCAACATGTCGATCGGCCAAGGCATGGTCCTCATCAACCCCCTCCAAGTCGCCGTGATGGCCAGCCGCCTCGCGACCGGAAAACGCGTCATTCCGCGTCTGCTCAAGAACAAGGCGATCGTGCCGCAAGCCGAGCTTGAGGTCGGGCAGGATCATTTGGACTTCATCCGTAAGGCCATGTGGGGCGTCGTGGATCATGGCACCGCAGCTGCAGCCAAGTTCCCGATTCCCGACATTCAGATGGCCGGGAAGACGGGCACGGCCCAAACTCACAATCTCAGCGCCAGCGAGCGCGGGAATTACACGAGCGCGACCTGGAAGCTGCGCGACCACTCGCTGTTCATGGCCTTCCTGCCGTTCGACAATCCGCGCTACGCAGCGGGGACGGTCGTCGAGCACGGCGGTTTCGGCGCCGCTGTCGCAGCACCGCTGATCCGCGACACGCTCACCTTTCTGTACGACAAGCAAAAGGCGCTCGCCGCCCTCGATACGTTCGAGCAAAGTATCGGCGGCACGCTCGACGAGCGGATCGCGCGCAAGACCGCCGCCTGGCGCGAAGCGAACGGCCTGCCGCCCCTCCCCGCCAAGCAGGCATGATCACATCGGCGATCATTCCGAGGCCGCTCGCGCGGCTACCGTGGCGCTTGATCTTTCTCGTCGCGGCGATCGCCTCGTTCGGCCTGGTCGTGCTCTATTCGGCCGCAGGTGGCTCGGCCGAGCCCTGGGCAGTCAAGCAGGGCATCATTTTCCTGTTCTTCCTGTGCGTCGCCATCTGCATGTCTTGGATGAGAGAGGCGACGATCAAATCGATCGCCTTTCCGCTCTACGGGATGACCTTGATCATGCTGATCGGGGTCGAGGCGCTTGGCTTCGTCAGCAAGGGCGCCCAGCGCTGGCTCGACCTGGGTCCCGTCAGGCTGCAGCCGTCCGAGTTCATGAAACCGGCGATCGTGCTGACTCTCGCGCGCTTCTACGAGCTCGTACCCGCTGCCGAGATCCGTAAATGGCGTGCGATCTGGCCTGCAGGAGTTCTCCTTGCCGTCCCCGCCTTCCTGATCCTCGTCCAGCCCGACTTAGGCACGTGCATCATGGTGATGCTCTGCGGGGTCTCGGTGATGTTCCTCGCTGGCCTTCCGCTGTGGATCTTCATCGCACCGGCCGCCGCGGCAGCCGTGGCAGCGCCGGTCGCGTACCACATGATGCACGGCTACCAGCGCAAGCGGATCGACGTCTTCCTCGATCCCGAGAGCGACCCGCTGGGAGCCGGCTATCACATCGCACAGTCGAAGATCGCGATCGGGTCGGGCGGGATCTGGGGCAAAGGCTTCCTCCACGGCAGCCAGAGCCACCTCGATTACCTTCCCGAAGGGCATACCGACTTCGTCTTCGCGACCATGGCCGAGGAATGGGGCCTTGTCGGCGGAGTGGCCGTGATCCTCGCCTTCGGGCTGGTTATCCGCTGGGGAATGAAGGTCAGCGCGAATTCGCGTTCGCGCTTCGGCCAGCTCGCCGCCGCCGGACTGTCGATGACCATTTTCTTCTATGTGGCGATCAACCTGATGATGGTGATGGGACTTGCGCCGGTCGTTGGCGTGCCGTTGCCGCTCGTTAGCTTCGGCGGATCGGCGGTGATGACGGTGATGCTGTGCCTCGGACTTCTGATGGCGCTCGAGCGGCAGCAGCGCACAGGCTCGAGGCAGGGTTGAAACGGCGCGGTTGCGCCCCAACTAACCGCATGCTACCGGCGCCGCCGCTCAAGGCGAAACCAAACCGCCGGAGCATCCGCCTCACGGCAGTGGACGCATAGCTCAGTTGGTAGAGCAGCTGACTCTTAATCAGCGGGTCCTAGGTTCGAGCCCTAGTGCGTCCACCATTTCCCGATTAATCGACGCCTTTTACCCTGAGCATTGCAACGGCAGCGATTGCCATCACCAGCGCCGCGGCAAGCATCGTCCAGATCGGCTGGTCGGGGAAGAAAGCCTTCATAATCGAGCCCATGACGGTGGCCACTAGCAGCTGCGGGACGACAATGAAAATGTTGAACAACCCCATGTAGATGCCGAGCTTCCGCTGGGGCAGGCTGCTGGCGAGGATGGCGTAGGGCATCGCCAGGATCGATGCCCACGCGATCCCAATGCCGATTTCCGAAATCACCAGCATCTTCGGATCGTGAATGACGAAGAAGCTGGCGTAGCCCGCCGCTCCGCAGAGCAGGCACAGCAGATGCGTTCTCGCCTTGCCGATTGCCTCGGCCAGCCGCGGAAGCAGCGCTAGAGCGACGATGGCGGCAACGCCATTGTAAACCGCGAACAGGACCCCGACCCAGTTGCCCGCATCCTGGTATCCCGCGCTTGCCGGATCGGGTGACAGATAGAAGTTCCGGGCGACGACCGGCGTGGTGTTGATCCACATGATGAACAGCGCAGACCAACTGAAGAATTGGGCCACGGCCAGCCGCTTCATGATCGGCGGCATGCCCGAGAAGTCGCCGACGATGTTGGCGAGCATGTTGCTCGTGTGGCCACGCCTCGCCAGCGCAATTCCGGCAGCATCGGCAATACCGTACGCGATCAGCAGGGCGCCAAGCAGGTAGACTTCTTTCTCGAGGTTCCAACGGGCTACCGAGAAGATCACCGCGATTCCGACTGTGGCCCAGACCAAGCTCGTTCCAAAACTGCGGTTCGCAAGGGCCTGAACCGTCTGCTCCTCGGCGGCATGTTCGTCGGCCACGCCAAACGCCGTCATTTCTTCCGGCGAATACTCGCGTGTGCTGACCACCGTCCAAAGCACGGCGGCGAGCAACGCGGCGCCACCGAACCAGAAGCTGTACCGAACGGTATCGGGAATGCCTGCGGTGGCGACGTTCGACGCTCCCTCCTTGTCGAGCAGCCAGGGAAAGATCGAACCGATGACCGCTCCCACGCCGATGAAGGCGGTCTGCACCGCATATCCGGCGGTGTGCTGATCTTTGCGCAGCATATCGCCGACAAAAGCGCGGAACGGCTCCATCGAGATGTTGAGGCTCGCATCGAGCGTCCACAGCAGCACGGCCGCCATGAGCAGCGAAGACGAAAGCGGCATCAGGACGAGAAAACGCGGCGAGGACCGCTCCCGCGAGGAAATAAGGCCGCCGCCGACCCATTCGGCCGAACCACGTGCGATCCGATAGATGGCCAATGATCGGCTGCACCAACAGGCCCGTGAGCGGCGCGGCAATCCACAGTGCAGGAAGGTCATCGAGGCTCGATCCAAGCGACTGAAAGATGCGGCTCATGTTCGCCGTCTGAAGCGCGAATCCGACCTGGATGCCGAGGAATCCGAAGGAAATGTTCCACAACGAGGCTGCGGATTGACGCGGCTTCTCGTTAACCTCAGGACTGCTCATTCACCCTCCCCTGCGCAGCCGAGCGATAGCGCGCGCTGTTCCTGTATTCACGCGGAGTCATACCGAAGCGGTCGCGAAATCGCGCGGTGAAATGCGACGGGCTCGAAAAGGCTAGCGAGTAGCAAATTTCCGACACCGGCGACCCGGTAGTCGCCAGTCGTCGGGCAGCCAAATGAAGCCGGTAGACGCGTGCATATTCTGTGAAGTTCATGCCCATCGCCTGCTTGAAGCGTCGCGAGAAATATGCCGGCGAAAGAGCGCACATGGATGCAGCCGCATCCAACGAAATCGGCTCCATCGGCCCGGACCTCAGGCGCTCCAGTACCGGGAGCAACCGGTCGAACCCAGTGGCGCCCTCGTCCGCGGTCTCCGCGTCGAGCTTCGGCGCCTCCGCCGCAGCGATCAGCAGCAGCTCGACGATCCGTTCGATCGCAGGATTGGCCGCATCGGGCGCAGCCTCGACCAGCCAGTCGCCCAATGCACTCATGCGTTCGCGCGTGGACTGGTCAGGAGTTACGCAAAACGGCCGCGCCAACCTTGCCAGCTCCGGTCGCCTTGCGAGCAATTGGACGAGATACGGATCGATCTGCACCAGCAGCCATTCCATCTCCCCGCCAGCGAGGAGGTAATCGTGACTTTGCATCGAAGGAGCGAAGGCGACAGCGCCATCAGTCAACCTGTGCCGATGACCGCCCGAAATGAATTCGCCGCGCACCCGGCGGAACAGGACGAGCTCCGCGACGTCGTGAAAATGGCGGAAGCTGCCGAGCTGCGGTGCTTCGGCGGCGATGGTCACATGCTCTGCCAGAACCGCCGCTCCTAGCGGCAGTTCGATCGGCTCACAGATCGGGCGAAGCGCCATCCAGCAATTCAATGATAGTTAAACCGACTTTGAGCAAGCACTGCTTTCTCTGGTGGTATCGAAAGCAGGTCAAATCCAGAATAGTTTATGCGCGAAATCTGGACAGGAGTGGTCGCCAAACGGATTCAGGTCTGACGTAAGCTGCGAGCATGGCCCGCATCATGTTTCCGTCGCCGATTGCTCGACAGCTGGAGCAGTTCGGTTTCGTCCATTCGCCCGGCGCGCTCAAGCCGACGCTGATCGAATCGCTGCTCATGCGCGCACAGGCAACTCTGTTTCGTGAGAGCCAGGAAGCCCGGGAAGCGGTCCGGTCGAACGGATCGCTCATTCACCTCGGCGACAACCCGGAATATGCCGACATCGTCAGCTCTCCCGCGATCGAGCGTCTGTTACGCGATTGCGGCGCAACCGACGCGCGCTGGACGGGCGGATTCCTGATCTCGAAGCCGGCTGGAGGACCGCCTTTATTCTGGCACCAGGACTGGTGGGGCTGGGACGATCCAACCAGCTACCAGGTGCGCGCGCAACAGCTGTTCGTCATGATTTATCTCACTGACACGACTCCCGAGAATGGCTGCCTGCGAGTAATCCCGGGATCGCACCTGGCCCAGCATCCTCTGCACCATCTCGAGTCAGCGCATTCCGAGGACATGCAGGGTTATTCGGACCCCTCCAATCCGGCCTATGCGGATCATCCCGATCAGTTTGCCGTGCCGGTGAAGGCCGGCGACATACTCGTCGGCGACGCCCGTTTGATCCACAGCGCTTTTGCCAATCGCAGCTCCGAAGAGCGGCCGCTACTCACGCTCTGGTACATGCCGCACTGGTCGTCGATGCCGGCACCCATGCGAGCACTCGCGTACAACGGCTTCATGCGCGGCGACGACATCCGGTCGAGTGTCGCTCAACCTTCAACCGCGCTCGATTGGCCAGAGCCGCTTCGCAAACGCGTCGAGCATCTTCTCCCGCCGGACGACGGCGGCGTTCCGCCGATGCGCTGGAACAGAACGCCTGACTTCGCGAGGCTCGCCGCGTGAAGCGGCAGCTCGCGTACCTCTTGGGGATGTCCTTGTGTGTTCCCAGTGCGGGCGCGGCGGCAATAAACCAGATGGCAGCCCCCGCCGTCGCCGCCCCGCCCGCACAGCTGGAACACGAACTCTTCTACCAGATCTTCACCCGCTCGATGCGCGACAGCAATGGCGACCGTGAGGGAGACATCAAGGGAATCGAGCAGAGCCTTCCCTATCTCCAGCGCCTTGGCGTCACCTCGATCCTCCTGACGCCGCTCTACCCATCGGATTTCTATCACAACTACTTCGCCAGCGATTTCGAGGGTGTCGATCCCGAATTCGGGACCATGGGCGATTTCCGAAGCCTGCTCCGGGCAATCCACGCGCGCGAGATGAAGCTCTATCTCGACGAGGAATTTCAGTACATCGCCTATGACCACCCCTGGTTCAAATCGGCGCTCGGCAATCCTTCGTCGCCGTACAGCGACTTCCTGATCTTTCACGGGCCGAATAACACAAAGCCCGAGGAGGGTCCGTTCGGGATCACGATCGCGCAGCGCTTTCCGGGCGCGGAAACGGGCATCACCACACTCAACATGAAGTCGCCGAAGTTCCGGGACTGGGCGACTGATTATTTGCTTCGCTGGGTCGATCCGAACGGCGACGGGGACTTCTCGGACGGCGTCGACGGTTCCCGTCTCGATCACATGATGGACGACCTCGACAACAAACACATCCTGACCAACCTGTTCGACACTTTCTGGAAGCCGGTGTTCGCGAAGCTGCGAGCGACGAACCCGCGGCTACATTTGATCGCCGAGCAGTGGGATTGGGGCGACGGCGCAGACTTCCTTCGTCGCGGCGGAGTAGACGCCGCGTTCGCTTTTCCCCTCGTCACCGCGATCCGGAGCTTCGACAAGTCCAAGATTGTAGCCGCCATCAATCAGTTCCGGCGCGCAATTCCTTCGGGCAAGCACGAACTGGTCTTCGTCGAAAACCACGACATGCAACGCATCGCTTCGGACCCGGGAATCACGCCGGAAAAACTTCGCACGGCAGCGACACTCGTCATCCTGCTCAAAGGCACGCCGCTGATTTATTATGGGCAAGAGCTCGGCATGCGTGGCGCCCCGCGCCCGGAGTATAAATCGGACGAGAAGGACATCGGCGACCGCGAAGCCTTCGAGTGGAGCGCGAAGACCGAAGCGGTCGGCCAGGCCGATTGGTACAAGCGTCCGAAGACCTACTGGACGGAGCGTTTTGCGAAGGACAACGACGGCGTCTCGGTCGCCGAGGAGGACCGCGACCCTCAGTCGCTACTGAGCCATTATCGCAAACTCCTGGCGCTCAGGCGCGCGCATCCGGCAATCGCCGACGGAAATCAGACCGTACTCGATACGCCTCCGAACATCCTCGCCGTGGAACGATCTGGCGATGGTGAGCGACTGGTAATCGTCGCCGATCTATCAGACCGAGCCGCGTCCTACGCCGTAAGCGGCCGCGACTTGCTCCACGCTCGTCGAGTCCGCGGCCACCTCCAATTGCGGCCGTACGAAACGACAGTCATTCGCCGCTGATTGACCGCTGGACTTGGGCGAACCCTTCTTTAGGTTCGTCCTACATTGTTCGCGGGTGACCGCGGCTGAGGGGAGCGGGGATGAGCCTTTCGACGATCGATCTCATTGTCGTCATCGCTTACGCGATCGGCATCTTCAGCCTCGCCCAATGGGTCAGTCGCGCGAGAAGGCCGGGCACGAGAAGGACACGTCCGACTATTTCCTCGCATCGAAGAACCTGCCCTGGTGGGCGATCGGCGCGTCGCTGATCGCCGCCAACATCTCGGCCGAGCAGATCGTCGGCATGTCGGGCTCCGGCTATGCGATCGGCCTCGCCATCGCCTCCTACGAATGGATGGCGGCGGCGACCCTGCTGATCGTCGGCAAGTTCTTCCTGCCGATCTTCCTCAAGAACCACATCTACACGATGCCGCAGTTCCTCGACCGGCGGTACGGGCAGGTCGCTGCCGATCATCATGGCGATCTTCTGGCTCGCGCTCTACGTGTTCGTGAACCTGACCTCGATCATCTGGCTCGGCTCGATCGCGGTGAACAAGGTCGCCGGCATCGACCAGAACGTCGCGCTGGTCATCCTCGGCGCCTTCGCTTTGCTCTACCAGATCCGCGGCGGCCTCAAGGCGGTGGCGCTGACCGACATCGTCCAGGTGACCCTGCTGGTGCTCGGCGGCCTGGTCGTCGCCTTCCTGACCCTCGAGCAAGATCGGCGGCGGGCGGGCGTGGTCGCGCGGCTTCGCACAAGCTCGTCACGCAGCCGCGCCCGATCACTTCCACATGATCCTCGAAGAAGGGCGATCCGCACTACATCGACCTGCCGGGCCTCTGCGTGCTGATCGGCGGCATGTGGATCGCGAACATCAGCCTACTGGGGCTTCAACCAGTACATCATCCAGCGCGCGCTCGCGGCGAAGAGCCTCGACGAGGCGCAGAAGGGCGTGATCTTCGCCGCCTTCCTGAAGCTGCTGATGCCGGTGATCATCGTGCTTCCGGGCATTGCCGCAGTGGTGCTCGCGCCGGGGCTTGCGCAAGCCCGACGAAGCCTATCCGACGATGATGCGGCTGCTGCCGCCCGGGCTGCTCGGCCTCGTCTTCGCGGCGCTGGTCGCGGCGATCATCGCGTCGACCGCGTCCAAGATCAATTCGATCGCCACCATCTTCACGCTCGACCTCTACGCCAAGTTCCGAGGGCGAGCGGACGCGAGCCGAGGACGACACGCGCCGAGAGCCAGGCGAGGAAAAGCATCTCGTGCTGGTCGGGCGAGATGACGCGCGATCATCGCCATCATCATCGCCATCCTCGTCGCCGGCCGCTGGTCGGAAGCTCCGAACAGGCCTTCCAGTACATCCAGGAATTCAGCGGCTTCTTCACGCCGGGGATCACGGTCATCTTCCTGCTCGGCCTGTTCTGGAAGCGGGCCACCGAGGCCGGCGCGATCGTCGCCGCAGTGACCTCGGTCCTGCTTTCGACGATCATGAAATACACGCTGCCGGCGTCGGCCTTCTCGCAGGGCATGAACGACTATCTGACGCCTTTCATCAACCGGATGGGCGTCGTGTTCCTCGTATCGCTGGTGCTCGCGGTCGTCGTTTCGCTGGCGACGCCGCAGCGGCCGGACGTCGACACGATCGACACCGCGCGACGTGCGCTACAAGACGAGCACCGGCTTCAATGCCGGCGCGCTCGGCGTGATCCTGATCCTGATCGCTCTCTACGCGACCTGGTGGTGATCTAGCCGCGCTCGCCTTTCGGGGCCGGGGGCCGGCGATACTTGTGGTGCAGCCATTCGAACACGGGCAGCGCCTCGTGCTGCTTGCTCGTCGAACCAGGTCGCGTTCTCCCAGCCTGAGCCTTTGCCGAACGGCGTTCTGCACTGCGTCGATACCCAATTGGCTCCCAATAGACGACGCCGATTCCGCCTGCGTCGACGGTGAGCTGCGTCAGGTCGACCATATACCGGTGCTGGCCTTCGGGCGTGGCCGGATAGGCAGGTATCAGCGAGTCATCGCCAAGAAGATTGCCCATTGAATCCGCGTTTTGAAGCGTGAACGGATAGGCCGTCTCGACCACGATGACGTCCTTGCCATAGCGCCTCTTTGCCTCTGCAATCGTGTCCTTCAGCTGCGCCAGATTCCACTTCGACCATTTGCGTAATAGCTCATGCCGATGATGTCGTAGCCGTGCACGCCTGCCTTCGCTGCCGCGTCGAACCATGGGAGGATGTTCTCCGGCTGCGCGATGTGCAGCATGATCCTGGGAGCGATCGATCCGGTTCGACCCGCCTCCTGCACTGCCTCGATGCCGGCGTTCAGCAGGCGCGCGTTGCGCTCCCAGTTGATCGGCTGGCCTGGGACCTTGCCGCCAAGCAATTCCGGATTGGTCTCGTTTCCGACCTGCACCATCTCGGGCATCTGGTGCTCGGCATCGAGTTGCTTCAGCGTCTCGAGCGTATAGTCGTGAAGCGCCTTGACCTGACCGTCGGCGTTGAGGTTCGCCCACGCTGCCGGCGCGATCTGCTTGCCGCCATCGGCCCAGGTCGTCGGAATAATGGAAGTCGAGCAGGACCTGCAGCCCGGCCGCGTGTGCGCGGCGGATGGTTTTGAGCACGTCGGTATAATTGCTGTATTTGGTCCAGGTCGGGATTCACCCAGATCCGCACGCGAACGATGTTCCCGCCCTCTTGCTTCAGAAGCGCGAACGGATCGATGGGCTTGCCATGCAGCCGGTAGACCGCGCCGCAATCCTCCATCTCATTCACGTAGGAAAGATCGCCGCCCAGATAGAGGCCATTCGAGGGCGGGGGCGGCGGGGGTCCCGCCTGTGCTGCCGCAGCGACAAGGGTGGCGAGACTTGAAAGAAGACCCAGTTTCATAATGCGACGATCCTCATTCGTGAGCCCGACAGGCCCTCGCCACCAACCGTCAATTCCACCGGCCCGCGACCGACACGGACGATCGCCTGCGCCAGTCCGTTGAACGCGCGCCGTTCGCTTGCAACGTCCGGCTCGAGGCTGTTGGGGTTGCCGTTGCCGACGCCGATCACCTCGCCGCCGTTTGCGGAGAAGCGCAAGGAGATTGTCCGCAGTTGGCACGGGCTGCCCTCGCGCATCGAGCACCGCGGCATTCGCGATGACCACTTCGCCGGCCTTCGCGACCCGGCGGTCGACCGTGAGTCGCACCGCATGTGCGGGACCGCTCGTCTCGCGAACGTCGCGAGCGACCGCGCGCCCGCCATTGTATCCGATCGCCTCCAGCCGCCCCGGCGCATAGGCGACGCGCCATTCGAGATGTCGGTTGCGAGGCATCTGCTTGCGGCCAAGCGAACGCCCGTTGAGCCGGAGCTCGACCTCCTCGGTATTGCCGTGCGCCCAGACCTCGATCGGCTGTCCTTCGCGTCCCGGCCAATTCCAGTGCGGCAGCAGATGCACGAGTGGGCGATCCGGCCGCCACCACGCGCGATAGTAATAATAATCGTCCTTTGGGAATCCGCAGGTATCGAGGATTCCGAACTGCGAGCTGAAATGCTCGGAAGCGTGTCGAACGGCGTCGGCTCGCCGCGATAGTCGAAGCCCGTCCAGACGAATCCGCCCGCGATGTATGGACGGTCGGCGACGATGGTCCACCATTCCTCGGCCGTCGTCGCCCACCACGGATGCTCGGTATCGTAGGCGCGAACGATGTGGCGCGCCGGATCGTTCGCATATTCGCCGCGCGTCGCGACCGTGCTTCCGGTCTCCGTGCCGATGACGGGCTGCTCGGGATGGCGTTGGTGATAGGCCTCGATCTGGTTGGTGCGGTAGTTGAAGCCGAGCACGTCGACCACGCGTCCGACGCCATTGTCCCAGCCCTGGTCCATCGCGAAGGTCGTCGGCCGCGTCGGATCGAGCCGCCGCACATGTTCCTGCAGCTCGGCATTGATTCGCGCGCCGCGCGGCGTCGCCTGATGCGGCTCTTCGTTTCCGAGCGACCAAAGGATCACTGACGGGTGATTGCGGTCGCGGCGGATCATCCGCTCGAGCTGCGACACGCTTCCGCGCTGCAGCTGTTGATGCGCTGCTCGCAGATCATCAGCATGCCCATCTCGTCGCACGCGTCGAGCAGCGCCGTCGCCGGCGGATTGTGCGCGCTCCGCCAGGCGTTGGAGCCCATTTCCTGAAGCTGCGCCACGCGCCAGCGATGCAGCGCGTCGGGAATGCCGGTGCCGACGCCCGCATGGTCCTGGTGATTGGCCGTGCCGAGCAGCTTGACCGGCTTGCCGTTAAGGAAGAAGCCGCGCTCCGCATCGAAATGGATCGTGCGGATGCCGAAACGCGTTTCGACGTCGGTCGATCGACGCTGGTCCGACGACTCAGATCGCTCGGACGCAAGGTGTAGAGATTGCGGCGTTCTCGAGCGACCACAGCTGCGGCGCATCGAGCGAAGCGTCGCTGCTCGATGCGTTCGCGTTGCTCGCCGGGCGCGAGACTGGCAGCGGCATCGTCGGCAGTCGCGAGCTGCGGCCGCGGTCATCGAGCACCATGACTGGCGAAGGACGGCGAGCCGGGTCGCGCGCCCGCTGTTGAGACGTCCGTCGCGACGTGGACCAGACTGCGCCGTCGGCCGCCGACCTCGCTCTGCACGACGGTGCCCCATTGCGGGATGTGCAGCGGGTCGGCGCTGACCAGCTCGACGTCGCGGTAGATGCCGGCGCCTTCGTAGAACCAGCCTTCGCCGAGAGTCGCGTCGGCACGGACGGTGATGACGTTCGGGCCGCCGTCATAGTCGAGGAAATCGTCGATCGGGACGCTGAACGGCGCGTAGCCGCTTTCGTTGCGACCGACGTCGTAGCCGTTCACGAAGACGATCGCGTCGCGGAAGACGCCGTCGAACTCGAGCCAGATGCGCCGGCCGCTTGTCGGCCGCGGTCACGTCGATGGGCGTGCGGTACCAGCCGATGCTGTTCTCCGGGAATTCGCGGCCGATCGCCTTGAAGCCATGCGCCGCGCCGCGGTCCGATCCCTTGACCAGCCGGTCCTGCCGCAAACGGCAGCGCGACCGCCCAGTCGTGCGGAACGATGACTTCGTCCCAGCCGCTGTCGTCGAAATTGGGCAGCTGCGGCGTCGGCCGATTGCCCGGCCTTGGCGAACGTCCGCTGGTCGCGGCCAAAGCCGAAATCCTTCTCGACATCGGCCGCATGGCCCAGATGAAATCGCCAGTTGCTCGAGCCGCTCGCGCGTGCGAGGTTGCGATGACTTTTGCGGCTGCGGCGTCGCATGCGCGAAGTGATCCCGAAACCGCGAAAGCGCGACCGCGCTCGCGCCGAGAATCTCCCGGCGCGTCAGCCCGTCATTCATTGCGCGGTCCAGTCATCGGTTGCGAGAGTAAACGAGTCCCCGGCGCGGCGCAAGCGTACCTCAACCGTCGACGCTGGATTCGCGAACGGTCAGCCGACCGGGAGAACCTGATCTGCCGCCGCGCCGGTTTCGATCGACTGGATAAGATGTGTCGATAAGCGCTTCCGCAGCTGCGTGCGCATCCTGGGTGACGGTGGTCAGCGGCGGGCTGGCGAGGCTCGCCGCCGGAATGTCGTCGAAGCCTACCACCGCAATCTCGGGACACCGCGCGCCCGACGTGCTGGAGCGCATGCATCGCGCCGATTGCGGCGACGTCACTTGCCGCGAAGATTGCATCGAACTCGACTCCGTCGCGCGATCAATCGTTCCACGGCCGCGCGGCCGTCGCATTCGCTCGGCGCTGCATCGACGCGAAATCGCTCGTCCGGCTCGATGCCGGCGGCTCGAAGCGCTCGGCAATAGCCGCGCCAGTCGACCTGGACCTCCGGATAGCCGTCACCGGCGGTACCGATGAAAGCGATCCGGCGCCGCCCCTGCTGAAGCAGATGCGTCGTCGCTTCGAACCCGCCTTGCTCATTGTCGGACGAGACCGTCGCGCCGATCTCACCTTCTCCCGTCGAGCCCCAGCGCACGAAGTGCGCGCCGCGCTCGATCAGCTGCTCGAGCTTCGGGCGGTATTCGAGATAGTCGCCGTATCCGAGAAGGATGATCCCGTCGGCCTTTCGGCTGTCCTCATAATCGACGTGCCAGTCGGACGAGAGCTGCTGGAACGAGATCAGAAGGTCGTAGCCGCGATCGGCGCAGCGCCGGACCATTGGTCCGAGCAGCGACAGATAGAATGGATTGATCTCGCGCCTTCGGTCCGGCAATTCCTCGAAGAACAGCAGAGCGAGCGTTTTCGATTGCTGGCGCGCGGAGCCCGGAAGCGTTCTTGTCGACCTTGTAATTGAGCTGCTCGGCTGCCGCGAGCACCCGGCGGCGCGTTTCCTCGCTGACCGATGGGCTGCCCGACAGCGCGCGCGAAACCGTCGGCTGGGACACGCCCGCGAGCGCGGCGATGTCGAACGAGGTCGGCCGCCTCTGCGTCATCGAGGTGAAATCCTAGCGTCCTGAATACGTATGTATAGCAGTTCGCCCCGTTCCGCTTCCGCAATCCTCTGATATCTCCTCTCGTCGGGAGAGGGGTTTCGTTGCCCCTGACTGATTGTGCCGCGGCCGGTGCGCCGGATTGAAGGGGGTATTTAATGATCAGCATTTCTTCGCGTTCGCGATTTGCGGCGGCGGCAAGCCCGCTTGCAGTGGCGATGGCGCTCGCCGGGACGCCGGCCTGGGCGCAGGACGACCCAGCACGGCATCACCAGCCGGCGATCACTGGCGTCGCATCGGCTGCGGCTGCGGCGCGCAGCCAGCGCCGACCAGAGCGCGAACCCGACGCCACAAGCGGATCAGGGCAGCACGATCGTCGTCACCGGCTTCCGGCGTCGCTGCAGAGCGCGATCAACAAGAAGAAGAGGTCGGATCAGATCGTCGAATCGGTCAGCGCCGAAGACATCGGCAAGCTGCCTGACGCGTCGATCGGTGAAGCGATCGCCCGACTCCCGGGCATCACCTCGCAGCGGCTCTCGGGCCGCGCCGACGTAATCTCGATTCGCGGCTTTGGCCCTGATTATTCGACGACTCTTCTCAACGGGCGCGAGCAGACGTCGACCGGTGACAATCGCGCCGTCGAGTTCGACCAGTATCCCGCCGAAGTCATCAACCAGGTCAACATCTACAAGACGCCGATCGCGTCGGTCGATCGGCCAGGGCATCGCGGGCACGATCGACCTGCGCACCATCAGGCCGCTCGAGTATCGGCAAGCGGGTGATATCGATCGGCGGCCGCGCCGTTTATCCGGACATCGGAAGCTCAACCCGGACGCCAAGAAGTACGGCTATCGCGTGAACGGCGTTTACGTCGACCAATTCGCTGACGGCCGCGCAGGTGTTTCGCTTGCGGCGAGCTGGGACGACGAGCCCTACGAGATCAAGGAATTCAACGCCTGGGGTTATGCGGACGCGTCCGGACGGCAACATGGTCGTCGGCGGCCTGAAGTCCTATTCACGGTCGACCGAGCTGAAGCGTCTTGGCCTCACCGGAACGGTCGAATTCAAGCCGACCGATTATTGGACGTCGACGATCGACGGCTTCTATTCGAACTTCAAGGACGACCAGATCGCCCGCGGCATCGAGGTGCCGCTGCAATGGGGCGGGCCGCGCACAACGCATGAGGTGCCTGCAGCCAGGCTACACCGCGTCGCAACGGGCTGATAACCATCCGGCACCTTCGACAACGTCTGGACGTCGTCCGCAACGTCCTCCAGCCCGTCACGCCAAGCTCTATTCGGCTCGGATGGAACAACCGCTTTCGACGGGCCAGGACGGTTGGCACGGCTTCCTCGATCTCAGCTGGAACAAGACCAAGCGCAATGAGCTGGTCTTCGAGACCTATGCAGGCACCGGCTACAACTTCTCCGGTCCTGGCGACACGCTTGACGTTCGTCAGCGGCGACACCGGCACCGTCATCACCAGCCACAATCATCGATTACTCCGACCCCAACCAGATCTTCGTCACCGATCCGCGCGGCTGGGGCGGTCTTGCCGCCAACGGGCGCGCTGAGGCCTGGCTATTGGAACAACCGCATCGTCAATGACCGCATCTGGCAGGTTCATCCGGAGATTTCGAAGGACCTCGATTCCAGTTTCCTCTCGCGCCTGAGCATCGGCGCGAACTACACCGATCACAAGAAGTCGCTCACTCCGGACGAAGCATACGTCCAGTTCACCGACCCGCGCTTGCGCAACCTGACGCTTCCCCGACAAAGACAATCTGGGTGCGCAGATTTCAGCTGGATCGGATTGGGGACATGTCCTCGCATTCAATCCGCAGCAGCTGCTCGATGACGGGATCTACACGCTCGTATCGAACAACTCGAACCCGGACGTTCGCGGCAAAAGCCTATGACGTCCACGAGAAGCTCGGGACGGTCTACCTCCAGGCGGACATTCAATCGCAGCTCGGCTCGACCGAGCTTACCGGCAACATCGGCGTGCAGGCGGTCCACACCGATCAGCTCTCCAGCGGATTCGTGGTCACTCAGGTCTTCCCGGCCGGCGCCCTCACGCCAGCCAGCGATGGCGCAAAATATTGGGACGTCATGCCCAGCATGAACCTGTCGCTTCCGCTTTCCGAACGACTGGGTCATTCGCGCCGGCCTCGCTCGCGAAGTCCAGCGGCCGCGTATGGATTCAATGCGTATCGCCAATGAATATGGCGTTTGCCAGTCTGGCTGCGCACCCTACCCGGTTCTGACCGGCACCGCCGGAAATCCCGAACTGAGGCCCTTCCGCGCCAATGCAGCAGACCTCAGCTTCGAGAAGTACTGGGGCATCAAGGGCTACTTGTCGCTTCAGCTCTTCTACAAATATTTCAATACATTCGTCGTCGAGCAGAACCTGCCCAATGTTCCCTTCGATTACACGGGTCTCCCGATCCCATCGCCGTGGCAAACGACCGATCCGACCGGGCTGAACTACCTCCCGCCACAAGGGATCACGAACGGCTTCATCAAACGGCCCTACAACGTCAGCGGCGGCAAGATGTATGGTGCCGAGTTGGGCGCAACGCTTCCGTTTGGCGATTTCGTTTCCGCGCTCGACGGCTTCGGCCTGACCGGCGGTGTCGGCTGGACCCAGTCGAAGATTCACATCTACGCCGGCGCTCCAGCGCAAATGCTGCCCGGCTATTCAAAATGGGTCGCGAACGGCACGCTTTACTTCGAGAAGTGGGGCTTCAACGCGCGCGGCAGCATACGTTATCGCTCCAGCTTCCAGGGAGAGGTCTCAGGCTTCGCGCAGAACAACGTGTTCCGCCAAGCCAAGCCGGAGACCATCGTCGATGCTCAGGTTGGGTACGACTTCCAGCCCACCTCGTCGCTTGCCGGCCTGTCGGTTTACTTGCAGGCGCTCAACCTTACGAACGAACCGTTCGTGACCACCAATCCCGGAGAGGATCTGCAGGTCATCGACTATCAGCGCTACGGCCGTCGGTGGATGATCGGCGCGACGTATAAGTTCGGTCAACATGCGGCTCCGCCTCCACCTCCGCCGCCTCCACCCCCGCCGCCACCGCCACCGCCCCCGGTGGTCGAGCAGCCGGCACCACCGCCGCCACCTCCCCCACCTCCGCCCGCGCCGGTTGAGCGGGGCGAGCGCGGCTCCTGATCTTAAGCGCTCCCGGCGGCGCGTTACCGCCGCCGGGGAGCCCGGAGATTGGCCAATGAGTAATGGCGTATTGAGCCGCATTGTCGTCGTCGGAGGCGGCACCGCGGGATGGATGACCGCCGCCGCGCTGGCTCGCTACTGCATACCGCGGTTTTCAGTGACGCTCGTGGAGTCCGACGAGATCGGCATCGTCGGAGTCGGCGAAGCCACGATCCCGTCGATCGGCATGTTCAACCAGTCCCTGGGAGTCGACGAGGCCGAATTCCTCGCTGCGACCGGTGGGACGTACAAGCTCGGCATCGCATTCGACGGCTGGGGGAAGCCCGACGAAGCCTATGTCCATGCCTTCGGTCTCGTCGGAAGCGCGCTGGGCGTCGTTCCCTTCCATCACTACTGGCTCCGCGGCCGCCCCCTCGGGATCTCGAAGCCGCTCGGCCATTACATTCTTCACACCATGGCGATCGCCGGAAACCGCTTCGCCCATGTTGCCCGCCCGGCCGGGAGCGTCGCGCCGCCCATGCCCTACGCCTACCATTTCGACGCCAGCCTCTACGCGAAGTTCCTTCGGCGGTTCGCCGAGAAGTTGGGTGTCATTCGCCAGGAAGGGAAGATCGTCGCCGTCGAGCGCGATCAGCTGAATGGCGATATCGGTGCGGTGCTGCTTGCCAACGGTACGCGCGTCGAAGGGGATCTGTTCGTGGACTGCTCGGGCTTCCGGGGACTGCTGATCGAGCAGGAGCTCGAGGCCGGGTTTGAGCCATGGTCTGAATGGCTTCAATGCGATCGTGCCATCGCCGTGCCGTGCACACGCGTCGAGCCCCTGATCCCGTTGACCCGTGTGTTCGCGCAAAAAGCCGGATGGCAGTGGCGCATTCCGCTCCAGCATCGCATCGGCAACGGACATGTCTTCAGCTCACAGCGAATGAGCGAGGACGAAGCTGCCTGCGATCCTTCTCGCCAATCTCGATGGAGAGAAAACGGGCGATCCGCGGACGATCCGCTTCACGCCCGGCATCCGCCGCAAGTCCTGGGTCAGAAACGTCGTCGCGATCGGCCTGTCAGCGGGATTTATAGAGCCGCTGGAATCGACTAGCATCCATGTGATTCAGACGTCCATCACCCGGCTTCTCGACCTGCTCCCGGCCGGCGAAATCAGCGAAGCCACCCGAGATGATTTCAATGAACGCACTCGCTTCGAGATGGAGCACATCCGCGACTTCATCATCTTCCATTATCACTTCAATCAACGCGAAGGAGAACCGTTTTGGGATGACCTGCGCATGATGGAAGTGCCGGAGTTGCTCCAGCATAAGATGCACCTTTTCAAATCCTCCGCACGCGTGACGGCCAGCTTCGACGACCTGTTCGACGCACGCGCCTGGATCCAGGTGATGATCGGCCAGAACCTCACCCCGGAAAGCTACAATCCGATCGCCGATCAGCTGCCGGAGACTCGGCTGCGCGAATTCTTGGACGGCCTCGAGCGTGCTCATCTAAGCGAAGTCTCGCGCATGCCCGATCATGGCGAGTTCGTTGCTAAATTCGCTCCTGTAAATCGTGAGTTGGTGCCTGCCTGATGATGTTGTTTGCGTTATCGCTGCTCGCCGCAGCTCCCTCGCCTGACGCCTATCGTTCGCGGCTCCCGCAGGACGAGGTCATCTACTTCTTATTGCCGGACCGGTTCGAGAACGGCGATCCGTCAAACGACCGCGGCGGACTGTCGGGCGACCGTTTGAAAACGGGGTTCGATCCGACGGACAAGGGCTTTTACCACGGCGGAGACATAAAGGGTCTGATCAGCCGGCTCGATTACATCCAGGGGCTTGGAGCGACCGCGGTCTGGGTTGCGCCCGATCTTTAAGAACAAGTCGTTCAGGGCCCGCCCGGACACGAAAGTGCCGGCTATCACGGATACTGGATTACCGATTTCACGCAGGTCGATCCGCATTTCGGGACCAACTCCGAATTCAAGGCGTTGGTCGACGCGGTGCACGCGCGCGGAATGAAGTTCTACATGGACATCGTCGTCAATCACACCGCCGACGTCATCCAGTACGCCGAGTGCAAGGTCAGCGTCGATTGTCCGTATCGAAGCATCGCCGATTACCCGTATCAGCGGCGCGGCGGCGTAGCTGGGAAGCCGACCAATCCCGGCTTCACAGGTGAAGGCGACGGGTCGGCAGAAAACTTCGCGCAGTCTGAAAGATCCAAATTACGCATATACCGTCCAGGTCCCGCCGGCGGAGCGCGACATGAAGCGCCCGGCATGGCTCAACGATCCAATCTATTACCACAACCGCGGCAACAGCCTGTTCCGCGGCGAATCCAGCACCCTGGGGGATTTCGTCGGTCTCGATGACGTCTTCACCGAGAACCCGCGCGTCGTTCAAGGGATGATCGACATCTACAGCGACTGGATCGATAAGTACCGGATTGACGGTTTCCGCATCGATACGGCGCAGCACGTCAATCCCGAGTTTTGGCAGAAGTTCGTTCCGGCGATTCTCCAGCGCGCCAAAGCGGACGGCATTCCGCACTTCCACATCTTCGGCGAAGTCGCCACCAGTGAAATGGACCCGGCGCATACCGCAGTGAACACTCGCGTCGACAAGCTGCCCAGCGTTCTCGACTTCTCTTTCACGCGGGCCGTTGTCGACGTGGTGGCAAACAATGCACCGACCGATGAGCTCGCAAAATTGTTTCGCGCGGACCCCCTCTACGAAGGGGGCAGCGAAGCCGCGCTCCAACTTCCGACCTTCATCGGCAATCACGACGCAGGTCGGATTGGCTTCTTCATCCGTCACTTCATGCCGAATGCCTCAGCAGACGAAGTGCTGAAGCGCGACATGCTTGCGCATGCGATGCTCCTGTCCCTACGCGGAGTGCCGACGATTTATTCAGGTGATGAGCAGGGCTTCGTGGGCAAAGGCGGTGATCAGGATGCGCGCCAGGACATGTTCCCCAGCAAGGTGGCCAGCTACAATGAGGACCGACTGCTGGGCAGTTCGGCGACTACCGCACAGTCGAACTTCGACACCAACCATCCGCTTTATCGTGAGATCGCCGATCTCGCCCACATCCGCACGAACTCATCCGGCGCTGACGCGGGGACTGCAGCTCGTCCGTTATTCGTCGGACAAACCGGGGCTGTTTGCCGTCTCTCGGTTCGAGCCGCGGACGGGCCGTGAAATGCTCCTCCTCTTCAACACGTCGACGGTGCCGTTGCAGCAGAACGTGCAAGTCGAGACGCGCTCGAAGGAGTTCGAGGTTCTCGTGGGCGAATGCCCACTAACTGCTCAAGCACCAGGAAGCGTTCAGATCGAACTTCCGGCTCTCGGTTATGCGGTGTGCAATGCTCGTTGAGGAGACCGCCGCGACCGACCGCGCCGGCACCAGGACGGAATGGTGGCGCGGCGCCGCGATTTACCAAATCTATCCCCGCAGCTTTGTCGACAGCAACGGCGACGGGATCGGAGATTTGCCGGGGATCACTGAACGGCTCGATTATGTTGCTAGCCTCGGTGCCGACGCCATTTGGCTGTCGCCCTTCTTCACCTCTCCAATGCGCGATTTCGGCTACGATGTCGCCGATTATTGCGATGTCGACCCGGTCTTCGGCACACTCGCAGACTTCGACGCGCTGGTGGAGCGCGCGCATGCGTTGAATCTAAGGGTCATTATCGACCAGGTTTATTCGCACAGCTCGGACCAGCATCCCTGGTTTCAGCAGAGTCGCTCGAGCCACCAAAACCCAAGAGCCGACTGGTACGTCTGGGCGGATGCCAAGCCGGACGGGTCGCCGCCCAACAACTGGCAATCGGTATTCGGTGGTCCGGCGTGGCAGTGGGATGCGCGGCGCCAGCAATACTATCTTCATAACTTTCTGGCCGAGCAGCCTGACCTCAACCTCCACGATCCGGCGGTCCAGGATGCTCTGCTCGACGTCGCCCGGTTCTGGCTTGATCGCGGCGTCGATGGCTTCCGCATCGATGCAATCAACTTCGCGATGCACGACCCCGACCTTCGCGACAATCCACCGGCGGCAAAGGGGGGAAAGAGAACTCGGCCGTTCGATTTCCAGCAGCATCTCTACAATCAGTCCCACCCGGATATCGTCAAATTTCTCGAGCGCGTCCGTCAGGCGACCGATCGCTACAGCGACCGCTTTACGCTTGCCGAGGTTGGCGGCGACCAGGCGCTCAATGAGATGCAGGCCTTCACCGCCGGTGCCCACCGCCTGAACAGCGCTTACGGCTTCGATTTCCTCTATGCGGACGCACTGACTCCTCAGCTTGTGGCGCGCGTTGCCCAAGATTGGCCGGAGCACGCCGGCTGGCCGACCTGGGCGTTCGAGAATCACGACGCGCCGCGTGCCGTCTCTCGGTGGGCCACGGCTTCGCATCGGGAGAATTTGGCACGAACCAAGATCCTCCTGCTGAGCTGCCTGCGCGGATCGATCATCGTCTACCAGGGCGAGGAACTCGGACTGCCACAAGTCGATGTGCCATTCGAGAAGCTTCAGGATCCAGAAGCGATCGCCAATTGGCCCGAAACTCTCAGCCGCGACGGCGCGCGCACTCCCATGGCGTGGAGTTCGAGTGCCCCCAATCTCGGATTTTCCAGCGGCGCGCCATGGCTTCCGACGGGCGAGAGCCATCGCGGACTGGCCGTCGATCGGCAGGAGATGGACCCGAGACTCGTCGCTTGCATTCACAAGGAAATCCCTTGAGCTTCGGCGCGAACATCAGAGCCTGCGGCTCGGCTCGATGCGGATCATCGAGGCCGGCGAGCAGACGCTTGCTTTCGAACGGAGTGACCGGGGCGAGCTCCTGCGCTGCACATTCAACCTATCGGATCGGCCCGTGAGCTTTACGCCGTCGGGGAGGAGGCTGATCGAAAGCGGGCGCGTCGACGATGCGTCGCTCGGACCCTACGCCGGAACCATCGAGGAGTTGCAATGAGCCTGCGTCCGCTGATTGCCGGCTTCGTATTGGCCGGAGCATTCGCGAGTACCGCCCGTGCTCAATCTGTGCGGCACCTCGCGAACGGCATCGCAGCGTCGAACGGATCGACGCGGATGCAGGTGACGGCGCTGACGGATTCAATCGTCCGCGTCCGTGTCTCGCGTAGCGGAAGCTTGCCGGAAGATGCAAGCTGGGCGGTGCCCTTCGCAGTCCGTCGCGAAAGCGTTGCCGTCACCGCAACGCCGGACGGGTTCAAGACGAAATCGATCGCGCTTCACCTCGATCCCGCCTCGCTTCAACTGTCAGTCACCGACCTCGCGGGAAAGGTAATTTCGGCCGACCAATCCGAGCCCTTCAGTTTCGATGGCAAGCGTTTCACGCTACGAAAGACGCTGCCGATCGATGGGCACATCTTCGGTCTCGGCGACAAGACCGGCCCGCTCGATCGTCGAGGCGGCACGTTTGTCGACTGGAACACCGACGCGTTCGGGTTCGCCCCGTCGACCGATCCAATTTACAAATCGATTCCATTCTTCATCGGCGTGAACAATGACGGTGCGGCCTACGGCCTGTTCCTCGACAACAGCTGGCGAACCAGCTTCGATTTCGGTCATCGCGATGCAAGCGCCATCGAGATCAGCGCACCCGACGGTCCGATCGATTATTATCTGATTGCTGGCCCCTCCGTCGCAGACGTCGTGCGACGCTACACCGATCTCACCGGCAAGCCTTCCCTGCCGCCCCAGTGGGCGCTCGGCTACCAGCAGTCTCGCTGGGGCTATTCGAGCGACGCGGAGGTGCGCGGCATTGCTAGCCGGCTACGCTCCGACCGATCCCGTCGGATGTGATCTGGATGGACATCGATTATCAGGACCGGGACAGACCGTTCACGGTCAACCGGGGGGCCATTTCCCGATCTCAAGAAGCTGAATGCGGACATGAATGCGCTGGGCATTCGCCTGGTCGCCATCACGGATCTTCACATCGCTTACCTTCCGAATCAGGGCTATGCGCCGTTCGATACGGGGCTCGCCGGCCATCACTTCGTTCGCAAGGCGGACGGCAGCCTGTACGTCGCGCCGGTTTGGCCGGGGCCTTCGGTTTTTCCCGACTTCACGCGCACCGCGACCCGCAATTGGTGGGGCGGGCTTTACAAGGACTTCATCGCTGACGGCTTTGCAGGCTTCTGGAACGATATGAACGAGCCGGCGGTGTTCGAGACGCCGACCAAGACGATGCCGCTCGACAACATTCACCGTGTCGACAGCGACGATTTCGCTCCTCGAGACGCCACACATTCCGAAATCCACAACGTCTACGGCATGGAGAATACGCGCGGCACGTTCGAAGGCATGGGGCGTATCCGCCCGGGCGTGCGCCCGTTTGTCATGACCCGCGCATCCTATGCCGGCGGCCAACGTTATGCGGTGACCTGGACCGGCGACAACAGCTCGACCTGGGACCATTTGCGGCTGTGTGTCGAACAGCTCACGAATCTCGGACTGTCGGGGTTCGCCTACAGCGGCTGCGACGTCGGGGGCTTCATCGGCGGCGCGAGCCCGGACTTGCTCACGCGTTGGTACGAAATAGCCGCCTTCACGCCCGTGTTCCGGAACCATTCCGCACATGACGCGCCAAAGGCAGAACCGTGGGTCGACGGCCCCGACCACCTCGCCATCCGCCGCCGCTTCATCGAGGAGCGCTATCGGCTGATGCCGTATCTCTATGCGCTTGCCGATCAGAACTCGCGCACCGGCGACCCCGTCATGCGGCCGGTCTTCTACGATTATCCCGATGCGTTGAAGCTCGACTGCGACCAGTCGATGGCGTTCACCGTCGGCCACGACTTGCTTGTGGCCGCTCCTCCGAGACCGGAATCACCGCAACCTTTCAATGTCTGCCTGCCCGCCGGCGGCTGGTACGATTACTGGACGGGTCTCCCGCTGAGCGAGCACAAGCTCTCGCTTCAGCCGAAGCTCGACTACGTGCCGGTGTATGTTCGCGCAGGCACGATCCTTCCTCGCCAGCCGCTGGTTCAAAGCACCATGGAGACCCCCAAGGGCCCGCTCGAGCTCGACGTGTACCCGGGCGACGGTTGTCGCGGCCGACCTCTATTTCGACGACGGAATCACGGTCGGCGGACCACGCTTGCGCCAAACGATCCAGTGCACGGTTACGCCGAACGGCGTCGCGCTTCGCTTCGGTCCGCGCGAGGGTCTGTGGCGTCCCTGGTGGAAGCAAATCGCGGTGACGGTCCACGGCACCGAAGCCGCGCGTACGCTCATTCCAGATCAGCCTCGGGCGGCGGAAGTATTGATTCGATGATCCGCCAGTTGCTGATCGCGCTGCTTCTTCTTTTCGCCGCCCCAGCGATCGCAGGCGATCCGAATGGACCTGTTCACGTCAGCGCCGGCACGATCGTAGATCTCGGCATTCTCCAGTCGAAATATGCCGATCCGCGCCGCGTCGTCGTCTGGTTGCCGTCGGGTTACAGTGCGAAGGGACCCAAATTTGCCGTGCTTTACATGCATGACGGGCAAAATGTCTTCGACACCGCGACCGCCGGCTACGGCATGGAATGGCAGATCGACGAGACGCTAGACCGATTGATTCAGGAAAAGATGGTCCGGCCGACGATCGTTGTCGGCATTTGGAACACGCCCAAGCGGCTCCAGGAATATGTTCCCTCGAAGGCGTTCAATGGACTGCCGCCGGGCTATCGTGACAAGGTTCGCGCGCTTTACGGCGGCGAGCCGCTGTCCGACGGCTATCTCAAGTTCATCGTGCGCGAACTCAAGCCGATGATCGATGGGCGCTTCAACGTGAAGACAGACCGCGCGAACACCGCCATCATGGGTTCGTCGATGGGCGCGCTCATCTCGCTTTATGCGATCGACGAATATCCGCAGGTCTTCGGAGCGGCCGGGATGATGTCGACGCACTGGCCGCTTGTCATCGCACCCGACAACAAGCCGATCGGCGACAAAGAATATGAGATCGTCTCATCGACGTTCGAGCACTATCTCTCCCCCGCGCTTCCCTGACCCGGCTTTGCACAGGCTCTATTTCGATCACGGAAGCGAGACGCTCGACGCCGTCTACGCGCGTTACCAGGACCGGGTGGACAGCGTCGTTGCGAGGCGCGGCTACCGCCAATGGTCGAACACGTTGAGCCTCAGCTTCCCGAGCCAGAAGCACAATGAGATCAGCTGGGCATCCCGTGTGGCCGTGCCCTTGCAGTTTTTGCTTCCACCGGTTGCGGGTGGACCTGGCGAGCGCTGACGCACCGCTTCTGGCGAAGCGGCAGCGGCGCTGCTAGCGCGAAAGGCGATGCGGCCGATCACTGAATATGAGGACGTTGATCGCCAAAAATTCGAGCGCGAGATCGTGCCGAAGGGTGAGCCTGCGGTCATTCGTGGCTTGGTGGCGAATTGGACAATTGTCCAAGCTGCCGTGGAAGGCGATGAAGCCATGGCCGCTTTCCTACGGAAGGCGTCCACCGAGGAGCCGTTCCAGACATGGTTCGGAACACCCGAAATCGAAGGCCGGTTCGGCTACAGCGAGGACTTCTCCAGCTTCAATCACGAACGGAAGCTCGCGACGGTCGAGCAACTTCTCGATCTTCTGCTTCGGCAGAAGAGGAACGAGCGGCCTTATTCGATGTACGCAGGCGGGATTCCAATTCGTCGGCACTTGCCTGGATTGTTGCCAACGATCCCGGTGCCCCTGCTCGACACTAACAAGACGACATTGATTTCACTCTGGCTTGGAAATCGTACTCGAACGGCCGCGCATTGGGACTTGCCACAGAACCTCGCCTGCGTCGTCGCGGGCCGACGGCACTTCACGCTGTTTCCGACCGAGCAATTGCCCAACCTCTATGTTGGTCCGCTGGAATTCACCCTTGCTGGGCAACCGATAAGCCTCGTCGACGTCGATAAGCCAGATTTCGAAAAGCACCCGCGCTTCGCTCAGGCATTGGAGCCGGCGCAGCAGGCGGAGCTCGGTCCCGGCGATGCGCTCTACATCCCAAGCCTGTGGTGGCACGCCGTGGCATCGCTCGACGAGGTTGGCGCAATGATCAATTTCTGGTGGCGCGATGCCGAGCCGCCACTTCTGACGCCCCTCAATGCGCTCTACCATGCTGTCATCACGATGAAGAACCTGCCTCCGGACGAGCTCGCGAGGTGGCGCGTGATGTTCGATCACTACGTATTCGAGGGGGATGGCGATCCCGTCGAGCATCTTCCGGACCAGGCGCGCGGGGTCCTCGGGCGGCGCACGCCGGAGATGATCGCGCGGGTCAAGGAGCTGTTGGTCGACGCACTCAGCCGATAAGACCCTTTCAGCGGACGGCTGTCGCGATGGAAGCGCAGGGCGCTGACTTAATATTCTTGATCCGTGCCCGTCGGTCCTGACTGAGATCGCTGGCCTCGCGCGCCTGCGGTTCCGGTCCGCTTCCCAGGCCACGCCAGAGAGCAGTGTTGAACGCCGCAGTGTCGAGGCGGTCTTCCACTGCGAAATTCTGTCCCCGCATCGCGGCTGCCCAATAGCGGGAGTCGTGGCCGGCGCAGGCGGCGGCCGATTGCTTCGCCAAAAAGCGATCATTCGGGATCGGCAACTGGGTTGTCCTCAGGACGTCAGCGGCTTCGGCGCTATAATTCCATTGCGATTGCGCAGGATCGAACACGTCCCCCATCGGCATGGCGAGCGCGTCGTTAAGCCCGAGCGGCTTTAGACCGAGAACCGCTTCAATCGTGCGCAGGAGATTGATTGTCGTGTAGCGCGTGGAAACCAGCGCACCCTGTCGGACATAGGGACCGATGATGAATGCCAGGCTCCGCCGCGCATCAACGTGATCCGCGCCGTTCTGCGCGTCGTCCTCGATAACGAAGATCAACGTCGAATCTGCTGCTTTTCCGCGGCCAATTCGCTCGACGATCATCCCTAGCGAATAATCGTTGTCGGCCATTTCCGTTTCGACCGTGTTCACGCCGTCGATCGCCTGGTCGAAGTCGCCGAAATGGTCGTGGGCAAGGCGCAGCAGAGTCGAGCTGAGGGAGCGTTCCGGCGGCCTCTTCCTCGTCATATTCACGCTGCCATTCGAGCACTCGCCAGTAATCCGCGAGCTTCTGGTCGAAGCCCCGGAAATAGGGATCGCTGCGACTTGCGAGCATGCTGTCGCCAGGACTGTAGATGCGCCGCTTTTCCTTGAACGGTTCTCGCACGACCGGGACGAAGCCGGGCGCACGCACGTCGTAGATACTCGCATCGGCAAAGCCATAGTTGCGGACTGACAGGCCCGCGCGGATCGCCGCGTCCCAGAGATAGCCCTGGTTCGGCCTATCGTCGTCATCCGGATCGGGAGCTGCGAGCAGGGCCGGTCCCGGGAGCAGGTCAGGATCGGTCGGACAGCTTCGGGTTCGTCGCGTGCCGCTCGGCCATGGACTGCTGGGGGTAGATGAAACGGTCGGCTTCTTCAGCCTCATACGCCAGGCCGCGTCCGGCGTAATTCACCGGTGCCGTCTTCTCGAGAAGATCCGTCGCGCGTGCCGCGGTGGACCACGACCAACCCGTCGCCGACACCTCTCCGGAATCATAGAAATTGTCGAGGGTTACGAACTGTCGAGCGAGACGATGATGGTTGGGCGACAAGGCGCCGCCCAGAATCGCGAGGTGCGGATCGCCATTACCGATGTCGAGATCGCCAAGCACCTGATCGTAGGTGCGGTTCTCCTTGATGATAAAGACGACGTGCTTCACGCGAACTCTGATTTGCGCCATCCGCGCATCGGCCGCGGCGCGCTCCTTGGCACCCGGCAAGCCGATATTCGCAGCAACCTGCATCGTTGCCGCCGCGAGCGCATGCTGGTCGGGCAGCGGGAATTCGAGCAAGCCGGCTTTTTCAAGCTGGTAGATATATTGGTTTGCCGAATCGCAGGCGTTCGGCTGACCGCGGTAGGTTGCGAGCTCGGGTGCGCATCCCTTGGGATTTGGACCCGGCGGGCTCTTGCGGTTGGCGACGAAAACACGCCTGCCCATTGGCGGTCGTCGCTACGGCGCTCGGATACCAGCCAGTCGGGATGAGTGCCTCGACAGGGTTTCCGCCTCCCTCGGGAATCACCACCGCGAGCGCGTTGATGCCGCCCAGGGTCACAAGCAGGCGTCCGTCGGGAAGCATCGCGAGACCGTTGGGATTGAGGCCTTTTCCGAGCGGAGGTGCGGCGAGCGAAGTCGGCAGCGGCAGCCGCGGCTCGGCAACCAGCCGCCCCGTGATCGTGTCGACAAACGCGAGGCGATCGGCATTATCTTCGGCGGCAACCAGCCTGTGCGCGCTGCGATCGACCAAAAGCGCGGTGGGTTCCCCGACGGTCGACACGCGGGAGGTCACGCGGAGGCCGGCTCGCGTTACCGAAAGGCGACCAGCTGCCGGTCGCGGGGGGAGGAGACCCATGCATGAGAAGCGTCGGCCCACGCTATCGCAAAGGGAAATTCACCGCCGGCTACGCCTGAGACTGCCGGGTCGATCTTGCCCGGGCGAAGGTCCTGCTCGGCGACGACCTTTCCTTGCTGCGAGGTCAACGAGGCTCACGGAATCGTTGTAGTAATTCGCAACCAGCACTCGTTGTCCGTCAGGGTTGACCGCGACGCCTGCAGCCTGCGGCTGAACGTCAGCGCCAAGCCCTGCCTTGTGGCCAAGGCCGATCTTGCTCGCGACGATGAAATGCGACGCCGCGTCGCGCGAACACGATACAGTGCATCGTCCACACCCCCGCCGATGACGAAGCCGCGGCTGTCGGGCTGCCAGGCAATCCCGCCGAAGCTGTTGGGCACTTGCAAGGTCTGCAGTCGCCGAGCCCCGCTGCTCGCTGATGGCGTAGCGGAAGACATATTGGGTCGACTGTTTATTGACGGTCTTGCCGGCTGAGTCGTTGTAGCGGTTGAAGCCGCTGGTCAGGACCAGCATTTCGCGCTTGTCGGGGCTCACTGCGATCGCCGCTGCGCCATCAACCACGTAGTCGGGATTCGGGCCAGTATGTGTCACTAGCGGCGTGAACTGGGCGCCCGGTACGGCGATGGGAGTTATCGCTTGTCCGGTCGGTAGCAGCTGCTTCACGGGTTGGGCGAACGCAGCCGCCGCTTGCGACAGGATCGCCGGCGCCAATCCGATCTGCAGCAGGCGCATGCCCATCCTCATCGCGGCAATGGCCCTGGGCGCCGACCTGGAATGCGATGGCCTGCAGTTTGGCCGCAACTGGCGGAAGTATCTTGAGATCGCGCGCCGCCAGCTCCGTTCGACCCAGCTTCCGCGGATCAAAATGGGTGACTGCGGTGAAAATCGTCAGCGCCTCGAGATAATAGCCCTCGTTGGAGGCATGGTAATGATCGCCCGACCAGAGATCGATCTGGCCCAGCGTAACTCCATCATATGGGTTGGGATCGGCGACCTTTTGGACGATCGCGCAATTGAACGCCTGGCCGACCGGTACGATGCGCTTGATCCCAGGAACGGCCGCACGCACCTCGTCGTCAGCCTTGCGCAAGTCCAACGCCATGCGTTCGACCGGCTGGCCGGACCACCGCTTGTCCTTCGGGTAAGTGAGGTCTGGCCTCGTCCAGGTCGCGACAAGGCTGATGTCCGTCCGCGGATTTCGCTGACGAAAGAGCGCAGCGAGATCTCGCGCGGCCGGGATCGTGCTCGTCACATCGCCCGGCTTGTCAGGATCCAGAGTGCTATATTGCTGGAGCACGACGGCGTCCCATGGCCGGTCGATCAAGGCGCGCTTGTTAGCGAGGTGCCAGGCGAGCGTTTGGCCGGCCGCGGTCTCGAGGGAAACGCGGTAATGCAGCCCCGCTTCGTCGGCGAAGCGCTTGAACAGCGCCGGCACGCCTCCCATTCCCTCCCCGTTCAAGTCGGTGACGCTGTCCTTGCGGTAGATCATTGCGTCGGAGTTTGCTCCGAAGGTGAAGCTGTTACCGATGAAGAAATCGAGCGCGACGGTTGAACGGCGGCGGCGGCGAGTAACACGAACAAGGACATCGGCTGGTCTCTCTAGGGAATTGCGGAAGCGCTCGCGGGCGGCTCGATCGTTGCTTGGATTAGCTGCCCTCCACGCGCCATCACCGCGAAGACGGCGATGAAGGAATAGGCGGCGAGCGGGATGACGAATGAAACGCTAAGCCCGAAGCGGTCGGCGATCGTGCCCACCGCAATGGGCAAGACGGCCCCGCCGAAGATCGCGAGACAGAGCAGGCCCGACGTCGAGCTCTGCGATACCCCCGAACGTTCGAGCGTGAGGGTGAAGATCGTTGGAAACATGATCGAGTTGAAGAAGCCGATGGTGAGCGCTGCGTAACCTGCGATGGGACCGTGCGTCGTCAAGACGGTGAGGCACAGCAGTCCCGCGACGACGCCGCAGGCTGCCAACAGGGCAGTAGCGCGCACCCGCGTGAGCAGTGCGGTCCCGACCAGCCGTCCGCAGAGCGCGCCACCCCAGTAGAAGTTCGCAAGATATGCACCGGCGTCGTCGAACGGCAGCCCGAGCACCGAATGCAGGTTGAGGAAGTTGATCATGATGCTGCCGATCGACACCTCGGCGCCGACGTAAAGGCCGATCGCTACGGCGCCGAATACCGCCCAAGGCGAGCGCAGCGCTTCGAACATGGCGGCGCGCGCCGTCGTTCGATCGCTGGGAGCAACGGTGATGAGGAAGCGGCGCAGAATGGCAAAGAAAACGAGTAGCGCCGCAAGCAACGCGGCCATGATTAGAAATGCGCGATCGACCGCATGGAGAAGCTCGCCACGGTGCGCCGGATCCATTGCCGCGGTGCGGGCAGTCCGCAGTGCCGGATCGCGAAGCATGATGAGCGAGCCGAAATGAACTCCGATCACCACGCCGATCGAATTGAAGGCTTGGGCGAAGTTCAGCCGGAAGTGGCTGCGATGCGAAGGACCAAGCTCGGCCGCCAAGGGGTTGGTTGCGACCTGCAGGGCGGTAAATCCACCGGCAAGCACGAACAGTGCAGCGAGTATCGGCGGATAATCGCCCGTACCAGTACTTGCGATCACAAGCAGGCATCCGCACGCCATGACCGCAAGCGAGCCGAGGATCATGTCCACTGCGCCGATCCGACTCGTGATCCATGCCGCTGGAAGCGACAGCAGCCCGTAAGCAACGAAGAAGACGATCTGGGTGAGAAGCGCTTCCGCGTAGTCGAGATGAAAGGCCGCCCTTAGCGCGACAATCAGCGGATCGTTGTTCGAGGTAATGAAGCCCCATGCGAAGAACAGGGTCGTGACTGCCGCGAAAGCGAGCGTTCGTCGCCTCTGTTGTCGCTGCTCAGTCACCTGCCGCCGCTTCGCGCCCTCCAGCGCAAGGTCGCGACCGAACCGCTGGGAAGCCTGACCGAATATCGCTCGCCGTCCAGCGCAATCGATATTGGACCATCGCCCGACCGCCGATAGAAAATCGCCACACGGCTTCCGTCCGGATTGAGGAAGCCCGCCGCTGCGACCTGGCCGCCCCGGATGGCCGTCGCGACGCGGTAAGCGCCAGGCAGGACGAAACGGCTGGCGTGCCCGAGTACATAATATTCGACGTTTCGCGTGATCGCGCCGGTCTTTGGATCGATCGTGACCACGCCCCGGCAGTCCGTGCAGCCGCCCGTGTGCGGCCCGTGCGCGGGATCGAGGGCGAGATTCCAGAGCAAGGTGCCACGCGACCAATTGTTGGCCGCGCCGATGATCAGCTTGTCGGTCATCCATCCAAGGACTTCCGCATATTTCGGCAACCATTCGCCGCCCGAACATTCGGTGACCCAGGCATCCTTGTCGGGAAACGCGTCGTGCACAGGTGACTGCGCCGGAACGTCACCATTGTAGCAATGCCACGCGATCCCCGACACATATTGCCGAGCCGTCGGGTCACGGAGCACGGCGAGCGGCATTTCCGGATGATCCCAGTTGTGATCCCACTCGAGGATCTGCGTGCGGAGCCCAAGCGCCTTGATCCGCGGCCCGACATGCTGGCCAATGATCTCGGCGCGCTGCTGCGGATCGATCCGTTCTCCGGGGTAGTCACCCGGCTCGAAATTAGGCTCGTTCTGGATCGTCAGCATCGAGACGGGCACGCCTTCATGCCCGAATTCCTGCACGGTCCTCGCAAGATAGTTTGCAAACGCCGGATAATATTGAGGCAGCAGCTCGCCCTTGATGAGGCTCCCCCTGGTCTTCATCCAGGCAGGGGCGCTCCAAGGGCTGATCATCACGAGCAAATCTGGATTGATCGCGAGCGCCTCGCGTGTGCGCGGAAGAACGTACTTTTTCGCCGGCTCAATGGAGAAGTGCCGAAGCTCGGGGTCCGCAACGTTTTCCGGCGTGTCGTCGTAGGTGTAATCGCTCGTCGAGAAATCGGATGCGCCGACTGTCAGACGCGTGAAGGAAAGCCCCAGGCCGCCATTCGCCCGGCCGAACAGCTCGCCCATGATCGCCTTGCGTTTGTCTTCGGGAAGAGCGCTCAGAACCTGCGCCGATGCGTCGGTCATCGCCGCGCCAAAGCCGTGCATCTTCTGGAAATGCTTCGACGTATCGATCTTGATGGCTTCGTCGCCCTTCGCAGGACCGGCTGCAACCTGAGCTGGCTGCACCGCCAGCTTCTGCGTCTGGTCTGCGGTGGTGAGCCACATTTCCGCACTCGATTGCGAGGGCCCTGTCCCGCACCCAGCGACTGACAGCGCCGCGAGCAGCACGGCAGCCGAGCGCCTCACGCGATCGGCTCCGCAGGGCTATATTTCCTCACATATTCGTCATGGCCCGGCATGACGTCGACACAGCGCTAAATCGTCGCCGCGATATTGCCAAGGAATTTCTCGATCTGGGGGTCGCTCTTGATCGCCACGAGCGGATCGTAGCTCTCCGGTATGATGCCCTGACCGATGAAGACCTGAAATCCAGCTTTCCTCGCTGAACAGCTCGTCGTTCTCGCGGAAGATCCTCCCGTTCGAGCGCCAAACGTCGATCTTGTTCTGGAGCGTCTTCGGAAGCTCCATCGTCCGGCAATATTCCCAAAAGTCGCCGTCGCGCTGGTTCGCCCAATAGTGAAGCACGATGAAGTCGCGAACGCGCTCCCATTCGAAATCGCACTGGCGGTTGAATTCGTCTATGGTCGCCTGGTCGGTCGCCGCGTTCGGGAACAGCCTTACGAGCCGGATCGCGGCCGACTGGACAAGGTGGATGCTTGTCAACTCAAGCGGCTCGAGGAACCCCGCCGCCAGACCCAGCGCGACGCAGTTGCGGATCCACATCTTGCGTCGCTTCCCGCTCGTGAAACGGAGGCGGTTGGGGTTCGCGAGTTGCTCGCCATCTAGGTTGGCAAGAAGCAGCTTCTCGGCACCCTCGTCGTCGATATGTTTGCTGGAATAGACGAGGCCGTTGCCGGTGCGATGCTGGAGGCCGATGCGCCACTGCCATCCCGGCTCGCGCGCGGTCGCCCGCGTGTATGGGTGAAGCGGCTCGGTCCTCGCGCAGGGAACGGCCATCGCGCGGTCGCACGGCAGCCACCGGCTCCAATCCTCATAACCGGTCTTCAGCGTCTGCTCGATCAGCAGTCCGCGGAAGCCCGAGCAATCGATGAAGAAGTCCGCCTCGACGACCTGCGCCGCCTTCGAGCGTGATCGACGCGATGTCGCCATTTTCGGCGGTCGTGACGTCGACGATGCGCCCTTCGGTCCGCCGGACGCCATGCATCTCGGCAAGCGAGTGCAGATATTTCGCATAGAGCGAGGCATCGAAGTGAAACGCATAGGCGATGTGGCCGATCGGCAATTCCGCCATTTCGGGCCGTGCATGCATGAACTTGTCGGCAAGCGCCGCGGCGGTGTTGATCGAATAGTCCCCGAAGTCCCGGGCCCGGCCGCGCTGGTTCGCGCGCAGCCAATATTGATGACAGCGCAGCCACTCCCAATCCTGGCCGATAATCCCGAAGCCGTGAACGAAACGATGACCGTTCCTGACCCAGTCGACAAACTCGATCCCGAGCTTGAACGTCGCCTGGCTCCGTTGCATGAACTCGACTTCGTTGAGCTGGATCAGCTCGTTGTATTTCTTGATCGCCGGGATGGTCGCTTCACCAACGCCGACCGTGCCGATCGCCTCGCTCTCGACGAGCTCGATTTCGTAGAGACCCTGAAACAGCTTGCCGAACAGGGCCGCCGTCATCCACCCGGCAGTTCCCCCACCAACGATCAGGATTTTTTGCATCGGCGGGCCGATTAGCGGCTTTCCGCTGGGCAAGCCATCACGGGCCGCGATACCGGCAGCTGTCCGACCGTCGACCTGCTGGCGAGCGTGAGACCGTAGCCGCGGGGGAACTGGACCCCGCCCTTCTTCGGCAAACAATCGCCAGCAGGCCAGTCGAACGACAGCCTGCCAGTGAAATCATAGACCGGGCGGCCGTCCGGAGCGGCGATCATCATGTCGGCCAGGCCCAGGCCCTCCGTACCGGGCAACCAAGCCGCGATGAATGCATCGGACCTGTCGATCAGGTCGTTCGCTCCGACCGGCCTTCCGGAAAATAGCAGGGTTACGACCGGCACGCCCTTGCCGCTCACGCGCTTGAGCGCAGCAAGATCGGCTGGATAGCGGCTGGAGTGACGGATGCTCCTAGGGAAACTGATGTCGCCCGCTCCCTCGGCATAGGGTTTCTCGGAAGCCACCATCACGACCGCAGTGTACTTGTGTACGTCGACGCCCGCGCCATCCTGGCTGTAGTCGACCTGTCCGGGGCTTAGCGTCTTGCGGAGAGCGGAAAGAAGCGTGTCGGCATAAGGATAATCCGACGTCTTGGTCTGGTCGCCCTGCCAGGTCAGCGACCAGCCGCCGGCCTGCATCGGCAAGCTGTCCGCGCCCTCTCCGACAACGAGGATCTTTCCGGTGCGCTTGAGCGGGAGGATGCCCCGATCGTTCTTCAGGAGCACCAGCGATTCGCGAACCGACTGGCGGGCGAGATTCGCGAACGTCCGCTGAGTGCATAATTGCCGCATCCGGATGCGGGCCTGTCGCGGGGGAGTTTGCGAACAGGCCCGACTCCAGCTTGACCTGAATGATGCGCGTAACCGCTTCATCGATCCGGCTCATCTTGATCCGCCCCGCCCGAACGTCGGCGACCGTCGAAGCGATGAACTTCTTCCAGTCGTCGGGCACCATGACGAGATCAATTCCGGCATTGATCGCCTGCGGGCAGTGCCATTTGGTGCAACCAGGCACCTGCTCGACGCCGTTCCAGTCGCTGACGACAAGTCCGTTGAATCCGAGCCGCTTCTTCAGCACGTCGCCGACGAGGTAGGCGTTGCCGTGCATCTTGCCCCAATGCTTGCCAGTCGCGGTGTCGGTGAAGCTCGAATAGCTCACCATCACCGTCTGAACATTGGCCTTGAGTGCGCCGTAATATCCGGCTGCATGGGTTCGGTAGAGGTTCGCCTCGGTCGTTCGCGTTTCGCCCTGGTCCTTGCCGTGCCAGGTTCCGCCGTCGCCCAGGTAATGCTTGGCCGTGGCCAGCACGGACGTCGGCGAACCGAGCTTACCTTGGAGGCCGCGCACCATCGCTTCGCCATAGGACCGAACCAGGTCGGGATTGGAGCTGTAGCTTTCGTACGTGCGTCCCCAGCGCGGGTTCTGCACGACCGCGAGCGTCGGCGCGAAGGCCCAGGTGATACCGGTGGCGCGCACCTGCTCGGCAGTCACGTGGCCGATACGCTCCATCAGCGACGGGTCATGCGCAGCGCCGAGCCCGACATTGTGCGGGAAAAGCGTTGCGCCGTAGACATTGTTGTGCCCGTGGACCGCGTCGGTTCCCCAGATCACGGGAACCTTCACCTTCATGTCGGTCGACATGCTCGCCCGGTAGAATGCGTCCGAAAGCTTTAGCCAATCACCGACGCTGGAGTGCATGTTCATCGACGGCCACGCGCCACCGCCGTTAAGGATCGATCCGATATAATAACGGCGTACGTCGTCAGGCGTGATCGAGCGGATGTCGGCCTGGGTCATTTGCCCGACCTTTTGTTCGAGCGTCATGCCGGACACGATCGACCGAGCCCGCGCTTCGAACGCGGCGTCCAGCGCTGGGGCCTCGGCGCGTGGCCAGATTTCGGCAGCAGTCGCGGCTGGCGCGAGCAACATAGCCGCAAGGCACATGATCACTCTGGGCCGAGGACGACCGGCCAACGCTCTCATTTCAAACCTGCCTAGTTCCTAGAAGTGGTAGCTAGCACCGAGCAGCCACTGGCGACCGTATGTGTTCATCTCTTCGAGCATGTTCGTTCCGTTCGGACCGGTCGGGAGATAGGTTCGATAAGGCGAATTCAGGACATTGCTGACCTGCAGCAGGATACCCAGCCCATTCAACCTCGAGCTCGGCTGGAAAGTGTATCCAATCTGAGCGTCGACCTGCTGATCCGGATAGATTAGCGGAAAACCAAGATTGCTGAAGAGTGAGACGACTTCACCCTTGAACGCCGACCGATGACGCCAGGCGACGCGCGCCTGGAAGCCGTTCTTCTCGTAATAGCCGGTCAAATCGTAGACCCATTTCGAGAACCCCGGGAGCACGCCGCCGATGGTGTCTTTGGCCACCGGATCGAGCTTGTAATCGGTGTACGAGATACTGCCCGTCGCCCCGAACCCATCGAGAACGTGGGAGAGCCTGCCGAACTCGAACGCGCCGCTCGCTTCGATGCCGCGGATCCAGCCGCCCTTGCCGTTGGCTGGTGCGGTGAGCTGACCGATCGGGCTGATGATAACTCCGGCCGGAATTTGCGAGATCTGATCCGGCGGCGGCGTGAAGCCCGAGAAGTCGGCCGTGAGCGCCTGATCATAAATGTAATTGTCGAGCCACGTGTAGAAGCCGTGAAGGGCGAAATAGCTCGCCTTTCCGCCATACCATTCGTAGCCGATGTCGAGCACTCCGGCGCGCCACGGCTGGAGTTCTGGGTTACCACCTTCGGCCGACCACGGGTGAACCACCGTACCCGGTCTGCAGGCGGGCACTGCACCGACGCAAACACCGCCGTTGAAGCCCGGAACCATGTTCGCGCGCATATCGTCCATGCGCGGCCGAGCCATGACCTTGGCGAGAGCGAAGCGGAGACGGTTGTGCCTGTCGAGATCGTAATAGAGGTTCAGGTTGGGAAGGACGTCGGTATAGCTGGCGCCCGCATCAGTCTGGAGAAGCTGGATCGGGGTAACCGCCGTATTGATGCGCAGGCCCGAAGAATTCCTGTTTCTGCCTGACAACCTGGATACCGACGTTTCCGTGCAGGTCATTGTAATCGATGTTGGCCTTGGCCTTGAAGGTCGTGATGTCTTCCTTGATGTCCCACGACTTATCGAAATGGTTCGAGTCCTGCAGCTGGACGATGTCGTAATAGTTGCCGTTGTCGACCAGGTCTTCGACGTCGACGCCGAGGATATTCATGTCGCCGGCGAAGCTCATCGAGACTGGATCCGTCAGGAATTGCGGATCGATCAGGCTCTGCAACCGACCGTTCTTGAGGAACAGGTCGAGTTCGGTAACCGTCTTGTCCTTGTGGCGGTGGGTATAATCAACGCCGGCTTCGATGCTGCTGAAGAAATGCCGTCGGGGGCGATGTCCTGCCTCAAGGTCAGGTCGCCGGAACCCAGGGTCTCCTTGATGTGCGGCGCTTTGATATGACCTTCGGAACCATATCCGGTCCAGGCGGAGCGGTCTCCAAGCGAAACCTGGCTCGCATCGGCGTAATCGAGGCCGAAATTTGTGAACTGCGGGAAATCGTCCGTGGGAATAACCCGATCGTAGCTGTCCAACGTCCGAGACATCGTTCCGTCCGGATTTGGCGGAGCGCAGCAACCGTAACCGCCGAAGATTTCGGTGTCGGTTTCGTCGCGCTTGTTCGACGAATAGGACAGATCTGCGAGCAAATGCGTGTGCTCTGCGAGCCGGAAATCGTTGTTCAGGCCCGCTGAAAAGATGTGATCGGTTCGCTGGTTGTCGTCCCAGCGGAGAACCGGAGCGACATTGTTCACGTGATCCGCGACATCGAACAAAGTGCCGCCGATCGTCTGGGTCTGTTTGATGTCGTAGGTTACGCCGTCGACCCAGGCGTCCGAAAACCACTCTGCACCGGTGGTCAGCGTATGCTGCTTGAACCGCGAATAATAGAGGTCGAGGATGGAATGCACCGCATCGCTCGGCTTCCATTCCAGAGTTCCAGCGACGCCATCGCGAATATCGCGTGTGTTCAGCGCGCGCACTTCCTGGCCGGAAAGGATGAAGGGCGCCGGTTGAGGCTGAACAGGCGAAAATTCAGAGCAGCCGTCGCAGGCGTAATTGTCGTAGAACCAGTTCTTGGTGTGATCGGTGTGGCTAGGCGCGTCGAGGTGCGCGTAGCCTATCATCCAGCCGAGCGTGCCGCTCTCGTTCTGGTCGATGTAGCTTGCGCTTCCACGCCAGCCATATTTTGAAAAGCCGGGGTTGCGGCCACCGCCTTGGTCCAGCTCCCCGCGAAGGTTCAGTGCGATCGCTCGCTTTCCGTAGTCGAGCGGCCTGATGGTCCGCATGTCCACCGTGCCCGCAAGTCCCATGCCCGTAATGCTTGCATCGGGAGTCTTGTACACCACCACAGAGCCGAGCAGCTCGGAAGGATATTGATCGAATTCGACTGCGCGGTTGAACCCGGAGCTCGCCTGCTGACGACCGTTCAGCAGAACGGTCGTGAAGTCGGGCGAAAAGCCGCGGATCGAGATGACCTCCGCTCGTCCAGCAACGCGCTGGGCAGCGATACCCGGGAGTCGCGCAATCAATTCCGCAATCGAGACGTCCGGCAGCTTGCCGATCTCTTCCGCCGAGACGGCCTCGACCACGCTCGCCGAATTGCGCTTGATCTGGATCGAGTCCTGGAGGCTCCGGCGGATGCCGGTGATGACGATTGTGCCCTCTTCCTTTTTCGTCGTGTTGGGCTCGCCAGGCGTAACCGACTGCTGCTTTTTGGGCGTCGGCTGTTGCTGAGTGTCTGGATTTTGCTGATCAGGAGTCGCCTGCGCCAATGCTGCGGACGGCAGCATGACCAGCGACGAACAGCATCCACCTGCGAGTAGCAACGCGCGGCGCGCGCGCGACGAACGATTCGGCACCAAATCTCTCCCCTCTTCGGCTTGCCTGACGTACGCGCGGCAAGCGGCGCTCACACCCTCTATGGAAGCGCTTCCATTTTCGTGATGCAAAGGCTGAGTGGAGTCAAGCTCCGGCGTTCGGCGGAGATGTCGATTCCCGGACAATGAGTTCAAATGGCAACGCTTCGTAGCGAATGCCGTTCGACTGGCTCTCCACCAGCAGGTGAACCGCACGCTCGGTGAGATCCTTGATCGGCTGCCGGATCGTCGTCAGCGGCGGCCAAACCACTTCCGACATCGGCGTGTCGTCAAATCCCGTCACGGAGATTGCCGTCGGAATCTCCAGCCGAGCGCGGTGAAGCGCAAGCATTGCCCCCGCGGCCATATCGTCATTCGCGCAAGCGAGAGCCGTCACTTCGACGCCATCGCGAATTAATCGTTCGGCTGCTTCGACGCCAGATCGGAACGTGAAGTCGCCAACGCCCGTCCAGGGCTGGTCCTCGATCGCGGCTTCACGAAGCGCGTCGACAAAGCCGTCATAACGCAGCGCCGCGGCACGATGCTCGGCCGGCCCCTGGATGAACCCGATTCGGCGGTGTCCAAGCGACGTAAGATGCTCGCCAATAGCGCGGCCGCCGGCCCGCTCGTCGATCCCAACGGAGAGAACCTGGGCGCGAGCCCGATCTCCCGGGGAGATCGCAACGACCTGAACCCCAGCGACGCGCGCCGCTTCCATGAACTCGAGATCGTCGGAAAGCGGCGGTGACAGGATCAAGCCTGTGGGCCGCTCGCGTTCGAGGATCGAGGCAAGAAGGCGGACCCGATTCGGGTCGTTCGGATCGACGGCGCGAGTCACGAAGTCGAAGGCAAGCGAAGAACAGCCTCGCAGAGCGCCAAGCTCCAGTCCGGCATTGTAGTAGCTGTTCGGCTCCAGCTCTGGGCTGTGTGCGTGGATGAGCATGACCTGTCTGGCCATTCCGCTCGCGAGCGCCCTCGCCTGCTGGTTCACCGAATAGCCGAGTTCATCCATTGCGCGGCGCACCCGGTCGCGCGTTTCGGGCCGCACATTGGAGCCATTGTTCAGCACTCGCGAAACCGTGACACGAGCAACACCAGCCGCCTTAGCGACATCGTCGATGGTTGAATTACGCTTCATCGCGCGCGCAATTTGGCAACGGTTTCAACTGTTCGCAACGGCTGACAATCGGCTTGCCAGCACCGGAAGGGGCCCCCTAACAAGGAAAATGGAAGCGCTTTCATTTGGAGCTTGGCCTGTTCGTTTCATGACACGTCTTCTTGTTTGTCTTGCCCTGTGGCTTTTCGCGAGCGCTGCCGTCGCGCACCCATCGCTGATTCCGCTGCCGTCAGCGGTGACTTGGAGAGACGGCAGTGTTCCGATCGCGTCCGACACCCGGGTTGAAGGCCGCGGCAAAGCGAGCGCGACTGCGGCTTATTTGCAGCGCGAGTTTGGTTTGAGCGGGGGGAGCGGCGGGGCTTCGCAGATCCGGCTCTCACTTGTGCCGGCTAGCAAAATCGCAAGCCCCGAAGGTTATCATCTGCGTGCCGGCGGAACTGAAATCCTGATCGAGGCGTCCGATCCGCGCGGACTCTTCTACGGTGCGCAAACCCTTCGGCAGCTCGTTACCGGAACCTCAGGGTCTCGGATCGTCCCGGCGGTCGAGATCAATGACGCGCCGCGATTTCGGTGGCGCGGGCTGCTGGTCGACGAGGCCCGGCACTTCTTCGGCAAGCCGACGCTGTTCAAGATCATCGACGAGATGGCGGCGTACAAGCTCAACGTCCTCAAATTACATCTAACGGATTATGAAGGATGGCGGCTGGATATCCCCGCTTATCCCAGGCTCACCGAGGTCGGCTCGCTGGTCGACGGGAAGCCGCAATATTTCACGACCGCGGACATCCGCGAGATCGTCCAATATGCCGCCGACCGGCACATCATGGTCGTGCCGGAGATCGAGATGCCCGCCCACGCCGGCGCGGCCGCCCGATCCTATCCCGAGTTCTTCAACAAGACCAGCGACGCCTTCAATCCGGCGAACCCGAAGACTTATGGCTTCATCCGGGGCGTGCTCGCCGAGGTAGCGAAGCTGTTTCCCGCACCCTACCTCGATTTCGCCGGGGACGAGGTTGGCGACGCATGGAACGGCATGCCGGATGTCGACCGCCTCAAGGCAGAAAATGGCCTGAAGACATCGAACGACGTCCAGGCCTATTTCGGACGCAAGGTCGTCGGCATTATCGAAAGCCTCGGAAAGCGGCCGATGGCTTGGGACGAGCAGGTCGAAGCGAACGCGCCCAAGAGCGTCGTCATCCAATGGTGGCGGAGGGACAGACCCGACATCCTCACGACCGCCTCGAACGAAGGCCATGACCTGGTGATCTCACCCGCCGACGAACTCTACTTCGACTATCACCAGGGGCCTGGTGAGCCAGGCGCGCCATGGGAAGGAAACAAGGGCGGGCCGCAATCGATCTCGAAGATGCTTGCGTGGGAGCCGGTGCCCGACAGCTTCACGCCGGAACAGTCAGCGCGGGTCATGGGCATCGAGGCCTGTGTTTGGACCGAGTTCATCGCCACCGAACGATACCTTGAGTTCATGACGTTCCCGCGCATGCTGGCGCTTGCGGAAATCGCTTGGCGCCCAAGAGGCCCGCGCGATGAAGCGGAGTTCAACGCGCGGCTCGCGCCCCATATCGAGGCTCTGCGCGCCAAAGGCATCAATGCCCGCCGCGACGAGGGGGACGCTTATGAATTCATCACGAACTGAAGCCCTCGCGCCTATTCCGGAGTCGCCGGCGCCAACGCCGGAGCAATTCCGCGCGGACATTGTTCCCGGCGGACACCCTATGGTTCTGCGCGGAATCGCTTGCGATTGGCCGCTCGTTCTTGCCGCGCGCCAGGATCCTCACAAATCCATGTCGCTGCTCGAGGCGAGTGCGAACGCGAACCTGACCAACGTTCTGCGGGCCGATCCGGCCGTGGATGGCCGTTTCCACTACGTCGGCGATGACGATTTTTCGATGAACTTCATCCGTGGGCAGGGCAATGTTGCTGGAATTCTCGCAGGGCTTCGGGAGCAAGAGAACAGCTACCGGCCTTTCTCGATCGCGGCGCAAGCCATGGACGCAGAGCGCTATTTCCCGGGATTCGCACAGACGCACCCGATGCCCCTTGTTCCTCCCGCTGCGAAGCCACGGCTGTGGATCGGCAATGCGGCGAAAGTCGCGACCCACAACGACCCGATAGAGAATGTCGCCGCTGTCGCGGCAGGACGGCGGCGCTTCACGCTTTTCCCACCTTCCGCACAATTCGATCTTTACCTCGGTCCCAAACATCCGACGCCAGCCGGTGCCCGCATCAGCATGGTGCATGTGACGGCGCCCGACTTCGATCGATATCCTCGCTTCGCTTCGGCACTCGAGGTCGCACAAGTGGCCGAGCTCGCGCCGGGCGACGCGATCTTCATTCCGCGCGACTGGTTCCATCACGTCGAAGCGCTCGACCGCTTCAACGTGCTCGTGAACTATTGGTGGGAAGCAGGCAAAGACGCCGCATAGGCAATGAGGGGAGTGTTCATGGGTAAGCCAATCGCCATCGCGTCGGGCGTCGCGCTGCTGCTGGCCGCGTCAGCCCAGGCAGCGCAGCCAAATGAAGCGCCGGACCGCCCATGGCTCGACCCGAATGCATCGCCGAAAGCGCGGGCCGAAGCAGCGCTCCACGCCATGACGCTCGACGAGAAGCTGAGGCTGGTCTTCGGCTATTCGGATCAGGCGTTCACGGACCTGTCGAAGGTTCCGGATGCGACTGTGACGGCCGACCTCAAAACCTATGTCGTAACTCACCAGGTCAAGGGCTCCGCAGGTTTTGTTCCCGGCGTCCCGCGCCTCGGGATTCCCGACCAGACCCAAACCGACGCGTCGATCGGCGTTCGCAACAGCTTCATCCCAAGCACCGCGTTGCCGTCATCACTTGCGACCGCCGCGAGCTTCGATCCCGAAATACCGCGCGCGGGCGGCGCAATGATCGGCGCCGAAGCGCGCGCGACCGGCCACAACACCATGCTTTCGGGCGGCGTGAACCTTGCCCGTGAGCCGCGGAACGGCCGCAACTTCGAATATACCGGCGAAGACCCGCTGCTCGCGGGAACCATGGCCGGCGCGCTGATCGACGGCATCCAGTCGAACCACATCATTTCGACCGTCAAGCATTATGCAGTGAACGACGCCGAGACTCTGAGAACGTCGCTTGACGTCACCATCTCCGCGGAAGCCATGCGTCAGTCCGATCTCCTCGCTTTCGAAATCGCGATGGAGAAGGGCAAGCCCGGCTCGGTGATGTGCTCGTACAATCTCATCAACGGCCGCTGGGGCTGCGAGAACGATTACCTGCTCAACAAGGTGCTGAAGCACGACTGGGGCTTCAAGGGCTTCGTCATGAGCGACTGGGGCGCAGTCCATTCGACCGCCGACGCGGCGAACGACGGGCTCGACCAGTTCACCGGCTTCTGCTGCATCACCGACACGCCGTGGTTCGGCCCAAACCAGCTGAAAGCGGCTCTCGCGAGCGGAGCGATCCCGGAGCGCCGGTTCGACGACATGGCCGAGCGAGTCCTCTGGGCGCTCTTCGCAAAGGGCGCCGTCGACAATCCGATCAAGGTCACGCCGGTCGACTACGCAGCCCATGCGATAGTGTCGCAGGAGGCGGCAGAGAACTCGCTGGTCCTGCTGAAGAATGACGACGACCTGCTACCCCTCCGCGGCGTAAAGTCGGTCGCGGTGATTGGCGGCCATGCTGACAATGGCGTGCTCGCCGGCGGCGGCTCATCCGACGTCACTCCGGTCGGCGGCGACAACAAGATCGACAATCGCACATATTTGCGATCGCCCCCGCTGGACGCTCTCAAACGAGAGCTACCGCGCGCGCGGGTTGACTTCGATCCGGGCAGCGATCCAGCTTCCGCAGCCGCGCTCGCCGGCAAGTCGGACGCGGCGATCGTGTTCGTCACTCAATATGACAGCGAGGGCTCTGACGGCAGCCTCCAGCTCGAAGGAAATCAGGATGCGCTGGTGGCGGCCGTCGCAAAAGCCAATCCCAGGACCATCGTTGTGATCGAGAGCGGAGGCGCGGTGTTCATGCCTTGGCTGTCTCAGGTCCCCGCGGTCCTCGAGGCTTTCTACCCCGGCATCCGCGGGGGCCCGGCAATCGCCCGCATCCTTACCGGCAAGGTCAACCCTTCCGGCCACCTTCCCATCAGCTTTCCGGCCTCGGCCGATCAGCTTGCACATCCGGTCGTTCCGGCCCTTGGCATGCCGGACGGCACACCGGCGCACATCACCTACGATGAAGGTGCCGCGATCGGATACAAGTGGTATGACTTGAAAAGCTTCCGGCCGCTCTTCGCGTTCGGACATGGCCTTAGTTATACGCATTTTGGCCTGTCTGGCCTCGCGGCCCAGCTGGACAGCACGTCGGTTCGAGTCAAGCTTCTCAATGCGCAATGACGGAAAGCGCGCCGGGAAAGGCGTCGCGCAAGTCTATGTGGCGCCAGCGGATTGGAAGAAGACAGGCTGGGATGCGCCGAAGCGCCTCGGCGCTTTTGCCAAGACCGACCTCAAACCCGGCCAAAGCAAAAGCATTGAGCTGGCCATCGATCCGCGCCTGCTCGCGACGTACCAAGCCGCCGGCAACAATTGGCATATCGAGAAGGGCGACTACGACGTCTGGGTCGGTCAGGCCTCGGACTCGCCGGCGCAATCTGTGAGAGTGTCCTTGCCAGATGCTACGTGGAGCGCTGCTATTGACGAGAAATAAATCGATGCCTGCCGATTTGATCGTGAGGATGGCAACACGCCTCCTAGCGACTTTTGTGCTGGCGCTCGGCCTGTGCGCTCCCCTCGAGGCGTCTCATTTGGTCACTGGCAACGGATTTGGGTTCGCGGTCGTCGCGCCAGAGACCGGAACAGCGACAAGGTTTTACTCGCATCCGTACAATTATCTCCGCGCCGATCCGAACAATGCGCTCGGCGAAGGGATCGAGAACTCCGAACTTCATCAAGGAGCTTAGCTGGGGTGCGGCGCGAAAGGTCGGCACGGCGGAATATATCGATGATTCGCATATCATCCGACTGCGCCGCGGCGATGGGACCGGCACCTTCTTCATGCCGTTCGGTTTGGACCGCCCAGCACTGATCATCAGCGTTGAAGGTCCGACGCGATGGCGCATCAAATGGAACCACCCGCTTCGATCGCAGAAAGCCGTCCGAGCAAACGACGCCCGCCTGTTGCGATTTGAACGGATCGATGAATCATTGCTGCTAATTCCGCTTGGTGCCGTCCGAAAAGCGTCGCCTGGTCAGCCCCTGGCAGCGAGTTCGGCATGGGCGTTGATTGCGCTCGAGAAACCGAGCGACGCGGAAGCCGCCGTCCGCGATTTTGTCCGCTGGCGCGCAGGGCTTCCCACCGCGGAGCTAACCAAACGAGAGCTGGCCGAGTTCGAGCAATGGCGGGCGAAGCCGGCCGTGCACTTCAGGAACGAACAGGAGCGGCACCTCTGGCGGCAGAGCGAAACGATGCTCCGCATCGCACAGAGCCGCGAGCCGAACCGTGCGGACCGGCACGGCAACGGGCTCATCGTGGCGGCACTGCCCGACGTCTATTCAACGCCCTGGGTGCGGGACATGGCCTGGTCGACGATGGCGCTCATTCGCATGGGCCATCAGTCAGAGGCGCGTGCCGCAATCCTCGCCTACTTCAATGCGCAGCAGACCGGCAAAATGCGCGCCGAGGTCAATGGGGCCGATTATCAGATCTCGGTGGTGCGCTACTTCGGCGATGGCGCCGAGGAGCCCTTCTTCACGCAGGAGGGCAGCACCAACGTCGAATTCGACGATTGGGGCGAAGCGCTGTGGGTGCTCGGCCAATATTTGGCCAAGTATGATGATCCCACACTCCTTCGAACCGCGACTTATCGAGGGCCTCTCTACGAGAGCGCACGCGATTTCATCGTGAAGCCGCTCATGGCCAATATGGAGAAGTATGGCGATGGGCTAATCATGGCCGCCGACACTTCCATCTGGGAGGAACGACAAAAGGACAAGAAGCATTTCGCTTTCTCGACCGCCATGGCGATCGTCGGCCTGCGAGAGTTCGCAACGGTGGCTAAGCTAGCCGGTGACGAGGCCGCGCATAGGCAGGCGATCGATACGAAGTCGCTGCTCGAGAGGGGTTTCGATGCCGCGTTCATCCGGGGCGGGAAGCTTCACGGCACGCTCGAGGATGGAGTGAAGAACGACATCGACGGAGCGCTGCTTCCGATCATCAAGCTCGGCGTCGTGCACGATGCGAACGTGATCAGGGACACGGTCGATCGGATGAAATCGCTCAAGGTCGCTTCGGGCGGTTACCGCCGCGTTCGCGGCACCTACACCGATCCCAAAATCTTCGAATATTGGTACGAGCAGGAAGAATTCCTGTTCGTCGATTTCCAGCTCGTTGAGCTGTATCGCCGCCTGGGCCGGAAGAGCCAGGCCGACGCAATGCTGCAGCGGATCGTCGGCAAGTCCGCGATCGACCACAATATCATTCCGGAAATGTATGTTGCCGTTCCGTGCGCGCTTTTCCCGGGCAAGATCGGCGACCCGACGGGAGCCATACCGATGGTCGGATACGGCCCGGGGGTTTACGTTTTGCACATTCTGGATCGTGAGGCAGCCCGGTGAACAAGATGCGCGGCCTCCTCATGGCAGCAATATGCATCGCGATGACGCCGGGTTCCGCGCCAACATCGGCCGAGCCAGTGAGCGCGCGCACGGTTAACCTTGAGCTCGCCGCCGATGATGTGATTCCCACCGGCAACGACTGGATCGCCCTTCCCTCCATTCGCGCAAGCGACGGCGCGCTCCAGAATTTCAACGTCATTTCGATGCGCTATCGCGGGCTCCTGGAAGTTGCCGGGGTGGCGGACCGGCCGCTGATGTCGCCCTTCATCGAAATAGGCGGCGCCCGGCGGCCGCTCGCGCAGATCAAGTGGTCGTTGCGCGACTATTGGATACCTACGGGAACGATGGAGGCGAACGGAGTGCGCGTCCGCCTTACCTATGTCGCCCCACCCGACAGTCGCGCCGCGATCGTGCGCTTCCAGGTTACCAACCTGCGCAAGACTGCGTTGCAGGTCGCACCGGGAATGGACATGGACTGGGGCAAGACCAACCGCGTCACTTATTCGCCGGAACCGCTGAACGGCAACCGCGCCATGTCGCCCACACCGATCGACAGCGACATGGAGATCTTCAAATACAGCACGGACGACACCCAGGTGGCGTGGGGCTTCGCTTACGTGGGTTCCGAGGGCACTCTTCGTACCGGCACCGACAATCCCGGCCTTAGCGCCCGTCACGACGCGCAGTTGGCGCCGGGCCAGACGCTCGACATGCATTTCATCATCGGCGTCGGGCTGGATGAATATAGCGCGGCCTACGCGATGCGCGTGCTTAACAAGAAGATCGACCGCTACGGTCTCGACGGAGTGATCGATCAGGCCGCCGACGACGCGCATCGCCTCACCCGCACCACCGGCGATCCCGATCTCGACCGGATCATGAACCGGAATTTGCTGTTCTCGACCTACTACGCTTGGGGGCGAGCGATCGACACGGAGCAGTTTGTCGGCATGACCTCGCGCAGCAATCGTTACTATGTTTCGGCCGCCTACTGGGACCGGGACGCGCTCCTTTGGAGCTTTCCGGCAATCCTGGACAGCAATCCGGCACGAGCGCGCGAGATCCTCGATTATGCTCTGGGCATCCAGGGGCGCGACATAGGGATCCACAGCCGCTTCATCGACGGCGTCGTGCTCGAGGACGGGTTCGAACTCGACGAGCTGGTAGCGCCGGTCGTCGCGCTCGCTTCTTACATCGACAAGACGCACGACATGGCGATGCTGGAACGGCATCGCGATCTCCTTGCCAAGCTATTCGAGCGGCTGCGCGCTCAGCGCGATCCTGCAACGGGAATGTTCGAAACCTTTCAGGACTCGCAAGACGAATATGTCCGCAAGCCCTTTTCGATCTACGACAATGTCCTGACGTGGCGAGCATTCAGCGATCTGGCGAAACTCGCGACGCTTGAGAATCGGGTACAAGAAGCGGCGTCCATGACCTCCGAGGCGGCCAAGCTCAAAGCTGCGATCTACCGATATGGCGTTCTCGCCGGCGCGCCCGGCGCGGGCGGACCGATCTTCGCCGTCAATGCCGACGCCGCCGGCGGTGACTTTGCTGACGTTCCCCCAGGATCGCTGATGAAACTGCCAGCGCTCGGCTTCATCAGCGAGGATGACCCGCTCTTCCGCCGAACCTATGCCTGGCTGCACTCGGCGCAGTACCAGTACAGCTATTTCAATCAACCATACGGCCTACCGGGAAGCTACCGGCTGCCTTTCACCACCTCATGGGAAGTCGCTGACCATCTGAGGCTCAAGGCCGGTCGCGTCCAGGCGCTGAAGATCCTCAAGCAAAGTCCCTGGGACGGCGGGATCATCACGGAGGGTGTCAAAGCCGATACCGGCATTCCCGATAGCCAGGGCCGCGCGTTCGCGACGGCGGCCGGCTACATCGCTCACACGATCTGCCAGCAATTCTGCATCGATCGAAAGTAGCAAGGCTCACTTATTCATGGAGGCCTGCGAACCGCTCCGCAAATGCTGCAGCCGCTCCATATAGGCCGGGTTCCGGATGGGCGACGAGCTTTACCGGCAGTTGCTCGAGGATCGATCTGTACTCGCCCTTTGCGACGAGCATTTCTGCAAAGCCCGACGCGGGTAGATATTCGCGCAGCCGCAGGCCCAGCCCGCCGGCCAGGATCAGCGCATTAGCCCCGTGCGCTAGCGCTATGTTTCCCGCGAAGCTGCCGAGGCAAAGGCAACACCGCTCCAACGCCGCCGCCGCGACAGGATCGCTGCCCTCGAGCGCCGCCTGCCAGAGATCGCGATCGTCGGCATAAGGCGCAATCACCCCTGCAATCACTTCGTAAATGTCCTTTAGACCGGGCCCGGAAACGAGGCGCTCGGCCGATACGTGGCCATACCGTCGGCGCAGTGCTGCCATGAGGCGATCGTCGAGATCGTCGTGGGGCGAAAAGTCCATGTTCCCGCCTTCGCTGGCGATGACCTGGTACTGGCCAATCCCGCGGATCACCAAGCCCACCCCAAGGCCGGTTCCGGGCCCGACGATGCTGATCACGCCGCTTTCAGGAAGCGGAATGTCCGGCCCGGCAAGATGCAGGAACTGCGACGGATCAAGCCTCGCGGCGGCGTGGCCAATGGCGGCGAAATCATTGAGGATCACATACTCGGCGATGCCCAGGGCCTCTGGAAGCGTCCGCGCATCAATCGTCCAAGGCATGTTGGTCAGCTGAGGGAGGTCGTTCTCGACCGGATAAGCGAAGGCGAGCGCGGCGGCACGCGGCAACTGGCGTCCCAAATGATCGGCGAAGGCCTGCCAAGCCTCGGCCAGTCCGCGATAATCCGCAGTCATGAGCGTGAGTGCTTCACCCACTTGGCTCACCCGGCCGTCCGCGATCTGCGCGAGTGCAAAGCGGGCATGTGTCCCGCCAATGTCGGCCGCGACGAGCTCTGTGGTCATCAGACTGTGTGCGTGACTTTTTGCACGTGCCTGGGCTGATCGGGATTGAAACCCCGGTCGCAAGCCAGCTCGGCTGCCATGCGATAAAATGCCTGGATCTGAAGAATCGGTGCGAATGCAGGATGGGGCGCGCGCGGGACTGGCAGATTACCCGGCTCGTCTCCGCCGGCCATCAAAACCGATGCGCCCTGCGCCTTCAGCCGCTGCGCCGCATCGAACACACTCGCATCGCCCGCATCTTCAGACCGGAACAGGAGGACCGGAAAGCCCTCCCCCGCCAACTCGTTCGGCCCGTGTAATACTTCCGCGCTGCTGTAGGCTTCCGCGTGGATCATGCAGGTCTCTTTGAGCTTGTGCGCCGCCTCCTGCGCGATTGCCAGATGCAGCCCGCGACCCACTGTGTAGAGATGCTCGGCGCTCCCGAGCATATCGCGGCAGGGCGACCAATCCTCCTCCCAAGCCGCACTCAATGCCGAAGGAAGTTGAGTCAGCGCCGCCTCCATAGCCTCATCGCCCGACCACAGCGCCACCATCTGCGCGATCGCCGAAACCGAAGTAATGAAGCTCTTCGTCGCCGCCGCGCTCTTCTCCGGCCCAGCGCCCTGCGGCAGAACGATGGAGGCGGTCTCTGCCAGCGGCAAATCCTGATCGTTGACCAAAGCGACCACGATCGCTCCCAAATCCCGAGCAGCCCTGGCCGCCGCGAGAAGATCCGGGCTGCGCCCCGACTGAGATATCGCAAGGCAGAGCATGTTCCTGAGCGAGAGCGGTGCTTCGAAAACCGAGAAGATCGAAGGCGAAAGCGAGGACGACAAAATGCCGAGCCGTGTTTCGACCAGATAGCGGGCATAGGTAGCGGCATGATCGGAGCTGCCGCGCGCTATCGTCACCATCGCGGTAGGCGGCTGCCCGCGCAGACGATCGGCAAGCGTTGCCAGCGTTGCCGCGTTGCGCTGTAGTTGGTTCTCAACACAACGAGGGGCTTCGGCAGCCTCCTGATACATGGTAGATCTCATCGCACCAGTCATGGGTCGCCTTAAAAGAGAAAATATATGAACAGAAGAAATTACAAGATTATCGTCTACATCATGATGGTATTTTTTCTAATTTCTTTCGTTACTAATATTATTGGTCCGCTGATTCCGATCATCATCAAATGGTACGGGATCAACTATGCGTTGGCAGGGTTCCTGCCATTCTCATTCTTTGTGGCTTACGGAATTATTTCCATTCCCGCCGGTTTCTTGCTTGAAAGGCGTGGCCAGAGCGTGACGTTGCTCGGGGCTTTCAGCCTGAATGTCCTTGGCTGCCTCCTCATAGCCAGCTCTGCTTCCTACCTGGCTGTGGTCGCCGGCCTTTTCGTCATCGGACTTGGCATGGCGATGTTGCAGGTCGTCATCAATCCCCTCACCCGATCGACGGTCGGTGAAGAGCATTTCGCATTCTACGCGGTACTGGGCCAGCTTGTTTTCGGCGTCGCCTCTTTCCTCAGCCCCTTCGCGCTAAGCCTGCTGCAAACCAATGCACTGGCGTTTTCCGAGTACGGGCCGCCTTGGGTGCCCTTCTATGCGGCCGCCGGTCTAATCTTTGCCTGCTTCATCGCGCTAACTGCGAAGATGCGCCTGCCCAAGGCCGAGCTCGCCGAGGATGAGCGAGTGGGGTCGCTCGACACCTATCTGGAATTGCTTCGCAACAAATATGTGCTGCTCTTTTTCGTGGGGATCATCGCCTATGTCGGCACCGAGCAAGGCCTCGCCGACTGGATGGGGCAGTTCCTGCTCGTCTATCACCGCATTCCCGCCGAAACGACCGGAGCCTATGAGGTCAGTCTCTTCTGGGGCCTGATGGTGATCGGCTGCATGCTGGGGCTAGTGCTGCTCCGCCTGCTCGATTCGCAGCTTATCCTCCGGTTTTTCGGCGTGGGCGCGGTGGGCTGCGTGCTCGCCGCACTGCTTGGTCCAACCGAGGTATCGCTGATCGCTTTCCCACTCTGCGGTTTCGCGCTGTCGGTCATGTGGTCGATCATTTTTGCGCTGGCGCTCAACTCGGTAGCGGAGCACCACGGCTCTTTCACCGGCATCCTCTGCACTGGGATTTTAGGCGGCGCGCTGATCCCTCTCGCGATCGGCTGGCTCGGAGACCACATCGGCCTCCAGCACGCGATGTTTCTGATCCTGGTGCAGTTGGCTTACATCATCTCGATCGGCTTTTGGGCGCGGCCGCTGACCAAGAACGAGACCGTTTGGAGCCGAAAAGCGACCGACGTCCCTGAGCGTCTCTGACGTTCAACCAGAGTGTCTCTAGGTTCGAACTTTAAGTTTGAGCTAGAAGCATGCGCGTACCCAAGGTCAACGAGAGGTGCCGCGTGGACGGCTTTCCCGCCCTCGTTTTAATTGTTTACGCCACGGCGTCGCTGGCGTGCGGAATCCTCGGTTCGTTCATGGCTCAGTCGAAGGGCCGAAGCCGCCTGCTCGGCTTCTTCCTCGGGTTTGTCTTCGCACCGTTCGGCCTGATCAGCGCAGCCATGCTCGCCACCGACGAGCGCGGGTATACGCGCCGGGGATTGCTCACCGGAGAGCTGCGAAAATGTCCCGAATGCGCGGAGCCGATCCGCCGCGAAGCGCGGAAGTGCCGCTTCTGCGGAAGTGAGATCGAGATTAGCGCCTAGGCTTGAACTGGGAGAAGCTTGAGCTTCCTCGCTACAAACAGCGGTGCGACTACCGAAATCGTAATTCCGGCGAGCGAACAAAATCCGAGCCACATCGCCATTCCGGTGCCGCCGGCCCGGTACATCGCGTAGAGCACGGGCGCCGCGAGGATAAATCCGCGGACCTCATTTGCGAGATACGCAAAGAATCCGACCTTCAGGAGCAGGGCACCGAGGCTCGAAACAAAATCCGACATCCATATGCATATGACAATCATGGGTTAGGAAACGGTTGAGGCGCAGAAATGCGCTCATCTGCTAACCTGCTTTAGATTGTGCGCCGAGCTACTTGCTGCGGGCCATGCTCGAATAGTGAGCCCGGGCCTTGGCGAGATAATTCAAGACCGTTTCACGCTCGCTTGCATTGCGATAATCGCTCCTCGAAGATGCATCGGCGATGACCCGGTCGAGCCAGCGTCACGAAATAGGTCGCGTCGGCCGGGTCCGGCGGAATGCCGCCCGGCATTTCGAGATAAACCGGGCTCGTGGTCGCGTAGGGATAGATGTCGAGCACCTCGGGATCCGCGCCGTCGTTCCACGCACGCAGTAAGAGCCAGCCCGCCTTACCGACTGGCAGATCTCCCTCGGCATCGAATTTCAGACGATCGCCCGTGAGCGCAAAGCTCCTGACGACTTCGCCATTCTCGACGAGCTCCAGATGCTGCACGGCGACCGGAGATCGAAGCGCAATTCGAAAGTGTAACGCTTCGGGTACCCTGAGCGAGATCACATCCCCGGGATGCTTGCCGTCCAGCTCCAGACCGAGAAGAGGCCCGTTGCTGGCAAAAGTCCGCCCGGCCTTCAGCCCCGCGAGCAGCGCCTTCGGACTGTATCGCCGCCGGCGTCGACGAAAACCCTGTTCATCCCGACCGGACCGCGGAGATCCGCGTAATTGGCCATGGCGTCGGTGCCCGATCCCGTTGGGATACGATTGCCGAGGTTCAGCAGTCGATACCAAATGTGCGCAGTCGACCTGTGATCGGAGAAACCGACGATCTCCATATAATCGACCTTCCCGTTCGCGACGTCCGCTGGAAGTTCGTTGCTCAGCGATTTCTCGTTCGGCGGGTCGATGTCGGTGTCGAACGGGTGGACGTAGCCGACCAGCGCTCCTTGGGCGTGCGCGAGATCGGCAATCACGCCATTGTCGGGATAGGCGCTCGCGATCGGGCTGTTCTGATAGGCCGAGAAACCTGGCGTCAGATAATGGTCGGAAAGGCCGAGCAGGCCGAGATGACCCCAATAGCTCGTGTGATATTCCTGGCTGTGAAGGATCGTCACGCCATTGCCGCTCGCAGGGTCGGGACTTGGGCGGAAATATGAAATGTCGGGAACACGCTCCTCCTTGTTGACGAGGAGGTTGTAGACGATTCCGAGATCCTCGGCGCGCGCCTGGCGGGCCAGGTTTTCCGGCGTGTTCCGATAATGACCGCCGTAATTCATGTGAACGTGGAGATCGGCGCTCTCAAACTTCCCGAAATTCGCCGGGCAGGTCGTTGAGCTTAAGCTGGACTAAAATCTTCCGCTCGGCGTTCGCAACGAGGTTCACCTTCTGCCGCCATGGCAGATAGCGAAAACCGCGCTGGACCCAGATCGACGTCTCGCCCGGCGGCGCTTCGATGGTGCAAGTCGAATAGCAGTCGAAATAGTGCGTTTCCGTCGACTGCAGCGCACGGTCGAAGCCATCGTCGCCGTACATCCAGGAGTCCGCAGGAGCCGCCGCCCTTCCATCGCTCGCGAGCAGCGCCACCCGTGCCGGCACACTCCGACCCTGGTCGTCGCGAAGGTTGAGCGTCAGCCGCGCCTTCCGGATGGAGATAGCGGCGCCTTTTACCGACAACCGGCATCTCGGCGCCTCCCACATAGTCATGGACCACCAAACTGGTGTTGCCATGCTCGTTGCTGATGAGAGCAATTCGCTCGCCGTCCGGCGACCAGCGCGCATTCCAGCGGTCGAACTCACCATAGGTAAGCGGCAAGGGCGCCATGCCCGTTGGCGTCGTCACCCACAATTGTCGCCACTGACGGCCGTGATAGCTCGCGAAGAGAACCTGCTTTCCGTCAGGTGAAGTCTCTGGTCGTGCGCTCCAGCTCGTCTCCTCGCTCAGCACTTTTCGACGGTCAGCCGGATCATCGGCTGCGACCGACCAGATGTCGCCTGTCCCCCACGCGACCTCGCTATTGGTGACGTAAAGGATGCGCTTGCCGTCAGAGCTCCAGGACGGATTTATCGCGTGGTCGAAGGTCGAATAATAATAGCGCGAGATCTTGCTCTGCCGCTCACCGAGCAGCGGGCGTGCATCGTGCAGTCCGTCGGCAGCGATCTTCGCGATGAACAGGTTGAAGTGCCCTGTTTCCTGCGTCGAGACCCAGACGAGCCGCTTGCCGTCCGGCGACAGCCGCGGCTCGACGTTGACTGCACGCGCTGAAGTCAGCTGTTGCTCCCGGCCACTGGCGAAATCGAGCCGCCACAGCTCGATCGCCTCGCCATTGTACCTGCTGAAGATGACGCTGCCGCCACCAGGCGCTACATCAGGTTGATAATCGTAGGCCGCGCGGGGATGAGTCAGCTCGGTTGCCTCGTCGGATCCGATGACCTGGCGCCAGAGTGATCCGGCCATGCTGTAAATCAGCGTCTGGCCGTCCGGCATGAAGCTGAGACTCGACGGGCCGGTCGTCAGCTGCGGAAGATAGAGCTCGCGCCAGTAATAGCTGTGCGGAAGGTCGACCTGCTTGAGCACCGGCTCGCGCTCCGCCGCAACGGGAATCGAGATGGTGATCAGTAAGAACGCCGCTGCTGCACGCTTCATCCCCCTGCCCCTTCGCGCTGCCGCACGGTGCGCCCCTCGATCCTCTTCTCATTGATCGTGCTCTTCACGATCCGATCGACGAAGATCCCCGGCGTATGGACGCAATCGGCGTCGATTTCGCCCGCTTCGACAAGCTCCTCGACTTCGACGACGGTCACGTTCGGCCGCAGTCGCCATGACGGGATTGAAGTTGCGTGCCGTCTTGCGGAACTGGAGGTTGCCGCTCGTGTCGGCGCGCCAGGCCTTGATAATCGCGAGGTCGGCCCGCAGCCAGGTTTCGCGGATGTAGAGCTGTCCGCCAAATTCCTCCTGCGGCTTTCCATCGGCGACGACCGTACCGACGCCGGTTTGCGTGTAGAAAGCCGGGATGCCCGCTCCCCCTGCTCTGATCCGCTCGGCAAGCGTGCCCTGCGGATTGAGTTCGAGATCCAGCTCGCCGGCCAGATAGAGCTGCTCGAACAGCTTGTTCTCTCCGATGTAGGAGGAGACCATCTTCCGGATCTGACGCGTATCGAGCAGATGCCAGAGCCCGAAGCCGTCGGCGCCCGCATTGTTCGAAATGACGGTGAGGCCCTTCACTGCCCGAAGTCTTGATCTCGGGGATCAGGCTTTCCGGATTGCCGGCCAGCCCGAAGCCGCCCGACATGATCGTCATGCCGTCGCGCAGAAGTCCCTCGAGCGCTGCTCTCGGCGACGGATAGATCTTGTTCACAGGGAAAAGATCGTGTGGCTCTGCTCACGCATGAACTGGGGCACATACCAGCTGCCGAGCCCGCCCTTCCCAGTGATCCCAGAGCCCTTCCAGCCGCAGAAGGTCTGGAAGCCCGGCCAGGCGCCGGTGGTCGCGCCGCTCGACCGGTTGGCGTAAAGCACGCCCGCTTCGATCGTGTTGAGGAAGCGGTCGAGTTCGGGCTGATCCTGCGTATAGACTCCCGCGGTGAGACCATATGCGCTTCGGTTCGCATCGGCGATCGCGTCGTCGAGATCGTCGAACGGAAGCACGCTCATGAAGGGCATGAAGAGCTCGTCGCAGTTGATCCGATGATCGCGAGCGAGGCCTGCCACAATAGTCGGCTCGACATAGGGCCCGCAGTCGAAGCCCTCGCCCGAAAGCCGATTGCCGCCCGCGAGGATTGCCCCGTCCCTGCGCACTTCTGCACATGCTTCGGTGAAACGATCGACCGCCGCTCGGTCGATCACCGGACCGACGAAAACATCACGCTGCCTCGGATCGCCGACTGCCAGCTTGCTCGTCGTTGCGGTCAGCGCATTGAGAAAATCGTCCATCACGCCGTGATCGACATAGACCTTGGACAGGGCGCTGCATTTCTGGCCCGACAGGCCGAACGCCGACCGCGCCACGCCGGACGCGGCAACGGCCAAGTCCGCGCTCGCCGCCACGAAGGCCGGGTTCTTTCCGCCCATTTCCGCAAGCACGGGCCGCATTGCCTGCGCCGAGCCCGTGTGACGAAGGATCGACATTCCCACCGCGTTGGACCCGGTGAAGGCGAAGCCGTCGACCCCAGGGTGGTTGACGAGCGCCTTGCCGGTTTCGTCAGCACCCTGAACGAGGTTGAGCACGCCGTCGGGGAGCCCGCCGGCAACGAGCGCCTCGACGACCATCCTTCCAGTCAACCCGGCCGCATCGCTGGGTTTGAACACCGCCGTGTTCCCAGCAATGAGCGCAGCCGAAATCATTCCGACCGACAGCGCCACCGGGAAGTTGAACGGCGCGATCACCCCGAAGACTCCGTACGGACGAAGGACCACGCTGCACTTCTCAGCCGACGACGCACCGGGCTTTTCCTCGCGGAAGCCGTCGGTGCGTTCCATCTCCGCGCAGTAATGGCGGATGAGGTCGATCGCTTCCTCGACCTCGCCAACCGCTTCCAATCGCGACTTGCCGACCTCGACCAGGCAAGCGACCGACACATCCCACTTGCGCTCCTCAAGGACGTCCGCGGCGACACGAAACAGCTCGACGCGCTTCGGCCAGCCTAGATCGCGCCAAGCCGGAAATGCGGCTCGCGCCGCGGCCACCGCCTCGTCGACCAGCGCAGCATCGGCTTGCGGGAATTCTCCGAGAACGATGTCACGGTCGATCGGGCTGACGGCCTTTGCGACCAGTCCTTCCGCGCGGTCGCGGCCGCCGATGAAGGCGGGCTGGGATTTGCCCAGCAGCCGCGCCTCCGCTTCCGGAATGACCTCGTCGAGATGCGCGTGAACTCCAGAGAAATCCTCGCCGGTATTCGAATAAGTGACGCGAGGCAGGTTCGTCATTTGCGTTCCTCGAGCCGGTTGTATCGCTTCAGGATGGTGCGAAGCTCGTTATGCGGGATGGCGAAGATGCGTGCGCCCTTTGCACCGTCCATGGTGCGCGCGGCGACAAGAGCGTTCACAATCGCTTCCTCTGTCGCTTCGACGGTAGCCTCGAAAATCGGGTCGATCGAGGCATTCGCGATCGGCGCAATCGGGTTCGGCTTCTCCTGATCCTCGTGATTCACTTCCGCTGGCGTTGTCGAAAAGCTGACGATCAGGTCGCCGGAAGAATCGCCCGAATAAGATCCAAGCCGCGCGAGCCCCATTGCAGCGCGCTTCGCAACGCGATTGAGCTGCAGCGGCATCAATGGCGCGTCGGTGCCGACCACGATGATGATTGAGCCTTGGTCGGGTGGCGGTTCGCCAGGGGCTCCGTCAGGCTCGCAAGGCTTCAGCGGCGCAGTGCCGCGCCCGATTCGCGGATCGAAACAAGGCAGCCACCGCCGCGCCAGTGCCTGGCCGACCGGCACGCCGGCGATCCGAAGCACCTTCGGTCGCCAGTGTTGCACTGGACGAGCACACCGACCGTGAAGCTCTGGCCCCCAATCGAGACGACACGCGACGCGGTCCCGATGCCGCCCTTGAAGCCGAAACAGACCATTCCGGTCCCGCCGCCAACATTCCCCTCATCAACGGGGCCCGCCTTGGCCCTGTCGAGCGCTTCCGCCGCTGTCTCGGCGGTGACGTGAAAGCCCTCGATATCGCTGAGATAGCCGCTCCACGTCTCGGCAACGACGGGCCAGGTCGCAGACCCGGTGCGCTTCGAACTCCATTGCTGGATGCCCGCATAGACTTGCCCGACTGCATTGGTGTCGCTGATCCCGATCGGGCCCTGGACGATCCCGAACTCCTCGAGATAGGCTCGACCGGTCATCTCGCCGTTGCCGTTCAAGTCGAAGAAGCCGCCGTAAACGGGCCGCAAGTCGGCATGCCCGCGCGGGAAGATAACGGTCACTCCGGTTCGGACGGCCGTGCCTTCGATCTGGGTCCTTTGTCCAACCTCCACGCCGCGAACGTCGGTGATCGCGTTCAGTGGACCGGAGCTTCCTTCGAATGGAATGCCAAGGTCTCGAGCCCGAGGCCCGGCCTCCATCGCCGCGAGCAAGGCAAGCGCGACGATCACGAGACTTTCACGCGACCGGATTCGATCATCGGGAGCTCGCGCGGGATCAGCCCTTCCGGCTCCTCATCGAGCTCGCGCGCCCATTTGTGCCCCGAGTAGACGGCTTGCTGGATCGTGCTCGGCGCCCAGCAGTCTCCGATGCGGGTTACGGACGTTATGCCGGATTCCTCCCAGCGGCCGCGCATCTTCTCGAGCTCGAGATAGAGGCTGTCGACGGGCAGCCGAGCGGTGATCGTGATCAACGCCTTGGCAGCAAGCTCGAACTCCGCGCCGGTCAAACCGTTGACGAGCTGTACCGACCGACCGGTGAATCCGCGGATACTCGTGTAGGTGAGGACATCGATTCCCATGCGCGCGATACGTTTCGCGATGGGTAGCGCCTCGAGCGTGTTTGCAGTCCACGCCGAAACTGTCGCGGCCGGGGTCACGATCGTGACGTCGAGGCCGGCATAGCGCTCCAACTCGGCTAGCACTCCGCCCATGTAATAATGATCGTCGTCCCAAATGATGACCGGCCCCTCCTCAGGATCGCGGCCCGCCATGACGTCATCCGGCGTGTAGACGTTTGGTCCGTCAAAGCCCGGGACTGCAAAGCCCGCGACGCGCCCCACGCCATCGCGCCGCCAGACCGACCCGTCGCGATCGCCACATGGCGAGCTCCGAATTCAAGCACATGCTCAGCTTCGAGCGCGCTGTCGCGATAGATCGAAATGTTCGCCATCCGCTCGAGCTGACCCCGCGCCAGTCGCGGACGCGCGCCCATTCCGAAAGTCCGGGCAGCTTGCTTTCCCGTGTAACCCGGCCGCCGAGTTCAGAGGTGGCCTCCGCAAGATGAACTTCGAAGCCGCGCCGGGCAGCTGCGAGCGCAGCCTCAAGGCCCGCCGGACCTGCACCGACGACCAGCACTGACCCTTCCGATCTTCTTCGGCGGGATGATCTCGGGGTGCCATCCGCGCCGCCACTCCTCACCCATCGTCGGGTTCTGCGTGCAGCGAAGGTTGGTCGACGTGTAGTCGCTCGACACGCAGATGTTGCAGCCGATGCATTCGCGGATGTCGTCGATCCGGCCTTCCTCGATCTTCTTTGGAAGGAACGGGTCTGCGATCGATGGCCGCGCGGCGCCGATGAAATCGAGCACCCCGCGCTTCACCTGCGACACCATCGTATCGGGCGAGGTGAAGCGGCCGACGCCGACGACCGGCTTGGTCGTCAGCTTCTTCACGAAGCTCGTATATTCCTCCTGGAAGCCCTCCTTCGCGAAGCGCGAGGTCTGGCTGTCATTCGGCCAGTCGAGATATTGACGTCCCACAGGTCGGGAAGCTCGGCGAGCATCTCGACGACGTCACGCGCCTCGCCGTCGTGGGTAAGGCCCTCCTCGCCAATCAGCTCGTCAGCGCAAAAGCGAACAGCGACGGCGCATTTGTCGCCGACGGCGTCCTTGGTGTCCTCGATCAGCTCGCGCAGCAGCCGCGCGCGGTTCTCGAGGCTTCCGCCATATTCGTCGATCCGGTCGTTCTTCCGCCGCTGGAGGAACTGATGCGCGATCGAAAGGTCATGGGTCGCGTAGACATAGACGATGTCGAAGCCCGCCTTCTTCGAGCGAAGCGCCGCCTCACGATGCCACTGCCGAAGATTGCGGATGTCCTGCTTGTCCATCGCTCGCGCCTGCACCGGATAATTGTAGATGATCGGCCGATGCGACGGTGCCATCGGCGCTAGCCGCGTCCCCCAGTTCGCCACCGAGCCGCCGTGGTGCATGATCTCGATGGCCGCGAGCGCGCCATGCTCGTGCACGGCGTCTGCCATCAGCGCCATCGCGGGGATATCGCGGTCGTCCCACAGCCGCCCTTCGTGAAACGGCTCGCAGTCGGCTGTAGGGTGGATCTCGGTTTCCTCGGTCGCGACGACCGCCCAGCCGCCTTCCGCCTTGATTCCGCGCAGCCGCGCGAGGGCCTCGGGCTGGGTCCAGCCGATGCCGGTGCAATGGGGCACCTGGTAGAAGCGGTTGCGCGCGGTGACGGGCCCGATCTGCACCGGCTCGAACAAGATGTCGTAGCGCGGATCGCGGCTCATGAGGGCACTACTGCCTCAACTGTTTCGCCGAGCAGCTCGACGATCGTCTCGAGCTCTTCGTCGGTCACATTGTAGGGCGGCGCGAGGAGGATATGATCGCCCGCGCGTCCGTCGGCAGTTCCACCGCCGGGATAGATCAGCAACCCTCTCGCAAACGCATCTGCCTTGGCCCGCTCGTGAAGCTTCAGCGCGGGATCGAACGGAGCTTTCGTATCGCGATTCGCGACAAGCTCCATTGCCTGGAGCAGTCCGCGACCCCTGATGTCGCCGACATTGGGGTGGTCGCCGAACCGGACCTTCAGCAACTCGGAAAGACTGGCTCCGGCCTGCTGTACGCGATCGAGAAGGTGCTCCTCGCGAATGATCTCCTGGACCGCCAAGCCGGCCGCGCAACCGACGGGATGGGCATTATAGGTCTGCCCATGCTTGAGAGCGCCCGACCCTTGCAGCGATCGCATCGTAGACGTCGCGGGTGCAGATGACCGCGCCGATCGGCTGGTAGCCGGCGGCCAAGTCCTTTACCCAAAGTCGACGATGTCCGGGACTACGCCGTCCTGCTCGCACGAGAGGAAGGTGCCGGTCCGGCCCGAACCGCACATCACCTCGTCGAGGATCAGGAGCACGCCATGCTCGTCGCAGATCTCGCGCACACGCCGAAAGTAGCCCGGAACCGGCGGGACCGCCCCGGCCGTCGCCCCGACGACCGTTTCCGCAATGAACGCCATGACCGCTTCCGGCCCCAGCTCCTGAATCTCCTTCTCGAGACGCATCGGCGGCCCTTCGACCATAGTCCTCAGGGCTCTCGCCCGGCTCGGCGAAGCGATATTCGAAGCACGGATCGATGAGCGCGACGTCGATGAGCAACGGGTCATAAGGCGCGCGCCGCCAAGCGCTTCCCCCGACTGCAAGCGCGCCCAGCGTATTGCCGTGGTAGCTGAGCCGTCGAGCGATCAGGCGGCTCCGGCCGGGTTCTCCGCGTTCAAGATGATATTGACGCGCGAGCTTCAGCGCTGCCTCGATGGCTTCCGAGCCGCTGCTCGTGAACCAGACGCGGTCGAGCGAACCCGGCGACATGCCTGCGATAACCGCCGCCAGCTTCTTCCGCGGCTTCTGTCGTGAAAAAGCTTGTGTGTGCATATTCGAGCCGCGCGGCCTGCTCCGCCATTGCGGCGATCACGTCCGGATGGCCATGGCCGAGGCACGAAACAGCCGCCCCTCCACAGGCATCGACGTACCGCCGGCCGGTCTCGTCGATGAGGAAAATGCCCTCTCCGCGCATAACTGTTGGCGGCCGTGCCTGCGCTGATCGATGCAAGACATGGTCGCCCCCCATTGCGCCAGACTAGCGCGGCCCGACGGGACATCATAGCACTGCCGTAATGAGATGGGCGCAGACCTTGATCGCAGTGACGGCGCTGTCCACTGCCGCACCGGCAACGGCCGAGCTCGATCTCAATCGCGCGGAGGTAACTCACCTTCCTGACGGGCTGACTGTGATCATGCTCGAAGACAACAGTTTCCCGGTCGTCAGCGTGCAAATGCTCTACAAGAGCGGCTCGGCGGCGGAGACGACCGGAAAGACCGGCCTCGCTCATTTCATGGAGCACCTTGCCTTTCGGGGAAGCCAGAACTTCCCGAACGAGAGCGCCACCGAACTGATCTACGACGCTGGCGGCGAGTGGCATGGCTATACCGCGTTCGATCAGACGACGTACTTCGCGACGATGCCGAAAGACGGCCTCGATCTCCTGCTCAAGATCGAAGCGGACAGGATGGCGCGGACGGTTATCGATCCCGCGTCGATGGAAGCCGAGCGAGGGCGCGGTCATCACCGAGCTTCACAGCTACGAGAACGATCCCGCATCCGTTCTTCAGGATGCGGTTGCTCGAACGGCGATCCAGGCCCATCCGTACGGCAGCCCGATGGCGGGATATGTCAGCGACGTCGAACACTTAACCGCCGACGATGCGCGGGCATATTATGCGGGCCATTACGCGCCCGGTAACGCAGTCCTCGCCATCGTCGGCGATTTCGTTCCCGCGGAGGCGCATGCGCTGTTGGCCAGGGACTTCGCCGACGTCCCGGCGAGGCCGGTCGCCCACCCACAATATACCCTCGAGCTTCCCCAACGCGGACAACGGAGGATCGAGCTGTCCGGCGCCACCGACCGGCAATATTTCCTGCTCGCCTTCCCTTCGCCTGCGGCGTCGAACGCGGATTTCCCGGTCTTCATGGTGCTCCAGCAGATCCTGTGCGGCGGAGCGGGGGTCAATCTCCAGCCAGAGCGACTGGTCGGCTGCGCCGTCGGTCAAGGGATCATTGCTGTTCGGGGCGGCCGACGACGTCGCTACCTTCCTGCCGCCGACGCACGACCCGTTCTTGTTCACGATCAGCGGATCGATCGCCCGCTCTGCCGATCGCGCTGCGCTCGAACGCGAGTTGAAAAAGCGTATCGCCACAATAGCGGGTCAGCGGAAGACAGGACTGCGCCTCGATGAAGCGAAAGCGGCGGTCATCCGCGAGCTTGCCGAGAACGTGCAGACCACCGAAGACGCGGCGCACCAGCTTGCGTTCTTCGAAGGCGTGGGCGCCCTCGATGCACTACTCGCCATGCCGCAGCGCAGTCGAGAGCGGTCACCACGATGGACGTGCAGCGTGTTGCCCGGACTTATCTGCGTATGGATCAGTCGACGGTAGGCTGGATGACACGCGGCGCCTTTCTGACCTCACGTCCCGGCGCAGCCGCTCCCAAACAAGCTGCCGATCGTTCGGGCACGGCACCCGCAGCTGGTGCGGCAGGCGGACCGCAGTTTCGTCGTCTTTCCGGCGGTTTGCCCGCCATCGTTCAACCGAACCCTTTGTCCGACATGGCGACGGTCGAGCTGCTGTTGACCGCGCCGGTCGAAGCAGGGAGTCATCCGCATGAACTTCCCGGACTCGATGCTATCGTCCGGTCCGGAACGTCAAAAGAGCTCGAAGCGCTGATTTCCCAATCGATTATCGACAGTCGCCAGCGCCGAACACATGAGGAAGTGCCAAGCCAGGACCCAACGAGGCGGCTGCAGCAACTGATTGCCGGGCAAATTGGCGCTCACCCCGCCAACATTCCCAAGCCCATGGCCGTGATCGTCAGTGGCAAAGTCGAGGAGGGCCAAGCGTTCGCAATCCTAGAACGCGATCTCGGTCGGACGAGTGCAAGCAAGCCTGACGCCGAAGCCCGGCCCCCCGCCCCTCCTACTTTGCGCGTCGTTCGCGAGCGGATCGCCGAGCCGCTGTCGCAAGGAGCGCTTGGTTACGTCGTCGAAGGTCCACCGAACGGAACGCGCGAAGCGCTCGCATGGCAATTGCTGCTTTACGTCCTTACCCACGATTATTCCGGGCGGCTCGGCCGGTCGGCGATCACCGAGAAAGGGATCGTCTATCACATCTATAGCGACTACCGGACCGACGGCCGCCGAACCTGGGCGACAATCTCGACCGGCGTCGATCCCGACAAAGCGGATGCGATGGAAGCGGAATTGCGGATGCAACTCGCAAACCTCGTCGCCAATCCGCCGTCCAGCGCCGAATTGGACGCAGCCCGAAGCCACCTTCTCGGTCGCGACGTCAGCGCCGCTCAGAGCAACGACGAATTGACCGCAAAGCTTGCCCGCGAATTTATCGAGACCGGTGGGTTGCGGACACATGAGCGTCTCCACTCCGATCTTTCGACCATCATGGCGGCAGACCTCGCCGCAGCCGCGCAAGCGTTCGTGAAGGGAACGATCGTCCGAGTCGACGTGGATTAGGGCTCGGCCCCGCTTGGCTCGTCAGCCTCGGCCGGCAGTTCAGAAGCCGTCTGATCTCCCTCGAGCAAGGCTTTGTAATTCGAGACCATCGACCGGCAGGCCTTCAGGCCGTCACTCAAACGGGCGTTCACGGTATCGATATTCGAATCGGGCGGAGTCTGATCACCTGGCAGAATGCGTCTCGAAATCTTGCGACGGGGGCTTTAGCGCTTAACCAAGCAGCGACGGACGGGTTTCACGGCTCGTCTTTCGTGAGCCACGCCCTGTTGTAAATCGGCATTACCCCGCCGCGACAGACGCATCGTGAACGCGGGCGAGCGCGGCCTGGAGCTTATGGAGCGTGAAGGGCTTGGGAATGACCTCTACGCCCTCCGGGCGATCCCCGATCACTTCCGCGTCCACATATCCGGTGATGATCACCGCCGGGACGCCCGGGCATAGGGTTCGCGCTTCCCGGAGAAAATCCGTGCCTGAGCAATTCGGCATCGCATAGTCGCTGATCAGCACATCGAATTTGCAGGAGCCGTTCTTCAGGGCTCCGATCGCATCGGCGCCATTGGCAGCCTCCACAACCTTGTGCCCGAGATCCTCGAGCATCGCGGCCGTCGTCCTGCGGACTTCCGCATGGTCGTCGACCAACAGGATTCGGAGACCTGGCAGGACCTCAGGCTGCGGCTCTTTGACAGGCTTGACGACGGCGGCGATCTCTGCCGATGCTCGCGGGAGCCAAAGCTCGGCCGTAGTCCCGCAGCCCAGCTCGCTGGTCAGCCGGAAGGCCCCGTTAGACTGCTTGGCGAAGCCATACACCATGCTGAGGCCGAGGCCGCTGCCCTTCCCTACTTCTTTGGTGGTGAAGAAGGGTTCCATCACTTTGTCCATCAGCTCCGGTGAGATGCCGACGCCGGTGTCGCTCACCGACACGATCACATAATCGCCCTCGGGCAGATCCGCCCAATGGGCGATTCCAGTCCTGGCGTTCTTGGTCGCGACGATGATCGCCCCGCCAGCTGGCATCGCGTCCCGCGCGTTAATGATCAGATTGAGGAGCGCAAGCTCGAGCTGCGCCTGGTCGGCAAAGGCGTTCCACACGTTCTTCTCGGCTCGCCACTCGACGTGCACTAGTCCCCCGAGCGTGTGAGCGAGGAGGTCGCTAAGCGCTTCCTCGAGGCTGACGAGATCGATCGCGTTCGGCTCGAGCTTTTGCCGCCGGGCGAAAGCGAGAAGGCGCCGGATCAGCTCGGTCCCCTGGTCGGCGGCCCGCCTCGTCATGTCGAGGATCTTGCGCTGGTCGTCATCCAGCTCCGCGCGCTTGTCGAGAAGACCGAGACCGCCGATCACCGCTGCGAGAAGATTGTTGAAATCATGCGCGATTCCACCGGTTAACTTGCCGATCGCGTCCATCTTTTGCGCCTGGATCAGCTGGCTTTCGAGCGAACGCTGGTCGGTGACGTCGGTAATCGTCCCGGCGAATTCGACCGGTTTGCCATCGACGTCGCGCAGCAGCACGGCCTGGTCGAGGAAGCATTTGTAATTGCCGTCCGCGCATTGCCATCGATATTCGATTGACATCTTTCCTGTCGTGCCGCGGGCCTTGAGAGCTTCCTCCAGCCGCGGTCGATCCTCGGCATGGAGCCGCTCGAACCACATTCCCGGATTGCTCTGCAGCTCCTCGTAAGCAATGCCGGTGATCGCCGCGATGTCGCCGGTGATATAGTCCGGTACGCACCGCTTTGAATCGTAAGGCTCGAGATAGAGCACCATCGGCAGCGACTGGATGATCGCCGCCTGCCGCTGCTCTGCACGTCGCAGCTCTTGCTCTGCGCGAAGGCGCTCGGCGTTCGCCCGAAGAGCTTCGTCGAGAAGCGCCTGTTCCTGGCGTGCCTTGCGCTCGATCTCCTTCGTCTTGGCGAACAGGTCCACAAAGACCGCCACCTTGGAACGAAGCACGACCGGGTCGACCGGCTTGAACACGTAATCGACCGCGCCCATCGAATAGCCACGTAGGAGATGTTCCGCTTCCTTGTTTACTGCTGACAGGAAGACGATCGGAATCCCCTTGGTCTGGCCTCGGCTGCGGATGATCTGGGCGGTTTCGTAACCGTCCATCCCAGGCATGTAGACATCGAGCAGGATGACCGCGAAGTCGTCCTTCAACAGATGCCTGAGCGCTTCCTCGCCGGAGCGCGCGGGAACGACCTCACCGAGATCCTCGAGCACCGTCGCCATCGCCAACAGATTGCGCTCGTCATCGTCCACGAGGAGGACGCGCGGCTGCTGCTCCGGCGCGCCATCAGCGGCTGGTCCGGAGCGCGGCTCCACTGGAATCTCTCCCACAGGCCGGTTCATGCGTTACTCCGCGGCCGCAACCGCACTTATTGCCATTGGGCGCCCGGCGTCTTCGCGTGAGCGCGCGACCCATACGCGCAGGAGCGCGAGGAGGAGCTCGATGTCGACCGGCTTGGCGATATAGTCGGACGCTCCTGCATCGAGGCACTTCTGGCGGTCCCCTTTCATCGCCTTGGCAGTCACCGCGATCAGCGGCAGGTCGGCAAGCGCGGGCCGGCGACGGATCTGCTGCATCGTCTCGTAGCCGTCCATTTCCGGCATCATGATGTCGATCAGCGCGACATCGACGCCGGGCGTCTGTTCAAGAATCAGGATACCGTCCTTCCCGCGCTCTGCGTGGAGCACCTCCACGTCATGGCTCTCAAGAACGCTCGTGAGCGAGAAGATGTTGCGAATGTCGTCATCGACAATGACCACTTTCGCGCCGGCAAGCTCGGGAACGCGCCGCACTTCGGGTGTCTTCGTGGCCTTCCGGGGCTTGCGTGGCTTCTTTTCGGCCTCCTCGAGGAGACATCCGAAAACCCTGACGAGCTCGTCACGTTCAGCTGGCTTTTCGGTCACTCCGTAAGCGCCCATTTGCGCCGCCGCCTGGCTTCGACCAGCACCGGAAACGACGTGGATCGGAACCTGCATCGTCTCCGGGTCGTGCTTGAGCAGATCGAGCAGAACGAAACCGTCGATGTCAGCGAGCCCGAGGTCGAGCGAGATGGCGCTAGGACGAAGCTTTCTCGCCATCGCCAGCGTTCCTGCGCCCGCGGTCGACACAACGCCCTTGAGGCCCGCCTCATGCGCTGCGTCGAGCAGGATTGTAGCAAAGGTAGGATCGTCCTCGACGATCAGGACGAACGGGTCCTTCCCGAGCTCGTCGCGATCGTCCTCGACGTCGAACCCGGTCGGGAGCGCCGTCGGAATTACGGCTCCACTATTCTCGAGATGAATGGCCGTTCCTTCCACAACCGCGGAATTCTCAGCTTCGAGCGGAATGTAGAGGGTGAAGGTCGAACCCTCGCCAGGCCGCGACCGCACCTGGAGCTCGCCTCCCAAAAGCCGGGCGATCTCTCGGCTGATCGAAAGGCCGAGGCCGGTGCCTCCAAATCTCCGGCTCGTCGTTCCGTCAGCCTGATGGAACGGCTCGAAGATCAGCTTCTGCTTGTCTTCCGGAATGCCGATTCCGGTGTCGGTGACCGAGATCTCGATGGCGCGCGTCGCGCCGCGGAGGGCCGGGTGGTTCGCGGTCCATCCCTTTTCGGCGCTGCGCACGCAGAAGGTGACGCTTCCCTTCGCGGTGAACTTGAACGCGTTCGAGAGGAGATTGAGGACGATCTGCTGAAGCCGCTTTTCGTCGGTGCGGATCGTCTGCGGGAGCTTGGGATCGAACTTGACGTTGAAATCCAGCGCCTTGTCCGTCGCGAGCTGGCGGAAGGTCCGCTCCATATGCTGCTTGAGGTTCGCCATCGGCATCTCGCCGATCTCGATCGACACTGTTCCGGATTCGATCTTCGACAGGTCGAGGATGTCGTTGATGAGGTTCAGCAGGTCCGATCCGGCGGAGTTGATCGTCTTGGCGAAATCGACCTGCTTCTCGTTGAGATTTCCCTGCGGGTTGTCCGACAGCAGCTTGGACAGGATGAGCAGCGAGTTGAGCGGTGTGCGCAGCTCGTGGCTCATGTTGGCGAGGAACTCGGATTTGTACTTCGACGTGAGCGCGAGCTGCTCGGCTTTCTCCTCGAGCGCCCGGCGGGCCATTTCGATCTCGAGATTCTTGGCTTCGACCTGCTTCTTCTCGTTCTCGAGCAGCTGCGCTTTCTCCTGAAGCTCCTCGTTGGTCGCGTGGAGCTCTTCCTGCTTGCGAGTCATTCGGTCTGGCGCGCCTGGAGCTCCTGCGTCAGCAGCTGCGACTGCTTGAGAAGTCCCTCGGTGCGCATGGTCGCGGCTATCGTGTTCAAGACGATCCCGACCGATTCCATCAGCTGGTCGAGGAAGTTCTGGTGCGTTTCGTTGAACTCGTTGAACGAGGCGAGCTCGATCACCGCTTTCACTTCGTCCTCGAACAGGGCCGGGAGGATGTTCACGTTCGCCGGGCTGGCATAGCCGAGGCCTGAGCCGACTCGGATGAAGTCCGGCGGGACGTCCTTCAGCAGGATGGGCCGGCGATCCGCCGCTGCCTGACCGATCAATCCTTCGCGAAGCCGGAATTCATGCTTCAGTTCGTCGGGCCCTTCGGCACCGTAGCTTGCCACGAGCTCGAGTTTGGTTTCGTCTTCTTCCCGCTTGGTGACGTAGAACACGCCATATTGCGCATTCACTAGCGGCGCGAGCTCCGACATGATGAGGTTAGAGACTGTCGCAAGGTCGCGCTCGCCCTGGAGCATTCGGCTGAAGCGGGCGAGATTGGTCTTGAGCCAGTCCTGCTCCGCATTCTTGAGCGTCTGGTCCTTCAGGTTGCCGATCATCTCGTTGATCGTGTCCTTGAGCGCGGCCATTTCGCCGGCCGCCTGGACCGCGATCGAACGCGTAAGGTCGCCCTTGGTCACCGCGGTCGCCACTTCGGCGATCGAGCGAACCTGGTTCGTCAGGTTCGCGGCGAGCTGGTTCACGTTGTCGGTAAGGTCGCGCCACAAGCCCGCGGCGCCCGGGACCCTCGCCTGTCCCCCCAGCTTTCCTTCGATACCCACCTCGCGCGCCATGTTCGTGACCTGGTCGCCGAAAGTCGAAAGCGTATCGATCATGAAGTTGATCGTGTCCGCCAGTGCGGCGATCTCGCCCTTCGCGTCCACGGTCAGCTTCCGCTTGAGGTTGCCCTGAGCCACCGCCGTCACGACTTCCGCGATGCCGCGCACCTGGTTCGTGAGGTTGGTGGCCATCAGGTTGACGTTGTCGGTGAGGTCCTTCCACGTACCGCCGACGCCCGGCACGGCCGCTTGCCCACCGAGCTTTCCGTCCGTGCCGACCTCGCGCGCCACGCGCGTCACCTCTCCGGCGAAGGCGTTGAGCTGGTCGACCATCGTGTTGATCGTGTTCTTGAGGGCGAGGATCTCTCCCTTCACGTCCACCGTGATCTTCTTCGACAGGTCGCCCTTCGCAACGGCCGTCGTCACGTCCGCGATGTTGCGGACCTGGCCGGTGAGGTTGGCAGCCATCAGATTCACGTTGTCGGTGAGGTCCTTCCAGGTTCCGGCAACGCCGCGCACTTGCGCCTGACCGCCGAGCTTACCCTCGGTTCCGACCTCGCGCGCCACGCGGGTCACCTCACTCGCGAAAGAATTGAGCTGATCGACCATCACGTTGATGGTGTTCTTCAGCTCGAGGATTTCCCCCTTCACGTCGACGGTGATCTTCTTCGAGAGATCTCCCAAAGCCACCGCGGTCGTCACTTCGGCGATGTTGCGGACCTGGCCGGTGAGGTTCTCGGCCATCGCATTCACATTGTCGGTGAGGTCCTTCCAGGTACCGCCCACCCCAGGTACTTGCGCCTGACCGCCGAGCTTTCCTTCGGTTCCCACTTCACGCGCAACGCGCGTCACCTCGGATGCGAAGGCGTTGAGCTGGTCCACCATGACGTTGATGGTGTCCTTGAGCTCGAGGATCTCGCCCCTCACGTCTACCGTGATCTTCTTCGACAGGTCGCCCTTGGCGACGGCAGTCGTGACCTCGGCGATGTTGCGGACCTGGCCAGTAAGGTTGCCGGCCATCAGGTTCACGCTGTCGGTGAGGTCGGCCCAGGTCCCGGCGACGCCTTCAACCTGCGCCTGACCGCCGAGCTTGCCCTCCGAACCCACTTCGCGCGCTACGCGAGTGACCTCAGACGCAAACGAGTTCAGCTGGTCCACCATGACGTTGATGGTATTCTTGAGTTCGAGGATCTCGCCCTTCACGTCGACGGTGATCTTCTTGGAGAGATCGCCGCGCGCGACGGCGGTGGTCACCTCGGCGATGTTGCGGACCTGGCCGGTTAGGTTGGTCGCCATCGCGTTCACATTGTCGGTAAGGTCGGCCCAGGTTCCCGCCACGCCCTCCACCTGCGCTTGCCCGCCGAGTTTTCCATCGGTGCCGACCTCGCGCGCAACGCGCGTCACCTCGGAAGCGAAGGAGTTCAGCTGGTCCACCATCGTGTTGATGGTGTCCTTGAGCTCGAGGATCTCCCCCTTCACGTCGACGGTGATCTTCTTCGACAAGTCGCCGCGAGCGATCGCTGTCGTGACCTCGGCAATGTTGCGCACCTGGCCCGTCAAATTGTTCGCCAGCTGGTTCACATTGTCGGTGAGGTCGGCCCACGTACCTGCGACTCCCGGCACCTGCGCCTGACCGCCGAGCTTGCCCTCGGTGCCCACCTCGCGCGCCACACGGGTCACTTCAGAGGCGAAGCCGTTGAGCTGGTCCACCATCGTGTTGATGGTGTTCTTCAGCTCGAGGATCTCGCCTTTCACGTCGACGGTGATCTTCTTGGAAAGATCGCCCTTAGCGACGGCAGTGGTGACCTCCGCGATGTTGCGCACCTGGCCGGTCAGGTTGTCTGCCATCAGGTTCACGTTGTCGGTGAGGTCCTTCCACGTACCGGCAACGCCTTCCACGCGCGCCTGGCCGCCCAGCTTTCCTTCGGTACCCACCTCGCGGGCGACGCGGGTCACTTCCGATGCGAAGCCGTTGAGCTGGTCCACCATCGTGTTGATGGTGTTCTTGAGCTCGAGGATCTCGCCCTTCACCTCGACGGTGATTTTCTTCGACAAGTCGCCGCGGGCTACGGCCGTCGTCACCTCGGCGATGTTGCGGACCTGACCCGTCAGGTTGGTCGCCATCGCGTTCACATTGTCGGTGAGGTCTTTCCAGGTGCCGGCAACGCCCTTCACCTTCGCCTGGCCGCCCAGCTTTCCTTCAGTACCCACCTCGCGGGCGACGCGGGTCACTTCCGACGCGAAGCCGTTCAGCTGGTCCACCATCGTGTTGACGACCTTGCCGATGCGAAGGAACTCGCCGCGCAGCGGTCGGCCGTCGATTTCAACCGTCATCGATTGGGAAAGGTCGCCCTTCGCGACCGCGCCAATCACGCGGGAGACTTCGGCGGTCGGCTGGACCATGTCCTCAATCAGGTCGTTGACGGAGCGAATCGCGCTTTCCCAGCCTCCGCGAGCGTTCTTGACGCGTCCGCGCTGACTGATCTTTCCTTCCTTGCCGACAACCTTGGAGAGCCGTTCGAACTCCTGCGTCATCTCCTCGTTGAGGGAGACCACTTCGTTGAAGATGGCGGCGATCTCGCCGTCTACGCCGTCAACCTCTTCAGGCAGGCGCACGCTGAATTCGCCGCGGCGTAGGGCTCGGAGCGCGCTGACGAGCTGGCGGCGATCGATGAAGTCCCGAGGGGCCTGGATGTTCACTGGCGTACTCCGGTGGCTACTCTCCCCCCGCCCGTGGGTTTAACAAAGGCGGCCCCCCGGCCGCCGAAACTCCTACATTTAATCGAATAAATTGGTTTACGCTTCACAAAAATCGAAGCTTATCAGCCTTGTCTTTCGTTAACATGTCTCGCTAGGGGACATTCATGCATTCGGATCGGACGTTCGCGGGCTCGTGAAGAGCTCGACCGATGAAATCCTGCGCTTTATCGTGTCGAGCTTCCGCTCGGTCTGGGCGCTCGAATTGCTGCTGCTCCTGAAGAGCGAGCCGCGACCGTGGTCCTACGGCGACCTCGACTCCACAATGCGCGCGAGCGAGGTCGTCGTGGTAAAGGCGCTGGCCGGCCTCGAGGCGGCCGGACTTGTCACCATCGCCGATTGCCGCGCTCAATATAGCCCGGTGAATGAAGAGGTTGCGGCTCTGGTCGAACAGGCCGAGGCACTTTACGCAAAGCGCCCAGACACGGTTCGGCGGGCGATCATATCCGTAGCATTGGGGGACGCAGCGGCTTTCGCCAATGCCTTCCGGCTCAGGAAGGAATGACATGGCCGAGATCTTTCCTGCAGCGGTCTACATCCTCTGCTTCCTCACGAGCGCAGCGTGCGCCTGGTTACTCGGCCGGAGCTATTACGCGAACGGAACGCGGCTCCTGCTGTGGAGCAGCATCTGCTTCTGCTTCCTTGCCGCGAATAATCTTGCCCTGGTCTTCGACCTGGTAATCCTTCCCACCTACGACCTTCGCCTCGCGCGCTTGCTGCTCGCCCTCGCGGCGGTTGTCGCGCTCATCTGGGGCTTCGTCTGGCAAGAGGAGGACGTGTGAGCGCGACCGTGTACGACTTCCTTTCCGGCGCTGTCGCTCTAGGCTTTGCTACCTGCGCACTGTTCTTCTTGCGCTTCTGGAAGAAGACGCGTGAGGGTTTGTTTCTTGCCTTTGCGCTGGCATTCCTGTTGTTCGGTGTTGGCCAGACCATACTCGCGATCGGCAACATCCCAACCGAAGAGCGCGGCTCCATCTACCTCATTCGACTGGCCGCCAATCTGCTCATCCTCACCGCCATCTACCGGGAGAATCGCGCCCGGACCTGACCGTAATTGGCGAGCTTGAATCGGATGCAGTTGCCCCTCCATTCTCGTGTCGCTTGGGAAACGATCTAACTCGGAGTTTGCCCGTGCGTGAAAATCGCGTTCGCCGCCAGCCTCATCCTCCATCGGTACGCGCGGTCTTCGAGTTCAATATTGCTAGCCCCGGGAAAGCAGGTAGCGGCTTATCTCGACGGCGAGCTGAACTATCGCTCGCCCTGAGATTTGGCCGTGGCAATCCACCGCCATGCTGGCTCTGATGAAGAAATGGCAGCGACGTGAAGTCGGCGTTCGTCGGCAAGACGGTGAAGTTGATCGGCGAAGTCCGCCGCCTCGCCGTCGGTAAGAACCACGGCGCAATGGCTGCGCAGGTCGAAGTCACGACCGCAGGACAGATCTTGGGCTTACACTAGCGGGCGTTTGCTTTGGCTGCGCGATCATCTACCGGTCGCGCCATGCCTCGCAGCCAAAACCAGCCGTTGCGGATCATGGTCACTGGCGGGGCCGGATTCATAGGCTCGCATCTGAGCGATCGACTGATCGCCGACGGCCACGAGGTCCTTTGCGTCGATAACTTTTATACCGGCACCCGGAGCAACATCCGTCACTTGCTCGATCATCCGAGGTTCGAGCTGCTCCGCCACGACGTTACGTTTCCGCTCTACGTCGAGGTCGACCGGATTTATAACCTCGCCTGCCCCGCCTCCCCGATCCATTACCAGCGCGACCCCATCCAGACGACGAAGACCAGCGTCGCCGGGGCAATCAACATGCTTGGCCTCGCCAAGCGCCTCAAAATTCCGATCCTCCAGGCTTCCACAAGCGAGGTTTACGGAGATCCGTCGGTCCATCCTCAACGCGAAGGCTATTGGGGAAACGTCAACCCGATAGGCCCTCGCAGCTGCTACGACGAGGGCAAGCGCTGCGCCGAGACGCTCTTCTTCGATTATCGCCGTCAGCTTGGTATCGCCATCAAGGTCGCGCGCATTTTCAACACCTACGGGCCGCGTATGCATCCTGATGATGGACGGGTCGTTTCGAACTTCATCGTTCATGCGCTCGAAGACCGGCCGATCACGATATACGGTCAGGGAAGCCAGACACGCAGTTTCTGTTATGTCGACGACACGGTCGATGCGCTTGTACGGCTTATGGCCACGCCCGATGAGGTGACTGGCCCGATTAACGTCGGCAATCCGGTAGAACTCTCGATCCGCGAACTGGCGGACAAAGTGGTAGAGAAGACCGGGGGCAAGGTCGACCTCGAGCATCTGGAACTCCCCGAGGATGATCCGAAGCAGCGCCAGCCGGACATCAGCCGAGCCCGCGAAATCCTCCATTGGGCGCCAAAGGTCTCGCTTGATGAAGGCCTCGATCGCACCATCGCTTACTTTCGCGATTTGTTGCGCCCCCAGGCTGTCGCCGAAGAGGGAGCGAACGCCTCTTGAACCCGCCCGTCAGTGTCGTGATGCAAGTGCAAAGGATGAGGCGGCCGAAAGCAATCTTGGCCACGCCTTCTCCGATTTCGAATTCGTCATCCTCGACGACGCTTCGACCGACGGCTCCGGCGAACGGCTGCACGAGTGGGCGGCGCGTGACAAGCGCATTCGCCTGATCGAAGCCAAAAGAGATCTCGGGCCGGTCGGCAGCTCGAACAAGGTCGCAAACGCCGCGAGAGCGCAGCTCGTGGCGCGCATCGTCTGTCCACGATCTTCCACTGCGACACGATTGCGCGGTTGGAGGACGGAAGGCTCGGCGAGTCTGGGCCTTCCGACGATGTGCTCGGCCAGAAGCCCTCGCGAACTCGTGATGAAAAGGACTTATCCGTCGGACGCGAGGCGATGCCGAGGCCACAACGCTTCCCAGGCGAGACGCGCGGCTTCCCGGTTCCCAAACGCATTTGCCAGACTGTGCAGATCTCGTGAGATGCCGCCGAGGTCTCCCTTCTTCAGTCGGCGCCAGGCGGAGAGGCGAAGCGCGTGGGCGAGGCCCGAACGGTATGCGCGGGTCGCCAGAAATTCCGGATGGCGCCTGACCAGCTCAACATTCGCCGGAATCATGTTGTCCTGACCAGAAATGGCGTTCGCGTCCCAATATTTGACCCACAAGACCTCATCCGTGGATGCGCAATTCGCAAATTCAGAAACGCGGATGAGGAAATCGAAGTCCTGCAGGCGCCGAAGGCTTTCATCGAACATTGCCTTGAGCGCCGCCTCGCGCTTCACGGTGATTGACGGCGTCGCCTTCCACAATTGCCGCGCAAAAAGCGCAGTTCGGAACAGTTCGCGACCATGGATCACTGGATTGCGGCGGACGACTTCGACTTTGCGAGAGCCCGGCGGTCGGACCTTGATAAAGCTGTCGACGAGCAGCTCTAGCTCGGGACGGCGCTCGAATTCAGCCACGACCCAGGACAGCTTATTCGGCAAATAGCGATCGTCGCTGTCGAGGAAGGCAAGCAGCGGGGCACCTGCCTCACGGATACCTGCATTCCGGGCGACATTGCCGCCATGGTTCTTGCCGAGGCGGATCAGGCGGATGCGGTCGTCCTCGAAAGCATCGGCCACCCCATCGCTACCGTCCGTCGAGCCATCGTCGACGACGATCAGCTCGAACTGCTGCAGCTCCTGGTCAATCACGCTCTGGATTGCCCGCGAGAGCACGTCGGCGCGATTGTGAACCGGCAGGACGACCGAGATCTTCGGAGTCACTGGGCTAGTGCCGTGGCTGGCGACGGCTCGGCCGCCGGCGATCCTCGCTGCTGAGCCCACCAGCAGCTGAACATCGCGATCGCATAGAGAATGCGTCCGTGGTCGGCCGCTCCTTTGCGGTGCTCATCGAACAGCCGATCCACGCCTTGGGCCTCCAGGAAACCGAGGTCAGCCACTCCCGACGAACGCCACGCCTCGCGCGCGAAGTCGTTGAACCCGCCCATGAACCAGTCGGCGAAAGGCAGCTGGAAGCCGATCTTGCGCTGGCTGAGCGCTCCCTCCGGCAGCCACGGCTCCGCGGCTCGGCGAAGGACATATTTGCCTGTGCTTCCGCGAAGCTTGAGATCGGCCGGGATGGTCAGGGCCCATTCGACCAGCTTGTGCGAGAGGAATGGAACGCGTGCCTCGAGCGAATGAGCCATGCTCGAACGGTCGAGCCGCTGGCACAGCGAGGCCGGCAGGTGAACCGTGAGATCGCCCAACATGAACTCCTCGAGGTCGCTGAGCGGCGTACGCTCGCGACCGGGAAATAGTCCTCCGCTCGCTGGCTGAAGCTGTCGCGCCGCTCATTCTCGTGAAAGAAGCCGCGGTCATAGGTCCGTTCGCGCAGCCCGGGCGTGGTTATCGACACGGCCGCAAAGAATCGCTCGTAGCCATCGCCAAGGCGTGTTCCCTCGACGAACTGGCGGGCCAGCTGTCGTCCGTAATTCCACTTGCGCCACCGCAGCTCAGGCAAGGCGCCGACCAGGCCTCCAGCCCCCACTGCCTCGATCAGCGGCTTCCAGCGGGCCATCCGCTGTGCCCAGCGTTGACGATTGTATCCAAGGAATATCTCGTCTCCGCCTTCGCCGCAGAGGACGACCTTCACGTGCTCGGCGGCCGTCCGCGACAGATACCAAAGGGGAACGGCGGACGTTGCGGCTGTGGGCTCGTCGAAGGCGGCCTGGACGGAAGGCAGCACGTCGGCCGCTGTCTGAGGCTGCATCGGAAGGACCACATGCTCGATGCCGAGGTGCTTGCAATGCGGGTAGCGCTCGCCGTCTCGTCGCGAGGTGAGCCCGGAAAACCGACCGTGAAAGCCTTGAAGTTCGGGCCCGTGCTTCGGGCCATCGCCGCGGCGACTGCCGAAGAATCGACGCCGCCGGACAGGAACGCGCCGACCGGCACGTCCGAGAGCATGTGCCTGTTGACGGTATCGAGGACGCGCGAGCGAGTCTCCTCGATCCAGTCGGCTTCGGAAACGCCGAGCCTCACCTCGATCTTCGGTTTCCAGAAGCGGCGGACCTCCGGCGGACCCTTTGGTCCGATGCGAATGAGATGGCCGGGCTCAACAGGCCGGACCTGCTTGAAGATGGTGCGCGGCGGCAGCGTGTGGCCGAAACAGAAGAAGTCGTCGACGCCCTTTGGGTCGATGTCAAAGCGGTGGTCGGGGAACGCTCGCAACGCGGTGATCTCGGACGCAAACGCCAGCCCATCATTCTGCTCGGTCACGAACAGCGGCTTGATGCCGATCGGGTCGCGGGCGAGCGTCAGCTTTTTGTTGAGCTTGTCCCAGATGGCGACTGCATACATGCCTTCGAGCCGGAGCCACGCGTCGTCACCCCAGCGCAGATAGGCTGCAAGAATCGTCTCGGTATCGCTGTGATCCGTCTGGAAGGCGTAACCGTCCTCTAGCTGGCGGCGTAGCTCCGGATGGTTGTAGATCTGACCGTTGAAGATGATCGCATATCGTTGGTCGGGGCTGAATATCGGCTGATGGCCGCCCTCGAGGTCTTGAATGCTCAGGCGGTGCATGCCGAAGCCGAAATCGCCGCCGACGAGATAGCCGTCCTCGTCGGGGCCGCGATGGCGAATGCGGGCGCACGCGGCGACAAGCGCGTTTTGCGGCACCGGCTTACCGCCCCGCCTGTACCACCCAGCAATTCCGCACATTGGTTTTTCCTGGCCTCGCCGCTTAATGGCCACGGTGGACATGAACGACAAGACCGGCGAAGACATCCGCGTCTGGGCGCTCCTCGGACCGCATCGGGGGGACAACAACCAGATCCTCGCGCTTGCCGAGGCGCTCGGCCTTCCGTTCGAGCAGAAATGGCTACGCTACAACCAGCTGCGACGGGTGCAGCCCGGCCTGCTTGGAGCGACTTTTGGGACCGTGGCGGCGGTTGCGCGGGCTCAGCTCGAAGGCGAGCCGCCTGATCTGACGATCTCGACCGGCCTTCGCAGCGTTCCCGTGGTCCGGGAGCTTCGGCGGCGCTCGGGCGGAAAGATGCGCGCGGTCCACCTCGGATATCCGCGAGTGTCGCCGAGCCATTTCGATCTCGTGGTGCCCACGCCCGAATATCCGGTTCCGGACGCGCCGAACGTGGTGCTCATCCCTTTCGCGCTCAGCCCGCTCGCGAAGGACGCTGCAGACCCGGCTGAGGTCGAGAGCATCGCGGACATGCCCCGCCCCCGCCGGCTTTTCGTCCTTGGCGGACCGACTCTCTACTGGGAATTGCCGGAAAGCGAGATCGTTGCGTCGCTTCGACGGCTGATTGGGATCACCGACCAGGATGGCGGCTCAGTCCTCGCGATCGGCAGCCCGAGAACACCTCGGCATCTACTCTCAGCAGTGAAACACGAACTGAAGGGAGCGAAGGTTCCAACTTTCATGGCGCCGCGCGAAGGCTCACCCTCCTATCGGGCTATGGTCGAGGCCGCCGACGAGCTTTACGTCACCGCGGACAGCGTCGCGATGATCGCCGACGCCGTGAACACGCGGAAACCTGTCGGTATCGTTCCCATCGCGAAGAGCGCCCTAGGCCGAGCAGTCATGGCGATCACCGATCGAATTCGACCCGGCAAACGGGTTCGGCCGCGGGACCTCCGCTTTTTCTGGGAGTCACTTCGCACGCACGGCTTCGCCGGAACGATCGAGACGCCGCGTGCAAGCGAACCGCCTGACTTCACGGCAGAGATTGCCGAGCGCGTCAGGCGGCTTTTGAAACTGCCTCCGAAGCCGGCCACAGCTGACCGCGATAACGCTCAATGAGCGCTTCGGAGTCGGGCCGGACATAGCCGAAACGCACTTCCTTCTCGACCTGCTCGCGGGAGACCGCGCCGATGTCGAGTGCCTCAGCGAGAAGGCCGTAGAAATAGGCTTCCTGCCGCTGGTCGGGATGGCGCGTGTAGTTCGGCGCAAGCTTGCGAACGATTGGAAGCGCGAAATTGAGCAGGCCCCGCTCTTTGAAGGTGAAGTCGATCGGAAGCCCGGTTTTCCAAGGCTGAGTTCGGCGCTTGGTGTTGTGAAGCAGCTTGGTCGCCAGTGTCAGACGGTCGAAATCGTTCCACTCGGGCTCAAGTAAGCCGATGGTCTCCAGCTTCTCCAGCCGAAGGTTGATCCAGTCGAGATAGTCGATCTTGTGGTCCCAGAGCGCCTTCACGTCGTCCTCGAAACGCCAGTGCTTCAGCTTCGCGTTATCGAGCAGCATGACAGAAGTCGCGAGAGGATCGGTGATCTTGGTATAGCCTGGACGCGGGGTGCACCAGATCGCTCTCCCCTCGAGGTCGCGGCCGAATAGTTCCGCGACGTCTCCAACCGCGAAGACATCGGGATCGGTCACCAGCGCGAGCCCTTCGTAGCCGAGCAGGCCCGGAATCGCGTAGCGCACCGGCGTGAAGGACTGCAGGTCGTGAGGATCCCAGTCGCGGACATGGCCGCCGCGCAGGAGCGAGCGTCCGCGTTCCTGAAGCTCCGGAAACTCGCTCGCCGTGACGATGCGCACATCGAACGCGTCCGGGGTGCGGCTGTTGCGGCGATAGCTGTGCGCCGACACGAGGGCGCCCAACATCTGCTTGTCGTTGGTGTGGATGACGACCGTGGGCTTCATGCCCCTTATCTAGTCAGCGAATGAGGCGGAGCAAAGGCTGTTGACGGCCTTGCAGCCCGGACAGGATCGAGATCGGAGCAAAGATGAATTCCCGTTCACACTAACGAAAGAGAGCACGTTCGTCGGACCATTCGTCGGCCTCTCGGTCACTTTCGTCGAACCTGTCGCCCTTCTGTCACTTCGGTAATCTAGCGGCCCGCAAATCGTCATGTTGAATAGTAGAAACGCGCGGCTACTTGCATTCCGCTCCAAGAGGGGAAAAGGCGCCGCCTCGTGAATTCAGCCAACGGAAAGAGTCGCGCGGTGGTCGCGGCCGCAGCGCTTTGCGTCCTGCTAAGCGCATGCGGGAGCGGTGGAGGCGCCGACCCCCAAGGGGGCCGAGGCCGCGGCCGCGGCGGGCCGAACGGCCCAGTCACGGTCGGCTATGTCGTGATCCAGCAGGGCAGCGCTCCACTGATGCAGCAATTGCCTGCCCGCGTGGCGGCCTATCAGATCGCCGATGTCCGTCCGCAGGTGAACGGAGTGATCTTAAGGCGTCTGTTCCAGGAAGGCGCGATGGTTCGCCACGGTCAGACGCTCTACCAGATAGATCCAAGCGTATATAACGCGCAGGCCGCGCAGGCCGCTGCCAACGTGCAGTCCGCGCGGGCCCAGGCGGAGGCCGCGCGAACGCTTGCGGCTCGCTACAAGCCGCTCGTCGAGCAGCAAGCGATATCGAAGCAGGACTATACAAACGCCGTCGCCCAGGCGCGGCAGGCGGACGCTTCCGTGGCGCAGAGCACTGCGGCGCTGCGCAGCGCTCAGATCAACCAGCGCTTCACCCGGGTTCCAGCGCCGATCACGGGCCGGATCGGTCTATCGAACGTCACTGAAGGCGCGCTGGTGACCGCGAATCAGACCGACGCGCTGACCACCATCACTCGTCTCGACCCAATCTTTGTCGACATCCAGGAATCGGCAGCCGACTTGCTGACGCTCCGCCGCGCCCTGAGCCAGGGCGGTGTCGTGCCGACCTCTGCCACGGTTCGGCTACAGCTCCCGGATGGTAGCAATTACGGACTCACCGGCAAGGTCGAGTTCAGTCAGGTCGTGGTCGACCAAAGCACCGGCACCGTCACGCTGCGCGCCTCCTTTCCCAATCCGCAAGCCATTCTCCTTCCGGGGATGTTCGTGAACGCACAGTTCGCGCAGGCCGTCGACACTTCGGCCTTCCTCGTGCCCCAGCAGGCGGTGACCCGCGATCCGCAAGGCAATGCCACTCTGTTCGTGGTCGGGCCGGGGAATCGGGCGGTGCAGCGGACCGTCGTCACACAGCGGACTGCAGGGCGCCTACTGGGTAGTGACCGAAGGACTCGCCGCCGGTGAGAAGGTGATCACCCAAGGGACCGCGAATTTGAAGGACGGAGCGGAGATCAAACCGGTTCCCGCGAGCGCCCCGCAAAAGGTACAGGCGCCCTCTCCCGCCGCCTTGAAGGCAATGCAAAGGCGCCGCGGCGGCTAACGAATGTCGCGGATCTTCATCGAACGACCGATTTTCGCCTGGGTTCTCGCGATTATCATCATGCTGGGGGGAATCGGCGCGATCTTCGCGCTGCCGGTCGCACAATATCCAGACGTTGCGCCGACCCAGATCAATGTCCGCGCGACTTATCCCGGCGCTTCCGCGGAAACTCTCGAAAGCAGCGTCACCCAGGTCATCGAGCAGTCGCTGACGGGGCTCGACGGGCTTCTCTATTTCAGCTCGTCATCGAGTTCGCGCGGTCAGGTTTCGATCCAGGCCGTGTTCGACAAGAGCGTCGATGCGGACATCGCGCAGGTCCAGGTCCAGAATAAGGTTCAGTCGGCGGTGGCCCGGCTTCCGCAGGCGGTTCAGCAACAGGGCGTCACCGTCACTAAGGGCTCGCCGGACTTCCTGATGATTGTCGGCGTCTATGACTCGACGGACAAGCACACCAACGTCGACGTGTCCGACTGGCTCGCGACGAACATCCAGGACGATTTGTCGCGCATCACCGGCGTCGGCGACGTGAACGTGTTCGGATCGCAATATGCCATGCGCATCTGGCTCGATCCTAACAAGCTGCAGAGCTACCAGCTCATGCCGAGCGACATCGTTACGGCGATCCAGAATCAGAATGTCGAAGTCGCCGCGGGCGAAGTCGGTGGGATGCCGAGCCCGCCTGGCCAGATGCTCGACGCGACGGTTACCGCGCAGTCGCGGCTTCAGACTGCCGAGCAGTTCCGCAACATTATCGTGAAATCCGATCCGTCCGGCGCCCGCGTGCTCTTGTCCGATGTCGCGCGTGTCGAGCTCGGCGCCGACAATTATTCGGCCACCATCCGGATCAACGGCCATCCAGGCGCGGGTATCGGCATCTATCTTGAGCCGGGCGCAAACGCCCTTTCGACGTCGAGGCTCGTCAAGGCCTACATGAAGCAGGCCGCGCCGCGCCTGCCGCCCGGCTATGAGGTCGCCTACGCAAACGACAGCTCGGATTTCATTCGTTTGTCGGTGGTCGAGGTCGTGAAGACGCTCGCTGAAGCGATGGCGCTCGTCATCATCGTCATGTTCGTCTTCCTGCAGAGCTGGCGGGCGACACTGATACCCGGAATTGCAATTCCCGTTGTGCTGCTCGGCACCTTCGGGATGCTCTACATCCTGGGTTTTTCGATCAACACGCTGACATTGTTCGGCCTCGTTCTTGCGGTCGGCTTGCTGGTCGATGACGCGATCGTGGTCGTTGAGAACGTCGAACGCATTCTTCACGAGCAGCCAGAGCTGACGACCAAGGAAGCGACGATCGTCTCGATGCAGCAGATCCAGATGGCGCTTGTCGCCATTGCGCTGGTGCTCTCGGCGGTGTTCCTCCCGATGATCTTCTTCGGCGGGTCCACGGGCGTGATCTACCGCCAGTTCTCGGCCACCATCGTGTCGGCAATGGCGCTCTCGGTGATCCTCGCGATCACCTTCAGCCCATCCCTCGCGGCCAATGTCCTTAGGCGCCAGCATGCGAGCGTCGAGGACACCTGGCTCGGTAAGCGCGCGCCGCGCTTCGCGCATGGGGTCGAATCCGCCCGACAAGGGTTCAACCGTAACTTCCAGAGGGTCATCGACTGGTACGTCAGCCACGTCGGACGCGTCGTCGAGCGCAAGTGGCTCTTCCTGCTCATCTATCTAGGAACCTGCCTGCTCCTCGTCGTCCTGTTCGAGCGGCTTCCAACCGGCTTCATCCCAAGCGAGGACCAGGGCAATGCCTCGGTTCAATTCCGGCTTCCCGCGGGCGCTACGTTCAGCCGAACACAGAAGGTCGAGCAATCGGTAGAGAATTACTTCCTGCATGGCCCAGAGAAGAAGAACGTCAACGTCTTCTTCGCGGTCACCGGCGGTGGTGGCGGACTTTCGGGACAGAACACCGGCCAGGCGTACGTCAACCTCGCACCGTTCGATAAGCGCGGCGGCTCGGCCAACAGCGCCGCCTCCATCGTGGAGCGCGCTTCCGGCGCGTTCCGCGGCCTCCGCGACGCGCAGGTCTTCGCTCTCGTGCCTGGAGCGATCCGCGGTCTCGGCCAGGCCAGCGGTTTCTCCATGGAGCTTCAGAACACGACCGGCTTGAGCCGGCAACAATTTGCCGCTGCCCGTGACCGGCTGCTCGCTGCCGCCTCGGCTGATCCAATACTCGAACAGGTTCGTCTCAGCGAGCTTCCAGACGTTTCCAGCCTCAAGATCAATGTCGATCAGCAAAGGCTCGCTGCGCTCGGCCTGGCGTCATCAGACGTCAACTCGACACTGTCGACTGCCTGGGGCGGCCGCTATGTGAATGACTTCATCGATCGCGGCCGGGTGAAGCGCGTCTATGTTCAGGGGGACGCGACATATCGCTCCGAACCGTCCGACATCGGCAGCTGGTATGTCCGCAACAACCAGGGACAGATGGTCCCTTTCACTTCCTTCTCAACGACGGGATGGACAGTTGCGCCGGTGACGCTCGATCGCTTCGAAGGCTATCCTGCGTTCGAGATCGACGGACAACCTGTGACAGGCAAGAGTTCCGGCCAGGCGATGGAAGAGATTTCCAAGCTCGCGTCGGAAATTCCGGGTGTCAGCGTCGCTTGGTCGGGCGCCTCCTATCAGGAGCGCCTCGCTACCGGGCAGGCGCCGCTTCTCTACACGGTCTCGCTGATCGTCATTTTCCTCTGTCTCGCGGCGCTTTACGAGAGCTGGTCAATTCCGCTCGCAGTTCTTCTCGTCGTGCCGCTGGGACTTGTTGGAGCGATCCTGTTCGTTACCCTTCGCGGTCTGGAAAATGACGTGTTCCTACAGATCGGGCTGCTCACGACCATGGGCCTGACCTCGAAGAACGCCATTCTGATGAACGAGTTCGCTGAGCGCGCCGAGAGGGAAGGCAAGAGAGTGCTGGATGCAGCTATCGAAGCTGCGCGTATCCGGCTCCGGCCGATCCTGATGACCAGCTTTGCCTTTATCTTTGGCGTGTTCCCGCTCGCCGTGGCCACAGGGCCTGGAGCGAACGGACGGATCGCGATCGGCACGGCGGTGATCGGCGGCATGCTCACCGCAACGATCCTCGCGCTCTTCTACATCCCATTCTTCTATGTTCTGGTTCGCCGCGGCGTTCGCGACGGCATGGTCATCATTCGCGATCGCGTCCGGAAGCGCAGTGAGGCCAGCGCGTGAAGCGGCTCGTCGCCCTGATCGCCTTGCTGTCGACTGGGTGTGCAACGCTCGAGCCGAAGCTCGCCCAGCCCGAGCCGCCGATTCCAGCCTCGTGGCCCGCTGGCGATGCCACGCTGAACCAGTCCGAAGCCGCGCTTCCGGCAGTTAGCTACCGCGATATCTTCCAAGATGGCCGTCTTCAAACGTTGATCGGCGAGGCGCTCGTCAACAACCGCGACTTGATGGCGGCCGCAGCCAACATCCAGGCGGCGCTCGAGCAATATCACATTCAGCGGGCGCAACAGTTTCCTCAGGTCAACGCGACCGGCGGAGTCACGCTCACCGGAGACCGCGGAAATTCCAATTCCGGTTCCAACGATGGATCGGGAAGCGGGTCAGGCAATGGCAGCGGGTCCAGCGTCGGTGGCGGCGTAAGCGCCAACTACGCGGCGGGGATCAGCATCCCGAGCTTCGAGATAGACCTGTTCGGCAGGCTGAGGTCGCTAACCCATGCGCAGTTGGAGCAATATCTGGCGACTGAGGCGGGCGCGCGTTCGACGCGCCTGACACTTGTCGCCGACGTTGCCGACGCGTGGCTCAATTATGCGGCGGATCAGAGCCTTCTGGTGATCGCCCAGGAGACGCTGAAGAGCGCGCAGGCCAGTGTTCGGATTACACGGATCCGGCTCGAAGGAGGCATCGCGCCCCGGCTCGACCTCGATCAGGCGCAGCTTATCCTTACACAAGCCCAGTCGGACGTTGCAAACCAGACGACGCTGGTCGCCCAGGACGTGAACGCGCTTCAGCTATTGGTCGGCGCTCCCGTGCCTGAAAGCCTGCTGCCGAAATCGATCGACGACGCGATGCCGAACATCGCCGAGCTTCCCGCCGGCATTGATTCGTACGTCCTCCTGCGCCGCCCCGATGTGGTGCAGGCGGAATATCAGTTGCGGGCGGCCAACGCAGACATCGGCGCGGCGCGCGCTGAGCTTTTCCCAAGGATTACACTGACGGGCCTCCTCGGCTTCGCGAGCAGCGCGCTTCTCAAGCTCTTTACCGGCGGCGCCTTCGGCTGGAGCGCCGGCGCCAACGCAAGCTATACGATCTTCCAAGCCGGTGCCGGACACGCCAACGTCCGCCTTACCGAGGCTCAGCGCAACGCCGCCCTCGCCAATTACCAACACGCGGTCCAGACCGCTTTCCGCGATGTTTCGGATGCGCTGGCGCGGAGGGCGACGATGGATTCGCAGCTGACGGCGGCCAAGGGCCAGCAGGCCTCCGCTTCCGACAATTATCTGCTGACCGAGGCGCGGTACAACGCCGGAGTCGATCCGTTCCTCAACGTCCTCATCGCTCAGCGCGCTTATTACACGGCGCAGAATTCGCTGGTTCAGACCCAGGCGACCGCCGCGCATAACCGCGTCGACCTCTACCAGTCGCTTGGCGGCGATTCCTCGATCGAAACAGCCCCTGTTTGCGGCGTCGATTATGTCGCCAACGGCGGCAATGCGACGCTCGTCACCGACTGCAACAAGGCGAGCTAGGCAGTCTCCACGGCGTAACCGTCGCCATAGAACTTGCTCGTGCTGCGCGTGTGGAAGGCGATCGCCTTGATCGGCTCATATTTGGGCGTGCCGAGGCCGGGCAGGACGTCCAAGATCTCGTTTTCCCAGATGTAGACGGCGATTGGGAATGACACCCGGCTGCGCACCAGGTGCGAACCATCAGTCGGCTTGCCCACGCGATGCGTGGTCGAGGGCAGTCGATCGTTCGAGATGCGCTGCATGTAATCGCCCGTGTTGATGATGATCGAGCCGGGAGGCGCCTTCATCCGCACCCACTTGCCGCTTCGGTGGTTCCAGACCTGCAGCCCGTCGGTCCGCGAGGCCGGCAGGATCGTGAAAAGGTCGACGTCCTCATGGCCCAGCAGCCGGCCCGCGCCGGAGCGATCCTGCTCTTTCGTCATCGGCGGATAATAATTGAGGCGGAGCCCGAAGTTGGTTTCGGTCAGTTTTTCGTCGAGCAAGTGCGGGTCACAGCCGAGTCCCTGGAGCATCGCCTGCGCGATCGGTTTGAACAGCTGCTCATGGGCCAGAACGAGCTTGCGCGCCTGCCGCTCGTACTCTGGTTTGGGCCAAAACTCCTCCGGCCGGAACACGCCGTCGCGCTTCTGGGGAATGTCAAAAGCTCGCCTGCACCAGACCCAGCCCTCCACGAGGTCGGGATGGATGTCGCTGGTTTCCTCGATCGGGAAATAGCCCTGGTTTACTGAGCCGATGCGATCAGCGCGGAAGCGCATCTTCTCGGGCAAGGACATCGACCTGAACATGTCGAGCGTCAGCTCTTCCATTTCCTCGTAGAGTGCAGGATCGACGCCGTGTCCCACGAGGACCGCAAAGCCGATCTCCTCCAGCGCGGCGGCGAACGCCTCGGAGAAGCGCACCTTTTCCCCGGGGCCGCCGTTGAGGAACTGTCCGAAATCGAGCGTCGCGATCTCGTAGTGCTCGTCAAACTCGTCGCCCGGATGCTCGGCGAGGCGATAGGTGTGCGCCTTCCGTACTTGGTCGTATCGGGTGAACTGCTGGTTGACGGAATCGATGTCGGCCATAGCTTCGAATTACCCCTCCCCGCCAGCAACGCCAGCAGAGCGAAGCTCGCGAGCCAATGTTCGCCCATATAGTGTCCGGCAATGTGCGGCAGGGCCGCCCCGAGATGCTCGCCCGCCGCTGTGTTGGCCACTTGCTGCTCCTCCTCCTGAAGCAGCGGGGCGATAGCGCGGAAGCACCAAGCTCGGCTGAGATTCACGCCGTCCAGATGCGCGATCTTGCCGTCGCTGCGGTCGCTGACGATTGCGGGGCCAAAGAGAGTTGCAGGCTGGCGCCGCGCAAGGCCGGGCAGGAAATGGCCGAACCATGCGGGAAATTCTGATGGGTGTGTCCGGGCCATGCACATCGCCTCGATCAGCGCCGAGGACAGGAACTCGTCGCCTCCCGGCTCCCACGCCTGGCAGTCTCGGTCCGCTCCGAACCAGTGCAATGATCGAGCTCGGAAGAGATCGGCGAGCTTGGGATCGAATTGTTCCGCCCATTCCAGCGCCAGAACCAGCGCAAACGCCGTGTTGAAATGCGTCCCCACGCGGATCGGGTAGGTCAGCACGGGCAAGTAATCGCGAAAGCGGTCGGCGAAGGCGCGCGCCAGAAGTTCGAGCTCGGCTGCCCAACTTTCGTCGTGGCGCGTCGCTTCGAGGTGCAAATAGAGCAGCCAACCCCAGCCGTAGGGACGCTCGAACCCGCGAGTCATCGGCCGCTCGAGAAAGGCGATCTCGCGGGCGATCTTCTCAAAGGTGAAGCTGTCATCAGCCAGCTCCGCGATCGCATCAGCCTCGGCGACCTCTGGAAACAGCCGTCTGACTGTCAGCAGCGTCCACCAGCCGTGAACGCAGCTATGCCAGTCGAAGCTTCCGTAGAAGATCGGGTGAAGGACACGCGGCGGCGCGAGATCCTCGTCTGCAGTCAGCACCTGGTCCAGCTTGTGCGGATATTCCTTGCGCACGTGGCCGAGCGCGACCCGCGCCAGGTGGGAGGCAAGGTCGGCGTTGAGAGCGGTCACAGGCGAAACCCCGCTATGTAGAGAATCAGGATGTTGCAGATGAGCAACGGGATGGCGGTCGCAATCTGCACCTTGACGACGCCGTACTGGTTCTTGAGCTCCAGCAACGCTGCAGGCACGATATTGAAGTTGGCAGCCATGGGGGTCATCAGCGTGCCGCAGTAGCCGGCGAGCATCCCGACCGCCCCGATGACGGCGGCTCTCCCCCCGTCTTGTTGGATAAGGATCGGAAAGCCAATCGCCGCAACCATCACAGGAAAGGCGGCAAAGGCGTTGCCCATGATCATCGTGAACACCACCATTCCGAGCGCATAAAGCAGCACCGCAAAAAAGATGCTGCCTTGCGGGATGATGTGCCCGGCCACCGCTCCGATCGTCGTTCCCACGCCCGCTTCGGCAAACACTGCGCCGAGCGCCGCCAGCATCTGCGGAAGCACCAGCGCCCAACCGATGGCATTGGCGAGCCGCCCACCTTCGTCGACCCCCGACATCGTCGGGGGCTTCAGCCAAGCGTAACAGACGATCAGCGCGACGATCACTCCGACACCAAGCAGCACGAGCGTAACGGATTTTGCTTCGATCAGCCCGCTGTCCTCGAGCGGCGTGTAGTTGAACAGCAAGGTTCCGAGGAACGCCGTGAAGGGAATGATCAGAGCCGGTAGGAAGAGCCTGTTGCCATAGTGCTTCGAGAAGGCCTCGCGCTCCTCAACAGTCGTGGATTCTCCGGCGCTTCGGCCGAGCAGGTGAAAGCCGGCGAGCGCCACGAGCGCGAGGACGAGAATGCCGTTACCGATGTCGCCCAAGAGATCGCCGAACCAGAAGCTGATCGCAGCCAAGGTCCAGAAGGCGGCATTGCCCCAGCGTTTCCTGTTTCCAGCATCGCGGATGCTCGCGACAGCGAAGCTCGCGAACACCACTCCCGTAAAAATGTAGAGGCAGTACATGTTGATCATCGCCGGCCTCTCCTCAACCGGCGGTCCAGCAGAAGCAGCCGAATGGCCTGGATCAGAAAGGCGCAGATGGCGCTTGGGATCGCCCAGATCGACAACTCGAAGGGCGTTAGCTGGATTCCGTAGGTCTTGAGCGCGCCTTGAATGAGGAGGATCGAGGAGATCGCGATGAAAATGTCCTCGCCAAAGAACAGACCGACGTTGTCGGTTGCGGCAGACATCGCCTTTACATGTTCGCTCGTCTCCTCATCGAGCACCCCATGCTCCTTCTCGGCGGCCGCGAGCGCCATCGGCGCCACCAACGGCCGGACGGTCTGCGCCTGCCCCGCAACCGACGTCAGGCCGAGGGCTGCGAAAATCTGCCGAAAGGCGAGATAAAGGATGAGCACCCTGCCCGTCGTCGCCCCACGCATTCGACTGATCAGCGCTCGAGCCTCCTGCTGCAGACCGTAGCGTTCGAGCAATCCGATGACCGGAAGGACGATATAGATGAGCGTGACGGTGCGGTTCTCATTGTAGCCGTGCCCCAGGGCGGCTAGCACCTTCACGAAGGGCATACCGCCGAGCAGGCCCGTCGCGATCGCTGCGACGGCCACGACCAGCAAAGGATTGAAGCGCAACGCGAAACCGAGGACGACGAGCGCGATCCCCAGCAACGGCCAGTAATTTATCAACTATCCCTCCTGCCGAACCCGCCGCCGCCCGGAGTTTCAATCACGAAGCGGTCTCCAGGTTGGACGTTGGCGGAATCCGTCGCGGTCAGCATCTCAACGCTGCCATCTGTTCGCTCAACCCAGTTGCGCCCAGGCTGGGCATCGCCACCGCCGTCGATTCCGCGCGGCGGAACTCGCCGGCGGTTGGCAAGGATGTTCGCGCGCATCGGCTCAAGGAAGGTCACCGCTCGGACCACGCCGTCGCCGCCCTTGTGAGCGCCCGCGCCGCCCGAGCCGCGCCGGACTGCGAACTGATCGAGCCGGACCGGCAGCCTCGACTCCAAGATCTCGGGATCGGTAAGACGGCTGTTCGTCATATGCGTCTGGACCGCACTCGTGCCGTCGAAGTCCGGCCCTGCCCCCGAGCCTCCTGCGACCGTCTCGTAATATTGGTGGCGCTCGTTCCCAAAGGTGAAGTTGTTCATCGTGCCTTGGCTTGGCGCCAAGCGGCCTATCGCGCCGAACAGGGTATCGGTGACCACCTGGCTCGTCTCGACATTTCCCGCCACGACCGCCGCCGGATAGTTCGGATTGAGCATCGAGCCATCGGGCACCACCAGCTTGATCGGCCGCAGGCACCCGTCGTTCATCGGAATGGCATCGTCGATCAGGGTTCGGACGACGTAAAGCGACGCAGCGCGAACGATCGAAAAGGGCGCGTTGAAATTGTCCGGCAACTGCTCGCTGGTGCCCGTGAAGTCGAAAGTCGCCGAACGAACTCCCTTGTCGATGCGGATCTTCACCCGGACGTGCGCGCCATTGTCCATCTCATAGTCGAATTCACCATTGTCGAGCCGATCGAGAAGCCGCCGTACGGATTCTTCGGCGTTAGCGAGCACGTGCCGCATGTAGGCCGCGGTGACTTCTGCTCCGTAGTCGCGCGCCGTCTGCGCGAGCACTTCAGCGCCACGCGTGCAGGCGGCAAGCTGGGCCTTTAGGTCGGAAATATTGCGATCGGGCCTGCGCGCCGGCCATCCGCCCGAGGCCAGAAGCGCCCGCATCTCAGCCTCGCGAAAATGGCCCTCGTCGACGAGGAGGACGTTGTCGATCAGCACGCCTTCCTGATCGATCGTGTGGCTGTCCGGCGGCATCGATCCAGGCGCGATGCCGCCGATGTCGGCGTGATGGCCGCGCGCCGCAACAAACGCCGACGGCTCGACTTCATCGCCGTAGAAGACGGGAACGATGACCGTGATGTCTGGCAGGTGCGTCCCGCCGCGATAAGGGTCGTTCAGTACATAGGCATCGCCGCGGCGTATCCCCCGCCCGTCCCGGCCGTCTCCTCGCGTGTCGATGATCCTTCTAATGCTTTCGCCCATCGAACCGAGATGCACTGGGATGTGCGGCGCATTCGCGACCAGCGCGCCTATTGCGTCGAAAATGGCGCAGGAAAAATCGAGCCTCTCCTTGATGTTGACGCTCGTCGCGGTCGACTGCAGGGCCACGCCCATTTCCTCGGCGATCGCCATGAACAGGTTGTTGAAGATCTCCAGCTGGACTGGATCGACGTCGGTCCCGATAGCTTTCGCTCGCACGAGCGGACTGGGTCGGGTGAGCACCAGCGTGCCGGCGGCCGCGCGTTCGGCGCGCCAGCCCGCCTCCACGACGACCGTCGAGGTCGGTTCGAAGATGAGGCCTGGACCATTGACGATTTCGTGCCCTGCCGACGCAGGCGTGGCAAAATCGACGTCTGTGTGCGCCACCCCCTCCACGACGAGCGCGTCGACGATCACTTCCGCGTCCTCATCGACATAACCGAAGCGCTTTCGATGAAGCTCTGAAAACGCAGCGCGCATTTCAGCCACAGGGCCGACAGCGATTTCAAGCGTCGTGTCGCTTCCAGCCGTCCGAAGCCGCGCGCGCCGGTTCAGCTGGATCTGGGCGTGATGGATTCCTTGTTCGATGAGCGCCTCGCAGGCGCGCTTCTCCAGATCGCGAAGGGCGTCCCAAGAATCTTCGCCGAGCGGCTTCAATACGCTTGCGTCCCTGATGGCTTTCACGTCGGCGATACCGATGCCGTAGGCGGAAAGAACCCCGGCGAGCGGATGGATCAGGATGCGTTCCATGCCCAAGGCATCCGCGACCCTGCACGCATGCTGTCCGCCGGCGCCACCGAAGCAGGCGAGCGTGTAGCGCGTGACGTCATGCCCTCGCGCGATGGAGATCTTGCGGATTGCGGCGGCCATACTGTCGACGGCGATGTCGAGGAATCCCTCGGCAATTTCATCCAGCGCCTTGGCTCCGCCGAGTTGATCGGCAACTTCCTGAAGCCGCGCACGGGATGCATCGGGATCGAGGGGCAGGTCGCCATTTGGTCCGAAGACTGCCGGGAATCGCGCCGGGTCTATCCGTCGGAGGAAAAGGTTGCAGTCCGTGACCGTCAGCGGACCGCCGTTGCGGTAGCAAGCCGGTCCGGGATTAGCCCCTGCACTTTCCGGTCCAACGCGGAAGCGCATGCCGTCGAACCGGCAGATCGACCCGCCGCCGGCCGCGACCGTGTGGATCTGCATCATCGGCGCTCGGATACGCACCCCGGCCACTACGCTCTCGTCGGCAAGCTCGAACGCGCCAGCATAATGCGACACGTCGGTCGACGTACCGCCCATGTCGAAGCCGATCAGCCGCTCGTTGCCGTGGGGGGCGCTTGCGGCAACCATTCCGACAACGCCGCCTGCGGGGCCCGACAGGATCGCGTCCTTTCCCCGGAAGCTGCGCGCTTTAGCCAATCCGCCGTTCGATTGCATGAAATGCAAATCGGTCGCGGCCGGCAGCCCCGCCGCAACGCGCTCGACGTAACGGCGAAGCACGGGCGAGAGATAAGCGTCGACCACCGTCGTATCCCCTCGCCCGATCAGCTTTATGAGCGGTGCTACTTCATGGCTGACCGATACCTGCGTGAAGCCAACCTCACGCGCAATCGCCGCGAGCCGCGCTTCGTGAGCGCTGTGCCGCCATCCGTGCATGAGAACGATAGCGATGGCATCGATACCCACTCGACGCAGTTGTGTTAGCGTCTCGCGCGCCTGCGCCTCATCTAGTGGAACGAGCACGTCGCCCTCGACCCCCACGCGCTCGTCAATCTCAACCGCCTCAGCGTAGAGCATTGAGGGCAGAATGATGTGGCGTGCGAAGATGTCGGGTCGCGCCTGATAGCCGATCCGTAGCGCATCGCCGAAACCGCGCGTGACCGCCAGCGCCAGACGCTCGCCCTTGCGCTCGAGGAGGGCATTGGTGGCGACCGTCGTCCCCATCCGCACTTCTTCGACGCTGCCGCCCTCGTCGGCGAGGACTCGCCTGATCGCCGCAAGCGCCGCGTCTTCATATTGCCCCGGATTGTCGGAGAGCAGCTTCTCGACGCGGAGCTTTCCGTTCGAGGATCTTGCAACCACGTCCGTGAACGTGCCGCCGCGATCGATCGCAAAGGTCCATGTCTGGGACATCGCCCGCCTCTAGGGCTTTTCACGAGCCCGCTGCACCCCCTATGGCCTGCGCATGGCTGTTTTGGTTACAGGGGTTGCCGGGTTCATCGGCGCGGCGACGTCGCGAGCATTGCTAGAGCGCGGCACGGAAGTTGTCGGCATCGACAATCTCAACGATTATTACGATCCCTCGCTGAAGGAAGCGCGGCTCGCGAGCCTCGCGTCGCGTTTCGACAATCGGTTTCGCTTCGAGCGCGTCGACTTCGCCAATTCAGAGGAGCTTCGCCGAGTTACGGATAAGATCGACATCGACGCGATCGTCCATCTCGGGGCGCAGGCCGGCGTTCGCTACAGCCTCGAGAACCCCGCCGCATACGTTCAGTCGAACCTAGTCGGGCATTGCAACATGCTGGAGCTCGTTCGGCACCGCAGCCCCAGGCACATGGTCTATGCGTCTTCGTCATCGGTCTATGGCGGCAACAAGACGCTCCCCTTTCGCGTAGAGGACCGCGTCGACCATCCGCTATCGCTCTACGCCGCCACCAAAAAGGCCGACGAGTTACTGAGCGAAAGCTATTCGAGCCTTTATCGTATTCCGCTGACGGGCCTTCGGTTTTTCACCGTCTATGGCCCGTGGGGCCGGCCCGACATGGCGATGTGGATCTTCACCAAGGCCCTCTACGCCGGTGAGCCACTGCCGCTCTTCAACCGGGGCGAGATGAGGCGCGACTTCACATACATCGACGACATCGTCCGCGGTGTGATTGCCTGCCTCGACGGTCCGCCCGCTGACGATGGTCAGGTCAAGGCTGGCGGAAGCATCAGCCCGCACGCGCTCTACAATATCGGGAATAGCCGCAGCGAAGACCTGATGCGCGTGGTCGAGCTTCTCGAGCAAGAAACCGGCAAGACGGCAATCGGAAACCCGATGCCGATGCAAATCGGCGACGTGAAGGAAACTTTCGCCGACATCAGCGCGATGGAGCGCGACCACGGCTTCCATCCGAGCACGACGATCGACGAGGGTGTTCCGCGCTTCGTCGCCTGGTACCGGGAGTATCACGGCCTTTGAGCCTCCCGCAGATCCTGCGGAACCTCAGGCTCCCCGTCATCGGCGCGCCGATGTTCATCGTTTCGAATCCAAAGCTCGTGATCGCCCAATGCACGAGCGGAATCGTCGGCAGCTTCCCGGCCCTGAACGCCCGTCCCGCATCGCTGCTCGACGAATGGCTGAACGAAATCACCGAAGCGCTTGGCGCATGGGACCGGGACCATCCTGATCGCCGGGCGGCGCCCTTCGCCGTCAATCAGATCGTACACCGCTCCAACGACCGTTTCGAACATGACCTCGACGTCTGCGGAAAGTGGAAGGTGCCGATCATCATCACGTCGCTCGGCGCTCGCCCCGAGCTCAACGAGGCGGTTCATTCATGGGGCGGAATAACGCTCCACGACGTCGTCGACGACCGCTTCGCGCGCAAGGCGATCGAGAAAGGAGCCGACGGCGTGATCGCGGTTGCAGCCGGTGCGGGTGGCCACGCAGGGCGTTGGTCGCCATTTGCACTGCTGCAGGAAATCCGCGCATGGTTCGATGGACCGCTGATCCTCTCGGGAGCAATCGCAAACGGTGGATCGGTGCTAGCGGCGGAGGCCTCCGGAGCGGACCTTGCATATGTCGGCTCGCCATTCATCGCGACGGACGAAGCCAATGCGCCCGATGGGTACAAACAGGCGATCGTCCAAAGCGGAGCCGAAGACATCGTTTACACCGATCTCTTCACCGGCGTTCACGGCAATTATCTCCGGTCCTCGATCGCCAATTCCGGCCTCGATCCCGATGATCTCGCGGGCGCCGTTCCAACCGCGATGAAATTCGGCTCGGAAGGGTCGGCAAAATCAAAGGTTTGGCGCGACATCTGGGGTTCAGGCCAAGGGATAGGCGTGGTCGACCGAGTTCGTCCTGCCGCCGAATTCGTGGACTTGCTTGCTAATCAATATGCCGCGGCCAAAGCGCGGCTCTGTTCTAGCTAAAGCGAACCGCCGGCGCTCAGGCCGCGTTCCAGCCGACCCATGAGCGCCCGCGCCGGGCTCTGCGGCGCTTCCGTCTCGATTCCGCCCTCGTCGAGCCGTTTGACACGTGCGTAAAGATCGGCGCTGGCGTTGATCAGGCGCTGCGCGGATTCGGGCAGCTGTGTCACGACCGCTTGATCGCTCTCCTGCGCATGACCGAGCCGTCGCTCGGGGCGGCGCCCGTCGCGGTCTGGAATCTCGCCAGATTCGATGGCGCGCTGAGTCAGCAGCCAGGCAACGATGTGCATGACCCGCGTCGTTACCTTCAGCGATTCGCAGGCGAAGCCGACGCGCGCGAAGGGCTGGAGCGTCGCCCGGTCCTCTCGCCCCGCATCGTCGAAGTAGGAGCGCGCCTCGTCCGCCAGGATCATCGCCTCGGTGTAAAGCGAGTCGATCAGGCGAGAGGTGATCCGCACTTGTGCAGCCGGCAGATCCGATTCGTCCATGGTCAGAGAGTCTGCCATCGTTGATTGCTCCTGGAAACGCTCGACTCGCCGTTACGAGTGCGGCGAGCGACGATTGTCCCCGAGCGGGACAGTGGCCTCAGGCGATGATGTCGGGGACATTGGAGTCCAAAATCACCTGGATTTGGTCCTTGAGCTTCAGCTTGCGGCGCTTGAGGCGCGCGATTTCAAGCTGATCGCCCGTCGGTTCCGATGAGAGCGCACGGATACGATCATCGAGCTCACGATGCTCGGTCTTAAGCGACTTGAGATAGACGGCGGGATTGTCGTTGGTCATCCCACCGAGCGGTTTACCGCAGTTCCGCTCAAAGCAGAACCTCGATGCCATTAGCGACCGTCCGCGCGTCGTCAGGGGTCAGCCGAATATCGCTCAAGACAAAATGCACGATTCGTGGTTTATTGCGTTCCGGTGAAACTGGCTTTGCGGAAAGGATAGGCACCAATGGACAAGGCATCGGCCGAGGCTCTCGAATCAAAGCACGCCGCGCTCCACGCGCTGATCGACGAGGAAGAGCATCGAGCCCACCCAGACGAAGACCTTCTCCACCGCCTGAAGAAAGAAAAGCTCAGACTTAAGGACGAACTGGCCGGTCACTTCGCTCACTAGAAGTGGCCTTTTTTGTGGGCGGCGACCGCAGTCGCCGCACCACAATCAAATTCAATCGTCGCGCGAAACCCGCTCGATCCGCTCATGGCGCTCCTGCGCCTCCAGCGTCATCGTTGCGATCGGACGCGCTTCGAGCCGCCCAAGCGAAATCGGCTCACCCGTGACTTCGCAATAGCCATACTCGCCTTCGTAGAGACGACGAATCGCGCAATCGATCTTTGAAATGAGCTTGCGCTGGCGGTCACGTGTGCGGAGCTCGATTCCCCAATCGGTCTCGCTCGACGCGCGATCGGCGATGTCCGGCTCGCGCAGCGAATCGACCTGGAGCTGCGCCATGGTCGCGCGCAACTCTTCGATAATCGCTTCTTTCCAGGCCTTGAGCTTTCTCAGGAAATAAGCGCGGTGCTTGCCGCACATGAACTCTTCATCCTCAGAAGGCCGATAAGCCTCCGTAAGAATGATCCGGTCGAATGGTTCGAAGTCTTCGCCGCCGTAAAGGTCGACTAGTGCAGTTGCCATTTAGTCCCTCCCCCGCACTCGGTTCCAAGCCCCCTTGGAACCCACAAACGCCGCCGCTGGCTGCGGCCGGCCCACCGGTGCAGCCGGAGGCAAATTACTGCAGACTTTCCCGGGACTTATCCGGTGAAGTCGGCATCCCCAAACGGCGCTATAGTTGTGCAGTCGACGCTTCACAAGCAGTGACAGGCGTGCAGTGAAGAAATCGCCAAGCTGTTGCTATTATGGCGCAATTCTTCGCGGTTGCAGCATGAAGGACACTCCCCCATAGGCGGCGCGTGCGCATCCTGATCACCAACGACGACGGCGTGAACGCCCGCGGCCTAAAACTGCTCGAATCGGTCGCTCGCGAGTTCAGCGACGACATCTGGATCGTTGCGCCCACTGAGGAACAATCGGGGGCGGGCCATTCGCTGACGTTGACGACTCCGGTCCGGCTTCGACGGCATGACGAGCGCCGTTTCTCCGTTACCGGCACTCCGACCGATGCCGTGATGCTGGCGCTGGCGCATATTATGAAGGATTCGCCGCCCGACGTGATTCTCTCCGGAATCAACCGCGGCGCCAACCTCGCAGAGGACGTGACCTACTCGGGCACGGTGTCAGCTGCCATGGAAGGCGCGCTCGCTGGCGTTCGCTCAATCGCGCTTAGCCAAGCTTATTCGCGGGAAGGAATGGGGGATACCGTCCCGTTCGCCGCCGCGGAAGTCTGGGCTGAGCGTGTTCTCGGGCCTCTACTGGAGTTCGATTCGGGCGCGCGAACGCTCATCAACGTCAATTTCCCTGCGATGCCGCCCGACGCGGTGAAGGGAATCCGGACGTGCCGCCAGGGGCTTCGCGACTATGGACGGTTGCGGATCGTGCAGCGCACGGATCCCAGAGGTTATGATTATTATTGGTTCGGCCTGGGACCCGTGGTCGCGACCCCGGGCCACTCAACCGATCTGGAGGCAATCGCCGACGGCTACATCTCGGTCAGTCCGTTGCATCTCGATCTCACTCACGAGCCGTCGCTCGTCGGACTGCAAGAGCGATTCGCAGCCTCGCCCTCTAGGGGGCGCAGCCGCAAAAATTTCATCGCCTAAGTTCGCTTAGAGGCCCCGCTCGCTCTTCTCTGCCGGTGGCGGCGGCGCATTAGTGGACTGCGCGAGCCAACTTTCGCTGGCTCCGCATGAACTCGTCACGGTAATCGGAGCTCCCGCCTGGAACGGGGCCGCATAGGGCACGCATTCCTGCGGTCCGCCGGCAACGAGGCATAGCTGGCCGTTTGCCGCTGTCCATGTACCGGGGACGGTTCTGCCGGCCGGTGTAATGATCCGAAGCTGTCCAGCCGGATCAAGATAAACCGTGTTGGTGACGCCGTTCGTCGTCACCTCAATCGGCTGACCGACGATCTCCGAGCCTGGAGTTCCAGGGCTGCGCCATGGCGGCAACCGGGAGCAGCCCAACCAGGACCGCTCCGAGCGACGCGCGAACCAGAAAGCTCTTCATGATCCCTAATCCCTTCCGATCAGAGTGAGACCGCGAAGTCTCTCATCAAGTGGGGCTGTTACTGTGATTATGGTGAAGGACGAGATAGAGCCCCACACCTGCAGCGATCGCCGCGAGACCGAGCAGCAGAGGGCTAATTCCGAGGCCCGCTCCGGCCGGCTCAACCGGCGGGATTGGGATTGGCTGGGGCGGCGGATTTGCAGCCGCGGCTGGTGCCGCGTCGACCTGCGGCAGGACGCAGCCGTTTCCGGGCGTCTGGGCGACCGCAGCAGCGGCCGCCGCGCCGCACACGGCGACTGCCGATGCACCGCCACTCATCACGCTGAGCACGGCCCAAGGGTCGGCCTGATAGGTCGGCGCTGGCGCTGCGGCTGCAATTGCGCCCGAGGAACTGAACATCAGCGAACCGGCGATGAGAACGCCAACTGCAACGCGACCACGCAAGATAGCCATCTCGAAACTCCTGGCGCAGCGGAATGCTGCCCCCGCTGGAAGTGGTTTGAACGCTTAGTCCAAAATGAAGTTTCGTTCCACCAAACTGAACGAGAATTTTTAATCTGTTGTTACAATAGCCGTTTCCGTTGCAATCGCGCCACCTTGGCTCTGACGCATTCGCCTGATAGCCGCCCGTCCATGACTGCGACCGGCCTAGCGCCTCTCCCCGAATGGGCGTCCCACGAAGCGGTTTGGATCGGGTTCCCGAGCGATCCGGAGCTATGGCTGGGTGATCTCAAGCCAGCCGAACGCGAGGTTGCGGCTTTTGCGAAAGCGGTTCACGCCAACGGCAGAGGCGAGACGGTTAGGCTGGTCGCGGCTCATGATGGCGCTGCAGAGAGTGCGCGAGCACTCGCGCCGTTCGCCGAGGTCATCGTCGAACCCTTCGGCGACATCTGGCTGCGCGACACTGGGCCGATCGTGCTCGAGACAGGCAGCGGCCGTCGGGCCCAGGGTTTCGGCTTCAACGGTTGGGGCGGTAAGTATGAGCTCCCGGGCGACGACGACATCGGCGAGCGACTTGCTCGGAATGCGCGACTTCCGTTCGAAAAGGCGGACTGGGTCCTCGAAGGCGGAGCGATCGATGGCGACGGATCTGGAGTTGTCATCACTACAGAGCAGTGCCTCCTCAATCCCAATCGCAACTCCCTCACCCGCGAACAGATCGAGGAGCGTCTCCACGCCGATCTTGGGTTCAGCCAAATCGTCTGGCTGGGCTCGGGCCTGCTCAACGATCACACAGATGGACATGTCGACAATCTCGCCCGCTTCGTTGCACCTGGGCGCGTCGCAATTCCGACGGCGGGGCGGGACGACCCCAATGAGCCAGTCTATCGCGATGCCGCGCGACGGCTCCGCTCGACCAAGCTCGACGTCGTTACCCTGCCCTCTCCCGGCCGGGTCTTCGACGAGGATGGCGACGTAATCCCCGCGAGCTACATGAATTTCTACATCGGCAATGCTGCAGTCGTGGTGCCCCAATACGGTGCTCCCAACGACCGCGCGGCGGTTGAGGTCGTTCAGGCGCTCTTTCCCGACCGAGTTGCAATCGGCCTTCGCGCCGACCGCATCCTGACCGGAGGCGGAAGCTTCCACTGCATCTCGCAGCAGGTGCCCGCCTAGTTCGGGTAAGCTTAGCTAAGCAGAAGATCCGTGAAGATCGCGAGGGCGATGGCGATGAAGATCGCGCCAACGGCACGATCGACCCAGATGCGGGTGCTCCTTTCAGCGATAGCGCGCGCAAGCCCGTTTCCGGCGAAGATATAAGCGGCGCCGAGCACGACGTCGATCGACATGGCGACAATCGCGAGGAGGACGAGTTGCGGCACGACAGGGCTTCCTTCATCGACGAAAGGTGGAAGCAGCGCGACGATATAGATTAGCGATTTGGGATTGCTCATCGCGACCAGCACTCCGTCACGGAACGCGTGAGACGAAGGTTTTCCCGTCCGCACCGCGCCTTCGGCATTTCCAGCATTGCGGAACGCGCTGATACCGAGCCAAGCGAGATATAGCGCTCCAGCCAGTGCGAGCAGCCGAAAGCCCATCGGAAACGTTGCCGCCAACGTGCCGAGCCCGAGTGCGGCGAGTATCCACCACCAGACGTATCCGAATTGCACGCCTGCCAGAGCCTCCGCTCCCGAGCGGCCGCTACGCCAGATCGATTGCCCCATCACGAACAGCATCGAGGGGCCGGGCACAATGCTGGCGGCGGCTGACATCAAAGCAAAGGCCGCGAGTTTCTCTAGCGCGATCATCCTCGCACCCTGCCGACCGAGCCGGATACGGACAAGCAGATCATGACGGCTCGAACCGCTTCGGCGGCTCGCAATCCAGCGGCCGACTGACTACATCCGCCCACCATGACGAAGCTCACTGTCGCTGCGCTGCAGCTCGCCTTCACCGACGATACTGGCGCGAATATTCGCGCAGTGAGCGACCTCGTGCGCGAAGCGGCCGCGAAGGGCGCCGAGGTGGTGCTTCCCCCCGAGCTATTCGAGGGCCCCTACTTCTGCCGGGTCGAAGACGAGAGCCTGTTCGCGACCGCCCGATCGACGAACGAACATCCGTCGGTTCTTGCAATGCAGGAGCTCGCAGCCGAGCTGAAGATCTGGCTTCCGACCAGCTTCTTCGAGGCCGACGGCCCCCACCACTACAACAGCCTCGCGATGATCGGCCCCGACGGGAAGGTCGCCGGGGTCTATCGCAAGAGCCACATTCCCGACGGACCGGGCTACGAAGAGAAATTCTACTTCCGGCCGGGCAACACCGGGTTCAAGGTCTGGGACGGCCCGGACCACGCGAAGCTCGGCGTCGGCGTCTGTTGGGACCAATGGTATCCGGAGACCGCCCGCGCGATGATGTTGATGGGCGCGGACATCCTTTTCTACCCGACGGCGATCGGCACCGAGCCGCACGACCCGGACCTCGACACGTCACGGCTGTGGCGGCGCGCTATGATCGGCCATGCTGTGTCCAATGTCGTCCCCGTCGCCGCCGCCAACCGCATTGGCACTGAGCACGACCAGCGCTTCTACGGCCACAGTTTCATCTGCGACGAGCGCGGCGACATACTCACCGAGTTCGGCGCGGAAGAAACCGGAGTGCTCGTCGCGACGCTCGACATCAGCCAGGCGAAGAAGCATCGCGCCGCCTTTGGCTTCTTCCGCGACCGCAGGCCCGAACTCTACGGACGGCTAGTCGAGGATCGGTAGGCCAGCGCCCGCTCGAAAATGCTCTCGAACATCTCCCAGGTGAGCCTGCCCGTATTCGTGTTCTGCCGCGAGCAATGATAGCTCGACAGTAGGATGCGGCCGTCCGGCGCGGTGGCTGCTAGCCCGTGACCGAACTTCGCAGCCCGGGGCGCAAGGCCAAGCGCCTTCGCCGTGGACGCGTGCGCGATCTGTCCGAGCGTCACGATGACGCCCACCTTTGGAAGCGACATGAATGAGGCACGCAGGAAATTGCGGCAGTTCGCAACTTCCTCTGGCAGCGGACGGTTGGCCGGGGGGAGACATTTGACAGCGTTGAGAACGATCGAGCCGGCCAACTTCACGCCATCGTCGGGCTCTCCCCGATAGCTTCCGACGGCCAGCCCGAACTTGATCAACGTCGAGTAGAAAATCTCGCCCGAATAATCGCCAGTGAAGGGCCGGCCCGTGCGGTTCGCACCTTTCCTGCCCGGCGCGAGCCCGACGATCGCTAGCCATGCATCAGGATCGCCGAAGGCGGGGACGGGCGCGTTCCACCAGTTGGGTTGCTCCGCTCGAAGCTGCTCGCGCAGTCTCACCAGCCGCGGGCACAACGGACAGTCGCGTGGTGCTTCCGCCTTGGGGATCGGCGACCGATCGGATCGCCCGAGGGTGGTCATAACGAACACCTACCGTTCGTGCTGAGCTTGTCGAAGCACCGTTCTTTCTTCTAGCGCAAAGTGATGAAAGGCAGCCCTTCGACAGGCTCAGGGCGAACGGTTGTTGTTTGACTCAGCACCTCTATGCCATCGCGATCGGGTCGAACCGGCCTCATGGGCGCTATGGTCGGCCGCCGCAGGTTGTCGAAGCAGCGATCGCGCGGCTCGATGAGGAATTCGGCCTGTTCGATGCCTCTCCCATCGTGCTCAACGCCGCGATCGGCGGTGCCGGCCGCGACTTCGCCAATGCCGTCGCGCTTGTGGAAAGTGACCTGGAGCCGCCCGCGATGCTTCGAAGCATTAAAGGCATAGAGCGCGAATTCGGTCGCCGTCGCGGAGGGCATTGGGCGGCGCGGGTCCTCGACCTCGACATCAGCCTTTGGAGCGGTGGCCGCTTCCGTTCGCGCTCGCTCAAGATCCCCCATTATGGTTTGGAGAAGCGCAGCTTCGTCCTTCAGCCGCTCGCGTCGATCGCGCCTGGCTGGCGCGTCCGTGGAGGATTGACCGCGCGACATCTCGCACATCGCCTTGCCCACCGCCGCGCCGCAAGCTAACCGCGCCCTTCAGGTGGGCCCATAGCTCAGTCGGTAGAGCAACTGACTTTTAATCAGTAGGTCGCTGGTTCGAATCCAGCTGGGCTCACCAGCCTCATTTTAACTCGATGTGCCGGCTGCGCCTCAGCTGCGCTTTTTCCTTTGGCGGAGCGGCACGGGCTGTCGGCTAGGAGCGCGAGGCACATGCCGAAGCAAGCGCTGATCGCGGCCGTCCGAAGCGGGAAGTCCACGAGGCTGTGCACGAGCACTGCAGCCGACGCGATCGCCGCGGCCCCGGGCAGACGGACCTGTTTCAGCGGCCCGCCACGCCCGCCAGACGCTCAGGCCGGTCGCCGGAGTCAGCGACAGCGGTTCTGAAGGGACAGCCATGCCCAGCGCTCAAAAGCCGTCGGCAACATGCTGCCGGGGACCGAGATGCGCCCAAACCGGCGCCGCCAAGGGGATAAGCTGGACCGCGACGAGAGCAATTGTCGCGACCGCGAGGAGGAGCAGCTTCACCGGCTCGATCATCCCTCCGGGCGGTCGGCCCTCCTGTTCGAGAGTCACTCGGATGTAGAGTTACTATTCCGCGCTAGCATTTCGCACCTCCCTCCGCCGACGCTCGAGTGTCCAGCAACCAGTTTTGATCGCCGTCGATGGCAAGTGCGGTGAGCACGCCCGTCCGATAGGCGCCGGTGTCGATGCCAATGCGGTTCGGCCGAATCTCCACCTCCGGCCTGATGGTATGGCCGTGGACGACCACAAAACCGTGATCCGTGTCGTCGAACAGGAAGGGTTCGCGGATCCAGCGGAGGTCGGTCTGGCGCTGCTGATCGATCTCGACGCCGGGCCGGATGCCCGCGTGCACGAATAGATAATCGCCGAAGCGGCAGCTGTCGTCGAAGCTTTCGAGGAAGTCGACATGATCCTTGGGAATGGCGCCGCGCACGACCTCGATCGCCTCGCTTTCGCTCATGCCACTTAGCTTTTCAGTGTCGACTCCATAGCTGTTCAGGCATTCCGTTCCGCCGAACCAGCGCCACTTGGTGATCAGGTCAGCCTCCCCCGCGAGAATGCGCAGCAGGACCTCCTCGTGGTTGCCTTGCAGGAACATCGTCCGGACGCCGCGGTGCCGATAGGTCCTCAGACGCTCGACGACCTTTGCCGAGTTCAGGCCCGCGGTCGATCAGGTCGCCCACAAAGACGAGAAGGACCTTGCGCGGTTTCCGGCTCGAAATGTCCGCATGGATCGTGTCGAGAAGCTGGTCGAGAAGATCGAGGCGGCCGTGAATGTCGCCGATAACATAGGCGCGCCAGCCCCGGGCGCCGGCTGGGCCGCTTTCCCGTCTAGGAGCGAAATTGAACATATGCCCCTTAGCCCGCATCCCCAGATGCCTGGCAAGATTGTCCAGGAATATTGAATAACGACTCAGAGGCTAAACCGCTCCTGCGCCTGGAAAAAAGCACCGATCAGGTGCTCAAGAGGTCGAAGCGCGGAATGCCGACGTCGAAGGCATTCCCGTTCTCGTCGACCATCCGATAACTTCCGCTCATCGCACCGCTCGGCGTGTCGAGCGGGCAACCCGACACGTAATCGAAGCTTGCTTCTGGCGCGATCAAGGGCATTTCGCCGACAACGCCTTCGCCAACGACCTCGTGGGTCGTTCCCCGGCCATCGACGATCAGCCAGCTTCGGGAGAGGAGCTGCACTGCAACGTCGGAACCGTTCTCGATCCGGACATGATAGGACCAGAACCAGCGGTTCGTGGACGGGTCCGACTGTTCCGCAAGATAGCTGACCGCAACCCGCACGGTGATTCCGCGCGTGACCGCGACGTTGGGGAACAGCATGGCGAGGGCATCAATTGTCACTGCTCCAATTTAGCGGGCCTGCTGCGCTGCACAACTAGGCAAGACCACCAGCCCGTTTCAGTCTTTCCACCAGTCGCGAACGCGCTTCGGCGATCGGCCGCGACCGTTCGGTGATCAGGTCGCGGCTCAGGAAATGGCCCGTGAGAGCGAGCCCTTGCGCAATTTCCTCCCAGGAAGCGGTACCGCCTTCACGCACGAAAGTCGGCAGCGGAAGCAGCTTACCTGCATAAGGTTCGGCCTCCGCCGCGCTGACCGCGCGACCGGATTTCGGACTCACGGCGACAAGCTGATTGTTCGCGCCGGTTACCGCGCAGCGGTCGAGGTCGAGGCCAAATCCTAGCTCCGCGAGCAGCAGAAGTTCGAATCGGACCAGCGCCGTCCCCCACCCGATTGCAGACGGAGCCGCTTCGATGGCGTCCAGAAGCGCTTCGAGTGTGTCGTACAGTCTCCGATAGGGCTGGCCTTCCGGCAACACGGTCGCCGTCAGCACGGTGGCCCACTCGATTGCGGCGGCCGGCAGCGGCTCTGAAAGTAGCGGTCCACGACTATGCACCAACTCCAGCGTCGCCTGCGGAAGCTGCGTATCCGTGCGCGCGGAGAGCTGCGCCTGCACGACGTTCCCCGCGATCAACACGGGACGCATCCGGCGTCCGCGCGCGCCGCGCACGTAAGCAGCCTGGAGTCCGTGCTCGGGAGTCATCATCCGGGCCACGGCGCCATGCTCGCCATGGTTGCGAAGCGCGCAGACGATGGCGTTGGTCTCGAACCTCATCCGGCCGGATGGAAATAATCGTAGAGCTGGCGGGCGGTAGCCCTGCTGATACCGGGCGCCTGCTCCAGGTCTTCGAGTGCCGCGCCCTTCACCGCCCGCGCAGTGCCGAAGTGCATCAGCAACGCGCGTTTCCGCGTCGGTCCAATTCCTGGAACGTCGTCGAGTGTCGAGATGGTCAGACTTTTGGCTCTTTTCGCGCGGTGCGTGCCGATAGCAAATCTGTGAGCTTCGTCGCGCAAACGTTGGAGATAGAACAATAGAGCAGAGTTAGACGGAAGCGTGATTTCGCGCCCGCCAGGAAGGTGGAAGACTTCGCGGCCCTCCCGGCCATGGTGCGGACCCTTGGCCACGCCGACGACGGGCACATCGTGAACGCCCATGTCCTCCATCACTTCGCACACCGCCGAAAGCTGGCCCTTGCCGCCGTCGATCAGCAGCAGGTCGGGCCATTCGCCGCTCTGCCGGTCAGGATCTTCCTTCTCCAGTCGCGCGAAGCGCCGTTCGAGCACCTCGCGCATCATCGCGAAGTCGTCACCCGGCTGCGTTTCAGGCCGCTTGATGTTGAACTTACGGTAGCTGTTCTTTCGGAAGCCCTCTGGGCCAGCGACGATCATGGCGCCGGTCGCGTTCGTCCCCATGATGTGGCTGTTATCGTACACTTCGATCCGCTTGGGCACGTCGCCGAGTTCCAGCGTATCGGCGAGCTCCCGCAAGATTTTTCCCTGGGTAGTCGTCTCGGCAAGCCGCCGATCGAGCGCCTCCTCGGCGTTGCGCGTCGCCTGCTCCATCAGCTTGCGGCGCGCGCCTCGCTGAGGAACTTCGATCGCGATCTTCCGCTCGGCCCGCTCGGAGAGCGCCTCTTCGAGCAACTCCTGATCGGCGAGCTCGCGGTCGACGAGGATCCGCTTGGGCGGAGGCATGTCCTCATAGAATTGAACTAGAAAGCTAGACAACACCTCGGCTTCCGGAACATCGTTCGCATGAGCAGGGAAGAAGGCGCGATGTCCCCAATTCTGCCCACCGCGAATGAAGAAGGCCTGGATCGACACCGTCCCGCCCTTGCACGCCAGCGCGAACACGTCGGCGTCGCCGAGCCCTTCGGCATGCACCGTCTGACTTCCCTGGATGTAGGTCAACGCGCGCAGTCGGTCGCGATAGACCGCGGCTAGCTCATAATCCTGCTTCTCGGCGGCTTGCGCCATCAGCTTGCTGAGCCGAGACTGCACGCCAGTCGATCGTCCGGCCAGGAATTCCTTCGCCTCGCCGACCAATTCACCGTAATCATCCTCCTTGATGCGTCCGACGCACGGCGCCGAGCAGCGCTTGATCTGGTAGAGCAGGCACGGCCGAGAGCGGTTCTCGAAATAGCTGTCGGAACAACTTCTTAGCAGGAATAGCTTCTGAAGTGCGTTAAGCGTCCGAGTGACCGATCCGGCACTTGCGAACGGCCCGTAATATTGGCCTTTAATCCGCCGCGCTCCGCGATGCTTCTGGATGCGCGGGAACTCATGATCTTCTCGCAGCAGGATGAAGGGGAAGCTTTTGTCGTCGCGCAGCAGCACATTATACGGCGGTCGGAAGCGCTTGATCAGCTGCGCCTCGAGCAGCAACGCCTCCGCTTCCGTCCGTGTGGTCACAATCGTCATCGACCGCGTCTGCGCAACCATCCGCTGCAACCGTTTCGGAAGCTTGGCGACCTGCGTGTAACTGGTGACCCGGTTCCGAAGCGCCCGTGCCTTGCCGACGTAGAGCACGTCGCCGCGCGCATCCTGCATCCGATAGACGCCAGGACGGCGCGGAAGCGTCTTCAGGACCTCGCGGATCGCAGCAACGCCCTGCTCCAGGTCCGGCTGATCCGCACCGCGCACTGCATAAGTCGCCTGCTCCTCGTTGAAGCGCTCGGCGGATTTCGGATGGTCGGGGCGGTCGGCCTTACTCACCGACCCGAGATAAGCGCTAGCTGAGACCAGCGCGAGGGGTCAGGCCGCCGCCCGCGCTTCTTCCTCATCGGCGAGCATCCAGTCGACCGCAGCCCGCGCATGCAAAGCGGTCGTGTCGTAGACTGGAATGACGTTGGCCCGAACGTCGACCGCAAAGACAAGCTCGGTACAGGCGAGCAGGACTGCCTGCGTTTTCCGCTTGGCGAGTTCGGTGATGAGCGTCTTCAGGCTGCGCTGGCTATCGCGCACCACGCGCCCGGTCGCGAGCTCGTCGAAAATTATCCGGTCCACCTCGCGGACCCAGACGTCCTCGATCGAGACCAGGCTGATCCCACGCGCTTCGAGGCGGCTGCGGACGAAAGGCTCGGTCATGGTGAAGCGGGTTCCGAGCACTGCCACGTTGGTGCGGCGGTCGGCGACGAGGCGATCGGCAGCGGCGTCAGCGATGTGGAGCACGGGCACTTTCACGCTTTTTGCAACGGTGTCGTAGCATTTGTGGCTGGTGTTGCAGGCCATGAGCACGCCTTCTGCACCGCCGGCGACGAGCCGCCGTGCTGCATCGACGTTCATCTGCCCGACCGAATCCCACTCTCCGGCATGTTCGAGCGCGGCATATTCGGCGAAATCCAGGCTCTCGATCGCCAGCCGAGCGCTATGCAGGCCGCCCAGACGCTGCGCGATCCCGCGATTGATATGGTCGTAATAAAGCGCGGTGGACGTCCAGCTCGTCCCGCCGATGATGCCCAGCTTGCGCAATTGTGCTGCCCTTCCCCGCCGTTCGCCGACTAAATCGGCGTTCGCGGAATAGTTCAGCAACTCGCCTTCGGCGCAAGGCGTAAATAGCTGATTTAGTGCAAAATTAATGTGCTTGCGACGAGCGGTTCATTTACACCGCTTTTCAGTCTCCTTGCCCCCCGACATGCTTGTCCACGCAATCCGGTCCGGGCTCAGCACTTCGACGGCGGACACGATTGGCTTGCCGTCGCCATAATCAAACGTCAGCTTGCCTTCGCCGACCTTCCATTTGCCGGTGCCGATCGGAGTCGTGACCGTCCCATCCCTCTTGAGCTCGATCGTGTGAGAGCAGTCCTCGCCGAACGCGCTCCACTTGCCGACCATGAAATCAACAGAAAGAGCGGGCGGCGACGAAGTCAGAGCGCCTGCAATCAGCATCGCGTTGAGCATGTCGCCCTCCCCCTAGTTCGGCCTAGCCGAGCGCTTTGACGATCTCCTCGGTCATCTTCTTAGCATCGCCGAGAAGCATCATCGTATTGTCGCGATAGAAGAGCTCGTTGTCGATGCCAGCGTAGCCGACGCCGCCCATCGACCGCTTCACGAAGAGGCAGGTCCGCGCTTTCTCCACGTCGAGCACGGGCATGCCGTAGATTGGCGAGCTCTTGTCGTTCTTGGCGGCGGGATTGGTGACGTCGTTCGCGCCGATCACATACGCGACGTCGGTCTGCGCGAACTCGCTGTTGATGTCTTCGAGCTCGAACACCTCGTCGTAGGGAACGTTCGCCTCGGCGAGGAGCACGTTCATATGCCCCGGCATCCGTCCCGCGACAGGGTGGATGGCGTACTTCACGGTCACGCCCTTCGACTTCAGGATGTCGGCCATCTCGCGGATGGCATGCTGTGCCTGTGCGACCGCCATGCCGTAGCCGGGAACGATGATGATCTGCTCGGCCTGGCTCATCAGGAAGGCTGCGTCCTCGGCCGAGCCGCGCTTGTAGGGACGGTCGATGGCTGGTGCTTCGCCGCCGGATGCTACCGCGCCGAACCCGCCTGCGATGACCGAGATGAAACTTCGGTTCATCGCCCGGCACATGATGTAACTGAGGATCGCGCCCGAGCTGCCGACCAGCGCGCCAGTGATCACCATCGCCGTGTTGTGCAGCGTGAAACCCATCGCCGCTGCCGCCCAGCCCGAATAGCTGTTCAGCATTGAGATCACGACGGGCATGTCCGCTCCGCCGATCGGAATGATCAGCAGGAAGCCGATCGCGAAGCTGAGCGCGGTGAGGAGCCCGAACACCCAGGGCGATTGGTCCTGCGTGAAGTAGGCGATGAGCGCGAGGATGGCGGCAAGCGTGCCGAGATTGATGAAATGGCGCAAAGGCAAGAGGATCGGTTTGCCCGACATGGTGCCGTTGAGCTTGAGGAAGGCGATCACCGAGCCCGAGAAGGTGATGGCGCCAATGGCGACGCCCAGCCCCATTTCGATCCGGCTTTGCGGGAAGATGCTGATGATCGACGGGCTGGCTATCGGCGTGATCCTGACCGCAATCCCGAATGCCTCCGGGTTGAGATAGGCGGCCGAGCCGACAAGAACGGCGGCGAGCCCGACGAGGCTGTGAAACGCCGCAACCAGTTGCGGCATCGCCGTCATCTGGATCTTCCGCGCGGTGATCAGACCGATGCCGCCGCCGAGCACCATCGCCCCGATGATCTCTGGCAGCGATGCAATCTCGTGGGTGGCCAGCGTGGTCAGTACAGCAATGGTCATGCCGACCATGCCCGTGAGATTGCCCCGCCGGCTGCTCTCGGGGCTCGACAGTCCCCTCAGCGCGAGGACGAAGCAGACGCCAGCAATGAGGTAGGCGAGCAGCACCCACGCGGGTTGAGCCTGCACGGCTTCAGCCATCCTTTCGCTCCCGCTTCTTGTACATCGAGAGCATTCGCTGCGTGACGGCGAAGCCACCGAAGATGTTCACGCTGGCCAGTGTCACCGCTGCGAGACCTAGCCACTTCGAGCTCGGACTGCCCGCTGCTGCCGCTGCGATCAGGGCGCCGACAACGATTACCGACGAGATCGCATTGGTCACGCTCATTAGCGGCGTGTGAAGCGCCGGCGTCACCGACCAGACGACGTAATAACCGACGAAACACGCGAGAACGAAGATCGACAGGATGGAAATGAAGTCCACGACCCCTCCCTTCACCAGTGGGGCTTTTGTGGCGGGTGGAATTTCGGCTGTCGAGTGGCGAGCGCGTTAATTTCAATGCGGTTAGCGCTTTCCTAACCTTTTCGCCCGCATGCGTGTGGGAACACGTGGGAAGGAACAGCGCTCAGGTGTCGAAGCGCGAGAAGATCACTGCCGAAGGGTCGCCATGGAAGCTGCTTCTGTGGACGGCGATCGCCGGACTCGTCTTTGGGCTGATCGGCTTCGGCGAGATCGCCGAGGACTGGCTTCGCGTCGCCAGAAATCGTCTGCACTGGCACCATGCGAGTGGGAACATCGTCCTCGTCAAGATCGACGACCAATCCCTGCGCGACGTCGGGCGCTGGCCCTGGCCGCGGCGGGAGGTGGGGCAAATCACCAATAGGCTGACGGCCGCCGGGGCGAAGCGCATCTTCTTCGACCTCACATTCTACGATCGGACCAATGCGACCGACGACCAGATGTTCGCCGACGCTCTTCGTGCGTCGAAACGAGCATATCTCGCCGTCAGGCCGCGCACGGGTCCGGACCGCGAGTCACAGTCTGATTCCGCGACGCTCCCGGAACTCGCAAAATATGCGACGCCGGGAAGCATCAGCGTTCACTACAATTATCAGAACGCTGTCTGGGATTTGCCGTATGCGCTCGCCGTCGGTGGGAAAACGCTACCGTCATATGCAGCCGAGCTTGCGGGTCGTACTGGCGCCGCGGGCGCGTCATTCATGCCCGACTATTCCATTGACCCGGCATCGATTCCGACAATCTCGGCATCGACCCTGCTGGATCGGGAAATTCGATCCGAAGCTCGTCCGCGGCAAGGACGTCGTGATCGGCTGGACCAGCGAAGTTCTTGGCGACCAATATTTCATTCCCGGCACCGGCAAGTTGGGCGGCGCCTATGTACACATCATCGGCGCCGAGACCCTAAAGGCCGGTACGCCGGTCGATCTCGGTTGGATCCCGCTTTTCCTGGCCGCACTCGCATTGATCGCATTTGCCGTTCGGCAGCGGAGCTCGCCACGTCAGACGCTGCTTCTAACCTGCGGAGCGATCGTGCTTCTGTTCGGGCCCGTTCCGCTCGAAGCGCGATTGATCTACCTCGACGTGACGCCGGCGCTGTTTGTGCTGCTCGTCGTGAGCATCGTGCTGTTCCGGCGCCGCGTTCGCAGCCGCGGCCTGGTCAATCCGATTTCCAACTTGCCCAACCTCAATGCGCTTCGGCTCAACCGTGAGGGCCGCAACCAGGCACTCGTTGCCGCGCGCATCCTCAATTACGAGGAAATCGTCGCAACGCTCGCGCCCGAAAAGGAGCGCCAGCTGATCGAGCAAATTGTGGCGCGCCTGAATGTCGGCTCGCCGCGGCGGGTCCTTTATCAGGGCGACAGCGGCATTTTCGCTTGGTTCGAGGAACAGCGGCAGTTTATCGGCAACCACCTCGAGGCACTCTATTCGTTGTTCCGCAATCCGGCGCGCGTTTCCGGCCTTTCGCTCGATCTATCGATTGCGTTCGGCGTTGAGATCGGGAGCGGCCGCTCGCTTGCGAACCGCCTTGCCAGCGCGCTCGTGGCTGCCGACGAAGCCGCCCATGACGGGCTCAAGTGGAAATATCACGATCCGGAATCGCTCGAGAATGCGTCGTGGAAGCTCTCGATGCTCAGCCAGCTCGACGAGGCTATCGACCGCGGCGAGGTGTGGGTCGCCTACCAACCCAAAATCGACATCGCGACTCGGCGCATCATCGGCGCAGAGGCACTTGCTCGCTGGACTTACCCGGAGAAGGGACCGATCGCGGCATCGGAGTTCGTCGCGGCGGCCGAGCAGCACAACCGCATCGGCAAGCTCACCGACTTCGTGCTCGACAAGGCGGTCGCGGCGGCAGCGCAGATCAACAAGCGCTCGCCCGATTTCAACGTGGCTGTGAACCTTTCCGCGCGTCTGTTGACCGACAAGGGCTTCACTCTCCGCTTGTCGGCGCTTCTCGCCCGCCACGGCCTGGCGCCCAACCGACTGACGCTGGAGCTCACCGAGACGGCTGCGCTCGTCGACAGCGGTGAGGGGCTCGACATGATCAATCGCCTGCGGGATCTCGGCGTCAACATCTCGATCGACGATTACGGCACCGGCCAGTCCACGCTCGATTATCTCAAGAAGATCCCGGCGAACGAGATCAAGATAGACCAGAGCTTTGTCAAAGGCATCGTCGACAACCGCAGCGACCGCCTCATGGTGCAGTCGACGATCAGCCTCGCCCATTCGCTCGAGCGCAAGGTCGTCGCCGAAGGCGTCGAGCACCGCGACATTCTCGAAGTACTCGTCGAGTTGAACTGCGACATCGCCCAAGGCTTCGCCGTCGGACGTCCGATGAGCCTCGAGGGTCTCGCCAAACGCGTCAGCTCGGGCCGCCGCCGAACGGCCGCCTAAGTCTTCGTCGGGCACTTCGCGCGCCCCAAGAACTTCCAACAAGCAATTCAGCCCGAAACTGACGCCATCAAAGTCGCGGCCACGTTCTTGGTAAATCATTTGCTAACCATATCGATTAAGGTTAACGTCCTCTCACCTGCCGAATCGCAGTTGTAACAACGGGGACGTAAAATGAAGAAGACGAAAGCGACCCGCGGCTTCTGGACCTGGCTCATGGGCGGGGGCTGGAGCGGCGCCGGCGGCGGCGGCTGAGCCACTGCCTGGTCCTGTAACGCGGACCTGAGAAATCAAAGACTTAGAAAGCGCCTGCCGCGCGGCGGGCGCTTTTGTCTTGCCCTGAATTCAAGTTTTTCTCTGACTCTGGAACGCACCCCGCGCATCGGCTAGCCGGCGCTCATGTTGCGCCAATCCAGCACCGTCCTGCCGATTCGCGCGAGTCGTCGGGGACTGCATGAGATCACCGGTGACGTGGTCGATTTCGTTAACGAATCGACGATTCGAGACGGCTTATTGACACTTTTCTGTCGACACACATCGGCCTCGCTTGTGATCCAGGAAAATGCAGCGCCGTCTGCACGGCGTGACCTTGAGCGCTATTTCGAACGCATCGCGCCGGAAGGCGTCGGATATGAGCACAATGACGAAGGCCCCGACGACATGCCTGCCCACCTGCGTTCAACGCTGACGGCGACGCAGCTCTCGATTCCGGTGAAGGGCGGCAAGCCGGTACTCGGCACCTGGCAGGGCATTTTCCTTTTCGAGCATCGGCACAACACACCTGAGCGCGAGGTCGCCCTCCACCTGATCGGCGAATGAGCCTCGAAAGCGTCAAATCGTGGCTGGCGCAGCATGCCCCCGATCTCAGGTTGATCGAGGTCGAGGGCAGCACGGCCACAGTCGATACGGCAGCGAAAGCGTTGGGCGTCGAGCCTGGGCGCATCGCCAAGACGCTCGCGGTCCGGGCCGGAGACCATCTCTTCCTGCTCTGCACACGCGGCGACGCACGGCTCGACAACCGCAAGTGCAAGGATGAATTCGGAGCTCGACCTCGCATGCTTGGAGCGGAGGAGACTTTCGAGCTCACCGGCCATCCGGTCGGCGGGGTCTGTCCGTTCGGCCTGAAGCAGCCGCTACGCGTCTATCTCGACGCCTCTCTGAAAGCATTCGAAATGGTCTATCCTGCCGGAGGCTCGCTCAACACATCGGTCGAGGTGCCGACCGACCGCCTGTTCGATCTCGTTGCCGAGCGCTGGGTCGATTTAAGCGTCTTGAGGAGTGAAGCGGCCGGGACTTAGCTCCTCTGCACTGACACCCTCCGCCGGCCAAGGATCGCGCGCGATGAGCGAAGCGGCAATCGCCGCCATCGCAGGAGAGGTCTGCAGGCCGAAGCCGCCCTGCCCTGCCAGCCAGAAAAAGCCTTCCGCATCCGGCGCAAAGCCGACGGCCGGGTGCCGATCGCGCGTAAAGGTACGCAGTCCCGCCCACTTGCTGTGGATCTGCCGCACCTCGACTGTCGTGCGCTCCTCCATTCGGTAGGCTGCCAGCGCCACTTCATATTCATCGGGCTGTGCGTCGCACGGTTCGCTCGGCCCTTCATCCATAGGCGAGGCGAACAACCGCCCGCTCTCCGGTGCAAAATAGAGTTCGTCCGGGATTGTCTTTGCGAAAGGCAGTCCGTCGAGCCTCGTTCCCGGCGGCGCGTCAAACGTGATGATCGTCCGCCGCTTCGGCTCGAGGCCGAGGGGCTGAATGCCGGCAAGTGATGCGATCCGGTCCGCCCATGCCCCTGCGGCGTTTACGAGGATCGGCGCGGTGAATTTCGCGCCTGCTTCGCTGGTCACGGTCCAATTGCTGCCCGACCGCTTGATTTGGGAGACCCGCGCGTAGGCATGGAGCTCGCCGCCATCGCTTCGCAGCTGGCGCAGATTGCCCTGCAACAAGGCATGCGCGTCGAGGCGGATTGCATTGCGGTCGACCAGGCCGTGGACCGCATCCTCTCTCAGCAGCGGGCACAGCGCGTGAACGCCCGCCGCATCGAGCCGATCGAGGTCGGCGAACGGACGGATCTCGAACTCCAGAGTGTCGAGCGCCTCCCGCTCATCTTCGCGCGCATGGATAAGGACCGGCATGGCGTGTCCAAGCGGAACGTCCGTGAATTCATCCGGCGGATTTTCGATCAAGCTCCGGCTGGCAAGTGTCAGTGCACGAACGAGTCGGTCACCGAGGAAATAATGGAGCATCGTCGCGCTTCGACCCGACGAGTGAGATCCGATCTGCTCTTCCGCCTCGAGCACCACTACCCGGGCATGGCGGGAAAGAGCGGCCGCCGCGGAGAGGCCGGCGATACCACCTCCGATCACCAAGATGTCGGAACTGCCCACTGATCAGGCGGCGGTGAGCCGCTCGTTCACGACCTTGCCGGCTTGCGTCAAGCGAATCGCCTTCACGATCTCATCGTCATCGGGAAGCTTCGGCTCGCCCGCCTCCTTGACCCAGAACGCACTGAGGAAATTGTAGAGGTTGCGGGCAAACAGTGCAGAGGCGTCGGCACCGAGGCTGCGGGCCAGGTTCGACGCGCCGATGATGGTGACTCCGTGCTTTTCGACGGTTTCGCCGCTGACGGTACCCTCGACATTTCCCCCGGCATCCGCCGCGAGGTCAACGATCACGCTTCCAGGCCGCATCGTCGCGACCTGCGCGTCGCTGATCAGCCGGGGCGCCGGCCTGCCGGGAATCAGCGCAGTCGTGATGACGATGTCCTGCCTGGCGATATGCCCCGATACCAGCTCGGCCTGCGCCTTCTGATATTCGGGAGACATCTCGGTCGCATATCCGCCGCTGCCCTCGCCTTCGATCCCGGCGACATTTTCGACGAAGATGGGCTTGGCGCCGAGCGACTGGATCTGCTCCTTGGTCGCGGACCGCACGTCGGTCGCGCTGACCTGCGCGCCAAGCCGCTTGGCGGTGGCGATCGCCTGCAGGCCGGCAACGCCGACGCCCATGATGAACACCTTGGCGGGGCTGACCGTCCCAGCCGCAGTCATCATCATCGGGAATGCGCGTCCGTACGCGGCGGCTGCGTCGACTGCGGCCTTGTAGCCTGCAAGGTTGGACTGCGATGACAATATGTCCATCGACTGTGCACGGCTGATGCGCGGCATCCATTCCATGGCAAGCGCCTCAAGGCCGGCACCGGCATAGCCGTCGATCCGCTCGCGCTGGCGGAGCGGATCGAGACCGCCGACGAGAAGCGCGCCGGTTTCGGCACCCCTGAGGGTCGCTGGATCGGGCCCGTTGACGCAGAGGATGACCGAAGCGCCCTTCAGGACGTCGGTGCGGCTGCCGACGGTCGCTCCGGCCTCCTCGAAAGCTGAGTTGGGAATCGAGGCGCCCTCGCCCGCGCCCTTCTCGACCGCCATCGTGGCGCCAAGGGCGGCGAATTTTTTTACGGTCTCGGGGATCGCGGCACAGCGCGTCTCGCCGTTCGCTTCCTTCAGAGCCGCGATCTTCATCGACTATTTGAGGATCAGGAGAACGATAAAGCCGACGATGAAGCAGGCGATTGCGGCGCGCAACATCATCTTCGTAAAACGTGTGTAGTCATGGACGTGCACCGCCATGTCCTGTGTCGACGGACTCTCCAGAAACGACTTCTCGTCGGCCATCATTCACCCCATTCGTGAAAAGCGATTGTGGGCGTCCATAACAAGGCGAGTGGCGCTCCCCAAGCCCCGTCTCCCTCCTGCTTAAGACGGCTTTTACCGGTCCACCCGTAAGGGTGAGGCCGAAAGGCCCGAAATGCGCGAAGAACCGACACGCTCCCTTTTGCTCCTGGATGCCAATCCGGACGAGCGCCGTTTGATCTCGGCCATTGCCGCTCGCGCAGGCTGGAGCGTCGTTGGCGCTGCTGATGCGGAGCTCGCGGTTGCCCTCCTGCAGGGCCCGCACGGCCGCGAAGTCCAGGCGGCGATTTTCGGCAGCTGGGATGCGGTTCAGGGGCCTGAATTGATCTTGGCGCTGCGCGGACACCGCGACAACCTGCCTGTCATCGTTCTCTCGCACAGCGACAAGGTCTCCATCGCCGTCGAGGCGATGCGGGCCGGAGCCTCCGATTTTCTCGTGCGCCCCGTCGCGCCCGAGCGACTGCTCGAAGCGCTCGCCGCCAATGCCGACCGCCGCCGCGCCTCGGGCGAGCTCGCGCCCGTCTCGGAGAAGCTCGCTCCTCCGCTGGAGCTGGAACAACTGGTCGGCGCCGCACCAGAATTCCGCGCGGCGCTCGCCGTCGCCGCAAAGTCCGCACGCAACCGCCTGCCGCTGCTCATCCTCGGTGAGCCGGGCACAGGCAAGGAAACGATCGCTCGCGCCATCCATGCCGCGAGCCTCCGCGCCAAGGGCCCTCTGTTGACGCTCGACTGCAAGTCGATCCCGGCGAACATCATCGACAGCGAGCTGTTCGGTCATGAGAAGGGAGCGTTTCCAGGCGCATTCTCCGCCAAGAGCGGAAAGCTGCTTCAAGCGGATGGCGGCACTTTGGTCCTCGACGAAATTGCGGCGCTCCCGACGGAAACCCAGGAACGACTCGATCGCATGCTTGCGACGGGCGAGGTTCGCCCCGTCGGCCTCAACGGAAGCTATTCGGTGGACGTTCGGGTGATCGCGGCGAGCAGCCGTCCGCTGCCCGAGGATTTCCATACCGCGCTTTCTGAGCGGGTCGGCGCCACGACGGTTCACCTGCCGCCGCTGCGAGAACGGAGCGGCGATATTCCAGCGCTTGCGCGGCACCTGCTGACCCGGGTCGCCGAACAGCTCGAGATGAAGCCTCTCTCCATCGGCAATGACGCTCTTGCGGTGCTGATGCGCTACGGCTGGCCGGGCAACGTTCGCCAGCTCACCGGCGTCCTGTTCCGGGCCGCGCTTCAATGCGACGAGAGCTCTCTCACCGCAGAGCATTTCCCCCACATCGCGGTGCAATCGCGGTTCAGCGGCCGCCGGACCGATTTCGCTCCAACACTTAGCAAGACACGTAGCGAGCAGGCGATCGCGGGTGCACCGGGCGTGACGCTGTACACCGCCGAAGGACATCTCCGCCCGCTCGAAGAAATCGAGGCAGACATCATTCGCCTCGCGATTGGTCATTACCGTGGCCGGATGAGCGAAGTCGCGCGCCGTCTCGGGATCGGCCGCTCGACCCTCTATCGCAAACTCGGCGGCCTCGGGATCGACACGGCCGCCTGACCCGCTAGCCTTCGCCCATGCGCGGCAAGGCGATGCTCTCGCTAATCTTTGTGGTCGGCGCCTGCGGCCGGGCCGGCCACGCGCCCGCAGATCAGCACTCCTGGTGCCGAATGCAGCCGTTCGAGAGCAGTCGCTTCACCGTGTGCGACAACGAAGGTGGCAAATTGCAGCTCTTCGCTGCTGCTCCGGGTCAGATCCCGCTTCGATCCTTTGCCGACGTTGCTACCAAGGTGGATGCGTCGAAGGTCGCATTCGCGATGAATGCTGGCATGTTCGATGAAAACGGACGGCCGATCGGGCTCGCCATTGTGGGCCCTGGACTATCGGTCCATCGGATCAATCTCCGCGACGGTCCCGGCAACTTCCAAATGAAGCCGAACGGCGTGTTCGAGGTCGATGCCTCCGGTCGCCCTTCGGTCATCGACAGCGGACCGATGCCGCCGGCACCGGGACCGGCGCTTGCAACCCAGTCGGGGCCCATGCTGGTCATTCATGGCAGGCTGCACCCGAAAATCGAGCCTGACGGCAAATCGCGCCTGATTCGAAACGGCGTCGGAGTCACTGCCGATGGTCACGCCGTGTTCGTGATATCCGAAGACCCGGTTTCATTCGGGAAGCTCGCCCGTTTCTTGCGCGATATCCTTCACGCGCCGAACGCGCTGTATTTCGACGGATCGGTGAGTTCGTTGTGGGACCCGCCCGATGGCCGTCAGGACTTCACACAATCAGCTCGGCCCGATTATCGTCGCCTTCAAACCCGCGGCGTCAGCGCCTGGTCGCGGAGACCGCGCCAAACCCTGAGCGCCTGGACAGTGTCGAAGACGTCGTGGACTCGGATGATCTGAACGCCCTGCTCCGCGGCCTTGGTCGCGAATGCGATGCTTCCGCCCAGCCGCCGGTCGGCTGGCGCCTCGCCGGAAAGCGCGCCGATCGTGCGTTTGCGGCTCGCGCCGATCACCAGCGGCACGCCGAGCGAATGGAACAGCGCCAGCCCGTTCATTAGTTCGAGATTGTGCGATAGCTTCTTGCCGAAACCGAAGCCCGGATCGACGAGAATGCGATCGCGCTTGATTCCCGCTTCCTCGGCCGCCACGATCCGCTCTTCCAGCCAGAGATAAACTTCGATCAGAACGTCATCGTAGTGCGGATCGTCCTGCATCGTCTCGGGCGGTCCCTTGTGATGCATCAGCACGACCGGAACGTTCGATGCCGCGACGACTTCAGCCGAGCGGTCGTCATAGGCAAGGGCGGACACGTCATTGATCATCCGCGCGCCCGCCGCGATCGCTGCCGTCATGACGTCGGCCTTGCGGGTGTCGGCGGAGACTGCAGCGCCGGCGGCTGCGAGCTGGCGGATGACGGGGACGATGCGCTCGATCTCGTCGCCCTCCCAGACGAGCTTTGCGCCGGGCCGGGTCGATTCTCCTCCGACGTCCACGATGGCCGCGCCTTCAGCGACCATGTCGGCACCCGCCGCGGCGGCGGCGGCGGAATCCGCGTACTGCCCTCCGTCGGAGAAGCTGTCGGGCGTGGCGTTGACGATCCCCATGACCTGCGGCTGGTCGAGGCGGATCGTTCGTTCGCCGAGCTGCAGCGCCGGCCGCGGTGCGGTCAGCGACTGCCACTGGATGGAAAGATCGTCATCGAGCCTAGCTTCGATCTCCTCGACGGACAGCAGCTCGGCCGAAACCCGCTTCTTGTCCTCCACCCGTAGCAGCTCGACTGCAGCGAACCAGTTCAAGCCGCCAGCGAGCCGGGCAACCTGACCATCATATCCGAAGGGCGAATCGACGAATGCCGTCGGGCGTAGGAGAAATCGGATCATCTGGTTGCTCGCATAGTCGGGCGTCGCCGAAGCGTCACGCTCGCCACTTGGTCAGGCGAGCGAGGCGATGTGCCGTTGCCGCAGATCGTCGAGCGGCTTCAGCGCTCCGCCTTCTTCCAGATGCCAGAATGTCCAGCCGTTGCAGGAGGGCGCGCTCTGGAGCGCCGCGCCAACTTTGTGGATCGACCCGGTGTGCGTCGCCGAGCAGATGGAGCCATCGGCACGAACAGTCGCTGTCCAGCACCGTTTTCCGTCGGTCAGCATCGTGCCTGCTGGAACGAGGCCGCTTTCGACCAACAGGCCGAAAGCGACGCGTGGCTGTTGGCGCTTGTCTGGCAACGTGCGCATCGCGCTTTCATCGAGTGGCAGCGTCGAATCGATGCGCTCCCGAGCGACCTTCACATAGCGGCTCTCGCGCTCGATCCCGATCCAGAGCCGGCCCAGACGCCGCGAAACCGCGCCGGTGGTTCCAGTGCCGAAGAAGGGGTCGAGCACGACATCGCCGGGCTTCGTGCATGCCAGCAGGATGCGATAAAGAAGCGCCTCGGGCTTCTGTGTCGGATGGGCCTTGGCGCCGTCCTTATCCTTCACCCGCTCGCCACCGGCACAAATCGGCATTATCCAATCAGATCTCATCTGAAGATCATCGTTCAACGCCTTCATTACACGGTAGTTAAATGTATAACGAGCCTTCTCATCCTTGGCGCACCAGATCAGCGTTTCATGCGCGTTGGTGAACCGCGTGCCGCGAAAATTCGGCATCGGGTTGGTCTTGCGCCAGACGATGTCGTTGAGGATCCAGAAGCCCTCGTCCTGGAGCAGCGAACCGACCCGATAGATGTTATGATAGCTACCGATCACCCAGATCGTGCCGTCGTCCTTCAGGATCCGGCGCGCCTGTTCGAGCCATTCGCGGGTGAAGTTGTCATAGGCCGTGAGGCTCTCGAATTTGTCCCAGTCATCGTCGACCGCGTCGACACGGCCCCCCTCGGGGCGGAACAAGTCCCCGCCAAGCTGCAGATTGTAGGGCGGATCGGCGAAAATCATGTCGACCGATTTATCAGGCAGCCGCGCCATTTCTGCGATGCAATCGCCTTCGAGGATGACGTTGAACGGCAAGATCTTCGGTGAAGGCGCATTGGGCGCCAAACTGCCGTGCCGTTCCGCGATACGCGCGACGAGGTTCATAAATTGCCCTGCCCCCTTTGAGCCAGCAAAGGTGAGTCAGGCCGGACTCGCGGTCAAGCAAACAAGGGTTAATGGCTGTGTCGAAAAGGCTACAGTCAGGCCGCGGAGTGCGGCACCTTCACAAGATGTTGAGTCTCGGCGATCTCGATGGACTCAATCTCTGGTGGGTGTAACTCGAAAGGACTCGGCTGCAGCGATTTCTTCGAAAACAAGCTCTGTCTGCTGCAGCCCGTCGATCGCTGCGCGAACCCGGGGGAAGCTGCGGCGGTGGAGCGGGGTCGGTCCGAGCGCGTGGAGCGCACGCCAATGTTCGGGCGTGCCGTAGCCGCGGTTCGTCTCCCACCCGTAACCCGGATATTCGCGCGCATAGTTGGCCATGATCCGGTCGCGAGTGACCTTGGCGATGATCGAGGCCGCCGCGATCGAGCGGCACTTGGCGTCGCCGTCGACAATCGCCTTCGAAGGCCGCTGCCATTTGGGGCAGGCATTGCCATCGACGAGCACCCAGGCCGGTTCGAGTCCCATCGATTCGACCGCTCGGATCATCGCCAGCATGCGCGCCCAATAGATGTTGATCTGGTCGATCTCCTCGACGCTCACCACGCCTACCCCCCACGCGATGGCCGACTTCATCAGCCGCCCGTAGATCGCTTCGCGCCGTTCGAGCGGTAGGTTTTTGGAATCATCGATCCCGCGCGGGAATTTCTCGCGGTCGAGGACGCAGGCTGCGGCAACCACCGGTCCCGCCAGCGGTGCGCATCCGGCCTCGTCCACGCCGGCCAGCGGCTGCGGGAAATCGAGCTCGAGCTTGAAGGAACAACGCCGCGGCATCGAGTCGCTTACTTGAACCCCGCTCATTCGGCGGTCCAGACGGCGACCCGACAGAAGCTGTGGAAAAGTCTAAGTTTCTAGGCGCCAGGGCGGAAAGCGCCGCGCCTCGCCAGCCTTGTAGAAAAAGATGATGTTGCCGTCGGGATCGCGAAGGCGCGCCTCGCGCCACATCCACGGCTGGTTACGCGGCCCGTGCTCGAAAGCCACGCCGCTGCGCGCAAGCTGCTCGACGCGTTCGTCGAGATCGTCGCATTCGAGGTAGATGGCGGTCGTCGCGTTGATCTTCTCTTCCGGATCGATCTGGACCGAGAAGGTCACGCCGCCGGCCGTCTCGAAGCGCGCATAGCCGGTGTCGGGGCTGTCGACGATCTGGATGAGCCCCAACTTCCGGTAGAAGTCGACCGAGCGCTTGTATTGGGTGCCGGTGATCGTGACCTGGTTGAGACGCGGGCCGCCGCCAACATCGAGCCGCACGTTCGCCTGTCCGATGGGACCCTCGCCCTGCCCGAGATTTGGCGCCTCATGGAGCGCGACCCGAACGAATTCCCGCGCTCGGGCGACGGCGTCGGCAAGCGTCGAGCCCTGGGCGAGGAAGAGCGCAATCGCGCTGGCCAGCGTGCAGCCAGTGCCGTGCGTACTGGTCGTGTCGATCCGCTGGCCTTGCCAACTCGTCATATTGTCTTCTTCGATGAGGGCGTCAGCCAACGCGTCGCCCTCTTCGTGGCCCCCTTTGATGAGCACCGCGCAGCCGTGCTCGCCGACAAGGTGCAGCGCCGCCGCGACCGGATCCTCCTCGGACGTCAGCCGCTTCAATTCGGGAAGGTTCGGAGTCGCGATCGTCGCCACGTCCATCAGCCGAGCGAACGCCTTCACGGTCGCGTCGTCGGCGAGCGCGCTCCCGCTCGTCGCGACCATTACCGGATCGAACACGATCGGCAGATCAGGTTGAAGATTCTTGAGTTCCTGGAGGCGGGTCGCGATCTGCTTCGCAGCGAAGGCACTGCCGACCATGCCGATCTTCACTGCATCGACGCCGATGTCGCTGACCACGGAGTCGATCTGCGCGAGAATCATTTCGGCTGGAATCGGATGAACCGCGTCGACGCCAAGGGTGTTCTGCGCGGTGACCGCAGTCACTGCCGTCATCGGATGCCCGCCGAGCATCGCGACGGTCTTGATATCCGCCTGGATTCCAGCGCCGCCGCCCGAATCCGAGCCCGCGATGATCAGGATGCGCGCGGTCGAGGCCACCAAACCGACCATCGGGGCGCTTTGCGCGGCGAAATTATCCATGCGCACGGAATCGTCCTTTCGCGGACAATTACCAAGAAATGGTTCACGCGGCGGTCCGGACCGCCGCGCAGATCTCGTCGACGACGCGCTCGATCAGCGCCGGATCGTCGCCTTCCGCCATCACACGGATGAGCGGTTCGGTGCCGGATTTGCGGATCACCAGCCGCCCTTTCCCTTCGAGTTCCGCCTCGGCCGCCGCGATCCGCTTCCGGACGCCGTCGGTTTCCAGCGGCTCGGCTCCTCCGTTGAATCGGACGTTCTTGAGTAACTGTGGAAGAGGCTCGAACTGGCGAAGGAGCGTGCTTGCTGGCTTTTTGGCCTCGACTAGCGCCGCTAGCACCTGGAGACCAGCGACCAACCCGTCACCGGTCGTCGCATGGTCGGACAGGATGATGTGCCCCGACTGCTCACCGCCGATGTTACAGCCGGTCTTCCGCATCTCCTCGAGCACATAGCGGTCGCCGACCTTCGTTCGCAGCAGCTTCAACCCTGCGGCCCCGAGCTTCCGCTCGAGGCCGAGGTTCGACATCACCGTTGCGACGACGGCATTACCCTTGAGGCGCCCACGGCCGTGCAGTCCTAGCGCGATCAGCGCCATCAGCTGGTCCCCGTCGACGAGCTGGCCCTTCTCGTCGGCGACGATCAACCGGTCCGCGTCACCATCGAGCGAGAGACCGATATCGGCCCCGCTCGCCACCACCGTTTCCTGCATCAATTCGGGCTGCGTAGAGCCACATTTGTCGTTGATGTTGAGACCGTCGGGCGACACGCCCAGCGGGATCACCTCGGCCCCCAGCTCCCATAGGGTGTCGGGCGCCACGTGGTAGGCGGCGCCATTTGCACAATCGAGCACAATCTTAAGCCCGTCGAGCCGAAGGTGCGCTGGGAAAGTGTCCTTCGCAAACTGCACGTAGCGGCCGCGCGCGTCGTCGATCCGGCGCGCACGCCCGATCATTTCTGACTTTGCGAGCTTCGGCTTCTGCTCCATCCGCCGCTCGATCGCCATCTCGGCTTCATCGCTGAGCTTGTACCCGTCTGGGCCGAACAACTTGATGCCGTTGTCGGCATAGGGATTGTGCGAGGCGCTGATCATTACGCCCAGATCGGCCCGCATCGATCGCGTCAGCATCGCCACGGCCGGCGTCGGCATTGGACCGAGCAGCACGACATCCATCCCGACGCTGGTGAAGCCGGCGACCATCGCCAATTCCATCATATAGCCTGAAAGGCGCGTGTCCTTGCCGATGACCACGCGGTGGCGGTGATCGCCGCGAAGGAAGTGCGTGCCTGCCGCCATGCCGACGCAAAGCGCGGTATGCGCCGTCATCGGCTCGGCGTTCGTAGTCCCGCGAATCCCGTCCGTGCCGAAGAACTTACGTGTCATCCGCGCTGTTTAGCCGGTGGCAGCTTCGAGCGCGAGTGTCAGGGCGTGTAGGCCTTGGGAAGGTCGGTCCGCTGAAGGTTGCGATACCGCTCGAGCAAGCGCCTCTGGTGATCTTCTAGTGGCTGCTTCACGCCATCGATGAAAACCTGCTCGGCGCCACTCGTGACCTCGAGCGGGTCGCCGGACCAGATGACGATGTCGGCATGCTCACCCGCCGATAGCCGGCCGATCTGGCCGCCGAGGCCGACCGCTTCCGCAGGGCGCGACGTGATCATCGCCAGCGCCTCGCCCCAGCTGACGCCGGTCGCGCCGGGGATTTTTTGGAGCGCCACGAGATTGCCAGCGTATTCGCGCTCGTAATAGGGCTTGTGCGCGTCCTCATCGTCGATGGTCCCGATCGAGACGTTTACGCCCGCTGCCCTCATCCTTCCCACGTTCGACTGCGTCGAGGCGATCTCCTCGAAGCTCGCTGGGAGGTCGTTGAGCGCCGAAGCGATTACCGGAACACCTGACTTTGCAAGACGATCGTCGACGAGCCAACCTTCACTCGCGCCGACGATGACGAGCTTCAATGCGGGGAATTCGCGCTTGAGGTCGAGAACGTTGAGTATATCGCTCGCGCGCTCGACGTGGACGAAGAGCGGCTGGCGACCCTGAAGCACCGGAACGAGCGCCGCGGCGTCGAATCGCGTCAGGAGCACGTCCTGGCTCCGTTCGGCAGAGCGGCCGTAAACCCGCAACTCGTTCGGGTTCATGATCGGGCGTGCGCGCTCGTCCGGCCCATTGCCGGCGGTCGAGCGCCCGGGTCCTTCGTACCGGCTCAGCTCCGTCGCTTCCCTGAGGGCATTGTGGAACAGCACGTACGCCGACGGCCGCGATCCACCCGCATCCCCTGCGCCGGTCTCGCCCAGCTCGACGAACTGGAACGCTCGCGCCTTCATGACGGGGTCCATATGGGCTGCCGTGTCAATGACCGCTCCCTGTCCCGCGAAGATGTTGTGCGCCGTTCGCGGCGCGACGATCGCGCGGGTCACCCCTTCGGCGCGATTTACTGCAATAGGCTGGTAATTGGGATTGATCGCCGGAGTTATGTCCAGCGCAGCATTGAATGGACTTTTGTCGGCGCTTTCGTCGTTCGCGCCGTCCGCGCCGCCACTGACATCGGTCAGGCCGAGGCGCGAGAAGCCAGCGACGATGCCTGGAGTTACCCACTTGCCGGTCGCATCGATTACCTGCGTGTCCGCAGGCAATTTCATGCGGATATCGCCGGCGGCGACGATCCGTCCGTCCCGAACGACGACCATGCCATTCTGGATCGGCTGCGATCCGTCCCCGAGTGCGACGGTGCCGCCAACGATGGCGAAAGTCTGCGCGCTCGCTGGAACGGCAGCCGCGGCAAAGAGAAGCGCGCCGATGCGGCCGATCATTTCACGTCTCCCTCGCCAGGCTGGCCGAGCTCGAAGTCGCTGACCGGCCGCTTCTTCGGATCGTTTGCGTCGTACATTTCGGCGCCGTCGATCCACACCCGCTCGGGCCGCGAATAGGTACTGAACGGATCGCCATTCCAGAGAACCAGGTCAGCCATCTTCCCCGGCGCCAACGTGCCGGTTTTGTCGAGAATCCCAAGCGCTTTGGCCGGATTGCGGGTGAGCCATTCCCACGCGACCGCTTCCGAGAGATTGGGAATGCCCGCGCGCTGCCCTGCGGCCATCGCCTTCGCTGCTGCCTGGTTCAGCCGCTGGATGCCGTTGGGATCGTCCGAGTGCACCATCGCGCACGCGCCGGCATTGTGGACCAGCGCGATATTCTCGGGGATCGCATCATAGGCTTCCATCTTGAAGCCGTACCAATCGGCCCACATCACCGCGCAAATGTCATTCTCGCGCAGCAGATCGGCGATCTTGTAAGCTTCCACAGCGTGATGGAACGCCGTGATGTGGTAGCCGAATTCCTTCGACATATCGATCATATTGGCCATTTCATCGGCGCGGTAGCAGTGGTTCTGGACGAGGATCTTGCCCTCAAGGACGCCTTTCAGCGTGTCCATTGAAGCATCGCGGTCCGGCATCTTCCCGCCGTGCGCGTAATAATCGTCCCATTTCCGCTTGTAGGCGACCGCTTCCATCCAGGTTTCACGCGCAAGGGCGATGTTGCCCATGCGGGTTTGCGGCATTTTCCCCTTCGAGCCGTAAACGCGCTTCGGATTCTCGCCGCAGGCCATCTTGAGGCCGTAGGGAGCGCCGGGGAATTTCATCTCCTGCGCGGTCCGGCCAGGCACATTTTTCAGTACGACCGAACGACCGCCGAAGAGGTTCGCCGATCCGGGGAGGATCTGCAGCGTGGTCACGCCGCCGTTGACGAGCGCCCGGCTGAAGCCCGGGTCCTGCGGCCAGACGCTATGCTCGGCCCATACGTCGGGGTGGACTGGATCGGTCGCCTCGTTGCCGTCGGAGTTCGCGTCCACACCCGGCGAAGGGTAGTCGCCGAGGTGGCTGTGGATGTCGATGATCCCTGGCGTCACGAACTTGCCGGTGCCGTCGATCTCCAAGGCTCCCGCCGGCGATGGAAGCTCCGGTCCGCCGGCCGCCTGGATCGCGCCATCAGCGAACACGACGGTGCCGTTGCTGATCTGCTGTCCGTCGCCGGTGAACACGGTCGCGTGGCGGATGACGGTCAGTACCCCAGGGTATCGGACATAGGTCGACGGATACGGATCCTCGTCGATCCGGATCGCCGGGGCCGGAGGCGCGGTCGTTGCACAGGCCGAGAGGGAGAGGGCTGCGCAGAGCGCCGCGAGAACAGCCTTATTTGACACCATGCATCCACTTCTGAAGCGGCCAGGAGAGCAGGAACAGGACGATGCCGGCGCCGATGGCGACCCAGGCGATGGTGGTGAAGGTATGGGTGTAGGTCTCGAGACTGACCTTGAGGTTGGTGACCTGGCCGCCAACGGTTTCCACGCTCGCGAACTGCGCGACGACGCCTGCGAAATACTGGGCCACCGAAATCGACAGAAACCAGACGCCCATCATCAGGCCGACGATGCGGGCGATGGAGAGCTTGGTGATCATGCTGAGTCCGACGGGCGAGATGCACAGCTCGGCAAGCGAATGGATGAGGTAGAGCCCTGCGAGCCACCACAGACCGACCTGAAAGTTGTTGCCTGCACCGGCGAACGTCGATCCCCAGATCAGGAACAGGAAGCCCGCGCCGACGCCGACCAGCGCGATCGCGAACTTGACGGGAATCGACGGTTCTAATCCGCGCTTCGCGAGCGACGTCCAGAGGATGCTCATCAACGGTGCGAAGAAGACAATGCAGATCGGATTGAAGTTCTGAGTTTGCGGCGCCGAGATCGTGAACAGGCCGAAGACGCTGCGGTCGGTGTTGCGGTCCGCGAACAAGGTCAGTGACGAGCCCGCCTGTTCGAAGAGGGTCCAGAAGAAGACGTTGAAGGTGATGAGGATCATCGCCGCGCACATCATTTGGAATTCGGTCTTGGTGCCCTTGACGTAGGACCAGATCAGGATTGCCGGCACGCCGATGAGGAAGGAGCCGAACAGCAATTTGCCCATCAGTGATAGGGACGCGATGTAGCCAATGAAGCCCGATCCGGGCTCAGGCTCGGGCGTGTTCATGAGGTTCACGAACAGCCAGTAGAAGACCGGCACCGCGACGATCGCCGCAACATAGACCCAGAGCGAGCGGTCCTTGTCCTTCTCCGGCGGATCGCCATAGCCTGCAAGGCGCCCGCCATCGAAGGTCATCAACAGAAAGGCGATCGACATGCCGACGCCGGCGAGCGCGAAGCCTGCCCACCAGCCGATCCAGTCGGCCAGGATCGGACAAGCGACCTGTCCGAGGATCGAACCGACGTTGATACCCATGTAGAAAATGGTGAAGCCGGAATCGCGGCGCCGGTCGCCCTGGTCGTAGAGCGTTCCGACGATGGTCGAGATGTTCGGCTTGAAGAAGCCATTGCCGACGGAAATCAGCGACAATGCAAGAAGTAGGATCCCGACGGTAAGCGGGTTGCGCTCGCCGTGGGATTCGAACCCGCCCTTCGGAACGGTTCGAGCGACACTCTGGTCGGGATTGAGCAGTGAGACGCTGCCGTCGTCATTGCCCTTGATCTGAAGCTTCTGAGTGCCTGCTACGAGATAACGGACCTCGTTGTTGGTCGTCGGACGATCCCGGAAGTTGTCGACCTGGACCTCATAGCGCTGTCCGTCGACCATCGCGTAGGGCTTGGCCGGCTGGCCGCCGAAGGCTAGCGTAAAATAACCGATCGCCATCAGGATGGCGCCGAACTTCACCGATCTTTTCGACCCGAGGATCTGGTCGGCGATAAGGCCGCCGACGAGCGGCGTTAGGTAAACTAGCGCCGTGTAGCCGCCGTAGAGCCCCGTGGCCTGCTGGTCGCTAAAGATGAAATGCTTGGTCAGGTAGAGCGTCAGCAGCGCCCGCATGCCGTAATAGCCGAAACGCTCCCACATCTCCGTGGTGAACAGCCGCGCGAGCTGTCGAGGGTGGCCGAACCAAGTTCCCTTATCGGCGGGGTTGACGTGACTGATGTCGGGTACGCGGCCTTCTTCCTCGACCGCAGGTGTGTCGACCATAACTCTCCCCTCGCGCTGAGAAGCGCAGGGGCGTGACCGTAACAAGCAAAATGCGCTTGTGAAGCGGATTGTTGGCGAGAGCGCCCGCCCCTATCTGCCGCACAATATGCTCAACGATCGATCATCCGCGCTCTCCCTCCTCGAAACCCGCCGCTCCGCGAAGCCGCGCGAGCTCGTCGGGACCGGCCCGACTCCGGTGGAGATGGCGCGTATTTTGACGATAGCGGCGCGCATTCCGGACCATGGAAAGCTCCATCCGTGGCGGTTCGTGACGGTTGCCGAGAGCCAGCGCGGGGCACTTGCTGCGCTTCTGCGCGAGGCGCTTTTGGAAGAGAATCCGGACGCGACCGACGCCCATTATGCGAAGGAAGACGAGTTCGCGCACTACGGCGGGCAGCTCATCGTTCTGATCTCAGCGGCGGTCGAAAACCACAAGATTCCGGTGTGGGAGCAGGAACTGTCCTCTGGGGCGGCAGGGATGAACTTGCTGATGGGCGCGCATGCGCTTGGTTATGCCGCAGGCTGGGTCACCGGCTGGCGCGCTTATTCGGAACGCGTCCGGAAGGCTTTCTGCGCGCCGGGAGAGCGGATCGCCGGCTTCGTCTTCATCGGACAACCAGGTCGCGAGCTGGAGGAGCGGCCACGGCCCCTCTTGTCCGACGTGGTGAGCGCGTGGGAGCCTCCTTCGACTTGATCTTCTCGCGCAACGGTGTATTATGACAGCATGACGCTCCGAACGCAGCACGAGAAGCCCGTCTATGTCCGCCTGCGCGAGACGATCGCCGATGCGATCCTCGCCGGCAAATTTAGTGACGGCGATCCCCTCCCTTCGGTTCGTGCGCTTGCTGCGGAAGAGCAGGCGAACCCGTTGACGGTCGCCAAAGCGTACCAGGGTTTCCAGGATGAGGGGCTGATCGTCGTGAAGCGCGGTGTCGGCATGTTTGTCGCCCCCGGTGCTCGTGCTCGCCTCAGCGACAGCGAGCGCAATCGATTCCTCCAGGAGGAATGGCCTCAAATTCGGTCGCGGATGCAGCGCCTCGGAATCGATCTGGCAGAGCTGCTGGAGCGCGAACGGGCCTAGTATTCCTGCGCAAGCGGGAATCCAGTAGCGACGCCCCGTGGATACGCGGGTTCTCCCATTCAACCACGACAGCATCGCCGAAGCCGCGCGCCTGATCCTCGCCGGCGAGCCCGTCGCGGTGCCGACGGAGACTGTCTACGGCCTGGCGGCCGATGCGACGAGTGCCGAGGCGGTCGCGCGCATCTATGAGGCCAAGGGGCGGCCAAGCTTTAATCCGTTGATCGTCCACGTTCCGGACCTGGCGGCAGCTCAGCGGATCGGTGAGATCAGCGATGAAGCGGTGGCGTTAGCATGGAAACATTGGCCCGGGCCGCTGACGCTTGTCGTTCCCGTTCGATCAGACGCGCCGACAGCATCACTCGTGACCGCCGGATTGCCTAGCGTTGGAATCCGGGTGCCGGATCATCCGGCCATGCGAGCGCTGCTGCGTGCGGCCGGTCGGCCACTTGCGGCTCCCTCGGCGAACTGGACCGGCTCGATCAGTCCTACGCGCGCGGAACATGTGCTGAAAAGCCTCGGCGGGCGCATTCCGCTAATCATCGATGGTGGCGCGACCAAGCGTGGCATCGAATCCACCATCATCGCTGCCACCGGAGGGCCGCTGAGGCTCTTGCGCCGCGGCCCGGTCGATGTTGCTGCGGAGGCAGATTCAGGGTCGACGATCGAGGCTCCCGGGCAACTTGCGAGCCATTATGCGCCCTCGAAGCCGCTCAGGCTGATGGCGATGTGCGCCGAAGACGGCGAATATCTAATCGGCTTCGCAGCGATCGAAGGAGATTCGAGCCTGAGCGCCTCAGGCGATCTCGTCGAGGCAGCTTCGCGTCTCTTCGACTTGCTTCACGAGGCCGACGCATCGCCAAGCGCGAAGATTGCAGTCGCCCCGGTGCCCGAAGACGGTCTCGGGGCCGCGATCAATGACCGCCTGCGCCGCGCGGCTGCGGATCGCGACTGACGCAAAAAGGGGCGGCGCAAGGCCGCCCCTTCCCCTGTTTGCAGATCCTGAATCGCACGAGGCTGTATTTCTGGAAAGCTGCTTTCGGCAGCGGTCCGCCCTTTTAGGCCTGGGCTGTGGCCGATTTGACACGCGCCTGGAAGCTCTTCCTCAGCTTCTGAAGCTTGGGCGGGATCACCGCGAGACAATAGGAATTCCGCTGGCCCTCACCAGCCCAATAATCCTGGTGATAATCTTCAGCAGGCCACCATTCGCCCATCGGCTCGATGGTCGTCACCACGCTTTCGTGATGAGTGACATTGGCCCGACCGATCGCTTCCCGCGCCTTGCGCTCCTGCTCCTCGTTCTGGGGGAAAATCGCCGAACGATATTGAGTTCCGATGTCGTTGCCCTGACGATTGAGCTGAGTCGGGTCATGTGTGGCGAAAAAGATATCGAGCAGGTTGTCGTAGCTCAGTTCGTCCGGATCGAAGGTGACCCGGATCGCTTCGGCGTGGCCGGTATCGCCGCCACAGACCCGTTTGTAGGTCGGATTGTCCACGTGGCCGCCGGTGTAGCCGCTTTCGACCTTTTTGACGCCGATTACGTCGAGGAAGACCGCTTCCGTGCACCAGAAGCACCCGCCAGCAAGGACTGCGATTTCTTCGGCCATTTGTCCGCTCCTTTAAGCTGTGGAGCGGAAATAGGCTCGCTCAGCCCTGTTTGTAAGACGCCTTGAGGCTCGCAAGCTCGAGCCGTTTGCCGACCCATTCCGATAGCTCGTCGAAGTCGAGCGGCTTGTCGAAGACGATGCCGGCACGACGGTCGGCGTACCAGCGGACCTCGCCCTTGATGGGCCGGAGGCTTTCGACGACGACGATCACCTTCTTGCCGACGCAATATTCGTCAATTGGCTCAACCTTCATGCCGCCGAGCGAAATGTCGTGCACGTCAACCGTGTAATAGACCTTGCCGACCCGCACCGATGCCTTGCACTGGATTTCGAGTCGCGGCGGACGCGCGCGGAAGCCGAGCCGGGGCTTTCGCCCGGCCAGGAGCTCTCCGAGATCGACATTCTGGTCGAACTTGAAGCCGACCATGTCGTCGCGGGTCCACACGACGCTGGCGGGGATTTTTTCGGACGAGATCTCCACCTGCACTTGGTCGCCGACCTGCGGCACGTTCGTGCAGATGGCCATGATGCCGCCTGCCGACATGTTCTTGATTCGGATCAGCTGCTGGCTTCCATTCAAATCCAACATCTTGCCGATGCGGAGCATCGCGGAAATGCGCTCTTCCTCGCGGCGCTCGAGCGGGCGGGGGACGCCGGTCGACAGCGAAACCGACGTCGATTCAATGCCGCATCGGTCTCCGAAGCGGACGCACCCGACTTCCTACGGATCAGCGATGTGAACATGTTTTCCAGAGCGCCCTCTTCCAGCGCCTAACTCGCGCCAAAATGGGACTTTATGGACAGTGTAGTTAAAAGAGCGTTTCATGCGATTGAAATGAAGTACGGTTGCGGCGTAGTCCCCTCTGGGGAGAGATGCTGATGTCGCAGCCGCGATTGCTGCTGATCGATGACGAGCCGACGTTGGCGGAATTTCTTGCCAGCGCCGCCGAGGAGAGCGGCTTCGAGCCGGTCATTACCGGGAACGACGAAGAGTTCCGCGATGCATTCCTAAGCCAGACTCCCGAAATGGTAGCACTCGACCTTGGAATGCCCGGAATGGACGGAGTCGAGCTCATCCGCTTCCTCGCCGACCAGAATTACGACGCGCCGGTGCTGATCGTTAGCGGTTTCGACCGGCGCGTGCTCGAATCTGCATTCCGGCTCGGTGAGGCACTCGGTCTGACGATGGTTGGCCCCGTCGAAAAGCCGGTTCGCTTCGAGGTGCTCGAAGAGATGCTGAGCAGACTGAAGGCAACGCTTTAGAGGTGAGCGGCGTTAGCGACGATCGGCTCCTCGGCGCTCTTTCGAGCGCGCTGCAGCAACAGCGACTCCACATGCTCTATCAGCCGAAAGTGAAGCTTCGCGACGGCTCACTGGTGAGTGTCGAAGCTTTGATGCGGTGGGACGATCCGGAGCTGGGGATGGTCCAACCGTCGCGATTCATCCCCATCGCGGAGGAGCACGGCCTCATTGACGAGCTTACGCATTGGGGGTTGCGGACGATCCTCAGGCAATGGCTCGACTGGTGCGAGGAGGGAATCGACACCGCGATCGCCTTCAACATCTCGGCGCTCAGCCTCCAGCACCTCGATTTTCCCGACCTTGTCGAGCGCATGTGCCGGGTGCTCGAGGTTCCGACCGAGCGTCTGGTGCTCGAGCTTACTGAGGGCGCAACTCAGCCTCTGGTCAAGCTGATGGACACCCTCACCCGCTTTCGGATCAAGGGCATTGGACTTGCGATCGACGACTTCGGAACCGGCTATTCTTCGCTGATGCAGCTTCGCCGGCTGCCCTTCACCGAGGTCAAGGTCGACCAGGCCTTCGTCGCCGATGTCGTTCGCTCGCGCGACAGCAGGCTGATCATCCAGGCGATCGCAGACCTTGCTCACGGCCTGGGGCTGACGACGACCGCGGAGGGCGTTGAGACTGTGGAGCAGTTGAGGGCCATCGCCGAGCTCGGCTGCGACGTTGCGCAGGGCTATCTCATCTCGGAGCCGATGGAACCGGACGCCCTGGGCTCATGGAAGAAAGCCTTTAGGCGTCAGTGGCCGAAGATGATGACTGACGAGCCGCTCGCGCTATGGGCCGACGTTGAAGCGGATGCCCTGGGCGAGGGGTAATTCGCTTCCGTAGTTGATCGTGTTGGTCTGCCGCCGCATGTAGGCACGCCACGCGTCCGATCCGCTTTCGCGGCCGCCGCCGGTCTCCTTCTCGCCGCCGAACGCCCCGCCGATCTCGGCTCCGGAAGTGCCGATGTTCACGTTGGCGATCCCGCAGTCCGAGCCGCTTGCCGCGGTGAACCACTCCGCCTCGCGCATGTCGTTGGTGAAAATGGAGGAGGAGAGACCTTGCGAGACGCCGTTGTTGAGCGCGAGTGCTTCGTCGAACTCGCTGTAGCGAAGGACGTAAAGGATCGGGGCGAACGTTTCTTTCACAACCGGCCCTTCCTGGCGCTTCATCTCGACGATTGCGGGGCGAACGTAATAGCCACCAGAAATCGCCTCGACGCGATCGCCGCCTGTGATCGAGCGCTTGTGCTTTTTCGCCGCGGTCAACGCAGCCTGCATGCCGTTGAAGGCTGCCTCGTCGATCAACGGCCCCACCAAGGTGTCGCTGTCGCGCGGATCGCCGATCCTTACGGCGCCGAACAGGCGTTTCAGGCGCTCGATGAGCGGGTCGGCGATGCTTTCGTGAACGATCAGCCGCCGGAGTGTAGTGCAACGTTGCCCCGCCGTGCCGACGGCCGAGAACAATATTCCGCGCTCGGCGAGGTCGAGATCCGCCGACGGGCAGACGATCGCCGCATTGTTTCCCCCGAGCTCGAGAAGGGCTCGCCCGAACCGCTTCGCGACGACGGGAGCGACCATGCTTCCCATCCTCGTTGAACCTGTCGCAGACACGAGCGCGATCCGCTTGTCGTCGACCAGCGCCTCGCCGACCGTTCTTTCGCCCTGGACGAGCTGCACGAGACCGTCGGGCGTCGCGCCGAACCTGCGCCGGGCTCGGCGCACCAGCTGCATCACCATTTCGGCGCACAGCGGCGTCTTCTCGCTCGGCTTCCAGATGACGGGATTGCCGCAAACGAGCGCCAGCGCGGCGTTCCATGCCCAGACCGCGACCGGAAAGTTGAACGCGCTGATGACAAGCACGGGCCCGAGCGGATGCCATTGCTCCATCATCCGATGCTCGGGCCGCTCGCTTGCAATCGTCAGCCCATGGAGCTGCCGCGACAGTCCGACGGCGAAGTCGCAGATGTCGATCATCTCCTGCACCTCGCCCAAGCTCTCAGCCACGATCTTACCGGCCTCGAGCGTGATCATCTTCGCGAGGTCCGGCTTCGCCTCCCTCAATTCCTCGCCAAGCAGGCGAACGAGCTCGCCGCGGCGCGGCGCGGGCACGCTCCGCCAGCTTTCGAACGCTTCCGTCGCACGGGCGCAGGCAGTCTCGGGATCGCCGACCGTAACGCGGCCAATGACCGTCGCGTCGATCGGCGAGTGGCTGACGAGACCGCCCGAATGGTCGATCCCGAACAGCTCGAGAAGCTGGGATGCGTCCTCGGACGCTCTCATCCCAGCATCACCTTTGCTTTCGCCATCGCTGCGACTCCGGCGTCGATCGTCTCGTCCTTCTTGCCGAAGCAAAGGCGGACGAGGTGCCGCGACGGATCTTTTTCGGCGAAGGCGGACAGCGGCACAACCGCGACTCCCGCCTCGGCCACCGCCGCCTGAGCGAATTGCTCATCGTCGACATCGAGGCCGGAGGCTTTGAGGTCCACGCATAGGAAGTAGGTCGCGGCAGCGTCGAGCACGATGTAGCCGGCCTGCCGCAGCCCAGCCGTCATCAGGTCGCGAGACCGCTGAAACCGGTCCCGCATCGGCTGGAGCCACGAGTCACCCTCGTTCAGGCCGAACGCGACCGCCGATTGGAGGTTGGGCGCGGTCGAGAAGGTCAGGAACTGGTGCGCGCGCGAGACCACTGGAGCGAGGGCCGGCGACGCCGCGATCCAGCCTACCTTCCATCCCGTAAGCGAGAATATCTTGCCCGCAGAGGCAACCTTGACGGTGCGCTCTGCCATGCCCGGAAGGGTCGCAAGCGGCGTAAAGCTCCGACCGTCGAGGACGACATGCTCCCAAACCTCATCCGCAATCACCGTGAGATCATGCTTCCGCGCAAGGCGCGCGATGATCTCGAGCTCTTGGACAGGGAACAGCCGTCCCGCCGGATTGTGCGGATTGTTGAACAGGATCGCACGAGTCCTCGCGGAGACCGCCGCCTCAAGCGCGTCCGCATCGATCTTCCATTCGGGCGGCCCGAGCGCGACTTCCACCGGCGTCGCCCCTGCCCTGCGGATCATGGGAGCATAGCTGTCATAAGCCGGCGTCAGAATGATCACCTCGTCGCCGGGCTCCACGGTTGCCAGGATTGCGGAGCCGAGCGCTTCCGTGGCGCCGCTCGTGACGCAGATGTGATCCGCGATCATGTCCTGGCCGTAGTGGCGATTGTAGTGAGCCGCGACCGCTTCGCGAAGTGCCATCGTCCCTCGCGAGGGCGCATATTGGTTCGAACCTTCGACCACCGCTTTTGCGGCCGCTTCCAGGATCTCCGGACGCCAGCCGAAATCCGGAAAGCCCTGCCCGAGGTTCACGGCGCCATGTTGTGCGGCGAGCCCCGACATTCGCTCGAAGACGCTGGTGCTCATCTGCTCGTAGAGTGGGTTCATCGCAGCCCCGCATAGCGTTCGGCGCCGGCGAGGCAACTTTCACCGCCTTTATCCGGGTACTCATTTGCTAAATGCGTTCGAAACTGCTGCGAGCGGGCGCTCGAAGGCCGCGCCGACCATGGACAAACCTGCGCCGGTCAGCGCAGCCGCTATCAACACCACTCCCGCAAATTCGATGGCCCGGCCACGCAGGCGGTTGCGTTCTTCCGGGCGCGGGTGCTTCCGACGCTCGTCACTTTCTACCGTCAGCTGCAGGCTGGGCGACTGGCCGAGCGTGATGATGTCTTCGACGGAAACACGATCTTCGGCCCGGAGTCCTGCCCGCCCGCCATCTCTCCAGACGACTCGCGCGACGATCAAATGCACCCCGCGTCTGATCTCGACCCTGGTGCCGTGTGAGATCGGGCGCCCGGTAAGGATCATGAGGCCGCGCGACGACACGTTCAGAATGCATGCGTCGCTCCAGGTGCTTCCGTGGCGCAGCCGCGCCAGTACAAGCACGCGCCTGCGCAGCTCACGCGGTCTATGAACGCTCGAAGAGGTTCGCGAGTGCATCGCGCTGATCTAATGCAGCGAGCGTAATCTAGCACTAACACGTTGTTCTAAAACGGAGAAGACTTCATCCACAATGCAGCAGTGGCGGTGCGGAAGCGATCGCGCTAGCGGCCCTGCATGCAAGATTTGCCGACAGCGGCAGCGGAAGCTGCTTCCACCGCCTTTCGCGCCTGGTCAGCGCTGGGGCCCAACGCCCGCCGTTCATTGCTCAATCGCGCCGCTGAAGAACTCGAAGCGCGTACCGGCGTCTTCGTCGAAGCCATGGCTGCGGAGCTTCGCGCTTCCGAGCCCTGGGCGCGGTTCAACGTCATGCTCGGCGCCGGAATGGTTCGTGAGGCCGCTGCGCTGACGACCCAGATCACCGGCGAGGTCATCCCATCCGACAAACCAGGGCTATTGTCGCTCGCCGTGCGGGAACCGGTCGGAGTGGTCCTCGGCATAGCGCCGTGGAATGCGCCGGTAATTCTGGGCTGCCGCGCCATCGCTACCCCCCTCGCCTGCGGCAACACGGTGATCCTCAAGGCGTCGGAGCGCTGCCCCCGTACGCACGCCCTGATCGTCGAGGCGTTCGCCGCGGCCGGCTTTCCCGACGGAGTGGTCAGCCTGGTGACCAACGAGCCTGCCCATGCCAGCGACGTTGTGGGCGCATTGATCGACCATCCGGCGGTCCGCCGGATCAACTTCACCGGATCGACCGCTGTCGGAAGGATCGTCGCTAAGCGTGCGGCCGAGCAATTGAAGCCGGTGCTGCTCGAGCTTGGCGGCAAGGCGCCGCTGATCGTTCTCGACGACGCGGATCTCGACGAAGCGGTGAAGGCAGCAGCGTTCGGCGCATTCATGAATGCCGGACAGATCTGCATGTCGACCGAGCGGATCATCGTCGTTGATGCCATCGCCGACGAATTCGCGCGGCGTTTCACCGATAAGGCGGCGTCCATGCCCGCTCCGGCCATCGGTAATCAGGTTGACGAGGCGGCGCGAGCCAGCGTGCGCGATCTCGTGGACGATGCAATTGCTCAGGGTGCGCGGTCGATCGGGTCCGGCGCCGCCGCTATCCTCGATGGGATCACGCCGACCATGCGCCTCTATCGAGACGAAAGCTTCGGTCCCGTGGTCGGTATCATCCGGGTTGCCGACGAGGAGGAAGCGATCGAGGTCGCTAACGACAGCGAATACGGCCTATCCGCGGCTGTATTCACTCGCGATACGGCGCGTGGCCTCCGAGTGGCCCGGCAGATCCGCTCCGGAATCTGCCACATCAACGGCTCGACCGTGCAGGACGAGCCGCAAATGCCTTTCGGCGGAGTCGGCGCATCAGGTTATGGCCGCTTCGGGGGCAAGGCGGGGATCGAGGCGTTCACCGAATTGAGGTGGATCACGATCGCCGGCGAGCCCGGCCACTATCCGATCTAGAGGCTCCAATAGACGATATCTTCGCGCAGCGACTTGGGCTCTAGCAGCGAACGCACGTCCGCGACTACTCCTCCCTGCGCCATCATGTCGCTGATCTGCGGATGGAGTGGCCGATATTCCTCGTGGCCAACGGCATAGATGAGCGCGCTCAAGTCAGTGAACTCGTCGAGTTCGCATAGGTCCACATCATATTCGTGGCGAACCGCGTCCGGATCCGCGCGCGCATCGTGCACGACCGGCTCAATCCCGAACTCCTTGAGCTCGCGCCAGGTATCGATAACCTTGGAATTGCGGATGTCGGGGACGTTTTCCTTGAAGGTGAAGCCGAGGATTCCAACCCGAGCACCGCTAATCGGTCGGCTACTCGAAGCGATCAGCTTCACGACCCGTTGCGCGAGATAGGCGCCCATCCCGTCGTTCACGCGCCTGCCCGCAAGTATCACCTCGGGCTGGTAGCCGAGCTGCTCGGCCTTCGCCGTCAGATAGTAGGGATCAACACCAATGCAGTGGCCGCCGACCAGGCCTGGATGGAACTTGAGAAAATTCCATTTCGTTCCCGCCGCGTCGAGTACGTCACGAGTGCGAATGCCAAGCAGGTGGCAAATCTTCGCCACCTCGTTCATCAGGGCGATGTTGAGGTCGCGCTGCGTATTCTCGATGACTTTGGCCGCCTCCGCGACCTTGATCGAGGGAGCGCGGTGAATGCCTGCCTCGATGATCGATCCGTAAAGGTCCGCGAGTGTCGCCAGCGTTTCCGGGTCCTGTCCGGCAACGATCTTGGTGATCTTCTCGATGGGATGTGCCTTGTCGCCGGGATTGATCCGCTCCGGGCTGTAGCCGAGCTTGAAGTCGACGCCCGCCTTCAGGCCGGACGCTCGCTCCAGCACTGGAGCACAAACTTCTTCCGTCACACCGGGATAGACGGTGCTTTCGAACACGACGATCGCGCCCTTCGAGAGCACCGGCCCAATGAGCGCGCAGGCTTTCAGCATCGCGTCGAAATCGGGCCGGTTCGCCTCGTCAATGGGAGTGGGAACAGTGACGATGAAGACGTCGCAGCCGCAAAGCCCTTCCGCTTCGCCGGTGATTTCGAGTTTCGAAGCGCGAAGCTCCTTCGGGGCGACCTCGTTCGTCCAGTCTGTCCCTTCGCGCAACGCAGCGACACGCGCAGCGCTGATGTCGAACCCGACGACGTCATGCTTGCGCGCAAGCGCCACCGCGAGCGGAAGCCCGACATAGCCAAGACCGATGACAGCGACTTTCACTTAGCCCCAACCCTCTTCCGTTCATTTCGTAGTGCCGAGCGCTCACGGCTGCAAACCGTCCGTTCATCAATGATATTCGTTAACTTACGATTGGGCTGGACTCATGAATGCCCTGGATAATTCGTGGCGGCGCCGAATCGAAAGTCTGGAGTCGCGTTGATGGCCGTGTATTTGGTGGCTTGTGAGCAGGGCGAAGATTTCGAGAACTCGGAGTTTCGCGGGGCATTGCGCGGTCTTGGCGCGACCCCACGTCTACGATGCTATACTTCGGGGATGGTGCGACAGGGCTCGAATTCGAGCCCATTTCGCTTGCCCCCAAGTGCATCCTCCCACGCATGGCGAGGACCCAAAAGCACAGCAATTCAGTCGATTGGGGGCGGTGTTACGCCTTACAACATTCGGTTAGAATTGACTTTGGTCAACCAAACAGTTTAATAAGAAGATAGATCAGAGCCCAGGTCGCGACCACCAATCCAACGAGAATCCACGCCTTCGCCGTCGGCGACAGCTGCTTTTCGGTGCTTTCGGCGTTCGCGGAACCCAAGTCATCGGAAGTCGTCTCGAACGGGCTTCGAAGAGCCGCGGCGCTGACTGCTGCGGGTGAGATACGGCCGTGGAACTGGCAGCCGAAAAAGCGGCCGCTGTTCCACATCACGATCGCACTCGTCGGACCGCCTTCGGGAACATCGACCTCGATCGTCTCGCCGATTAGCAGGTCGGCCGACGTTTCGAGAAGTAGGCCAGTGACCGAGATGTCGTGAATGAGCACCTGCGCTGAGTCGCCCGTCGGTGTTTCGCCGCGCACCGTGAGCTGCAGGGTGCGGCGCAGCGCCACGCGCCGTTCACTGGTGCGCCGCTGCGGATGGAGTTCTGCCAAAATCGCCATCTCTTTCCGCCTGGCGCAGGATGTGGGCCGAAAGGGTTAACAAAGTGTTGCTTTCCGCCCTCGCGGCGGAACTTTCCTAACGCCTGCGGACGGCGCGCACGAGGCTCATGGCGCTCCGGAATGCGGTGCGCAGAACCGGGACTTCCTTGAGATACCAACGCGGGGCGATCAAGAGTACATAAGCTGCGCGCCCGCGCGTGGTTCGTGGGTGAATTGCCAGATCGCTGATGGTGCGCGATGCGATCGTGCGCTCGGCCTTGTAGGGCTCATCGCCGCTCAGAAAATCATACTCGCGAATGCCCGCGCTCCATGCGTCCTTGAGCGCGGCATATCCGAGGAATGATCCGACGCTGGCTCTGTGAAATTCCTGATCGTAGCCGAGTTGGTAGATCCACACCTGCTTCGGCAGAATGAAATCGATCCTGTACGCTCCGGGCCGGCCATCGAGGAAAGCCATCCACAATTGCATTTCACCCCGCGTTCCCAGCGTTTCGAAAGCGCGGCGGAGGAGTTCCTGTCCGGCACCGGGCTGCAGCCGCATCAAATTCTGACGAGCTTTCCACGATCGAGCCTCGACTTCTGAAACGAGGTCCAAGCGGGCAGCAGCTTCGGCGCCGGTGAAGCGCTCCAGAATCCAGCCATCGCGAAGGAACCTCGGCAGGCGCTTTCTTGTACGCTTGAGCCACCTCGGTCCGATCTCGTGGAGCTCATCCCAATCGACATCGGCGGCGGTGTAGCGCGAGGTCGTCGCGATGGTGTTGTGCGATTGAGCAGACGCAGGAATTCCGACGTGACTCAATCCCGAATAATCAGCGGTGAGACGCTTGAGGACGGCCAGATCCCACTTCTCCGGGAGCGCGACGATCTCATCGATCAATTCCTGCGCGGCGGCAGGATGGTCGCTCGCACAAAGGAAGCCGAGATAATCGGAGCGATCCTCGCTGATGAAATCGAAGGACTCGAAATCCCGCTCGTCGTTCGATGCACAGCGGCGCGATTCCGACCAGGCGGCTGCCCGAACGAAGAGTGACAACGAACAGCTCAATGGGGAGGTCGACCGTGTTCAAATAGGCCTTGGTCCACTCCGCACTCAGGAATGGGTTATGCGGCTCGCTTTGCCCATAGAGCCCCTGCCACTCGGGGATCAGCTCCTCGAGTTCCTCGGCAGTCCTTACGACCGACCCCACAGAGGCGGTCAAGGGCGTTCATCCTTGCTGAAATCGTAGACCGTCAGGCCGCCTCGTGAATGAATGTGGTGCGTGCCGGCAAGGTTCGGGAAGAAGTCCGGGCGAACCTCGCGAACGAGAGTCTCGCGATAGGAATCGGGCGTCAGCTCATCGATCCTCAAGATGGCGAACCCGTCGCCATAGGTACGGAACCCGGCGCGCTGGGCGACCCGATAGGTGCGACCCTCTTCGTCCGTCAGGAGACCACCGTTGCGTCCCTTCGATGCATCCATCACCACGGGATTTTTCGAGTGCGCGCGCCATTCGCCGAGAGGATCGTCGGCGTAGAAAGCGTGGAGCTCGGCGCTGTTCTCCGCAGGTCCCGCGCCCTTGATGCTAGTCAGCATCCACCAGCGCGATCCATGCTCGAAGACGACGGTATCCGCGCACACCTTGGACATGATGACCTTCTTGCGCCGCCACTTCAGGGGGAAGTCGGTGCATTCGTAGAGGGCCAGCTCGCCGCCGCCCTGGCCCTCGGGAACCATGTAAAAGGTGCGGTCTTTCTGAAACACGAACGGGAAGGACAGGTGATACGGTTCCTCGAGCGCCACGCCGAGCCGCCTCGCGCCCGCTCCGCTGATTTCAAACACCGAGATCACGCCCTTGCGGGTCGAATAGAAGAACTCTTCCACGAAGATGTAACGCTTGTTGTCGTTTTCGGCGACAAAAGGATCTGCAACAAAGCTGCCGGGCAGCTTCGGCAACACCTTCCCGTCACGGAGGTCGGCATCCTGCCAACCCGCGAAAGTGTAAGCGACGCCCCAGTTCCACTCGCGCCCGGTTGCGTGTCGCCAGGCCTTTTGTGCGATCCTGGCAGATGTTCGCCAAGCATAAGCGAGAACGTCTGGCGCGCGGATCTTTCGAGGAGCTTGCTCGAGAGCAGAACCTGAAGGAGAGGCCCGCGCGCCGTGCGCAGCAAGCCGTTCGAGCACCTGGACAATGTAGGGCGTGCAGCGCTCGAAAAGCGCGTTCCCGTTTTGTGACCAGAACAGCTGCGTCGTGATGCTGCCTCGGAAGAGCAGTTCGGAAGCTCCTCCGCTCAGCCGCTCGATTGCAAAGTTTGTCACCGGATTTCCATCGAGGACCTCTGCAAATCCGGCGAGTTCACCCGGTGAGTGGCCGAACCGTATCGCGATGGCGCCGTCGCGGGCGGTGGCCACGATTTCTTCCTGCGGTGTACGAATGCAATTCACGATCACGTCGAGCTTGAGGGAGCGAACTCGATTGAGCTCCGTCTCCGAGGGGACAGCTGATATTGCTTGGACGTCAGCCAAGTGACCGTCCTGAGGAGCGCCTGACCGGCGACGATTTCGCCCGACCGACTTTTGCTCGAGCGCGAGCAGCGCGCCGAGTAGGATTTTGGCAAGCGGGGTGCAGTCGGCGTCCGAGTCCCGATTGGCGCTGACCAGAACCGCCGCGAGTTCGATCGTGTCATGATCTTTGATGCGCTCGCCCAACTCGCGCACCCAGGCAGCGAGCCGGAGATCATCGACCAAGAGCGCAATTCGATACTTACGCCGAGGCACTCAGTCTCCGCTCCGCAAATTGACCCAACGCTCTGCCGTATATTGCAAGCGTTTGAGCGGCGATCTGGTCCCAGTCGAACCTCACGAAATCATGGGGCGATACGACATAGCGCTGTAGCGGCTCGCGCAGCGCGCGAACGAGATCGTCGACGTCGCCAGCTTTGAAGTAATGGGATTGGGGCAGGCCAAGGTCGCGGTTTCCAGGAATGTCGCTGAGAAGAAGAGGACAACCCGCTGAGCCGGCCTCCAGCGCACTTATCGGAAGGCCCTCATGGAACGATGGGAGCACGAAGAGTTCGGCATTCTCGTAAAGCGTCTGGAGCGTCGCGCGATCCTGAACACCCGCGAAGATGACGTGCGAACTGGCGCGCCCCGAAAGCTCCCTCGAATATTGGCTTTCGTGCTGAGCCCCGCCGACGATCACCAACTTCTTGCCGGTGCCGGCGCGTTCCATCGCATCGACCAGCAAGTGGAAGCCCTTCTCCGGCACGAGGCGACCGACCGTCAGCACGTACCCGCGCGCTCCGATATTCAGCGTTTTCAGGATGGATTTCTGCTCTGAGGAGTTGGCGACAATGGTTCTGCCGTTCGGTACATAATGGATTCTGCCCGCCTGTGCGGGAAACCGCGCCTTGAGTTGTTCGGCTAGCGAGGGCGCAACGACGATTACCGCATTTGCGAAGCGAACCCCCAGCCACTCGCCCAAACGAAGCATGCCCTTTGCGATCGTGCCCCACTTCTGCCGATCGTAATCGGCTCCATGATGAGTGAAGATGACCTTCATCCCAAGCAACCGAGCAAGCGGTGCCAGCAGCCCAGGTCCGACGGCGTGGATGTGCACTGCGCGAGCCATGCGGCGCCTCGCATACAGAATGCCCACCAGCGTCGAGGTCAATGCTTCGGTGCCTTGCCCGCGGGTCGAGAATTGGGGGGTGACCCGCACTCCGCCGACGGACATCGGCTCAGCTACGTAAGGTCGCCGCGCGACGACTTCGATCTCGAGCTCCGGTGCTTTTGCGGCAATTCGCGGCAGCAGCTCTTCGCAGTGCGTCTCGACACCGCCCATGACTCCGGGGATCCCCCGGAGTCCGAGAACGCACAGGAGCGGGCGATCGGGCGCAACCACTGAATCAAGCGGCGTAATGATGGATTTCTGAGGGCTGGTCCGAGCTGCGGCTCCGCAGCCACGACTGGAACATCAGGATAGCCCACAGGGAACCCGATGCGTTGCGCCGCTTCGAGAGATTATCATGCCAGTGCTGCTGTATGCGGCCGGCATCGAAGAAGCCTTCTTGCCGCATTCGAGATGGGTCCAGCAAATCTTCCGCCCAATCGCGCAAATCGTTCGAGAGCCATTCTCTGATGGGCATCGAGAAGCCCGACTTTGGACGTTCGAAAAGCGCCGGCGGGAGGTGCCGGCCGAGGAGTTCATGCACGATCCACTTGCCGCTCTTTCCGCGCAGTTTCATCGACATTGGAATGCGGGCAGCGACTTCGGCAACGCGGTGGTCGAGAAACGGCACGCGCGTTTCGAGGCTGACCGCCATCGATGCCCGGTCGACTTTGCAAAGAATGTCATCGGGCAGATATTCGACCGCGTCCCGATATGTCATCCGCTCCGCATCGGAGGCATGGAAGCGGGCGTCCGCCGCGGCGAATTGCTGAGCCGACGCGCCGAGGACCGGAGGTCCATCGATCGGCCATTGGTCGAGATATCCCGAGTAGAGACTGTCGAAAGTGCGAACCGACGCACCAAGGCGCAGACCCTTGTAGACCTTGCCTGAAAGCGGGCTGCGTTGCGAGATTCCGAGCACCGAGTCCATACCAGTCCAGAAGCCGAAGGGGATGCGGCCGATAAGAGCGGCCCCGGCGCGTCGCGCACCCATGGGAATGTGCCTGATGGTGCGCCAAACCGCCAGCATCTGTCGATAGCGGCGGTATCCTGCGAACAACTCATCCCCGCCATCGCCACTGAGCACCACCTTGACGTGCTCGCGTGCAAAGCGGCTGACGATGAAGGTCGGGATCGCCGACGAATCGCCGAACGGCTCGTCGAACATTGCCGGCAGCAGCGGAATGACGTCCGCTGCCTCCTTCGCAGACACATATCGTTCGTCATGAATTGTCCCAAGGTGCTTGGCGACTGCGCGCGCATAGCCCGCCTCGTTGAAATCCGAATTGCCGAAGCCGATCGTGAAGCTGCGCACCGGAACGCTGGAGTGCTTCTGATAAAGCGCCACGATCGTCGAGCTGTCGATGCCGCCCGACAAGAAAGCGCCGACGGGAACGTCTGCGAACGACTGTCCCTGTATCGACCGCACCAGGGCTTTTTCGAGTTCCGCGACCGCATCGTCCTTGTCGGTGATCGGATCGCGCATCCCCTGCTCGAGAACGTCTCGATACGACCAGTAGCGACGCAGCCTCGTGGGCCCGCCGCTCGCATCTTCGCCGGGACTCTCGTCGAGGGGAAACGCGGGCGCATCGCAGCCGACTTTCAGTATATTTGCTGGAGGTAGCTTGAAGATACGCCGGTAGATCGACAGCGGCGCCGGCACATAGCCGCGCGAAGTCAGTGCGGCCAATGCCTCTCGGTTGATTGCGTTGTCGAACCTCGGATGGGCCGTCAATGCCTTGAGCTCGGAGGCAAACAGGAAATCGCCGCCTACCCAGCCGTAGTAGAGCGGCTTCTCGCCGAACCGATCCCGGACCAGGTACAGCTTGCGCTCCACCTGATCCCAAAGGCCGAAAGCGAACATGCCGCTTGCGCGCAAGAGTGCGCGGTCGAGACCCCAGGCCGCAATGGCCTGAAGCAGCGTCTCGGTATCGGAATGCCCTCGCCAGCCGCCTTGCGGAGCGAGTTGCGCTTGCTCGAGTTCTGAGCGCAGTTGCCGGTAATTGTAGATCTCGCCGTTGTAAGTGATCACCCACCGGCCATCGGCGGAAGTCATCGGCTGGTGACCCTGCGGAGACAAATCGATGATCGACAGCCGTCTGTGACCGAAAGCCAATTTGGATTCAGTGTTGATCCAGACGCCGCGATCGTCGGGGCCGCGATGCGTGATCGGATCGATCAAACGCTCGATCAACTCGGGCGTCCCCTTTCGCCCAGCGATGAGTCCTACAATACCGCACATTGAGATGGCGCCCCGCCGAGATTTTCTCTCATCACACAAAATCGCGAAATTGCAAAAAGCTTCTAGTCGCTTGCTCAGTCAAACTGGTCGGCAGACATGTCTTGTCTTGGCACAGGAAAAAGGGGAATATTGATAGACTTAGTTGAGCGTGGCTGTGGTTGCGGCGGCGGATCAATCCGACGCCGGGGGATAAGCAGGCAAGGCAGTGCAGCTAGCAAACGACGTCGATGCGATCGCCGGGCCGCCGCTCCCAGACTGGTTCCTGCTGCCCGCGACCGTTATTTTCGCGGTCCTTACGCTCTACGTCATCATGCGGACGCGGGGACGGGCAGCGCGTTTCCTGATCTTCGCCTGCTGGTTCCGCTTCACCCTCGGCTCGCTCCAGGCGTTCACCTACAATCCGGCGTTCGGCGGCATAAAATGGGTGGGCCTCGGCTCACTGTTGATCGTCGGCACGAGCTTAATTGCGCTGGATAAGCGACGATTCTTTTCGCGGCCATTTTGGCCGGTCGGCATCGTGTGCCTTCTGATGGTCTTCAGCGCCCTGATGAACGGGGCACTGATGTCCGCGATTGAGCCGATCCTACGCTTCTTCATATTCGTGATCATCGCAGTGGCGCTCTGGCAAGCGCTCGAGTCCGGCGGGTCATCCGTCCTTCGCCGACTGCTCTTCGTCTTCGTTCAGCCGCTTACCTACCAAGTCGCATCCATCGTGCTGAACGTACCCAAATCGGGGGAGCTCGACGGTTCGGTCAGCTACATCGGCGGCTATTACCACGAGGAGCTATTCTCGCTCATCGCGGCGAACGCCTTCTTCCTCGCGGTTTTTGCGGGAAGACTTCAACAAGTTCGCGCGATTCGCCATCTGCGTGGTCAGCCTGTTCTCGATTGACCTAGCAGATTATCGGACAACGATGCTGGGGGTCGTTCCCCTGGTGCTAACGGCCGGCTTCGTCGGTATCCCTCGCGCAGTGAAGCCTAGCCAGCGCACTTTCGCTCGCGTCGTGATGATCGTGGCCGGTTTCGCCTTGGTCGGCGGAATCGTCGTCGCCGAACGCGATCGATTTGCCGATCTGGGTGCGCTATCCCAGGGCACTGCACTAATCAGACCTCCCGAGACTTTCACCTGGGCCGACCGCAGGGTCCTTTCTTCGCGTCCCTACATCTGGAGCGAATATATCTACGCTTATGCCGACGCTCCGCGGCTGCAGAAGTGGATCGGCTACGGGCCGGACTCGTGGGTAACGCGCATGCCGATCTACGCCCACAACACGGTCATCTCATTCCTTTACGAACTCGGAATCTTCGGCGTCATCGCCATTCTGCTCGTCTGGGGCAACATGATCCGGCTCGCTTTCATGGCGGAGCCGAGGTGGCGACCATTGCTTCTCGCCGGGCACGCCAGCTTCATCGTCCTTAACCTCGCGACGATGGCGCACTGGCAGGTCGAAGGGAACATCCTCTACGGGCTATTGTGCGGCTTTACGATCGCCAAGGCGCGCCAGGCCGTTGTGAGCAAGGCTCTCTCAGAGCGCGGCTCGATCACTGCGCGTTCGGCTAGCTGGGCGCAGCCTGCGATCCCTGCAACGCAGTTTCGATGATGGCCCAGTAACGGGCGGCGATAGCCCGCGCGGAATAAGCCAGCGCACGCTGCTTGCCGGCTGCGACGAGTCGCTCACGCAGCGGTGATTGAAAGACGAGCTGAAGCGCCTGGACGTAGCTGTCCACGTCACCCACAGGCGTCAGAATGCCGGCTTCGGCAATGGTCGCGTCGGACATCGTTGTGGTTGTACCGTCGCCGAGGATCTCGGCAGGGCCATCGGGGCAATCGGTGGCAACACAGGGAACGCCCAGCGCGAGCGCCTCGACGAGTGCATTCGGGAATCCTTCGACATTGGAGCTGAGCGCGAACGCGCTCGCATGACGCAGCGCCGGATAAGGGTTTGCAAGCCATCCTGTCATCGTGACGCGAGCGCCAACACCCAATTTCTCGGCAAGTCCTCTGAGATCATCGCGCTCCGGCCCGTCACCGGCAATGACCAGGCGGCAGGGAAGAGCGGACTTCGCGAACGCCTCGATGAGCAGGGGGTAGTTCTTGACGCTCACAAGCCGGCCGACGGCGATGATGTAGGGTTCTGTCGCGTCCAGTGGACTGTTCTCCCGCGCGGCCGCCTCGATCGCCACAGCGTCGACGGGGTTTGGGATCACCTCCATCTTGTTCGCCGCAACACGGAATCCGTTGATCAGCTTGGTCGCCACGCCGGCGGAAACGGCGATGACTTGCAGTGGCGCGCGGATAGATCGCGCGCATCAACACCTTCGTCACAAGGCGGCGCACTCCTCCGCCAAGGTGCGCGGGAGTGCTGGTCCGTTCGCTGATGATCCAAGGTCGTCGGCGCCTCAGCATCGCTACGCCCGTTGCGAAGTTCGATCGGGTGAGGAAACTCAGCGTAATCTGCGGATCATATTCGCGGACGATCCGGTCCACGGCGCGGATACTGGATGCGATCCCTCCCCTGCAATCGAGCTGAAAAACCTTCAGCCATTCCGGCAGGGGGAACGCGCGTGGATCGGCGTCGAGGAGCGCCAGCGCGATCTCATAGCGGTCGGTCCATCCGGTCGAGCTTGCTAGCAACGTGCTCATTACCCGCTCCGCTCCGCCACCGGTGAGCGAGTTGATGACGAACAGGACCTTCGCTTTGTCGCCGGTCATGGATCGACTGGCTCGTCCGGCATTCCGCCGAAATGCTCGCGGAATTTCCTCATGTCGATTTCTTTGAGGTGATCGGCAAGCCTGCAGGGCAGACCATCGATGGGAAGCGCACGCTCCAGATCGATGAAGATGGGTTCACCGGAATTCGCTTCGAGGATGATGTTGCCGAACTTGACGTCCTCGAGCGCGAAGCCGGCCGCGTGAATTGCGTTCAAGCCGGCAGCAATTTGGGCGATCTGGTTGTCGGACATGATCTTTGGCACAAATTGGAGACCGACGCGAACACGCTCCCGCAGGCGAGCGCGCGAGAAGGGCTCCCTCAAGTCCCGATCGCGAATGTTAGCGCCGGCAGCTGCCAGCAGCTCGCGGACCACATGGCCGGACACGAAGGTCAGCGTGATCGAATGCGCGTCCCAGTTGACGTTCATGATCCGAGGCACCGGGCAGTTGCCGCTTTCGAGGCGCAGCAACGCCTCCAGCTCCAGCACGAACCTTGCGATTTCGCTCGCAAAGTCTTTCCGCACACCGAGCCTGCCGTTGAGATCCACGAGGGAAACCTTGGATCCACTTCGAGCCAGGAATTGCGTCGGAGCGATCATCGGCGCGCCGGCAATTTGACCGAATCGCGGCAGAATGCCGCCGTCCTGATCGAAGTCGCCGATGATCAGCTCTCGATCCTGTTCTCGCATGGGAGCGACCCATTCCTCGAGCGATCGATCGAGATCCTTGAGGCGAATGCCGACATCGCGTCGCGGGAGGGCCTCGAGCTCCTCCCGAAGGTGCTTCAGCCGTTTCCTGATTCCGATGTTGGAGTGGCGCCAGCGATAAACCCGCCGAGCGATCTCCAACGTCACAGACCCGACCATCGTCCCCCACAATCAGCGCGACCGCTGGACTATGGATTTGGTAACCGTAACATGGTCTAGTCACAACAAGATTGGCCGATGGACGAGCGCTCCGAAGCAACCGCGGAAACCGCCGCCTTCGACCCGCATCTGCGGCGGCGCACGCACAAGTCCATCTTCTGGACCATGGGCCAAGCGGCCGGCGACCAGCTCTTCTCTTTCTTCGTCTTCGTCGTCCTGGCGCGGCTTCTGGACAAGGAGTCGATCGGCACTTTCGCGCTCGCGTTCCTCTTCACCGATATCGGCCGAGCATTCTGCGCGGCGGGAGTGGACCAGCGCGTCGCGCGACTCAAACATTTGGACAACAGCGATCTCGACACGATCTTTTGGACCAACGTGCTCCTCGCCGCGGCCTACTCGGCCGTGATGATCGCTGCTGGGCCAGCCGCCGAACGCATTTTCCACATGCCCCAGCTGGCGGAGTGCCTGCGCTGGCTCTCGGTGGGAGTGGTGCTGAGCGGAGCCGGCAACACCCACATGGCGCTGCGCTTACGCGAATTCGGTCACAAGACGCTCGCGGTTCGCTCAGTGATTGGTGGCCTAATCAGTGGCATCGTTGCCGTCGTTGCAGCGCTGCTCGGTGCCGGCATCTGGGCGCTCGTCCTCCAACGGATTGTTCGTGAACTGGTGTTCACCGCATTGACCTGGGCTTCTGTTCGATGGCGGCCCGGAATCGGATTCGATCGCCAGTCGGCTGGCAGATATTTTAGAAGTTGGATCGATCTCGGGCTGGCGCAGGTCGTTAATATGTTGAGCCTGCGGGTGACGGATTTGGGCATTGCCCGCGTTCTCGGCGCCGTCCCGCTCAGCTCGTATCGCGTTGCATGGCGGTGTGCCGAATTGATCGGGCCGCAGATCGTCGGGCCGTTCGCAACGGTGGCACTGCAGACCTTTTCGCGGCTCGAGCACGAAAAGAGCCAACTTAAGGCTGCCTACGTTTCAATCCTGCAGCAATCTTCTCTCGTATCCTTCCCAGCGCTCGTCGGGTACGCCGCCGCCGGGCCCTGGATCGTGCCGGCTTTGTTCGGTCCCCAGTGGCACGACGCGGGGATGATTGCTCCGATGCTGCTGCCGCTCGCGCTGCCCTTTGCAATCACGCCCTTCGTTCTCATGCTTCTCGCCGCGAACGGCCGCATCACGTGGCAGCGGCGCTTGGCAATCCTCGATCTCGTTACGACAGCGGTCGTTACCTGGTTCGCGGTTCCCTATGGGTTGCGAGTCCTGGCGCTCGCCTACAGCGTGAGGGCACTGCTGCTCCTTCCGCTGCAAATCTTCCTCACTCATCGTATCTCAGGAATTGGCCTCCGAGATCACATCAGCGCGCTCGCAGCGCCGATTGCAGCCTCGGGGGCGATGGGAATTGCAGTCGCGATCTTGTTCCACGCCTACAATCCCAGCTCGGCATTCACGATCATGCTTCTTTGCGGCGCTGGAGCGCTGATCTACGCCGCGATCGTCGCTGTGATCCTTCCAAATTACAGAAGAGGCCTTCGCCACCTCGTCGCAGCAATTGGCTGAACTCGCTCAGGTTTCAGGCCCCAGCTTGCATCCGCGGCCAAGCACCACGGTCCCAGGGCCCTTTTTGAAGAGGACCATCGTGCTGCTGGCAGGTGCCTGGATGTCGCATTCGTCGATTTGAACGTCCGCCGGACCGTTCTCGACCTCGATGAGAGTCCCCGGTCGAGTCATTCGTACGACGAACTTGCGGATGTGCAGCTTCGGGTGAGGTCCGGTGTCGGAGCCGCTTAGCCAAATTCCAGAGCAATCCGTTTTGCCTCCGCGCCTGATCGTATCTCCGGTCGTCAGCGTGCCCACATCTGCGCCGGACCAGAAGCGGAAGTTACGGCAATTGTCGAATGCCGAGACATGATTCATGACGACGAAGGGTTTAATGTCAAAACCAGCATCCGTGTTGCCGTTGGACGTTACGTTGTCGAACTGCACGCCCGTCACGCCGCTCTCGATCGTAACCCCTTCACCGATCCAATAGCGGTCAGCTGGGCCGGTCCACAGGAACCCCTGGAAGCTGCTGTTCGTCACCGACACGCTGCTTCCCCCAGAGACCTGCAGACCGAAGGGAATATTGACGCGGCCAACCTGCGGCCCCCCTGTCATCGTGCAGTGCACTTCATGAATGACGACAACATCGGCGTGGCCGCGGACACAGGCATCGGTCACTTGTGCATCGAGGCCTCGGACCTCCAGGCGCCCGACGGTAGCTGATTGGCTGACGTGGATGACCTGGAACGCGTTCCGGACGGTAGCGGGCCCGATCACAGCGGCAGGTACAGCTCCTTCCAGGCTCAACAACTCAAGCTCGGGATCGCCCTGGATCGAGAGCGGTGGTGAAAAGCCGGGCCACGTTATTGTCCCGGTCAACTTCATCGGTGCGGCGCTAGGCGCGGAATCAGCTGCCAGCGCAAAGGCTGCGGGGAGCAGGCATGCAGCGATCCTCAGGCCCATCTATGCTCCGACAGATTTCCGCCTAGGTGCATCAATTGGCACTCAAGAAGTCGGACGCTGCGAAGACGGTCAGGCGGCTAGCGAGCCGTCCTCATCTTCGCCGTAAGCGTAATAGCCAAGCATGTAGTTGGCACCGACGTCGGCCTTCTTCGGATCGAACTTGACCAGCACGGCGCCGATGATTCGGGCGCGGGCAGCGGTGAGCCGGCGAAGCGCCGCGTCAATGGCGCCACGCTGCGAACGGTTGGCCTCGATGACGATCATCGTGCCGTCGACAGCCGCCGAGAGTCTCGGTGCATCGGCCAGGCCAAGCACCGGTGGGCTGTCGATGATCACCTGGTCGTAGTGCTCTTTCAAATAGGTAAGCAGCGCCCGGAACCCGGCCCCCGACAACAGCTCCGCCGGACTGGGCGGCTTGGGTCCCGCGGGCATCACGAACAAGCCCGGCATGTCCGTTTCGCGGATGACAAAGTCGGCCGAAAGCGACTGCGTCAGCAGGTTGCTGAGGCCAGGCGTCTTCGGAATGTTGAGCACAGTGTGAACCGACGGCCGGCGCATGTCGGCATCGATCAGAATGACCTTTGCGCCAGCTGCGGCCGCATCGCGCGCCATCGCGATAGCCGTGGTGGTCTTGCCCTCACCTTCACGGCAGCTGGTGATGAGCATCGTTCGCGGAGCGCCGCCTTCAGTCGACAGTTCAACCGATGCCCTGACCGTCTGATAGGCTTCCGAAATCTGCGAGCCCGGCTGGTCCAACGCGTCGGACGCACCGCCACCAACGAGACGCGGAACAACGCCCAGTAGCGGGGTTCCGAAGCGCGTCTCGACCTCGTCCGGACCTCGGACGCCGTCATGGAAGACTTCCAGGGCAGCAACGGCCCCGAAGGCGATGATCAGTCCGCCGAACAGCGCCAGCGACATGTTCAGGAACGGATTGGGCGAAACCGGAAGGAGCGGCGGATCCGCGCGGTCGATCACCGAGATGTTATTCGAGGTGACGCCCGCTTCGGCGCTCACTTCCTTGTAGCGCTGGAGAAGCCCGTCATAGAGCTGGCGGTTCGTATCCACCTCACGTTTCAGGATATTGTACCGGATCCCGAGCGACTGCTCCGCGAGCGTCGCACCCTTCAGCTGCCCCACGGTAGCCTGGAGCTGCAACTCCTGCTGCTGCGCAGTCACGTACTGGTTGTGAATCGAGTTGCGGATGCTGTTCGCAAGCGAAGCGATCTGCCCATCCAGCTCCTTGAGCGCAGCGGCAGCCTGCTGGACAGCCGGGTGATCCGGCTTCCGATGCTGCAGCTGCTCCTGATAATCGGACTGAAGCTCGGCGCGCTTCTGGGTCATCTGCTGGATGGCAGGATTACTCAGGACGTCGGGCAGGCTCATGGCCGGAGTCGCCTGCGCCTCGCGCCAGCGGCCCTCGGCCTGGATGCGCGAAGCCTGCGCCTGCGCTAACGACTGGTTGAGGTCGATGAGGTTGGCGCTGGTGAGCGAACGTGGTGCGTTGTTGTTCGGACTACCAGGGTCGCCGCCGCCGGCGCTCGGGTCCACTAGGCCCACGGACCGAGCATAGGAAAGCAGCGCCTCCTCCGACTTCTCGAGCCGCGCCTTGGTGAGCGTCAGCTGATTCTGGAGGAACTCCTTGGAATAGCTGGACGTGTCGTAGTGGCGCTGGAGATTACCGGCGATCAGGTTCTCGGCATAGGCATTGGCGACCATCGCGGCGACCGCGGGGCTGTGACTGTCGAAACTGATCGGCACTACGCGCGAATTGCGCGGCAGCGACACGAGCAGATGATTCTGCAATGTACCGATAATCTGCTCTTGCCGGGTTGCTGGCTTCGGCGAAATGCCTTGAGCGACCAGGAACCGGTCGTTGGATGCGAGATTAAGCCCGTTCGCCACCCGCTCGGCAAGTGCCCTGCTCTTCAAGATGTCGATCTGCGTCTGAAGAAGACGGTCCGGGTCGCGGTCGTCGACTTGCTGGAAGTCTTCGGTGCCTAGGACCTTTGTCGGTTGATCTTCGATCTCGACGCTCGCGCTCGCCCGGTAGGTCGGGCTGACGAGGAACAGCGAAAGGACGCCGAGGACGAGCGAAACCGCGATGATGCTTAGGATGAGCAGGCGGTTGCGCCACAGGACCGACCAGATTTTCTTCAGGTCGATCTCGTTGGTCCGCTCCGGCTCATAGAGGAATTCCGGTCGCAGCAGGCTCGCGTCCGAAGGTACCATTGGCAGGCCGCCGCGGCTCGGCACGAGCCCAAATTGATTGTCGGTCATCGCTGCGGCTCCTAGGGAATGATAGGCCGGAAGACGCTGAAGATCGGCGCCGTACTGACGACATCGCGCCAGAACCTTCGAGCAGCCGAATAGCCGACCACAACCAGGTCATTTCCCTCGATGACCGGGTCCGCAGCCTCGCCGCGGCGAATACTGGCGACATTGAAGACGGCACCCATCCGCTGGCCCTTGACGTTGCGGAAGACAACGACCTCCTGGAGCTTCGCCACTTCCGTCTCGCCCTTCGCCATTGAGATGACGTCGAGCAGCGTCGTCGGCCCGGTCAGCGGGTAGATGCCCGGCTGGGTCACTTCGCCCTGAACGGAGACCTTCTGCGACACCGAAGCGGCGACGGTTACCGTAACCTGTGGATTCCTGAGGTATTTGGCGCCGAACAGGTCCTCGAGCTCTTTCGACAGATCGGCTGCCGTCTTGCCCTGCGCCGCGACGGTGCCGACAAGGGGCAGCGCGATGTTTCCGGAGGCGTCAACCTGGGTCGCCTTGATCGAAAGGTCGGGCTCTTCGAAGACGGTAACATCGATCGTGTCGAGAGCGCCAATTCGGTAGTCGGCCGAAGCGCGTGCATCCGCGTGAGCGGCGGGGATGACAGAGTAAGCCTCTGCTCCAGAAGGAAGATTCGCTGGCGGTGAAGCGCTTGCGCAAGCTGCCAAAGCCCCGCACAACAAGATACTCGTGAGACTCCTCATCGGATTTACCCCCGGTCGGAATTGCCCGTCTCTACTCCGGTTTACGCGTAAACCTCTGGTATTCCAATAATAAATTATCGGAAGATTAACGCACCGTCGGCTTCAGTCCGACATCATCGATCCAAAGCTCATGGGGATGAATATCACCCGGGCGTTTCAAGGCCAGTCTCTGAACGGGGCAGTTCTGGTTTGGGACAGTCAAATCTAATTCAAAATGTTGCCAAGACGAGCTTGAAAGTGTCGCGTCGCCGCTGCTTGTGGCGCCCGAAGTTGAACAACGCAGCTCCCATCGCACGAGAGAGCCAGAGGCGGGACTTTCATAGGCGCGGAAGGTGAGGACATAGGATCCGGGGGTGAGCATTAAGCGCTGCGAAATGAGCCCTCCGGAGTCCCCGGTGCCATATAGCCTCAGCGCCCGACTATTGTCGCCGACCTCGGGTCTTCCAACGTCGATCGCTGCCGCATCGTCGTCGCTGACGTTCCACGAGGTCGGTCGATTCCCATCCTGTCCCGTTTCGACTGCCTCGAAATCGCCGTTGAGCACGAGCGCACTGCCGTGGATTGCGCTCCACACGCGCCGCGCGTCATCGACGCGGCCAGTTTGTGCCAGGCGATCGACTAGCGAACCCGCTTCATGGATCGTTGGTGGCGTTTTCGTGTTCCCGAGCTGAATTAGGACCTGCTCAAACCTATCCAGGCTCGGTTGCGGGAGGTCGGCGCCCGAGCGCAGTGCTTCGCTTCGCCACGAATGCCGCTGCTCCAGATCAGCCACGAAGTCGGACATGAGCTCGGGTGTGACCGGGTCTTGAAGCAGTGCGAGGAGGGCCGGCTGGAAGAATTGTTGCTGGAACATGCTGTTCGCCCGTTCGACCGCCTTGTCGGTTTCTCCCGATCGCTTTGCAGCATCAATCGTCCACAGCTGTGTGAGGACATCTCGCCAGCCCAGACCGGCCGCCAGTTCCATCAGCCGATTGCCTTTGCGGACTGCGCCGCGACTCAACTCGAAGAGGCCGATCGTCCGTATCGCCGGCGCGCTGATCGGGGATAGTTCGGTCGCCGCATCGGCATAGCGAAGGGCGGCCTCGGCGCTGTCCTGAAGAAGTGCTTCGGTCGCGGCCTGCTCGTTCGCTTCGGTCGACCACGGCGCCCATCGAAGGGCCGCTTCGCCGCGCTGGGCAAGCAGCTGCTTGCTCGAGAGCGCTGCTTGAACGATCACAACCGCCGCCACGGCGAGCAAGACCAGCATCGTAAGGCGAGCCGGCCGAACCGGCCGATGCCACGATGTCGATGCCGAGGTGGATCTCTCCTCGACTGCGACGATCGCGCGCTTGGTCGGCGCGTGGACCCGCGGGAGAAGCAGCGCGCAGAACACTGCGAATACGCAGCTGAGCGCCGGCATTCGAAGCGGGTAATCGACCAGCGAGAACAATAGAAAGATGATAATCCCGGTGGCTGCGGCGAAGCTTATCGACGCCCGTTCCCTCTTCGGATTGGAGCGCGCCAGCTTGACGCCGCAATATAGCATGAAGCCGAGGAAGATGAGCAGCAGCAGGATCGCTGGCACCCCCCCCTCGAGCAGAAGTTCAATATATTCATTGTGCGCGTGATTGAGGATCGCTGGGCCCACCGCGCCGAGGCTCTCCGCAGATTTGTAGATCGAGATGAAGCTGCCGAATCCGGTCCCGGCGATACCGTAGTGGCCCAGCGCCCAGTAAACATCGGTCCAATAGTCGAAGCGGGAATCGTGAAGCGAGGAAAAGCGCGTGAGCGTTCTGTTGAAGCCCCCGCCGGCAACGATGATCACTGCCAGGGTGGCAAGTGCGAGTACCGAAGGCAAGGCAATTCGCCAAAGCGATCCGGATAAGAAGAGCAGTAGCAGCGACGCCACCACGGCGATCGGCAGAAGAACGAGCGCCATACGCGACGTCGTCGCTAGGACGACGATCGCGAGAACCGCGATGGCGGCAAGGGCGATGATCGTCGCAGCGGCCCGTCCGCGCGCGATCTGGACGGCGCCGAGCGCCGCCACCAGCGGGATCGAGACCAGAAGCAGCGCTGCATTGTGGTTGCGGTTAACGAACAGTCCGATCGGATAACCGACGTGTGCCGAGGGATAAGGAGTCAAGCCGCCTGCAGAGGCAAGTTGCGCTATGCCGAGGATGGCTCCGATCAGTGCGAAGGCGACGATGACCCACGGCAATCGCAGCCGTTCCGGTGTGGTCAGCCGAAGGCATCCGGCGAACAGCACCACCGCCGGGATCAAGACGAGCAGCGACCGGATCGTTCCCTCGACATCGAGGGTCCACGGACGCCAGCTAGATGTTCCGAGGGCCCGGTCGAGCTGCACCGCCGCCTCTCGTCCGGGAAGCGCGTGCCAAAGGCCGGGAGGCAAGGGGACGAGCTGCAGGACAATCAAGGCCAACATGGCGGCAGCCAGTCCAAGCGCGATCCTTGCGAACGAGCTCATCCGGGCTTGTGGAGTCCAGGCGAAATAAGCGCCGACGGCGACCGCGCAGAGGCCGAGCAGCATTTGCAGGAGGGGGAAAGACAGGCCCGCCCCGCCAACCGCAAGCGCAAGAATCAGCAAGCCCGCTGTCAGCTTGAAGTCTGTGCTGGCTTGCATGCGTCCCACCCCCGAGGCGAAACTACACGTGTTCGCCCCGTGGACAAGAACCACGGCGGGGAAACAGTCCTAACCGGATCGTAACCAGTCCGCCGCCACATTGCCGCTCCCAAGTGGGAGTAGCGCGATGTCTGCTCGGAACGCGAAGAAATTGTTGGTACTCGCAGGCGCCCTTGGCGCAATGACGGCCTTACCGGCAAGCGCGGCCGGCATATCGATCCGCCAGCTCGGCGAGCGGCAGCTGCGCGTCGCCACGATCGGATACAGGATCTCGGCCGCCAACGCGCGAAGCTGCGCCCGCCCCGAGATGATGAGCGGCATCGTCGCCCACGATCTCACCCAATATCCGGTCGTTTCGCGGCCGCTCGTGTCCCGCGCCTTCTCGCTTCACGCGGGCTTTGGCGTGCTCCAGATCGTGCGGGGAAGCGCCGCCGATCGCGCCGGACTCAAGATCGATGACGAAATTCTGGCGGTCGGCGATGCGAGCGTCGAAGACCAACCAGCAGTCGACGCGGCGGGGCAATCCTACACGCGCGAAGATCAGTTCGCCGGGATCTTGTCGTCAGCCCTTGCGAAGGGACCCGCTTCGCTCCTCGTTCGCCGCGCCGGACAGCTTCTGCATCTGACGATGCAGGGCCAGGCGGGTTGTGGTGGCAATGTCGTTCTTTCGACCTCATCCAATCTGAACGCTTGGTCTGACGGGAGGCGCGTGATGGTCACCACTGCGATGATGCAGCAGGCGGCGAACGACGACGAACTCGCTTTCGTGATCGCGCACGAGATGGCTCACAACATCCTGGGCCACGCGCAAAATGACTCGATGGGTCTTTTCGGACTGCTCGGTTTCGGCAGCGCGCGTGTCAAAAGGATGGAGGTCGATGCCGACAGTTATGCGGTTCCGCTGATGAATGCCGCGGGCTACTCGCCGTTCGGCGGCATCGCTTTCCTCGAAGGTGCAAGCCGGCGCATGTGGTGGAGCGATCTGTCACTCGATCATCCGAGCTTCGGACGAAGGATCAAGATCGTGACGGCCGCGATCGGTCGCCTGCCGCAAACGAACGGGCTCCGCCTGGTCCAGCTCTAGGCCGCACGAAGCCCAGCTTCGAAAGTGTCATTGGTTCGCGGTGAAGCCGGCCCTGCGTCGGAGCCGGCCATTCTACGGCGTCAGGCCGGACTGACCGGCGGAGTAGGCGTAGGCGTTGGCGTTCCATTGCTGTGGTGGCCGCACTCGATCGCGCACGCCCCACCGACGGCAATCAGCGGAATGAGGAATGGCAGACCCAAGAAGCGATGCGCAGCAGGGACCACGGGGGTCGCCTGGGGCACCAGGACGTCCTGAGGGACGACGGCTACCGCTTTATCGAGGACCGGCAGGACCGGACGGCAGTCACCTGGCCGCACCTGTGCTGCTGCAGGAACGCTCAAAATCGATCCAATTAAGAGCACTGACGCAAACTTCTTCATTGGGATCTCCACTACGAACGCTAACGAAAGTAGTTTATTTCGAGTTAATTGGAAACAGGCCCTGCGGAATTTTCCTGAGGAGCCGTCTCATTTTGGGACTTGGTCTTCACATCCGGCCGTGAAGATCCTCTATCCGACGCCGATCGGTGACCGTCACCGCCGGTGCAAGAACACCATCGTGTCTCAGCTGCGCGAGGAGCGCCCGGAAAGTAAGGTCGCGAAGCTGCGCTAGAACTCTCTCGTTATCGTCGCCCGCGCCGCCGAGAGCATCGAGGTTCCGCATGTGCGTGATCTCGTCGCGGAAATACAGCGGCATGCTGTCGTTATCGTTCGCATTCTGCCTCCAATAGAGGAAGGCATCGTCGAAGATGATGCACAGTTTCGCTGAAGTGACATCATCCCTGTCGCGCGCAGTATCGAAGCAGTGCTTGCTGACCCCTATGGCGATGTCCGCGGAGACCGTGGTCGCAAGCTGTGCTTCATTGGCGATGTCGGCGGGGCGCAACGGCCGCTCCAAATTCACGTCGCTCACGGGCCGTCCCCTCGAAAAGAAGTCACCAGCTGCAAGGCCGCCGTCGGCGATAGTAGCATGAGCCAGCTGTGCGATTATCGCCAGGGTGGTGATAGCTGCGACCACCAGCGGGATGCGCCAATGGCGCTTGGGCGGCGGCGCGCGGTGTACGACAATGTCACGACGCACATAAGACGTTAGATGCCTGCTATCCAAATCCCGGATTAGCTGCGTGTCATATTGTGCTCTCTTGCGGGGGTCCCGAAGCACCGCATAGCAGCGGTTCAGCAGCGCGATAGTGTCAGGCGTTCCAACGGCCTTGCGGCCAACCACGTCCGGATGGTGCTGCTTTACGAGCGACAGGTACGCTCCGCGAACTTCTTCGCAACTCGCGGTGCGTTGGACGCCGAGTATCTCGTAGTGAGTGCGCGTCATTCGTCTCGGGGCTCAACAGGAGCGGTTAAGCGATGCTGGAACGAGCGGCTGCGTCGTTCAATATGACAACCTTGTCGTCCGAGGCAATAATCGAGCCCGACGGCCATGGCCGAGAGCCGAGACGCCTCAGAACGCGTTGCGGTGAGCGAGCACACCAAAGGTCGCCACGACGATCTTCAGGTCCCGCCAGATCGTCCAGCCGGATAGATATTCGAGGTCCGAATGCAAACGGCTCGTCAGGTCGCCGCGCTTGTCGGTCGCCCCGCGATAGCCGCGGATCTGCGCCAGACCGGTTATCCCCGGCTTCACGATGTGGCGATGGAAATAACGCAAATCGATGTGCCAGAAGAGCTCGTCTTCGGCAGTCGACCCCAATGCGTGCGGCCGCGGGCCGACGATGCTCATGTCGCCAGCAATGACGTTGAACAGCTGCGGCAGCTCGTCGAGGCTGGTGCAGCGGATCAGCTTGCCGACGCGCGTCACGCGCTCATCCAGGCGGCTCGCCGATCGGACGCCGGTGATATCGGCGTGCTCGAACCGCATGCTGCGGAACTTGAGCAGGTTGAAAAGGCGGTTAGTCTTGCCGACGCGCTGCTGCTTGAACAGGACGGGCCCAGGCGATTCCACTTTGATCGCGAGGGCGATCAGCAGCATGAGCGGCGTCACCAGCGCTAGCGCTGGAATTGCGATCGCCAGGTCGAGGACTCGCTTGAGGACTCGGTCCCGCAGGTTGAGCGGCTGACTGCTCACAACGAGCGTCGTTTGGCCGTTGAACTGGCGCATGGCGATGGCGCCGAACGGAGTGAGGTCCGGAACGAGGATCTCGATGTCGGCGGCGGAAACCTTGAGCGCATGCGCCCAGAGGGCACGCCGCTCAGGCGGGCATGCCACCAGCACGCTGTCGCAGCGGTGGAGCAAAGTGCCGAGGCGGTCGAGCAGGATGGGATCGTCATAGTTGGGCTCGATACCGAGCTGCTTGGCGGACACGGCCAGCTCACCGCGACGCGGCTCGAGCGTGACGCCGTCGAGAAGGAGCAGACGGTTAACGAACGACCAATTGTATTTTGCGCCGATCAGGTCGCCGAGCAGGATCCGGCAGCTCACGATCGCAGCCATGGCGATCAACGTGCCCGTAATGAAGATCTGGCGCGAGAATTGGGTACTGACCTTCAGGAAGAACAGCAGCCCAATCGCGACCGCCGTGGCGAAGAAAAGCGCTTCCGCCGACTTTAATGCGCCCGCATTCGGGCGCTCGAGCGTGTCAATCGAATAAGCGCGATTGTTGAGCCCGACGGCAATGAAGGTCGGAACGACGATCGCCAGCGTTCTGAGGCTCTGAAGCTCGAACGGCGAGTTGAGTTCGAAGCGCCGCGGCTGCGAGGAACGAAAGCGCGAGCGCGAACAAGTCCACCAGAAACAGGGTGCAGTAGAGGCTCAGGCGCAGTCGCTCGCGCGAGCTCGCGAATAACCTCGTGGTGCGGACGAGAGGGTTGTCATCAGAGGGCAGCTCGAGCAGGAACCCCCCTGCTCGTTGCTTGCGCATGCCGACGGTCGTCAGGCTGTTCATCGCAACGCTGCTCTTAACTTGTTGATGACTTAATATTTATATCGCGAAAGTTAACTAGAGCAAGTGCGGACCGGCGGGCCCCGCAGACCTGTCTCGAATCGGGACGGCAGCCGCCCAAGCGGCCTATTGCTGCTTGACAGGATGGCAACAACACTGGTTAACAGGAAGTTAGTAAATGCGCTGTAAATGCGTAAAGGAGGCCGTATGCTAGCAAGGTCGATAACCGCCGTCGTGGCGGTGGTGACCGCATCTGCCGCGAGTGCGCAGTGGGTCCCGGGAATGGAAATCACAGGCCAGCAGGTCCAGGTCCAGACCAATGGCGTTATGAACACCATCACGTTCGAGCCGAACGGGGTTGCTCGCATCAGCTCGCCTTCGGGCGCAACTGTTGTCGACGCGACCTGGACCGCGAGCGCCGGCAAGCTCTGCCTGCAGACCTCGTCGACATTCGACTGCTATCCTTATGCGGCGCCCTTCACGGCAAACGTTCCGGTGGACCTTCGGAGCGACTGCAACATGCTGTCGCGCTGGACGGCTCTTTCGACCGCGGTCCCGCCGGGCGAGCGCGGCTAAGCCAACAGGACGAACTTGGGGGCAACGGCGTGTCGCGCACAGGCGCGGCGCTCCGAAGAATTTGCGATCTCCACCCGCCAGGTAGCGAACCTGTGGAGCAGCACCCGGCGGGCTCTGAGGTTCCCGGTCTTGCGAATTGAGACTTTCGTGCCGCTGGGGGCGCGCCAAAGGCTTCCGAGCCTTGAAGGCATATTGCAGACATGAGCGGCGGCATTACGGTGCAGCGGCGGGGGCCATTTATGCGTCTTTTTCCCACCTTTAGAAGCTCAGGTGAGACGAAGACGAATTTGCTTCTCGGAGCGTTGCTTATAGCTCCCCTACTTGCGGCAATCGCCGTCTACATCATTCAAAGACAACCGCTTGTTGGGACCAACTCTCTCGAATATCTTCGCTGGGATCCGATAAGAACGTCCGTCTATCCGCTGTTTCTTAAGGTCGTACGCGGGCCTTTCATTCTACCCGTTCAGCTTCTGATATTCGCTCTCTCAGTCTCCTGGCTCGTGCAATATGTTTACCGTCTTTACGGCAACATCTTGCTTGTCGCGCTTCTTTGCGCAGCGATCATAGCCAACCTTTACCTTTGGAAGCTTCAGGTGTCGGTTGGCTCCGAAGCCATTACAACCCCGCTCCTGGTAATCCTTATCGGGTTGCTCGCAGGTTATCTAACCAAAGAGCGAGCATCCACCGCGCTCGTCGCAGGTCTAATCGCGGAAGTTTAGCCGCGGCGCGACCCTCCAATCTTCCGCTGCTGATCGTCCCGCCAATTGTGGTGTTCCTCTCTTCTGGCTCACCCGGACACCGCAAGTTGAAGATCGCCTGCCTGTGTTTCGCGATCGCGCTGATACCCGTGATTGGCGACAAGCTAGTGAACAGGGCAGTTCACGGATCAGAGACGACCTCGCTCATCGGACGCCATACCTACGCCAAAGCGGTGCTCATCGATGCGCCTCCGCTGCCACTCCCGTCGAACCCGGTTGATCGTCGTCTCACTGATCTCGCCCAGCGCCAGTTTCAGCCAATCCGATCCGTCCTTCACTCGGTTTCCAACCGGCCAACCATTCAGAACATCATCTCTGTGGGGTACGAAACCTGCGTGGAGCGCGCATGCACCGACACAGCTTTACCCGCCTGGTCCATCTCGCCCGCCAGGCTCGACGACGCGCGGTTTCGCGTAGGGTTGGCGCGGTTGAAGGAAAATCCATCTGGCTATCTGAATCTGACTTTGAGGGAGTACCGAACTCTTTGGCTTCTCAATCCGCGAAAGGATCCGTCCATAGCTCAGGATCTAAATGCGTATCTTTCCAAAGCCGCGTCGCTCCCCGACCAGGAGTTGATCGCCGCACGATGGTTCGATCCGGTCAGTCCTGGAGAGTATAGTCGCTCCGCGGGACTGATCCGATCATCCTTCGTGCTGCTTGGCATCGTTGTAGGAATACTTACGATTTTGCTCGGAGCGCTGCAGTTCCGAAAAGGCATCCACCCCCTCTTGACGGCCTCATTCGTCAACCTTCTTTCAGTTCAGTTGGTTTTGATTTTCTGCTCGTTCGTGGGGATTGGAATCCCGCGATATACAATGGGGATGTGGCCCATGCTCGCGGCCGCTCTGGCCTTCCTCGCCGCCGCTGTCGTCGACTATTGGAGAGCGCGGCAGAACGCCGAGGCGGCTCATCAATTGTCACAATGAGTTCTGAATTCCTCTGGCGGAAAGTTGATGCTCTTTGGCGTTAGAGGACTTCTTGAAAGCTTTCTGAAGTCCTTGCGCAAGCGAGCCCTGCAAGTGGGTTCCGAGAGCGCCTGAACCGCCATGAGGAACCCGCGCTGGTTACTCTGCTGCCGACGTGTCATCGATCAGCCGTCTCGCCAGGTCGAAAATATTATCGCGCAAAGCGAGCTGGCCGAGCCAGCGGTCCGAATGGGCTCGTAGACATTTTGGGCTAGGTCCAGCGCCCCGCTCGCCCGACCCTCTCCGCTTGATCCTTGCTTCGCGGCTGCAGGCCAGAGGCCATGGCGGGCTCAATTCGACCCTCTGACGCATGCTCAAGCGCACAGGAACGGTGCTTGCAGAACGTCTCAGTCTAGGACCGGCACCAGACTCACTCGCTGAACTTCCTTTCGAAGCTGCAGTCGTGGCGAGTCGATCCGCCGACGCTCATCCTCGTCCCGCACCACCCGCAACGGGGTTCAGGTTCGAGCTAAGCCCGTCGGCAGACGTAGTGGATCGAGTAGTCCGCTGCAGTGTCCCACTCCGATGCGGGCATCGGCCGGCCATTCATAGTTACCGCCTGCACGTCGGTGAAACCTGCTCGTTCGAGCTGCCGTGTCTGGGCTGCGGCGGTGATGCGGTAATGGACAAGCGAGTACATGTCTCCGGAATCAACCTCGATGCAGTAATCATCCCCAACCTCCTTACACCCGGCTTTCCGAACGTAATTGAAGATGCCCATGGGATATGAAGCGAGGCGCTTCGCGAAGCGGACGGGATTGCGAAGCGGATTGGCGTCGAAATGGCGGAGGTCCCAGGGCTTGCGGATGTGAGCATTGCGGTTGTGGCTGGAGAAGACGAACAGCCCACCCCCCTGCAGCGTCCGATGGGTCTCACGCAGCACCGTGAGCCGGTCCTCGTGTCCGACTGCGTCGATGCCGGCCTTGCTGAAAAGGACAAAGTCGAAGCTGGCGTCTGGAAAGGCGGAAAGATCACGTGCATCCACAACCTCGAAGCGCACGCCGGGGAAACGCGTGCGCGAGCGCTCGATCATTTGCGGCGAGTAATCGATCCCGACATAGTCGGAGCTTAGCTGGAGTAAGAATGGTGTCGTACGGCCGCCGCCGACGCCCAGGTCGAGAATCCGCTTTCCGCTAATCTCGGCTCCATGCCGTCCGAGAATGTACGTCTCCGGAGCGTCAAGCCCGGCTTTCCTGGCATAATGTGCCCTGACGCGGCGGCGCTCGTAGTAACGCCGATTCTCTTCAGCCTGCTTGGCCAGCGGGCCTACCGGAATCGTTCGCGCATTAACCATTGGTGCCAATTAATTCCTCGCGCGACCCTAATCCAGATTAATGGCGCGCGTGTCCCGCGCTGACGCAGGCGAGGCCAGGCTCGGCCTCCACCGTCAGGTCCACATTCGAGCTCAGCGAGGCTACGCTCGTCGGACAATTCCTAGCTGAGGAGTTCGAAACCGGCTTGTTACTTCAAGCAGACAGCGGCTGTCAGAACATTGTTAGCCTGTTTCGAAACACACGTCGCAGCGAAGCAGAAAATTGACGAGCGATGGGACACGCTTCTGCTCACAGAATTGAATCTGCCGCGATCCGCCCCAAGCTCCTCGAGTGGCGCGACGAGATGGGCGAAAGCTCGCCGAGGCGATCTTTGGCGTATTAAGACTTATCCTCGAATGGGGCAAAGATCGCGGCATTATCGCTGCCAACCATGCAACTCGGCCAAAGAAGCTCCATCGCGCCAATAGGTCGGACAAACTCTGGAGAAGCGAACACCTAAGGGCCTTTAGGGGGTCGCGTGCTTCGAGATAAGGCTCGCTTTTCAGTTGGCTCTGTGCCAGCCAATTCCACTGATAAATCGTCGTCGGCGCTGGCTGGGGCGGCAGGATTCGAACCTGCGAATGCCGGTACCAAAAACCGGTGCCTTACCACTTGGCGACGCCCCAGCAGGCGCGGGTCCCTGAAGCGGGAGAAGCGCGGCTTATACCGGCGAAGCCGCGCGTTGGAAGGGCCGATGGGGGTCCGGGCTGCAATCGCGCTATAGTAGCCGCATGACCGAGCCGAGCATCCGCAATTTCCACGCCCACATCTACTACGATCCCGACGAGGTCGAGCGCGCGAAGCAACTCGCGGCGGCCGCCCGGGCGCGTTTTCCAATAGCGGTCGGACACTTCCACCTTCGCCCGGTGGGCCCTCATCCGCGCGGCAGCGTGCAGCTGACGGTGCCCCGGGAGGCGTTCGGGGACGTGGCGCAGTTCCTGGCGCTCAATCGCGGCGATTTGACGATCTTCGCCCATGCCGAGACCGGCGAGGATTTAGCCGATCACACGAGGCACGTGATCTGGTTCGGCCCAAGCGAGCCGCTCGACCTATCGATCTTCAGCTAGCTGCAGCCACATTGGGCGCGCTCGCGCCGGCGTTCCTCACCAGCCACGCACCGAGCGCGACGAGAGGCGCCAGCGGGACGAGAAAGCTCAGGTGATACCAGACCGGGAATGCGTTCCAGAGCTTTACGTGGACCGGCAGGAACATGGCCAGAATGATCAACCCCACCACCCACGGCGCCCATCTCCTTGAAGGGGCAATCGTTGCGACGACGGCGCCCGCTCCGATCGAGGTCAGCGCTGCCTCGGTCAGCCGCCCTATCTTCATCGCCATCGTGAACTGAAGCGTCGTCTCGGCTGCATGGTAGCCGGGGATGGCCGCGCGCAGGCCGAAGTTGAGGATCGTCACGACCACCGCCCATGTCACGAGCCCGGCAACGATGCTTCCAATTGTCCGCCACATGATCGCGCCTCCCTCTTGCTTATTACAATTCTATTAGTTTAATTAAACTATGCATGCAAGACTTCTAGTCCTGGGAGTTCTCCACCGCGGCGACTTCCATCCGTACGAAATCAAACGCCGGCTCCAGACGGCGATGGTCGAATGCTACATCGATTTAGATGTCGGCACGCTCTATTACGCCGTGCGCCAGCTCGAGAAGGAAGCGTTGATCGAAGCGATCGCCGAGGAACGCGTCCCGCGCGGCGGCGTTCGGACGATCTACCAAATCACAGCGAAGGGCCGGTCCGAGTTTCGGAACGGCCTCCATAAGCAACTCGAAGCAGAGGGGCCCGTCTCGCAGACGCTCTACGGCGCGCTTCTCTTTCTCCACCTCGCCGACCCGGTGATCGTCAAGGATAGCCTGCGCCGGAGGATTGTCCGCTTGGGCGATCTCATCGAAAAGCTGGGACCTATCCGCGAAGAGCTTGCCGAAATGCTTTCAACCGGAGGCGAGCATCTGCTCGATCATATCGGGCGGCAGCGGCGCCTCGACCGATATTGGCTCAAGGCTTTGCTCGCGGACATCGAGGCACACGGAATCCGCGACGTGGCGAACCCGAAGGCGCTTGCCTGCAGCTAGGCGTTCGGGATACGCCCGTTGACCAGATCTTCGTAATCGCGGTCGAGCTGCTGCGCCATTTCCACGGATTCGAACTTGTAGGGTCCGATCGATTGGACCGCCGTCACCTCCGCCGCGGTTCCGGTCAGGAACGCTTGCTGGAAGCCCTCCATCTCCTCTGGCCAGATTGGCCTCTCTACCACGTCGATCCCGCGCTTGCGCGCGAGGTCCATCACCGTGCGCCGGGTGATCCCGTCGAGGAAGCAGTCCGGGACCGGCGTATGTAAGGCGCCATCCTTCACAAAGAAGATGTTCGCGCCGGTTGCTTCGGCCACGCGGCCTCGCCAATCGAGCATCAGCGCATCGTGATAGCCGCGGCCTTCGGCATGCTGCTTCGACAGCGTGCAGATCATGTAGAGGCCTGCCGCCTTCGACTCCGACGGCGCAGTGTAGGGCGCCGGGCGCCGCCACGGAGCGATGTCGAGCCTGATCCCGTCCTTTGCGATATCCGGATCGAAATATTTGCCCCATTCCCACGCGGCGATCGCGAGGTGCGGCTTGGTGTTGCCGGGCGCCACGCCCATCGATTCCGATCCGCGCCAAGCGACGGGGCGCATGTAGGCGTCGACGAAGTTGTTCGCTTTCAGCACGTCCTTGCACGCGGCGTCGATTTCCTCGATGCTCCACGGCAACTCGAACCCGAGCAGGCTCGCGCTCCGGCGCAGCCGCTCACTGTGCTCGGTAAGCTTGAAGATCACGCCGTTGTAAGCGCGCTGTCCTTCGAACACCGACGACGCATAATGGAGTGCGTGGGTCAGAACATGGATGTGCGCGTCGCGCCAGGGAACCAGCTCTCCGTCGAACCAGATCCAGCCGTCGCGGTCGTCGAACGGACCTTGTTTTGCAGTTGCTGCCATCCGGCGCGCCTAGGACAGCGGCGGAGTCTCCGCAAGCGAGGCGGTCTTTGCTTCGTCGGCAAGCTCAGCGCCGCGGCGCGCGGCGGCGTCGATCGTCAACGCGATCAGCTCGTCCAGCACGTGATCGTGGTCGAGCACCGCGAGGCCCGCTTCCGTCGTCCCCTTGGGGCTCGCGACGCGCTTCGCGACTGATTCCATGTTCTCGCCGGTGTTGGCGGCCATCCATGAAGTTCCGAGTACGGTCTCGAGTGCCAGCGTCGCGGAGATCTCTTCCGAAAGGCCGCGCTTTATCCCCGCCCTCGTCAAAGCAGCGATGAATCGCGCGACGTAAGCTGGACCAGCGCCTGCAACCGAGCCAAGCGCCGCGAGTTTGCTCTCGTCCGCCATCCACATCGCGAAGCCGAGCGCGGTAAAAAGGTTGTTCAGCTCGTTCCTCGTCAGCGGATCGACATCGGAGCTGTAGAGTCCCGTCACACCGCGGCGCACCGCGACCGGCAAGTTCGGCATCGCTCGGACGATCGCCCTCACCGCCGGGAAGCGCTGGCGAAGGCTCTCTGCCTCGACCCCGGCGAGGATGGAGACGACCACGGTGTTTGCGCTGAGATGGCGGCGCAGCTCCGGCGCGATCTCGTCGAGTTTCTGCGGCTTAAATGCGAGAAAGGCGATCTTCGGAGGCGACCCGGCTTCCTTGACCGAGGTCACGACGCGCGCGCCCTCAACTGCCTTGCCGCTCGGCCGGATGACCGTCACCGCCGACAGGTCGAGCCCGCCCATGCGCCAGCCGTCGAGAATAGCCCCGCCCATGTTGCCGCAGCCGACGAACCAGGTCGGCTCAGAGAGCTTTAGGCCGCCCGTCATGCTTCGCCGTGCGTGTCGATCAGCGCCGCGGCGATGGCTTCGCCCGGCGACTTCCCGCCCCAGAGGACGAACTGGAAGACCGGGTAGAAGCGCTCGCACTCCTCGACCGCAGCCTCAGCGATCGCTTCCGCCTGCTCAAAGCTGAGGCCTTCACCCGAGCGAGCATCGAGGATCGTCGAATGGCGGAACACCACCAGCCCCGAGCCCGACCACATCTCGAAATGGCCGAGCCACAGCTGCTCGTTGATGAGGCTCAACGCCTCGAAGATGGCGCTGCGCTTCTCGGCCGCGACCTTGATGTCGGGGAACGCCAGGAACTGGAGCACCTGGTCCTCGGGCCGCCACACGCCGCGCAGCTCGTATTGCGCCCAGCTGCCCGTCGCCGAGGCCACGATCTCGCCCTCGGCGGTGCGCTCGCAGGCCCAGCCGCGGGCCTCGAAATATTGCTCGAGGACCTCGATCGGCGCGCCGTCGTCGCGTTCTTCGTGGATTTCCTCGCTCAGATTCACGCTCCCGGTGCAGCCTTCTTGCCGCCGGTGCGCTTCGTCGCGGTCGAGCCGGCGACCTTCGCCTCGAGCGTAGCAATGCGGGCCTTGAGCGCCTCATTCTCGTTCCGAGCGGCAGCGGCCATGGCCTTCACAGCCTCGAATTCGTCGCGGCCGACGAAATCCGCGCCGCCCATCCACTCCATGAACTTCTCGCGCGCGCTCGCTTCGGCCTCCCGGCCCATACCAGCGAACGTGCCAGCAAGGCCGTTCATCATCTTCACCATGTCGTCGAACATCCTGTTCTCGGACTGCATCGGAAGTCTCCCTTTCGGCGTGGAAATAGGAGTTTGCGGGCCAATCTGCCAGTCCACGGCCGGGAGCTATCCCCAACTGGTTGTACTATCCCCAATATTCTCAGCGCCGAGCAGGAACTCGACGTTGCCTTCGGGGCCGGTGATCGGGCTCGGCGTGATCCCGAGAACCATCCAGCCCTGCGATTCCACCCAGGCCCTGACATCGGCGCAAACTCTTTCGCGAACCTCGGGATCGCGGACGACACCGCCCTTTCCCACCTCCGTACGGCCTGCTTCGAACTGCGGCTTGATCAGCGCGACGAGCTTCGCGCCCGGCTTAACGAGCCTAAGCGGCGCTTCGAGCACCTTCGCGAGTCCGATGAAGCTAGCATCGCAGACGACCATGTCGACCGTCTCTGGGATGATGCTGATGTCGAGGCTGCGCGCATTGGTCTGCTCGTGGACGGCAACCCGAGGGTCTTGCCGCAGCTTCCAGGCAAGCTGGTTGGTGCCGACATCCACCGCATAGACCTTCGCCGCTCCGCGCGAGAGCAGCACGTCCGTGAACCCGCCCGTCGAGCTGCCGACGTCCAGCGCAACCGCGCCGGTCACGTCGAACCCGAAATGCGTGAGCCCGTGATCGAGCTTAATTCCACCGCGCGAGACCCACGGATGGTCCTTACCGCGCACCTCCAGCGGCGCATCCTCCGCGAGTATGTCCCCAGCCTTGGCAAGCTTCCGTTCGCCCGAGAATACGGCGCCAGCCATGATCAGCGCCTGCGCCCGCGCGCGGCTTTCCGCCAGCCCTCGGCTCACCAGCATCTGGTCTGCGCGAACTTTTGCCATCTGGGTCGCATAGGGTCCGCTGTGGCGACGGAAAAGCCGGTCAGCGATCCTTGGTTCGGAACTTCAGCTGAAAGGAATGGCCGGCGTGCGATCCACGGCCCTGAAGTTGATGTACGACTCGCTGTTGAACCAGATTTCATACTCGTGCCCCCGCTCGACCGTGCACGCGATCGTGAAGATGCGGCCGTCCGAGGACTGCGAGGGAGCACCGGGCGCACAGCTGGGATATGTCGACGGATCGTGCTGTACGAAGGGGTAATTGCCTCGCCGACACTGATCGATCGAAAGTCACCGACAGCGTGAGCTGACCAACGCAACGACTGATCCCGACGCTGGATTGGTTCTTACCACTCGCGGCGCGTCTGCCGGCGCGTTGGAATGCCCGGCGCGCGCCACGACCAGCGAAATCGCCGCAGCCGCCGCCGCTCCAAGCAAACCCGCACCTATGAACGTGGATCGGCGAGCTTCATGTGGCCGGTCGGCGCGCGGCCGGCAGCCCTGTTTCAATGTCCACATCAAAGCTGGGGTCGCCTTCTGCCGCGGCGAGGACTCGCGCGGCTTCGCGGCTGCACGAAACGCCAAGCTTCCGCCGTGCCGACCTCAGCTGCTGGCGGCGCTGGTAGAAATCGAAAGCGCACGCGCGAGGGTCTTGATGTCGTGCCCCGCGCACCAGCAGGGGGAGAACCTCCCGCTCACGCTCGGTAAGACGCACAACACCCGCTCGTCAGGCCCGGACCTCCTCGACGCCGGCGCTGTTCACCCGCAGCGCCTTCAGCACGGTCTCGACGATGTGCGGCGCGTTGAGTCGAGCCTCGTCATATTGCCGCTCGGGCTTGTCCTGGTCCTGGAACCGATCGGGCAAGCGCATGGTGCGGATCTTGAGGCCGGCGTCCGAAAGTCCCTCGTCGCTGGCAAGCGTCAGGACATGTGCGCCAAGGCCGCCGATCGAAGCCTCCTCGATCGTCACCGCCACCTCGTGGCTGACCAGCAGGCGGCGAATCAGCTCGCTGTCGAGAGGCTTGGCGAAGCGGAGGTCGGCCACGGTCGTAGACAGTCCCATCGCATCGAGCTGATCCGCGGCCTTTTCCGCTTCGGCCAGCCGCGTGCCGAGCGAGAGGATCGCGACCTTCTTGCCCTCGCGCACGATCCGCCCCTTGCCGATCACGAGCTCGATCGGCAGTTCGGGAAGCGGAACGCCCCTCCCCTCACCGCGCGGGTAACGCACCGCGATCGGCCCGCTGTCGTGCAGCGCCATGGTGTGTACCATGTGGCAAAGCTCGGCCTCGTCGGCCGCGGCCATCACCACAAAGTTCGGAAGCGTGCAGAGATAGGCGAGGTCGAAGCTTCCCGCGTGCGTGGCGCCGTCGGCGCCGACCAGCCCCGCGCGGTCCATCGCGAAGCGCACCGGCAGGTTCTGGATCGCGACGTCGTGGACGACCTGGTCGTACGCCCGCTGGAGGAAGGTCGAATAGATGGTCGCGAACGGCCGGCAACCCTGCGCGGCCAGGCCCGCGGCGAAGGTCACCGCATGCTGCTCGGCAATGCCGACGTCGAAGGTCCGCTCTGGGAATTTCTCTGCGACCTTATCGAGGCCCGTGCCCGAGGGCATCGCCGCCGTGATCGCGACTACCTTGTCGTCGCGTTCCATCTCGGCCGTCAGTGCCTTTGCAAAAACGCTGGTGTAGCTCGGCGCGCCCCCTGCCGCCTTGGCCTGAACACCCGAAACCACGTCGAACTTCACGACGCCGTGATACTTGTCGGCGGCGTTCTCGGCCGGCGCGTAGCCTTTGCCCTTCTTGGTGACGACGTGGACCAGCATCGGTCCTTCCTCGGCGTCACGCACGTTCTCGAGCACTTCGACCAATGCGCGGACGTCGTGGCCGTCGATGGGCCCGACATAATAGAAGCCGAGCTCCTCGAAGAGCGTGCCGCCCGTCATCCAACCGCGCGTATATTCCTCGGCCTTGCGGGCTGCCGAATGGAGAGGCTCCGGCATCGCACGCGCAATCTTCTGCGCGAGGCGGCGCGGCCCGAGATATTTGCTCGAACTGACAAGTCGGGCGAGCGCATTGCGAAGGCTGCCGACCGGTGGAGCGATCGACATGTCGTTGTCGTTCAGGATGACGATCAAGCGGTTCCCGGCCGCCGCCGCATTGTTCATTGCCTCATAGGCCATGCCCGCGCTCAGTGCGCCGTCACCGATGATGGCAATCGCCTTTCCCGGCCCCCCGGAAAGCTTCTCGGCAATGGCAAAGCCGAGCGCGGCGGAGATCGAGGTCGAGCTATGCGCTGCGCCGAACGCGTCATATTCGCTCTCGGCACGCCGGGTGAAGCCGCTCAGCCCGCCACCTTGCCGCAACGTGCGGATACGGTCGCGCCGGCCGGTGACGATCTTGTGCGGATAAGCCTGGTGACCAACGTCCCACACCAACTTGTCTTTGGGCGTATCGAACACATAGTGGATGGCGATCGTCAGCTCGACGACGCCAAGACCGGCTCCGAGATGGCCGCCAGTGACCGAAACGGCCGAAATCGTCTCCTGCCGAAGCTCCTCCGCAAGCTGCGGGAGCTGCTCCTTGCTGAGCTGCGCGGATGTCGGCTGGGAACTGAACCTTATCCAGCAGCGGGGTCTCGGGACGGTCATTCATCGCGCGAGTGCCCTATCGGCAAGTCGCTCTAATGTCACCAATATGCCCTAGTGGCGGGTCGATTTCAGCGATTGCTCAGGAAATGCTCAGCTAGAGAAGCGCATTGAGCAGGAATTCCAGTCCGGTTTCGCCGAAATCGCTCAGCGAATGGGCCAAAATTGCCGGTACTAGGCTTCTCGAATGCTCGCGAAGCCAGGCGTAGATGATGCCGAGCGCGATCGCGTAGATCTGCTGCGCGAAGGCTTCGTAGAATGGCCGGGTGGCGAAATTGGACGCATGGGCAAGCGCAAACAATACAGCCAGCGTGATCCCCGCTGTGCTGATGTCGGTTCTCCAGATCCGCAACCTTGATGGCGAAAGTGCAGTCAGAACGCCGAGAAGGAACCCACGGAACAGCGTTTCCTCGCAGATCCCCACCCAGAGCAGCTCGAACGCAAGCCAACCCGCGATGTTCTGCGCAGTCGGCTCCTCCTCCGGCACGCCTGGCGACTTGAGCGCGATCAGCGATGGCCAGTGGTCGGCAACCAGCATGATCAGCGCGAAGGCGAGGCCCCAGAAGATCGCCCATCCGAGGTAGGTGTGCCCCGGCGGCCAGCGCAGGCCGAATTCGGCTGCAGGCAAGAACCGGCGAGCGGTCGCTGTTCCGATCAACGCCAGGATAAGCTCGAAGGCCTCGGCAACAACGAGCCTCAGCCAGTCTGGCCAATGCGCGCCCGGTCCTGTCGAATGCTGAATGAAATCGGCCGCGTCGAACGCCGCAAAGATGACCACAAAACCGAGCGCGAGGACCAGCAATATCGGCAACAAGCGAAGGCGCGGCCCGGTCCAGCGAGCCTGATCGGCAGCAACTTCCATACCTTAACGCCTAAACTGCTGCTGCAACTCGGTCTTGAACGGAATTGACCCGCCGAAGCTCAGCCGGCGTTTTGCCGATCGCGGACCTCACGGCCCGAGTCATGTGCGGCTGGTCTGCAAAGCCGTTGGCCACGGCGATTTCCGCGAGCGGCGCGGCTCCTATCGTCAGGGAAGTGACGGCTCCCTTGATCCGGACACCGAGGCGATAGCGCGCCGGTCCTATTCCGTAGGCTCTGGAGAAGCCCCGGCTCACGGTTTCGGGCTGCAGTCGGTGTTTTGACGCCCAGTTGCCGATCGCTAGGGCCGGATCGCCGCGCAGCGCCGCCGCGAGCAAATCCGGCCAGTCGCTTTCGCCCGGAACCGGTGCAAGCGTGCCGAACGCCAGGTCGCCGCCGCGCTCCAACACCGATCGCGCGAGGGCATCGGCATCGCCGCAGCGATAGACGCCCGGAGCAATCTCAAGCGGCAGAGCGAAATCGACCAGTTCCGTCCGGCGATCGCTAAACCAGTCGGCATGCGCCTCGCCCGCGGCATGAACGACGACCATTCCCGGCTCGACGTTCCAGCGGCCGGATTTACCGGCTTCGCGATAGCCTCCGGCAAGGACCAGTGTCGCATAGGGTGCTATGTGGCGATGCGGCCCGATCCGGGTCAGTGCAGCATGTGATTGCCGAGCCGCCGAGCGACGGCTCAACGGCACTCGCCGCATTTGCCGCGAACTTCGATTACCGGCCGAAGGGCCGAGAAACCGGCGGTGCCCGCCGCGCTTCGAATGCTCGCCGAAAGCGCGTCGTCGTCGATGTGCACGGTCTGTCCGCAGCTGTCGCAGATCAGGAAAATGCAGTCGTGGAGGCACTCAGGATGTTTGTTGGCGATGTAGGCGTTCGAGCTCTCCACGCGCCGCGCGAGGTTCGCTTCGACGAAAAGGTCAAGGATCCGGTAGACGCTGTTCGCCGCTATGCGCCGTCCTTCGGCTTTCGAAACCGCCTCCGCGATGTCATAGGCGCTCGCCGGCTTGTCGAAGCTCGCCAGCGCATCGAACACCGCGGCGCGCATCCCCGTCCACTGCTCGCCCTCCTTGGTCAACCGAATGCGCGCGGCCGCTTTCAGCGAATCTCCCTCGTGGAGCTGATGATCGTGTTGAGCCATCACTGTTACGAAACGAGATAGACCCCGGGGGGTGGCGCGACAAGGAATTAGACGCTGGGCTGCTTCGCCATCATGTTGAGGCGATGGCCGAGTGCGAGCACTGAGACGCCGAGGATGGTGAAGGCCGGCTCATAGCCGCTCTCGTGCAGCGTCATCGCGTAGGCCATGATCCCAAGTCCCAGCGCGCCGACGAAGCTGGGCAGGACGAAGCCATGCTCGCGGATCCCGCGGCCGAGCGCGATCGCTCCGAGAAGCATCGCGAGGCTGAGGCCGACCTCATGTATGATCGGCTGACCGAGCAGGCCGCCGGCAGAGGCAAGAACGCCGAGCAGCACGGCCGTCGCGACGCAATGGACGGCGCACAAGCCCGAAAGGCCCATCGCAATCCGGTCGAGCCGGGAAGTCTGAAGCGGGCGCGATGCCATGGAGGCGCTATAACCGTGCGGCCCTGAAGTTACAATATAACATGCGCTCAAAAGTCTTGCCGAGCCACGTGCCGCGCGCGAATAGGCGCGTATCCATGTACAGTTCAGTTGCTCAGCCCTCCGTCGGCATCCTCGCCGGCTCTCGCACGCGCCCGCTGGCGCTCTCCAATCTGCTCTTAACCGTCGCGGGGCTCGTCTTCGCGATGGTAGTCGTCGGGGGCATCACGCGCCTTACCGAGAGCGGTCTTTCGATCACGCAGTGGAACGTCATCACAGGCGCCATCCCGCCGCTCAGCCATGCCGACTGGGTGAACTTGTTCGATCTTTACAGACAGACGCCGCAATATCGTGAGGTCGCCGAACCCGCGGGTATGACCCTTTCCGGCTTCAAGTTCATCTTCATGTGGGAATGGGTCCACCGGCTGCTCGGGCGGTTCATCGGCCTCCTTTTCTTCGTTGGCGTCGGCTGGTTCGCGGTGAAGCGAGAGATCCCACGCGGCTTCGGCTGGCGTCTCGCCGCGCTGTTCGTCCTCGGCGGTCTGCAGGGCGCAGTCGGCTGGTTCATGGTCGCGTCGGGCCTCGAGGGAACGCGCACCGAAGTCAGCCCGTATCGACTTTCGGCGCACCTGCTGTTTGCCTTGTTCCTGTTCAGCGCGCTAATCTGGACTGCGCTGGACATCCGCCGCCTTGCGCGGGACCCGGATGCGCGTCCGTCGCGGTTGACTGGCTGGGGCGCCTTTGCGCTGGCGATCCTCTTCGTCCAACTCATGCTGGGTGCCTGGGTCGCAGGCTTTCGCGCCGGTTATGTCTCGAACACCTGGCCTCTGATGAACGGCCGCTTCGTGCCCGACGGGATCGACTGGTCGAACGGCGCGCTCTTTGCGATGACCCACGACCTCTATTTACTCCACTTCATGCATCGCTGGTGGGCGTGGGTCGTGGTCGCAGTCCTCGTACTGTTCGCTCGGAAGGTGAAGAAATTGCCCGAAGCCCGGAGCGCGTCGATCGCAATCCATACCGCATTCGGAACGCAGATCATCCTCGGCATTGTGACGGTCCTTTCGGGGATCGCGATCTGGCTTGCTGTACTCCACCAGGCGACGGGAGCTCTCCTGCTCGCCGCGACGATTTGGGGCGCGCACGAGCTCGGACGAGCCCACGCATGAGCGTGCTTTCGATCTACGCGGTGTTCGCCGATTCGCAGGAGGCCGAACGCATTGGCCGGATCGTGATTGAGGAACGGCTCGCGGCGTGCGTGAACATCCTGCCGCCGATCCGCTCGATCTACCGTTGGAAGGGCGAGATCGAGAGTGCCGAGGAAGTTGCCGCCATTTTCAAGACCCACCACTGGCGGAGCGACGCGCTGATGGAGCGCATCGGCGAGCTCCACAGCTGCGACGTTCCCTGCATCGTCGCCTGGCCAATCGAGAAGATCATCGGAAGCTACGCCGACTGGGTCGAGGACACGGTCATCCGTGACCGCTAGCGCTTCTTCTTCTCCTTCTTGTCGGCCTTGAGCTGGCGCCTGGCAGCGAACATGCCGGGGACCAACGGCACCCAAAGCGTATAGCCGCGAAACAGGAGTGTCGCCGATAACGCCGCCTCGAACGGCACGCCCATCGCGCGCAACGTGCCGATGCTCACCGCCTCAAACGATCCGAGGCCCATCGGGATAGGCCCCAGCGTCACCACGATCGAGGCAAGGATGAACGCGCTGAACGCAGTGCTGAAAGGCACATGCAAGCCCAGGGCGAACAGGCACAGCTGCATCGTCAGCCCATCTAGCGCGAACACGGCGCCGTTGAGCAGGCTGAGCTTCCCGATCAGGCGTTCGCTGCGCACCAGCCGCGAGGGCGCTTCCTTGATCATCTCGAACAGCTCACAGACGGTCCGGATCTGCCGAAGCCATCGCGGAATCGCTTTCGCGCCCTTGCGCTGCAGCCACAGGGCGAGCGCGGGGACCGCCGCAGAGAGCCCGAGAGAGGCGCCGATCAGGCCGAGCACCACCCAGCTCGTGTGCCCATGCCACCACAGCAGCACGAGCGCGATGAGCGACGCCACGCCGTACGACGCGTAGTAAGCGATGATCGTCATGATCAGCGTCGCGAGCGCGACCGAGCGCGAAGCGCCGATCGCCTGGAGCCGATCGACCACGACCACATTTCCGCTCATGCCCGCCGTCGGCACCATTTGGTCCGCGAAATGCTTGGAGACCGTCAGGCCGAGGAGCTTGCCGAAGGGAGCCCTGCACTTGCCCTCGCGAAGCACCAGCATCCACTGGGTCGCGAGCGCAACGTAGGTGAGCAGCTGCGCCGCGGCGGCGGCGAGTAACCACAAAGGCTTCGAATGGGCGACGAGCGCGGCGAACTGCTTGACGTCGCCCCAGTGCAGGACCGCGACGACCACGCCCGCGATGAGAAGGACGGCAAGCAGCCAGGAGCGCCAGCTACTGGCGAGACCGGAGCTTCCCGCTCGTCCCTGCTCTTGGAATGGGTCTTTTTTGGTCGTGCTAGCCACGGCATGGCCAACGCCGGTGGCGCGCGACCGTGCCATCGGCGACGAAATTGCTGCTTAGAAGCGGTGGGGGTCGAGGTAGAGATAGCTCATGTCGAACTCCGCGATGCCCTCCAGACCATGCCGGTCGCGGATCGCGCCGGCGGCTAGCCGTTCTTCGCCCTGCGAAGCTTGAACGGAACCTCGTCGAGCTTGCGGCGGAGCTCCTGGATGTTCGCCCCCTCGGTGTCGCCGCCAGTATATTTGGAGTCGATCTCGACCTCCTCGAAGTCTGCTCGCGGAAATAGCTGATGGTCAGGCGGCGGCCGAAGATGTCATCGCCGCGGATCTTGAGTTCGGCCTGATGTTCGGCAGGCAGATTGTCCCTGATCGTCTCAAGGTAACGAATGAGGTCATCGAGCGACGTATATTCGCTGATGTCGATGAAGTCCTTTACGCGTCTCGGCACTGGCAAAAGCTCTCCGGCGGCTATTAAATCAGGCGCGAGTCACATGATCGCAGCCATCTCGGCGCCCACTAAAACGCGTCCCCACAACAGGCAACGCGTTAACGAGGTTAAATCTCCTCAACGGGCGGCGACGTGCGCCTTCAGCACGGTCAGGCGGGATGGTTGCCCGCTGCGGACGGCTGAGTGGCCGCGCCGCTGCATTGCCCACTGACGCTGGAAGTCACCTTCGGCGGCTTGCCCTGTCCCTGCGAAACGATTTCGGTCGTCCGGGTGCAGGTGCTTCCCCCGTTGCTAACCGACACGACCGTCGTGCTCGTCCCGCCCTCCAGCATTTTGCCGTGGGACGCGACATGCGGCGCCGCAGACCCGGGCTGTTTCGCCATCTCCTGAGCCTGTCGCATCATCTGCTGGGTACGCTGATTCATTTCCTCGAACATCCGGTCGAACCCGGCGAAGGACGGAAACGCCATCGCCCACGGGTCGTGCAGGTCGGCCATCGTCGGCGGAGCGACCGTAACCTTCGGCGCGACATCGCCGACATATTCGACGCGTGCGGTCAATCCATCCGGTAGCGGCACGTTCATGACGTGCGTATTCGGTGCGGCCGCGATGGCGGTTCCGGCAAGCACTGCTGCGGCGACACCGGCGAAAGCAAGAGCTGGAAGCTTCCTCACGAAAACATCCTTTCGGAATTTGCAATTTCGACCGGCGCAAAATCTATGCCGCGATCCTGAACCGCAGATTGCTACGGTAGCGGTTTGACTTCGGTCATGCTCCTTCTCGTTCGCGGCGGGGTAAGGGAGCCTGAAGGGGCCGCCACGGCGCCGATCGCAGATCGCGTCCGAGCAGGGCAATGCGTTCGCGATCGCGACGAGTTACGGTTCCGGGGCTGCTAGACAGATTTAAAAACGTGCTGCAGGTCGAAAAGGCCTTCGACCCGCCAGCACTGATTGGTGAGCAAGGTTGGTCCCGCTCGGACTGATCCCGGCTAGATGACGCCGAGCAGCCAGAGAATGAGGATCAGCAACAGGATTCCGCCAAGACCGATATACATGACACGCTCCTCTTATTGGTTTTGCGTCTGAAACGAGGAGCGCACGGCTGCCGTTCCAGTCGTTACGGATGTGGTAGGAATAATTCGTGGTATTATTTTACCCGTTGGCAAAGTGGCGGATTTGCTTGACTTTCGGCGCCCCAACCGCAATTAGCGGCCCGGACGGCGGCTCCCTGAGAGCCGCTTTTCTCGTTAGAAAGAGGTTCTCGCCATGAAGGCGCTGATGAAGACGACCAAGTCGGCCAAGCCGGCCGAGGTCGAGAAGAAATGGCATCTGATCGACGCCGACGGCCTCATCGTGGGCCGCGTCGCGACGATCATCGCCAACATCCTGCGCGGCAAGCACAAGCCGAGCTTCACGCCGCATGTCGATTGCGGCGACCATGTCGTCGTCATCAATGCCGACAAGGTCCGCTTCACCGGCCGGAAGCTCGAGCAGAAGATCTATTACAAGCACACCGGCTATCCGGGCGGCCTCAAGGAAATCACCGCGGGCAAGGTGCTCGAGGGCCGCTTCCCCGAGCGCGTGCTCGAGAAGGCGGTTGAGCGCATGATCCCGCGCGGCCCGCTCGGCCGCGACCAGATGCGCGCGCTGCATCTCTACAATGGCACCGAGCATCCGCACGGCGGCCAGGATCCCCAAGTCCTCGACGTCGCGTCGATGAACCGCAAGAACAAGGTGGGCGCATAAGATGGCCGATAAGAAGTCTCTTTCCGATCTGGGCGAGCTGACCAATCCCACGCCGAGGTCCCCGCGGCTCCGGAGCAGCCCTCCGTTACCGACGCGCCTGCAGCCGACGCTGCTCCAACAAGAGCGCCTCGTCGCCGCGTGGGCACGGCCGTCGCGGTCGGGACGAGGGTCCCGGCTGACGGCGTTTCGACGCAGGGGCCGCAGATCCAGGCGGTGCTCCGCGAGCAGCAACTCGACAAATACGGCCGCGCCTATGCGACCGGCCGCCGCAAGGACGCCATCGCGCGCGTCTGGCTGAAGCCGGGCTCGGGCAAGATCGTTATCAACGGCCGCGAGCAGGAAGTCTATTTCGCCCGTCCGACCCTTGCGCCTGGTGATCAACCAGCCGTTCGGCGTCGCTGGCCGCGAAGGCCAGTATGACGTCGTCGCGACCGTCGTCGGCGGCGGCCTCTCGGGCCAGGCCGGTGCGGTCAAGCACGGCATCGCCCAGGCGCTGACCCGCTTCGAGCCGGCGCTGCGCACCATCGTCAAGCAGGCCGGGTTCCTCACCCGCGACCCGCGTGTAGTCGAGCGTAAGAAGTACGGCCGCGCCAAGGCTCGCCGCAGCTTCCAGTTCTCGAAGCGCTAAGCTTCCAGTTTACGCGTTACGAAGGGCGGTCCGGAAGACTTCCGGGCCGCCCACTTCTTTATGCCTCATCGACTGTGATAACGGCTGTTTGCGGCTGTAGCGTCACGAAGTTGATGGGGAGCAGAGGCGAGGACCAATCCGTAGCCTCTGGACGGAAAGGTCGCCATCATTACCGGTGCCGGGGGGCATCGGCGGGGCGACCGCACGGCTCTTCCTCGATCTCGGCGCCAACGTCATGGTGACCAACCGGGACGGCGCGACGCTGGCCGCACACTCATCCGGCCCTGAGCATTGCGCGGCGATGGTCGCGGATTCGTCAAACGAAGGCGCGATGGACGGCGTCGGCGCCGCGACGCTGGATCGCTTCGGCAAGCTCAACATCATGGTCGCCAATGCGGGCATCGAAGGCGTCGCGCAGCTGGTCGCATTCCTGTCGAGCAACGCCGCTTCTCTTATTGCTCGGGCGGCTTGTACCTCGCCGACGGCGGCTACGTCGCCAGTTAGGCTTCGACTGAATCAATTCATCGGCGTATCGCTCTTCGCTCTTTCCGAGGCGCCCGTTCCGGTTCTACGCTGCGCCAAACCGGGGAGGTTCCGATGCGTTGTCTCATCGCCATGGCCGCAGCCATTGCCAGTCTCGCCACGTCAGCCGCCGCAGAGCCGATCCTCCTAAAGCCGGCCCAGGTCTTCGACGGCGTGAACCCGACGCCGCATGCAGGCTGGTCGGTGCTCGTCGACGGCGACCGGATCGCCGCCGTCGGCCCCAACGTAGCAGTGCCGGCCGGAGTAAAGGTGATCGAGCTGCCCGGCGAGACCCTGATACCCGGAATGATCGAGGGCCACTCGCACCTCTTCCTCCACCCCTACAACGAGACCTTGTGGGACGATCAGGTGCTTCACGAGCCGCTCGCGCTCCGCACCGCCCGCGCGGTCGTGCACGCCGAAAAGACACTCATGGCCGGCTTCACCACGGAACGTGACCTCGGGACCGAGGGCGCGGGCTATGCCGACGTCGGCCTCAAGCAGGCAATCAACCAGGGGATCGTCCCCGGCCCTCGCCTGCTCGTCTCCACCAAGGCTAACGTCGCGCGCGGTGCATATGGACCAAAGGGCTTCGAACCGGGCGTGAAGATTCCGCAGGGCGCGGAAGAGATCAGCGGTGCCGACGAAATGACCCGCGCGGCCCGCGACCAGATCGCCGCGGGCGCCGACGTCATCAAAATGTACGCTGACTATCACTACCAGCCGCACGAGCCGAGCCGCCCGACCATGACCGAAGCCGAGATGGCCGCGGGCGTCGCCGTCGCGCACGATGCCGGACGGCTGGCCGCAGCTCATGCAACGACGGCTGAAGGTATGCGCCGTGCCATCCTCGCCGGGGTCGACACCGTGGAGCACGGTTACAATGGCACGCCCGAGATCTTCAAAATGATGCACGATCGCGGTACCGCCTTGTGCCCGACCATCGCGGCCTCCGAAGCCTATGCCCGTTACTTCGAGCAGTGGAACGGCCAGGAGCCCGCACCCGAGAGCGTTCAGGAGAACCGCCGTTCGTTCCAGATGGCGATGAAGGCAGGCGTCGCGATCTGCATGGGCGGGGACGTCGGCGTCTTCGCGCATGGCAAGAACTGGCTCGAGATGGAGGCGATGCAGCGCGCAGGAATGCCCGCGACGCAGGTAATGATCGCCGCCACCTCCGGCAACGCGCGGATCTTCCATTTGACCGATCGTGGCGAAGTGAAGCTAGGCCTGTTGGCGGACTTAGTCGCTGTCCCGGGCGATCCGACCCGCGACGTCTCCGCGATCGAACATGTGAACTTCGTTATGAAGGGCGGGCAGATTGTCCGGCAGCAATAAGACCGGCGTCGGCCGCCGAGCCTTCCTCGGCTCCGGAATTGCCATGATCGCCGCAGCGTCGGCCGCTCAGGATTATCATAACCCTGATTCGATCGCAGCAGCGCCCGACGCTCCGCCCTGGCCGTCGAAGGAGCGCTTTCCGCTCTGGGGAGCGAAGGCTCCAGGCGCGCCGCGCCAGCTGCCGCGGCCGGAATGGACCATGTCCGGCGACTCCAGCTATCGCCAACTATGGATCAAGGGGATTAGCGCGCCGGATGTGAACGTGTTTCGGCCTGCGCTTCCCGACGGTTCGGCGATCCTCGTCATTCCCGGCGGCGGCTACGAGTTCATTGCGGTCCAGAACGAAGGCGTCGACACCGCCGAGCGCTTCAACGGGGACCGCACGACCGTCTTTGTCCTCAGCTACCGCCTCCCGGGCGAGGGCTGGGCCAACCGATCGGTGGTACCCCTTCGGGACGCACATCGCGCGATGCGGCTCATCCGCTCCCGAGCGGCCGACTTCCGCATCGACCCGGCGCGCCTTGGCGTGCTCGGTTTCTCCGCTGGTGGTCATCTTGCGGCCGATCTCGCGGTCTCCTTCGACGCGCCGATCTACGAGCCCGTCGACGCGGCGGATCGCCTTTCCGCGCGTCCCGCCTTCGCCGGACTCATCTATCCCGTGACGACTCTCGGCGCCGAAACCCACGCCGGGTCGCGCGACAATCTGCTCGGGCGAAACCCCGCGCCTGACCTGATCGAGTCGCGATCACCGGTCCTTCACGTCAGCACCGCGACGCCGCCGAGCTTCGTCGTTGCCGCCTTCGACGACGGAACGGTGCCCGTCGACAACAGCCTCGCCTGGATCGCCGCGTGCCGGAAGGCGAACATATCGGTCGAAGCCAATCTTTTCGCGCAAGGCGGCCACGGCTTCGGTCTCCACCTGCCGCGCGACAATCCCGGCTCCCGCTGGCCCGATCTGTTCGCGCTGTGGATGCGCAAGCACGGCGGATGAAGCGCGCCTTCACCCGCGCCGTCAGCCCGCGCTTGCCCGAATGCCAGCTGACGCATCTGCAGCGCGCCCCGATCGACGCCGCCCGGGCAGCTGAGCAGCACGCCGCCTACGAGCGCGCGCTGGTCGACGCCGGCTTCGAGATAGTCCGCCTCCCAGAGCTTGCCGACGACCCGGATGCAGTCTTCGTCGAGGACACCGCATTGTTGCTCGGCGAACATGCGGTCATCACGCGCCCCGGCGCCGCTTCGCGCATCGGAGAGATCGACTCCACTGCTGCTGGCCTGAGCGACGTATTCGAGATTCACCGGATCGAGCGCGGCCATGTCGATGGAGGTGACGTGCTTCGCATAGGACAGCGCCTCTACGTCGGCCTGTCCACGCGGACGGACGCCGACGGCATCGTCAAGCCTCGCAGAGCTGGTTGCGCCGCTAGGCTACGAAGTCATACGTGCCGAGCTTCGTGACTGCCTGCACCTTAAGACCGGCGCGACCTTCGCCGGCTCCGACGCCGCAGGCACGCCGGTGCTTCTCTACGAGCCGAACTCCGTCGACCCCACGCAATTCACCGGCGTCGAGCCTTTACCCGTCGACGAAGCCCCCGCCGCGAATTGCGTGCGCGCTGGCGATCGCTTGATCATGCCAGGCGGCAATCCGCGCACCGCTGCACGCCTTCGGGAACTCGGCTTTCAAATCATCGAGGTCGACGTCTCCGAGCTCCAGAAAGCCGAATCCGGAGTTACTTGTATGAGCCTGATCGACGACCGGGCTTAGCGGTTGACCGTCTCCATTCCGCGTGCCTGGTAACGTTCGCCCGCTGCAGCGCCTGGCGGAAGGATCGCATCGAGGCGTTGCAGATCCTCGTCCGTCAATTTCACATCGAGGGCGCCGATATTGTCGTCGAGATATTTGACGTGCTTCGTGCCGGGGATCGGCACGATGTCGTCGCCCTGAGCAAGAACCCAGGCGAGCGCGAGCTGGGCGGTCGTGCAGCTCTTCTCTTTGGCCAGCGCCTCGACTTCGCGGACCAGCTGTAGGTTCTTCTCGAAATTCTCCCCCTGGAAGCGCGGATGATGCTTTCGGAAGTCGCCTTCCTGGAAGTCGTCGGGCGATTTGAACTGTCCGGTCAGAAACCCGCGCCCGAGCGGCGAATAAGCGACATAGCCGATCCCGAGCTCGCGCACGGTCGGAAGCACGTCTGCTTCCGCATCCCGGCTCCATAGCGACAGCTCGGTCTGCACCGCCGTGATCGGCGATGTCGCATAGGCAGCGCGAATTGTCCTCGGCGCAGCTTCCGACAGGCCGAGGAACCGAATCTTTCCCTCGTCCTTCAGCCGTGCCATCTCGCCGACCGTATCCTCGATCGGCACCGCCGTATCGACGCGGTGTTGGTAATAGAGATCGATCGTCTCGACGTTCAGCCGCCGAAGGCTCGCCTCACAGGCTGAGCGGACATATTCCGGGTCACCGCGGACGCCGAGGAACTCGCCGTTCGGCCCGCGGACATTGCCGAACTTGGTCGCCAAGAAGACCTCGTCACGCCGGCCGGCGATCGCGCGCCCGACGAGCTCTTCGTTCGCGCCCCAGCCATACATGTCGGCGGTGTCGAGGAAGGTGACGCCGCCATCGAGGGCGTGGTGGATCGTCGCGATCGACTCCGCTTCGCTTCCGCCGACGTAAAACTCGCTCATGCCCATGCAGCCGAGGCCGATCGCAGAGACTTCCGGGCCGTCGCGGCCGAGCCGCCTTTTGCCGATTCCGAACATGTTCTTCTCCCTTTTGGTCATCCGCCTAAGCGCCTGCGCACTTCATCCAACTCAAATGGAACCGCGATACGCTTGTTGCGAGAGGTGGCGCCCGAGACGATCCTGACTTCCGCACGGCTGATCCCGAGACCCTTTGCAAGCAGCTTCACGACGGCTTGGTTGGCGGCACCGTCAGCTGGCGCCTCCGCCACCCTAACTTCCAGTTCCTCGCGCCCGTCGGCACCTTGCCGCCAGCCGCCAATACCCGGCCTCGCCGAGCGCGGCGTGACCTTGATCACGAGAATGTTCGTCAATCCATGTGGACCGGAGGCCGGCCGCCGCCGACCTGGTTGCCACGCTTCATGAAGAAGAGCAGCGGTAGGATGACAAAGGTCACCCACATCATCAGCTTGAAATCGTCGAGATAGGCGATGAACAACGCCTGCCGCGTGATTTCGCCGTTGATCACTGCAAGCGCCAGCGGTCCAACCACGGGAATCGCAGATTCGATCTGGGTCGAACTAATCGTCGCCATCGTGTGCTGGGTGATGTGCGTCGCCATGTCGGCATGTGCGACCTGAGTCATGCGCACCAGCTGCGTGCTGACCACGGAGATTCCGACTGAACCGCCGATATTCCGTGACAGGTTGAGAAGCGCCGCGCCCGTCGTCCTGAACCGGGTGGCCAGCGTTTCGAACGCGAGCGTCTGGAGCGGAACAAAAATCAGGCCGAGCCCAAGGCCCTGCACGACGCCGCTGACGATCACCGGCCGCGACGGCTGGTCGATCGCGAACCCGGTCATCATGTAGAGCGACACGCCCATCAGCACGACGCCGATCCCGACCAGGATCCGCGCATCCATCTTGCCGGTCATGCGGCCAGCGATCAGCATCGAGAACAGGGTCCCCACGCCGCGCGGCGCAGTCAGGAAGCCCGACTGCAGCACCGAATATCCGTAAAGGTTCTGAAGCAGCGGCGGCAGCAGCGCGAGACCGCCGAGCAGCAGCACGCCGGTCACCGCCATGAACAGCACGCTGGTCGCGAAATTCCGGTCGGTGAAAATCTCCCGGTCGAACAATGTCAGCTTGGCGGTGAACATGTGGACGATGAACATCCAGCCGGCGCCGATCGCGAGGCCCGCCTCGATGATCGTTTCCCAGCTCGAAAACCAGTCGTTCTGCTCACCGCGGTCGAGGCAAAACTGAAGCGACGCGAGGCAGATCGCGAGAAGCGCGAAGCCGAACATGTCGAACTTCCGCTGATGCGTCTCGGTCTTCGGCATGAAGCGCATCATGATCAGGATGCAGATGATACCGACCGGCAAATTCACCAGGAACACCCAGCGCCAGTTATAATTGTCGGTCAGCCAGCCGCCGAGCACTGGCCCGAGAATAGGACCGATCATCACGCCGCCGCCAAACAGCGCCATCGCCGAGCCGTGCTTCTCGCGGGGGTTGATGTCGAACAGGGTCGCCTGTGCCAGCGGGACGATGAACGCGCCGCCCACGCCTTGAAGCGCTCGGAAAAGCACCATCTCGGGGAGCGACGTCGCTGTGGCGCAGAGGACGGACGCCACGGTGAATACCACGACCGAAATCAAAAGCAGGCGCTTGCGACCGACCTTGTCCGCCAGCCAGCCGCTGATTGGCAGCGCGATCGCCGAGGCGACGATGTAGCTCGTCAGCACCCAGTTGATCGTGTCCTGCGTCGCGCTGAGGCTCGCTTGCATGTGCGGGAGAGCGACGTTCGCGATCGTCGTGTCGAGCACCTGCAACAGGACCGCGGCCATGACGCCCACGGTCACGATCAGCCGCGTGCTCGTCGGCAGCGGGTGCGTTGCGATATGGCCAGGCGTTTCGGCCATTGGCGAAAGCTTACTTCTTCTTGCTGTTGTCGAAGTAGACCGTGGCGTCGACCGAGAGGCCGGCGATCATCGGCTTCGACGGATTGCCGTCGAACGCGATCCGGACCGGCACGCGCTGCGTGACCTTGACCCAGTTGCCGTTCGCATTCTGGGCCGGAAGCAGCGAGAACTCGCTTCCGGTGCCTGCGCCGACGCTTTGGACATGCGCCGCGAACTTCTGGCCCGGATAAGCATCGACCTCGATCTCCGCGCGCTGCCCGGGCACCATCCGGCCGACGTCCTTCTCCTTGAAGTTCGCCTCGACCCACGCCGTCATGCTGTGAACGAGCGACAGCATGCCCAGTCCCGTGACGGCCATCTGGCCAACCTGAAGGCTGTCAGCATTCTCGACGACGCCGTCCATCGGTGCGCGAACGGTCGTGCGTTCCAGATCGAGCTGCGCCTTGTCCACCGCCGCGCGCGCCTGGGCGACCTGCGGCTGCTCGCCCGGCGCAATCGCCGCATGGGCGTTGGCAGCACGCGCTTTCGCGTCCTCGAGCTGCTGTTCAGCAGTCTTCACGTCGTTGAACGCGTCGTCATAATCCGAACGGGTCGTGAAACCCTGCTTCAGCAGAGCCGTTTGGCGAGCGAGCGCATTCTGCTTGATCTTGAGATTGGCTTCGGAGCCGGTAATGTCGGCGCCGGTGCCCGCCGCCTGCGTCCGCAGCTGCATCGTCTGGAGCTGCGCGTTCGCGAGCTGGGCCTGCGCCTGCTCGAGCGCTACCTGGAACGGAGCCGGGTCGATCCTGAACAGGATGTCGCCGCGTTTCACCTTCGCGCCGTTGCGGACATACACCTGCTGGATCGGACCGGTGACCTGCGCGCTCACGGAGACGATATCCTGCTTCACCTGCGCGTCGTCAGTCGACACGCTTCCGCCGCTCGTCAGCCAGTAATAGCCGGCGCCGACGATCAGCAGCGCGGGGACGACCAGCATCAGGAAGGTACGCAGCGCGCCCTTGCCCGCGGGAAGCCTTACTTTCTTCCGGACCTTCGGCACATCGGCCGTCGTTGCGTTCATCGGCTCGGTTGCCATCTTGTTCATTGATTAGATGCCCTGTTCACCGCCCCGCATCGGGCCGCGTTTTCGCGCGTCTGTGCGAGCACTTTCATCGTTGTTTCAATGTCCTTCGGGTTAATTCCACCAAATGCCTGATCGATCAGCTCGGCACCCACACCCTGGAGTTTCTCAACCAGCGGCTGAGCCTGCGTGGTGACGTATAGACGCCAGGCGCGTCGATCTTCGGGATCGCGCGTGCGCTCGACCAGTCCCGCTTCCTCAAGCCGATCGACGATCCGGCACAAGGTGATCGGCTCCAACTCCAGCATGTCCGCGAGCTCGACCTGCCGGAGGCCCGGCGTCCGGGTCAGCCGGAACAGGACCTTCCACTGAGCACGAGTCACGCCGAGGCCGACGGCGAGGCGGTCGAAGGCCTTGCGCAGCACATGCGCGGTTTCCGCGATCTCGAAGGGAAGCGTTTCCATTGACAACCGATATAATAAGCTTGCTTATATTAAGCAATAGTTGAGCGGTGCCTTTGTTCCCATTCTGCTATAGGCGCCGGGACTCGACCGCACCGCAGGACAGTACGTCAATGCTTTTCGCTTGGATTGGCTTCATTAAACCCGGTGCGGATACCATTCCGCAGGACGTACAGATCCAGACGAACGACTTCTTGCAGCAGCCCTACATCCCCATCCGCTCGGTCGGTCAGCTCTGCGACGAGAATGGACGCCGGGCGGCGATGATGATGATTTTCGAAGCCGACGATCGCTCGACTGCCGAAGCGCTGGTCGAGAGCAGCCCATACCGGCGCGCCGGCCTCTATGAGCAATTCCACCTCTACGAATATCGCGACGAGATCGGCTAGGCGCCGCCCTTCGGTCGCGCTCCAGCAGTACGCCGGTTACCCCGACTGGTTAGGCTGGAGCGGGTAACGGGAATCGAACCCGTGCGTTCAGCTTGGGAAGCTGACAGGCTACCATTACATCATACCCGCGCCTGATGCGGCTCAGTTAGGTGCGGCGCAAATTGCAGTCAACGAGTGGCCTTCCCCCCGGCGCGATCGCCGTACTTCGCCGCCTCGGTCTTGCAGTTATACGGCAGCTTCTCGTTGCCGCAGAAATCCGGCCAAAATCCGCTCTTTTGCCAGTAACCGACAAGTCCAATGCGCGCTGCAACCCGCATGAAGCGCGGATCTGCGCGGACCGATGCGAAGTCGGATCTGAACAAGACGTCTTGCGAGATGAAGGGCTGAAACGAGGGATCCTCCAGCAGCTGGTAAACCTGATCCACGCGGCCGAAATTGCCCAGTGGAGCAAGAATTCTCGTTTCGCTGGCGAGGGTTTCTCCCCGACCAGCGCTCGTTAAGCGCCGCTATGGCATCGTCGATTTTTGCCTTGGTCGGGTTGAGGCGGGCGGAGATCACCTTCCGATACAGAGCAAGGTCGGCGTCGCTAACGTTGGCGATTCGAGGCAAGAGCTCGAGCGCGGCGCGGGGGTCGCCATAGCGGGCCTGAAGACTGAAGTCGGCCAGATTGATCGCATAGTCGTTCGGCCACTTCTTGCGCGCTTCAGCAATCGTGGCCTTCGCCTTCGAGAACGCGCCCGAATACACGAGGGCGAGAATGTATTGATAAGTGATATAAGGGGAGTCGGGCTCTAGCTCGGTTCCTCGCTCCGCCGCCTGAACTGAATTCGGACATTCGGCCAACGGATTGAAAGACCTCCGAAAGATGCATTTGTATGCGCCCGTCATCGGGATCGATCTGCGCTCCCTGCTCGAGCACCTGAAGCCCTTGGAACACATCGTCGGCCGCGAGATGGTACTCGGCGTCGTAACTCATCGCGCTGTTCGGGTTCAGCTTTCGCGCGATGGCGATTGTCTCGCGGGCACTTTTCAAAGCAGGTTTATAAGCGGATGGGGAACTTTCCTCGAGGCCCTGGGCGATCCAGGACCGACTTAGCGCAAGCCCATCCCATGCCGGAGCGAATCTCGGCTCCAACTTGGTGACCCGATCGAAGATCCGTTCGAATTCCTCGTTTGAAAGCTTGGTGTCGCCAAGTTCGGTGCAGCCGCTGAGATAAAGCCCGAGGGCCGGTTGCGAAAGCCGCCTGCTGCCACCCCTCGCATCGGTCAGGCACAGCGCGGCCTTCGAGGCCGCTTCCGAGACTTGCGCTCTGAGATCGGCCGCCATCGCATCCGTTGCGCTCCAGTTGTGCGACCACAGCGTCGTGTGGCCATCGGTGTCAGACAGCGTCAGCGTGGCATTCGCGCCGGCCCCGCGCGGATCCGTGGATATCAGCATCCGATAGCCCGACACCGTCCCGGTCGCGTCCGCCGGCGCGATCACGGTCGCGCTATCGAACCGCCTCGGCAGGAAAGCAGCCATGTCGGCTGCGGCGATGTTGGCATAATCCGCTGCCATCGTCCTGTCCGCGGATTGCGGCGATGGCAGAACCGCGATGGAGATTTGCCGTTCGGCCGACCAGCGCTGCCACACAAGAATTGCGAGGACAGCTGCGGCAAGGACGGCGATTGCTCCCACGATCAGCAGCGGGCTCCCGAGTACGTTATGGGGTGAGCGCCGACTTGGCGACGAGGCGGCCGGAGCCGGCGGGAGATCGGAGACCCTGGCGATCGCCGCTCTGATGCGCTCGGCGGCGGACGGGTCGCCGCGTCCCTTCCACTTCGAAAGATCGATCGACTGAAACTGCCGGAAGCCTAGCGGCGGGTCGGTTCCATCGAGCGAGAATGGGATCAGCTTGCCGCGGTCTCGACCAAATCCGGCTTCGTCACGCACCCATGCGGACTGCACGGAATCCGACGACCACAACGCCAGGACTGCGTCACAATCGTTGAGCGCCTTCTCTATCTCCAGTGAGAAGCTGGCGCCGCCGCCGATGTCGTCCTCGTCACGCCAGACATGATGGCCTTCGCGCTCCAGCCATTCGGTGAAGCGACGCGCCTTCGCCTCGTCCTTTCGCGAATAGCTCAGAAAGACCTTCGCCATACGCGCCCCCGTCGCTGCCGAGGCTGCCCGTCTATCGGCGCCTATGCAAGTTACAGCCTAAATTCCGCCTTCGACCGGATCGTATCCCGCAGACCGCAACCGCTTGGAAAGATCGCTTCCGGTTACTCGGGCCAGTTCGCCGTCCTCGGACCGAATGACAAAGTTGGAACCGTAGCGGCCCTCCTTGAAGAAGGGATAGCTGCCGATCGCAACTCCGGGATGAGCCTCCTCGGTCTCGCGAAGCAGGTCCGCGACGTCGCTCTCAGGGGCCCGAGCGCCTACCGTGACAGAAACCACCGGCCGTCCGCCTTCGAGCTGTCCCGTCAGCGCTTCCAGCATGCTCGCCGCAATGCTGGGTACGCCGGCCAGAATGTAGACGTTGCCCATCTTGATCCCGGGCGCTCCTGAGCTGGGGTTGCGGAGAAGCTCTGCCCCTTCGGGCGACCGGGCCATCCTCAGCCGCGCCCCGGTGAGACCGCCCGGCCGATCGCGGTAATAGTCGACCAGGATCTGCCGCGCTTCCGGATGGACCATCACGGGCACGCCAAAGGCCGCGGCCACCGCATCGACAGTGATATCGTCATGGGTCGGACCGATCCCGCCGGTCGTGAACAGATAGTCGTGCTTTGCCCGCAACTCGTTCACTGCCTCGCCGATCCGCGAATGATCATCGGGAACGACACGCACTTCGCCGAACCTAATCCCTTGCTCATTCAGCCAAATTGCAAGCTGAGCGATGTTTTTGTCCTGCGTGCGCCCGGAGAGGATCTCGTCTCCGATTACGACGAGCGCTGCGGTCCACGTCTTCGATGATTCGGTCACAAGCTCTCCGGTGACTTCGCTGCCGCGAATGCCTATCTAGCGCCCATGACTCAATACATCACCGTCGCCGCCGAGGACGATCGCGCCGAATCTCGAAACGGGGTCATCAAGCTGCACGGCCCTGAGGCATTTGAGGGCATGCATCGCGCCGGAAGGCTCGCCGCCGAGATCCTCGACGCGCTCGCTCCGCATGTCGTGCCGGGCATGGCGACGCTGGAGCTGGACGAGATCGTCTACCGGATGACGCTCGAAGGCGGCGGAGTGCCGGCGACCCTCGGTTATCGCGGTTACACGCACAGCTGCTGCATCTCGATCAATCACGTTGTGTGCCACGGCATACCTGGCGACCGCACGCTGAAGGACGGCGACATCGTCAACATCGACGTGACCCCGATCGTCGACGGCTGGCACGGCGACACCAGCCGCATGTATCTCGTCGGCGACGTCGGCATCAAAGCGCGCAAGCTGGTCGACGTGACCTATGAGTGCCTCATGCTCGGGCTCGCGCAGGCAAAGCCCGGCAATTTCCTCGGCGACATCGCCAACGCCATCCAGCGCCATGCCGAGACTCAGCGCTACAGCGTCGTGCGCGACTTCTGCGGCCACGGCGTCGGGCGGCTCTTCCATGACAGTCCCGAGGTCGTCCACGCTGGACGGCCCGGCACAGGCCCTGAGCTCAAGGCGGGAATGATCTTCACCGTCGAGCCGATGATCAACATCGGCCGTCCCGACGTGAAGGTGCTCGACGATGGATGGACCGCGGTCACCCGCGACCGTTCGCTGTCGGCGCAGTTCGAGCATTCGATCGGGATCACCGAGTCCGGGTGCGAGATCTTTACGAAGAGCCCGAAGGGACTTCGACCGCCCGCCCTACGCCTGAGCGGGAACTCGTCGGCGCCAGGCGAACAGGAAGCCGACGGCCAATCCGAAGAAGAAGTTCGACGTGGTTGTCTCGATCGCGTGGTCGAAGCGGATGTCCGGGGGCATGTACGGATTGTCCGGAAGCAGAGGCGCCAGCCCGCCGATGATCCCGAAGATCAACGCCAAGACCAGTGGCGCGCCGCGCAGTCCTGAATTCAGGAGCGGATAGACCGCGCCCGCAAAGATCAGCGAGCGAATGACTTGTACAGCAGCGACTGCTGTGACAGGCGGAAGAGAGCGGCTCGCATAGAAATGGGCGATGTAGGAATAGACGATGATTCCCGCGCCCCAGTAGAGCAGCTCATAAGCCACTATGACGCCGAGCAGGCTGAGGGGCGTGAAGCCGCCCCCTTCCGCTCGTGATGGATTACCCGCCTTCCACCGACCCGCCGTGAACACGACGACAAGCGAGAGCACGGCGAAGACGACGGCAGCCACGACGCCCGCCGAGAACGCCTCCCGCAGCGTCAGGACGTGAAAGAACAAGGCCTCGATCAGGCTGTTGCCAGATCCAACCACCCAGCCGGCGAGGAACAGCATCAGCATCAGGCGCCATCCGCTTCCCGAAGACGCGCGAGCCGCGAACCACAGCACCGCCAGGTTCAGAAGCAAGTAGAGTCCGATCATCATTTCCCGCGTCCAGCGCGCCGGCGTTGCGTGCAGCATATATCGAACAATCGCTTGTCGGCTCGTCGAAAACGGCGCGGTGCGGCTCTTGACTAGGCTTGTTAGGCCCTTGATCAACCTTCGTTAAACCCGGGGGGACTTGATGCTCGAAATCGCAAATCTGTCGCACACTTATGCGAATGGCACCGTCGCGCTCGACGACGTCACGCTGTCCATCCCGCGCGGGATGTACGGGCTACTCGGCCCGAACGGTGCCGGTAAGTCGACGCTGATGCGGACAGTGGCAACGCTCCAGCAGCCCACCGCGGGAAGCATCAAGTTCGGCGAGCTCGACGTCCTTGCCGATCCGCAACGGCTTCGGCGCACCCTCGGCTACCTCCCCCAGGACTTCGGCGTCTACCCGCGGGTGTCCGCCTATGCGATGCTCGAACAGCTCGCGCTCCTCAAAGGCATCACCGGAGCCGGCGAGCGCCGGAGCGTGGTCGAGACCCTGCTCAGCCAGACCAACCTCTGGGCAGTCCGCTACAAGTCGATTGCGGGCTTCTCCGGCGGTATGCGTCAGCGCTTCGGCATCGCCCAGGCTCTCATCGGCAACCCCGAGCTGATCATCGTCGACGAGCCGACCGCCGGCCTCGACCCGGAAGAGCGCAACCGCTTCCTCAACCTCCTCGCGGGGATCGGCGACAATGTCGTTGTCATCCTTTCGACCCACATTGTCGCCGACGTCGCGGACCTGTGCCCACTGATGGCGGTGCTCGCCAACGGCAAGCTCCAGCTCCAGGGCAAGCCGTCCGAGCTCATCGCCTCCACCAAGGGCAAAGTGTGGAAGAAGGCAATCCCGCATTCGGAGCTCGAGGATTACCAGCAGAAATATGAGGTGATCTCGACCCGTCTGTTCGCGGGGATGACGATCATACACGTCCTGGCCGACAAGAAGCCCGCGGACTTCGCGCCCGTCGAGGGCGGCCTCGAGGACGTCTACTTCACGACCCTGTCCAACCTCCGCCGCGCGGCCTGAGCGGAGGTCCACATGTTCTTCGGAATCACCGCGTTCGAGGTCAGGTACCAGCTGCGCAACCCGGTCTTCTGGGTCGCGGTTGCGATCTTCTTCCTCATGGGTTTCGCGATTACCGCGAGCGAGAATGTGCGAATCGGCACGCCAGGCGCGGTTCACGAAAATGCGCCTTTCGCGATCGCAGTCGCGACCGGGGCGCTCAGCCTCTTCTATCTGTTCGTGGTCACCGCGTTCGTCGCCAACGCCATCGTTCGTGACGACAGCAGCGGGTTTGCGCCAATCGTCCGCGCGACGCCCGTCACGAAGTCCCAGATCATCCTCGGACGCTTCCTCGGCGGGTTGCTCGTCGCGCTGATCGGCTATCTATCCGTGCCGGTCGGCATGTTCGCGGGCTCGCTCATGCCCTGGGTCGATCCGGAAACGATCGGGCCCCAGAACCTCTCTTACTACGCCTGGCCGTTCCTGCTTTTCGCGATCCCTAATATCTTCCTGACCAGCGCGCTCCTCTTCGCCCTGGCAACCCGCCTGCGTTCGATGATGGCCGCGTACATCGGCACCGTAGCGGTGGTGATCGGCTACCTCATCGCCACCAGCGTGGTCGGACAGAAGATCGAATATCGCGACGTCATGGCGCGATACGAGCCGCTCGGCACCGGCGCTCTTGGACAAGCGACGCGCTACTGGACCCAGTCGGAGATGAACAGCAGGCTGGTCGATCTTACCGGCGCACTGCTGTTCAACCGCATCCTCGCGGTCGTGCTCGGCATCGTCTTTCTCGCCATCACTGTGTGGGGCTTCTCGATGAGCGAGCGGGCTCCCTCGAAATGGCGATTGAAGCGCCTGGCAATGCGCGAGAAGCGTGAGACCGAGCTTTCGAGCGCCGCTCCCGCGAACGGCGGCGAAGCGATCTTCGCCCGCGATTGCCGTCCGTCGCGCTGGGCCCAGTTCATCGCGCGACTGAGGTTCGAAGTGCGACAGGTGCTGATGAGCCCTGGCACCCTCATCCTCACCCTGTTCGGAATGGGGCTCAGCGCCGTCCTGCTATTCTTCGGTCCATCGGCCTATGGCACGCCCGATCATCCGACCGTCTCTGCGACCATGACGCTCATACGCGGCGGCTTCGGCGTGACGATCCTGCTGATCGCCGCCTTCTACGGCGGAGAGCTAGTCTGGCGCGAGCGCGACCGCAACCTCAACGAGATCATCGATTCAACGCCGGTCGAAAGCTGGGTGATCACGGTCCCGAAGATCATCGCGATCTTCGTCGTGCTGTTGCTGGTCAATCTTGCGGGCGCGCTCACCGGGCTCTTCTATGAGGTGGTCAAGGGCGCGCACGAGCTGGGCATCGGAGCCTACCTGACCTGGTTCATCTTGCCGGCCGCGGTCGACGGCCTGCAGATCGCGATCCTCGCGGTCTTCGTGCAAGTGTTGAGCCCCAACAAATATGCCGGTTGGGCAATTCTGTTCGTCTGGTTCGTCGCCGGCATCTTCCTCAGCAACATGGGCTATTCCGACCCGCTCTATCGCTACGGCGGCGGACCGAGCGTGCCCCTGAGCGATTTCATGGGCCAGGGAAGCTTCTGGTTCGGCTCTGCGGTCTTCCAGCTCTACTGGACGTGTTTCGGCATCATCCTGATCGTGATCGCACACCTGCTGTGGCCGCGCGGAACCGATCTTTCGCTTCGGGTACGCCTCGGGCGGATGCGTAACTACGCTACGGCGACTTCGCTCGGGATCATCGCCGTCGCCGCAGTCGCGATGGCCGCCACCGGCGCGTACGGCTATTACAACATCAAGGTCCTTAACCAATACCAGACCTCCGACGACCTCGAAAAATACCAGGCCGATTACGAGCGGAAGTATTTCAAATACGAGATCCTGCCGATGCCGGCCGTGACCCAAGTCACGATGAACGTGCAACTGTTCCCGAAGGAGCGCCGTCTCGTCACCGTCGGCCGCTATGACCTCCAGAACAAGAGTGGCGTTCCGATCCGCGACGTGCATGTCCGTCGCGGCGACACCAACACGAAGTTCCTCGATCTGAAGGTCGCTGGAGCTCGGCTCATCTATGACGACCCCAAGTTCGGCTACCGCATCTATCGCTTCGACATGCCGCTTGCCCCCGGCGCCACCAGCGCGCTCACCTGGAAATCACAGATCTGGCATCACGGCTTCCCGGCGGACTCGCCCGACACCGACATCATCGAGAACGGCACGTTCGTGAACAATTTCGCCTTCGCGCCGCAGATCGGGATGGACCGCAATGGCCTCCTGCAGGATCGCGCCAAGCGCCGTCGCCAGCATCTCCCGGCAGAGCTTCGCCCGGCAAAGCTCGAGGACATGAAGGCGACGCGCGAGAATTACATTCACGCCGACTGGGTGATGAGCGACATCACGCTTTCAACAGACGCCGACCAGACTCCGATCGCCCCCGGCAACCAGATATCAGACAGGACGGCGAACGGCCGCCGCACGGCGCGCTTCGTCAGTCCCGCGCCAATCCTCAACTTCTTCTCAATCCAGTCGGCCCGCTACAAGGTGGCGGCGCGGATGCATAACGGCCTCAAGCTGTCGGTCTATTACAACCCGGGGCACGACTGGAACGTGCCCAAGATGCTGAACACAATGGGTACCGCGCTCGATTATTATCGGACGCACTTCGCTCCCTATCAGTTCAACTACGCGCGGATCATCGAATTTCCGGGCTACGCCAGCTTCGCCCAGGCGTTCGCGGGCACCATGCCATATTCTGAAATCGATCGGCTTCAACGCCAACAGCGACGATCCGACCAAGATCGACTTCACGAGCTACGTCGTCAGCCACGAAATGGGCCACCAATGGTGGGCCCACCAGGTGGTCGGCGCCGACATGCAGGGCGACACGAGCTTCAGCGAAACGCTCGCCCAATATTCAGCGCTGATGGTGATGAAGCACATGTACGGGCCGGACAAGATCCGCCGGTTCCTAAAGTACGAGCTCGACTTCTATCTTAGGAGTCGCGCCGGCGAAGCCGTCGAGGAGCTCCCGCTCTATCGCGTCGAGAACCAGCCCTACATCCATTACCGCAAGGGCTCGGTCGTAATGTACCTGCTCCAGGAGCGTCTCGGCGAAGACGCGGTCAACCGCGCCCTCCAGCGCTTCCTTGCCGAATGGCGCTTCAAGGGCCCGCCCTATCCGCGCTCGATCGACCTCATCAACGAGTACCGCAAGGAAGCGAAGACTCCCGAGGAGCAGCAGCTGATCACCGATCTCTTCGAGAAGATCACGATCTACGACCTCAAGGTGAAGGACGCCGTCACGAAAAAGGACGCGACCGGCTGGACCACCACGCTCACGATCGACGCGGACAAATATTATGCCGACGGCAAGGGCAATGAGACGAAAGCGCCGCTCAAGGAAACGATCGAGGTGGGCCTCTTCACCGCCCGTCCGGGCCTAGGCGAATTCTCGTCGAAGAACGTCGTCGTAATGGGCCGCCAGCCACTCCACAGCGGCGAGCAGACGATCAGGCTGCATACCGTGCAGAAGCCGACCTTCGCGGGCGTCGACCCCTACAATTACTACGTCGACCGCAACAGCGACGACAATGTGAAGGACGTGACTGCGGGGTGAGGATCGTAGCCGACGCCCCTCGTTAGTTCAGGCCGATCATCCATTCCGCCATCGCATCGAGCGCTTCCGCCTGCGCTTCGGTAGGGGTTCGCCCGCTTTTGACCGGAACCCGCAGTCCATGGTCGGCGTGCTCAACCAAGTGAAGGGTTGCTCGCTCGCCGAGGCTGCCGACGACCGTTCTCAGCAACTCCACCTCCGCGAGCGCGTCGCGGTCGCCCGATACGAACAGCATCGGGATTTGCACTTGGCTCAGATGATCCGCACGGTCTATCGACGGCGCTCCGGCCGGGTGCAACGGGAAGCCGAGGAAAGCGAGGCCTAGCACTCCCGATAGCGGCTCGAGTGCTTGCGCTTGCGACGTCATCCGGCCGCCGTAAGACCTGCCGCCGGCGAAGCGGCGAAGCTCCGGCGCGATCTCTGCCGCCGCAGCCACGGCCGAGCGCACCGTCGCGTGCGCGACCCGCGGCGGATCGGGTCGCCCTCCACCCTTCTCCATGTACGGGAATTGATAGCGCAGCGTTGCAATGCCGCGCTCGGCGAGGCCGCGCGCATTGGTCTCCATGCTCGGATGCATCATGCCGACGCCGGCGCCATGCGCGAACACATATAGCGCCCTCGCACCGTCCGGCCGAAGCAAAAGGCTCGATACCCGCTCGCCACCCACCGGAATGCCGAGCTTGAGTTCTTGCATGGGCTAGGCCGCCGCAGCCTTCTTCCCGGCGTCCCAGCGCGCCGTCAGCTCGCGCGCCGCGTCAACGTCGGGCGGGAAGTCGACCTCGCCCCATTCCTCGCCCTTGATGTCGAGCGTCCACACCACGCCGCTCTGGGCAAGATGATGGATGACGCGCAGGTACCAGATGGTCGTGCCTTCACTCGTCCGCATCGCCCCCTCGATCGCATCGCGGAATTGCTCGGCGCCGCCCGATCGGAAGGCCAGCAGGCCGATGGATTCCGCATTCACGCCTTCCGATATACGCTTGCCGATCGCGCGCAGACGCCCATCCTCGGCGGCGACGACCTTCATGTCGTCCTCGTCGTACGAGTCCTTGCGGTCGATGGTGACGCAGATACCGTGCTGCCGGTTGCCAACCACGCAACTCATTAACTCGTTCGAGACCAAAGTGTCGCCGTTCAACACTAAGCAATCGCCGGCGAGCTCCTCGCGCGCCATGAACAGCGAGCCAGTATTGTCCGCGACCTTGTAGAAGGGGTTGAAGATCGTCCGAACGTTCGGGCCACCGCTCCGCGCTTCGATCGCCCTGTTGACCAGCTCGTCGTGGAATCCAGTCACGACAACCGCCTCGCGGACTCCGTTTTTCTCGAGCGTGTCGAGCTGGCGGTCGAGCAGAGTCCGGCCGTTGAAGTCGATCAGGCACTTGGGCTTGTGGTCGACGAGATGGCCGAGCCGCGACCCCTGGCCGGCGGAAAGGATGATCGCTTTCATTTCAAGCGCTCAACTGCCTTGGAAATGAGGCCGCGATTGGGCATTAGCATTAGCGCCGCTTTCATGAGGGCACCCGCGTGAAGAAGATCGAAGCGATCATCAAGCCCTTCAAGCTCGACGACGTGAAGGACGCGCTGCACGACGTCGGAGTCTCCGGAATTACCGTCAGCGAGGTCAAGGGCTTCGGCCGCCAGAAGGGACACACCGAGCTCTATCGCGGGGCCGAATATGTGATCGACTTCCTTCCCAAGGTGAAAGTCGAGGTCGTCGTCGAGGACAGCCAGGTCGACAATGTCGTCGAGGCGATTGAGAATGCAGCGCGCACCGGGCGCATCGGTGACGGCAAGATCTTCGTGATGGACGTCGAGCAGGCAATCCGGATCCGCACTGGCGACCGGGGGGCGGACGCGATTTGAGCGAGAATCGCGAAATGCTCGCCTCGATGTCGCCGGATGAGCTGCGTTCCTCGATGCGCAGCCTCGGCTATCGCACGCAGAACGACCTTGCCCAGGCGATCGGGGTCTCGCGCTCCGCCGTCAGCCTCTGGCTCGAGGGAAAGGTCGGCGTTCCCCGCCCCGTCGCCATGCTCCTAAGGATGCTCGTCGGCGCCCAGCGCCGGGCTTACTGACCCGGAGGTGGAGGCGGCGTCTGTGGCGCCGGCGGGGCGGCGGGCACCCCGCGCTGCGCCCGCATCGCCTCGCGCGCCTGCTGCCGCTCGGCGGCGGTCACCGTCCCGTCGTGGTTGAGGTCTTGCGCGTCGAACCGCGCCAGCGCCTGCGCTTCGGCCTGCTGGAGCGTCAGCGACTGCGCGTCGCCGAACATGCGGTCGAGCATCCGAGCGCCGCGGCCGCCGGCCTGCGAGACGGCCTGCTCGGCTTCTTGGCGCGTCAGCACCCCGTCATGGTTGGCGTCGAAGCGCTGGAACATCTGATCGGCCATCTGCTGCGCCTGCTGGCGGGTCATGTCCTGCTGCATCCAGCCGCCGCGTCCGCCCTGCTGGTCCTGGGCAAGCGCCTGAGTCGAAATGATCGTCGCGCCGAGCGCGATCGTGGCAAGCAACGTCTTCATGCCTGCTTGGTCCTTTGATCTTGCCGCAACGCGGCGTGGGCCCCTGCTTCCCGCGCGAGGTGACTGTCGGACGGTGAACCGTGGATTTATGCCGAGATTACATCTTTGCCATGTCGCGGCTTGCGTCCGCCCCGCCGTCCCGCGATGAAGCCCCGAAATGCTCGACCTCGACGACCAGCAACAGGCTGCCCGCGACTGGTTCGAATCGCTTCGCGACCGTATTTGCGCCGAGTTCGAGGCGATCGAGCGCGAAGCAGGGTCCGACGCGACCTTCGCCTACACGGCCTGGGACCGAACCGACGCCGGCGGCGAGCCGGGCGGCGGCGGGGTTCGCGGTCAAATGACCGGCAAGGTCTTCGAGAAGGTCGGCGTGAATGTCTCCACCGTCGGCGGGGCCTTCTCGCCCGAGTTCGCGAAAAGCGTCCGCGGGGCCGAGAACGACCCAAGCTTCTTCGCCACCGGGATCAGCCTCGTCGCCCACATGGCCAACCCGCATGTGCCCGCCGTCCACATGAACACACGCTTCCTGACGACGACGAAACGCTGGTTCGGCGGCGGCGCCGATCTCAACCCCCCTATCCCCTATGAAGGGGACACCGAGGCCTTCCACGCCCGCCTCCGCGCAGCCTGCGCCGCCCACGATCCGACCTTCTATCCGCGCTTCTCGAAATGGGCGGAGGAATATTTCTGGCTCCCTCACCGCGGAGTCTCGCGCGGCGTAGGCGGCATTTTCTACGACTATCTCGAAGACCATTTCGACGCGCACTTCGCCTTCACCAAGGACGTTGGCGAAGCCTTCCTCGATATCTTCCCCGAGCTCGTCCGCAAGCGGATGGACACGCCGTTCAATCAGGAGGATCTGGACTGCCTGCTCGAATTCCGCGGCCGCTACGTCGAGTTCAACCTGCTGTACGACCGCGGCACGCTCTTCGGGCTCAAGACCGGCGGCAACGTCGATGCTATCCTCATGAGCCTGCCGCCACTGGCGAGGTGGAGATGAGCTACGAAGTGGTCCCCGGTGGCGAGCTCGCTGCCGTCGTCACCTATCTGGAGATGCGGTCACTGCCGGAACGGCACGCTTACTGGTCTCCGTTGTCGCTCCACCGGGTCGGAGCGCCCGAGCCCGATCACTACCGCCTGCTGTTCCGGCTCGTCGGAGCGCCCTGGCTGTGGTTCTCGCGCCTGACCCTCGACGACGCGCATCTGGCCGCGATCATCCAGCACCCAAAGGTCGAGTTATATTCGATCCGCGACGAGAACGACCGCGAGGTCGGAATCGTCGAGCTCGACCTGCGTGAGCCGCACGAATGCGAGCTTGCCTTCATCGGGCTGATCCCTGAGCTGGCTGGGAAGGGACACGGGAAATGGCTGTTGGCGGAGGCGGTCAAGCTCGCCTGGAGGGAGGACGTCGCCCGAGTCCACGTCCACACCTGTTCGCTCGATCACCCTGCGGCTCTAACGGCCTACCGACGTGCCGGCTTCAGCCCCTACAAGCGCGCGGTCGAACGCTTTCCCGACCCACGTCTTTCGGGGATTCTTCCGATGGATTCGGCCCCTCAGGTGCCGCTGCTGGGTACTGAGGGCTGAGCCCCGCCGGCAACGCGCTGGGCGTAGATCCGGGCGAGCATCACGAACAGGATGACGGACAGGAGCGCGCTGACCAGCTGGCTTACGATCGAAATCACTAAGCCTCCGAGCGACCGCGGGCCTGCATCCTCCAGAGTCATGCGGACGATTAGCCCGACGACGAGGTCTACTGCGTAGATCAGGCAGAGAGCCCCGACGCCGAACAGCAACAGGAAGGTGAACAGCCGCCACCAATTGCCCCTCGAAAGCTCCCAGCTTCGCTTGAGAATCGTCAGCGGGCCGTCATCCTCGGCGCTGGCCACCGCCGAAGCCAGGATCATGCGAACGGCGACGAACCCCAGCACCACGCATAGCACGATCAGCGCAAGCGATACGGCAACCGGTGGATGCGCGGCGTTCACCTCGAGGACGGCGTACAGCATCGAGCCGACGAGCAGCAGGGGAACTAGCCACAGCAGCATCGCAGCGACATAGGAAAGGAGGCGCTTGAGCGCATGCGCGATTGCTTCGCCGACCGCGACATGCGGCTCCATGGCAAGGCGGATCGTCGCCAGCTGGCCGACAAGCGAGACAAGAAGGGCAATCACTCCGACCGCAACCCACGGCCCGCCAGGCGGAAGCTGCCCCGGCACCATGTCAGGCATGCTGACGTTGACGATGAGCCCGGGAAGCACGAACAGCGCAAGCGCGACGGCGATGAACAGTCGGCCGTCGCGCGCCAGCACTCCCGTTGTCTCTTCCCACGCCCGTGAAAGCGAAACCTTCATGCAATCATTCCCCGCTGCGTCCCGTCTTATGCGGACGCATCGGCAATCGCGCAACGCTTGCCCCGATTTGAGGGCGCGCCCATGTCAGCCGCAGCGATGAACGGGCTGGAAGACATTGAATGGCGCGTCAGCGGAGCGCCGGTCCTCTATGACGAGGCGCTTTGCTTCATGGAGGAGCGCGCGGCAGCGATCCGCGACGGAAATGCGAAGGAATGCGTCTGGCTGCTCGAGCACCCGCCGCTCTTCACCGCCGGCACCAGCGCCGACCCCTCCGAGCTAACCAACCCGCAGAACTTCCCGGTGTACGAAGCCGGCCGCGGCGGCCGTTACACCTATCACGGGCCCGGCCAGCGCGTCGGCTATGTGATGCTCGACCTCGAAAAGCGGGGGAAGGACATCCGCCGCTTTGTCCACTCTCTCGAATGCTGGATGATCGACACCCTTGCCGAGCTGGGAGTGGACGCACATCGCGCCCCGGGACGCATCGGAATCTGGGTCGGCAAAGGGTCTGGCGAAGCCAAGATCGGTGCGCTGGGAGTGCGCGTGAAGCGCTGGGTAACGCTCCACGGCTTGGCGATCAACGTCGCTCCCGATCTTTCGCATTTCAGCGGCATCGTGCCGTGCGGAATCTCCGAATTCGGGGTCACAAGCCTTGCCCAACTGGGGAAACAAACGGGGCTCGACGGGGTTGATGCCGCTCTGAAGCGGACTTTCTTGTCGTTTCTCAAGGCTTTGTCACGGCCGTGCAAAGAGTCTTGATGGAAGCTTGCGCTTCAGACTATGGTTCGCGCGATTTGCGGCGGGGGTAACCCCTGCAGATCGCAATAAATAGGGAGTCTTGAATGCGTGCTCTTATCCTGGTCGCTGGCGCGGCCCTGGCGGTTGCGGCTTGCAGCAGCAACGACAACGCCAATAACACCATGAACGTCGATGAGAATCTCACGACGACTGACATGAACGCCACCGACATGAACGCGACGGACATGAACGCTACGGACATGAACGCGACGGACATGAACGCGACGGACATGAACGCCACGGCTCCGGCTGCGGACGCCAACGCGACGACCAACAACGCGATGTAAGCATGTTGCGCCTCCGGTTTCGGGGGCGTTGGCTTTTCAAGAGGCTGCCGGTACTTGCCGGCAGCCTCTTTTTTGTCCCTGGAGTTTTCGATGCGCGCCCTGATTCTGATTGCCGGTGCCCTTGCCCTCGCCGCCTGCACAAAGAATGGCCAGACCGACAACAGCATGAACGTCGACGAGAATCTGACGGCGGAGAACATCGTCTCCAACGACGTCACGGCGATCGACGCAGTGACTGGCGATGCCGCGAACATGGCCGCCGAATCCCCCATAAACGACCTTGGGAATGTCTCAGGCGACGTGGGCAATGCCTCGTCCTTGCCGAAGCCGAAGCCGCAGACCGTATCGCCTGCCCCGAAGAGCAAACCGCCGGTGTCATCGACGGCCTCCAGCGGCATCGCCAACGCTACCGGCAACAGCGAGTAAGCTAGGCCAGCCCCACGACCTTGTGCGTCTGAAGGCTCAGACGCCACTTCGGCCGCTCCATCGCCAGCCTGATCGCGGCCTCGACGGCTTCGTCCGATCGCTCGCAATCCATGGGCTGTACGAGGAAATGCTCGAAGGCCCAGCCCTCCAGCTCGGCAGGATCGATTTCATCTTGCGGCCAGACTAGCTTTAGCTCGTTCCCCGAACGCTGCACGACCTCGGTTCCAGGCTTTGGGCTCACGCAGATCCAGTCGATGCCCGACGTCGCAGCGAGCGTACCGTTCGTTTCCACCGCGACTCGGAATCCCCGGGCGTGCAGCGCTTCCACCAGCTCGCGGTCGAGCTGCAGCATGGGTTCGCCGCCAGTAACGACGACCAGCCTGTTTTCTGCGCCAGACCCCCACAATGATTCCGCATGGGCCGCAAGAGCCTCGGCGCCAGCGAACTTCCCCCCGCCCTCGCCGTCGGTCCCGACGAAATCCGTATCGCAGAAGGTGCACTGCGCGGCGGCCCGGTCCTGCTCGCGGCCCGACCAGAGATTGCAGCCCGCAAAGCGCAGGAACACCGCACGGCTGCCCGACTGCACGCCCTCGCCCTGCAACGTCAGGAAGCATTCCTTGACCGCGTAGGTCATGCGTAGACTGTCGGATCTTCGAGCCCCGCCTCGGCGAAGCCCTTGCTGCGGAGTTGGCAGGCGTCGCACCGCCCGCAATGGCGGCCGTCGGGCAGCGGATCGTAACAGCTGTGGCTAAGCGCCACATCGAGCCCAAGCCTCTCCGCTTCGCGCGCGATCTCCGCCTTGCTCATATGCTGAAGGGGCGCGTGGATGGTGAACCGATCACCCTCCACTCCCGCCTTCGTGGCGAGGTTCGCGACCTTTTCTAATCCCGCGATGAATTCGGGCCGGCAGTCGGGATAGCCCGAATAATCGAGCGCATTCACGCCGATGAAAATGTCGCGCGCTCCGCTCGCCTCAGCGAGGCCAAGCGCGAGACCGAGGAAGATCGTGTTGCGCGCCGGCACGTAAGTCACCGGAATGCCCTCGCCTACCCCCTGCTTGGGCACATCGATATCGTCGGTGAGCGCCGATCCGCCAAAGGCACGAAGATCGAGTGGCAGCGTGATTTGCCGCTCCGCCAACTTGGCGGCGATCGCTCGCGCCGCGTCGAGCTCGATGCGATGGCGCTGGTTGTAGTCGATCGTGAGCGCGATAACCGAAAAGCCCCGCTCGCGCGCGATGCCCGCGCAAACCATCGAATCGAGCCCGCCGGAGAGAAGGACGACTGCGGTCTTCCTCACAGTTTGACGCCTATCCTCGGCGCCGCCCAGAACCACAGACAATAGAGGAGAAGCGTCCCCGCGACGTTGAGCGCGAGCGCGAGCCAGAAGGCCACTCCCAATCGCAGCATCCACGGCAGGATGAGAAACATCGGCAGCGATGGCAGGATAAACCAGAAGGTGCCCACGACGAGCTCAGCAACACGTTCCGGATCATGACTGTCCCGCCAAAGCCAGATGACCGCGAGCAGCGCCGTCAGCGGAAGCGATGCGAGAAGGCCACCCCAGCCGGGATAGCGCCGGGCGATCTCCGAAACCGCGGCAACGATCGCGCCGGATATGGCAGCCTTGATGAGCAAATAGGGCACGGCGGCGGCCCTTAAGGCGTCCACAGCAACAAAAGAAGGGCCGCCGATCCCTTGGGAAAGGCGGCCCAGTTATCGGGCTTGCGCCCGATGGGAGGAAAGCGTGCCAAATCCGGCACGCACCTTAGGTACCGCAAGGCGGTTAAACGGAGCCTTAATGGTGTTGGGGGGGAGCGCTTTTCTCGCAATCGCCCAAGCGCCGGGCTTCCAGCACGTAATTGAAGGGCAATTGATCGGAGATTCCCTGCGTGCGGATCGTCAGTGAGCGGGGTGTGACCACCTCGACGTCGCTCTCGCCGAATCCCTTCGGCCCGCATTTGTAATTGATGCGTGTCTCGGTCGCGCTGTCGCTGATCACGCTGCGCAAGCAATTCAGTCCGCGATGCTCGTATTGGGCGAGCGCCATGACGTTCGTGACGCACTCGCGAACGGGCGCCTGAGTGCCGGGCGCCCCGCTGATCTCCCACAGCCCGCCTGCAACCTTGGCAAGCGCCGCAGGCATCGCCGCTGTGGCCACGCCCGCAGGCACGGCGATCGCCAGGACGAGAATCATCCACCCCCGCATGGCGCCTCGTTTAACATGCACAAGTTAACGCTGGAAAATGAATTGCTCCAAATTTTGATCTCAATTCAGCTCAGCCGGCTTGATCGCAAAGCTCGACGAACAGAACGCACAGTCGACGGTGATCAATCCGTCGTCGCCGACCATCGCCTCGCGCTCGTCCGCCGGGAAGCGCGCGATCACCGACCGCACATAGGCCGGATCGCATCGGCAGCCGCGGCTGAGCCTGAGCGCGGGGAGCGTGCGGAGCTCCTCCTCTTCGTGGAACAGTCGCCAGACGAGGTCGTCAAGCGGAAGCCCGGGATCGGTCAATTCCTCCGCTTTCACCGACCCGCCAAGGATCGCCACGTGCGGCCAGTCAGGATGATCTAGCCGCGTGTGAAGGCGCTCCCGGCCCTCCTCGCCTTCCGGCAGATGCTGGAGCAATAGCCCGCCCGCGAACCAATGTTCGCCTCGTTCCTCCGCAGCCAGCCGCACCAGGCTCGGGATCTGCTCTGACTGCGCGAAATAGCTCTGGGCAGCATCGCCGAGGTTCTTGCCCTCGAGCGGAACGATGCCCTGGTAGCGTTCGTCAGAGACGGGCTGGTCGAAGGTGATTGCGAGATAGCCCTTGCCGAACAGCTCCTGCAGTGTCGGCTCGGCCGTCAGCTTCTCGAGCTTTTCGGGGTCGTGACGGACGTAGCCGCGAAGCTCGCCTCCAAGATAGTCGCACACGAGAAGATCGATCGCCCCGCCGTCGGTCTGCGCTTGCAACGTAAGCTGTCCCTGCGGCTCCTTGAGCAGCGAACCGAGCAGCGCCGTCAGCGTCAGCGCTTCGGCGAGCAGCTTCTCGATGACCGGCGGATATTGATGGCAGCCAAGGATCGCGTCGACCACCGACCCAAGCCGCGCGATCCGCCCACGCGCGTTACGCGAGGAGATGGCGACGCCGAGCGCGACGTCGGAATTGAGCTCTACTGGAAGCATGAGGGGAAGATAGGATCGGCGTCGCTTCGCGACAACAACCCGTCATCAGGCCGCCGCTGCAGGCACCTCATATTCCGCGGCCGCCGCCGAGAGAGTGTCCACGAACTCGCGGATGTGGCTCTCCTCGATCGTCAGCGGCGGGAGCACGCGCATGACGTTCTCGCCGGCGGCCACGGTCAGCAGCCCCTTCGTCCGCAGGTAGTTCACGAACGCACGGCTGTCGGATTTCAGCTTCACCCCGAGCATCAGCCCCACGCCGCGAACGCTTTCGAACAGATGATCGTGATTCGGAATCATCTGCTCCAGCGCAGAACGCAGCCGCTCTCCCTTCTGCCGAACCTCCGCGAGGAACTCCTCGTTCGCGACGACGTCGAACACTGCCTGGCCGGCCGCCATCGCGAATGGATTGCCGCCAAAGGTCGATCCGTGCGTTCCAATCACCATACCGGCAGCCGCCTTCTCGGTCGCGAGGCACGCGCCCATCGGGACGCCGCCGCCAATGCCTTTGGCAGACGCCATGATGTCCGGCGCCACATTGTAATATTGGTATGCGTAAAGGTAGCCGGTGCGCGCGACGCCGCACTGAACCTCGTCATAGACCAACATGAGGTCATGCTCGTCGCAGGCGGCGCGGAGGCCCGATAGGAACTCATGCGAGCCGGGCCGAATGCCGCCCTCGCCCTGGATCGGCTCGACGAGGAATCCGGCCGTATTCTCGTCGATCGCCGCGAGGGCCGCATCGAGATCGTTGAAATCGACGACCGTGAAGCCGGTGAGGAGCGGCGCGAAGCCGTCGCGAAGCTTCGCCTGGTCGGTCGCGCTGATCGTCGCCATCGTCCGGCCATGGAAGGCATTCGAGAAAGTGATCAGGTTGTGCTTATGCGCGTTGCCCTTGGCGTAATGATACCGCCGCGCCGTCTTGATCGAGCACTCGACAGCTTCCGCGCCTGAATTGGTGAAGAAGACGGTGTCGGCGAAGGTGTTGTCGACCAGCCGCTGCGCGAACGCCTCGCCCTGCGGAGACCCGTAAAGGTTCGAGACGTGGAGCAGCGTCGCCGCCTGGTCCTGGAGCGCCTTCGTCAGGTGTGGGTGACCATGGCCAAGCAGGTTCACCGCGATGCCGGCCGCGAAGTCCAGGTAGCGTTCGCCCTGCTCACCGATGAGATAGACACCCTCACCCCGCACTGGCCGGACAGGCGAGCGCGGATATACGGGCATGAGCGGCGTGATGGCCATGGACTGTCAGCTCCTTTGAATGAGCCGCCGCTATAGCCGTACGGCCTAAAAAAGAAAAAGGCGCGGGAGCCGATCCCGCGCCTCTCTTACGGACTACGAATGCGGTCTAGTAACGGCCGTAACCGGGATGACGGTTCCAGTCGGTCGCTTCGCGCGAGACTCGAAACTCGAGCCGGCGGATTTGGCTCTCCAGCCGCTGCGCCTCACCCGGCTGGATGCCGTTGCGCGATGCGCGATAGATCCGGCCCTGAAGGTTCGAAGCCTGATATTCGAGCGACTGGGTCTCGCGCGGAGATAGGATCCGGCGATATTCCATCTGCCGGATGTCGCGGCGGATCCGCTCGACGCGGCCCTCCATGGAACGCGCGAAATCATGGCCGACGAAACCGCGCCCGTAATTGTAGGGCTGGTAGTTGTAGACCGGCGGCGCCCAGGCCTGCGAGGACGCGGGGGCTGCGATCGCCAGCGCGGACGCTGCTGCAACGATCGGAACTAGGTACTTACGCATGATCGCTCTCCCTATGAGCAGTTGATGCGGGCCTTTTACGACACGCTAATTGTTACGCCCTGAACGCCGCCGTTAGCCACGGTTCACGCGTTAGGCACCCGGATGAACGAAGGGCGCCCCGGAGAGGTCCGGAGCGCCCTCACAAACGACCAAGCTTACGCCCTAGTCGCGATGGTACCCCTCGTGGTCGCGGCCGTAGCGGTTCTGCGTTGCGAACTGCACTCGACGCTCGAGCTCGGCGAGCTGCTGCTCGATGTTGCTGGCCTCGTAGCCGTTCAGCCCATTGCGCATCGCATGATGAAACTGGCTTTCGAGATGCCCGGCCTGGTCGCGCAGCCGGTCCGCGCTGCGGTCGCCGATCACGTCGCGGCGATCAAGCACCCGGATCTGGCGCTGCACGGCATCGATGCGCGTCTGGAGCGAGCGCACCCGGCCGTAATCGCCACGCCCATCGCCGTTATACTTGTTGCCATAACCGTAGCCGTATTGCTGGGGCTGCGGATAATATTGAGCGGCGGCGGGGCTGGCGACAGCAAGAGCCGCGCCCGCGGCGGCAAGGGAAAGAACCAACTTACGCATTACGGCTCTCCTTCATCGAGTGATTGATGGAGAGGAATGTGCGATGATTCCCTTGATTCAGGTCTGAACGCCGCCGTCAGACGCCGTTCAACATCATTAACGTCGCGAATCGGCTCCCCCGCAACACTGCCTTGCGTAGGCGGGCGGCTGAGCAGTGCGACGAGAAGCGCGAACGCAACCAGCAGGACGGCGACGGCAACAGCCGGGAATTCGCCGCGCCAAACGGCAACCGGCGCTGGGCGGGCCCGCGATCGTCCACTGCAATGAGCGAACCGACAACGATCGCGACACCAATCGCAATGAGGATGATCGCGAGCCGGTCCTCGCTGGACCCTTCACGCTGTGAAGTGAGTTTGCCGAGCAGTCTCTCTGCCATCTGCGGTTTGGTCTCGACCGCCTTCGCAGCGTCCGGTGGGTAATTATCGTCGCGAACAGCTTGAACATATCGATGAAACCAAGAAAATCCCCGACAACAGGGCGATCAGAATCACAGTCTGCTCAATTGTAGGTTGCAGGTCGGCAATCTCGAGCGGCCGTATCGCCGTACTCCTCCGGTTTTCCGAAGCTTAGACGGCGATTTGAGGGCATTGGATGAGACCGATTTGAAAAATCGCTAGTTCTTGATCTTCCAGCCGCTCTTCAGGAGCGCGTAGCAGAGCGCCCACAGCAAGATGTTGAGGATGAGCAGCCCAAGCGCCCCTATCAACAGCGGCGAATCGCTCGTTCCGAGGAAGCCGGCGCGAAAGCCGGAGATGACGTAGAAGAACGGGTTCGCGTGGCTAATCGCCTGGAACTTCGGCGCCAGTTGGCTAACCGAATAGAAGGTGCCAGAGAGCAGCGAGAGCGGCGTCACCACAAAGTTGGTCACGGCGGCGGCATGGTCGAACTTCTCCGCCCACAGCGACGTCAGCAGACCGAGGAATGACAGCAGCAGCGCGCCCATCAGCCCGAACCACAGCACGAGCCCGATATTGTGGATGTCCACCGACACCCCAGGCCACAGCAGCATCGCTAGCCAGACCGCGAATCCGACAAGGAACGCCCGCGTTACCGCTGCTCCGACAAGCCCCGCGATCAGCTCACCGGTGGACAAGGGCGGCATCAGATAGTCGACGATATTGCCCTGGATCTTGCCGACCAGCAGCGAGAAGCTGGAGTTGGCGAAAGCGTTCTGCATCATCGCCATCACGATCAGCCCCGGGGCGATGAAGTTCGCGAACGGGAAGCCCATCACCATCCGTCCGGCGCGGCCCAGCGCGACGGTGAAGATCGCGAGATACAGGAGGGTGGTGATCGCCGGCGCCCAGACCGTCTGCATCTGGACCTTGAAGAACCGCCTCACCTCCTTGATATAAAGGGTCTTGAGGCCTCCCCAATTGACGCCCACCAGCACCGGTTTACCCGGCGCGAAGCGCACCCATCGCGCTTGAGGATCGTTTATGGATTGGTCGTTCACGGCGCCGCGCGTATCGGTTGAAGTCGCGGCCCGCAAGGAATTGGAGCGAATTTAAAGATGTCCTGGACCGAAGAGCGTATCGAGCGTCTGAAGAAGATGTGGCACGACGGTGCCACCGCCAGCCAGATCGCCGACGAGCTTGGCGGCGTCAGCCGCAACGCAGTGATCGGCAAGGCGCACCGCCTCGGCCTCGAGCAGCGCCCCTCCCCGGTAAAGCCGGGCGAGGAGAAGGAAGCGAAGAAGCCCGCGCCTGCAGCTTCGGCGCCCGCGGCTTCAGCACCCAAGGCTGCTCCGAGGGCCGAAGCGCCCAGGACTGCGGCCGCGACACCCGCGACGCCATCGGCAGCTCCGCACGCGCCCACGCCGCCACGTTCCGCGCCGGAGATGCAATATCGCTCAATCGGTCCCGGCGGCTTCATCCGTCAGGGTCCCGGCGAGCAGCAGGCGCCGATCCCGCCCGCTCCGCCGCGCCGCCTCGTTCCGGCCAAGCCAAGCCCCGAGGTCGCCGACAAGACCAGCTTGCTCGAACTCAACGACCGCATCTGCAAATGGCCGATCGGCCACCCCGGCGAGCCGGATTTTCATTTCTGCGGCGAGCCCGCCAACCCCGGCTTCCCTTATTGCGTCGAGCATTGCGGCGTCGCCTATCAGGCGCAGCTCCCCCGCCGCGACCGTCGGCCACCGCCGCCGCTGCCGTTTGGGGGTCCAAGGGTCCGCTAGGCAACCGCCCCCGGGTTTTGGTCGGGCCGTCGCTGCGCCGCTGGTGCGGCGCGCCTATCTGGCTGCTCGCGCTGCCGACGAGCACAATGAGCCTCGTCGATAATCCGCTCCTCGGCTCGCGCAGGCTGACCGGCTAGGCTTGCCACGTCTCCCGTTTGAGGCTGGCCCACCGCCTCACGTGGATGCGAAGAGGCCGTCTCGCCTCGGCTGTCCCCGGCGGCTGGCGCGAGCAGTTCGATCGCGACGGTTTCGTCGAGGTACGTGAATTCCTGCCTGCCGATGACTTCAAGCGCCTCCGATCATCAATCCTCAGCGGTGCGTTCGATGCTCGACAGCATCAGCAGGGCGTCACGATCACCAGGCGCATTCCAATCGGCCCAAGATCTCCTCGCGAAAGTGCTGCAACTTCGCGGGTACTGCGCGACAAGAAATGGAACGGTTTGCTGAGCTACATCGCCAGCACCCGCTCCGGGCCGCTCTGCTATGCACAGATGATCCTGATAGGTCATGCGTGCGGCCCATCCGATCCGCAGCTCGAGCTTCAGCGCGGCTCGCTCCGCATCTCTCCCGAAGAGCTGGATTCGCTTGCGCTTCCTCAGCCGAAGCGTTTCGCCGTTCCCGCCAACACGCTCGTCGCGATCGACACCGGCGGATTCCACGCACGCGGAAGCTCGACGCGTCCCACGGTTCGAGCCGAGATATGGGCTCGAGCCGCACGTGCTCTCATGGAACCCGATCGCAATGCGCCGCACAAGCTGACTCACGCGCATCGTCGATCGATTGGAACCTCTCGGTCTCGCGAAACAGCATTGGAAGCCGTCGCCGCGCTCGCGGCCGACCAATTCTTAGGTCAGGGCGGCCGGCATCGTCGCTTTGACCGCAACGCCCCGCCCAAGGAAGCCCCGCAGCTTCTTCACGAACACAGGCCAGGCCGGCTCGTCACCTAGCAAGATGTGGTTCGCGCTGTCGAGTTCGACGAAGTGCGCCCCCTTGATCGCCTCCACCACCGCTCGCCCGGTTGATATCGGCGCATTACCGTCATTGTTGGAATGGCAGACCAAAGTCTCCGCCTCGATCTTCGCGAGCTCTCCGCGGACGTCGATATCGGCCGCGAGCTCGATCATCTGCATCAGGCGCTCGGTCGGTCCAAACTCGTCGAAATGACGGTTGTGCCAGTCGATCAGCTCCTGGTCGGCGGTGGGGAAGTAAAGAGTCAGGAACATTTCGCCGAGCAAGCTCCGCCGGAACGCCCATTCGCGCTGGTTCATCTCCATCAGCGAGTTGCGCCACGCGATCTCCTCCGGGTCGGCGCGCACTCGCCAGCCCGCGGCGAAGCCGTTCACTAGGACCATCTTGCGTACCCGCTCCGGATTCCGGGCCGCATACGCGATCGCAATCGGCGCTCCATGGGCAACGCCAAGTAGGTCGCACTGCTCGAAACCAGCGTCATCGATAATCGCCGCGAGATCACCGACCATGGATTCGAAATTGAACACTCGCGGCTCGAGCTCCGACAGGCCGAACCCTCGCATGTCCGAGCGAACGAAGCGATTGCTGCGGGAACCCTCCGCGATCCAGTGGCGATAGGACGGGTTGGTGCGGTCCGTTCTGAGGTTCGTGATCCAGTTCTGCGCCTTGACGAGCGGGAAGCCTGACCCGCTCATCGCGTAGGCGATCGTGGATCCGTCACGTGCATTGCACGTTCGGATCTGGTCGCCGCCCGGCTCCCTTGGTGAATGGACGATCGCGGGCGGTCCGATCTCCACCTTCTCTGCGTCCAGGAATTGGTGGAGCTCGTCGACGAACCTCCGGAAGGCGGGCTCATTCTCGAGCAGGATGTGGTTGTTGCTATCGAGCGGCACGAATCGCGCGCCGGGAATGCCGCTCGCCAGCATCTCGCCCTGCTCGAATGGAATGGCCTGGTCGCCGCGCGCGTGAAACACCAGCGTCGGATGTCGAACGAGCTCCAGCAGATGACGGACGTCGATCGACGAAAGCACGCGCATCAGCTTGGCGGCGATCTCCGGTGACGTTGACCGCCGCTGAAGCTCGTTGAACCAGCCCATCTGCTCGGTGTTCGCACCCGGTACGTAGAAGCTCGTGAAGATCTGGCGGTAGGCGGGATTGTCCTTGCCCCAGCCGAGCTCGGTCAGCGTCAGCATCGCTTCGCGCCGCGCGATTTCTTCATTGTCGCCGCGCGCCCGCCAGCCGCAGGCGTAGCCGCCCAAAAGGACGATGCGCCGCACCCGCTCCGGATATTTGAGCGAATAAGCGACGGCGACCGCCGCCCCCTGGCTGATCCCAAGCAGGTCGAACTTGTCCAAGCCGGCCGCGTCGACCACGCAGGCGAGGTCCTCGACGAACGCATTGAGACTGAGCTCCGGCGTATGCCAGTCGCTGAGGCCGTTGCCGCGTTCGTCGTAGCGGATGAGCTGGAAGTCGGCGGCGATCTCCTTGATCCAGCCTCGCCAGATCGGGCTCTCGAAATCGAACTCCAAATGATTGAGCCAGTTTGCGGTCTTCACCAGCGGCGCCCCGTCGCCGATCGCGGACCAGGCAAGCCGTGTGCCGTCGACAGCGACCGCATATTGCACCTGCTGCTCTGGAAGCGGCAGGGCGCGCGCCGACGTCGCCAGCCGCTGCGCTTCTTCGCGCTTGCGCCAAGCCGCCGGCGGCACTCCATATTCGCGCTTGAACGCCCGGTTGAACGCGGCCTCGCTGTTGAAGCCGACCGCATAGGCGATGTTGGCGGTCGATTCTTTACCGTCCCGAAGCATGTTGGAGGCCATGCGCATCCGCCATCGGGCGCAATAGCGCATCGGCGGTTCGCCGATCAGCTCGGCAAACTTCTCTCCAAGGATTGTGCGCGACACGCCCGCCTCGCGCGCCAGTCCTTCGACGTCGAGCTCCTCCGCGTAGCGCGTGTGGATGATGGAAAGCGCCTTGGTCACCGCAGGATCGGTGAGACCACGCAGCCAGCCGCTCGCGCCCAGCGGCAGGCGGTCGACATATTCGCGGACCGCCTGCGATACGAACAGCTCGGCGAGCTTTGCGACCACCTCCGACGAGGGCTGCTGCTCTGCGAGGAAGCGCATCGACGTATCAAGCCATTCCGCCTCGCCGCCAACGACCTTGAGTGTCAGCAGCGGCGGCAGCGCGTCGAGCAGCGGGTGGTCGCTGGTGTTCGCGGTTTCGAGGAAGCCGCACCACACTTCGGCCTTGTCGCCGGCGGTGCCCGCCGACACCTGGTGCACGCCGTTGGCGGTGATCTTGCTGATCTCGCTCGGATCGGCGGGCGGAATGCCGAGCTTGCTTGCCAGGCGATGCGGATCGTTGCGAGGAAGAATGGCGATCGATCCAGCTTCGAGGGTGGCCGGCGGCATCCCCTCTACCTCGACGATCAGCTTGCCCGAACGGACATAGTGATAGCTCATCAGCTTGTCCGGCACCGAGTAGAAGGGCGCGAAGTGGCCCGGCGTGAACTCCGCCGCCACGCAGAAGTCACCGCTGAACTCGCCGTCGACCACCACACCGCCGGCCAGCCGCAGCGAGCTCAGGATCTCGTCGAGCACGTCCATTCGGGGGCCCCGCTCCGCATACGTATGCGGCGTTTCGGTCAATTTATCCGGCAGCGTAATCATTTTGGCAAACGCCCAAGATGCGTAGATGCTGATCCCGTCAACTCGTGACCTGATTCGTCAAGTTGGAAGTATTGTTTCCGGCAAAGTAGATTCTCGCACGAATAAAGATTGGATTTTTCCTCATGAATACCGAAGGCAACTCTGTGCGATCAGAAAATGTGGTGGTAGTGTTCTTCACGACTCTTTCCAGCGCAACGACAATCGCGATCGCCCTGCTTCCGTTCGTCACCGGTCACTAAACGAAAAGGGATAGAATCATGTATCATGACTTCAATTATCAGCGGACGCTCGCCAGCTCGCTCCGGGCGCAGTGGTTGCTCGACGACGTGCTCCCGGCCGACCAGGAGCTCGACTTCAACCGCAACTTTATGCCCGACAGCCTCGCGCGGACCGCGGCGATTTCGTCGCTCAATCCGTCCGAGCAGCGAATCCTCAACCAGATCGTGGCGCATGAGTATCTGAGTATCTTCGTGGTCGTCGAAGAGTTCATTCTGCCTTTCCTGCTCGACCACGCACGCGACCAGATCCGCAACGACGACTGGCGCATCCGCGCTTTGCTCAACTTCGCGGGCGAGGAAGCCAAGCACATCCATCTGTTCAAGCGCTTCCACGCGGCCTTCGTCCGCGGCTTCCCGGTCGAATGCCAGATGATCGGGCCGTCGCAGGCGATCGGCGCCGAGGTGCTTCGCCACGACCCGCTCGCGGTCGGTCTCCTCATCCTGATGATCGAGTGGATGACACAGCAGCATTATCTCGGCTCGGTCCGCGACGACGGCGATCTCGACCCGCTCTTCAAGAGCCTCCTCAAGCATCACTGGATGGAGGAAGCGCAGCACGCGAAGCTCGACACCTTGATCGTCCATTCGCTCGCCGAAGGACGGACCGAGGAGGAGATCGGCAAAGCGATCGACCAGTACTTCGAGATCGGGAGCTTCCTTGACGATGGGCTCAAGACCCAGGCCGGGTTCAACATCGACGCGCTCGAGAAGGCGATCGGACGCAAGGTCGAGGACCGCGATGCGATCATCGCGCAGCAGCACCAGGCCGCGCGCTGGACCTACATCGGCTCCGGCATGGTCCACGATCGCTTCGTCGACACGCTCGAATCCATCTCACCCTTCGCCGCGTGGCGGATCATCGACGCCGCGCCCCTCTTCGCCTGAATACCCATACCAAGGAGAAATGAAATGCTCGACACTGTGAAAAGCCGCGTCAACGGCCTCGATTTGAATGCCCTCGGCGAAGTCGTCGAGGCGATCGAAAAGGATGCCGGCCAGGCCAAGGTCAGCTTCGACGTCACCACTCGATGGATGGGGCAAACCCGCAGCGAGACCACCGTCGACGGCTTCACCCTTGCAGGCGAGCGGATCCACCGCAGCCACAAGATCGTCGCCGACGAGCCCAACGAGCTGCTCGGCTCCGACGGCGCTCCCAACCCGCAGGAGCTACTGATGGCCGCGGTCAACGCCTGCATGACGGTCGGCTATGTCGCCGGTGCCGCGACCAAAGGGATCACGCTCAATACGCTCGAGATCCGGACCTCCGGCAACCTCGACCTGCGTGGTTTCCTCGGCCTGGATGACAAGGTGCCCGCCGGCTACGAGGCCCTCAATTACGAGGTCCTGATCAAGGGCAATGGCACTCCCGAGCAGTTCGAGGAAATCCACCAGAGAGTGATGAAGACCTCGCCAAACTACTTCAATCTCAACCGCCCGATCCGGATGAACGGGAAGCTCAAGGTCGGTTGAACCTGTTCCCCGGGCGCGCGCCCTAACCCCCAGCCCTCCCCAGCTGCGTGCGCCCGGGGTCCCCAGAAGGAAGCACGACATGAAATATGAGCAGATCGACAGCATCGACCACAAAGCCCGAGTTTGGGTCGTGACCCGCGGCGAGGATGGCCGGATTCACGAAGAGTTCGACCCGTTTCTCCTCGGCAGGCTCAATCCCGGCCATTCGGCCGAGGAAGTCGCCGACGTCCTCGCCATCGCCGCCGGCAAAATGGAAGTCGCCGGGAACAGGCTATGGTAGCGTTCACAAAGGAATGGCCCCGGAAGCACACGCTGCCGGGGCCTGTTCTGCGGCTATTTGAGTTCGCTCAGGCCTACGCGATGGCGGCGCCCTCGGACTCGCCGATGTTGATCCTCCTCGGCTTCCTCGCTTCGGGGGTATCACGGAAGCTAAGCAGGAGATTGCAGCCCGCTTTCGACCGTTGAGCCAGGAAACGGGATCTGGCGGACCCCCGCTAGCCGTGCCTTTGCTGTTGTCATGCGCGCCGCAGGGTGCATGGTGCCCCCGGGGGTTTCGGGGGCTACATGGCGGACGACAGCGGCGATACGGATGAACGCCTCGTCGCCGCCGCAGCCGCCGGAGATCGGGCCGCATTCGAGACGCTGATCCGAAGGCATTACGATCGGGTCCATGGCCTAGCCTGGCAACTCACCGGATCCCGCAGCGATGCGGACGACATCGCGCAGGACGTCTGCTGCACGCTCGTGGAGAAAATCGGGAGCTTCCGCGGCGACGCGAAGTTCACGACCTGGCTGACCGGGATAACTTTCAACGCATGCCGCGATTTTCGCCGCAGGCGCCGCTCGCTCGGCGGAATGATCGACCGGCTGACGGTCCTTGCCAGCCTCGCCCAGCCCTCGGACGGGCGCGATACATATGATGCGATCTGGCTGAAGAGCGCGATCGCCCGGCTGAAGCCGGCGCTTCGGAACACGGTCGTGCTGGTCGCCGGCCAGCAGCTCACCCACGCCGAAGCGGCGGAGATCCTCGGCATCGCCGAGAACACGGTCGCCTGGCGAATGCACGAGGCTCGGAAGCACCTGTCTGAAGGCTAATCGCCAATGGCATCGTTCAACGCATTGCGGACGCTAGCCGGTACGCCCTCGCAGCTGCTCCCACAGTGCGCGCGCCGAGAGCATGACTGAGAACAGCGAAGACACGCCGAGCGCGATCAGCGTCCAGATGAAGAAGAAACCTCCGTTCGATTTCGCGATCGCGTCGCCGACGCCCGCTCCCTTCATGTGGATGATCGGGACCAGTAGCCCGAGCAGCGACGCGACGAGGACGATGATATTCCCCGATCGCCTCTCGCGCAGCACCAGCGTTCCGTACAGCCAGACGGCCAGGATCGGCACAATAATGAGGTCGAATAACGTCCCCGGCTCCATCCCGCGGACGATGTCGTCCGTCATGTGAAATATCATGAGGATGATCGAAAGCAGCGACGCAATCATCAGCATGACCTTCGGTTTCATTGGGAAATACTCCCCGCACGAGCTGCCGGGCGATCTGTCGTCAGGTGCGAGTGTCTCATATTCGTTTCGGTGCTGCAACGCAGCAAGGGCAGTGTTCAGAAGCCGGGCGCTCCGCAAACCCCGATCCAAACTTCAAAGGATTTCCCGCCGGGCCGCGTCTCAGGGTCAGGCGGGCAATCGGGCGCGCCGCGAATGAAGGGAGTTTGCCATGCGGCGCTACCGATCGATCGGCCTCGGCCTGGCCGTCCTGTTCCTCATCTCATGCGCTAACTCGGGGGTCGACGACGGGACCGCCTCTACGTCCGATAATGCAGCGCCGGCGAAGGCCAAGACAACGGAAGCCATAGTCACTGGCTCGCTCGGGGTTCGGACCCAGGTCGCAGAAACGGATTCAATGGTGGCCATGGCGCCACCTCCGCCACCGCCCCCGGCGCCAGGAGTGCAGCCCGGCTGGTCCCCACCTTATCACGACGTCGGCCGCGACAAGTTCACCAGCGTCGACGAAAACCCGTTCAAGATCGTGCAGGAAGCACCGGTTTCGACCTTTTCCATCGACGTCGACACCGCCTCCTATTCCTGGGTCCGCGCTTCGCTCAACCAGAACGTGCTGCCGCAGCCGGCCTCCGTCCGGACCGAGGAGATGGTCAATTATTTCCCCTACGACTACGCGTCGCCGACGAGCGCTGAGCAGCCGTTCAGCACCAACGTCGCGGTGATGCCGAGCCCGTGGGCACTGGGCCGCAAGCTCGTGCGCATCGGGATCAAGGGCTATTCGATCAATCATAGGACGCGGCCGCACGCTAATTTGGTCTTTCTGATCGATACTTCGGGGTCGATGCAGGAGCCCGACAAGCTCCCGCTCGTGAAGCAGTCGCTCGAGATGCTGCTCGGCGAGCTCGCGCCTAGCGATACGGTCGCGATCGTCACCTACGCCGGCTATGCCGGGACCGCGCTCGAGCCGACACCGGTCCGCGACAAGCAGAAGATCGTCAATATTATCGACCAGCTTGGCGCTGGCGGAAGCACGGCGGGCGCCGAGGGCATCCGCCAGGCCTATGCGCTGGCCGAAGCGAACCTCGATCCGAAGGGCGTCAACCGGGTCATCCTCGCGACCGACGGCGACTTCAACGTCGGAATCACGGATCAGAACGAGCTCAAGGGCTATATCGAACGCGAGCGCGACAAGGGAGTGTTCCTGTCCGTGCTCGGGTTCGGAATGGGCAATTACAATGACGCCCTGATGCAGACGCTGGCGCAGAACGGAAACGGCGCCGCCGCCTATATCGATACGCTGAACGAGGCGCGGAAGACTCTCGTCGACGAAGCCAGCTCGACGCTGTTCCCGATCGCCAAGGATGTGAAGATCCAGGTCGAGTTCAACCCTGCGGCGGTCTCCGAATACCGACTGATCGGCTATGAGACGCGAGCGCTCAACCGCGACGATTTCGACAATGACAAGGTCGATGCGGGCGACGTTGGATCGGGCCAGACCGTGACCGCCCTATACGAGATCGTGCCGGTCGGCGGACCGCGGACGATGGACCCGCTGCGCTATTCAACTCCGCTCAAGACGGCGGCAGGGCCGAGCAGCGAATATGGCTACGTGAAGATCCGCTACAAATTGCCCAAGTCGAGCACGAGCCGCCTCATCTCGACTCCGATCGACAGGCGTTCGGAGGTCGCAACTCTGGCCGCCGCGCCGCAGGATGCGCGCTTCGCCGCCGCAGTGGCCGGCTTCGCCGAGATGCTTCGCGGCGGCAAGTACAGTGGATCGCTGACCTACGACGACGTGCTCAGGATCGCTTCCGCCTCGCGCGGAAAGGACGAGTTCGGTTACCGGTCGGAGTTTGTCCAGATGGTGCGCGCTGTGAAGGCTGCGCGGACGATGGCAAGGCTCGATCCGTAATCGGAAAGGGCCGCCGGCGCTCTTGGCCCTGCGCCGGCGGCCGATCACGTATTGTTTCGACGAGCGGCCGATTGCCGCTATTCAGATGGCGATGGACGAGGCGCGATAGATGGCGGTCGAACAGGACCAGGCGGGCTTGCTGCCCGAGCCGCCGCCGCCGCGACCGGCGCGCCGCGACGCCGCGATCGACGCCGCGCTTCGCAAGTTCGACGGAGTCGAGGAGCCGGCGCTCGCGGCGCGAGAACGCCCTGCGCCGGGATGGAAAGGAATCCAGCGGCCTCATGTCGCCGCTCTAGCCTCGGCGATGCTCCTCGTGGTGGTCGGCATCCCCGCGGCGCTGATCGGGCTGCGCAACGAGCCGGCTGCCCCCGAGCGATCTGAACCTCGGGCCGCCATGCATCAAAGATTTGCACCGAACGCTCCGCCGCGCCGGCCGGCGTCTGTGACAGCGCAGCCTGCGCCAGCCAATAGTCTGGGGCCGGCGCCTGTCCTCCGAAAATATGGGGGCGTGGACCGCGCAGTCGCGACCGAGAGCAAGCCGGCGGCAAAGGTCGAAGCGCCCTCCGTCGTCCAGGCTCCGGCCGCCCCTTCCGTCGCGCAGCTGGCGATAGCGCCTGCACCTCCCGCGCCACCTCCGCCCCCGGCTCCGCCCCCGGCTCCGCCTCCTCCTGCGGCGCGCGAGGTCGCGAGCGATGAGGCATCCGCTCAGCAGAGCCCCAGCAACGTCATCGTTACCGGCTCGCACCTTCCCGTTCCCAGTGCGCCCACGGCCAAGAGCCGCGCGGAAAGAGAAGAAAGGGCTTTCGCTGACCGCGCCGGGCTGGAACCGGGTTACAAGGCCTTCCTCTCGCAACTGCAGTCGGCGGTCCGCTCGAATGACCGGGGCGCCGTCGTCGCGTTGATCGTTTTCCCATTGCGGGTGAACGGACCGGGCGGGAGCCGCTTCTATCGCGATGCGCGGTCGGTCGAGCGGGACTTCGACCGGATCTTCACCCCGAAGGTTCGGCGGGCGGTCCTCGCCCAGCGTTACGATAAGCTGTTCGTCCGCGACCAGGGGGCGATGATCGGCGACGGCGAAATCTGGTTCGATGCGACCTGCCCGAACGCTCCATGTTCTCCACCAGGCCCCGTGCGCATCCGCGCAGTAAACCCATAGACACAAAAATAAGCCCCGGAGGAGAACCCCCGGGGCTTTGATTTCGAAGTCCGCCTGGTCAGGCGTGCTCGGCTTCCGCGTCGATCGTCTTTTTCGACGCCAGCTTTTCGGAGCTTCCGCCGATGTCGATCTTCCGCGGCTTCATCGCCTCTGGGATCTCGCGGACCAGCTCGATCGAGAGCAGCCCGTCCTTCAGGTCCGCGCCCGTGACCTGGATGTGATCGGCGAGCGCAAACCGGCGCTCGAATGAGCGGTTTGCGATCCCGCGATATATGAAGTCGCCGTCCTTCTGGTCGGTCTCGTCGGACTTGCGGCCGCTGACCAGCAGCACGTTCTGTTGCGCCGTAATGTCAATCTCGTCGGGCTTGAACCCGGCGACCGCGAGCTGGATCGTATAATCGTTCTCGCCCTTCTTTATGAGGTCGAAGGGCGGGTAATTTTCCTGGGACTGGCTCACCGAACTGTTCTCGAGCATGTCGAACAGCCGGTCAAAGCCGACGGTGGAGCGCCGGAATGGCGCAAAGTCGAAAGCACTACGCATAATCATGTCCTCCATTTGAGCGACTAGGCGGGGCCTGTTGCTGCCTGTGGAGCGACCGCCCCGTCGCCGGACCCATTGTGGCGTCCGGCGCCCACTGATTTGGAAAGGCTGTTCGCACTTTCAAGACTGTGGAAAACACCTGATCGCGCGATTGGCACGGCTCGAATCCGCGCCCTATATCGTTCCTCAGATGTCCGACCTGTTTTCGTCTTCCGCCAGCGCCCCGTCCGACAATTACGACGCATCGGCGATCGAGGTCCTCGAAGGGCTCGAGCCCGTCCGCCGCCGCCCGGGCATGTACATCGGCGGCACCGATGCCCGCGCCCTCCACCACCTCGCCGCCGAGGTCATCGACAATGCGATGGACGAAGCGGTTGCCGGCTTCGCCACCCGCATCGAAGTCGAGCTTTCGACCGGCAATCGCATGACCGTCGTCGACAACGGCCGCGGCATCCCAGTCGACAAGCACCCCAAATATCCGGGCAAATCGGCGCTCGAGGTCATCATGACCACGCTCCACTCGGGCGGAAAGTTCGAGGGCAAGGCATACAGTACCTCCGGCGGCCTCCACGGCGTCGGGGTCAGCGTCGTCAACGCGCTGTCGACCGAAACGATCATCGAGGTGGCGCGCGACAAGAAGCTCTACCGCCAGACCTTCGCGCGCGGTCTCGCGACCTCGAAGCTGCAGGAAATCGGCGCCGCCCCCAACCGTCGCGGCACCACCGTCATCTTCACGCCCGATCCCGAGATCTTCGGCGCCGAAGCCGCCTTCAGTCCCGACCGCCTCTATAAGCTCGCCCGCTCGAAGGCCTACCTCTTCGCCGGCGTCGAGATCCGCTGGCGCTGCGACCCCGCCCTCGCCTCCGCCGACGTTCCCGAGCAGGCCGTCTTCCAGTTCCCCGGCGGCCTCGCCGACCACCTCGCCGAGCAGCTCGCCGACCGTCCCGCCGTCACCAACCAGCCCTTCACCGGCCGACAGGACTTCCCTCAGAACCAGGGGAGCGCCGAATGGGCCGTTGCCTGGCCGCTCTACTCCGACGGCGCGCAGGACTATTATTGCAACACTATCCCCACGCCCGACGGCGGAACGCACGAGGCGGGCCTTCGCGCCGCGCTCACCAAGGGCATCCGTGGCTTCGGCGATCTGGTCGGCAACAAGAAGGCGAAGGACATCACCGCCGACGACGTGATGAACGGCGTCGAGCTGATGCTCAGCGTCTTCATTCGCAACCCGCATTTCCAGAGCCAGACCAAGGACCGCCTCACCAGCCTCGAGGCGGCGCGCTTCGTCGAGGCAGCCGTCCGCGACCATTTCGACCATTATCTCGCCGACAACATGGACCGCGGCCGCTCGCTCCTCGGCTCGATCGTCGAGCGGATGGAGGAGCGCCTGCGCCGCCGCGCGGAGCGCGAGGTTCAACGCAAGACCGCGACCTCCGCCCGCAGGCTGCGTCTCCCCGGCAAGCTCACCGACTGCGCCAACGACGACGCCGACGGCACCGAGCTGTTCATCGTCGAGGGGGACAGCGCGGGCGGCTCGGCCAAGCAAGCGCGCAACCGCAAGACGCAGGCGATCCTTCCCATCCGCGGCAAGATCCTCAACGTCGCCAGCGCCACCGCCGACAAGATCCGCGCCAACCAGGAGATCGCCGACCTCCAGCTCGCGCTCGGCTGCGGCATCCGCGACAAGTTCAGCGAGGAGGCGCTCCGTTACGAGCGCATCGTCATCATGACCGACGCCGACGTCGACGGCGCCCACATAGCGACCCTCCTGATGACCTTCTTCTTCCAGGAAATGCCCGAGCTGGTCCGCCGCGGCCACCTCTTCCTCGCCCAGCCCCCGCTCTACCGCCTGACCGCCGGCGCCAGGACGCTCTACGCAAGGGACGACGCCCACCGCGCCGAGCTGGAGGCGTCAGAGTTCAAGGGCAAGAAGGTCGAGGTCAGCCGCTTTAAGGGCCTCGGCGAGATGAACCCGAACCAGCTGAAGGAAACCACGATGGACCCGGCCACGCGGTCCATGCTGAAGGTGACGCTGCCGTCAGCCTACGAAGACCGCCAACCGATCAAGGACCTGGTCGAGCGACTGATGGGCCGCGACCCCGCCCCGCGGTTCGAGTTCATCCAGAGCCGCGCGTCAGCGGTCGATGAAGACGAGATCGACGCCTAAACCGGCTGCCCCAGTGGCGTGCACATGGCTTTCGGGTGAACCCGGATGGTCTGCTGGCCGTAGTCCGGCTTGATCCCGAGCTCGTCGAACCTCTCGAAGAAATAGCCGTAATTGAGCTGGCGGCGGTTGAGGAACAGCCGCGCCTGGGCGAGCCGGACCCGGGCAAGCCGGCGGTTCTCCGGCTCATCCGCGGTCAACAGCAAGGCGCTGAGCGCGTTCGAGTTGACGTTCTCTTCGCTGATGAACTCGCGCCAATTCTCGATCGCGCCATAGAGGCTCGCGTAAGTCAGGCGCTCTTTTAGCGGAATGTGTGCGGTGGCCGGGCTGGTCTTGGCGAGGTCCCAGGCGCTCGAGTGCATGTTGAGCAAGATCACCCGATAAGGGTTCTTGATCAGGCTTGCGTCGGCGGGAGCGTTTGCAACCCACTGCTCCAGCGCGTTCAGCCGCTCACCCGTGCACGGGTCCTGCGCGCGGATAAGCTCCCAGCGGGCGCGGTCGTCGGCGAGCTCCGCGCGCAGCGCATCGCGAAGCTGCCTCATCTCGCTCCGCTCGTGGAAGCTCTGCGCCACCTGTCCAGCCGCGAGCGCGATCAGCACGCCGAGCACTATGATCCCCACCTCGCCCGCGAACGCGCGCCAGCCGTGCAGCGGTTTGGGAAGGTGGAAGTGCATCTGGCCGATCCTCAGCGGAAGAAAGCTAACAGAAGTTGTTGTCGGGGCAATGGCGGGCCTAGAGCCCCTTCAAGGAGGCATTGCCCATGAAAGCGATCCTTGTGACAGATCAGGCCGCGGGAACGGCCGGGATGAAACTGGCGGAGCGCCCCGAGCCGCAGGCGGCCATTAACGACGTCGTCGTCCAGGTTCACGCTTCGGGGTTCGTGAAGACCGAGCTCAGCTGGCCGTCGACCTGGACCGATCGTCTCGGCCGAGGCCGGACGCCGACAATCCCCGGGCACGAGCTGGCCGGAGTGGTCACCGCGCTCGGCTACGGTACGACGGGCCTCGCGGTTGGGCAGCGCGTACTTGGCCTCGCCGACTGGTATCGCGACGGCACCCTTGCTGAGTACACGGCCGTCGAGGCGCGCAACCTGGCGCCGCTCCCGGACGACGTCGACTTCACGGTGGGCGCGAGCCTTCCGATATCTGGCCTGACCGCGTGGCAGGGGTTGTTCCAACACGGCCGCCTTCGCGCCGGACAGCGCACGATCGCGCACGGCGCGGCCGGCGCGGTCGGGTCGATGGTGGCTCAGCTAGCGCGTGAGTTCGGCGCTTATGTCATCGGAACCGGACGTGCCGCCGACCGTCAGTCCGCGCTCGATTTCGGCGCGAACGAGTTCGTGGACCTCGACTGCGACGCATTGGAAGACGTCGGCGAGGTCGATCTGGTGTTCGATCTCATCGGCGGCGACATCGGCAAGCGCTCCGCGCGCATGATCCGCGCTGGAGGAACCTTGGTTTCGGTCATCGGACCGGTCGAGGAACCTCCCGCCGACGGGGTGGCGATCGACTTCGTCGTCGAAGTCGATCGCGGCCAGCTTGATGAGATCGTGGAGCGGGTGCGAGATGGCCGGCTACGGACGAACATCGGCGCGATCTCAACCCTCGACGACGCCGTCGCCTGCTTCAATTCGAAGGAGCGACATCCCGGAAAACCAATCATCCGCGTCCGCCCATGAACGGCGCCAAGGGTCTGCGCCAGTTCCTCAACTCCGAGCAGCAGCAGGCCTGGCTCAGAGGTGAAACCATGCCGTCCGACGCCGCCGAACGCCCGGAGTTCCTCGAACACCGCTTCAAATATGCCGGCCGCTTCGAGAAACTCCTGCGCCGGTCTCAGGCCGAGGACGTCCTCGACATCCTCCGCCAGTACGGCGCGACCTGTATCCCCATCCCGCGGCGGACCGAGCGCTACTATTGGTCGGTGTCCTGCCTGCCCTCGACCAAAGACAAGCCGCTCGTTCGGGTCAATGCGAGCTGGATGGAGCTGTTCACGCTCCTACCGGACGGGCAGGACCTCCGGGCGCGCTTCATCCTGCACCTGTGCGATTTCACCACCGACGGATCGCCAGAGCCCGACCACCTCGACCACGCATTCCTCGAGAACTGCGTCGAGGGCCCCGAAGACGTCAGCCATTTCTTGTGGAAGGCAGACACGTTCGGCGTGAAGGTCCGTGGGCGCGCCTCGATCGGCAAGTTCCTTAGCGACCCGCGATCGCTTCGCGCCATCCGCAACTTCAACCTCACACATATGAACCGAGGCCGCAACGCCTATCAAGCGAGCCACTGCTACAGTGCGGCGGATGTCATGGTCGGCGAATGAACCTAGCGGTCCCGCTCCCAACCGGTGACCTCGGCCCAATCGGCGCTTGCCTTCATATGCTCGATCTGATCCGCGAGGATCGGCTCGTCGAAGATGATTCCGCAATGGTCGCCCGACTGCCAGACGACACGGCCGAGGGAATCGAAAGGCCCAACAACCATCATCACATCGTTGCCCGGCCGAGGCAGATCGCGTCCGCCAAGCGCCGCTCCATTGGCCGAGATGTCCCGCACCACGACCGAGCGCGAACGGGTGACCGACAGCGCCGAACCTGCGAGCATCACTGCTTCGCGCGGCGCTCTACGGAGATTGAAATCGGGCTTCTTGCGTCCGAATGCCACGGCTCTGCGCCTCCGTCTGCTTCGAAGCGGCGATTGTCCCACCGTTGCAGCGCATTCCGAAGCGCTGATTCCGCGCTGTGCCGGTGCGGGACGGGGTTTGGTAAACCAGGGGCGCCGGTTAGCGCACCGCCGCTCAGACCCGCAGCATGTCCTCGACGATCCGGCGATTGGGCGGAAGCTTCGCGATCAGCCGGCCGTCGCGCCAAATCTCGCATCTCACCGGAAGGTGCCGATCATAGGCGGCATCGACCGCATCGCCATCGGACGAACAGTCGATCCGATCCGCATGATCGAACTTCCCGCGGGGGTCGACATAATGGAGGTGGTAGACGGGCATAGCCGAGGTGATTTCGGCCGAGGCGCGTCACGTTGCAATCGGGAGGATTCCCGATTCTTGTCCTAGACGGCAGGCGCCGGGCTCGGGTGCGAGGCGGACATTTCGACCGGCCCGCTTGCGGCCGCCGCCGCTCGGGTGAAGGCGGCTAGTTCGTGGTTGAAACGCGCCGGCGCTTCGAGGAACGGAAAATGGCCCGTTCCTTCATATTCCGAGGTCTGGCAGCCAGAGCAAACCTGTCGAATGGCCTCAGCCATAGCCGGCAGGACTATGGTGTCCGCCGCTCCGTAGGAAAGCAGGAGGGGCTTGCGAAGCCGGGCATAGTCGGGACGAAAATCTTCGTCGCGACTGATGAGATGCCCTCGGACGTAGGCGGGCGTCAGCATCATCCAGCCCATCGCCAGTTCGAGATCTTCCGGAGGAAGGGTCTTCACGACGCAGCGATGAAGCAGGCTCTGCAAGGATTCGAGTACGACCTGCTGGTCATCGGACGTCGCCGGCGGCGCATATTTAACGAAGTCGTCGCCGATCATCGAGCCAAACCAGCTCGGTCCGATCCCGATTGCGCCGCCAACGAGATTGACGCCGCCGATGGAGCCGTCGCCGTATGACCGCAGATAATCGCCGATCACGAATCCGCCGTAGGAGGAGCCGACGAGGACCGGCGATGTCAGTTCCAGCGCCGAGATCACCACCGCGACGTCATCCGCCCAGAGACGCCCGGTGGTATAGTTCTCGGCGTCGCTCGGGGCGTCGGACTGGCCATGCCCGCGAAGGTCCATGGCGACAATCCGGAACTCTTCGGCAAGCGGACTCTCGAACTGCTTGATCCAGCAAAGATGATGCTGCGACCATCCGTGGATCAACAGGATCGAGGGCGCTTCTCGCGGTCCGAAATCGCGCACATGGAGCTTCAGATTTGCTCCGCCGCTTATGGTATGCACTCGCATAGGGCACCTCCAGGTCTGTCTTTGGAGAACGCCACGTCTGAGGAAGGCGCAGATAAACCTGCCGCGTCCCCCAGGAAAGTGCCCTCCATTGAACTACAATGCCCGCCGACACGTTTGCGGAGGACGTCCCCAGGGAGAGGCCAGTGCAGTATTCCCCCCTTCAGAAGAAATTTCCCATCGCCGCCGTCGTGGCAATCGCTCTGCTGTCCGTCGCGGGGTGCAGCTCGAGGAACCCCGACGCACTCACCGGAATGAACGTCGACGAGAATCTGGCCATCATGAACGCCGACGATAATGTGACCAGCGAAACGCCGGCTAACGAGCAAGCCGTGGCGCCGAGCGCGGCGTCCGGCGAAACTGCGTCAGCGAAACCGAAGCAGGTCGCGACGAGCGACGATGAGGAGACGAACGCTACCGAGACAGACCAGATCATCCAGCCGGACGAACCGACCACCAGCAACCAGAGCGAAGAGAATGAAGACGAGCCGCACGCCCAGCGCTAGCGACGCTGTTCAGTACTGGATCTGGACGTCCTTCACGCAGGCGCCGTAGTATTTCCGCTCCTCGCCGATCAACTGCTTCAACTGCCCGGCGCTGGCGGCGCGGTCCACATCCAGGTGCAGTCCGCCAAGTTCCTCTATCATCAGGCTGCTGAGGCCGGAGATGGTCGCATTCAGCGAATCGAGCTGCCCTAGCTTTTCGAGCGCGGCGTTGCGCGTCCGATCGTCGAGCCGCTGGTCGGCGCTGAGGAACGATAGGCTCGATTCGAGTAGAAGCTCCTGGTTCTGGAAATCGCGTATACCGGCGATCTCACCATAAACTTCGCTGTACGACGCCGCCTCGTCGCGGCCCATGTGGTCGAGCACGCCGGCCGACTTGGCCGTGTCCCACGCGTCCTGCGACCAGCCCCGGAGCGGCATGCCGTAAACCCGGCCTAAGCTCCGGTTGTCCCAGTGGGGGTAGGATGGCGCACCAGGGGCGAGCGGCAGCGGGTCCGCCGTCCACCGACCGGTGTTCGCGTTCAGCTTGCCGGCCAGCTCTCCGATCCGGTCGCGAAGGCAGTCCTCGACAGCCATACGCATGGCCCCCTGGTTAACCGCCTGCACGATCTCATTGGCGATCGCCTGCCGCGTCGTTTCGACGTCCTCGTGCCATTGCCAATCCTGCACGATCTGCCCGAAGCCGAGCGCGATCAGCACGCCGAACACGATGATCCCCACCTCGCCGACGAACGCGCGCCAGCCGTGCAGCGGTTTGAAAAAATGGAAGTTCATGCCCCTCTATATCCTCTCGGCCTGAGCCGGTTGAGTCGCGGGTCCGCCTGCTTCCGCAGCGAGGCGATCGAGCAGATCGAACTTGGCGCTCAGGCCCACCATCTCACTACTGTCGACACTGAAGGCCCCCTTGTAGGGCCGGTCGACGATTAAGATGAACAGGAAGACCAGGCCAAGCGCGAGCGATATGCCGGAGATCATCATTGCGTTGGTCCGGCTCGCCTTGAAGGTCGCGGTGTAAGCGACGATCAGCACGGAGCCGACCAAGCCCACGATCCACAGGATCATGGGCATGCCCGAGGCGCTGTGGATCAGCCGGTCACGCCTAAGCCCGACTAGCTCGTTGAGGTTGGAGAATGCTTGGGCGTAGATCGTGGTGTCGCGGTTGTCCGCAGGTCGGATGTCTCCCATGCCGTGGAAGAGTTGGAACAAGGCAAGTTCCGTGCGAGGGCTCGATTGTCCTTCGGCGAGAAGCGGCCACTCGTCCTTTACGACGCTCGCCATATAGGCTCGCAGCGCCTGCTTCTGGGGCTGGGTGGTGGGACCGTATGTATTGAGGTCGCGATATAGCTCGGCCGCGGCTGCGGCCTCGCGGTGGACCCCGTTCTGGGCATCCGAAAAGTCCTGCCACACCTGAACGCCCGCGAAGGCGATGAGAATGCCGATATAGGCCGCGACGACCTGCATCAGACTAACGGCATGGTCGCGGTCGTCATCTGAGGACTGAAGCCGAAGGATCTTGCGAAGTCCGAAGCTACTCGTCAGCCCGACCGAAAGCGACAGTCCGAGGATGAGGACCGTCGCGGCCCAAACTGGCAAACCGTAAAAGAAATCGACCATCCGCCCGCTCCGCCGAAGTTCGGAACCGACAGGCACGCACGCGCTCTACGGTCGTTCCATGAGCGCCGAGCGTCCGCAATGGGCGTTCGAACAGTCCTCTGCTACTGTCTGCGCGCGCACGGCCGGGGGGCAGTCGGCAAATGATCTTCTTCCACATCCTGAAGTCGCTCGACGAGCTTCTTTACGAGCTGATGACGTGGCTGTTCTTCTATCCCGTCACGCTGTGGCGCTCGGTCAGTCGTCCGCTGCGGATGATGGAATATGCACGGAGCGAGCTTCGCAAGAAGACAGGCGACCAGTTCCGCGAGACTTTGCGGCCGCCGATCTTCCTCCTGGTCACGCTCGTCCTGGCCCACATCGTCGAGCTCGAAGTGGTCGGCGACAGCAAGCTCGTTGGCAGCCATGAGGGCCTCGCCGACTATATCAACGACGACACGACGCTGATCATCTTCCGGATCGTCGCTTTCGCGCTGTTCCCGGTCATGATGGCGACGATCGAAACCCACCTCATGAAAGAGCGCATCAATCGCTCGACGCTTCAGCAGCCCTTCTACGCTCAATGCTTCCTGGCTGCACCGTTCGCGCTCGCGCTCAGCCTCGCTTCGACCGCAATCCGCTACAGCAACGCAGACCTTCAGTACGCCGGCATTGTCGTCGTTGCGGTTAGCAGCACTGCCTACATCTGGGTTCAGGCTCGCTGGCTCCAACAATCCACTCCGGCCAGTGACGTACGCGCCCTGGCGAGTACCCTCGTCGGCTTTGCAGGCTGCACTGTCCTGCTCGTCGGCTTTGCGAAAATGATCGGCGGCGAATGAATCCCGCGCTATTCGACGATTCTCTGGCGAAGCTCTACGAGTTTCTCCTCACCGAATATCGAGCCGTCGCTCCGATAGATTTCGATCACCGGCTCGCGGTCCTCGAAGAACTCGATCTCCCATCGTTCGTCGGGCAGCGCGACCTCGACCATGACCGCGCCTTCGCGGACCGATGTCAGCCTGAAATATGTCCGCGTTTCAGTAAGCTCGCGAAGAAACTCGTGAAGGTTGGGCGAGGTCATCGCGGGCGCCCTTACCTCAGCAGCGCATATCCTGTCGTGTGACATTCGCCGATCCCGCATTGAACGACTACCGAACCGAAATTCACTACAGCAAGCCCTATGACATAGAGGCTCAGCAGCATCGCCACTAGGCCGAATAGCGACCCGCGCGCCGGCGGCCGCCCGCCGTCCTCGGTGCCGATGATGCACAGCTTCAGCGCGATCGCCGCGAGCAGCGCCACGGCAATCAGCACCGACCACACCGGCATGTGCAGCCCGAGCACCGCACTGCCGATATAAGCGTGTCCAGGCCGCGGATAGATGTCGAGCAGGGTCTGCCGAACCGCGACCACCAGCAGGAACACGGAGAAGAGCAGGCTGAAGCCGAGGTTGCGATCGGAGAAGCCGTGGCGGAAGTTGAGTATCAGGCCAAAGCAAACGCCGAGCATCGCAACCCGCTGCAGCAGACACAGCGGGCACGGAATTTCGCCCGCTCCATATTGAATGAACAGCGCCGCGGTCAGAACTGCGGCCATCACCGCCATTATCCCGAGCATATAGGCTTCGTTTAGGCCGAACCGCAGCGCCCCCAGCCTCTTGCCCTCGTACCCGTTCATGTCTGGATCCACGGCATTCTGAAGCCGTACTGGGGATCGTGAATTTCCCAAAGGAACAGGTGGATCGCGAGCAGCAGCGTGATCGAGACCAGCAGGACCGCGATACCCCGCCTCCCGAACCAGGCGAGTCCGAGCGCACCCGTCATCACCGCGAAGATAACCGCCATCATTGGCGCCCCCTGAGACGAAAGCCTTCGCTTATTGTCAGGGAAGCCGTAGCATAGTGGAAGGGGCGGGTCGAAAACCGGCGTTACCGACTATTTCTGAGGTGCGCCCTGGATCGGCGAGCGGCGGAAGACGCCAGATGCGTCAGCGAGGCGGTCAGCCTGGTCGTTGAGCTTGGCCGCGCGGCGAAGAAGCCGCTTGGCGAGCTCATCCTGCAAGGGCATCGTCGGATCATACATCCAGCCCGACAATCGCAGCCGTTGGCGTGGGTCGCAGGTTTCATCTGCCTGTAACGCTCCCGTTGGGTCGTCCGGAGCATGGGCCACCCGTGAGGCCCCTTAGCCGGCACGCGCCAGACTGGGCGGTCTCCGTGTAGCGGCGGCTCGTAGGTCCCCTCTTATCGAGCCGCCGCAACATTGGACTCCGAATTGATTTGAGTTAATGTTGCGGAGCCAACTCCCACTTCTTCCCCTAGGCCGAGCAACCTTCAGGATGCGAAGCGGGGCACATTCGGTAACGGCCCGGTGGTTCATTCCGCCGGGCCGTTTTCCTTGGGTCTACGCGTTGTTTCTTGGACAGATCGCCCTAGCGATCTACCTCGTCGCTATCATCGTCGCCCGCGGCTTCGCGCGCTTCGTCCTTCATGCTGCCCCAGGCATTCTGAAGCTTGCCTTCTGCCTCGTCAGCTTGGCCCTCGTGCTTCATCTTCGAATCGCCGAACAGCTTGCCGGCGCCTTCCTTCATCGCACCACCCATCTGCTTCATGCTGCCTTCGGTGCGGTCATCGTCGATACCGGCAGTGGTGCCATCGTCATGTTTGTCATGGTCGGTCATCATGTCCTCCGTTTCGGATGCGAAGGATTCAACGCACCAACGACCGGTTCGTTCGCCACGCCGCTCGCGGCGGAGCGCCCGCGACGTATGGCAACGAGCGCTTCGCGCGGTGATGAGAGCGATTAGTGAGGCTGGTTGGCGCAGGCGACATCGTACTGTGACACCGATGCCGTGTTGCGGGAGTTCTGCGGCGCCGAGCCGGCGTAATGAGAGCCGGCCGTGCTGCTATCGCCGGTGAAGGGCGAACCGCCGCCCGGAGCGCTTCCAGAGCCACCTGGAGGCGAGCCGGTCGTCTCACAAGACTGGCTGGGCTGGCCGGTCGCGTGCTGCGGTGAGTTCATATGGTTGTAACCGCCGCCATTGCCGGTCGGCGAATTGGGCGTTGCAGTCGTGGTCGATTTCGACCCGTTGTTCATACCGGGGGCACCACCGCCGCCGGGCGCGGCTCCAAGTGCAACCGCGGGAGCCACGGCAATTGCCGCAGCCGCCATGAGGAGGCTCATTTTCATTGTTCAGGGTCCTTCTTGCTGTCGCGGCCCCCTGAGCCAAGCGCTGAACGCGCGGCGTGCCACGTCTTCGGAGCGACAAACGCTCGCTCCCACATTAGAACGGTCTCTGCGAACGCACGTTGCTCGTCTCGCCCCGGGCCATGCAGGCTTCGTCCCCAGCCCTCCGGGCTCGTTAATTCGGCCCCGGGTAGGTCACCGGATCTTCGTTGAAGGCCCTGACCAGGCTGATCGGCCCCTTTGCGATCGTCTTCCAATGGAGCTCGTCGAGACCCTCCAATCGCCAGGCGCCGGCGAACCCGCAGACGAACCAGATAAACACTGCGAAGGCGACAAACAGCTTCATCGCCACTCCTTTCGAGCACGGTCAGGGAATCACGATTACCGCTTCAAGTCAAAGCCTCGCGATCATCTCACCCTGCTACTTGTCGCCGACGGCGTCGTCCTTCCCGGTCAGGTAGTTGGGAGCCATGACCTTCGGCGCAGTCGTCGTCGGCTTCGTCGGCTGCAGCAGCTTGAGGTCGAACTTCTCGCGGAACTGGCAGCCGAACTGCGTGCCTTTGGTCCAGCGGACCTCGGCATCGATCAGTCCGCCGGCCGCGAAGTCGAGCTTGATCCGGTCTTCGAACGCGAGCTCTTCGCGGCACTCGACCAGTGCACCGCCGCTGGAGATATTGCGGAGGCGAGCGCCGATCACACGCCCCTGATAGTGAAGCAGGGCAGCACGAATGATGCGCATCCGCGGTTCGCGCGGCGGCAGCTGCGCCGGAAGAGTCGCCGCGCCCTTCTTGGCGAGTTCGATTGCCTCTTCCGGAGGCATCGGCTTGCCGAAGATGTAGCCCTGGACGAGGGAGCAACCGAGGTCGCGGATGAGCTGGAGTTCCTCATGCGTCTCGACGCCTTCCGCGGTCGTCTGCATGTTGAGGTCCGAGGCGAGGCCGACCATCGCCCGGATCAGCGCGGCATTGCGGCTCTCCGGCTCCGTGGCTCCGGCGACGAAGCTGCGGTCGATCTTGATCTTGTCGAACGGTACTCGTTGCAGATAGCTGAGGCTCGAATAACCCGTACCGAAGTCGTCGAGCGCGAGTTTGACGCCGATCGCCTTCAGGCTCGCGATCATCTCGTGGACGTGCTCGTCGTTGCTGAGGAACACTCCCTCGGTGATCTCGAGCTCGAGCCGCTTGGCCGGCAGGCCCGTTTCGTTGAGCACCGCGCGCACCGTTGCGGGCAGCGAAGGCAGCTTGAACTGGACCGGCGATAGGTTGACGGCGACCGTGACATGCTCCGGCCATTTCGCGGCTTCCTCGCATGCGGTCTTAAGCACCCATTCGCCGATCTCGTTGATCAGCTGGATTTCCTCGGCGAGAGGGATGAAGACTGCCGGACTGATCGCGCCATGCTCGGGGTGCTGCCAGCGGATCAGCGCCTCGAAGCCGGTGACGGCTTCGCTCGTGCTATCCACGCACGGCTGGTACATGAGCCTCAGCTGGCCTTTCTCGAGCGCGACGCGGAGGTCGGATTCCATGAGCTGTCGCTCGCGCGCCGCTTCGTGCATTTCTGGCGCGAAGAACCGGAAGCAGCCCTTGCCCGCTGCCTTTGCGGCGTAAAGCGCAAGATCGGCATCGCGCATCAGGTCGTCCGACGTGCGGTCGTCATAGTCGGACGTGACGATGCCGACCGATGCGCCGATCGACACAACCGTTCCGTTGATGGTGTAGGGCCGCGACAGGCTGTCGATGATCCCCTGCGCGAGGCGCGCCAAATCATCCTTCGATGATGTCGCCGGGAGCACCACCTCGAATTCGTCGCCGCCGAGGCGTCCCACTTGGCCGGCCTCGCCGATCACGTCCCGCAGCCGGAGCGACACCAGCCGAAGCAAGGTGTCGCCAGCGGGGTGGCCGAGCGTATCGTTGACCGCCTTGAAGCGGTCGAGGTCAAGCAGGAAGACCGAGCAGCGGTGCTTCCGTCTCACCGCACCTACCAGCGCATCGTCGAGCGCGCGGCGGAGCGCTTCGCGGTTGGCGAGCCCGGTCAGGGAGTCCTGCTTCGCTAACCGATCCAGCTCGACCTCGGATTGGCGCATTTTGGTCAGGTCGGACGCGAAGCCGCGGAACCCGAAGAATCGGCCAACCTCGTCGTGGACCGGGCGGCCGCTGATCGACCACCAGGTCTCGTTCTTGGTTTTGGCGCGGACGATCAGGTCCTGGAATGCGACGTGCGACGACAGATAGAAACCGAGCGTGCGCTCCGAGGTCGCGCTTCCGTCGGCGGTCTCGGTGGAGATGAGGTCGGTGAATGGGCGTCTAACGAGGTCGTCCTTCTCGCGTCCAAGTGCTCGCGCCACGCTGTCGCTGATGTAGGACAAAGCGCCGTCGCGCTCGGTTTCCCAGAACCAGCCCTTTCCGCTGCTTTCGAATTCCTGCAGCAGCGCTTCCGCGCGCCCCGACTCGGGCCGCGCTTCTTCCTGGGGATTGCTTCCCCCAGTCCGGAGTATGCGCCTGATGCTTTCCACTCGATTTCCCACGTCGAGAAAAGCCCTAGGCGCTCATGGTTTAAAATCCGTTAGGTTTCGACCGCTTGCGATCAACCGACAAATCTGATCGACGCGCTGCATTGTTGGCAATTTGCGACAGCCATGCTTCGAGACGATGCGGAACCGAAATGGCGATGCTAAGCATCGTGAATCTGGGGACCTACGAAACTGGGGCCGTTGCCATGCAGCGCAGCCATATTGCTCGATTCTCTGACGAATGGCTTTCCAAGGCTCCGCTCGAAGGCGGCAGAGCGTTCGCTTTTAGCCTCCTCGCCGTGGCAATTCCGACGCTGATCCGCTTGACGATATTCACGCGCACAAACGACTTCCAATGCATCACCTTCTGCCCTTTCGTCTTGGCAACAGCCATCATCGCCGGATCGAGGTTGGCGTCGGGGGTGGCGATAGGCAGCGCAGCCATTTGCAACGCACTAATGGGCGTTCACTATGCGTTCCACTGGGACGAACCGAACCTGGTGGGCATGGCAATCTTCCTCGCTTACTGCTTCCTCGTCATCAGCTTAGTGCATTTGGTTAGGAAGCAGTCCGAGCGTTCGGGTGGGCAGGAGACTGCCGCCGAGCCTTGGGGCGGAGTTGTGTTCAGCCTGGAAGCGGGAGTGGCGTGGGCGAGCTGGCAGGGTTCTGACGCACCCGTGCGACTCGGAGCGAAAGAGGAAGTTGCCTTGATGATGAAGGATTTCCTCGCCCAGCTCGAGCTCGGCAAAAGGTTGGAGAATTGCTGCACGCGCCGCGTCTAACCGGTAGATTTAATGATTCCGGTTGGGGTTTACCCTGAACCAATCCTCGGTAACCAACCCCTTGGAATTGCCGCAGTAACGTCACTACCGACGGATTTGTAATGATAATTTAACTTGCATAACTGCGCGAAGGCCAACCGCGGGACCTAGGGAGAATCCCATATATCTGCTAAGTGCTACCCCGAGTAATAAGGGCGTGCCTCCAAGGTCTGCGTGCATCGGGGGCGCGCAGGAGTAGAAATGAAGCTGGAGACGGAATTGTTTCTGGGCCCGGGCCGGGCCGGGCGCGTTACTGCGCCTCCGTTGGTCTCGCACGAAAGCGAGTTGGCGAAGAACCTCGACGATTCGCCACTAGCGTTGGCGCTCCAGCACTTGATCGACGATCTTCCCGAGCAGGTCGCCCTACTTGACGAGAACTGCATCATTATCGCCGTGAACCGCGCCTGGACCGAGGCCATGCAGAAATACGGCTATGTCGGCGTGTCCCCCGGCGACGATTATCGAGCGGTTTGCGAGTATCACGCGTCGACTGGCTATGAAGCGGCAATCCAAGCGGTAGGCGCCATCCGCGAGATCGCGGCTGGTAAGCGCGACTTCTGGCAGATGGAATTTCGCGGAAGGGGCAATTGGAGCGATCACGAGTATCAAATGTCCTACCACCGCGTGGCGGTTGGAGCGCATTCCTTCATCACCGTCAGGCGGTTCGAGGTCACTGAAATCGCCGAGCTTCGCCGGCTCAAGGAAGATTTCACGAAGTCGCTGATCGAGGGAAAGGCCAACGAGCGGAAACGGCTCGGACGTGAGCTTCACGACTCAACGGCGCAGGTTTTGACGGCCCTTGGCCTCGCGCTCGGCCGCCTGAAGCGGCAGTCCGAAACCACCGACTGGCTGCCCATCGTCGGTGAGCTGCAGGAGCTGGTGGACGAGGCGCAGCGCGAAATCCGTTCGGTCAGCTCCTTTGCCGAACCCCCGGCCCTTGCCAGAATGAGCCTAGTCGATGCATTGAACGAGCTGGCGGAGGGTTTCAAACTTCGGACCGGCATCGATGTGTCGTTCGAGCGTCTTGGCGAAGCGGTTCGACTGTCGAGCGTCGCTGAAGGAGCCCTTTACCGGGTCGCACAGGAGGGGCTGTCGAATGTTTACCGGCACGCGAAGGCCTCACGGGCCGCGATCCGGCTTTGCTTCAGAGCGTCGATGGCTCACCTCATCGTTTCGGATGACGGCGTAGGAATTTCGAACGAGACACTCGCGAGACACGGATCGAAGGGTGTTGGATTGACCGGAATGCGCGCGCGGCTAATCGAGATCGACGGCCGACTAAGCGTTCGGCGATTGCTTCACGGCACCGAGATAATCGCAAGCTTCCCGGCAGCCCGGAACTGACCTTAAAAAAAGTGAGATTGGAGCGCTCGCTATGAGCGGTTCGGTTGCTTTCCTCTTCGATCTCGACGGAACTCTGATCGACAGCGTCTACAACCACGTGCGCGCCCGGATCGACCTCAAGGCTCTTCAGATTGCTACCCGGACAACTGGCGCTCGCTTCAGTCTGAGAGCGCGACAGGCGCCATTTAGTCTGGCAGTCTCGCTGCGATGGAGACGCCAGTCCTTCCACCGCGATCGCTCGGCGTCGCTGCCTTTTCGACCATCGTCGAATGGTATGATTTCACGCTCTACCTCTATTTTGCGACTGTCCTGTCGCGCGTGTTCTACGGCGGCGGCGCGAAGTCGCTCCTGCTGACGCTAGGCGGTTTCGCGATCGCCTATCTCATGCGGCCGCTGGGTGCGCTCTTCTTCAGCCACATCGGCGACCGCCGCGGGCGGCGGCACATGATGCTGATGTCGGTCGCGATGATGACCGGCGCGATGCTCCTGACTGCGCTGCTCCCCACGCGAGCCGCGATCGGTCCCGCGGCGGGCGGGCTGCTCCTCCTGCTACGCTGCATCATGGGTTTCTCGGTCGGCGGCGAATATACGGGCGTGGTCGCCTACCTGCTCGAAGGCGCCCCACCCGCGCGGCGCGGCCTCATCACCTCGTGCGCGTCCGCCGCAAGCGAGGTTGGCGCATTGCTTGCCGTCGGTATTTCAGCGCTCACCATCAGCATGACGAGCGCGACACAGCTCGACAGCTGGGGCTGGCGCATTCCATTCTTCGTTGGAGCCGCGCTCGCGGCCAGCGTCTGGATCGCCCGTTCGACGATGCACGAATCGCCCGAGTTCCGGCGCCAGCAGCGGCAGGGGTCCATCCCCGCCGAGCCCCTTGCCTATGCGCTCAAGCATCATCGCAAGGGCATCGCGCGCGGCTTTGCAATCTCGGCGCTCGGCTCGATCACTTATTATGTCGGGATCACCTACGTGCCGGCGTTCCTCACCTCCGCTGGCGCGCTGAACGAGCGAAGCGCCCTCTGGCTCTCGACGATCGCGGCCGTCGCCGTGATCGTGGTGACGCCGCTGGTCGGCTGGTGGTCGGACCGAACCGGGCGACGTCCGGTCCTGCTCGCTCTTTGCGGCGCGAGCGCCGTCCTGCCGATGACCATGTTCGCGCTGATGGGCAGCGGGTCACAAGTACGGGCATTGCTCGGCGCGGTCATTCTTGCGGCAGTGGCCGGCGGCGTCAGCGCGGTCGGCGCAGTTGCGACCGCCGAGCAATTCCATGGAGAAGGCCGCATCACCGGCCTCGCGCTCGGCGCGACGATGGCGACGGCGATCTTCGGCGGGCTCACGCCGTGGGCCGCGCAATGGCTGGTCGAGCGCACGGGTTGGCACATGGCTCCCGGCGCCATGATCGCGCTCGTCGCTTTATGGGTGTTGCCGGTGTTCCTGGCGATCCGTGAGACGGCGCCGCTGGCTCAGTCGCGCTCCAAGCGACCGCGGCCGACGCCGTAGTAGGTCAGCCCAGCGCCTTCGGCTTCTTCGCGGTCGTAGACGTTACGAAGATCGACAAGCACCTTGCCCCGCAGCGATTCTGCGATCTTCTCGAGATCGAGCGCGCGGAACTCGTCCCACTCGGTGACGATCACCAGCGCGTCGGCACCCGACGCGGCCTCTTCGGCGTTGGGCGCGAACTCGATTCCGGTGAAGATCTTCTCCGCTTGCTCGCGAGCAACGGGATCGAACGCGCTGACCTCCGCACCGCGTTCGACAAGCGCGTTGACCAGCGGGATCGAGGGTGCGTCGCGCATGTCGTCGGTGTTCGGCTTGAACGCCAGTCCAAGCACGGCGATGCGCCTACCCTCCAGCTGACCGCCGAGCGCCCGGGAGAACTCGCTCGACCATGCTGGCCTTGCGGTCGTCGTTGACCCCGACCGTCGTCCGGACGATCCGCTGATCGACCCCAAACTTGTCCGCGGTCTGAAGCAGGGCGAGCGTGTCCTTCGGGAAGCAGCTGCCGCCATAACCGGGCCCGGCGTGCAAGAACTTGGGCCCGATGCGGTTGTCGAGACCGATCCCGCGGGCGACGTCCTGGACGTCCGCGTCGACCGCCTCGCACAGGTTGGCGATCTCGTTGATGAAGCTGATCTTGACCGCGAGGAAGGCGTTCGCGGCATATTTGGTGAGCTCGGCAGTGCGACGGCCAGTGAACAGGATCGGCGCCCGATTGAGGAACAGCGGGCGGTAGATTTCCTTCAGTACTTCCTGCGCGCGATCGTCCTCCGCGCCGACGACGATGCGATCGGGGTGCTTAAAGTCAGCGATTGCGGCGCCTTCACGGAGGAACTCGGGGTTGGATGCGACCGAAACGTCCGTGACGCCCTCCTCGCGAAGGATTTCTTCGATGCGGTCGCCGGTGCCGACGGGAACTGTCGATTTGGTTACGACCACCGTGCTCGGCCTGATCACTTTGGCAAGCTCGCGCACCGCTTCGAACACGAACGTGAGGTCGGCGTGGCCGTCGCCGCGCCGAGCAGGGGTACCGACCGCGATAAACACCGCTTCGGCGTTCTTTACGCCTTCGGTCAGATCCTTCGAAAAGGTGAGCCGCCCACGCTCGACATTGGCCTTGACCAGGGCTTCGAGCCCCGGTTCCCAGATCGGCATCTTCCCTGCATTGAGCCCATCGATTTTGGAAGCGTCCTTGTCGACGCAGCACACGCGGTGACCGAAGTCCGCGAAGCAGGCGCCCGAGACGAGGCCCACATAACCGGTTCCGATCATCGCGATACGCATGCTTTCTCCGTCTATTGAAGGTACGGGCGCGCTCTTAGCCGTCCATCGCCAAGCTAAACAAGGCAGCTAGCCGCCTAGTTTTCGCCTAAAACTTCCTATATTGGCGCGGCCCTTCCGATGAACGTCACAACTCTCCCAAAGCCCCCGCGCGTCGGGCTGGTCTCGCTTGGCTGTCCCAAAGCCCTGGTCGACAGCGAGCGCATCATGACCAAGCTGCGCGCTGACGGATACGAAATGTCGCCCGACTATGCCGGTGCAGACGTGGTGCTGGTCAACACCTGCGGCTTTCTCGATTCCGCCAAGGAAGAGAGCCTCGAGGCGATCGGCGAAGCGATCGGGGAGAACGGCCGGGTCGTTGTCACCGGCTGCATGGGCAAGGAAGCGGAGGTTATCCGGAACCGCTTCCCCGATGTCCTGGCCGTCACCGGCCCTCAGCAATATGAGGAGGTGGTCGCCGCGGTCCACGACGCGGCTCCGCCAGTGCCCTCGCCATTCATCGACCTGGTGCCGGAAGCCGGGCTGAAGCTGACGCCGCGTCACTACAGCTATTTGAAGATCTCAGAGGGATGCAACCATCGCTGCGCCTTCTGCATCATCCCGCATCTACGCGGAGACCTTGTCAGCCGGCGTCCCGACGCGATCCTTCGCGAGGCGGAGAAGCTTGTCGCCGCCGGCACGAAGGAACTGCTGGTCATCAGCCAGGACACGAGCGCCTATGGTGTCGACATCCGCCACCAGCCGCGCACCTGGAAGGGCGAGGAAGTAAGAGCACACCTGACCGACCTCTCACGGGAGCTCGGCAAGCTCGGCGCGTGGGTGCGGCTGCACTATGTCTATCCATACCCGCACGTTAACGACGTCATCCCCCTCATGGCCGACGGTCTCGTCCTTCCCTACCTCGACATCCCGTTCCAGCACGCGAGCCCGAATGTCCTGCGGCGCATGCGCCGGCCAGCGAACGACGCGAAGGTGCTGGAGCGCATCCGGAACTGGCGCGCGCAGGTCCCTGACCTCGCGATCCGTTCCAGCTTCGTCGTCGGCTTCCCTGGCGAGACCGAGGAGGATTTCGCCTATCTCCTCGCCTGGCTCGAGGAAGCGCAGCTCGACCGCGTCGGCGCCTTCAAGTTCGAGGCCGTCGAAGGCGCTCCCGCGACGTCGATGGACGAGCAGGTCCCGGAAGGATTGAAGCAAGAGCGCTACGAGGCGGTCATGGCGCTCTCCGCGCGCATTTCGGCGGAAAAGCTCGCTGCTAGGGTGGGCTCGACGATCGACGTCCTGATCGACGCAGCCGACGATGAGACCGGCGGCGCAACCGGCCGTTCAAAGGCCGATGCGCCCGAGATCGACGGCGAGGTTCACCTCCGCGATGCGGGCGGGCTGAGCGCCGGCGACATTGTCTCTGTCTGCGTGGAAGAGGCTGACGAGCATGATCTCTACGCAGTACCGATCGAATTAACTGATTAACATCAACGTCTGGCGGTTCGACCCGCAAGACGAGCGCTCATCGCCCTCGCGGCCGCTCAGTCGCGTCATTGTTGCAGGAGCAGGATAATGCGTCGGTCGCGCCAGCTGATCGCATCCGCGGTTCTTTGTCTTTCCTTTATTGTCACATCGACCGCCGCCGGGGCGTCATCCGCTCCGCCGCCTCCGCCCAACGGCCATTCATGGCTTGCGCTCAGCTTGCTGACGCCGAACGGTTCGGCCGGCCTTGCTGGTGATTGCTCTATGGCTCGGCGTGATCGCGCTCGACATCTACCTAGTCGCCAGGAACAACCATGACGGTCCCCCGAACCGTCCCGCCTAGCTGCCTCTAGCTGGACCTTTGAGCGGCGACACGCGAGTCCATCACCCTGCGCCAAAGCGGCGGCACGAGAGCCGTCAGAAGCGCCGCCGCGTAGCCTGCAGGCAGCTGCGCTCCGCCCTCCATGACCTCCAGCTGCTCATAGGATCGCGCCATATGACGATGGTGATCGGCGTGGCGGCCCATGTTGAACAGTGCCGCGTTGTTCATGCGCCTCGTGCTGTTCCAGCTGTGGATCGGCGCTAGAGGTTCGATCTTGCCGTCCAGTTCAACGCGTCGCAGCAGGCCGTAGTGGGCGACGTAATTGAAGCCCTCGAGCAGTGCGACGGCGATGGCAGCGACAGCGAACAGGAAAACAAGCGCGCGCCAGCTGACCAGGCCCACGACGATCACGATTGCGATCTCGATCGCAAGATATTGAACCATCCGATTGCCCGGCCCGATGACCCGCATTCCCCGCCGCCGACGCCGCTCCGCTTCGAAGGTCCACGCCTCCCGAAACTGACCGCACAGCGTTCGCACCAAGAAGGCGTAGAGCCCTTCCCCAAGCCGCGCAGTCGCAGCATCTTCGGCGGTCGCCGCGCGGCGGTGGTGGCCGTATACATGGGCGATCCTGAAATGCATGTAGAAGACGCTCGCGAGCAGCGTAAGGCCGAGTGCCCTCTCCTTCGGCTCACTACTGTGGATCAGCTCGTGCGCAGCAAGGAAGCCGAACACGCCCGTTGTGAAACCGACGGAGAGCACAAGGCCCGCTGCTTCGACAAAGCTCGTCGAAGGCCGCGCCACCCATGCTGCCGCCCAGCAAGTGACGATGAACTGCACGACCGCATACATCCGCGGCAGCCAACGCGGAATTGTCGCGTCCGACGGACCGGCCTTCGCGCTGTCTTCGCCAAGCGCGGCGTCCATCGTTGCAAGGCAGAGAGGAGTCACGGCAGCCGCGAGCAGAATGAACGGACCGCCGAGCATGGCGCCCACCGGCACGAGCGCAAGAAATGCGAAAGGCGTGACAAATCTGAACGGCAAGATGTGACCTCTCAGACTTGGTTTCCTCCAGTGGTCAAAGGGTTCACCGTGCGCCGCTTATAAACTCGACTGCGCCGTACGGGCAGCATGTCCGGCATGGCCCACCACGTCGATACGCCCGACCATAAGCCTGTCCACGACTGGAGTGACTTCCTCAAGGAAGTCGGCACGATCGTGCTGGGCGTCCTCATTGCGCTCGCAGCCGACCAGGCGGTCGACGCCTGGAACTGGCATCGCGAAGTCGGGATCGTCGAGGACAGCCTCAATGACGAGCTTTCGGACTCGCTCTTCGCCGCGGAGGAGCGGAACAAGATCACCGATTGCCAGCACCAAACGCTTGATGCGTTGGACGATCTTGCCGACAGCAGCCACGGTACGCTCGTCATCCGCAATGCGCCGGTGTCCCGCAATCGCGTGTGGGGCACTGCAGCCTGGGATGCAGCAGTCGCCTCGGGCGCAATCGCGCACATGCCTCACGACACCCGGAACGCGTACGCCGAATTGTTCAGCTTCGTCCGAATCTTCCAGAACATGAACCTTCGCCAGCAGGAGCTCTGGGCGAGTATCAATGCCTATCGTCGCGAGCGGCCGTTCTCCGACACTTCGCGGGACCGTTTCGTCGAGACTGTAGCTCAGCTTCGCGCGCTAACGGGCACCATGAACCTCGGAGCGAAACAGTTCGTCGAAGCGGCAAAGCCGCTGCACATCCAGCTAACCGCGCGGGACGCGGCGAATCTGCGTGAGCCGCTGCAGTGCCCGATGCCGTGACCTAGCTCGGAAGCGCGTAGGCGATCAGGCTGTCGCCCATCGGCGTTTCCATGAAGTGGTGGCCGCCAGCGAACATCACCAGATATTCTCGCCCGTTCTGATCGTAGATCATCGGTGTCGCCTGTCCGCCGGCGGGTAGCGGAACCGACCACAAGACCTTGCCCGTGCGCTCGTCGATCGCGCGCAAGAGGTCGTCGGTCGCGGCCGCGATGAATATCAGTCCACTGGCCGTGGTCACTGCACCGCCATTGTTCGGCGTGCCGATCTTGAACGGCAGATAGGTCGGCAGCTTGAACGGACCATTCTTGCGCGCCGTGCCCAGCGGCCGGTCCCAAAGGGTCTTGCCGGTCTCGATATCGATTGCCCGGATGCCACCGTAGGGCGGCCGCTTGCACATCAGCTTCGTGAACGGCATCCGCCAGCCGGCGTTCACGTCGACCGCATATTTGACACCCCATTGCGGGTCGATCTGGTGCGGCTTGCTCGGCGGCGTGTTGGTCGCAAAGCGCGGAACGATGCCCTGCTTGTTCGCCTCAGACCGGGTCACGAGCTTCACGTAGTTCGGCATGTCGTTGTAGTTCGCGATGACGATGCCGCGGATGGGATCGATCGACAGGCTGCCCCAGTCGCTGCCGCCATTATAGCCCGGATATTGCACGCTATAATGATCCACGCTCGGCGGCGTGTAGAAGCCGCGATAATCGGCCTGGTGGTACTGGATGCGGCAGATCATCTGGTCGATCGGCGACATCCCCCACATGTCGGATTCTTTCAGGTCCGGTTGGCGAAGAGTGTTCCACAGCGACACGATCTGCGTCGGCGAGCGAAGGTTTGACTCAATCCCTCCCTGGGGCGCCTGAACCGTGCCGATCGGCGCGAGAGGCTTACCGGTCGCGCGGTCGAGGATATAGAGATCGCCCTGCTTCGATGCGACCAGAAGTGCCGGCATGCCGTGATAGTCGATCAGGCTCGGCTGGCTTCCGATGTCATAGTCCCAGACGTCCATCTTTACCGTCTGGAAGCTCCACCTCGGCTTGCCGGTCGTGACGTCGATCGCGACGATCGAACTGCTGTACGCATTTTCCTGAGGGGTTCGACCACTCGAGATGTAATCGTCCGCGACATTTCCGGTCGGCACGAAGGCCAGGCCCAGCTTCTCATCGCCGGAATTGATCGACCAGCTGTTCGGCGTGCCACGTCCCCACGTTTGTCCGTTCGGCGGATAGCCGCTCCAGTCGGGGTGCTGTATGTCCCATGCCCACGCGAGCTTGCCGGTCTTCGCGTCGAAGCCCTGGATCACCCCTGACGGTGCACAGCGGCATTGACCGTCGAGGACCTGGTGGCCCACGACGATTATCCCTCGGATGACCGATGGCGGCGAGTTGATTCCAGCGGAGCCCGGCGGGACCCAGCCCATTCCGATCTTCGTGTCCTGCTGCCCGCTTCCGTTGAACTCGGTGCAGGGCCTGCCGGTCAGCGCATCCACCTCGATGAGCCGCGAATCCATCGTGCCTTCGATGATGCGCTTGGCACAGACCGAGTTCGCTGCTGCGCCGGGCACTGCAAAATAGGACACCCCGCGGCAAGCCGTCGTGTAGGGAATCCACTTGTCCGGCACCTGTGGGTCGACCCGCCACACTGGCTTTCCGGTCACCGCGTCGAGAGCGACGATCACGTTCTTCGCCGTGCAAGTATAGAGCATGTTGCCGGCTTTGAGCGGCGTGTTTTCGGTTCCGTAGAGCTTCAGGTAATCGGGATTGTTCGGCTGCCCGTCGAGATGGACTTCCCACACCTTGCGGAGCTTACCGACATTATCGGGATTGATCTGCGTCAGCGGCGTGAAGCGCCACGCTGCGTTGGTGCCGCCATAGGCGGTCCAATCCGCTCCCGTCGTCACCCCTGAAGGATCGACGAAGCCGGGCGAATTCTGCGAAGGCAGCGATGCGAGCGGCGTGCCGCCGGCAGTTCCCATAATCGCGAACGTCGCGGCGACGAAAATGACCGCAACCGCAATGCCCCCCCACGCAGCGCCCCAGGGCCGGCGTTCGCCCGGCATCAGCGTCGGCATGACAAGCAAAGTCCAGATGAGGATCACCAAAGGCGCGACGAGCCACGGCACCATCGCCCACGCGTTGCCACGCGATTCCGTGAAACCCCAGATCGCGCTGAGGATGAACAGACCGACGTAGATCCACGCGCCGAGCATTCGGCCGCGGAACAGGAACCATCCCGACGCAAGCATCGCGACGCCGGTGATGACATAATAAGGAGAGCCGCCTAGCCCGACGAGCCGGATGCCGCCGATCGTCAGGACGATTCCGATGATCGCCATCACGATTGCAAGGATGGTTGAAGCCCAGCCGCCTCTCATTCGGTGTCTCCCTTCGCGTCGCGCCGCGTTAACGGGCCGCTTAACGGGCGCGTTCCATGAATTATCGTGCATCAAAGTCGCGAAAGACTGCCGTTTTCAGACGAACGGGCGCTTTACTGCGGAAGCCTGGCGGCTAAGGTCCGGCAATGCTTCGTGTCTCCGCTGCGCTCATTGCGCTTCCCGCTGTTCCCGCCACCGCTCAGCCGCTTACGCCGGCCGAGATTTCCCAGGTCGACCAGCTGGTCACGAACACGCTCGCCGAAACCGGCGTGCCGTCGGCGGAAATCGCCGTCGTTCGCAACGGCAAGCTCGTGCTCAACAAGGCCTTCGGCAAGGCGAACGAAGGTCTGACCGCGCGACCCGACCTGCCCTACCAGATCGCGTCCAACTCGAAGCAGTTCACCGCGATGGCGCTGATCCTGCTGCGCGACGACGGGAAACTCAGCCTCGACGACCATGTCTCGAAGTTCGTCCAGGGTATCACCGGCGGCGACGAGATTACCATCCGTCAGTTGCTCTCGCACACGTCGGGTCTGCAGGACTTCTGGCCGCAGGACTACATGTTCTCCGACATGACGGTGCCGACGACGCCGCAGCACATCGTTGACAAATGGGCCAAGAAGCCGCTCGATTTCGAGCCGGGCACGCGCTGGCAGTACAGCAACACCGGCTATGTCGTTGCCGGCATGATCGTCGAGAAGGTCGCTGGCGAGCCGCTCCTGACTTTCCTCAATCAGCGCATCTTCAATCCGCTCGGCATGCGTCCGCTCGACCAGGACAATACGAACACCCCCGCATTCCCGGCGGGCTATCACCGGTTCGCACTCGGGGCGGTACGCGTCGCGCAGCCGCCAGCGCGCGGCTGGCTCTACGCGGCAGGCGAGCTGTCGATGACGGCGGCCGACCTTGCTAAGTGGGATATTGCGCGGATGAACCGTTCGCTCATCCCGGCGCGTGATTGGGTCGAACAGGAAACGCCGGTCCTGCGCACGGACGGACGCACCAACGGTTACGGCCTCGGCGTCTACAACAGCTACGCGCGCGAGCGCCACGTCATCAATCACGGCGGCGAAGCGGTCGGTTTCCTCACCCAGAACACGGTCTATACCGACACCAGGGACGCGATCATCGTCTTCACCAATTCGGACTTCTCTGGCGCGACCGGAACGCTGACGTCGGGGATCGAGAAAATCGTTCTCAACTCACCCGAGCCCGCGCTCACCAACGAGAGCGACCGTCTCGCGGACGTTCGCGCCGTCTACGAGGGTCTGGCGGGAGGTCAGATCGACCGCTCCAAGTTCACCAACAATCTGAACTATTATTTCGACCGGACGACGCTCGGCGATTATCGCGGCAGCCTTGCGCCGCTGGGCATGCCTCAGTCGATCACCGCCAACGGCCCGCCTCGCCTTCGCGGAGGGTTCGTCAACCGCAACTTCACGATCCATTATTCGAGCGGGAAGGATCTCACCCTCGTCACCTACGCCGAACCAGGCGCGGCCGGGCGCTGGGAACAGTTCATGATCATGCCGGAGTGATGTGGCCCGAAGCCTAGCGCTTGGCGCCGAAAACCTTCGCCAGCGCCTCGTAGCGTTCCGCGAGTTCGTGGTGGACCGCGGCGACCCGCCGCGCGCGCTCGCTCATTGCGCGCTCCGCCCGTTCGCGTTCGGCGAAATAACGGCCGTAGGCTTCCTCGGACATCGGATTCTGAAACGAATCACCCTTTGCGCCAGTTCCGGGAAATCGCCGTCGCCCGCTTCTCGCCGACGCCCGACAACCGTTAGTCGACCGTCCGGCTTTCCGTCATCTGCCGTTCACGCGCGGGTGCCATGCAGCGCTCCGACAGGGGTGTGCAAAAGGCGGAGAGCGGAGTGGACATCAACTATCTGTTCCTCAGGCAGCAAACCGAAAGAAGCCGCGCGCAAGCGGCCACGTCAGATGTCGCGCGCAGAATTCATGAACAGCTCGCGGATGAATATGAGCGGCTGATCGAAGACGCGACGGCCGGCCGCATATCGTTTGTCCACTGGCAGCAACGGGCCAATCCTCGGCGGACTGAAACTCCCGCGCTTCAAAAATACTGAGAATTCAGCGCGGTGCCGTAACGGCACAGGCGGCCGCGACCGGATCGCGGAAAAGCTGCTCGGCGGATTAAATCTGTTATCTGCTTCGATGGGCGCACGGGGGACGATAATTCACGAGTTTAACTTGCGTAGCGCCCCCGCAAGAGGTGCAAGGTCGAGGCTTGTGGATGTTTCGCTAATCCCCTCGCCGTCCGACGCGGACCAGTTCGAGCTCGAGCTGGTGCGGACCATTGGTGGCCTCGACGCGCTGAAGCCGGAGTGGGACGCGCTTTACGGAACCGTCGAGGAAAGGAACCCCTTCCTTAGCTACGCCTGGACCCGCGCATGCCTCGATACCCAGTCGCCCAGCCCCGAGCCCTTCGTCCTCGCAATACGCCGGGGCGGCCAACTCGTCGGACTCGCCCCCCTCTGCATCGAGACGCGGCTTGGCTTTCAGATCCTGCGCTTCATCGCCGAAGACCGATCCGACTATCTCGGCTTTCTCGGCGATCGAGCAACCGAGCAGCAGTTGACCGTCGGTCTCGCTGCGCATTCGGATAATTGGGACTTGGTCGTTTTTCGCCGTCTCGCCGAGCCGTTCACCTCGTTACACAAGGCTGTTCACACCTCTGGCGGTTACCGGCACCGGGCGGAGTGGACCAGCTCCGCTTTCTGCCGGTGCGACAGCGATTTCGAGGCTCTTCACGTCGCCGGCCCATCCTGGATTCGCGAGATGCCCCGCCGCCGCCGACAATTCCTCCGGGACGGCGGCACCGCTGAGCATTTCAGCGGCGCAGAAGCTGCCGCACAGCTGGACCTCGTTGCACAAGTGGAAGCAGCGTCGTGGAAAGGACGGCAGGAAAAAATGCGCCTTCAGCCAGGCGCAGGTCAGGAGATTCTCCGTCGAGCTTTCCTTCAGCTCGGCGAGCAGATCCAGCTCTGGCTCGCTTTCATTGATGGCCAGCCGGTCGCCTACCAGATCGACTTCCTGTGCGGCGACAGGCTGTGGCTTTATCAATGCGGTTACGACGAAACGCATCGCAAGGCGCGGGCCGGGTCGGTCCTCGCCTATATCGCGACCGAGCATGCGTGGCAGCGGGGAGTGCGCGAATACGACTATCTGACGGGTGACGAGCCCTACAAGCTCGACCGAACGACCGAGCTGCGGCCAATCTACAATCTGGCGGATCACCGGCGGACTGCGCGCGGATGGCTTGCTTACGGCCTGTTCGTCCTGGCGCGGTGGCGGCTTCGGAAGGTCCCAGTCCTGCGCTCGGTTCGCGATGCAATCGCGCGGCGGCCGGCATCGGCAAAGTAGAGCATCGCCGATTCTCAGTGATTTTCCCGACTGACTCGGGGGCCGATCTCGAACAGCCTTCACCAATGAGACGAACGTCATTGGCACCGATTGCCGCGGCGCTCCTGCTTTCAGGAAGCGCCGCCGCCCGGCAGATCGAACTGAAGGGCCGCCCCCTTCTCCAGGTCGCGCGAAACCTGAAGCCGGGGCAATATATCTGGGAGTCTGCGCGCGCGCCGACCGGCCCGGCGCTGGTCGTCGTCAACCTTCACACGCAGCGGTTACTGTTCTTCCGCAACGGCGTCCCGATCGCCGCATCTACCGTCTCGTCTGGCAAGACCGGCCACGAGACGCCGACGGGCGTCTTCACGATCCTGCAGAAGAACGAGAAGCATTTCTCGAAGACCTACAACAATGCGCCGATGCCCAACATGCAGCGGCTGACGTGGAAAGGCATCGCGCTGCATGCCGGCAACCTTCCCGGCTACCCCGCCTCGCACGGCTGCGTCCGCTTGCCGCTGGCATTTTCAAAGCTGCTGTTCGGCCAGACCGCGCTCGGAATGACAGTGATCATCACCAGCCATCCCGACTTCCCGCACAATGCAAATGCGCCCGACCTTGAAGTCGTTTCGACGCGCGCTCCCACATCGATCGCGAACGCCAAATATGAATGGCATCCGGACCGTGGCACTGGCCCGAACGACGAGGGCACCGTTTCCGTCGTCGTCAGCAAGGCCGATCATGAGGCCATCGTGATGAAAGGCGATGTGAAGATCGGATCCGCTCCGGTGTACGTTCACGGCAACGTCATCGGCGCCGAAGCCTACGTCCTCGAATTCGTGGGACAAGACGGGCCAGCACTGGATCAAGCTCCACTTCTCCGAAAGCGGGAACGGCACGCTCACGAAGCCGAACAAATCCGAGCATTTCGACGCACCGACCGCATTTCGCCGCGAACTTCACACCGTGCTCAGGCCGGGCAGCATCGTCGTCGTCACACCCGCGACCCTGAAATCCGGCTTACCCGGAACCAACGAGACCGTTTTCGACGGCTGAGCGATTGGCGAACACCGCGGGCGGGAACGTCCGCAACGGGTGAAATTCGGAGCGGGCGTCTCCTCTATTCGTAGAGGGGCGAGTTCAGCCCGCCATCGACCCCAATTGATGAGAAAAGCAGCGCCGGCTCTGTCGGTCGGCACCCCCAGGGCGAGAGGCAAATCGCCCATAACCCACATTACCACGAGAGACGGCACCCACATTTTCTACAAGGAGACATGCGCGTAGTTTCGTTGCGATCGTTCCTGTTCGCGGCTTAAACTCGCGTGCGGGCATACGCACGCAAGCGAGTGGACGGCGAACTTAACGAAATTTCGCGGCCATCGGCGCCTTCGCGGCGCGGGAATTCGCCGCTAGAGCCGCGCGCATGACCGACTTTGCTTCGCTTCTCGTTCCCGACCGCAGCCAGAAGGCGCGGCCAGTCCACATCGTCGACAAGGAAAGCTTTGCCGGGTGGCTCAAGAAGCGCCCGTCCGAAGATCGCGCTTTCCTCGCGGTCCAAGGGTTCGACGGCAAATCCGCCCACTCCTTTGCCCTTCTCGCGCGAGGCGGCGATTTCGAGGTCGTAGGCGCTGTGAAGAAAGCGAAAGCGCTGTCGCCCTGGTGCCTCGCCGCGATGGCCGGCAAACTGCCCGAGGGAACCTACAAGCTCGCCGACGGCGAGCCGGGCAAGGCTGCGCTGGGCTGGCTACTCGCCCAGCACCGCTTCGATGCCTACCGATCGAAGAAAGACGAGGCGAACCGCGGTCCGCGCGTGCTGGTCACCTCGGAAGCGGCAAAGGTCGATTCCGTCGTGCGCCAGGCCGAGGCGACCGCGCTGGTCCGCGACCTCGTCGATACGCCTGCCGCAGACCTCGGTCCCGCCGAACTTGAGGCCGCGGTCGCGGAGCTTGCGAAGAGTTCGGGCGCGCAGCTGCGCGTAACCAGGGGCGACGATCTGGCCGCGGGCTATCCGCTCGTCGCTGCCGTCGGCGGGGGCGCCGCGCAAGAACGCGCGCCGCGGCTGATCGAGCTCGAATGGGGCAAGCCGGACGATCCGCGCATCGCGATCGTCGGCAAGGGAGTCTGCTTCGACAGCGGCGGCCTCGACCTAAAGTCCGCGTCGGGCATGCGAATCATGAAGAAGGACATGGGCGGCGCGGCTCACGCGCTCGCGCTCGCGCGGCTCCTCATCGAGAACCGGCTTCTGATTCGCCTCCACCTCGTCATCCCCGCGGTCGAGAATGCGGTGTCGGGCGCTTCGTACCGTCCGGGCGACATCGTGAAGTCGCGCAAGGGCCTGTTCGTGGAGATCGACAATACCGACGCCGAAGGGCGGCTCATCCTCGCCGACGCGCTTGCCAGGGCAGCGGAGGCGAAGCCGGAGCTGATCATCGACTTCGCGACGCTCACCGGCGCCGCACGCACGGCGCTCGGGCCCGACCTCCCGGCAACCTTCGTCAACCGCGACGATCTCGCGGCGGATCTCGAGCGCGCCGCGCGTGACGTCGAAGATCCGATCTGGCGGATGCCGCTTTGGGATCCGTACGACGAGGACCTTAAGAGTAATGTCGCCGACCTCTCCAACACCTCCGGCAATGCCATGGCCGGCGCTGTTTATGCTGCCTTGTTCCTCAGGCGCTTCGTCCCGGACGAAATCCCTTGGGCGCATCTCGATACCTGGGCGTGGCGTGAGCCCGCCAAACCCGGTCGCCCGAAAGGCGGCGACGCGCTCGGATTGCGTGCAGTTTTAGCCCTTCTGGAGCGCCGTTACCTACAATCCTGATGCCCAATTCGGGAAAATTCCCGCATCTAACGATTATTGTCCTGCAACATTTCGGCGGCTTACCGGTTTATTCTGCTGCTACGCGACACGAGTAACGGAGAGGTGGCGGCAATGAGCGAAGTTTCGCTTACCGGCTGGATGAAGGCGCTCATCGCCTACGTCCGCTCCGGCGAGCCCGACCTCACGAACAGGCAGATGGCCCTGCTCATGTTGGTCTACCTGACGCCTGGACCGCACACGGTCCGGGGACTGGCTCGCATGCTCGGGGTTTCGAAACCGGTCGTCACTCGCGCCTTGAATACGCTTGGCGCGCTCGGCTATCTGCGCCGCGAGAGGGACCAGGACGACCGTCGCAATGTCTTCGTCGTCCGCACGAGCAGCGGGGCAGAATTTCTTGAAGGGTTCAAGCGCAACCTCCGCGAGAGCGACGGAAGCTCCGCGGCACACCGGCCGATCATCGGCCAAGCGCCGGCCTACGCCCACCAGCGCTGAGGATTTCGCGCTCTCCGGCCCGTCCGACCCGCCGGACCCCGACTTCAACGCATACCGAAAGGACCTGTCCGACGCCGCGCTGGCAGGCCGAGTGATCGCTTCGCACTATGCTACGCCGGCGGAGCGGAGACTCCGCTCGGCAGCGACACTTCGCATCGCTCCCTCCGCCGAAGCCAAGGCAGCGAAGCAACTGGAAGTTGGTGAGCGGTTCCTGATGCTCGACGACACCCTCGGCTGGGCGTGGGGATATGCGGGGGAAGATCGGCGCGTCGGCTACGTCGAAAGCGAGGCGCTCGAACTTCAGTGACGAACTGAAGAGTAGAGTGAGACCAACGTATAAAGGCTGCTTCCTGCAAGAATGACTAGGACCGCAATTAATGCCCAGTCGCGAGCCGGCCATCTAGGTCGCCGCGCTGGGAACAGGAGCCAAGCCGAAAGCGCGCATAAAATCAGCGTTCCGATGGAACTGTTGCGCATGAAGGTAACCACGGTGGTGCGGTAGTATTCGGTGCCTTCGGCGACACTCTCTCCACGCGGGTCCATCATGATCGAAGTGATCCAGGTCAGAACAGCAGCAGTCAGAAGCAATGCGCCCATGAACATCCGGGCGCGACCAATTCCGCGGTTCCTCACATCTGCCCTCGCTGACGACGAATTGCGTACCATTTGGCGACGTTGGCATTCTGTTCGGCGAGAGTGTCGGCGAATACATGTCCACCGGTGCCGTCCGCGACGAAGTATAGCGCTTTCGTCTGCCCAGGGTGAAGCACCGCCTGGATACTCGCCTTACCCGGATTGGCGATCGGGCCTTCCGGAAGGCCGGCGAGCTTGTAGGTGTTGTACGGATTGTCGGCCTCAAGCTCCGACTTCTTGATCCTTCGGCCGAGCGGCTTCCCCTTCGTCACGGGATAGATAACGGTCGGATCGGCATCGAGCTTCATGCCAATCTTCAACCGGTTGCAATAAACGCCGGCGATGAGAGGGCGTTCAGAGGGCTTGCCGGTCTCCTTCTCGACGATCGAGGCAAGGATCACCGCCTGCTCGGGGGTCGACACGGGGCAGTCGAAACTCCGCTTCGCCCACAGCTGGGCGACGGCCTTGCTCATGGCCTCTTGCATATGCTTGATCACCGCAGCGCGTGTGTCGTCGCGCTCGAAGCCGTAGCTGTCTGGGAGCACCGAGCCCTCCGCGATCTGCGGCGTCGACCCTTTCAGGTAAGGGCTTGCCGCAAGCTTTTCCTCAACGATCACAGACGGCATGCCCTCGGTGACGGTGATCAGGCGAAGCAGCGGCTTTCCATGCTGAAGCAAATCGAGCACGCTGGCGCCGCCCATGCCCTTTGAAATCTGGAATTCGCCGGCCTGGATCGGATCGTTCGACCCAAACAGCCGCGCCATCACGTAATAAGTGCGTGCCGAGCCTGGGATCGATCCCTCTTTGGCGAGCTGGCGAGAGACGGAGCCGAGCGTGGTCCCCTCCTTGACAATGATGTCATGGGGGCCTGCCTTCGGCCCCGGCGCCCACCAGAAGAGATAGATCACGACAAGTGCGGCGACGACCAGCGCCAGGACGCTGGCCAGCAGGAAGCGCGTCACACGGCCTTCATGATCAGGCTGGCGTTCGTTCCGCCGAAGCCAAAACTGTTGCTTAGCGCGGCGCGGACCCGCCGCTTCTTGGCCTTGTGCGGCACAAGGTCGACGCCTTCGGTACCCTCGTCGGGATCATCGAGGTTGAGTGTCGGCGGGACAACCTGATCGCGAATCGCGAGGATGCAGAAAATCGCCTCGACCGCGCCGGCTCCGCCGAGCAGGTGCCCGATGGCGGACTTGGTGCTGCTCATTGAGGCACCGCTGAGGTCATCGCCGAGCACGCGCTTGACCGCCGCCAGCTCGATGGTGTCGGCCATCGTCGATGTACCGTGGGCGTTGACGTAATCGATGTCCTCGGGCTGCATTCCGGCCTTGCGCAGCGCCATTCGCATCGCAAGTTCGGCACCGCGACCTTCGGGATGCGGCGCGGTCACGTGATAGGCATCGCCCGACAGGCCATAACCGACCACCTCTGCGTAGATCTTCGCGCCGCGCGCTTTGGCGTGCTCATATTCCTCGAGCACGACCACGCCCGCCCCCTCGCCCATGACGAAGCCTTCGCGATTCTTGTCGTAAGGCCGGCTCGCCTGTTCCGGCCGGTCGTTGAAAGCGGTATTGAGCGCACGGGCCTGCGCAAAGCCGGCGACACCTAGCGGGTTGATCGTGCTCTCTGCACCGCCCGCCAGCATGACGTCGGCGTCGTCATCCCTAATCATCCTCGCAGCATCGCCGATCGAATGCGCGCCCGTCGAGCATGCAGTAACCACCGAGTGGTTCGGCCCCATCAGCCCATATTTGATCGACACCTGTCCCGACGTGAGGTTGATCAGCCGTCCGTGGACGAAATGGGGGCTAACTCGGCCCGGTCCCTTTTCGGCCAAGACCAGCAATTCGCTCTCGATGCCAGGCAAGCCGCCGATGCCCGAACCGATCGAAACGCCGGTGCGCTCCTTCAAATCGTCGTCCATCTCGGCAAGGCCGGCATCTTCGAGCGCTTGGCCCGCAGCGTCGATGGCGTAGACGATGAACGGGTCGACCTGGCGTTGGATCTTGTGGTCGACGCGCTTGTCGGGATCGAACCCGTAAGGGTGACCCTTTGGCTTAACTTCACCGGCGATTTTGGCCTTCTGGTCGCTGGTGTCGAACCGCGTGATTGCGGCGATGCCGCTCTTCCCCGCGATGAGATTGTTCCAGCTCGTCTCGACGTCACCGCCGAGCGGAGTCACCAGACCCAGACCTGTCACCACCACACGGCGCATCATCTAAACTCCAGTCGTTTCCACCAAAACAAACGGCCTCCCGTAATGTTCGGGAAGCCGTTCGCCGCCTTTAGAGGCGCAACTCAGCGGCAAGATCGGCGCCCGATCAGCCCTTGTTCTGGTCGATATAGTCAATCGCGTCGCGAACGGTCGTAATCTTCTCGGCGGCATCGTCCGGAATCTCGACGCCAAATTCCTCCTCGAAGGCCATGACCAGCTCGACGATGTCGAGGCTGTCCGCACCCAGATCATCGATGAAGCTTGCGTCCTCGGTCACCTTGTCCGGCTCGACGCCGAGATGTTCGACGACAATCTTCTTCACCCGATCAGCAGTCTCGCTCATGGGAATGCTTCCTCCGTTTGCTTTTGCCGCAGCCCTAGCGATGCACCGGTACCGCCGCAAGTGGCGCGCGGCGCGATGCGCCGCTACCCGTTAACGCATGGAGTCTCGATCGTTGACTGCCGGAGAGATCGCGATGTGCCGGTCCATCTTCGGCGACGCGATCGACTATTCGAGGGTGAGGCTCATCAAAGGCAAGTGGTGGCCCTTCCAACCGCCGAACGCCGCGATGGCGCCGAGCGGCAACATCTACTTCCATCCGAAGGCCGGCGGATGGTCAGACGATTTCTCGAAGGAGAGCCTCGGCGCTCAAGGCTTCTTCATCCATGAGATGACTCATGTCTGGCAGGCGCAGCGTGGCGGGCCACTATACCTTCCGCTTATGCGTCACCCTTTCTGTCGCTATTCTTACAAGCTCGAGCCGGATAAGCGGTTCGGCGACTATGGGCTTGAGCAGCAAGCGGAAATCGTCCGCCATCGATTCCTGGGAGATCGGGGTGTAGCAGTGCAGCCGAATCCACCGGGCGACCTTCTGCCATTCGATGCGGAGAACATCGCGTGAAAGTCGCGGTCATCGGCGCAGGCGTCTTCGGCGCCTGGACGGCGCATCACCTCCACGCACAGGGCCATGAAGTGACGCTGGTCGATGCGTGGGGTCCCGCGCACAGCCGTTCGTCCTCAGGCGGCGAATCGCGTCTCATTCGGGGCGCTTACGGGAAGGATGACATCTACACCCGAATGGCCTTTGAATCGCTCGCGGAGTGGAAGACCCTGAGCGCTCTCTCGGGCCTACCGATCTTCATTCCGGCGGGCGTGCTTTTCTTCTTCCCGGCCGAGGAGCCTTATTTCTGCGAGACCGTAACGGCGCACGAGCGGCTCGATCTCCCGATCGAGGTACTTGGCCGCGACGAAATGTCGAAACAATTCCCGATGATCGACTTCGAAGGGATCACAGTCGGCGTCTACGAACCCAACTTCGGCGCGTTGATGGCGAGGCGCGCGATCCTAACGCTAGTTGAGCATTTCGTTCGCGCAGGCGGGAATTTCATGACCGGTGCAGCGCTAACTCCGAGCAACGCTTGCACTGAACTGGACGATGTGTGCCTAACGACCGGCGAACGCATCACCACGGACGCTTTCGTCTTCGCGCTCGGTCCGTGGCTTCCCAAGATCTTCCCGGACGTGGTCGGCAGCCGCATCCGATCGACACGGCAGGAAATTTTCTTTTTCGGGCCGCCTGCCGGGGACCACCGCTTTCTTCCGGATGCAATGCCGTGCTGGGCAGATTTCAACCACGGCGACATGTTTTACGGGTTCCCCGACCTCGAAAACCGCGGCGTCAAGTTCGCTCATGACTTGCACGGGCCGGAGGTCGATCCTGACACGCAGGACAGGCGTCCCACCCAGGCCGCACTCGATGAGGTCATAGCCTTTCGCAATCGCCAATTCCCACTGCTCAGGGAGGCGCCGCTGACGGAAGCGCGGGTCTGCCAGTACGAGAACAGCTCGAACGGCGATTTCCTGATCGACTTCCACCCGCAGCTGAGAAACGTATTGCTGATCGGGGGCGGGTCCGGTCACGGTTTCAAGCACGGACCGGAGGTCGGCCGCTACGCAGCCGCGAGGCTGTTCGGCTCAGTCGAGCCGGAACCGCGCTTCAGCCTCGCAAGCAAGGCCCAAACGCACCACCGCGAGGTGCATTAGTCCGGCTTCTTCGCGACGCCTACCAGCGCTGGACGAAGTAGCCGATCCTTCATCACATATCCGGGCTGCATCTCCTCGACGATCGTGCCGGGCTTCGCGTCATTTGTCGGCATCTCCATCATCGCTTGATGGCGGTGGGGATCGAGCGTTTCGCCGATCGACTTCACTTTCTCTATGCCGTTGCGCTGGAAGACAGACTCGAGCTCGCGTGCGGTGGATTCAATGCCGGCGAGGAACTGGCTCGCCGTCTTGTCCGCCCGGAGATCTCCCCCGACGGCAGCAAGAGCGCGGTCGAGGTGGTCCTTGATCGCCAGCATGTCGCGCGCGAAGCCCGCCGTGGAATAGCTCCGCGCGTCGGCGACTTCCTTCTCCATGCGGCGCCGCACGTTCTGGATCTCGGCAGCAGCGTAAAGCGCATTCGCCTTCGCCTCCTCGAGCTGCTTCTCGAGTTCGGCGACATGGTCGTGCTCCGCCACTTCGGGCGCGCCGTCCGCCGTTTCGCGGCGAAGCTCTTCCGCTTCGTCGTGCAGCTCGTCTTCGTCCTTGGTCGCCTCGATCATGCCATCAATCTCGTGAGTGCTTTTGCAGTGAAATCCACCATGGGGACCACGCGGGCATAGTTCAACCGAGTCGGTCCGATTACACCGACAACGCCGACGACCCTGCCCTGGCTCCCACGGTAGGGCGCCGCAATAACCGAAGAGCCCGAAAGTGCGAACATCCGGTTCTCCGAGCCGATGAAGATCCGGCAGCCGGGCGCATCGCGCGCGCCTTCGAGCAGGCGGGCAATCTCCTGCGCTTCCTCCAGCTCATCGAGGAGCTTGCGGACTCGCTCCAGGTCGTCCGCCGCGTTGGCGTCGAGCAGGTGCGCGTGTCCGCGGACGATGAGCACCGGGCGCCGGGCATGGTCCTGGCTCCAGGCGGCGAGCCCGGAAGCGACCAACTCGGCAGCAGCCAAATCCACCAGCTCCTTGCGTTCGTGGATTTCGGTGCGAAGTCGCGCTTCCGCTTCGGCCAACGTCAGGCCGGCAAACCGCGCGTTGATGAAGTTGCTGACCTCGGTCAGCGCGTGCGCGGTCGTCCCGCCGTCGAGCGAGACGATGCGATTTTCGACGCTCCCGTCCGCTCCAACCAGCACCGCGAGCGCGCGCATCGGAGCAAGCTGCACAAAATTGAGCTGCTTCAGTCTCATCTCGCGTTTCGGAGCAAGCACGACGCCCGCGGCCTGGCTGAGGCCGGAGAGCGCTGCGGAAGCGGCCGCGAGGGCATCCTCGATCGGCTGGTCGCGGACGATCTGGCGCTCGATCTCGCGCCGTTCGCGCGGGTCGGGCGCTGCCGCCTGCATGATCCCGTCGACGAACAGCCGCAGCCCGCTATCGGTCGGAATTCGGCCGGCTGAGGTATGCGGATGCGTGAGCAGTCCGCGCTCCTCCAACTCCTGCATCACGCCGCGAATCGACGCCGGCGACAGGCTGATCGAGCTCGCGAGCGCCTTCGACCCGATCGGCAAGCCGCGCTCGAGATAGGCTTCGACGACGAGGCCGAAGACGTCGCGCATGCGGTCGGTAAGTTCGCAGATGGGTTGGGCCATGGGCTACCATCTAGGATTGCGGGCAACAGCGGTCTAGGGACGCCCCCGCACCAGTATCAGGAGACAAGACTTTATGCGCCCGTCCGGACGCGCCCCCGACCAGATGCGTGAACTACGTTTCGAGCCCGGCTTCACCCGCCACGCGGAGGGCTCGTGCCTCGTCAGTTTCGGCGACACGCGCGTGCTGTGCACGGCGAGCGTGGATGAAAGAGTGCCGCCGTTCCTTCGCGGCAAGGCGCAGGGCTGGGTCACCGCGGAATATGGAATGCTTCCGCGCGCGACGCACACGCGTGGCAATCGCGAGGCGGCGAAGGGCAAGCAGTCAGGGCGGACGCAGGAGATTCAGCGGCTGATCGGGCGGTCGCTGCGCGCGGTTGTCGATCTACCGAAGCTCGGCGAGCGGCAGGTCATCGTGGATTGCGACGTGATCCAGGCAGATGGCGGTACGCGGACAGCGTCAATCTCCGGAGGTTGGGTTGCGCTTCGAATTGCAGTGGACAAGTTACTGGAATCAAAAGCGATCGCTGCCGATCCGATCCGAACTCAGGTCGGCGCGGTGAGCTGCGGCATCCACAACGGCACTGCGGTGCTGGACCTAGATTATGAGGAGGACAGCCAGGCCGGCTGCGACGGCAATTTCGTGCTCACCGCCGACGGTGCGATCGTTGAGGCGCAGGTGACCGCGGAGGGCGAATGTTACGACGAGGAGGGACTGCTGCGACTGCTCCGCCTCGCGCGGATCGGTTGTGGCGAGATCTTCCAGGCGCAGCTGAAGGCGGTCGGATGATGAGGCCGATCGGCGACAAGCTTGTCATTGCGACCCACAACCCCGGCAAGCAGCGCGAGATGGCGGCGCTCATGGAGCCGCTCGGCATCGAATGCGTCAGCGCTGAAGCGCTCGGGCTTCCTGAGCCGGAGGAGATTGGGAACAGCTTCGCCGACAATGCCGATCTGAAGGCGCGCGAAGCGGCGGACCTTTCCGGCCTGCCGGCACTCGCGGACGATAGCGGCCTGTGCGTCGATGCACTCCACGGGCGGCCCGGCATTTTCTCGGCGCGCTGGGCGGAAGATGCCGACGGGAACCGTGACTGGATGCGAGCGATGGAGCGGGTCTGGCGCGACGTCGAAGCGGTCGAGCCAGATGCCGATCCGGCGGCGCACTTTGCCTGCGCACTGGCGATTGCGTGGCCGAATGACGGCCAGACCGAAACGTTCGACGGCCGGGTGGACGGAGTCCTCGTCTGGCCGCCGCGGGGCGACCGCGGCTTCGGCTATGATCCGATGTTCGTTCCGGTCGGTCATGACCAGACGTTTGGGGAGCTGGATCCAGACCTAAAACACGGCATCAGCCATCGCGCGGACGCGTTCCGCAAGCTCGTGGCGGCGCTAAACGAATGAGCGAGGACGCGCTAGCGCTTTACGTCCACTGGCCGTTCTGCATCAGCAAATGTCCTTACTGCGATTTCAATAGCCATGTTCGATCGACTGTAAACCAAGCGGCGTGGCGCGATGCGCTTCTTGCCGACCTAGCGTACGAAGCTCGGCTCGTTCCGGGTCGGCAATTGACCTCGATCTTCTTCGGGGGCGGCACTCCATCGTTGATGGACCCAGCGACGGTTGACGCGATCATCGTCGCTGCCGCGAGCCACTGGCAGATTGCACCAGACATCGAGATCACGCTCGAGGCTAATCCGAACTCTGTTGAGGCCGACCGGTTCGCCGACCTTCGCTCGGCAGGCGTCAATCGCTTGTCTCTCGGGCTTCAAAGCTTCGACGATCGGGCCTTGCGGTTTCTTGGCCGGGGGCATTCGGCGAGCGAAGGCTTCCGCTCGCTGGAGATCGCACAGCGGAATTTCCGCCGCGTCAGCTTCGATCTGATTTACGCCCTTCCCGGCGACACCGAGGCGAGTTGGTCGGCGATGCTCGCGCAGGCGCTTTCTCTCGGGACAAAGCATCTTTCGCTTTATCAGCTTACGATCGAGCCCGGCACGCGGTTCGCGACCATGGTGACGAAGCACCAGTTTGATCCGCTCGATCCAGATGCGGCGGCGGCTCTGTATGAGCTCACCGAGGACATGACGTCGGCCGCTCACATGCCCTCCTACGAGATCAGCAATTATGCCCGGCGCGGCCAGGAGAGCCGTCATAACCTCACTTACTGGCGCTACGGCGACTATGCCGGGGTAGGACCCGGTGCGCACGGGCGGCGCCTGGGCGTTCGAACGGTGCGCCACAGGAAGCCCGAAAACTTCCTCTCGGCAATTGTGCGCAACGGTCACGGGATCGGCGAAGAAGCACCCCTCTCTCCGAACGAAGCCGCCGATGAAGCTCTCGTCATGGGACTACGTCTGCGCGAAGGCGTCGATGTCGGTGAAATTGCTGGACGTTTCGGTCGCCCAGTCGTCGACTGGAACCATGTCGATCGACTCCTCAATTCCGGTCATCTGCGACGCGCCGGCACGCACATCGCCCTAACAGGCTCGGGACGGCTGCTTCTCGATCATATCCTGGGGGAGATCGTGGCCGTCGAGCCGCTCCGCGGAGAGCGCCAACTCGTGGCAGTCGCGAGCTAGTGCGGCTGGGAAGCTGGCGTAGGCGCGGGCGTCGCCGCTGGGGCAGGCTTGGCAGGCTCGTTCTGGCTGGCCATGAACTTATAGTTGTCGGCCGGCGTCGAGACATAATCGTCGATCGTCATTTCAGCGTCGTCCGCAGCCGCTTTTTTCGACATTCCATTCTTGAGGCGAAAATCGACGAGCGCCTGCTTCAACGTCCCCATCTGGACCGTGCACGCGCCGCGCAGGTAAGTCTCGATTGTGTCCGCACTGACCTTATCGCTTGTCGCCTTTACGGCCGCCTCGTGGAGACAGCCGCGGAAAGCGCTCGTCGGCGTGGCGATCGACGCTTGGAGCGCCGCCAGCATGAGCGCCGAAGCACCCAGTAATACAATCATCGCACCTCTCCCCAGGCAGATGATGAGAAGTTCGCACGATGACTCTTTTTCGTTTGAATTGGAAGCGGTTAATCGACCCACATGAGTAAATGTCTCCAGCGCGGATTGCACATCGTCGCAACGCCGATCGGCAATCTCGGCGACCTCTCGCCGCGTGCCGCCGACACGCTCCGGCGCGCCGACCGCATTCTCGTCGAAGATACGCGAGTGACTGGCAAGCTTCTCCTGCACATAGGCACGAAAGTTCCAATGATCCGTTACGACGATCACTCGAGCGATCGCGACCGCAACGAGATCGTTCGCTGGCTCGGCGAACAGGCCATCGCATTGGTCAGCGACGCGGGAACGCCGCTCATCTCTGACCCCGGTTTCAAACTCGTGCGCGCCGCGCGAGCTGCCGGGCACGCTGTGCACACGGTCCCTGGCCCATCTGCTGCGATCGCGGCGCTGACGCTCGCGGGACTCCCGACGGACCGCTTCCTGTTCCTCGGCTTCCTTCCGGCGAAAGCGAAGGCGAGAAGCGAGGCAATCGCGGAAGTCGCGGGAGTACGAGCGACGCTCGTGCTCTACGAGAGCGGGCCGCGACTCCGAGAGACGCTGGCTGCACTCTTGAAGGAATTGGGCGACCGTGACGCCGCCGTGGTGCGCGAAATCAGCAAGCTGCACGAGGAATGTGCGACCCATACGCTCGCCGAGCTTGCCGCGCGCTATGCCGAGGCGGCACCCAAGGGCGAGATCGTCGTCGTGGTCGCTCCGCCAACCTCAGCAGCCGAAGTGACCGACGAAGAGCTCGACAATGCGCTGGATGAAACACTTCAGCGCCTTTCGCCGTCTCGTGCAGCGGCCGAGGTGGCGGAACAGCTGCACATCCCCCGTAAGCGCGCATATGCCCGCGCGCTCGAGCGCTCGAAGTGAACCGACACGCCGCCGAGAAGCGTGGCCGCGGAGCTGAGACGCTCGCCTGCTGGCTCCTGGACCTAAGGGGCTGGCGAATCCTCGCGCGGCGAGCGCGCCCCCCTGGCGGCGAGGTCGACACCCTCGCGCGCCGCGGCCGGACCCTCGCTTTCGTCGAGGTGAAGGCCCTCGCCAGCGAAGAGGCGGCGGCATTTTCGCTCGACGATTGGCGGCTGCGACGGGTGGCAGCCGCCGCCGAGCGGCCTCGCTGCCGAGGCATTTGCCGAATGTCTGGCAAGGTGACAGCAGCAGGCGCGCTTACTAGAGGCCCCTGCACATGAGCCTGCGCGTCGCCGTTCAAATGGACCCGCTCGACCGGATCAACATCGCGGGCAATTCTACTTTCGCGATCATGCTCAAGGCGCAGGAGCTGGGACATGAGCTCTCCTGGTACACGCCTGAAGACCTGAGCTTCGCCGAGGGACGGCTGTGGACGATGGGCTATCCCGTAACCGTCCAGCGGGTTGAAGGCGATCACTACCGCTTCGGTGAGCCGCGCATCATCGATCTCGGCAAAGATGTCGATGTGGTGCTGATGCGCCAGGATCCGCCGTTCGACCTTGGCTACATCACCGCGACCCATTTGCTGGAGCGGATTCAGGGCGAGACGCTCGTCGTCAACGCCCCCAAGAGCGTGCGTGACGCGCCTGAGAAGCTTTGGGTGCTCGATTTCCCTCAGTTCATGCCGCCCACCGCGATCACGCGGTCGCTTGGCCTGACGCGCAAGTTCCTCGCCGAGCATGGCGATATCGTGATCAAGCCGCTCCACGGCTTCGCCGGAGGCTCGGTCTTCAGGATCGGCTCGGACGGCCGCAACCTCGCTTCACTGATGGAGCTGTTCAACCGGACCTATCGCGAGCCGCACGTCATCCAGAAGTTCATTCCGGAAATCAGTCAGGGCGACAAACGTATCGTGCTCGTCGACGGCGAGGTCGCCGGCGCGATCAACCGTGTCCCGGGCCAGGGGGAAATCCGCTCCAATCTCGCCGTCGGCGGCAAAGCCGCGAAGACCGAATTGACGGACCGCGAGCAGGAAATCTGCGCCGCGCTCGGGCCCGAATGCAGGAAACGCGGCCTCGTCTTCGTCGGCATCGACGTCATCGGAGGCACGTGGCTGACGGAGATCAACGTCACTTCGCCCACCGGGATTGTTGCAATTGATTCGTTCAACGGGACGGACACGCCGGGCCTGATCTGGGCTGCAATCGAGCGCCGGCTGCAAAAGTCCGTGAAATAGCTCCGCTCAGGCGCCTTTCACGTCTGCAAGCTTTTTATCCAGAACGGTTATTTAGGAATCGGTTTACCGCCGCTCCACTAGCTAGCGACTGTCTCGGCCGCCGGTACCCCACTAACCGGCGGCCGCGACAGCTGGTTGCCTCCCTTTGGGTTTGCTCAAGCGCGCGGGTGGGCGTGGCGATAAACGTCCAAAAGCCGCGCCGCGTCCACCGCCGTATAGATCTGGGTCGAGGACAGACTCGCATGGCCGAGCAACTCCTGGAGGGCCCTCAAGTCCACGCCGCGAGCGAGCAAATGGGTCGCGAAGCTGTGCCTCAATGCATGCGGCGTTAGCGTATCAGGCAACCCGAGACGACGTCGTGCTGCAGCCACGGAGCGGCGTACAAGATCGGGATTGAGCGGGCCGCCGCGAGCGCCGACGAAGAGCGGGACGCTCCCGCTGAGCGGATACGGACATTGCCGCACATAATTCTCGATCGCCTCGCGCACCGGGGGAACGATCGGCACGATCCGCGTCTTGGATCTCTTGCCCGTCACTCGAAGCGTTTGCCCAATCGGCATCACGGCGGCGGTGAGCGACAGCGCCTCCGCGACGCGCAGCCCAGCTCCGTACAGAAGCAGCAGGATGGCGAGATCGCGCGCACCGATCCAGGGAGCGCTCGCCGCATCAGCGGCATTCTCGGCGAGATTCATCGCTTCATCGGGAGCAGCCGGCCGTGGGAGGGTTCGCGGACGCTTCGGCGCCCGGGTACGCGGAAGCTGCGCATGCCGCCCTTGCTGCTCGGCCGCGTACGTCAGGAATGCGCGGACGCCGGACAGTTCGCGCGCCGCGGACGAGGCACCAAGTCCGTGCCCCCGGCGATCGGCGAGAAAGGCGCGAAGGTCCGCTGCGCCGAGATCGAGAAGTCCTGCCGGAAGGATCTCCTCTCCACGATAACGGCCAAGAAAGTCGATGAGGCGAAGCGCGGTGCCGACATAAGCGCGCACCGTGTGCTGAGAGCGCCGGCGATCGTGCTGGAGGTAAGAACCCCACTGCGCCGCGAGCGCAGCGGCGGGACGAACTAGGCTTGTTGGTGCGTCAGCCACTTGCGGATCATAACCGCAAGCGTTCGCCCTAGGAACATCAGCAATTCGGAGCCATGGCGCGCATCGAGGCTGAGCTCCGCGCGCTGACCGAGCGCGAGTAACCCTGTCGACAGCGGCGGTTCGCATTCGATGCGGATCAGCGCCTCGGCCCGGATCAGGTCGCACGCCGGTCCGAACAGGGGATGGCCGCGTTCGACCTTCCGCATCTCGACGCCGTCGACCGCGGCGATGGCTCGCTTCAGAATTGCCGGATCGACGAGCTGAATGCCGCTCCCGTCCGCGCGGAAGCCCTTGTCGGCAACGATCAGCGACAAGGCGACCGCGTCGATCCCGAGAATGAGCGGCCATTCCTGTGTGACCACGTGCAGCAGTGCCTCGACCCCGTCCGTCTCGATCGCGGCGAGAACCGCTTCATGGATGGAGGCGACCGCTCCGGAATGGCCGCGGGCAAAGGCGATCAGGTCCTGGTTGGCTTCCTGCGCCTCGCCGAGCCGCTCACGCAGATGCGCGACCGCGCGCTCTTCGAAAGGGATCACAGTCGCCATTGCCTGAGAAGATACCCCCGTAGCCGTTAATTTCCTACAACGCGGCGCAAACCGACGTTCGGCTCCCCCAAAACAAAGGCGGCGGCGCCTTTCGACACCGCCGCCCGAACGCTTCAAGAACTAGAACTAAGTCTTAGTTCAGGTGGTTCGACACGTTGTTGAACGTCGTGTTCAGCTTGTTGCCGATGCCCTGCATCGCGCCAATCGCCGCAACGGCGATGAGAGCGGCGATGAGACCGTATTCAATAGCGGTCGCACCCTTGTTGTTCTTGATCAGCTTCAGAAACTTGCTCATGGTCTGCTCCTTGGTTCCAAGTGCGGAGGCGTTTCCGCCCCGCCGCCTGCGACGTCCAAATCCGCAGGTTGTGTTGGAAACTACCCTTCGACCCTTGAGAAATTCTTACTTCCGAGGGTTTCCGAAAGGTTAAGGCTGATCATGCAAGCATTTGATGTCAGGCAATTTTCTGCCCGGTGGACTGCCAATCCTTTAAGAAACTTGCGATTCCACTGTCAGTCAACGGGTGCTTGAACAGCTGCCAGATGATCTTCGGCGGCGCGGTCATCACGTTCGCGCCCATCTTGGCGGATTCGACAACGTGCATCGGGTGGCGGATGCTCGCGGCCAGGATCTGCGTCGGGTAATCGTAATTGTCGTAGATCAGCCGAATGTCGGCGATCAGCTGCATCCCGTCGAAGCCGATATCGTCGAGACGCCCGATGAAAGGCGAGATGAAGGTCGCGCCGGCCTTGGCCGCGAGCAGCGCCTGGGCGGACGAGAAGCAAAGGGTCACGTTGACCATCGTCCCGTCGCCGCTGAGCGACTTGCAAGCCTTCAGCCCTGCCGGGGTCAGCGGAACCTTGATGGCGATATTGTCCGCGATCTTCCTAAGCACCTCCGCCTCACGCATCATGCCGTCGAAATCGAGCGCGACGACCTCAGCGGACACGGGTCCACGGACCACGGCCGCGATTTCCTTGACGACCTCCCGGAAATCGCGGCCGGACTTCTGGACCAGCGACGGGTTGGTGGTGACACCATCGAGTAGCCCGGTGTCGGCAAGTTCACGGATTTCGGCAATTTCGGCGGTGTCGGCGAAGAATTTCATGGCAGTTTGCGCGTGTCCCGGCTTTGGTGGATGGGGCGGCCATAGCCCGTGGCGTCCGGCGCGTCATCCGATTCGGGAGCTTACATGAGCGAGCATGTGCAGGTGGAAAGGCGGGGCCCCCTCCTCTCGGTGACGCTCGCGCGGCCTGAGCGCCGGAACGCGATCACCATCGCGATGTACGCCGCGCTTGCGGATGCAGTGGAGCAGGCGAGCGGCGATGCGTCCATTCGTATCGTCACCTTCCGTGGAGAGGGCCAGGACTTTGCGGCGGGCAACGACCTCGCCGACTTCCTTCAGGTGCGGCCCGGCGGCGACGACGAGATTGTGGTGTGGCGTTTCCTGCGCGCGCTTGGTCTGTGCGAAACTCCCCTGATTGCGGCCGTGCACGGAAATTGCGTCGGCATCGGCACCACAATGCTCCTTCACTGCGACCTCGTCATCGCCGAGGAAGGAACGCGTTTCTCTTTGCCCTTCGTCGATCTCGGTCTTGTGCCCGAGGCGGCGAGCTCGCTGCTGCTTCCGCGGATGGCGGGCCGGCGCCTGGCTGCGCGCTATCTTCTCCTGGCCGAGCCGTTCGGAGTCGATGAGGCGCTTGCCGTCGGCCTGGTCAGCCACCGGGTCACGACGGACGGTCTTGATGATCGAGTAAGCGAAATCGTTGATCAGCTGCTAGCGAAGCCGCCCGAAGCGCTCAGAGAGACCCAGCGACTGCTTCGTCACGGCGCTCGCGAGGAGATCATGGAACGGATGCTGCTCGAGAGCGCGATCTTCGCCGAGCGCCTGAAATCACCGGAAGTGAAGGAGGCGATCACCGCTTTCTTCAAAAAGCGAAAGGCCGAATTCCCGAATCGGCTCTAAGAGTTGGAGGCGACCCAGACGCGCTTGGAACGGTTCACGTTAATGGTCGGTCCGGGGAACAGCAAAAGGTTGGTCGGTTGCGTATAGGTGACCTGGAGATCGTAGTACGCGGTGGTACCCGACGTTTGCTTCGTTGGGACGTTTGCCGTGAACGTTCCTGGCCCGATCCCGTACACGCTGCTTACCATGAGATCATGGACGGCCTGACCGGTCGGTATGTCGCACCCATTGACCGTCGGTATGCAGATCGTTGCGAAGCGCGCTCCCTGGCCGAGCGCCTGCTGAATGCCTGCGACTGCCCGGTAAATCTGCGCGAGCTGAACGAACGCCCAAATCATGACAATCAGAATCGGAAGCGCCAACGCCATTTCCACGGCAGCCGCTCCGTTTTCGTCTGAAGCAAGACGAAGCCGCCGCAGTCTCATGACGTCCTCGTGCCGGCAATTGCCGCGATATGATAGGTGCCGTCGGCGCTTACGAAGTTCGAGAAGTGGATCGGGAACATGGGCGTGTATTTGTCGCTCACTGCAACCTGCACATATCGAGCCTGCCTGACCGTGCCACTCCCGCAGGTGTACGCGTCGTAGGTGGCAAAATCCGTGGTGGACTGAGTGGTGACCGTTCCGCCTGAAATCAGTGCAGTCCAGGCGCCAGGTCACCGTTATCGTCTGTGTGGGGCTAGTCTTACAGGTGGCATCCGCATTGGCGCCATTGACCTGACACTGGACTTCAGTCGCGAGCGTCGCCTCGACCGTCGAGGTCTCCGTAGTGTTCATGATTTTCTCGATGGCGCGCTGGGCACCCTGCTCGAGGCCCAGCTTTTTGCTGTAGGCGTTGCTTACGTCGATGATTCCTATCACGCCGAGCGCAAGCACGGGGGCAACCAGCGCCATCTCGATCACCGCGGTGCCGCGATCATTTGCGAGCACGTTCCTCAGACGATCAAGGGTCATGCCACTAGCCTCACGATGGTGATGCTCCCGTTCGGAAGGTTTGCGCCCGAACAGGCAGCATCGCTGGCGCTGCTGATGGCGATTTGGCCATTGCCGTTGAACACGAGATTCTTGGCGACGAACATCGAGCAGAGCGAGACCGCCGACCCGGTACCATTAAGCCACAACGTGTCGCTCGGAAAATATACAACTCCCGAGATAACGTTGCTGGAGCCGCCATTGATCTTGTCGGTGTTCCCCGTCGCACGGCGATCCTGGTACACGGCGATGCCTTTATATGTGCCTGTCGTTGGTGCGGTGATGTTGTTCGTTGCTTGGGCGTTCGACGAAAAAGTCCCGATCGTCGCTGTCGCCGAAGGATCGCTGTTTGTCAGCACGATCGTGCAAGCGGTGCAGCTGAAAGCGCCTTTCAGGTCGACGCTGCCGCCGTTGATGTAGATCGGCCCTGTGTATGAGGCCGGGATGCTGAGGGTCCGGTTGGATCCGACCGACAGCGAGCTGAAGCAATTCGCCGGATTGCCGTTCTGATCTACCATCGTCGTGATGTCGGAGCCGTCAGACAAGGACAGCGGAGTGTATGTCGTGACGCCGTGCTTAGTGCTTGAGCTCACCGCGCAATGCATGTCACTCGGATCCGGCGTCACTGCCGTTGACGACGGGGGAGCGAATGGATCTGGCAATGACGGGGAGTAAGGCAGGTATTGGTTCACGTTCCAGTTATTGGAACTCTGGATGCCGCCGACACCTGCGACTGCCTTCGCCGTAACGCTCGAGCTGCCGCCGGCAGCGGCCGAGTTGGACGAAGCGGAGTCGGAATAAAAGATGCAGGTCGGCGCGTTGACCGTCGTATTGCCGCTATTGTCGATTGCGGTGCCGCTCGAGTTGAGCGCCAACATGCAAGGATTCCCACCGGCTTTCACACTCCCCGCCGTGGCGATCGCAGTGATTATCGGAGCCGATGACATGAACATGGAGGTAAACGGCAGCGACTGTTGAACTCTCAAAGTCACTGCGACCTGATTCGAAACGAATGCGGTGTCCGACGGATAGGACAAAGTCGTGTAGCTGCCGGTCGATCCGGTGCATGGTGACGTCCCGACCAAACTCATCCAAATATGCAAATTCACTGCCAAATCACGGCAAACTGCACTCGACGTGTTGGTTGTTGCCCCGCTAGCGCTTGCACGGTCGTAGACGCCAGCAAATGCAGCGGAATCCGCGGCGCGTTGAAGCTGGCGGCGCCACAAGGTCCATTCGATCGTGTCCGTGGCGAGTCCCGCAGCGCCGACGATCAACGGAAGGCATGCGCCAACGACGACCAGTACGTTTCCGCGCCGGTCACGCCACAGTTTCTTCAGGAAGCCGAACATGTTCGTATGAATCCCAGCCTGTGGATACGCTTGGAAGGCTGTGTAGCCCGGACAGGGTAAGCGAACAGTTCAGCCCTGTGGTTAACCGGCGTTCACCACGTTAGAGGTCCGATCATTCCTGACCGCCGCTATTGGGTCTCGGGCGGCGGACTTTCGCTAGACGGGCAGAAGCGGTTCTCATAAAACGGCAGTAGCCGCCTCTTCGCGGGTCAGATCGAACCTGTGAGGAATCGATGAGTGCCCCGGAAGCACAGCCTGGCACGGGCAAACCGCCCGATCGGCGACCAGAACGCCGTAGTGTCGACCTTCGCGGTTACATCGTCCGCAACGGCGGCATCAGCCATGCTATTGAGCTCGTTGATGTCAACTATGGCGGCTGCGGGATCAACGTAGCCGCCGAGTTGATGCGAGGAGAAACCGTACAATTGATGGTGCTGGCCGTGGCTCCCTCTCTGCGAAGGTGTGCTGGTTCAGGGACGGTCGCGCCGGTCTCGACTTCACGCTAACGACCGAGCCGAGCCGCAACCAAGCCCCCCGCCGTACTTCACGATTCAATATCCAGGCTGAGATAATCCTGCGCGCTCGGGGATCTAACAGCTACCAGACTAGCGTGTTCGACCGTCGACGGACGACTGCCAAGTCGAATGGGTCGAGCGCCCGACGAACGGCGATCAAGTATCGGTCAAGTTCGATGGGCTCGAGCCACTGAACGCTGTCGTCTGTTGGGTCGAACGCCACCCGTGCCGGTTTGATGTTTGACAATCCTGTGCGCCCGGCTGTGCTTGACCTGCTGCTGAGGCGCCTCGGCACATCAACCGAATCTGCACTTATTGTTGTGATCGCCAGGGCTTCCGCTTCGCTGCGTCTTAGTACTATAATACACCGTGAAGCCCTGCGGCGTTGACCGGCCTTGCGCCGCGCCGCACATAGGGCGCGAGAAAGGAATGCGAGCCATGGCTACGGAACCGGGAGTGGAAACCCAGAACGCGACCGAAACCGCGACGAAGCCGAAGCTGAACCTGATCCCACCCGAGGTCTTGCAACCGGTCGAGCCGGCCGAGGCAGCAGGGCTCGTACCCTTGAAGACCGAGGAAACGACGGAACTCGACAAACGTGTCGCCCAGTTCGTGGATGAGCTGGCGAAGCTCGACTCCAACAGCCCCGAGTTCGGCAAGAAGGTCGACCAGCTGACGGCGATGGGCCGCAAGGAAATCGCGGAAGCGGCTGGCGCGTCGAACCGCTTCCTCGACCGCCCGGTCAAGGCGATCGACAAGGATACGGGCATCGGAGCCGATCTCACCGAGCTTCGGCGAACCGTCGAAGCGCTCGACCCGAAGGAAGCGACGAAGTCAAAGAAGCTCCTCGGCATCATCCCCTTCGGAAACCGGATCGACCGCTACTTCGACAAGTATCGAAGCTCACAAACCCACATCCAGAAGATCCTCAGCAGCCTCGGCGATGGCAAAGACGAGCTGCTTATGGACAATGCGGCGATCGACACCGAGCGGGCGAACTTGTGGAAGACGATGCACAAGCTCGAGCAGATGGTGCACATCTCGAAGACGCTCGACCAGCAGCTCGAGGACAAGGCGAACGAGCTCGACGCGACTGACCCGACGAAAGCCAAGGCGATCCGCGAGACGGCTCTCTTCTATACGCGCCAGCGCACGACGGACCTGCTCACGCAGATGGCGGTGACCGTGCAGGGCTATCTCGCCCTGGACCTCGTCAAGAAGAACAACGTCGAGCTAGTGAAGGGCGTGGACCGCGCTTCAACGACCACCGTCGCGGCGCTGCGCACTGCGGTCACCGTGGCTCAGGCAATGAGCAACCAGAAGCTGGTGCTTGAGCAGATCGGCGCCCTCAACACGACGACGGCCAGCATGATCGATTCCACGGGAGAGATGCTGCGCACCCAAACCGGCGCGATCCATGAGCAGGCGGCGAGCTCGACAATCCCGCTCGAGACGCTGCAGCGAGCGTTCCAGAACATCTACGACACGATGGACCAGATCGACCAGTTCAAGCTTCAGGCGCTCGGGAACATGAAGCAGACCGTCGACACGCTCGGCAAGGAAGTCGAGAAATCGAAGGGCTACATCGCCCGTGCAGAAGGCGTGAACCAGGCCAAGCTCGAGGGCCCGAGCACCTCACCGCTCACGCCGCTCGAGGCTAAGTGAGCGACGTCACCGACAAGGTTGAGAGCGCGATCGCGCGCTTCGATCGAGTCACTCGCCAACTCGACGAGCGGGACGGCCCTACCCGCGCCGCTGCGCGTCGCGACCGCGACCGCCTCAACGCTGGCCTCGGACGCACCGCTGCGAAGGTTGCCGGCGCAGTGGCACTTATCTGGATCGCCGCAGTCGTCATCGGATTCCTGAAGCCGATCGGCATGTTCGGCTTCCTTGCGGCATTGGTGGCTACGGTCGTCGTCGGCGGAATCATGCTCGCCCGCGGTGGCACCCAAGCGGTCTCCGCGCCCGCGCCGTCGACCGACCTTGCCAACGGCGCCATGGTGGAGCGCTTCGACTCCTATCTCTATCGCGTGCGACGCGCCCTGCCCGCTTCCGCCCAGGCGCAACTCGACTCGATCACAGCGATCCTGCCATCGCTGAAGCAAACGCTTGAGCGTGTCGATACGCTCGATCCCTGTGCGCAGGACGCGCGGCGTCTGATGTCAATCCACCTTCCCGGCCTCATCGATCGTTATGCCGACGTGCCCACCGCCTATCGCGGTGAGGAGGATGGCGAAGGCAAAACGGTGGACGAGCGACTGGTCGAAAGTCTCGCCGCAGCAAGGACGGCGCTTGGCGAAGTTTCCGAACAGCTCGCCCGGCAGGACATATCTGCATTCGAGACGCAGGGCCGCTTCATCAAGTCGCGCTACGGCGATCAGGGTATCGAGGGCGAAGACGCTTCAAGCACTTAGCGATTGCACGGCGCCGTCCTGCCGCCCATGATAACAGACAGTTAATCGGCCGGAGCTGACCGGGGATGCAGCTTGCCTTGGGGATAACGAACCTGCCGCACGGGGTCGGCTTCCGACTGCCCCCGGTGGTGCCCCCATTCAATAAGCTGACTTATCGCCTGTTCACCGCACTGTGGGTGCTCGCCTTCATGCTCGCGGTGGCCGGCCCGATCGTCGGTTTCTACATTCGCTACACAGAGCGTGCCAACAATTCCCAGCTGCTCCTGGGAAGCCGCGCTGGCTTCGCCGTCTCGCCCCGCGATGCAACCTATGTGCGCTTCACCGTCGGTCCAAAGGCGCGAACAGCGGGTATAGTCGCCGGCGACCATCTCGTCGCGATCTTCGGGCTCCCGTTGCCGCGCACCATGCCGGTCAACGAGGAAGCGCTGGCGGAACACGGTGACGACCCCGCCTACATCGCGATGAGCAATCTGCTCTTCGGAACCGATCAATCAGAAATCCCGCTTACCGTTCGCGATCCGAGTGGCCGGATGCGGGATATCATGGTCACGACGGGTGAGGAGCATATAGACGCCGGCGCCCGGGCGCTCGGAATCTCGCCCAAGGTCCTGAGCTTCATCGATCTCCTGCAGGTGCTCTTCTACCCCTTCCTCCTGTGGGCGGCGTGGATGCTGCACCGGCGTAACTCGCTCGACGTCGTGAGTTCGGTGCTCTCGCTTGCGGTGCTGCTGAGCATCGGCGCCGAGCAACCTTCCTCGGTTTTCCTGGCGACCATTGGCGTCCCGCGGCCGGTCAACGTTGCGATCTACGACTTCGGCAACGTTTTTCTTCTCACGGGAATTCTGCTGTTTCCGCACGGGAACCTGTCATGGCGGATAGTCGGGCTAATCGCCTTGCTGCCGCTGCTCATGTTCATGCACGGCCAGCTGTACCAGACCTATTTCGTCGGCTTCATGATCCTCGGCGTCCTGGCGATGATCCGCCGGCTCCAGCGGACCGAATCCGGCGAGCAGCGTCAACAGATCCGATGGGCGCTTCTCGGGATCAGTGCCTATGCGGTGCTTCGATGCATCTCCATTATCAGCGACTATCTGAAATGGTCGACCGACAGTTTCGGCCAGCAATTGCTTGTCGAAATGGGTGCCGGGATCAGCTTCGCGTTGGCGGCGCTGCTGCTCCAGCTCGGCCTGCTCGTCGCACTGCTCCGCTACCGCCTGTACGACGCCGAAGTCGTCATTGGCCGATCCGTGAACTTTGCCGTCATCACTCTCGGCGTAGCCGCTATTTTCGCAGCCGCCGGGGATGCGCTGAAACAGATCGTCTACAATTATTCGGGCAATACCAACAACGAAGGGCCGATCATCTTCGCCGCTGCACTTGCGACGATCATGGTCAATCCGATCCAGGAGCGCGTCCAGCGCTGGTCGGAGAAGAGGTTCCAGAAGAACCTTTTCCTGCTCCGCAACGACCTTCCGCAATCGGTGCGCGATATGCGAGAGACGGCGTCGCTCAAAGAAATGCTGGGGGAAATTCTCGATCAGGTCGATGCGGGCGTTCGTGCCGTAAGCTCAGCGATGATCGTGAACGGCTGCGTTCTCAGCGTTCGCGGATTGAGTGTCGAGGACGTGGAAACATGGCGAACGTCGGTGTTCGCGCAAGATTACAAGCACGATATCTGCGAGCCTTCCGACCGCCTCTTCCCCATCCGGGTCCCCCTCGTTCCCAGTTCCGACGAAGAAGAGCCGATCGGTTATCTGCTGGTTGGGCCGCGTCCCGACGGTTCGATCCCGAGCCGGGAGGAGCAGAAGTCAATCTCAGAGGTGTCGGAAGACATCGCGCGCGCGATCCGAACCGTCATCAAGCGCGAGGCGCGCGAAGCGCAGGTTTTGGAGCTGATCGCCGACAACAGCCGGCGCATCGAGGCGCTTGAGGCGATGCTTGGAACCGAGTCCGCGGATCGCAAGCGCGGCCCGCGAAGCATTTGAAGTAAGGGGAAATTTGACGCGGCTTAATTGACCGCGTCCAAACGCAAGCATAATTGCCGCCAAGCCGCACATGGGTTCGACTCAGCCGTTGCCTATCAGCAGCGGAGCATCAGGGGAGCTTAAAGATGCGTTGTAAGGCAATGGTGTGGGGCGCAGCCGTTGCGTTCGCTCTTGGATCGACGGCCGCGATCGCCAACGTCGTCGTTGTCAAATCGCTCGGACCTTCGGCGAAGGCGTACCCGCCCGGAAAGACTCTATCGCCGTCGGCCAAGATCACGCTGCAGGGCGGCGACGTCGTGACCGTTCTCGGGCCCAGCGCAGCACAGACGCTCCGCGGGCCCGGCAGTTTCGATGCCGGCCAGATCAGCCTCGCCTCCGCCGCCGGACAGCGCGGCCGCTTCGGCGCGCTCCGTGCCGCCGAAGTCGCTCATAATCCGAGCATCTGGGACATCGACCTGACCCACGGCGGCAGGGTCTGCGTCAGCAATGCGTCAACGGTGCAGGCGTGGCGGCAGGATACCGAAACCCCGATTACGGTCAAAGTCCGCTCATCCGACGGCAAGTCTGAGGATCTCAGCTGGGCTGCCGGCAAGGCGCTCGCCCCATGGCCTGCTGCGCTGCCGATCACCGGCGGCGCGAAATATCAGGTCGACTGGCCCGATGGCGGCGATCCCAGCACCGTGGACCTGGTCACTGTGAACTCACTCCCCACGGACGATTTGGTCGGCGCCGCGCAGGTGCTGATCCAGAATGGCTGCCAAAAGCAGCTCGACCTGCTAGTCCAAAGCGCGAGCAAGGACGAGCAGCCTCAATAGTCAGGCGATCACGCCCTCGGACCTAAGCCGCACCGCGTCTTCCGCCGCGATTCCCAGGCCCGCCAGCACTTCGTCTGTGTGCTCGCCGAGTGTCGGTGGCGGAAGGTCGGAATCGGCTCGTTCTCCATCGAGGCGCACTGGCGAGCCGACGACGGCTGTGCCCGCGATAGTGCGGATCATCTGCCGATGCTGTGCCTGAACGTCGGCTAAGGCCTGGCTGATGCGATTGATCGGACCCGCTGGAATGCCTGCGGTCTCTAGCTGCTCGAGCCATTCGGCGGCTGGCCTCAAGCGGATCGCCTCGGCAACGAGGCGCACCATCCGCTCCCGATTGGCGACGCGGGCGCCGTTCGAAGCGAAGCGCTCGTCCTTCGTCCATTCCGGGTGGCCGCACATCTCCGCCAATCGAGCGAACTGACGTTCGTTGCCGACAGCGATGATGATCGGCTGATCGGCGGCTTCGAACGGCTGATAGGGCACGATGTTGGGATGCGTATTCCCCTGCCGGGGTGGGTCCTTGCCGGAGATGAGTGCGTTCGACGCCTGATTAGCGAGCATCGCCAGCTCCGTGTCGAACAAGGCCATGTCGACGGTCGCCCCCTCGCCTGTCTTTTCGCGGGCGTAGAGCGCGGACAGAATTGCGACGCACGTATAGAGGCCGGTGAAGAGGTCGACGACTGCGACGCCGACGCGCATCGGGCCGCCGCCGGGCACACCGTCCGGTAGGCCGGTGATGCTCATAAGGCCGCCCATGCCCTGGATGATGTAGTCGTATCCCGCGCGGTCGGCGTAAGGCCCGTCCTGCCCGAAGCCGGTGATCGATGCGTAAACCAGCCGCGGGTTGGCGCCGCGAAGCGACTTTGCATCAAGGCCAAACTTCGCAAGCCCGCCGACCTTGAAATTCTCGATCACGACGTCGGCTTGTTCCGCCAGCTTGCGGACCAGCGCAGCTCCCTCCTGCTCAGCGAAGTCGATCGCCGCCGATTTCTTCCCGCGGTTGCAGCTGAGGAAGTAGGCCGCAACACGCTTGTCTCCTTCACCATGCCATGGCGGGCCCCAGTGGCGCGTGTCGTCCCCGTGCCTTGGCCGCTCGATCTTGGTCACTTCGGCGCCGAGGTCTGCCAGCAATTGTGTGCACCACGGCCCGGCCAGCACTCGGCTGAGATCGAGGACCTTGATTCCTTCGAGTGGCTTCAATGCCGGCGGCCCCACAGGCGGCGATCGGCAAGCACGGCATGCGCAGCATTATGGCCGGGGGCGCCCGTCACGCCGCCGCCCGGATGGGCTCCAGAGCCGCACAGATAGAGGCCCTTGAGCGGCATGCGATAATCGGCGGCGCCAATCATCGGGCGGGCGCTGAATAGCTGGTCGAGACCCATCTTGCCGTGGAAGATGTCGCCGCCGATCAGGCCGAAGCGGCGCTCCAGATCGAGCGGGGAATGGATCTGCCGGCCAAGCACCGACTTCGCGAAGCCTGGCGCATGCGCGTCGACCGTTGCGATAATCTGGTCCGCGGCCGCGTCGCGCTCCTTGTCCCAACTTCTCCCCGGGCCGAGGTCGTAGCGGAAATGCTGGCAGAACAGACTCGCGACATGCTTGCTTTTCGGCGCAAGGCTCGGGTCGAGCGTCGATGGAATCAGCATCTCGATGATCGGCTGCTTGGCCCACCCGTTAACTGAAGCATCGAGCCAGGCGCGATGCATGTAATCGAGGCTCGGCGCCATGATGATGCCGGCAGTGAGGTGATTGCCCTTCTTCGGCAGAACCGTGAACTTCGGCAGCTCCGACAGCGCCACGTTCATTCGGAAGGTCGCGCTCTCGCACTTCCAGCCGTGCATTCGCGCGGCAACATCGTCTTCCACAGCCCCGCGCGGGACCAGGCGATCGAACAGCAATTTCGGATTGACGCCGGCAACAACCGTTTTCGCCCGATAAGCTTTGCCGCCCGCAACGACGCCGGAAGCGCGGCCATCAGCCACGATCAGCTCCTCAACCGGGGTGTTGAGGATGATGTCGACACCAGCCTCGCGGCAGGCGCGCGCCATCGCTTGCGTGATCGATCCCATGCCCCCGATCGCGTGCCCCCAAGCACCAGGCACGCCGGCCGCCTCGCCGAAGAGATGGTGCAAGAGGACGTAAGCCGTTCCGGGCGACTGCGGCGACGCGAAATTCCCGACGACGCCGTCGAACCCGAACAGCGCCTTGGTTAGCTCGCCCTCGAAATGACGTTCGAGGATCTCGGACGCGCTGCGCACGGCGAAATCGTGAACGATGCGGGTCTCTGCCAGCGACAGACCAGCCATGTCACGACCGAGACTCAAGAGCTTGGGGATCGCGCTGACCTTTCGGCCCACGTTTGGCGGAGCTCGCAGCAGCCACTTCTTGAGCAGCCGAATGACGGTTTCCAGCTCCGCGACGTACCGGTCGTAGGCCTCCCCGTCAGGCTTGTGATGGCGCGCGATCTCCTTGCGCGTCAGTCCACCCCGTCCCGCGAGCAGGTAATCGCCGTCACCTGGGAGAAAGTTGTCCGTCTTGCGCAGCACGACCTTCAGGCCGTGCCGTTCCAGCTGCATGTCGCGAATGACCTTCGGCTGGAGCAGGCTCACCGTATAGCTCGCCGCGGAGTTCCTGAAGCCGGGCAGGAACTCGTCGGTGACGGCCGCGCCGCCGACGTTCACCGCCCTCTCCACGACAGCGACCTTCATGCCCCTCTTCGCGAGATAGTAAGCGCAGGTAAGGCCATTGTGCCCCGCGCCGATCACGACCGCATCAAATTCCATCAAAGTCCCACCGCTGATTAGCGCATCGGACTAGATGGCGGGGTTGTCGGCGTCCAGTGGCCGACGTTCAGGTAAGAACGCGTTGCTCGACGTCGCTAGTGTTTCGAAGGACGATGAAGGTGCCGAGCATCTCCCCGCACGGAACCGCTTCGTCGCCGCGCAGCACTGTGACCGTTGCTCCGACGACCACGAGCGTACGGCCCGCTTTGTGGACGCGAGCTTCCGCACGGAGCCGCTCGCCGGCCGCGGGGTTCATCAGGTTGATCTTGAACTCGACGGTCAGGACCGACAAATCCGCAGGCATGGTCGTATAGGCCGCATAGCCACAGGCGGTGTCGGCGATCGCAGTGACGACCCCGCCGTGGAAATAGCCGTTCTGCTGCGTGAGGTCCTGCCGATAGGCGACTTCAATCACGGCCCCGCCATCCGCAGCTTCAACTAGCTCCGCGCCAAGCAAAGTCATGAGCCCCTGGCGGTCGAAGCTATCCTTGCAGCGCGGATTGAGTGCCATGCGACGCTTGTGCTCAGCGCATCAGCACGAGTTCTTCGGCCATCGTCGGGTGGAGCGCGACCGTGTCATCGAAATCGGCTTTCTTGAGCTTCGCTTTCACGGCGATCGCCGCGGCCTGAAGTATCTCCGGCGCGTCTGGCCCGATCATGTGGATGCCGACGATCTCGTCGGTCTCGCCGTCGACGACCAGCTTGTAAAGTGAGCGCTCGTTCCGCCCCGCGAGCACGTTCTTCATCGCCCGAAAGTCTGATGTGTAGGTCTTGACCGTCCCGAGCCTGTTGCGCGCCTCGCCCTCGGTCAGGCCGACGCCGGCAAGCGGCGGATGGCTGAACACAGCCGAGGGAATGCAACCATAGTCGAGCTGATGCGGCTTGTTGCCGAAGAAGGTGTCAGCGAAGGCCTGGCCCTCACGGATGGCGATTGGCGTCAGCTGAACTCGATCGGTGACATCGCCGACGGCGAAGATCGAGGGCACAGAGGTACGATTGTCCGAGTCGACTTTGATCTGGCACTTGTCGCCGATCTCGACCCCGACGTCCTTCAGGCCAAGCGCTTCGATATTTGGCCTGCGTCCGGTGGCGAACAGCAGCTGGTCCGCCTCGAAATCGTCGCAGCCGGTCATTTTGACATGAAGCGATCCATCGTCGCGCCGCTCAACACGATCGATCATCGCGTTGAACTGGAAGTCGATACCCTTACGCACCGAGATCTGGATGAGGCGGTCGACGATCTGCTGATCGTAGTGGCGAAGCAGGGTATCGCTCCGATTGACCAAGGTCACGTGGGTGCCGAATTCCTGGAAGATCCCAGCGAATTCGTTGGCGATATAGCCGCCGCCGACGATCACGATCCGCTTCGGCAACTCTTCCAGATGGAATACCTCATTCGAGCTGATCGCATGCTCGATGCCCTGGATATCAGGCATCACTGGCCGGGCGCCCGTCGCAATCAGAATCTTCTCGGCGTTCAGTTCCTTCCCGCTCGCGAGCTTGATGGAATTGGGGCCAGTCAGCGTCGCGCGCTCGTGGAAGATGGAAACCTTGTGGTTGGTCAGCGTGTCTGTGTAAGCGCTCTCGAGCCGGGAGACTTCCGCGAGGACGTTGTCGCGCAGCACCGGCCAATTGAACGTCTTCGTCGGTACGTCCCAGCCGAACATCGCGGCATCGTCCAAATCCTCGGCGAAATGGGCACCGTAGACGAGCAGCTTCTTCGGCACGCAGCCGCGAATGACGCAGGTCCCGCCGACCTTATACTCCTCGGCGATGCCGACCTTTGCGCCATAGGCCGCCGCCATGCGGGACGCCCGAACTCCGCCGGAACCGGCGCCAATCACGAAGAGATCGAAGTCGGCCATTATACTCCCGTTCTCTCGATCAGCGCTCGGGTCGAGACATCGATGTTCCCTTCGTTAGTCCCTTCAGCCAGCTGCCGCGCGATGTCCTTGCCGAGCTCGACCCCGAATTGGTCGAACGGGTTGATGCCGAGAAGCACAGCATTGGCGAAGGTACGGTGTTCATAGAAGCCAATCAGCGCGCCGAGCGTGCGCGCATCGAGGCGCTCGAGCAGGACGGTCGTGCTCGGTCGATTGCCCGAATAGCTGCGCTGCGGGTCGTCGCTCTGGCGACCCTCCATCAGCGCGGACGCCTGCGCGAAAGCGTTGAGGAGGAGTAGATGGTGATGTTCGGGCGGCTGGTGATCGTCCGCCTCGGTGACGGCGATGAATTCGACGGGCACCGGAACCGTGCCTTGGTGCAGAAGCTGGAAGACCGCATGCTGGGCATCCGTGCCCGTGCCGCCCCAGGTGACCGGTGCTGTCGGATGACCCACCGATTTCCCTTCCTTCGTTAGCGACTTGCCGTTCAATTCCATCTCGAGCTGCTGGAGATAGAAGGGTAAATGACGGAGCCGCTCGTCGTAGGCGAAGACGCCGCGCGTCTGGCAACCGCGATCCTCGACGTAGAGGCGATCCGCGAAGCCAGCGATCAGCGGAATATTCTCGGTCGCCTCGGCAAAGCGGAAATGACGGTCCATTTCCGCGGCCCCTTCGAGAAGCGCCTCGAAGGCGTCCCAGCCGAGCGCAATTGCCGCGCTGAGACCGACCGAGCTCCATAGCGAATAGCGGCCGCCCACCCCTTCCCCGAACTGGAGTATTCGGCTTTCGTCAATTCCCTCTTCTACGGCGGCTTCGGGATTGGCCGTCACCGCGATCACGCGCCCGTCCGGATCCGCCACACCGGCTTCACGCAGCCAGGATCGCGCCGCCTCGAGATTCAAAAGAGTTTCAAGGGTGGAGAATGTCTTCGAAACTGCGACCACGAGAGTCGTACCGGGATCGAGCGACTTCACCGCATCGTCGAACGCTGCACCGTCGATGTTCGAGAGGAAGCGGACGGTGATGTCGGGGGACCTCCGGCCAAGTGCATCGACCAGCAGCGTCGGCCCAAGCACCGAACCGCCGATCCCGATATGCAGGATTCCGGTGAGCGGACCGAATGCGCCGGCTTCCACTGCGTCGACGAGGGCACGCGTGCGCTGTCGCCGTGCAGTTGCAAGATCGACATCTTCCGGCGCGCCGCTGCCGCGCTCGGCAATATGCGTAGCGGGCCGCCCTTCGCTCGGGTTGACGATATCGCCGCTGAAGAGCGCTTCTCGCGCCGCGTCAAAGCCCATCTGCTTCGCACGCTCCAGCGAACGGTCGATGATTTCGCGATCGAGATGCGTCTTCGACCAGTCGAAGTAGATGCCGGCGACGTCGAACGTCAGTCGGCTGAGGCGATCGGGTTCGGAAGTGAAGAGTTCCTTGAGCGTCTTCTGCTGTGCTTCGGCCATGGCGGGCACATAATGGCGCGACCGGCAAATGCCACCCCGGCTTGACCTGCAGCCATGGCTCGCCAATCAGGAGGACGGATGCGCTCCTCTTCGTCCCGCCGCCCGGCCAAGCAGGAAAAGCCAGAGAGCGCTTCGAGCCTCGCTCGCTTCTTCATCGGTCTCGTGATTTTCACCTGGGCGCTGAGGAGCTTCATCTTTCAGCCGTTCAGCATCCCCTCCGGGTCGATGCTCCCGACGCTTTACATAGGCGACTATCTGATCGTCGCGAAATGGCCCTACGGCTATTCACAATTCAGCTTCCCGTTTGGGTTACCGTCGTTCGAAGGACGCTTGGGCGTCCGGCCCCCACACCGCGGCGACGTCGTCGTCTTTCGCCATCCGACGGAGAATGCCGACCTCATCAAGCGCGTGATCGCATTGCCGGGCGACACTGTTGCGATGTCGAGCGGACAGCTGATCCTCAACGGCATGCCCGTGACCCGGCGCAAGTTGCCTCCATTCGCGATGCCGATGAGCGCGAATAGCCCGTGCAAGGCGGTGCCGCCCGCCGTTCCCGCGACGCAGGTTCGGTCTGGCCGCGCGGTTTGTTTCTACCAAGCCTACCTCGAGAGTCTGCCCGGCGGACCCTCGTACACCACGCTGGACCAGGTCGAGCACGGCCCGGCCGATGACTTCGGTCCAGTTCGAGTCCCGGCCAATCACTTGTTCCTGATGGGAGACAATCGCGACGACAGCCTCGACAGCCGATATCCGACCTACCAGGGCGGCGTCGGGATGCTTCCGGCCGATCGGCTCATCGGCCGCGCGCTCGTCACCTTCTGGTCGACCGACGGAAGCTCGTCCTATGCGGAGCCATGGACCTGGTTCACGGCGCTGCGCATGGATCGCATTGGCAATGGCTACACTGGAGACTCGAATGAAAGCTGACGTTGTGCCGTTCGTCCGCGAGAAGGTGGGGCACGAGCCGAAGGACATTCGCCTGTTCCAGCTCGCGCTGACTCACGCCAGCGTCGGCAGCGACAATTACGAGCGGCTCGAGTTCCTTGGTGACCGGGTCCTCGGCCATGTCATCGCACGCGCTCTCTACGACCGTTACGCGAATGAGCCGGAAGGTTATCTGTCGCGGCGATACAACGTGCTGGTTGCACGGGAGACCTGCGCCGAGATCGGCCGCGAACTCGGCGTTCCTTCGCTCGTTCACCTCGGCAAGCAGGCCCGCGAGGATGGCGCGAGCCGGAGCGAGAATGTCGTCGGGGACGTGGTGGAGGCGCTGATCGGTGCACTCGTGATCGACGGCGGACTCGATGCCGCCGAGCGCTTCATCGCCCGTGTCTGGGAACCGCATCTCGCCGAACAGCGGAAGGCACCGAAGCACCCCAAATCAGCGCTCCAGGAGCTCGCCGCTGCGCGCGAGTGCAAGCCGCCTGTCTACGAAGTCGTCGGTCGGACCGGCGCCCACCACGCGCCCAAGTTCACCATCCGCGTGTCTGTTTCGGGCCTCGGCGAGGCGACAGCAGAAGGCACCAGCAAGCAGGAAGCCGAGACCGACGCCGCCGAGGCCCTGTTGGCCAAGCTCCAATGACGGACAGGCGCGCTGGATTCGTCGCCGTGATCGGCGCGCCGAACGCCGGGAAATCGACCTTGGTCAACAAACTCGTCGGCCAGAAGGTCGCGATCGTCAGCCCGAAGGCGCAAACCACCCGTGCCAGGCTGATGGGCATCGCGATTGAAGATCAGGCGCAGATCCTTTTGGTCGACACCCCGGGTATCTTCGAGCCGCGCCGTCGCCTCGATAGGGCAATGGTCGCAGCGGCCTGGACCGGTGCTCAGGACGCCGACCTGATCCTGCTCGTGATCGATGCCTCCGAGCGCGTCAGGGACGAGGTTTTGGAGGGTTTGGAAAAGCGTGAGCACTCGCTGCTCCTCGCGCTCAACAAGATCGATCTGGTGAAGAAAGAAAAGTTGCTCGCCCTATCTGCGGGACTAACCCAGCGCCTGAATCCCGAGAAGGTCTTCATGATCAGTGCTTCTCAGGGGGACGGCGTAAGCGACCTGAAGTCCGCTCTCGCCGAGGCAATGCCGGAGGGACCTTGGCTTTATCCGGAAGACGAAGTTTCAGACGCCACGGATCGGATGATCGCTGCCGAGCTGACCCGCGAACAGATCGTCAATCAGCTGCACCAGGAATTGCCCTACGCGACGGCGGTCGAGACCGAGACCTGGGACGACCAGCCGGACGGGTCGACCGTGATCAATCAGCAGATCATCGTCGAGCGCGACAGCCAGAAGGCGATCGTCATCGGCAAGGGGGGCCGCCGCCTCAAGAACATCGGCGCAGCCGCGCGCGCCGAGATCACGCAGCACCTCGGCCGCCCTGTGCACCTGTACCTGCACGTGAAGGTCGAGCCCAAGTGGGGCGAGGATCGATCGCTCTACCGCGAAATCGGACTGGAGTGGGCCGACTAGGCCAGCATCTCGTCGACCCATTCCGGCACCAGCTTACTCGCAGGCCCGTTGCGACTCTCGTTGAAGAAGATGCTGCCGAGGCTCGGTTCAAGGTTCATCTCCAACGCGCTCGCCCCGCAATAGCGGGCAGTCTGTACATAACCGGCGGCTGGATAAACGGCGCCCGAGGTACCGATTGAGACAAAAAGGTCGGCATCGCGCAATGCTTCGTCGATCCGGTCCATCTCGTAAGGCATCTCCCCGAACCAAACGATATCGGGGCGGACATCGCCGCCCTCGCCGCAGCGCAGGCACGTCGCGCCAGTTCCCATCGGGCCGGTCCATGGGAAGCGCTCACCACATGCTAGGCACCAGCCCTGCTTGTTCTGACCGTGCATGTGGATTAGCCGTTTGGTGCCCGCACGTTCGTGCAGATCATCAACATTCTGCGTGACGAGCAAAAATTCGCCCGGCCATGTCGCGTCGAGGCGGGCGAGCGCGTGATGCGCGGCATTCGGTTCGACCTCATCGAGCTTCGCTCGCCTCGCGTCGTAAAAGGCGTGAACGAGCGCAGGGTCGCGTGCGAACGCTTCGGGAGTGCAGACATCTTCGACGCGGTGCCCCTCCCAAAGCCCGTCTGGCCCGCGAAAGGTTGAGAGCCCACTCTCGGCCGAAATTCCGGCACCCGTCAGGATAACGATGTTGCGAGCTTCCCGCATGGCAGGGGCTTAGCCGCCCCAGGTTCAGTATTCACGTCCGTTTGCGTCGGTATGCGGCATCTGGTCGACCGCGAACTTGAGATTCTGGAAGGCAATCTGCAGCTGCGCCAGGGCCATCGTGATGCTCTGATCGCCGCGGAGAATACGGTCTGCGGCGCCAACGATTGAGTCGATCGGTACCTTGTGGATTAGGTCTGGCAGCCGCCACACATATCCGCCGTTCGCTTGCCACTGCAGCGCGTTCGCGAAATCGCTGGACCAGCTCACATAGGTCTGCAGCGACGTGCGCATCGTCGAAATAGCCATCGTGCCATCCGGCACGTTCTCAGCAAGAGCATTCAGCTCGTCTTCCAGCTTGCCCCATGCATGATCGAGGAATTCGATCTGCTTGATATTGTGCCGCGGATTACCGTCGCTCATCGGAGTGCTGAACATCGCATCGCGGGTAGCCTTGTAGACAGGCTTGATGCCGGCGAGGATCGTTTCGACGAGAACTTTGAGTGGCGGAGTCATAGGAGGCCGCGGCGGTTCCTCGATACTGATCACGTAAGGAAGGACGCGTCCCGGGAAATATCCCCAGCCGATGAGCTTTGCCGTATTGGGCCCGACGATCCCATCCGGTTTGAGTCCATTGCGGCGCTGAAATTTAAGAAGCGCCTTGTGCGTGGCTTTACCAAAGCGGCCGTCAATTGAGAGGGTCGGACCGATCCGATCCTCATTCAACAGCCGCTGAAGTTCCTTGACCTCCTCGCCATGGCTACCGAGGCACAGAGGTGCGGACAATTGCGGTTTGACTTGCGCAAAGCTCATGGTTGCGCTCCTTGCCAAGCGCCGTTGCGGGCGGGCGAACCTAGTACCAGAGTTTGGCGCCTCGCTGTAGCGGCGCTAAGGGCTCGGAGACTTATGGCGGACACCAACCCCGCGCGAGTCCGCGTCGGCATCGGCGGCTGGACTTATCCGCCTTGGCGAGGCGTCTTCTATCCTGACAAGCTGCCGCAATCGAAAGAGCTGCAATACGCGTCGAGCGCGCTGACCGCGATCGAGATCAATGCGACCTTCTACGGCCGGCAACAGCCCAAAAGCTGGGAAAGCTGGGAAAAGGTCGCGCCGGAAGGGTTCCAGTTCGCCGTGAAGGGCTCGCGCTACTGCGTCATGAAATCGAAGCTCGCCGAGGTGGGCGAAGGGCTAAGCGGCTTCTTCGCGCAAGGCTTCACAGCGCTCGGCCCGAAGCTCGGCCCCATATTGTGGCAGTTCGCTTCGCGCCGGAAATTCGACCGCGACGACATCGCTGGCTTCATCGACTTGCTCCCGGAGAAGGTCGATGGGATCACCATCCGCCATGCGATCGAGCCTCGGCACGACAGCTTCAACGACGAGACGTTCCTCGAGCTTTGCCGGGCGCGGAATATTGCCGTCGTTTTCGAGGACTCGGACGAATATCCGTGCATCGACGCCGACACCGCCGATTTCACTTACGCGCGGCTGCAGCGGATGAATGAGGACGTAGGGACCGGCTACGACGATGCGGCACTCGACGGCTTTGCAGAGCGTGCGCACAACTCATGGAAAGACGGCCGTGATTGCTACGTCTTCATGATAAATGGAGCCAAGATTCGCGCTCCGGCGGCGGCGGTGGCCCTTCAGAATTGATTGTCTATCGGTAAGTTGTCTTGAACAGCAGTAAGTGCTCCATGCAGCGCCGGAACAACGCCGCTTGTCTGCGTTTCCGCCAAGTCGCGCGGGAGCACCGGGGCTCCCGTCAATTGGGCGCAGCACATGCAAAAACTCATCATGGGCGCACTGGCCGCCACAGTCCTCGCGTGGTCCGTTCCGGCGGCAGCTCAGGAGCTTCCGATCAAGAGCGGCCACTTCTGGGACGTCGGTGCCATCACGATTGATGATGGCCATTTCCCTCAATATGCCGATTTTCTGGCCCTTCAGTATCGCGAGAACATGGAATTCCGGAAATTAAAGGGCTTGATCAAAAGCTCTTGCATCCTCTCTAAGGTCAACAAGGGGAAGGATGGGCCCGACCTCTATCTGGTCACCATTTTCGACCACATGACGACGCCCGCTGACGACATCCGGTGCAACAGGAAAATTAACGGCTTCCTGGCTCAGAACACCCGCGACTCAGCGGCACAGAGTGGTCAGCGCGCGACTTACCGTCACCTCGGATCCGGTATGCTCCTTCAGGAAATGGTCTGGTCGCATTGATCACCGAGGAGCGCCGCCGTTGCACGGCGCTCCTCCTTTCGCCATGACCGTTGTATGCGCACCGCCGACCAGCCGATCCGCATCAGCCTATTCGCGCCCAACGGCCGCATGGGAAAGGCGATCGCGATGGCAGTGTCCGAGAACGACCGCTTTACAATCGACCAGGATCATGGCGACGTGCTGGTCGATTTTTCCGCGCCGGACGCGCTCGGAGCGAGCCTGGACCGAGCGATCTCGGGAGGAATGCCGATCCTGATCGGTACCACCGGCCTCGACGAGAATGCCGGCCAGCGTATTGCCGAGGCGGCGAATCAAATCGCCGTCCTCCGGGCGCCGAACACCTCACTCGGAACCGCCGTCTTGGCACAGCTGGTCGAGCGCGCAGCACAGCTTCTTGGGCCCGAATGGGATGTTGAGATCGCCGAGACGCATCACCGGATGAAGGCCGATGCGCCTTCGGGGACGGCTTGGCTTCTCGGACAGGCCGCCGCTCGAGGGCGCGGCACTGAGCTGAAGGGGAGCTTGGACGCGGAGGAACCGGCCTCAAGCGCGAACAGGGAGCGATCGGCTTTGCCTCGCTCCGCGGCGGCACCGTCGCCGGCGAGCACGACGTGATGTTCCTGGGCGAGAAGGAACGCCTCGTCCTTTCGCATCGCGCGGAAAATCGCCTGATCTTCGCACACGGGGCTCTAGCCGGCGCACGCTTCCTCGTCGGCAAGCCGGCCGGTCTTTACTCGATGCGCGACGTCATCGCCGCACTGTGAGTGCGCCCGACACCAGCTCTCACGGCCTCGCACGGCGGCTAACGCTTTTCGACGCCACCATGGTGGTCATGGGCGGCATCATCGGGTCGGGCATTTTCGTCACTCCGGCCGTGGTCGCCCGGCACGTCACCACGCCATTCCTGATCGTCGGCGTGTGGATCCTTGGTGGCCTGGTCGCCCTAGCCGCCTCCTTCGTCTACGCCGAGCTCGCGGCAAGGCGCCCCGAGGTCGGCGGCCAATATGCCTATCTTCGCGATGCCTATGGACCGATGCCGGCATTCCTGTACGGCTGGGCGCTGCTGCTGGTGATCCAGTCGGGCGGGATGGCTGCCGTCGCGATCACCTTCGCCCGCTATTTTGCGGACTTGGTGCATCTTCCGCTGGCGGACAGCGTGGTCGCGGTCGGAGTCCTCGCTCTCCTGACGCTGATCAACTGTCTGGGCGTCCGTTCCGGAAGCAATGTCCAAAGCGGCCTCATGGTGCTCAAGATCGTGGCCATCGCTGCACTGGTGGTTGCCGGGCTTCTGTTCGCACCGGCGGCCGCCGCACAGCCGGTTTCTCAATCGGTGCTCCACTTCGACAATCGCTGCCATCGGCGCAGCCATGACTCCAGTCATGTTCTCCTATGGCGGTTGGCAGACTTCCAGCTTCGTCGCCGGAGAGATGCGCGACCCGCAGCGCGACCTCGCGCGCGGCCTGCTCCTCGGCGTTGCTGGCGTCGTCCTGCTCTACACGACCGTCGCCTTCGTCTGCGTTCACGCGCTTGGGCCGACCGGTCTGGGCGATTCGAAGACGCCCGCGACAGACGTCATGCGCCTGGCCCTGGGCGACAGGGAGCGACCTTGATCGCTATCGGAATCACCATCGCGACACTCGGCTTTCTCAGCCAAGGAATGCTGACAGCGCCCCGCGTCTATTTCGCGATGGCCGAGGACGGCCTCTTCTTCCGCCGCGTTGCCAAAGTCAGCGCAGAACGCGGGTTCCGGTGGTCGCGATCGTGCTCCAGGGAGTTGCGGCTGCGGTCATCGCCATTTCAGGCACGTTCGGCCAGATCCTGAGCTACGTCGTCTCCGTCGATTTCATATTCTTCGGCCTGACCGGCGCCGCACTGTTCGTCTTCCGCCACCGGGACCCCGGACAGCGCGTGGCTTTCAAGGTGCCGGGCCATCCGTTCACGACCGGCTTCTTCGTCCTCGCCTGCTGGATGGTCGTCGTCGCGACGGTCGTTCAACAACCTGCTGAACAGCCTGATCGGCTACGCCATCCTCGCCGCCGGCGTGCCCGCCTGCCTTTACTGGCAGCGCAAGAACCGCGGGGCGCGCGCATGAGGACAATGCTGTCTGAATACATGCACTGGGCGAAATTCAAGGCTCCAGTACGCTACCAGCTGACCGGAAGCGAGGTCCCCCATTTCCGGATGGATTTGCTGCCGATCTCGCTCGCCGATCTCGACCTTGATGGCGCCAGCCACCCCCGCTACGCGCCACTTCGCCAGGCGATCGCGCATCGTTACGGCGTGTCGACCGATCAGGTCGTCGCGGCAGATGGCACATCGATGGCGAATTTTCTCGCCATGGCGACGCTGATCTCGCCGGGCGACGAGGTGTTGGTCGAACAGCCGACCTACGAGCTGCTGCTGGGCGCGGCGAGCTTCCTCGGCGCCGACATCAAGCGGTTCGAGCGCAAGCCGGCGGATGGCTTCCGGCTCGACCGCGAGGCAGTCGATGCGCATGTCGGACCGAACCCGCCTGATCGTCGTCACCAACCTGCACAACCCGTCGAGCGCGCTCGCCGGCGAAGATGAACTGCGACGCATCGGCGAGCTTGCGGCCGCGGTCGGCGCGCGGGTGTTGGTCGACGAGGTCTATCTGGACTCAGCAGTCCCTCCGCCGCCGAAGCGCCGTTCACCTCGGGTCCGAGTTCGTCTGCACCAACAGCCTAACCAAGGTCTACGGCCTCAGCGGCCTGCGCTGCGGTTGGATCCTCACTGAGCCGGAGCTGGCAGAGCGCATGTGGCGCCTGAACGATCTCTTCGGCGTCAACCAGGCGCACCCAGCCGAGCGGCTCGCCTGCATCGCCTTCGACCGCATCGATGAGGTGATCGGCGATAACCCGCCATGCTTGCCGCCAATCGCAGCGCTGGAACGAATTCGTCCAGGCACGGGATGACCTCGAATGCCTACCTGCGGAGCATGGCATTACAGCCTTTCCGCGCTGGCAGGGCGGTGACACCGAGCCTCTCAACGACCATCTGCATGCGCGCTACGAAACGGCCGTCGTGCCGGGTCGCTGGTTCGAGATGCCGGAGCATTTTCGCCTCGGTTTCGGCATGAGCAGCTCCGACTTCGAAGCTGCCTTGGACCGCCTTGGAATCGGGTTGGACGACCTGAAATGAAGCGTGAGCAGGTCTTTGAGTTCTTCCGGCGCCTTGCCGAAGCAAATCCGTCACCGACAACCGAGCTCGAATATGCCAACCCCTATACGCTGCTCGTCGCGGTCGTCCTTTCCGCCCAGGCGACCGACGCTAGCGTGAACATCGCTTGCCGACCGCTTTTCGAGCAGATCAAGACTCCGCAGCAGATGATCGATTTCGGCGAGGACGCGCTTCGCGAGGCGATCAAGACGATCGGTCTGTTCAACACCAAGGCGAAAAACGTGATCGCGCTCTCGCGCGCGCTGATCGACAGTTTCGGCTCCGAGGTGCCGCGCACCCGCGAAGAGCTGAAGTCACTGCCCGGAGTCGGCCGCAAGACTGCAAATGTTGTCCTGAACACTGCTTTCGGCGAGGAGACTTTTGCCGTCGACACGCATGTCTTCCGCGTCTGCAACCGAACCGGTCTGGCGCCCGGAAAGACTGTCGACGACGTCGAAGCGAAGCTCGAAAAGATCGTACCCGCAGCCCTTTCGCCGCGACGCCCACCACTGGCTGATCCTGCACGGCCGCTACACCTGCAAGGCGCGGCTTCCCGAGTGCTGGCGCTGTCCGGTAGTCGATCTCTGCCGTTACAAACCGAAGACGCCGCCGCCCGAGGAGCGTGTCAAACCCAGTGCCGCTCGAAGCGCGAGCCGAGCGTCGTCAAGAGCTCGTACTGAGAAAGGCCGGACTGCTTCGACGCGCTCGGCAGGTCGTAATCGATCTCGACCCAATCGCCTTCCTTGAGCTGCGGCGCCGCGTCGCAGCCGACCGCGAGCAAATCCATCGAGACCCGCCCCAGCACCGGCAGCGCGAATTCTCCCGCGAACGCCGTGCCGCGCCATGAAAAGCAGCGCAGGTAACCGTCAGCGTAGCCGATGTTGAGGATTACGGCCTCGGTGTCGGCTTCGGCGATGAAGGTTGCGCCATAGCCGCACGAATTCGCCTGCCGGGATCGTACGGCGCTGCACGATCTCCGCATCGATCCGCGCCACATTGCGGATCTTGCCATCCGCTTCCTCGCGCGGGATGCCGCCGTAGAGCGACAGGCCGGGACGGACGAGGTCGAAGCTGTATTCGCGGCCAAGGCAGATGCCGGCACTGTTCGCCATCGCATAGCGGTCCGCCGGCACGGTCGAAGCGACGGTCCTGAACCGCTCGAGTTGCATCGCGTTCATTGCGCTGTCCTCGTCGGCACAGGCGAGATGGCTATGCAGCGTGTCGATGACGAGGCTTTCGAGCAGCCCGATCTCCGTCGGCCTGAGACCGAGCCGGTTCATGCCGGTGTCGATCATCACGTCGCACGGTCGCCCGGGAGCATTCTGCTTCCAGCGAGCGACCTGCTCAGGAGTATTGAGGCATGGCCGAGCCAAGGAACTCAGCGCCGCTTCGACGTCTTTCGGTCCGACACCGTGGAGGACGACGACGCTCGCCCCGAGCGGCAAGGGTCCGAGCGCCTCGACTTCAGCCCAGGTCGAGACGAAGAAGTCGCGGCATCCGGCTTGGTAGAGCGCGTGGGCGGACTCGCGGGCGCTGAGACCATAGCCGTCGGCCTTGATCGCAGCGCCAGCCGGCACCCCGGCCCGGCCCTGAAGCCAGCGCCAGTTCTCCTGAATTGCCGTACGGTCGATCGTCAGACGCAGCGCATGATGCATCGGGCCGCCGTAACCGCGCTACTCCTGCGCGTCGAGGTGCGCCTTAGCTTGCTCCCAATTCGCCCCGTCGAACCGTTCCAAAGCCAGCTCAACCGGCTGATCGAGGCAATTGGCGTTCACACTCCATGCCTCCGGATGCGAGCGCGGCTGGTAGAAGCTCTTGATCCCGCAATGGCGGCAGAAGAGATGCTGGGCAGCACCGGTACCGAAATGGTAGCTGGCGAGCGCATCGCGTCCGGTGATCAGCTCGAAATCGGTCGTGCGGCACCATCACGTGGATGTAACCAGTCATCCGGCAAACCGAGCAATTGCAATCGAGCGCGGACACGGGCTGCTCGGGCAGATCAGCCTCGAACCTAACCGCTCCGCAATGGCATCCACCTTCAACTCTCATTCAGCCACAATAGTGCGGACCGGGCCTTTCGTGCAGGTCTTCATAATGCACCAGCGCCGGCTTCGGCCCGAGCGGCACCGGGCGTCCCTTGCGGAACGTCCATTCGCCGCGGTCGCAGTCCGCCGCGCGTACGTATCCATTGATGTAGAACCGCCGCCGGTGTGTCGACTGGTTCGTGCCGGACCCATGCACCAGATATGGGCTCCACAGTGCCAGATCGCCGGGCTCAAGGACCAGGTGGACGACTTCGGCCGCTGACAACCCCGCTGCCTCCAGCGCTGCATCGTTCATCGCCGTGCCAAGCGCATGGGTGGAGCAGTCCATGTGAAGATCGCCGCGCAAATGGCTTCCAGGAATGAAGCGCATTCCGCCGGACTTAGGGTTGTGTGGATCGATCGCGAGCCCCGTCTGGACATAGGCTGTCGCGAGGCTCCGGTAGGCCGACGGCGGACGCCGCGAGCGGCTGTCCTGGTGCCAGGCGAAATCGCCGAGCGATCCGGGCGCCTTCCAGTGCACCTGATTGATGATCTGCTTGAGGTCGCCACCGATCAGCGGCTCGAGCAAGTCGGCGAAGCGCGGATCGATGCGAACCCGGTTAAGCACCGGCTGGTGGTAGGAAGGCCATTGCACCATCCGCACCAGCGGCTCGTTGCCTTGGTGCTCCAGCGCGACATTGTAGAAGAGGTTGGCATGGCGGAAGCACCGGCCGTGGGCGACGCCTTCGGCGTAGAGTTGATCCATCGCCAGTCCGATGCGCTGGATTTCGCCCGCGCTGAAGAAGCCGCGGACTATCGCATATCCGTCGCGCCAATAGTGCGCGAGATTCTGATGTACGCTGCTCGGCTCATCGCGTCGCAGTGGCTGCGAAGCCATGCTCTGTCTCCCCGCCCCGCGCGAAGAATACAGCAAGTCTTTGACATTTCCATAAAATCTCGATGAAAGAACCTTTGCCGCAGTTATTGGCCGAGCACTCTCGCGATGGTCAGGGTGAGGCGCTGGTCGGCGCGCGCCACATCGATCGAGGTAGTCTTGCCCGCGCCGTCCAGCGCCCGCCCGAGCTCAGATGCGCTCGCAACTGGTGCGCCGTTCACGGCGACAATGATGTCGCCGGCCTGCAACCCGGCTTTGGCAGCGGGGGTCTTCGGCTGCACCAGCGCCACAGCCGTCCCGGTCGACCGCGAATCGCTAAGCCGAGCCGAAAGCGTCTGGTCGAAATCCTCAGCTCGGAAACCGAAACGCGTCGTCGGTGAGAGCGAACCTCGCAACAGCTCGTCCGCGATGTCCGCGACGATGTCGCCCGGAATTGCCGAATTGGCGGGTGGCGCCGACGCAACGACGCCGATCACCTGGCCATCGCCCGAAATGAAGGGCGATCCGCGCGGAAGGTCAGGACCCATCGGCTGAAGCCGAATGTAAGCGCTCGAAGCGCCTCCGTCGGTGACAAAGTCGCTTGCCACCATGGCAGGCTGGGCGCTGCAGCCCGCCCCCGCGGGATTGCCGATCGCGAAGCCGAAATCGCCAACTCGGGGGAATGCCTGATCTGCGAGCCGAACGGGCGTGAGGCCGGTCGCTGCCGTCTTGAGAATTGCAAGGCCGGAGACCGCGTCGGACCGCGTTTCCGATACTGCGACAGCATCGCCGGCGCCGAATCTCACCTCGAGGTTTCCTGTCGGAAGTGTCGCGGTCGCGGCGATCACCCAGCCGTCGGTCGAGATCGCCACTCCCCCTGTTGCCGATCCGGTCGTCCCCGCGGGAGCTATCGCGGCAACCGATGGGCACAGAGTGGAGATCATGTCGGCAAGGCTCGGGAGGCCGGGCTGTTGGCGCACGATCTGGATGATGGGTCGCCGTCCCTGGTCGGCTTGCTGCTCCTTCGGCTGGCCCGTCGCCGTGAAGGAACGAGCGACATAACCGCCGGCGATTGCCGCGACGAGAACGGCGCCGGAGACGAACAGCAGGTTGCGCACGCGGTTATTCACCGAACATTTCCCGCTGCGCCTTCTCCATCTCGTCGGTGTAGCGGCGATGGACAAAGTTTTCCGAAGAGTCCCGATTACCTCGCCGCTGTCGCTGACGACTGCCAGGAAATCTGCGCCATTCGTGTCAAAGACCTTCATCGCCTCGCGCACATGCTCCTCCGGCCTCAGCACCACGTCCTTCATCGAGGCGAGTTCGCCAATTTCTGCGCCCTCATCTAGCGTCGTATCGTACGCCCGCGCAGTGACCAGGATGCCGAAATAGGCACCTGTCGTGTCGGTCAGAACGACGTTCGACGTCGATCCGAGCGGAAATCGCCGTCTGAACTCCGCAACGGTGGTGAGATTCGGGAGCGTTTCCGCGGCACGCTGCATCATCCTGCCCACAGTCAGCGTCCGTATCCAACCGACGTCGCGAGCGCTTCGGATGGTCTGCCCTCGCGTGTGGAAGCGCCACGTCGAAAAGGAGAAGCCGAACGTCTCGCGAACCACCGTGCTCGCGCATAGGCCTGCCATGACGGCCACACTGGTGAGTGCGAAGTCATGCGTGGTTTCGAGCACCAGCAGCGACATGGTCATCGGCGCGCCGATGATTGCCACTGCCATTGCGGCCATCCCGATCAACGCCGCGTCCGATGGATCGATAGCCGGAGCCCCGTGAATCCGCGCGACCGCCCCTGCGAACAACTGACCGGCCAGCGAGCCGATGAAAAGGGACGCGAAGAAGAGGCCGCCGCGGAAGCCGAACCCAAGCGACACGGCGGAAGCCATGATCTTCACGATGAAGACGAGGAAAAGGAAGCGGAGCGCAACCTCGGCGCCAAGATCGAGATGAAGCGCGCCATGACCCGCCGAGAGCGTCTGCGGAGTCACCATCGCGAGCGGGATCAGCAGAAAGCCGCCGAGCGCCGGCCGAAGCGCGTCTGGCAAGGTCGAACCCCGCACGTTCTCTTCGATGAAGGTGACGGCGCGCATGATCGCGATCGCGATGCCGGCGCAGACGATCCCGAGGATCGCAAAGACAAGATAATCCTCGGTCGTGATCGCCTTCGCGCCCGGAAGCGCGATGATGTAGGCTTCGAGGCCGAGCAGCCGCGCGGTGAGAACCGCCGACAGCGCAGCCGCAGCGACGGGGGCGATCGCGGCGGGCGTGTAGGCGCCGATCACGATCTCGAACGCATAGAAGGCGCCCGTCAGCGGCGCGCTGAAGGCCGCCCCGATCGCAGCGCCAGCACCCGCGCCCACGAGGATGCGCATATCGGCCCGGCGAAGCCGAAGCCACTGCCCGATCACCGAGCTGAAACCGCCTCCCGCCTGCGCGTAGGCTGCCTCCAAGCCAACCGAGGCGCCCACACCGTTCGACAGGATTGTCTGCGCGCATACCAACAGGCTGTCGCGCCAGGGAATAGCGCCGCCATGTAGCGCGTTCGCCTCGACTACGTCGACCGGAGTCCGCCAGCGCCGCAATGCCGCCCGGCTTCCGAAGCCCAGCGCCAACCCGCCGATCGGAAGCGCCAGAAGTGCCCACGGCGAGACCGACCTCGCTGCGCTGAGGCTACTGCCCGACAGCCCGTAGATTACCGACTGAATCCCGTGCGCAGTCCTGTTGATGGCGAAGGTCAGGAGGCCCGCGGCAATCCCGAGGGCCACCGACATGGCCACTAGTGCAGCTTCACTGGAGCGGAAGATCCGCCGCACGACGGCAGCGCCCCTTGGGACGGTTACGGTCTGATGGATACGCCGGAAACTGGCGGCCACGTCACTCCACCGTCACGCTCTTGGCGAGGTTCCTCGGCTGGTCGACGTCGGTGCCTTTCAATACGGCGACATGATAGGCGAGCAATTGCACGGGCACCGCGTAGACCAGCGGCGCGATGAGCGGATGCACTTGAGGCATCTCGATAGTCGCGATGCAGCCCTCGCCCGCTTCGATGATGCCGCGAGCGTCGCTGATCAGCACGATCCGCCCACCCCGCGCATGAATCTCCTGCATGTTACTGACTGTCTTCTCGAACAGCGGACCGGACGGGGCAAGGACGATCACCGGCACATTGTCGTCGATCAAGGCGATCGGCCCATGCTTCATCTCGCCCGCTGCATAGCCTTCGGCGTGGATGTAGCTGATCTCCTTGAGCTTTAGGGCGCCCTCGAGTGCCATCGGATACTCAGGTCCTCGGCCCAGGTAGAGCACGTCGTGCGCGGGCGCGATGACATGCGCCATCGCGGCAATATCTTCGTCGTGATTCAGCGCGGCGTTCAACGCTGCCGGCGCTTCCTGGAGGTGGCCGACGATGTCCCGCTCCTCCTCCTCGGACATGCGTCCTTTCGCCCTCGCAAGATTTACGGCGAGGGCCGCAAGCACCGCCAACTGGCAGGTGAACGCCTTGGTCGACGCGACGCCGATCTCCGGTCCCGCGTGCGTGGGAAGCAGGAGGTCGGCCTCCCGCGCCATTGAGCTGGTCGGGACATTGACCACGACAGCGATGTGCTGCTTCTCGCTGCGCGCGTGCCTCAGCGCCGCTAAGGTGTCCGCGGTCTCGCCCGATTGGCTGATGAACAGCGCGAGCCCGCCCGGCTCGAGCACAGGCTCGCGGTAGCGGAACTCGCTCGCCACATCGATGTCGACGGGAACGCGGGCGAACTGCTCGATCCAATATTTTGCGACCAACCCCGCATAGAAGCTGGTCCCGCATGCAACGATCGTCACGCGATTGAAGCTGCTGAGATCGAAATCTCCGGTGGGGAGCACCACCTCGCCTTCGAATGGGCGCACGTAACTCTGGAGGGTCTGGGCGACCACGATCGGCTGCTCGAAGATCTCCTTCTGCATGTAATGACGGTAGTTGCCCTTCTCGACCGGGCCCGAGGAAGCGCCGGATTCGACGATCTCGCGCTCGACCCGGCGGTTATCACGGTCGAAGATCTCGATGTCGTCGCGGCGAACGACCGCCCAATCGCCCTCGTCGAGGTAAGCGATCCGTTGGGTCCACGGCGCCACAGCGAGCGCGTCGGAGCCCAGATAATTCTCCCCATCGCCGTAGCCTACGGTTAGCGGCGCGCCCCGCCGTGCGCCGATGATCAGGTCGGGATGGTTGCGGAACAGGAACGCGATAGCAAAAGCCCCCGTCAGCCGCGGCAGCACCGTGGCAACCGCGTCCTGGGGGCCCGCGCCGCGCTCCATCTCCCGCGCAACGAGATGGCCGACAACTTCGGTGTCGGTCTCGCTTTCGAACTTCCTTCCCTCGGTGATCAGCTCGTCGCGGAGCGGCTTGAAGTTCTCGATGATCCCGTTGTGGACCAGGGCCACCGACCCGACGATGTGCGGGTGGGCATTACCGACGGTTGGGGCGCCGTGCGTAGCCCAACGCGTGTGGGCGATGCCTGTGATGCCGTGAAGCGGATGCGCCTCGAGCTCACGTGCCAGATTGTCGAGCTTACCTTCGGCCCTCCGCCGAACGAGCTGTCCCTCATCGATCGTGCAGATGCCCGCGGAGTCATAGCCACGGTACTCCAGGCGCTTCAGTCCATCGAAGAGCCTCCGCGACACATCAGACTTGCCGACGATCCCGACAATTCCGCACATTAGACCTTGGTAACTCCTTTGATGCTCGTTGGCGGAGCGCTATGCCTTACATAGCAACTCAAGGGGGCTGGCATGTCGCGCACATTGTTCGTGGCCGCAAGCGCGGCCTTACTCTTTACGACCGCCTGCAATCGCTCGGACGACAAATCGGCGAGCGCCGCGCCCCCCGCGTCATATTACGACAATGGCGGTCGCGCCGATGCCTGGACCGGCGGCTCCCGCATGATCCCAATCTCGACCCCCGAGGGCAATTTCCACGTCTGGGTGAAGCGCGTCGGCAATAACCCGCACCTGAAGCTTCTGCTCCTCCACGGCGGCCCTGGAGCCACGCATGAATATTTCGAGGCTTTCGACAGTTTCCTGCCAAAGGAAGGGGTCGAATATTATTATTACGATCAGCTCGGCTCCGGTTTCAGCGACCAACCGAACGACGACGATCTGTGGACCATCCCGCGCTTCGTCTCGGAAGTCGATCAGGTCCGCCAGGCGATCGGCGGCAACAAGGACAATTTTTGCCTGCTCGGCCACAGCTGGGGCGGCATCCTGGCGATGGAATATGCACTCGCGCACCAGGACCAGCTCAAGTGCCTGATCATCTCGAACATGATGGCGTCAGTTCCTGCGTACAACGAGTACGCGCACAAGGTGCTCGAGCCGCAGATGAAGCAGGACGTGCTCAAGCAAATCCTCGACATAGAGAAGACCGGCAAGACGGAGCAGCCTCAGTACATGGCGCTGCTCATGCCCAACTGGTACTCGCAGCATATTCTGCGCCGTCCCGCCGACCAGTGGCCCGGCCCGGTCAACCGGGCCTTTGGCCACCTCAACCGCCACATCTACGTGCTGATGCAGGGCCCAAGCGAAATGGGCGCGAGTGGTCGATTGGTGGACTGGGATCGTTTCGCCGACCTCAAGAAGATTACCGTCCCGACGCTGGTGATCTCCGGCAAATATGACACGATGGATCCGACTTATATGGCGAAGATGGCAAAGGAGCTTCCGCACGGCGAGCTTGCGGCAACCAACGGCGGCCACATGGACATGTACGACGACCAGCCGACCTATTTTGCCAAGCTCATCGCCTTCCTGCGCAAGTTCAAATAGCCCGGGTTATTCCGCGGCTTTGCGGGTCATCCGTTCGCGAAAGCGCTTCGCCCAGCCCGCAACTCCCTTCTGCACGTTCCGCTCGACGGCGAGGCTGTCGGGTTCGACGTCGCTAGTAATCACCGATCCCGCTCCGACGATCGCACCATCCCCCACCGTGACAGGCGCGACGAGCGCGGTGTTTGAGCCGATGAACGCGCCCGCGCCGATCTCAGTGCGATATTTGCCGAACCCGTCATAATTGCAGGTGATCGTGCCTGCGCCGACGTTCGCTCGGGCGCCGACCGAGGCGTCGCCGACGTAGGACAGATGGTTGACCTTGGCGCCTTCGCCGACGTCAGCATTCTTCAGCTCGACGAAATTTCCGACCTTGGTCCTATCGGCCAGCCGAGTTCCCGGACGGATGCGAGCGAACGGGCCGATGCTTGCCTTCAACCCAATGGCTGCGCCTTCGATGTGGCTGAACGCGTGGATCGTGGCGCCGTCGGCGACCTGGACTCCGGGCCCGAACACCACATGGGGTTCGACGGTCACGTCGCGGCCGAGCCTTGTATCGTAGGCGAACCAGACGCTTTCGGGATCGATCAGCGTCGCGCCTTCATGGAGGACCTGTTCGCGCCGGCGCCGCTGCCACTCGAGTTCGAGATGGGCGAGTTCGGCGCGACTGTTTACGCCGGCGGTCTCGTAGGGGTCGCCCTCTATCACCACCGCCTCGCGCCCCTCGGCCGCGGCGATGTTGACGACGTCCGGAAGGTAGTATTCGCCCGCGGCATTGTCGTTGCCGACCTTGGCGAGCCAGCGGAACAGATCCCGCGAGCGCACCGCCATCATGCCCGAATTGCAGAGGCGGACCGCACGCTCCTCCTCGGTCGCGTCCTTGAACTCGACCATCTTCGCGATGCGGTCCCCCTCGCCGAGAATGATCCGGCCATATTTGAGCGGATCTGGCGGACAGGAGGCGAGGACGACGACACCTGGCCCATCATCGCCGTTGAGGCGATCGAGCATCCGACGAAGCGTCTCCGCCTCGACGAACGGAGTGTCGCCGTAGAGGATCAGGACGGGTCCATCGTAGCCGGCGAGTGCCTCGGCGGCCTGCTGGACCGCATGACCGGTGCCCTTCTGCTCAGCTTGGACAGCGATCGCAACGTCGCGACCGGCGATCGCCGCCTCGACCTGCTCGCGGCCCTTGCCGACGACGACCACTCTCTTCTCGGCGCCGAGCGCATCGACGCGCTCGAGCAGGTGGAGGAGCAGCGGGCGGCTCGCGATCGGGTGCAGCACCTTGTGGGTGTCCGAACGCATCCGGGTGCCCTGCCCCGCAGCAAGGATGACAACGGCAAAACGGCGCTGGTCGCTCATCGATCGGAGCAATGGCATGGCGCTCCGGCGAGCGCCAGTGCCGAGCTAGCGGTTAGAGGTTTGCGTACTTCTCGTTGCCGACGAACCCGACCCTGTCGACATGCTCGCTCTTGATTGTCGCCAGCGTCTTGTCGACGACCTCATATCTCGTCGCCGGATCGGGCTGGAGGTGGAGTTCGGGTATCGGGTTCATCTGCTGCGTTATCCGCAGCTCCTCCCTAAGCGCCGCATCGCTGACCGGCATCCCGTTCCGCAGCGTCGCCCCAGCACGCGTGATCTCCAGATTGTTCACGAACGGATTGGGCGGCTGAACGTTCGGCGGCGGCCCGGGCAGGTCCAGCTTCACAGCATGGGACTGGGGCGGGACGGTGATGATCAGCATCACCAGCAACACCATCAGAACGTCGATGAGTGGGGTCGTGTTGATCTCGACCATCGGATCCACGAGGTCGATCCTTGCACCCTTTCGCATGAACGCCTCCACGCGTTGGATAAGAGCGCTACAAGATTGGAGCGGCGGCGCACCCAAAGAAAAAGGGCGACCCCGCAGGGCCGCCCTAAGTGATCCCGCTAGAGCCAAGCCCTAGAAGATGTTTTGATAATATTCGTTTCCAACGAAACCCATCTTCTGGACGTGGGCCCGCTTGGTAACGGCCAGCACCTCGTCGACCAGCTCGTAACGTGCCGTCGCGTCCGGCTGCAGGTGCAGCTCGGGGATCGGGTTCATCTGCTGGGTGACCTCCAGGTATGAACGAAGCTGATCCTGCGTGATCGGACTGCCGTTCCAGGTGATCTGGTTCTGCGCCGTGACTCCGACCGTGTTTTTGAGCGGCTGGATCGGCGGCGGCGGCTGGTTCGGCTGGTTGACCGGAAGGTCCAGTTTCACTGCGTGCGTCTGCGGCGGAATGGTCATGATCAGCATAATGAGGAGAACCAGCAAGACGTCGATGAGCGGCGTTATGTTCATGTCCACCATGGGTTCGCCAGAAGCATTATCGGACGTGGTTTGCATCGACATAGCGAAATGCTCCTACAGCCGCGGAACCGGACCGGCGCCCGGTTGCGAGATGAAGCCGACGCGCTGGAAACCAGCTTCCTGCATCGTCAGGATGGTCGCACCGATGCACTTGTACTGGGTGTTGATGTCGCCGCGGATATGCGCCTCCGGCATATTGTCTTCGTTCACGTTCTGGACGCCTCCGACGCTCGTGATCAGGTCCTCCAGTTTCTTAACGGCCATGTCGAGCAGCTGTTTCTGGTTGACCTTCTTCAGCTCCCAATAGACTTCGCAGGTACCGCCGGGACCGTTCCGAACGCTCAACGAGACGTTTTCCGGCTTAGTGACCGTCGGCTCGTAGGCCACCTTCGGCAAGGTGACGGGCACACGGTGATTCACCACCGGAATGGTGATGAGGAAGACGATCAGGAGCACTAGCATGACGTCGGTCATCGGAACAACGTTGATGTCCGACAGCGCGTCCTCCTCACCTTCTTGGATTACTTGTCCTGCCATACGGCTGCGTTCTTTCCTAACTTCAACAGGCGCGGAAGCCCGGCGAAATTGCCGGGCTTCCGCTCCAGATTACTTCGCGCTCGTCGGGGCTTCCGTGCGGCGCAGCGGCTCGCTGGCCGGCATCGCTGGCTTGGCGGTGGTGCCCTTCACGGCCGGTCCGCTCGTGCCGAACCGCGGCTTCACCGAGCCGGCCGACATGATGTAGCCGTGGATATCATTCGTGAAGGCCGCGAGGTCCTCCATGATCGACTTGTTGCGGCGGATCAGCCAGTTGTAGGCGAGCACTGCGGGAACCGCGACGACGAGGCCGAGAGCGGTCATGATCAGCGCTTCACCGACCGGGCCGGCAACCGTGTTGATCGACGCCTCACCCGACGAACCGATCTTGATCAGCGCGCGGTAGATGCCGACGACGGTGCCGAACAGACCGATGAACGGAGCGGTCGAGCCGACCGTCGCGAGGAAGGCCAGGCCTTCGCCGAGACGCGCGCCGATCGCGCCCTGGCTACGCGCCAGGCTGTTCGCCATCCAGTCATGCTGGTCGATCGGGTCGGTGAGCTTGCCGTGCTGCTCCTGCGCCTGCAGGGCATCGTCGACGATCGAGCGATAGGCGCTCTTCGCGTCGAGCTTGCTGGAAGCCTCGCGCAGGTTCGGCGAGTTCCAGAAGCTGGCGCGGACCTTGCGGCCTTGGCTGATGATCTTCTGCTGCTGCATCAGCTTGGTGAAGAGGATGTAGAACGAGAAGATCGACATCAGGACGAGGATCGTGAAGACGGAGATGGTGATGATGCCGCCCTGCTGAAGAGCGGGACCAATTCCGTATTGTGCGCCCTGCGGTGGTGCTGCTTGCATACTAACTGTTCCTTCTGAAAGCGTCTGAAAGTCTAGATTGTAAAATCAGCCTTCGAGCTGCCACCGGATCGGCGGCGTCTCTACGGTGTCCGACGTTGGTTGGCCGTTGCTGTCGCGCGCCGGCGTAAACTTCGCGCGACGGCGAAGAATGTTGCAGGTCGTCGAATTGAGCGCGCTGTTGCCCGACGACTGGGTGATGTTGCACGAGACAACCTGACCCGTCGGACCGATCGACAGCGTTGCCCGAACCGTTCCTTCGGCTCCCGCTGCTTGCGCAGACGCCGGATAGTCGTCAGCGCTGAACAAAGTGCGCAAGTCGCCGCGCGCGCTCTGCGCCGACACCGTCTTGCGCGGCTGAGGAGGCGGAGGCGGAGGCGCCGGCGGAGTTTGGATCATCGGCGGAATGACCGGCGGCGCGACCACTGTCTGGATGGTCGGCGGCGGTGGCGTGTTCATCTGGACCAGCGGAGGCGGAGTCACCGGAGGCGGTGGCACCTTCGGCAGGTCCTTGGGCGGCGGAGGCGGCTGTTGCGGCGGCGGCGGCTGTTGCTCGACGTCGATGACTTTGAGGTTCTCGGCCGCTTTTTTGACCACGTCGTACGCAAGACCCGTAACGATCGCATACAAAAGCGATCCCACGACTGCGACGGTGAGGAAAACCGACAGCGCCGGATTGCCGCTCAGCTGTTTGCGTTGGGCGTAGGACATTTAACCCGCACTTCTCCTCGACACGCCGTGGTTTCCCACGGTCAAGACCGGACGTTCGAACGCGCGCCCCGTCACATGATGAAAACGCCGATGTGACACTGCTGACATAGGCGACAAGCGCGCCTCCTTATCGTCGGGTGAAAGGCCGCGCAACGGATTTTGTTCCACATCCGGAAGGCGTGAAACTCTCATCAGTGCAACGCCTTGTCATTGATCCGGCCATTGGCCCCTGAACGACGCGAGCTCGACCCCCACTCCATGCGCATCTACATAGACGTCCGGCTTCGACGTTCGAATGCGCAGCGCACGCACTCCACGGAAAGCGGCGAGACGCTCAAAAACGGCGTGGGCCAGCGTTTCTTGCAAATTGAAACGGCGTGATCCGGCAATTTCTTCGACCTCCGCGCGCAGAAAATCATAATTCCATGCGCGCTCGGGGTCGTCGCCGGGCGGCGGCGATCATCCTCCAGCCAGATTTCGATCGATACCAGCAGCCGTTGAGGACTCCCGACTTCGAAGTCGTGAAAGCCGATGTCCGTTTGAACCGCGAGCGATTCGAGCAGAATCCTTGAGGAGCGCACCCGCAAATTGTCGGGCATGAGCCCCTGGAGCTTCACGTCGCTCATGAATTCCCCAGGAACTGGACGTCCCGGCCGAGGCCGAGAAACTGATGGCCGGAATTGATGACAAGGATCTGCCCGGTGACGCAGCGCGCCCCGACGAAATAGCGGATCGCGCCGATCACATCGGCCGCCTCCACTCCGCGCCCGAGCGGATTATTCGCGTGCATGGCCTCGAAATTCTCCTCGCTCTGTCCGGTCGAGCGAAGCATCAGCGCGGGCGCTATGGCGTTCACTCGGATCCCGCGCGCGGCAAGCGCACGACCGGCGAGCTCGGTCAAGCCTGCGAGCGCTTGCTTGGACAGCGTATAGCTGAGGTAATCGGCGTTCGGCGCGGCAAGCTTTGAATCCAAGAGGTTCACGATGAGCGAATCATTGCTTGCGCTCTGGTCCGTCGCAAAGCGCTCGATCAAAGAGGCGGGCGCGCGCACATTGACTGCCATATGAGCGGCGAATTCCTTAGGATCGAACTCGCCGAATCCGTCCCAGGCGAAACGCGCGGCATTGTTGATCAAGAGCCGAACCGGGGGCAGATCCTTGGCAGCGGCAAAGATGGGATTGGCGCAATCGCGATCCTCAAGATCGGCAACGACCTTGACCGAACCCGCGGGTACATCGTCGAAATCGTGATGAACATGGGCAATCACCCGCCAGCCGTCTGCGAGAAGCGCAGCCGCGATGTCGCGGCCCACGCGCTTGCCGGCACCAGTGACGATTGCGGTCCGCTCGCCTTCCATCGGCGGCACTCCTGCCTTGAGCCGCGCGACGAAGCAATCCAAGGACGTCGAAATGCCCGAGAGCCGCCCGCCCATCGACCTGCAGGGAATTAGCCTCGCCGAGCTGCGGAGGCTGCTCGACGAGCGCCGCATTTCGCCGGTCGACCAATGGAATCCCCAGCGTTGCGGGCATTCCGCCATGCGCATTGCGCGCGATGGAACCTGGTATCACGAGGGCCGGCCAATCCAGCGGGCTGCGATGACGAGGCTGTTTTCGACCGTGCTGCGGCGCGAGCCCGACGGTCGCCACGTTCTGGTCACTCCGGTCGAGAAGCTCGACATCGACGTCGAAGGCGCGCCCTTCCGCGCGGTGGAGATGCAAAGCGAAGGCGAAGGATCCAAGCGCCGCATCGCATTCCGTCTCGATAGTGGCGACGCTGTAATTCTCGACGCCGAACATCCGCTGAAGGTCGAAGAAACGGAGCGAGGTCCTTCTCCACGAATCCATGTCCGCCATGGTCTCGAGGCCGAGCTTACGCGCGCCGTCTATTATGAATTGGCGGAACTCGCCCTGGCAGAGGGATGCGATCCGCCCGGGATATGGAGCAGCGGCACGTTCTTCTCGCTGGAGATGCGATGAGCAGCCTTGCCGAACGGCTGGGCGTGGCGCTCGCCGCCGCTCCGTCCGAGCCGCCGCTCGAAGGCGATTATCCGGAACTTCGGGCGAACGCCTCGAAAGAAGCTGCCGTGCTCATCGCGATCACCGATCGATCGGAACCGGGCGTCATCCTGACCATCCGCCGCGAACATCTGCGCACGCATGCAGGTCAGATCGCCTTTCCCGGAGGGCGTGTGGAGGAGAATGAAGATCCGGTCTCGGCTGCACTTCGCGAGGCCCATGAGGAGATTCTGCTCGAGCCTGGGAAGGTCGACCTCGTCGGCACGATTGAGCCGTATCGGACGTTCACCGGCTATGTCGTAACGCCCATCCTTGGCGTCATTCCACCCGACCTGCCGCTCGAGCCTCACGAGCACGAAGTCGCGGAACTTTTCGAAGCCCCCCTCGCCCACGTACTCGATCCAGCCAACCAGCGCTGCCAAAGCGCGCTGTTCCAGGGGCGCGAGCGTCATTACTACGAGATCATGTGGAACGGGCGAAGAATCTGGGGAGCGACCGCGGCGCTGATCATCAACCTGTCCCGGCGGCTTCAGTGGACCTGAAGATCGACGCCGCCAAATGGCGCCGCCGACGCGGAATGAAGCGGCTCCTCAACGCGCTCAGAGCCAGCGAAGGACTCACTCGCTACGTCGGCGGCGCTGTCCGCGACGATCTTCTCGATCTCCCGGTCAGCGACGTCGATCTCGCGACACGCCTGCAGCCAGAAGAGGTTGTGCAGCGTCTCGAGGAAGCGCGGATCAAGGCGGTACCGACGGGGATAGATCACGGCACCGTGACTGCCGTGAGCGACGGCCATGCCTATGAGGTGACGACGCTGCGCCGCGACTTGTCCACCGACGGCAGGCGCGCGACGGTGGCGTTCACGACCGACTGGGAAGAGGATGCCGCGCGCCGCGACTTCACGATCAATGCATTGTCGGCCGACCCTCGAACCGGTGAGGTGTTCGATTATTTCGGAGGTCTGGACGACCTTGCCCAGCGGCACGTGCGCTTCATTGGGGAACCGCTGAAGCGCATTGCCGAAGACCATCTTCGAATCCTCAGATACTTCCGCTTCCATGCGCGCTTCGGCGCGGGGGAACCGGACCGGGCCGCGCTCGAAGCCTGCACGCAGCGGGCGAACGATTTGATGGCATTGTCCCGCGAGCGCATCGCAGACGAGCTTGTCAAGCTTCTTGGACTGAAGGATCCTTCAACCACCGTGGCACTGATGCTCGAACGCGCCATCCTGCGGCCGGTGCTTCCGGAAATAACGGCCGAGCAATTGCCAACGCTCCGAGGGCTGATCGCCACGGAACAGCAGGCGCGGATTGCGCCGGACGGCCTGCGCCGGCTCGCGGCCCTCCTCCCCCGCGACGTTTCAGTCGCCGAATCCGTCGCGGTTCGTCTCAAATTATCGAACAAGGCACGCAAGCGGCTCGCCTGCGCGGCGCAAGAGCTCGGCGGCTCTTCGCCTCAAGCAATCGCTTACCGGCTCGGGACGGGTTGCGCCGTCGACCAGCTCCTGCTCGCCCGACAGCCCGACGCCGCCGTGCGAATGTCGAAGTGGAAGGCGCCTCGGCTGCCGATCGGCGGCGGTGTGCTCATCGAGCGCGGCCTTCCCGAAGGCCCGGTGGTTTCACGAACCCTGAGGAAAATCGAAGATCGCTGGGTCGAGGCAGGCTTTCCCAACGGCGACGAATTCGACAGAATCGTCGGCGATGCGCTGGCTGAGGCTAGCCGATGATTCTCGTCACGCGACGCAGCTTTCGAGACGTCTGCGTCGACCGAGCAACCTCCCCGCGTTTCTGAGACGAACGCACCTTGAGAAGGTCCTGACGCGAGAGAAGTCCCACGACCACGCGGGTTTGCGGGTCGACGATCGGAACGCGCCCGGTGCCAGATTCGACCATCATGTCCGCAACCTCGCCGGACGGCGTTTCCGGATAGGCGACGAGGGTGGAGGCATCCGACAGAACGTCCGTGAGTTGTCCTTTGAGGCGGAGCGGTCCTTCCTGCTGCCACCTCAGCGCATCAGTCCTCGAAACCAGCCCCAGCAACCGGCCACGTTCGTCAACCACCGGATACGAGCGGTGCTGCGCCTCGTCCGTAAAAAAGTTGACGGTGTCCGAAAGGGTCATGCTTCCCGGCAGGGTTGTGGGACCCGGCGTCATCACCTCTCCCGCGAGCAGGAATTCGAGCGCATCGACCGAATATTCGCGCAAAATGTGGCGCCCACGCCGAGCGATCTTCTCGGTCAGGATCGACCGCTTCATAATTAGCACGCTGACCGCATAGGCAGCGGCGGCTGCGGAAATGGTTTCCGGAATCGCCGAAAGGTGATTGGTGAGCTCGGCGGCGAAGAGCGCGCCCGTCATCGGAGCGCGCATCACACCGCTCATGATGCCAGCCATTCCGATCATCGCCCAGAAGCCGGGATCGCCGGGAAGATACTGTCCCATCAGCAGTCCGGCACAGCCGCCCAGGATCAGCAGCGGCGCTAGGATGCCACCCGAAGTCCCGGAGCTGAGCGCGACCAGCCACACGACCGCCTTCACCACCAGAAGCAGCAGAAGCGATTTCATGACGAGATGGCCGTCGACAAGCTGCTGGATCACGCCATAGCCGGCACCGAGGACCCGGATTTCCAGCAGGCCGCCGATCCCGACGACGATCGCGCCAATGGCCGGCCACCACATCCAGTGGACCGGCAATTGATGAAAGCCGTCCTCTAGGCGATATAGGATGAACGACAATATTGCGGCCTGCAGCCCGGTGACCAGTCCGATGCCTGCCGAGATCGCGACTGGCTGGATGCCAACCGGAGTCGCCGCGGCAAAGGGGAACAGCGGGCCCGAACCCATCAGCAGCGACCGCCAGGCGAGCGAGACCATGACCGCAGTGACCACGGGGACGAAGCTGCGCGGCTTCCACTCGAAGAGCAGCAGCTCAACCGCCAGCATGATGGAGGCGAACGGCGTGCCGAAGATGCCGGTCATTCCGGCAGTCGCGCCTGCGACCAGCAGTGTCTTGCGCTCGGCGGCGCTCAGCCGAAACAGCTGCGCGAACAGCGAACCGATCGCGCCGCCCGTCATGATGATCGGACCCTCGGCACCGAACGGCCCGCCGCTTCCGATCGAGACCGCCGATGAGAGCGGCTTCAGCAACGCCACCTTAAGCGATAGCTTGCTCTCGCCGAAGAGTATGGTCTCGATAGCCTCGGGAATGCCATGGCCGCGGATCTTGTCAGAGCCGTATCGCGCCATCAGGCCCACGATCAGCCCGCCAATGACCGGAATTGCGACGACCAGGAGCGCGCTTCGTCCGGCAATAATCGAAGAGGCGAAAGAGAAATTGGCGTACCAGAAGATGTTGGTGGCGAGCGCGATGAGCTTGAGCAGCGCCCAGGCGCTGAATGCTCCGCCGGTGCCAGCGACGACTGCCATCGCGGCGAGAATGAGCATCCGGTAATCGGCACTGTAATCCGCGAGCCGTCGCGGATGGTTTAGCGAAGTTGAAGGCATGTACGAGCGCATGTGTCGCACCGCGGCGCGAATGCAACAGGAGCTCTAATCACTTGATGTTGGTCAAGGAATTCCGGACTGGCGGATTACTGGATGCGCACCGACGACCGCGCGAGCGCGACCTCGGTTAGCGGCTCGAGCATTGGGACGGCGCCACCGACTGCCGCCGCTGCGGGCTTCGTGACATGGGCCGGTCCAAGCGCTTGGTAGCGTGCGAACAGGTCGGCGAAATGCTCGTCCATCGTTCGTGGCCGGCTCGCTCGAACGGCAGCGGCACGCTGAAGTTCTGGCCCGCGGTTGACGAAGCGCGCGACCGCATCTTCGAGCGATTTCTCGCGGCCCGCCGCATAGGTCGTGCCGGCACCCTCGACCAACTGATCGATCGCGGCACCGCGATCGGGGACTATGAGGGAAATCCGCTTGCGCGCGCCTCGGCCGCGACGAGGCAGAAAGTTTCAGATTCGCAGCCATGAGCCAGGGCGTCGGCGCTGGCGAGAAGCGAGGCGAGATCGCTTCGGTTCGTGATCGCCGGAAGGACTGCTACATTGCCGTAGCGTTGCGCGATCATCTCGAGCTTCGGCCGCTTTCGTCCGTCTCCAACCAGCATCAGGCCGACGGGCAACTTGCGCCCGCATTCGCCAGCGGCGCGAAGGACCATGTCCCAGCGCTTCTCTGCAGAGAAGCGGCCGATGCCGAGCAGAAGAAGGCCCTCGCAGTCGAGGCCGAGCGCCGAAAGGGCCGTTCTTCGCAAGTCCGCGGATCGCAGCGTAGGCGAGAACATGCCTGCTTCGACGCCCATGCGGATCGTTTCCGAGTTTGCAATTCCGTTGACGGCTAGGCGGCGCGTCAATTGCCTGTTCGCGCTGATGACCGTGTCGAACATCCGGCCAAGTCCGCGCAAATGCCTCCAGAAACGATCGAAGCAACGGTCGATCACGTCGATCGGCGCAAAGCCGCCTAGCCAACGGTACGGATAGGCCGCGAGCGGATCCGCGTGCATCACCAGCGAGCGCGTCGCCGCACCCTGCCACCGTCCCACCATCGTGGCGCTCGACCAGGGCGAGGACGCCTCGACATGGTCCGGCTGCCAGGAATCGAGTGTCGCATGAAGCAGGCGCTCGTCGTCGAAATAGCGGTAGCGGCGGTCGAGCGGGAGCGTCGGCGAAGGGATCGTCACAAGGACTGCTCCCGGACCGCGCCGGATCACTTCATGGGCCTGTCCGGGCGCGATGACGACGACCTCGTGGCCGAAGCGCGCGGCGGCCCGAAGCTTCGCCTCGACATAAGTGCGGACCCCCCCGCCGAATGGGCTGTAGAAGGCCGAAACGTCCACGATACGCATTGGCCGGAGGAAGCGGTCGGACCCCGTAAACATCAAGTGAAGCTTTGTTAATGGACTGGCAGAACTTACCCGCTTGGAGCACAAGCGTGCCCGTGCCCAACGCCTACGAGCGCCTCCTTCTCTCGTCGATCCACGACGTATCGCCTCGCTTCGAAAGCGAGGTCGATCAGCTCATGGATTTGCTGGCGCCGCACGTCGGCAAACGGATCGCCATGCTCGTCGTCCCCAACCATTGGGGCGACGCTCCAATCATGCCCAAATCACCGTTCGCCAAGCGCCTGCGCGGTTGGGCGGACGCCGGCGTCGAGATTTTCCTGCACGGCTATTTCCATCGCGACCAATCGCGGCCGCGCGGCGCCGGCGACAGGCTCCGCGCGCGCTTCATGACTGCCGGCGAAGGCGAGTTCCTGAGTCTCTCGCGCGAGCTAGCGGAAGCACGCGTGTACGAAGGCCGAGCCCTGCTCGAGGACGTGATCGGCAGGCGCATCGACGGGTTCGTTGCCCCGGCCTGGCTCTACAGTGAAGGTGCCCGAGCCGCGCTCGAGCATTGTGCAATTCCCATTGCGGAAGATCACTTGCGCATATGGTCGCCGGCACGGCGCACTGAACTTGCGCATGGGCCCGTGATCACCTGGGCGAGCCGGACGCGGCTTCGCCTCGCGTCGTCATTGCTCGCGGCGAGAGCGCTCCGGCGGGCGCCGATCCAGGTGCTGCGCATCGGCGTTCACCCGCCAGACTGCCATCATCCAGCGCTGGTTCGAAGCATCAGGAAAACGTTCGAGACGGCGACGAAGGGCCGACGCGTCGCGGCTTATTCGGATCTTCTCGAGGCTTAGCGGCGGCGGGACCGCCAATATTCGAGCGCTGCATCCGCCGGAAGCGGCCGGGCGAAGTAGAAGCCCTGTCCGGATGCGCAGCCGAGCGTCGCGAGCGTCGTCGCAAGCTCGACCGTCTCGATGCCTTCCGCAGTCGTCGACATGCCGAGAGCTTCCGCAAGGCTGAGCACGGCGCGGACGATTGCCACCGCGTCAGGATCGACCATCATGCCGCAGACGAAGCTCTTGTCGATTTTCAGCACATCGATCGGCAAACGCTGGAGATAGGCGAGGCTCGAATAGCCAGTCCCGAAATCGTCCATCGCGACCGTGGCGTCGAGTGCCTTCAAGGCGTCGAACACGCGCGTCGCGCGAACCGGGTCTTGCACGATCGAGCTTTCGGTCAACTCTAGTGTCAGGCGGTCGCCCTTCAGGCCGCTCGACTTCAGGGCGCTCGCAACGACGGCTGCAATATCGTCGCGAGCGACCTGAATGGCAGAAAGATTGACGCCGACATAGAGCGGCAAGGCTTCACCGGCCTGGCGGTCCCACTCTGCGAGCGTCTGAGTGGCCGTGTCCATCGCCCAGCGTCCGAGCTGGAGGATCAGCCCAGATTCCTCGGCGACCGGGATGAACTCGGTCGGGCTGATCTCGCCGCGATCCTCATGGGTCCAGCGAGCGAGCGCTTCGAATCCTGCGACTTCGCCCGTCTTCAGGTTGATCAGCGGTTGGTAGAACAGTTTGAGCTGGTCCTTGTCCAGTGCCCGGCGAAGCTCGGTTTCGATGGAGAAACGGCGGCGCGCCTCGGTCGCCTGCTTCGGCTCGTAGACCTGCGGACGGCCGGCAATCTTGGCCTGCTTCACCGCGAACTGCGCGTTGCGGAAGAGCTCCTCGGGATCCTGAACCCCACTCATCAGCGCGACGCCAATGGCGCATTCGACGCGAATCTCGAGCTCGGACAGCTTGAACGGCGTCGCCATCACCTGCTGGATTCGCTCTGCGGCCTTCAGCGCGTCCTCGACGCCGCGGCGCAGTGAAACCAGGATGCCGAACTCGTTTCCTCCAGTCCGGGCCAATATGTCCCCGGCACGAAGCGCGAGGATCAGTCGGCGCGCGAAGGTGATCAGCAGCTCGTCGCCCGCGAGGCCACCCATCGATTCGTTGATCCGGCTGAAGCGAAGCATGTCGACGACGAGCACGGCATGCTCGACGTCGCGCGCAACTTTTCGCCCGCATTCTCGATCGCCTCCGAGAAGGCAAGGCGATTGGGCAAGCCGGTGAGGCTGTCGCGGAGCATTTCGGCGCGAAGCGTCCGCTCCGCCTGCAGCTCGACCGTGCGGTCGACGACGCTGAGAAGGCACCGGCCCTCCGAGCCTTTCGCCTTCAGCAGCGGCGCAAGCTTGATCCGGTAGAATTGCGCCGAAACGCCGTCGCCGTCGGTGAAATCGAGTTCGCCGGCAACATCGCTCCCGTCGAAGAATTTGCGCAGAAGATCGGCGATTGGACCGTTTTTGAGGCAGTGCGCCTCGTTCCAGTTCAAAGCGGTGCAGTTTGACCGTTCGACCAGATCGATGAAGCGGCTGTTACGGGCGGCAACGGTGAACGAGCGGTTGTTGCCGAGCTCGATGACCGCGGCAGCGATCGGAAGTGCGTCGAGCAAACCGGTATCGTCCGCTGCAGCAAGGTGCGGTGTTGCGATCATTTTTTCCGACCGACCGTACCTTGTGGCGGTCGGCCGAGCTGCTGCAGCCGGCATTCGGCTTCTATGGAGCAGAGGAGTTAATTCGAAGTATCCATTTGCCTCTGTGCCGCTTTGTTAACGCAGATTGTGTTGGCGGCTAATCGAAGCGATTGTCGCGTGGGAAACCGATCGGCGGCATTCGTCCCGCGGCGCCTCGCGCAGCGCGCCATGGCGACAGATCGCTCTCGGTGCGCACCCGGCCGCTCTCTCCGCCGAGCGTCCAGCTGAGCCCGCCCTCGAGCCGCAAGGCGATCGCATCGCTGAGGCCGCCGTCGCGGTAGCGCTGGAGCATGACGCCCTGTCCGCGGCCTAGCTCCGGCAGTTCCGACAAGGGAAAGACCACCATCTTCCGGTTCTCGCCGATCACCACGACGGTGTCGGCACCGTCCGGGACGGGCCGAACCACCGCCACGATAGCGCCTGCACGCAGATTCACTAGCTGTTTGCCCTTGCGCGTTTCGGCGAGGATTGCCTCGCCGCTCGTGACGAATCCTCGTCCGTCCGACGAAGCAACGAGCATCTTCATTTCCTGACGGACGACTAGCAGCTGAACGATGTCCACTTCGGCTTCGAGGTCGATGAACAGCCGCACCGGCTCACCGAAGCCCCGCGCGCTCGGCAGCTTGTCGCCGCCAAGCGTGTAGACCCGCCCATTGGACGCGAACAGCGCCAGCCGATCGGTGGTTTGGGCGTGGAAGTGGATGAACGGCCCATCGCCTTCGCGCCACTTGAGGTCGGCGACCTGCTCGAGCGCGAGGTGGCCTTTCATCGCGCGGATCCAGCCGCGCTGCGACAGGATGACCGTGATGGGCTCGCGCTCGATCATGGCCGACCAATCGATTTCGCGGGCGACCGCCGCCGCCTCGATCTGGGTCCGGCGCTCGTCGCCGAACTTCTCCTTCATCGCTGTCAGATCGCGCTTCATTCGAGTTCGCTGCCGAGCAGGGCTTTCGATCAGCTTCTCAAGATCTTCACGCTCCTTCGCCAGCGCCTCACGCTCCTTGGCGATTTCCATCTCTTCCAGCCGGCGCAGCGACCGAAGGCGCATGTTGAGGATCGCTTCCGCCTGGCGGTCCGAAAGCGAGAATTCCTCCATCATTATGGCTTTGGGCTCGTCCTCGGTGCGGATGATTTCGATCACTCGATCCAGGTTGAGATAGGCGACGAGGAAGCCGTCGAGCAGCTCGAGGCGTTCGTCGATCTTGCCGATCCGCACCTGGCTTCGGCGGACCAGCACCTCAAACTGGAAGGCGAGCCAGGCGGCGAGCGATTCCTTGAGGCTCATCACCCCCGGCGTGCGGGTTGCGTCGAGCACGTTGAGGTTGAGCGGGAAACGGATTTCCAGGTCGGTCAGCCGGAACAGGCTCTCAAGCAGCAGATCAGGATCGACGGTCCGTGCCCGGGGTTCGAGGATAAGGCGAATCTGCTCGTCGCTTTCGTCTTTCACATCGGCAAGAATCGGAAGCTTTTTGTCGGCAATGAGCTGAGCGATCTGCTCGATTAGCTTCGCTTTCGGCACGCCGTAGGGGATTTCGCTGACGAGCAAGTGCCAGCCGCCGCCCTTCTCGCGCTCGACCTCCGCCTTCGCGCGGAGCCGGAACGCCCCGCGACCGCTGACATAGGCCCGCGCGATCGAATCCTCGTCGTCGACGAGCACGCCCCCCGTCGGGAAGTCAGGGCCCTTCACAAGCTCGAGCAAGGCGTGGTCGTCGACCTTCGAATCGTCGATCAGCCGGATCGCGGCATTAACCAGCTCGCCGAGGTTATGCGGCGGGATCGACGTTGCCATGCCGACCGCGATTCCGCTGGCCCCGTTCGCCAGGAGGTTCGGGAACAGTCCCGGGAAGACCTCGGGCTCTTCTTCCTCGCCATTGTAGGTCGGGCGAAATTCGACCGTGCCCTCGTCCAGGCCAGCCATCAGCTGGATCGCGATCGGAGTCAGCCGGGCTTCGGTGTAGCGGTAGGCCGCGGCGTTATCGCCGTCGATGTTCCCGAAATTGCCCTGGCCGTCGACGAGTGGGTAGCGAAGCGCGAAATCCTGCGCGAGACGGACCATCGCGTCGTAGACCGACTGGTCGCCGTGCGGGTGATATTTGCCGATGACGTCGCCGACGACACGCGCCGACTTCTTGTAGGCGCCAGCCGGATCGAGCCTGAGCAGACGCATCGCCCAGAGAAGACGGCGATGGACGGGTTTCAAACCGTCGCGAACGTCGGGTAGCGAGCGCGCGGTGATCGTCGAGAGCGCATAGACGAGATAGCGCTCCGAAAGTGCCGAAGCGAACGGGGTTTCGATAACGGAAGAAAGGTCTTGGTCGGGCATGATTGTTGCCTAGCAACGGCTGCGGCGCGCCGCCACAGCTTCTCTAGCTTTGCGCGGCGATCGGCACCGGTTGCGGCCATCCGCCCGCAGCATCCTCCAATGCGCGCTTCATCTCGGCGAGCAGCCACTCACGGAAGCGTTTCACCTTAGGCACCATTCGCCGTTCGCTCGGATAGACCAGCCAATAAGCCCAGCCGCGTGTCGAGACGCGATCCGGGAACGGTACGGTCAGCCGCCCGGCGGCGACGTCGCCCTTCCACAGCAGCGGAGTCAGAAGTGCGAATCCCTGCCCTGCCATTGCTGCGTGGCCCTCGTCGGCCTGGCTGTCGAGGCGAACCCCAGGGCGCCGGAAGACGCTATCATCCGCCGGGACGCCGTTGTCGGCGAACCACTGCTGCCACCAATCATCGCTCGGGTTGATGAGATGCTGGTTCGGCATGTCGGTCGGAAGCAGCCGCTGCCCGAGCTGCACTTCAACCTCGGCGATGCACTCGGGACTGGTCATCGGGGTGAAGCTGGACTTGAACAGCTCGTGGTGCTCGAGCCCTTCCCAGTCGCCCCGGCCGGCGCGGATCGCGACGTCCGCATCGCCCGAGCGCATGTCGACGAGGTCGTTACTGGTCGTCATCCTGACCGCGAGGTCGGGATGATCGATCTGAAAGGCGCCCAGTCGCCACGCGAGCCAAGTATTTGCGAACGTATGCGTGGTGGTGATCGTCAACAGCGACTCATCCTCTTCGCGATGGCTCGCGAAGGCGGCTTCGATCGTATCGAATGCGGTCGACAGGGCGGGGAGCAATCTCACGCCCAAGGACGTTAGCCGCACCCTCCCTTTTTCTCGGACGAATAGCGGCGCGCCCATCCGCTCCTCGAGGCTCTTCACCTGATAGGAAACGGCGGCCTGGGTCATGCCCAGCTCAGCCGCCGCGGCGGTGAAATTCTCGGTCCGCGCAGCAGCTTCGAATGCCCGGATCGCCGCCAGTGGAGGAAGCCGCCTCATCCGCACCGTCCATAAGCTGGATTTATCGATTCTGTCGAGCGTTTGATTGGCGAAATGAGCCGCCAAATCATAGTTAGACGTCACACCGCCGGCGAAGGAAAAACCTCCCCTTCCCCAGCCCCCTCGCCGGCGGTCCACTAGAGCCCAGGAGATAAGCCATGTCTTATGGCCAAAGCGTCCGTGCGTTCATCGAAGACGGCCCAGTCGAGCAGGTCGCGAAGGTCGCCGCCGTGCGCTCCACGGCCCGCGCCTGGCGCGCTCTCGATGCGGCTCACCGGCTCGAGCTGATCGAGCTCGCTTTGAAGCCCGCCAACGATTGCATCGACGAATTTCCGCTCGCGCTCTGACGAGCGGCAAAGGAGGAAAGGATGGTCACCATGATCGACGAAATCTACGACCGCCACTATCAGTGGGCGCGCAGCGAGCTGAATGCTGCCTTGATCCGTGGCGCAGCCAGGCTCCGAAATGCGGTACTCAACACGTTTCGGGTCCTCAATCGCATCGAATATGACGCGCCCTGGACGGCCAAGGCAAAGCACGTCCAGTGAGACCGGAACGCCCTAGAGGAGCGCGGACGGCACGCGTCCGTGCTCCTCGTTTGAGTTTCGTCAATGTCCTCGAATTTCACCCAGTTTAGCCAATAAAATCAGCTGTTTGTCGAATTGCGGGCTTGCGCCGCGGCGCTCAGGCCCTAAGCCTCCCCCTCGAATCAATCGGGGTTGCGGGGAGTTTTTCGTGGTTTGCAAATCGCTGTTTTCGCGCGTCAGCGGCGCGGCCATCGCCATTGCCATCGTTGCAGGGAGCGCTCCTGCGCTTGCCGCGACCGCGCCGGCCGCGAAGTCGGTCGTCAACGGCTGGGGCGTCCAACTCACCGATGTCACCCCCGACCCGTCAATCCGGTACGGCACGCTGCCCAACGGCATGAAATATGCGATCAAAAACAACGCGACGCCGAAGGACACTGCGTCGGTGCGCTTTCAGTTCGCGTTCGGCTCGATCGGCGAGAACGACAATGAGCAAGGTCTCGCGCACTTCATCGAGCATATGGCGTTCAATGGGTCGACCCACGTTCCCGAGGGCGACATGGTCAAGATTCTCGAGCGCCAGGGCCTCAAATTCGGACCGGACACCAATGCCCAGACCGGCTTTGACACGACCACCTACATGCTCGACCTCCCGAGCACGGACGCGGAGCATATCGACACTGCACTCTTCCTCTTCCGAGAAGTCGCTAGCGAGCTGAAGTTCGATCCAGCGGCGGTCGACCGGGAGCGCGGGGTCATCCTCGGCGAGGAGCGCGCGCGCGACAATTTCCAGCTTCATCAGGTCGTCGACGAACTCAGCTTCGAGCTTCCAGACACGCCGTACCCGAAGCGGCTGCCGATCGGCGTCGACGCGGTTCTGAAGACCGCCTCTGCCGACACCATCCGCAATCTCTATCACCGCTATTACCGTCCGCAGAACGCGACGCTCGTGTTCGTCGGCGACGCTGACCCGGCGGTCGTCGAAGCCAAGATCAAGAAGGCCTTCGCCGACTGGAAGCCCGTCGGACCTACCGGCACTCCGCTTCCGCGCGGCAAGGTGGATCTCAACCGCCCGGCCGCCTTCGACACCTTCGTCGACCCCGCCGTTGCCACGACTGTCAACTATTCCGTCGCGCGACCATGGAAGGATCCGGCCGATACGCTCGCCGAGCGCCATCACATTTTGGTCGACGCGCTTGCGACCTCGATGTTCAATCGGCGCCTTCAGAAGCTCGTCAACACGCCAGGCTCGCCGCTTCTCGCCGCCGGAATGGCGACCGATGAGCAGCAGGATGCAGCGCGCACGACCACGATTCAGGTCGCGGCGAAAGATGGCGCCTGGAAGGACGCCATCAACGCGGCCGAGCAGGAAGTTCGCCGGGCGACGCAATTTGGCTTCACTGCAAGCGAGCTGAAGACCGAGGTCACGGACATGAGCGGAGATCTGCACGCCGCCGCCGAGCAGCAGGACACGCGCGCGAACTCGACCCTCGCCAATGCAATCCTCACCGTCATCGGGAAGGACAAGTTCGTCACCACGCCTAAATATGTCGCCGCCGAGTTCGACGAGTTGGCCAAGACCGTCACCCCGGGCGAGGTGAACGCCGCGATCAAGGACCTCTGGACCGGCAGCGCGCCGCTCGTCCACGTCAGCGCGAAGGAGGACATCCCGACTCAGCAGCTCGCCAAGGCCTTCAATGCGAGCCGGGCGGTCGCTGTGGCAGCGCCCAGGGAAAGCGCGGCTCAGGCGTTCGCTTACGACAGCTTCGGCAAGACCGGCACGGTAGCTTCGGACAAGCGTATCGCCGACCTCGGCGTCCGCACCGTCCGCTTCGCCAACAACGTCCGGCTCAACATCAAGAGAACCGACTTCGAAGCGGGCAAGGTCCGCTTCCTCGTCCGTCTCGGCGATGGCATCCTCGACTTGCCGAAGGACCAGCCGGGCCTCGCCGCGATGATGACGCTGACCTCGGCCGCGGGCGGCCTCAAGAAACACTCGCTCGAGGATCTGAAAGACATGCTCGCCGGCAAGGTGATCACCGTCGGCACCTCGGTCGGCGACGATGCCTTTGTCGCGAGCGGCGCAACTACCCCGCAAGACCTGGCGCTTCAGATGAAGGTCAGCGCAGCCTATCTCCTTGACCCGGGCTTCCGTCCTGAGGCGGCGGGCAAGTGGACCGAAGTCGTGCCCGTCATCGAGAAACAGGTTGAAGCGCAGCCGGAGGCTGTGGCTGGGGTCAAGCTCCCAATCCTGCTGGCGAGCGGAGACCAGCGCTTCGGCATGCCCGACGCTGCCGTTCTCTCCAAGCGTAGCTTCGATGAGGCCAAGGCGGCGCTCGCACCCGTTATCGCTTCAGCGCCGATCGAGATCACCATCGTCGGCGACGTCGATGAGAATGCGGTCATCAAGGCCGTCGCCGCCAGCTTCGGAGCACTTCCGACACGAAAGCTCAGCGATTCCGTGCCCGCGGACGTACGTACTGCCTCGTTCCGGGCGGACGATAGTCCGATCGTCCTCACCCACGACGGGCCCCAGGACAAGGCGATGGTCGAATCCGTCTGGCCGACGACCGATGATTCGAACTACCGCGAAGTCATCGGCGTCGAGCTGCTCAAGGATGTGCTCAACCTCATGCTCACGGACAGCGTCCGCGAAAAGCTCGGCGACAGCTACGAAGTCAGCCTGTCGAGCCAGATGTCCGACACGTTCAAGGGCTTCGGCTATTTGTCAGCGGCCGCGGTCGTAGCACCGGACAAGACCGACGAGGTCCAGCAGGCGATCGCCGAGGCGGCCGCTCAGCTGCGCGACAAGCCGGTCGCGGCAGACCTTCTGGCCCGCGCCCGCAATCCGGAGCTCGAGAAGGCCGACCACCAGCTTCGCGACAACAGCTACTGGCTGGCGGCGCTGGCCAAAGCCCAGAGCAACCCCGAGCGGCTCGACCGCGTCCGCCAGAAGAAGGCGATCCTTCAGTCGATCACCGCCGCGGACATCCAGAAGCTGGCGCAGAAGTATCTCCAGCCCGGCAAGCTCCAGAAAGTGCGCATAATCAGTCGCAAGCTCGCCGCGACCGCCTCGCGGTAGGAGTTCAATTGCGGAGGCGCGACGGCTCGCCTATAGCCGCCGCTCCTTCCCTATTGCCATTGGAGTGAAGCGAACAGTGGCTCGCCGCCGCCAGATTTATGAGGGCAAAGCCAAGATCCTCTACGAGGGTCCGGAGCCGGGTACGCTCATCCAGTATTTCAAGGACGACGCGACCGCGTTCAACGCGCAGAAGCGCGGGACGATCAGCGGCAAGGGCGTGATCAACAACCGCATCTCGGAGCACATCTTCACGGCGCTCCAGACGATCGGCGTCCCAACTCATTTCATCCGCCGCATCAACATGCGTGAGCAGCTGATCCGCCAGGTCGAGATCATCCCGATCGAGGTCGTCGTCCGCAACGTCGCCGCAGGATCGCTGTCGAAGCGTCTCGGCATCGAAGAAGGCGCGCAGCTCCCCCGCACGATTATCGAATATTATTACAAGGACGATGCGCTGGGCGACCCGATGATCGCCGACGAGCATATTGCCTGCTTCGGCTGGGCCACGCAGGACGAGATGAACGACATCGCAGACATGGCGATCCGGGTGAACGACTTCCTCTCCGGCATGTTTGCCGCGATCGGAATCCGGCTGATCGACTTCAAGCTCGAGTTCGGGCGCGTCTGGGACGGTGATTTCGCCCGCGTCATTCTAGCCGACGAAATCAGCCCCGACGGCTGCCGCCTTTGGGACATGAAGACCAACCAGAAGCTCGACAAGGACCGGTTCCGCCAGGACCTTGGCGGCGTCGAGGAGGCCTATCAGGAAGTCGCGCGGCGGCTCGGCTTGCTCCAGCCAGACGACGATTTCGCAGTCCTCGATCTCGACAGCCACCGCAAGAAGCGGGGTCGCTAGGCGGCGGGTCTCCGCGGCCTCTGCTTTGCGGAAATCGATTTGAGGATGAGGCGTCCTTTGCCGGTTGCAGGCATAGGATAGGAATTCGCGACTGCGGCATCGATGAGCGCCCGCACGCCAGGCTTCTCGATGCGCGAGACCGGCTTCAGCTTGATGCTTCGGACCTGCGACCCGTCGCCTTCCAGTATTCCAGCTGGATCGGGAAGGTCGATACCTCTGAGGAAGAAGAGGCGGGCATAGTTCGGATAGAGTGCGATCGACAGGATCGCGTGCGACGCCTTGTCGCTCGGCGCGAAGCCCACGACTAAGGCGTTGTAGTTGTCATAAACGAGGCGGGTCGCAGTCGGCAGCCTTGCCTTTAGGACGGCCAATGCGTGCCGCGCATCGGCCGCCACTTCGGCCGAAAATTTGTTGATTAGCCCGCTCAGCTGAGTCTCAGCGTCCATACAACTGATCCTAGCACGGCCGTGCCTCTGTCCTAGAGCGGCCCTGCTGTGCTTAAGCGGGGCGATGGTCGAAACTCGTTCAGCTGTAATCAACCGAGCCGAGCTGCTTCTGTGCGTGCCTAGCGCGCATACGCGTGGGACTGCTGCAATCGCTGCGTTTCGCCGGTTTCGTGCCCGCCCGCGCGCGCGCGATGGACGGCGAACTTAGCGAACTTTCGGCGATCATCAGCATGTCCCGCGCCCGCGTCATCACCATGAACGCAGCCCTCGGCCCGCTCGATTATCGCGTGTCCGAGGGCATGCATGTCGAGCCCGGCTCGGTCGTAGTCGCCCCCCTGGGCCCGCGCCAACTCCTCGGCGTAGCTTGGGAAGCAGATCGCCTGCCAACGAACGAAGTACCCAACTCGCGCTTGCGGCCGCTCGCCGGTGTGCTCGACGTTCGGCCTATCGCTGCTCCGCTGCGTCGCCTTTGTGAGTGGACGGCCGACTACTATCTGGCACCCCTCGCTTCGGTGCTGAGGATGGTTCTGCCATCCTCCGCCGCCCTGGATGGGCCGCGCCAGCTGACCGAATTCCGGCCTACCGGCCTCGTCCCCGACCGCCTGACCCCACAGCGCGAGAAGGCGCTTGCCGCACTGGAGGGTCGCCAGGGCACGATCCGCGAGCTGGCTCATCACGCGGAAGTCAGCGACGCCGTGCTTCGGGGTCTGCTGAATTCGGGAGCACTCGAGCGGGTGGCGGTCGATGCGGACCGGCCGTTCGCGATCCCCAATCCGAACCATGCGCCGCCAGACCTCAACGACGATCAAGAAGAGGCCGCAGCCAGCCTTGCCCTCGCCGTCGGTAAGGGCTTCGATCCGGTTCTGCTCGACGGCGTGACCGGCTCGGGCAAGACCGAAGTTTATTTCGAAGCAATTGCCGAGTGCCTACGCCACGGCAAGCAGGCGCTCGTGCTGCTTCCAGAAATCGCGCTCACCGAGCCCTTCCTCAAGCGGTTCGAGGCGCGGTTCAGTTGCGCCCCCGTGGCGTGGCATTCCGACCTGCGCTCGTCGCAGCGGCGCCGTGCCTGGCGGGGGATCGCCAGCGGCGAAGCAGCGGTTACTGTCGGCGCGCGGTCAGCGCTGTTCCTCCCCTATCCCAACCTAGGCCTCATCGTGGTCGACGAGGCGCACGAACCGAGTTTCAAACAGGAGGATGGCGTTCAGTATCACGCCCGCGACTGCGCCGTGATGCGGGGGAAGTTCGAGGACATTCCCGTGATCCTGTCGACGGCAACTCCGCCGATCGAGAGCCGGCAGATGGTCGAGCTCGGACGCTATCGCGAGGTTGCCCTTCCGCACCGTTTCGCGGGCGCCTCGCTTCCGGACATCCGCACCATCGATTTGACCCAGGATCCGCCACCGCGCGGACGGTGGCTTGCCCCTACGCTGGTCAAGGAAATTGAAGCAAACCTCGACCGCGGTGAACAGTCATTGCTGTTCCTCAACCGCCGCGGCTTCGCACCGCTGACGCTTTGCCGCCACTGCGGGCATCGCTTCCAGTGCCCGAACTGCACCGCCTGGATGGTCGAGCACAGGCTGATGCACCGCCTCGCCTGCCACCATTGCGGCCATGTGATGCCACCGCCCCATTCCTGCCCGGAGTGCGACGAGGAGGACAGCCTCGTCGCCTGCGGCCCGGGCGTCGAGCGCATCGCCGATGAGGTCGCAGAGCTCTTCCCCGGTGCACGGACAGCGATCGTCACTTCCGACACGATCTGGTCGCCGCTCCGCGCTGCCGAGTTCGTCGGTGCCATGCAGGCCGGCGCGATCGACGTGGTCATCGGCACTCAGCTGGTGACGAAGGGGTATCATTTCCCCAACCTGACGCTGGTCGGCGTGGTCGACGCGGATCTCGGGCTTGCGGGCGGAGATCTGCGCGCAGCCGAACGCAGCTTCCAGCAGATCCAGCAGGTCGCCGGACGAGCGGGACGCGGCGACAAGCCCGGCCGGGTCTTCGTGCAGACGCACGATCCGGACGCGCCGGTGATCGACGCGCTGGTCTCGGGCGATGCGCCTGGCTTCTACGCGGCCGAGACGGAGGCGCGGCGCGAAGCGGCGATGCCGCCCTTCGGACGTCTCGCGGCGATCGTCGTCTCCGCAGAAGATGCGGGAGAAGCCGAGGCGGTCGCTCGTCGCATCGGCAAAGCAGCGCCCGAGGTAGAAGGCATGGCAGTGTTCGGCCCCGCCCCCGCCCCGCTCGCGATGCTTCGCGGCCGCCATCGCCAGCGACTGCTGGTGCACGCGCGCCGCAGCCTCGATGTGCAAGACGTGATCCGGGACTGGCTCGGCGAACTCCATTGGAGTCCCAAAGTCCGCGTGAGCGTCGACGTCGATCCCTACAGCTTCCTTTAGAAAACGCCGTCAATAGAATTACTCGAACTAGTTGCTGCGGCTGTTAGCCTCAATCCGCCGAAGAGGGGGCGAATATGCGTTCGTCATTGAGTTGGTTGTGCGCGGCCGCGCTGTTTGCGGCAGCGCCCGCGCAGGCGGCTTGGTACCGGGCCGCGTCGAAGCATTTCGTGATCTATGCCGAGGAAAATCCAAAGGAGCTGCAAGCGTTCGCGGCAAAGCTCGAGCACTTCGACCAGGCGGCACGCATTTCGATGTCCATGGCGGATCCTCAGGTCGGCGACGGAAATCGCCTTACCGTCTTCGTCGTGCCGAGCGAAAAGGAAGTGCACCTGATCATGGGCGACAAGAAGGCCTGGCAAGCTGGGTTCTACACCGGTCGCGTCGAGGGCTCGCTCGCCTACGTCCCGCGCCACACGGAATCGAATGACGATCCCGACGCAATCTTCTTCCACGAATACACCCACCATTTGATGATGCAGGATCTCGATCGGCCGTATCCCGAGTGGTACGTCGAAGGCTTCGCGGAATTCCTCTCTACGGCAAGGTTCGACAATGACGGATCGGTCTGGTTCGGCCAGCCGCTTCAGAGCCGCGCTTACTCACTTCTCAACATGAACCCGCCCTCGTTCGAGCAGCTTTCGGCTGGCCTCCACGGCAAGATGACGGACCTCGACATCGATGCCTTTTACGGCCGGAGCTGGCTCCTGACCCACTATTTGCTGCTCGAGAACAAGCGCAGCGGCCAGCTCGCTCATTATGTGAACGCACTCGCCAAGGGCGAGCCGCCGCTCGACGCCGCCCGCGACTCCTTCGGCAATCTCAAGCAACTCGACGGCGAACTGAACAAATATGTCACCGAGCGGATGCTTCAGTTCAAGATTGGCGGATCGCGGATCACGGTTGGCAATATCGACGTGCAACCGCTCAGCGCCGGCGCATCTCAGGTCATCATGAGCCGAGCAAAGGTCAAATTCGGCTATGAAGGTCAGGCGGCCGAAGCACTCGCCGGAGAGGTCCGTGCGATTGAAAGCCGCTATCCCGGAGATGAGCTGGTCGAGAGCACCCTTGCTCAGGCGGAGCTGGAGGCGGGCCATCCCGACGCTGCGGAGGCCGGGGCGACCAAGGCGCTCGCGGCCAATCCGCGGGATACGGAGGCGATGGTGCTGAAAGCCCGCGCGATCGAGGGGAAGGCCAAAGGAGCCGACGGCGGTACCCGCAAAAGCCTTTTCGATCAGGCGCGCCAGCAGTTTATCGCCGCGAACAAAATCGACACTGAAGACCCGGAGCCGCTGTACGACTTCTACTGGTCTTACCTTCAGGAGGGTATTCACCCGACGGACAATGCGGTCGCGGCGCTTCATTACGCTTCAGACCTCGCGCCGCAGGACATCGGCGTCCGGATGAATTCCGCCATCGCTTACGTCGAGGACGGAAAATTCAAGGAAGCGAGCGATACACTGAAGGTCGTCGCTTACTCGCCCCACGCCGGTGAAGCTGCGGACGCCGCGAAGCGGCTGATCGGCGACCTCGACGCCGGCAAGGGGAAGGACTCCCTGAAGGACCTGGACACTGGCTCGGCGACGAAGAGCGACGCGCGCTGACCCGTTGCAAAGTTCCCGAAAAAATATTGATGAATCACAAGCTTGAACGGGATTTTGACGCTGCTAGCCTGATCGGCGGCAGGAAGGGGAAATCATGTTGCGGACAGTTGTAACGCTCTTCGTGGCGGCGCTCAGCGTTTCAGCGGCTGCGGCCGAGCCGACTTGGCAGGCCGCGGAAACGCAGCACTTCATCATCTACAGCAAGAGCCCGCCGAAGCGCGTCGAGCAGCTCGCGACCGATCTCGAAAGCTACGACAAGCTTCTGCGCATGGCGACGAACATCAACAGCGGCATCGATCCGGTGAAGGTGCGCATCTACGAAGTCGACGGGATGAAGGAGGTTCAGGACGCGCTCGGTCTCGATCAGAGCAGCGGGATCGCGGGCTTCTACACCGCAAATTCACTGGGTCCGTTCCTCGTCACCCCGCGCAAGGTGGATGCCTACGTCGGGCCGGATTTCACCGCGTCCGTGGTGCTTCATCACGAATATACTCACCATTTCATGCTTCAGTATTTCCCAGCCGCCTATCCCGGCTGGTACACGGAAGGCTTCGCCGAGTTGATCGGATCCAGCAAGGTGATGGACGACGGCCGCATCGGTTACGGGATGCCGGCGAAGCAGCGCGGCCATGACATCGCTGTCGAATGGGCTCCGTTGCAGGAAGTACTGACAAAAGAGAAGCCATGGGGCGTCGACCGTTACGCTCAGGGATGGGCGCTCACTCACTTCTTCACGTTCGACAAGACCCGCTCACTGCAGTTCCGCGAGTATCTAGCCGCACTCAATTCCGGACATTCGCTTGCTGATGCGGCCAAGGTGTTCGGCGACCTCAACCAGCTTGATCGCGAAGCGCGCACCTATGTGACCAATGGCAGTTTCGAATATCGGCCGGTGAAGGTCGAGATAGCAAAACCGGTGATCCAGAAGACCCGCCCGCTCAGCGCGGGCGAAGCCGCGCTCATTCCCGAAGTCATCGCCTATGACGATAGCGACCTCAACGAGATCGAGAAGAAGGGCGACCGGGATCACGAAAGGGCCCAGCGGGAGCGCAACCTGGAGCGCACCCGCGAAGTTGCCCGTCGCTATCCGAACGATCCATTTGCGCTCTACTTCCTGGGTGAGGCCGAATACGCCTCGGGCAATTATGCGCAGGCGGAGGCGGCTGCCGACAAGCTCCTCACCGTCCGGCCGAACGACGTCCATGCTCTGGCCCGCAAGGCGATCGTCACGGCTGTGGAGGCGCGAAATCTCCCGGCTGCCGCGAAGTCCGCGAAGGTTGCGGAGGCGCGCTCGCTCGCGGCGAAGGCGAATCATATCGACACGCAGGATCCGCTTCCCCTGCTGGCCTATTACGAGACCTTCCACGAAGCGGGCGAAGCGCCGCCGGAAGTCGCCGTCGAAGGGCTGAGGCAGGTCGTCTCCACCGATCCGCGCGACAACGATCCGCGCGAGCTTCTCGTCGACGAGCTGGCGTCGGAGCACAAATGGGCGGAAGCCATGTACTGGCTCGGCCCGATGGCGAACGACCCGCATGAATCGCCCGTGCGCGCTTCGGCGCGAAAAAAGATGGAGTGGCTAAAGGGCCAAGCCGCCGGACAGCCGGCGAGCGTCGCCGAGAATTAAGTTGCCGCGAGCTCGTGGCGGCGGCGGACCCACCGAGGCTGGATTAGCTCGCCCTTCTTCACGGCTAGCCAAACCAGCCAGACGCCGAACAACGTCGCAACGACGATTGCGGTCAGCGAGGCTTCCAACCCAAATCCATTCCCTGTCAGAAGCGGCGGTCCGCTAAGCCGAGCATTGAGCATCCCGTGGACCGGCGTTCCTGACACCGGAATGTCGTAAATCTCGCCCTGCGCGAAGTTCCAGGCCGCATGCAGTCCCATCGGCATCCATAGGCTGCGGGTCAGCATGTAAGCAGCGCCGAGCATCACACCGGCTTCGAAGGCGATCCCGACCGCCGCGATCGGGCTAGCATGGGGATTGAGAAGGTGTGCGCAGCCGAACAAGGCGGACGTCAGCAGCAATGCCAGCCAGCTGCCTCCGAAATCCTCGATCCAGCGGAACAAGATTTCCCGGAAGAGCAGTTCCTCCGACACGGCGGGAAAGAGTGCAGAGGCAATCACCGCTGGGAGAAGCCCGCTGAGGTCGCCCTCGCCGCTAACTCGATAGACTCCAAGCGCCGCCGCAACGGCGACTGCGAGCGAAAAGATTGCGAGACCGGCGCCGAGGCCGATGAATAGATTCCGCATGGCATGAGGGTCGTAATAATCGTCGCGCGGATGCTCGCCGAGGCGTCGGATCACGATCTCATAGGTGATGATCAGCAGGGGGATCGCGAGGATGTCGAACTTCAGCTCGAAATTGAGACCGGCGAGCGGCAGCGCCACGAGCTTGTCGATCGCGGCCGCTACGCTGATGGCAATCAAGTAAAGAACGACGGCAATCACCATGGCGATCAGTGGGTAATCGACGATCCGTCGCCACAATGACCGGCGCGGCACGGCTTCCTGCGCTACGACTTCTTGCTGCATGGACCCTCCCTCGACCGTGGTTCAGCCGAAACGGAGGGCCGTGGCAAGCAGCTAGTCTGCGAGTGGGAGTTCCGGCTCGCCCATCGAATGCCCTTCTGCAGCGAGCAGCACCTTCTTCCGGTCGAGGCCGCCGCCGTAGCCCCCAAGCGATCCGTCGCTGCGTATGACGCGATGACACGGAATGAGCACCGAGACGTGGTTGTCGCCATTAGCACTGCCGACTGCTCGAACGGCCCTCGGGTGGCCGATTGCCGCCGCGATCTCGGCGTAGCTGCGGGTTTCGCCTGCCGGGATCTTCCTCAGCTCGCGCCAGACCGCTTCCTGGAAGGCCGTGCCCGCGACATCGATGGGAAGGTCGGGAGCAGAGAGCGGAGTCTCGATCGCCTTGAGCGTCCCGGCTACGAACTCGCAAAGCGCGCCGTCATCCTTGACGATCGTCGCCTTCGGAAACAGCCGCTGAAGCGATGCTTCGCTATCGTCGAACGTCAGCCTGCAGATGCCCTTGGAGGTCGAGGCGATGAACAGTTCGCCGAGCGGACTGTCGAAAGTTGTCCAGCGGATCGTCTCGCCTCGCCCACCGTCGCGCCACGCGGATGGTGTCATGCCCAACCTCTCCTTCGCATCGCTGTAGAATCCGCTCGGGCTGTGATAGCCGGCGTCATAGACTGCATCGGTGATCCGCTCATTGTCCTTGAGCGCCTTCTCGGTTCGGCGATTGCGCAAAGCGCGCGCATATTCCGCCGGAGAGACGCCGAGGTCGCGCTTGAAGATGCGCTGGAAATGGTGGGGCGCGTAGCCGACGGCGTGGGCCAGCTCGGAAAGACTCGGAGCCTCTTCCGACCGCTCGATGACGGCGACCGCCGAAGCCACCGCCTCGCGGTCGCGGCCGACCTCGTCGGGCTTGCAGCGAAGACACGGTCGGAAGCCCGCCGCCCTCGCCTCCTCGATGGACTCATAAAAGGCTACGTTCTCGCGCTTCGGACGGCGCGCAGGGCAGCTCGGCTTGCAATAAATGCCGGTCGTGTGGACCGCGCCGAACAAGCGCCCATCCCAGCTCCGGTCGCGGCGCATGAACGCCGCCCAGGCTGTGTCGGGATCGAGGCGTGTGACGGTCGCCATGGCGTCCGATCTAGGCGCGTTGGTGATGTGTGCAAGAAGTGCCATGGTTCAGGCCCTTTCGATCCTAGCCGAGAAGCAGCCCCGCACCGCGTTGTGCGCATGGATCGTCTCGATCTGTGGGTTGTCGAACAATTTCCGAATTGCGCCGTCGGCCTCGCCAGGTTGTGCAAAAATGGCGTCCGCCATCATGCCATCCTTGTCGAAACCTCGCAGGGATAGCGCGCGTCTCTCGAAGACCGGTGGAACTTCGTCGACGAACTCTGCTGGCTCCTGCGCCTCTTCCGAGACGAAAATGGCGTGCGTTGCCCGATAGGGATTGGCGACGTCGTGGCTGACGTGGTTCAGCAGGAGCACGGTCTCGCCCAGGGCGCGGTCGGTCAGGCTCACGCGACAGGGAAAGGTCGCAGTGGTGACCGTCATGCGGACGACACCGCGCTCCAAGAGCTCTTCGTCGGATAATCGAAAGAGCGGCTTGTAAGGCGCCGGATCCAGCCCTTTGATTCGATAGGTCATGCGGCACGTCTATGGGGAGCTTGCAACGGATGCTTCCGCTGCCTTGCGGTCAAACCGAAAGCAGGCGGTTGCATCGCCCCGCACCCCTTGCTAGGGGCCGCGCCAACCGATGGGGGTGTCCGGCGTAAGCCGTTTTGGCGCCCCGTTTTTCGCATCGGGCAATATTCCGTTTCTGGAGCTTTTCGCGCGTGGAGACATCCGGCGGCATTCGAGCCAGCTTAGCGGGGCGCTATGCGTCCGCGCTGTTCGACCTTGCGCGCGACGAGCGCCAGATCGAATCGGTCGGCAGCAGCCTCGAGCTATTGAGCCAGGCATTGGTCGAATTCGAAGGACTTTAACGAGCTGGTGAAGAGCCCGCTCGTCTCCCGCGAGGAAGCCGGCAAGGCGTTCTCTGCGCTCTCCTCCGAGTTGGGGCTCGATCCGATTACGACGAACTTCGTCGGCGTACTCGCGAAGAATGGCCGCAAGAATCAAGTTCGCGCCGTGATCAGCGCCTTCCGGCGCCTGGCCGCCGAGCATCGCGGGGAGACAACAGCGGACGTAATCACCGCTCGCCCGCTCAACGACGACCAAGTCGCGGCGCTAAAGCAGCAGCTTCGCGCCCGCGCCGGTCGGGACGTGAACATCGATGCTCAGGTCGACCCATCCATCCTCGGTGGAATCGTCGTGAAGCTGGGAAGCCAGCAGATCGACGCCTCCATCCGCACCAAACTCAACCGTCTAGCCCAGGCGATGAAAGGCTAAGCAAGAACCATGGATATCCGCGCCGCTGAAATCTCCCGCGTCATCCGCGACCAGATCGCGAATTTCGACGCCGACGCGCAGGTCTCCGAAGTCGGGACCGTCCTCTCCGTCGGTGACGGAATCGCGCGCATCTACGGACTCGACAACGTCCAGGCGGGCGAGATGGTCGAGTTCGACAACGGCACCAAGGGCATGGCGCTCAACCTCGAAGCCGACAATGTCGGCGTCGTCATCTTCGGCTCGGACTCCGAGATTTCCGAAGGCTCGACCGTCAAGCGGACCGGCACCATCGTCGACGTTCCAATCGGCAAGGGCCTGCTCGGCCGGGTCGTCGACGCGCTCGGCAATCCGATCGATGGCAAAGGCCCAATCGAATACACCGAGCGGCGCCGCGTCGAGGTGAAGGCGCCCGGCATCATCCCGCGCAAGTCGGTGCACGAGCCGGTCCAGACCGGCCTCAAGGCGCTCGACGCGCTCGTCCCGATCGGCCGCGGCCAGCGCGAGCTCATCATCGGCGACCGCCAGACCGGCAAGACCGCCGTCGCGCTCGACACCTTCATCAACCAAAAGGAAATCAACAAGTCGGGCAAGGAAGCTGAGAAGCTCTACTGCATCTACGTCGCCGTTGGCCAGAAGCGCTCGACCGTCGCGCAGATCGTCCGCGCGCTCGAAGAGAATGGCGCGATGGAATATTCCATCGTGGTCGCGGCGACCGCGTCGGAGCCGGCTCCGCTGCAGTTCCTCGCTCCCTACACGGGCTGCGCGATGGGTGAATATTTCCGCGATAACGGCATGCACGCGCTGATCGTCTACGACGACCTGTCCAAGCAGGCCGTAGCCTACCGCCAGATGTCGCTTCTTCTGCGCCGTCCGCCGGGCCGCGAAGCCTATCCGGGCGACGTCTTCTATCTCCACAGCCGCCTTCTCGAGCGCGCCGCAAAGATGAACGAGAACAATGGCGGCGGCTCGCTGACCGCGCTGCCGGTCATCGAGACGCAGGCTGGCGACGTGTCCGCCTACATCCCGACCAACGTGATCTCGATCACCGATGGTCAGATCTTCCTCGAAACCGACCTCTTCTACCAAGGCATCCGCCCGGCGATTAACGTCGGTCTTTCGGTCAGCCGTGTCGGCTCGGCCGCACAGACCAAGGCGATGAAGAAAGTCGCCGGCTCGATCAAGCTAGAGCTGGCCCAGTACCGCGAGATGGCGGCGTTCGCTCAGTTCGGCTCGGACCTCGATGCAGCAACGCAGCGTCTCCTCGCTCGCGGTGCCCGCCTCACCGAATTGCTGAAGCAGCCGCAATACGCGCCGATGCCGGTTGAGGAGCAGGTCGCTTCGATCTTCGCCGGAACGCAGGGCTTCCTCGATAGCGTCGATGTGCGCGAGGTCGTCCGCTACGAAGCGGCGATGCTCAGCTTCCTCCGCTCGGAGAAGCCGGAGATCCTCGCGAAGGTCCGCGACACGAAGACTCTCGACGACGACACCGCCGCGGCGCTCAAGGACGCGCTCAGCGAGTTCGGCAAGCAGTTCGCTTAATTTGCCTGTTCCCCTGCGAAGGCCGGGGTCCAGGAGTGATTTTTGTTGGCTGAACACCGGCCTTCGCCGGTGAACAAGGAAACGAATGGCAAGTCTGAAAGCCCTCAAGATCCGAATCGGCTCGGTGAAGTCGACGCAGAAGATCACCAAGGCGATGAAGATGGTCGCCGCGGCGAAGCTGCGCCGGGCGCAGCAGAACGCCGAGGCGGGCCGTCCCTACTCCAAGCGGATGACGGATGTCGTTCAGTCGCTCGCGTCGCGGGTGACGGTCGGACCGCAGACTCCGAAGTTGCTTGCCGGCACGGGCAAGGACGACACGCACCTGATCGTGCTCGCCACCGCCGACCGTGGTCTCGCCGGCGCCTTCAGCAGCAACATCGTGCGCGCAGCGCGGCGCAAGGCCGACGACCTGCAGGCGCAGGGCAAGACGGTCCTCTTCTATATCGTCGGACGCAAGGGTCGCCCGGTCATCCAGCGTCTGTATCCCCGGAGTATCGTTGCCCAGTACGACACGAGCGAGATGAAGGCGCCGACCTATGCCAATGCGCAGGCGATCGCGAAGGACCTCGTCGACCGCTACACGACCAACGGGATCGACGTCGTCCACCTCGCCTACGCGAACTTCCGCTCGACTTTGGTGCAGGAGCCGTTCGTCGAGCAGATCATCCCGGTTGCGCCGCGAGCCGCGGAAGAGCCCGAGCATGCCGTTGCCGCTCACAAGACTGCGGCGCCTTCGGCGGTCGAATATGAACCGGACGAGGAAGAGATCCTCGCTGACCTGCTGCCGCGCAACATCGCGGTGCAGATCTACCGCGCGCTCCTCGAAAACCAGGCCGGTTTCTACGGCTCGCAGATGACCGCGATGGACAATGCGACGCGCAACGCCGGCGACATGATCAACCGACTGTCGATCCAGTACAACAGGCAGCGACAGGCCGCGATCACCACCGAACTCGTCGAAATCATCTCGGGCGCCGAAGCGCTCTAACGAAACTTGAAGGCAAGGAAGACAGACATGGCCACCGCCGCCGACACGAAGCCCAAGCCCCGCGCCAGGAAGGCCGCCGCTGCGGACACGAACCAGTCGGCAAAGCCGACCAGCAACCTGACCGGCCGCGTGAGCCAGGTCATCGGCGCCGTCGTCGACGTCGCGTTCGAGGGCGAGCTTCCCCCGATCCTTTCGGCGCTCGAGACCGACAACGGCGGCAATCGCCTTGTCCTCGAGGTCGCGCAGCACCTTGGCGAGAACGTCGTCCGAACCATCGCCATGGACTCGACCGACGGTCTGACCCGCGGCCAGACAGTCAATGCCACCGGCTCTCAGATCCGCGTTCCGGTCGGTCCGAAGACGCTCGGCCGGATCATGAACGTCATCGGTGAGCCGATCGACGAGCGCGGCCCGATCGGGAGCGACATGTCGGCGCCGATCCACGCCGAGGCGCCGCCCTTCGTCGACCAGTCGACCGAAGCCGCGATCCTCGTCACCGGCATCAAGGTCATCGACCTCCTCGCCCCTTACGCGAAAGGGGGCAAGATCGGCCTGTTCGGCGGCGCCGGCGTCGGCAAGACCGTGCTCATCCAGGAGCTGATCAACAACATCGCCAAGGGCCACGGCGGCGTCAGCGTGTTCGCCGGGGTCGGTGAGCGGACCCGCGAGGGCAACGACCTCTACCACGAGTTCCTCGACGCAGGCGTGATCGCCAAGGACAAGGACGGCAACCCGACGCCAGAGGGCTCGAAGGTCGCGCTCGTGTTCGGCCAGATGAACGAGCCGCCGGGAGCGCGCGCCCGAGTCGCTCTGTCGGGCCTCACCCAGGCCGAATATTTCCGCGACCAGGAGGGTCAGGACGTGCTTTTCTTCGTCGACAACATCTTCCGTTTCACCCAGGCGGGCTCGGAAGTGTCGGCGCTTCTCGGCCGTATTCCTTCGGCCGTGGGCTACCAGCCGACCCTGTCGACCGACATGGGCCAGCTTCAGGAGCGCATCACCTCGACCAACAAGGGCTCGATCACCTCGGTGCAGGCCATCTACGTGCCTGCCGACGACTTGACCGACCCTGCTCCGGCGACGTCCTTCGCCCACTTGGACGCGACGACCACGCTGAGCCGCGCTATCTCCGAGCTCGGCATCTATCCGGCGGTCGACCCGCTCGACTCCGTTAGCCGCGTTCTGACCGCCGCGGTCGTCGGTCAGGAGCATTACGAGGTCGCTCGTAAGGTCCAGGAGACGCTTCAGAAGTACAAGAGCCTCCAGGACATCATCGCCATCCTCGGCATGGACGAGCTTTCGGAGGAGGATAAGCTGGTCGTCGCTCGCGCACGCAAGATCCAGCGCTTCCTCAGCCAGCCGTTCCACGTCGCGGAAGTTTTCACCGGCATCCCCGGTAAGTTCGTGCAGGTCGAAGACACGGTCCGCTCATTCAAGGCGGTGGTCGACGGCGAATACGACCACCTTCCCGAGGCGGCCTTCTACATGGTCGGCGGAATCGACGAAGCGGTTGCCAAGGCCGAGAAGCTGGCTCAGGAGGCCTAACAGCTGGTCGACGAGCTTCGCCTCGAAGATTGCGTCAATGACGTCTGTCCGTGGTCCGGCAAGCCGGTCAGCGCGGACAGCCTGACGCTCTACAGGGGGAAGGTCGTCGGCTTCTGCAATCCCGGCTGCCGCGACAAGTTCGTGTCTGCGACGCGGGCGCTCGACGCCGCAATCGAAGGTAAGAAGTAATGGCCGATCTGCATTTCGAGCTCGTCACGCCTGACCGGCATGTGATGTCGGAGGACGTCTATATGGTCGTCGTTCCGGGCACCGAGGGCGAGTCCGGCATCATGGCCGGGCATGCGCCCTACATGACCACGCTGAAGAACGGCGATATCGCCGTTTACCGCAACCAGGGCGCCCAGCCCGAGCGCATCCCGGTCACCGGCGGCTTTGCTGAGGTTAGTGATCGCGGCCTGACCGTGCTTGCGGAGAGCGCGGGCTGAATCGCGCAACGGGGCCAATTTCAGGCTTTGAAACCCCAGCTCATGAAATTGCCGACATTGAGCGCAATTCGCTGTTTGTCGGCCCAAGAGCCACGAAGTCTCCGGATCAAAGCATCCTTCACCGACCTCTTCATCGGGACGAGACGTAGCCAGTAGCTTGGCCGGTAGCAGTTCCAGAAGCTTGCGCCGCCAACATCGACATAGCCGTTCCGTTCAAGGAGGCCGGTTGCGCTCTTGGCTGAGAATAACTGCATGTGCTCGATATCGACGATCGGCGAACGCCGTCCAAGAAGCCTGTTCAGCCAGGCTCGGCGATCATGCGTGACTCCAACGAACGCGCCGCCCGGACGGAGCAGGCGATGCGCTGTCGCCACCAGCGCTCGTGGGTCCTGGACGTGCTCGAGCGTCATGAAGCAGCATATGAGATCGAAGCTTTCGGGGGGAAAATCGTTTCCCTCGAAAATCCCTTCGCGGATCCAGGCCTTTCGATTTGGCGGAGCTGCGGCAATTGCAGCGGTCGAGGGTTCGATCCCGACGAGGTCGCGAAATCCCATTGAGGAAAGGCGCTCGAGAAAGGCTGCGGTCCCGGTACCGATTTCGAGCGCTGCACAGCGGTTCGCGATCTTCGCAAGCACCGGCTCGATCGCCCGGGCATAAGCGTCGGCCGCATCTTCGGCTTCCTCGGCGCTGTCATAATCAGCTGTATGATAGCTGGCGGCGAGCTCTTCGACGCTCGGCGGCCTGTCCACATAGGTCAGATCGCAGGTGCGGCAGCGCACCATTGCATGGCTCATGAATTCCGGAATCTTGCGTGAAGCGAAGCTCGACGCGCTCAACTGGCTTTCGTCGCGGGTATCGGAAAGAAATGGTTCGCTCGCCTCGGCTCCCGCTCCGCAGACGGGGCAGGCGCGAACGGCGGCTTCGATCATTCCGTGTTTCATGGGAGGGGGACTAACGCAAGAGTGTTGAGCGAATGTTAACCATATGTCGCGACATGTTCGGGCCATGCATTACAGTTCGCTCACTGCTGCAGGACCTCAATCGACCAAGGAGCTAGCGCTTCGAATTCGCCGGCGGGCGCTTGAGATGGTCACACGGGCCAGGGCGTCACACATCGGCTCTGCACTCTCGATCACCGACATCATCGCGGTTCTCTATGGCGGGGTTCTGCGGGTCAATCCGGTAGCGCCCGATGATCCGAACCGCGATCGCTTCATCCTTTCGAAAGGACATGCCTGCGTTGCTCTCTACGCAGTTCTAGCCGAGACCGGGTTCATCGATCCTGCCCTTCTTGAGACCTACGGGACTGACGGATCGCCCCTCATGGCGCACATCAGCCACAAGGTGCCGGGGGCTGAGTTTTCGACCGGCGCACTCGGGCACGGCCTGCCATTCGGAACCGGAAAAGCGCTCGCAGCCAAGCGCAAGTCGAAGGACTGGCGCACGATCGTCGTTACGAGCGACGGCGAATGGGACGAGGGCAGCAATTGGGAAGCCGCGCTGTTTGCGGCCCATCATGGCCTCGACAATCTTCTTTGCATCATCGATTACAATAAGCTCCAGAGCCTCACGAGCGTCGACGAGACGCTTCGACTTGAGCCCCTTCATTCAAAATTCGAAGCGTTCGGCTGGGCGGTCCAGGAGGTCGACGGCCACGATCATGACGCGCTTTCAAACGCGCTCGACCCGGGCTCCTGGCCGTCTGGCAAGCCCGCCATGCTGATTGCGCACACCATCAAGGGCAAGGGCGTGAGCTTTATGGAGAACCGGGTCGAGTGGCATTACCGTAATCCCACGCCCGAGCTCCTCGCTCAGGCACTCGCCGAGATCGAGAGCGCTTCCAATGCGTGACGCGTTCATCGACGAGCTCGCGATCCTCGCGGAAACCAACCCGCAAATCGCTCTTATTGTCGGCGATCTTGGATTCAACGTCGTCGAACGCTTCGCGGAGCGCTTTCCCGACCGGTTCATCAACGCCGGCGTCGCCGAGCAGAACATGACGGGGCTTGCCGCCGGAATGGCGAGCGAGGGCTATCACGCCTTCACCTATTCGATCGCGAATTTCCCGACGTTTCGCTGCGCCGAGCAGATCCGGAACGATGTCGACCATCATCAACTGCCGGTGACGATCGTCGCAGTGGGAGGCGGCGTTGCTTACGGATCCCTCGGCTACTCGCACCACGCCGTTCAGGATTATGCGCTGATGCGAACCATGCCTCACATGACGATTGCGGCGCCCGGCGACCCGTTCGAGACGCGCGCGTGCTTGAACTGGCTCGTTGCCAACCCCGGCCCATCCTACCTTCGCCTCGGAAAGGCCGGAGAGCCGAAGTTTCATGCCGCTAAGCCAAGCGTAAGTCCGGGCGTCTGGCTCAAGGTCCGTCAGGGAGACGAGGATCAAGTGATGCTCTCGACCGGCGCTGCGCTCGGGTCGGCGATTGCTCGCGCCGGCGACAGGACGGTCTATTCGCTTCCCCTGTGGGGCATGGCCTCCAAGCTCCAGCAGAGCGAACAGATCGCTAGTCATCGCCATGTGACGACATTCGAAGATCATCTCGCCGACGGTGGATTTGGTTCATGGCTCATGGAGAGTGTTGCCGGGACAGAGGCCGCTGCCCGCATCCTGCCAATCGCTCTATCTTCGGAAGTTTGCGACGAGGTCGGGAGCCAGGCGACGCTTAACCGCCTCGGCGGTCTCGCCCTTTAACGGTTTGTTGACCACGATTTGGTCATAGGTCGGCAATGAAAGCGGTCATTCTAGCAGGCGGCCTCGGTACAAGGATCGCCGAGGAGACGTCGGTTCGCCCAAAACCGATGGTCGAGATCGGCGGCAAGCCAATCCTTTGGCACATCATGAAAATCTATGCCCAGCACGGCGTCGACGAGTTCATCGTTTGCCTTGGCTACAAGGGCTACATGATCAAGGAATATTTCTTCAATTACGCCCTCCACATGTCGGACGTCACCATCGACCTTCGAACGGGAACGACGAAGGTCCATCGGAACGATACCGAGGACTGGAAGATTTCGCTGATCGATACGGGCGCCGACACCATGACGGGAGGGCGCCTTCGCCAGGCCCTTCAATATCTGGATGACGACGAAGATTTCTGCCTGACCTATGGAGATGGCGTCAGTGACCTCGATGTCTCGGCTGCAATAGAATTTCACCGTAGCCACGGCCGCAAGGCGACCGTCACCGCGGTTCGCCCCGCAAGTCGCTACGGTCAGCTCGCACTCGTTGGCGACGAGGTCTCCGCCTTTGCCGAAAAGCCCGTCGATGAAGGCGGCTGGATCAACGGCGGCTTCTTCGTCCTCAATCGCTCGATCGGCCAATATCTTGGAAATTCCGACGAGTGCGTGTGGGAACGCGAGCCGCTCGAACGGCTGGCGGCAGAAGGCCAACTGCGATCCTTTTTCCACGATGGCTTCTGGCAGCCAATGGATACGCTTCGCGACCGGCAGCTCCTCGAAGGCATGTGGGAGCGTCAGGAGGCCGCATGGAAGATCTGGGCCTGAACCCGGCCTTCTGGGGCTCCCGCCGTGTTCTCCTCACGGGCCACACGGGGTTCAAGGGGAGCTGGCTTCTCATGCTACTCGAGAGCCTTGGCGCGAAAGTCACCGGCATTTCGCTCGAGCCCGAAGCTGACGGCCTATTCTACCAGATCGGAGGAGCCGCGCGCTGCATCCACGTCGTCAACGACGTCAGGGACTTTGAGGCCCTGAAAGCGATCGTCGCAGCAGCAAAACCCGAGATCATCTTCCATCTCGCTGCACAGCCGCTCGTCCGCCAATCCTATCTCGACCCGCTCGAAACGATTTCAACGAACGTCCTTGGCACCGCCAATATGCTCGAGGCCGCTCGGGGTCTCGATGGCCTGCTCGCAATCGTCTCCGTCACGACCGACAAATGCTATGCCAACGACGGGCGCACGACCGGCTATCTCGAGAGCGACAGGCTCGGCGGTCATGATCCTTATTCAAACAGCAAGGCCTGCGCCGAGCTCGTCACCCAGTGCTTTCGCAACAGCTTCTTCGCGGATCGATCGATCGGCGTTGCAACGGCAAGGGCGGGCAATGTGATTGGCGGCGGCGACTATTCCGCCGATCGCCTTATCCCTGACGTCGTTCGTGCTTTCCGCGCGAACCTTGAACCCGAGCTTCGTAATCCCAAGGCAGTTCGTCCGTGGCAGCATGTCTTGGAACCGATCAGCGGATATTGCCTGCTTGCAGAAAGACTGGCCGCCGATCCCAGGCGTTTCGCCAAGGGGTGGAATTTCGGCCCCTCGGCCGAAGACATGGCGAGCGTCGAAAGTGTCGTTGGCGAGCTCGCCCGTCACTGGGGCCGCCCGGGAGGTTTCAGCCCTCAGGCCGGGGATCATCCGCACGAAGCTGAAGTTCTCACCTTGATTTCGGAAATGGCGGGTCGAGAGCTCGGATGGACTCCCCGCCTCTCGCTCGAAACGACGATCGAGTGGACGGCCGAATGGTACCGGGCGCAGCTTGCAGGAAAGAATGCAGCCGATCTGTGCCTCGCCCAGATCCGTCGCTATTTCGCGACCCGAATGATCCAGGCGGCAGCCTGATGGGCTCCCGTCTCCTCATCACCGGTTCAGGCGGATTCGTCGGAGCGGCGATTGCCAGGGCTGCGGCTGCTGCCGGGAACGAGGTCATTGCGCTGGTTCGCAATAGCGGATCGCGACTCGCTTCGATCGCCACGAGCATCTCGATCCAGCGGATCGATCTTGCCGATGCGCCAAGAGTCGCCAAGCTGATCGCTTCGGTAAGGCCCGACATTGTCATTCATTCAGCCTGGGAAGGCGTCGGCGGCCCCTTGCGCAGCGACGACATCCAGCTCGAGAATATTCGAACGACGGTCGCGCTTGCCGACGCTGCGATCGCTTCAGGAACTCGGAAGTTCGTCGGCATCGGCTCGCAGGCTGAATATGGACGGTATGATCGAAGGATCGTCGAAAGCGATCTTCCCCGACCGACCATGCTTTATGGAGCTGCGAAACTGGCGGCGAACCATCTCGCTTCGCAGCGTTGCAGCGAGGCAGGAATCGCATTCGCCTGGATTCGCCTGTTTTCGGTCTATGGTCCCGGGGACAATCCCAATTGGCTCATACCCTCGAGCGCCGCTTCGCTAATGCGAGGACAGCGGCCAAAGTGCACGGCCGGGACCCAGAAGTGGGACTATCTTCACATCGACGATGTCGCTTCAGGCACGTTGGCGGCGGCAGAGAATGACCGGGCACACGGCGTCTTCAATCTTTCGAGCGGGGAAGCGGTTAGCGTTCGAACGATCCTCGAAATGCTCCGCGACATTGCTGCTCCTGGTCTCAAGCTGACCTTCGGCGAAATTCCGTTCGGACCCGACCAGATCATGCATCTCGAAGGCGATAGCAGCCACCTTTGCCAAGCGACCGGTTGGTCACCCCGGGTCCCACTTGGCGAGGGTTTGAGGCAAGTGGTCGACGAACTGAGGGTCGCGGCATGAGCAGCGACCTCAATCCGGGAAAGAATGGGGACGTGAAGACGATCTCGATCATCAGCCCCTGCTACAACGAGGCAGACAATGTCCGGGCCTGCGCCGAGGCCGTGAAGGCGCTCTTCGCCAAGGACGGGCCGCTCTCCCGATATCGCTGCGAGCATATCTTTGCCGACAATGCCTCGAGCGACGGGACGGTCGAGATCCTTCGTGAGCTCGCCGCGGCCGATCCGACCATCAAGGTCATCCTGAACGCCCGCAATTTTGGTCCCTTCCGCTCCAATTTCAACGCGCTTCGCGCTGCAACCGGCGATGCAATCCTCGTCTTCCTTCCGGTCGATCTCCAGGATCCGCCCGAGATGATCCCCGAGTTCGTGAAGCTCTGGGAAAGCGGCGTCGAGGTGGTCGCGGGCGCCCGAGCCAATCGACAGGAGAGCCTTGCTCTTCGGACCTGCCGCGCAATCTTCTATCGCCTGGTGAGGACACTTTCGGACGTCGACATTCCGGTCGACGTCGGCGAATTTCAACTGATCGACCGAAAGGTCTGGCAGGCGGTCGTCCAACATGACGACCACTATCCCTACATCAGAGGCATCATCGCTTCGGTTGGTTTCCGCCGGGTCATTGTCCCCTATACCTGGAAGTCGAGGCAGCGCGGTCTTTCGAAAAACAATATCCCTCGCCTTATCGACCAGGCCCTGAACGGCATCTTCTCATTCACCAGCGTCCCAATGCGCCTTTGCACGTTCGCTGGGCTCGCGATGGCGAGCCTTTGCTTCCTCTATGCGATCTTTGCGCTCGGAGCCTGGTTCGTTCGGCCCGAGCTTGCACCCAGAGGAATGACGACGATCATTTTCGCATTGTTCTTCCTCTCCGGGATGCAGATGACCTTCATCGGCATATTGGGCGAATACATCACGTCCATTCACAGCCAGGTGAGGAAGCGCCCGCTGGTGGTCGAGCGTGAGCGCCTGAACATGGATGCGCCGGCATTGGCAAACCCAGTTCACAACCTTCAAAAGAGGGTCGCTGACGCCGCATGAGCGGAGCCGCAGCCGCCATTGCTGCGGACCCCCCGGTTACGCGAGCAGGCCTCAAGGTCGGGACCCTGGCCGCAAGCCTTCTTGGCCTGTTCGCCCTCGATAACCTACTGCTCCTGCATTTCTGGGGGCTCTCGTTACCTCTGACGGTCGGACTGGCGGGCGTCACCAGCGCAGCGATTACGGCCCTTTGCGCCCGATATTCCGAGGATCTTCCTCCAGTGCCCGTGAAGACGTTCGCTGCTGCACTCTTGATATCGCTGGCTTTATTCGCACTCGGGGGAGAGGGCCGCTTCTTCTACGCCAATAGTGATTGGCAGGTTCGCGATGCCGTGTTGCACGATATGGCCACCAATGTCTGGCCCTTCGCCTATGACCTTCATGGAACGGCTTATTTTGTAAGGGCGCCGCTTGGAACGTACCTCCTGCCGGCGATGTTCGGCACCCGTTGCGAACTGGTGCTATTGATTTCGAACTCGCTCCGGCTGGCCCTTGTCCTGACGCTCGCCTGGCACCTCTTCAAGAGCAAGCGCGAGCGCGCCATCACCCTAGCGGTCTTCATCCTCTTTAGCGGGTGGGACGTCGTTGGAACGGCGATCTATTCGGCTCTGGGCGCCCATCTCTCATGGGATCATATCGAGCGCTGGAATTTCAGTTACCAATATAGCTCGCACGTCACCCAGGCCTTTTGGGTGCCTCAGCACGCAATTGCCGGCTGGGCATGCGCGCTCGCTTTCCTGCTCTGGCGAAAGGGCCTTGTTCCGATCGGCTTCTTCGCTGCAATGATCCCGCTTGTGGCGATCTGGTCGCCATTGGCGATCATCGGAGCGATCCCGTTCGCGATCCTTGCAGGCTTCGAAGTGCTGCGTCGCCGTTCGCTCGACCGGAAGGATGTCGCGATCGCCGTGCTCGCCCTCGCGATTGCCCTTCCTACCCTCCTCTACCTTCAGATCGATGCGGCAAAGGTCGGAATGCACGTTCGGATCGCTCATCCCTGGGCATGGCTCTTTTGCGTGGCTCTGGAGGTCTTGCCATTTGCCTATCCGCTTCTTCGGGACCACGCCTCCCCGAGGGCCGACCTCCCAGTTATTCTCCTCATCCTCCTCCTCCTCATCGCGATGCCGCTGGTGCTGGTGGGAGTGAATTCGGATTTCCAGATGCGAGCTTCGATCATGCCGCTCGCACTCCTTTCCATCTATTTTGGAATTTGGATCTCCAGGCTCCTTTCCGAGCCGGCCGTAAACAAGGCTAAAATCGCCTACGCGCTCGTCGCGATCCTGCTGGGCTCAGCCACTCCTCTCCTTGAGCTGCGGCGGGCTCTTGTGAACGGCCCATCGCCGGGGCCTCTCTGCTCGCTCGTCGGGGTCTGGAACAAGCAGGACAATATGATCGTCCCTTATTCGACCTATCTCGCTCCGGTTTCGACGCTTCCAACGCGGCTCCGCGACGTGCTCGTCGTTGCCGGGCGCTCGGATCCCGAAAGATGCTGGGACCGCAATTGGGTGCTTCCTGAGACTCCTCGCCCTGAGGGCCAGAGACATGGCTGAAGCCGCGCAAAGCCTTTCCGAGCAATTTCAGCCGATCCCAGTCCGGCTGGATTTCATCGTCCGTCACGTCGAGGATCGCCTTTTCGATCCGGCGCTTTGCGGATCTCCAGCTCGGGACGATCTGGACCTTCCTCGAACCGCGGCTTTCGAAGCTGAGCGGGAATTTGCTCGATGTCGGCTGCGGCGAAATGCCCTACCGGACCTGCCTCCCGCGAGACCTCTCTTATACCGGAATTGACGTTGCGGAAGCCAATGCCTTCGCGATGCGCAGAAGCGATGCGGTCGTTCCCTTTGATGGTGTCTCGATCCCATTCGGCGATGCGAGTTTTGAAAACGTCCTATGCACCGAAGTCCTGGAACATGCGGCTCATCCCGAGGCGCTGATCGCGGAAATCGAGAGGGTGCTAAAACCCGGGGGCACGCTCCTTGCGACCGTGCCATTTTCAGCCCGTGTCCACTACGCTCCTTATGATTTCAATCGCTTCACGAAATTCGAACTCAAGCGAATGTTTGCGCTCCTTCAGCGACGTCCGGATCAAAGAAAGAGGAAATGACTTCGCAGTCATCGCCAACAAGCTCATCGTCCTGTCGCTTCGAATGGTTCGACCGTCGCGACGGTCGCTTTTGCACTGGCCTTCGCTGACCCTTCTCCTCCCTCTTTCTCTCCTGTTCCTCCTTCTTGCCCACCTGACGCTCGCTCTCGGTCTCGGTTCGAAGGACGACCCCTTGGGTTATTCCATCGTCGCTTTAAAACGCGACTGAAGCGGCCGGGGGATGGGCGTTGATTAGTCAAGCAATTGAGAGGCAGGCTCGAGCGCTAGGTCTTGGGAGCGTTCTGGGGCGTCTCTCCACCGTGTCGGGCCGATGACCGCCCAATTCGTTCCAGACTTGGTCTACGCGGCCATCCTCATCGTCGCGCTGCTCATTCCCTATGCGACCTGGGAGAAGTCGGACTCTCCGACCGATCCATGGACCATGGGCATGCTCGTCGGCGGCGCGCTCGTTCTGACGGCCGCGCGGCACGGCGCCTTCCCTCTTCTAAGCCTCGTCCTTTTGTTACCGCTGCTGGGCTTGGGGCTTCGAGCTCTTGTTGGAGGCATGGCGGCAGTCCTCCTCTTTGCAACGGTGACCTGGTGGGCGCCCGATCCGCATCTAGGCCTCGTCGCTTCCGGCCTTTTCATTCTGCTGGGGATCGGGGCTGGGTACCTGCCCCGGCTTCTGGCCGCGGCAACTCCTAAGGAGCCGGCTTCGATCCTTCCGGCGATGGCTATTGCCTTGCCGGTCGGGCTTGCCGTCGGGCTGCTTACGACGCCGTTCGGCTCGAGGGAGCCCATCTATTTCGCCTGGCACCATTGGGGGGCCTATCTCGCCCCCGTCGACGCCTGGACCGCGGGCGGCCTCCCCTATCGCGACTTTCCGATCCAATATGGAATCGGACCCACAACACTTCTTTCAGCCGTCTGCGGCCCGAATTGCTGGCAAGGCATCTACTGGACGACGATTGTCGCCAATTCGCTATATTTCTCTCTCCTTGCCGGCTGCGCCGTCATTCTGACGGCTGGGAGCTCGCGCGGCTTTCGCTGGCTTGCGCTTGTTGCCTTGTGGTGCGCCACGTTCGTCTGGACAGCATTTCCCGCCGATCTCGGCTCGACGGCGATGACGCCGTCTGTCGCCGGCCTTCGCTTTCTCCCCATTGCAGCGCTGCTCTTGAACATTCTTGTCGCTGAAAAGAGCGGTAAGCGGCGCGATTGGCTCGGACATTCGATCTGGCTGATCGACCTCTTCTGGTCGCCTGAAGCGGCCTTCTTCGGAACGCTTTTGTGGTGGCCCTATCTAGCCCTTCGCGATGCCGAAAAGGGGGCCACGTCTCGCGAACGGTGGATCGCGCTTCTTCGTGGGAGCCTGCGGGGCCTCATCGCGCTCGCGGCCGGCCTCGGTTTCCTCTCTTTTGTCCTCTGGCTGCTGTCGGGCGGAGCTGCGCGTCCAAAGGATTTCCTGGCCTATATCATTTACCCGCCCGGCCCGCTTCCGGTTAATCCTGTTGGAACGGTCTGGCTGGCTCTTGCTGCGATATTGCTGGCGCTGAGCGCACTCATCGGCACGGGCAAGACGGTCCAGGGCCGATCTCTCTATGCCTCCCTCCTCGGCTTCCTCGCCGGCGGGACCTATTATCTGAGCCGAAGTCACGACAATAACATTCTCAACCTCTTTCCGCTGCTGGTCATTCTCCTCCTTGCGAGCGTGAAGACCGACCGGCGTGCCGGTTCGCGGCCTCTCTTTGACGAAACCTTCGTTCGAACAATTCTTGCAGCGATGGTCGCCTTTATCGCGACCGTCGGCTGGTCGTCCTGGGCAGCAGGTGCGAAGACAGAGGGCCTCTTCAACATCGGGCCAGCGCGACTGATCGCCCGTTTCACTCCGGAGCCGGGCGCTCAGCCGCAAATGCTCCCTGACGACGCGATGGAGGGCCTTTCCTATCTTCGCAGCCGCAACGCAGGTGCGGTGGTGCTCCTCGATGAAAACAGGCTGATCCCAGGACTTCATGGGGGCGGGGGCTGGACCGGAGTTGATAATCTGGCGAATTTCGAGCCCTTACCGAGAGCTCTCATCACTCGCTACATCTGCCGCGGCGCGGTCGCGTACAGGCGCCCCGGATGGATCCTCGTCGATGAGCGCAAGTACGGCGCCTGGGTCCCCATGTTCGAAGCCGGCTACGAAGTTAGCGAAGAGGTCGGCTTTGGGACCTACCGTGCCTATCATCTGTCACCGCGTCGCGGCCCGCTCGAGTGCGCCAAGCTCTGACTAGCTGGCCCCTTGATAGGCGCTCCTTGGTTTCATTACTTGCGCCTTAGGAATGACCATTAAACCCGCTCCTCGGCCCAAGTCTCGCGATGACCGCCCGGGTTGGCCGGAATTAGCTTTTTCTAAAAGTTTCTCTCGTATTCACCCTGACGGTAATTCAGCAGCAAACGCAGGCACTGGGCATGAGCGCATTCGGAAAGCGTGGCGGAGTCGGTGGCGGCCGTCCGAGCTTCGGTACCGCCAAGCCGATGAAGGGCGGCCCCGGCGGCGCGCCGACCATGCCCTCATCGGAGCCCGAAGGCGGCGATCAGTTCCCGCCGATCGACGAGCTTGCGCCAACGATGGACTCCCCCGCTTCCGATGGCGGCGCCAACGGCGGTTCGACTGCGGCCATGGACCGTCTCACCGCCCGCCAGAACGGCAGCGGCGAGCAGGGCAGCAGCAAGTCCGAAGGTTTCGAGGCTTCCGTTCACCGAATCAAGGAGCAGGTGCTTCCGCGCCTCCTTGAGCGCGTCGACCCTGAAGCCGCCGCAACACTCAGCAAGGACGAGCTCGCCGAGGAATTCCGGCCCATCATCTCGGAAGTGCTCGCCGAGCTGAAAATCACGCTCAACCGCCGCGAGCAGTTTGCGCTCGAGAAGGTTCTCGTCGACGAGCTCCTCGGTCTCGGGCCGCTCGAGGAGTTGCTCGCCGACCCGGCAATCAGCGACATCATGATCAATGGCCCCGACCAGACCTACGTCGAGCGCAAGGGCAAGCTCGAGATTGCTCAGATCCAGTTCCGCGACGAGGAGCATCTGTTCCAGATTGCGCAGCGGATCGTGAACAAGGTTGGCCGCCGCATCGACCAGACCACCCCGCTCTGCGACGCGCGCCTCCAGGACGGCAGCCGCGTCAATGTCATCGTGCCACCGCTCTCGCTTCGCGGCACCGCCATCTCGATCCGTAAATTCTCCGAGAAGCCGATTACGCTCGACATGATGAAGGGCTTCGGCTCGATGTCGGAGAAAATGGCGACGCTGTTGAAGATCGCCGGCGCCAGCCGAATGAACGTCGTCATCTCGGGCGGTACCGGCTCGGGCAAGACGACCATGCTCAACGCTTTGTCGAAGATGATCGACCCGGGCGAGCGCGTGATCACGATTGAGGACGCGGCCGAGCTTCGCCTGCAGCAGCCGCACTGGCTGCCGCTCGAAACGCGCCCCGCCAACCTCGAAGGGCAAGGCGCGATCACTATCCGCGACCTCGTCATCAACGCCCTGCGTATGCGTCCTGACCGCATCATCCTCGGCGAGATTCGCGGCAGCGAGTGTTTCGACCTCCTCGCTGCCATGAATACCGGCCACGACGGCTCGATGGCGACGCTCCACTCCAACAGTCCGCGCGAATGCCTGGCTCGTATGGAAAACATGGTCATGATGTCGGATATCAAGGTGCCGAAGGAAGCGATCTCACGTCAGATCGCGGACTCAGTCGACCTCATCGTCCAGGTGAAGCGTCTGCGGGACGGTTCGCGCCGCACCACTAACATCACCGAAGTGATCGGCATGGAAGGCGACGTCATCGTCACCCAGGAGCTCTTCAAGTTCGAGTATATGGATGAGACCGCTGACGGGAAGATCCTCGGCGAATATCGCTCGATGGGTCTCCGCCCGTATACGCTGGAAAAGGCAAAGCAGTTCGGCTTCGATCAGCCGTACCTGGAGGCTTGCCTCTAACCGACACTATTGGTCGGCGTGCTGGTCAGCTGTCCGCGGTAAGGATGAGGAGCTGCTCTTCGAAGATGGTCGGGTCTTCCGCTTCTTCCCACAGGCGCCGGAGGCTCTTGGGTAGCGCGTCGCGTACCTTGTTGATCTGACCCTCGGATATATGCCGCGACAGCACGCGAAATACTGAGCGCACTGCTTCGCCTGGATCGACTGGCCGAGTGTCGCTCAGCCATTCCGCGACTTCCGCGACGAAGTCCTCGCGGCTGCGCAGGTCGCTCGGCATGTGTCCGGGCTCGAACTGATCGTAATAGACCCCGCGGATAAGCAACGGCAGCTGAGCGCCGAGGTGGGCGGCGAGATTTACGGTCAGCCGATCGCGAAGCTTGTGCAGGACCGTCGAGAGCACCTTCCATGCGACCTGCTTGTCCGGCCCAAGATCATTGCAGATCTCGTTCAACCAGACGTGCGTGGTCTCCAAAGTCCGGTCGAAAACGTCGAGGCCGCTCGCGCTCATGGTCCCGCTCCTGATGATAAAATCATGATAAAATCGCGGCGCTAGTCCGCGCGAACGCTCGGGCAATGCTCGACGTTCCGTCGATCCGAAAATAAGTACCCGCTGGCGAATTACACATTTGTCATTCCGGCGCGATAACATGGACAAGTCGTTCAGTTTAGAGAGCGATTTACCAACGCAGGTCAGGGCTGGCGGCTCGAAATATGGCCATGAGTGTTTCTCCGATGCGTATCGCCGAGAGAGCCGAGCGACTAGTCTATCGAGTTGCGGGCCTCCCCGTCGCACTCGGCGTGTTGCTCGGTGCCTACGGAGCCGAAGCAAGCGACCCGCTGCGATCGGCGTACGCGCATCGCTATTGGCACCCGGATGGCTTCAGCGAATGGTCCGAGCTCGTGAGCGGGCTGATGCTCTGGCCCTTGGCGCTCGTCATCGCTTGCATGTGGTTCACCTGGCGCAGCGGATTCGCAATTCGGATTCGGCATCACAAAGGCGTGACCGCGCAGCTCGGCGAGCAGGTGAAGCTCTATTTCTCGGCGGGGGTGCTCGCGCCCTGGTACTACATCTTCTCGCTTCACGACGACGGCGAGGGACGGGCAGGTAGCTTCATCGAGCGCTTCGAGACCAAGACCTGCTATTTCCGGCTCCTGAAGCCCCTCAAGGGCACGCCGCTGAACGACAAGGACCGCTTTGCCCGCTTCTGCCTCGAGCGCGGCATCCGCTGTGTCCCGACGCTGATGCATCTCGAAGGGGAGGATCCGGCTCGCTACCTTCCGGATCAGGATCTGTTCGTGAAGCCCGCTGCAGGCCGCGGCGGCCGCGGCGCCGAGCGGTGGGACAGGATCGGCCCATCGAGCTTCAGCGGGCCCGGCGGGCAGCTTTCAGGCGACGACCTCCTCGAACTGCTCGTCGAGCGCTCCAAGCGGCGATCACTGATCATACAGCCGAGGCTGACGCCGCATCCGGACCTGATCCCGATCACTGCCGGGGCCCTTCCCACGATGCGCGTCCTGACCTGCCTCAATACTAAGGGCCAGCCGGAGGTGATGGCCTCGATGCTGCGCACCTCTCTCGGGACCAACAGGACCGTCGACAATCTCCATGCCGGCGGCATCGGAGCGCTCGTCGACGTCGCTACGGGACGGTTGTCCAAGGCTAGCAATCTCGGATCCGATGCGCGCCTCGGCTGGTTCTCAAAGCACCCCGACACAGGCGCTCAGATCGAAGGAAAAATCGTCCCCGGCTGGGAGAATGCCAAGGCGCTGGCCGTCGCCGCGCACCGGCATTTCAACGACCGCGTGGTCATCGGCTGGGACATTGCCGTCCTCGACGACGGCCCGATCTTCGTCGAAGGCAACGGCAATCCCGACCTCGACATTCTCCAACGCTTCATGCCGGTCGGATTTCGCGAGCATCGCTTTGCCGAGCTCCTCGCCCATCACCTCCGCAAACGCGGGGCGATTCCTGAGCGAGCGGCCTAGCTAGTAGGAACCCCGATAGCGTTTCGGACCCTTGGGGCGCCAATGCCAATTCCATGCACGGCGATGCCCGGTCATTCGGCGCCCATCTAGCGAGACGGCTGCTACTTCGCGCAGCCAAACTGCGCGAGGAGGGAGAGATGATCGCGAACGAGCAGCAGCAGCTCGCAACGCGTCTAAATCTCCGCGCAGCCAGACTGCGACAGGAGGAAGACGGGGATTTAGAACGGCCCACGTCAGCTCCGAGACTTAAGGATAGCTAATCGCATGAATGGGATTGGTGGTTAGTTAGTATTGGCGCGTCGCACTCACGGCTGCTGAACCACAACGTACTGATTTCCCTGGTTCCTGTACCAGGTCGATCCGCAGTGATGATAGACGACGCCGGCCTGGTTCACCGTTGCACACCCGGACGGCAGAGTGTTGTAGTAGTGACCCATGATAGCTGCAGTAGTTGCGCCGGCGACCACGCCCCGTGCGACAGGATGGTAGCCATAACCGTGGCCGTACCCGCCGTTCACATTGACGTTGACGTCGCCAGTATTGATGTTGCCGTTGTTGACCCGGTTGCCGTTGCCGCGGTTGACGTTGCTTGCGTTCACATTCCGATTGCCAGTTCGATTCGTAGCGTGCTGCGTCCCTGCTGCGCCGCGATGCGTGCTGCCGGCTTTCGCGGTATGGGTCCCACCACTCCTGTGATGAGCTCCGCTGGTGGTCCGCGTCTGACCGCCCGCGGCTCGGCCACCGCCTCGGCCGCCGCGCTGTGCCGAGAGCTCTCCGCTTGCAAGACCGACGAGTGCACCGAACGCCAGTAGATGAGCGAGCTGAATTGTTTTGCGCGCCATAGCGGATTCCTTTCCTCTTCGGACAATGCCAAGGGTTAGCGCACTCATTTGGCCGGGAAGCAATCGGGAGTGATCCCGACTTGGTGGCCCGTGTTATCCCTGTGAATCCCCATCGAGAAATCAGCGGATTTCGTGAGGCGCTGAAAGCTTAGCTGAACGACCGTCCGCTTACGGGCAATGGTCACGCCAGCGGCAGCGACCGTGAAGGGCGCATTCCCGCCGAAGCGACCTATTGTCCGGACTATCTTGCAAGTGAGCAGGCGGATTTCGGGGGCCTTGGTTCAATCGAACCAAACGAACCCTGTGCTCTCGAAGGCAGAAAGTTCGCTAAGTCACTGAAAAGAAATGGTGGGCGTGGCAAGGATTGAACTTGCGACCCCTGCGATGTCAACACAGTGCTCTACCACTGAGCTACACGCCCACCCGGGTCAGCCGATGCGGCTTGGGAGACGGGCATTTAGGGAGCAGTTGCGAAAGGCGCAACCGGCTTTTGACGGCCTAGAGCTGACCGTGCTGATCCTCGGTCTGGAAGATCCTGTCGACCTCCATCACCAGGTCCTTGAGATGGAAGGGTTTGGATAGCAGCTTCGCTTCCGGTGCCGTGCGGCCGCCCTGCAGGGCAACGGCGGCAAAACCGGTGATGAACATGACACGGATCGCCGGGTCGATCGCGCTCGCCTTCTGGGCAAGTTCGATGCCGTCCATTTCAGGCATGACGATGTCGGTCAGTAGCAGGTCGAAACGCTCGGTCTCGAGAAGCGGCATAGCCTCGGTGCCACAGCCGACAGCAGCGACTTCGTAGCCGACGCGCTGCAGCGCGCGCTGCAGGTACTCGCGCATCGACGTATCGTCTTCGGCCAGAAGGATTCTTGCCATGGCCACTTTATGCTCTCACCAATTTCGTTTTGCTAGAAGCGAAAATCCTTGCCGTGCGTTGCAGGGCTTCAGTGTCAGTCCTAAACTGGCACAAATTTGAGGATTTCGCGCGACAACCTTGTGACGCAGCTTGCTTCCCCGATCGTGCATGAGCCGCGCGGGCCCCTGCCCGTGCTGTTGTCCGTCCCGCATTCAGGGCGCGACTATCCCGACTGGCTGATCGAGAGCGCACCCGCCGGAAAGTCAGCACTTTCGACGCTCGAGGATCCGATCGTGGACCGTCTCGTGTGGCGCGCGCTCAAGCGGGGCTGCGGGGCAGTAGTGGCGCGGACGCCTCGGGCCGCGGTCGACTGCAATCGCGCCGAGGACGATATCGATCCGTCGGTGATTGACGGAGTTCGCCGCGGCCGGATTACCGCGCGGGCACGCGGCGGGCTCGGGATCGTTCCGTCGCGCACGCAACAGCACGGCTATTTGTGGCGGCGGCCGATCAACCCGGCACAGCTGCATGATCGGCTGGAACAGGCGCACCGGCCCTATCATCGCGCGATCGAAGACCAGCTCCGCTTGCTTCTCGATCGGTTCGGCTGCGCGCTCCTGATCGACTGTCACTCGATGCCGCCGCCGCCCGCCGGGACGCCGCCGATAATCTTTGGCGACTGCCGCGGACGGACGGCGGAAGCCTGGGTGAGCAGCGAAGCGGTCGAGATCGCGCGCATTTGCGGATTCGGAGCCGCGCTTAACGAGCCCTTCGCCGGGGGACATGTCATAGAACGGCACGCCGATCCCGGCCGCAACGTCCACGCGATCCAGCTGGAGATCGACCGCCGCTGCTACCTCGACGAAGCGCTTCGGGAGCCAGGGGGTGGCTTCGACAGCGTCGCCGCCTTTGTCGAGCGGCTTGCGATCGAGCTCGGCGAAGAGCTGCTTGGCCGCCAGTTCGCGACAGCCGCCGAGTAAATCCGGCCTTTAGACGTTGGCCGGCGCCATCTCCGGCACCTGGGCCGGCGCCTTACCCTGAGCCAGCTGCTTAGCGAAGATGCTCCGCATCTCGCTCAGCGAAAAAAGATGGGCGTACATGAGCGGCAGCATGCCGTTCTGGTTCATCTTCCTGAGCTCGTCGCCGCGAAGGTTCCTCAGCTTCTCCTCGTCGACCATCCGGAAGCCGCGATAGACGAACGGCTGCGTAAAGCCTTCGGGCTGAATGGCGACTTCTCCGTCCATCAGAAGGTCGGCCTTCGTCAGATCCTCCATGAACGCAGCGGTGCGCTGGCCGGCGGCCTCGAACTGCTCGCAGAACTGAAGAATGGCCTTGGTCGCCTCGCTCGCCTGGTCACCGTCGAACAAAGGTTCGCCCTCGTCGAACTCGCCGACGGCATTGGCCGTCGGGTCGAAGCACAGCGAAAGCTCGTCACTGTCGGGCCGAAGCCGAGCGAGTAGGAACGGGTAGCGGCGTACATAGGCCGGGATGTAGATACCCGGATCGATCGCACGGCCGTCGTCATCGAGGAACACGTTCACTCCCTCGTTGAGGCCGAACAGCGCGATCGGGATCGGATTGTCGCCGACAGAGAAGACGATCGGATAGTGGCGCTGCACTAGGGTGAACTCATCAACCGTCACGGGGATTGCATGCGTGCGCGCGATTTGCGGCATGCGCAGGATTGGGCGGACCTTCATATTGCCGTGCTGCGTCGCGTTGAGCGGCTCGACCGAATTATAAAATAGGGGCAAATTCTGGGTCGGGGCGGTAGTCGCCATCGAAAACTTCTCCTGGGGGTCGGGCATGCGGCCTCCCTCGGGCCAGCCCACCGCTAAATTGGTCGAGGGGCCTCTATTGGCCTTGATGTCGTTAGGCAAGCCGAGAGCGCGCCCGCGAGGCGGCGTTCCCCTCCGTTCCAGTTCATAGAGCATTCAACGCTTCACTGCGAACGCTCGCTGATGGCGGCGGGCTGCAGATGATTCCGGGAACGATTCTTGCGTTCCTGCCGCTGTTGCTCGGCCTGTTTGTGGCCCAGCCCCAGCTCGTTGGCCAGTCGGTCACCCGGCTGGTGATCCAGGATGAGGTGATTATGCGCGTTCCGGTACAGCCGCGCCCCTTATCGCCTCAGTTCGAATGGCACGAGAAGAAGGGACCCAAGTGCATCCCCGCCTCGGAAATTCGCGGCGCTCTTCTCTCCGGGCCGCAGCAGGTTGATTTCGTCCTTGGCGGCCCGAAGAGAATTCGTGCCGAGCTCGACGAGGACTGCCCGGCGCTCGACTTCTACGGGGGATTCTATCTCCAGCCGCAGGATCAGAAGCTCTGTGCCGGCCGGGATGCGATCCATTCCCGGATGGGCGGAAGCTGCACGATCGAGCGCTTCAGGCAGCTGATCCCCAAACTGCGCCATTAAACAGGGGTTGGATTTTGCGGTCCAAACCCCACATTTCTTGACAAGTTCATAGGCTTCGCACACGCAAACGCAGCGCCGGCGTCAGTCTGCAGGCCCACCCATTCATCCGGAAGAATCAATGTCTTTTGCCGATCTCGGCCTTTCTGACGAATTGCTCCGCGCTGTCGGAGATAGCGGCTATGACGAGCCGACCCCCATCCAGCGCGCCGCGATCCCGTCCGTCCTGATGGGACGCGATCTCGTTGGAATTGCCCAGACCGGTACGGGAAAGACGGCCGGCTTCGTGCTGCCGATGATCGACATCCTGCATCAGGGCCGCAGCCGCGCGCGGATGCCGCGCTCGCTAATCCTGGAGCCGACGCGCGAGCTGGCGATGCAGGTCGCGGAGAATTTCGAAAAGTACGGTAAATACCATCCGCTATCGATGGCGCTGCTGATGGGCGGCGTTCAGATGGGTGATCAGGTGAAGGCCCTTGAGAAGGGCGTCGACGTGCTGATCGCAACCCCGGGCCGGCTGATGGACCTGTTCGGCCGGGGCAAGATCATGCTCACCGACTGCAAGCTGCTGGTGATCGACGAAGCGGACCGAATGCTCGACATGGGTTTCATACCGGATATCGAGGAGATTTGTTCGAAGCTCCCGAAGAGCCGCCAGACCCTTCTTTTCTCGGCGACAATGCCGCCGCCGATCCAGAAACTCGCGGCGAAGTTCCTCAACGAACCGAAGCGCGTCGAAGTCGCTCGTCCGGCGACCGCCAACATCAATATCGAACAACGTTTGGTCCAGGTTAGCCCCGACAAGAAGAAGGATGCGCTGCGGGACATCCTGCGGCACGAGGAGTTCAAGAACGCGATCGTCTTCGCCAACCGTAAGACGACCGTCCGCGAGCTCGCCACAAGCCTCAGGCGCTCAGGTTTCGCCGCGGGTCAGATTCAGGGCGACATGGACCAATCCGATCGCATTGCCGAATTCGATCGGTTCAAGAATGACGACATCACCATCCTTGTCGCTTCGGACGTTGCCGCCCGCGGACTCGACGTCAAAGGCGTCAGCCACGTGATCAACTTCGACGTCCCTTGGCAGCCTGACGATTATATCCATCGAATCGGTCGCACCGGCCGCGCCGGCATGAAGGGCATTGCCATTACGCTCGCCACCCGTGCCGATGGCGAAGCGATAGACCGGATCGAAAAGCTCATCGGACACAAGATTCCGCGCACTGGCGAACTGCCGGGCGATGGGTTGCCAGAGCCCCAGACCAAGGAGCGCGCGCCAAGAGCGAAGGCTGCGAAGGGGGAGAAACAGGACGTCCAGTCGAAGCAGGAACGGCCGTCCGCGCGCAAGGCCGAGGATCCGCGAAAGCCCCAGCCCATCCCGCAGGAGCGCTCACCCGTGGTCGAGGACATCAAGACCGACTGGAATGGCCCCCTGCCCTCATTCCTTTCGGTGAGCGCCGGCTAGGCACATTCGTGACACTGGAAAGCGCTCCGGCGCGTTCCTAGCTGGCCGCCCTAACTGAAAGGGTTCCAGCATGAATGAATATGTGCCTCCGAAGGTGTGGAGGTGGAAACAGCCGAGCGGCGGCCAGTTCGCGAACATCAACCGCCCGATCGCCGGCCCGACTCACGACAAGGACCTTCCGGTCGGCAGGCACCCTTTCCAGCTCTACTCCCTTGCGACACCCAACGGGCAGAAAGTCTCGATCATGTTCGAGGAGCTGCTCGAAAAGGGTCACAAGGGCGCCGAATATGACGCATGGCCAATCCGCATCGGAGACGGCGACCAGTTCGGAAGCGGTTTCGTGGACATAAACCCCAACAGCAAGATCCCGGCGCTCGTCGACCGTAGCGGGCCCGAACCCGTGCGCGTGTTCGAGAGCGGAGCGATCCTCGTCCATCTGGCCGAGAAGTTCGGCGAGTTCCTTCCTGTGTCCGAGCCGGAGCGCGCGGAAACTCTGTCCTGGCTCTTCTGGCAGATGGGCAGCGCGCCGTTCCTTGGCGGCGGCTTCGGCCACTTCTTCGCCTACGCGCCTGAGAAATTCGAATATCCGATCAACCGCTACGCGATGGAAGCCAAGCGCCAGTTCGACGTCCTCGATCGCCGCCTCGCGGAGAGCGAATATATCGCCGGCCTGGACTACTCGATCGCCGACATCGCGATCTGGCCCTGGTATGGCGGCCTCGCGCTGAACCGCACCTATGAGGGCGCGAGCGAGTTTCTCGCGGTTCACGAATATGAGCATCTGATGCGCTGGGCGAAGCAAATCGAAGCGCGACCTGCGGTCAAGCGCGGGCGGATCGTCAACAAGCTCAGCGGCGACGAAAGCGAGCAGCTGCACGAGCGCCACGAGGCCAGCGACTTCGAGCTTCGCACCGAGGACAAGATCAAGGGCATTGCGCCGGACGAGTCCGAGGCGATCAAGGACGACGCGATCTAAGCGGTTCCCCGGCGGAGGCCGGGGCCGAGGAGTGCGAGAGCGCTGCCTATTGCGGCGCCTGGACTCCGGCTTTCGCCGGGGAACTGCGGTAACGCCGCACGAACTCGCTCGCGAATAGCTGCAGCCGCTGCTCGCTAATCGCATCACGTAGTCCTTGCATCGTCCGCTGGTAGAATGACAAGTTATGTTGGGTCATCAAGATCGCGCCCAGGATCTCGCCCGATTTAACGAGATGGTGGACGTAGGCTCGACTGAACCCGGTGCAGGCGGCGCACGGGCAACCCGGCTCTATCGGCTCCTTGTCTTCTGCGAACCGCGCGTTGCGCATATTGAGTGGGCCCGTCGGCGGTGAACGCCTGGCCTGTCCGCCCTGAGCGCGTCGGAAGCACGCAGTCGAACATGTCGATCCCGCGCACCACCGCCTCGACGATGTCGTCGGGCTTGCCGACGCCCATCAGGTAACGCGGCTGGCCTGCAGGCAGCATCTCCACAGCGAAATCGAGGCAGCCGAGCATTGCCTCCTGCCCCTCGCCAACCGCGAGTCCCCCGACCGCATAGCCGTCGAAGCCGACGTCGATCAGCGCCTCAGCCGACGCCCGCCGCAACTTCTGGTCGAGCGCTCCCTGCTGGATCCCGAAGATTGCCGCGCGCTCCGCGTGCTCGCCACCGCGATCGAACTCCTCGTGCGACCGTTTCGCCCAGCGGATCGATCGCTCCATCGCCTCGCGCTGCGCGTCTGCGGTCGAGGTCGCCGGCACGAGCTGATCGAACTGCATGACGATGTCGCTATCCAAGAGCCGCTGCACTTCGATCGAGCGCTCGGGCGACAGCAAATGCCGCGAGCCGTCGAGGTGGCTGGCGAAAGCGACCCCCTCCTCGGTGACCTTTGTCAGTTCGGATAGGCTCATCACCTGATAGCCGCCGCTGTCGGTGAGGATCGGCCGTTCCCATCCCATGAACTTGTGAAGTCCGCCGAGTTTCGCGACGCGCTCGGCGCCGGGTCGAAGCATCAGGTGATAGGTGTTGCTAAGGATGATGTCCGCCCCGCTCGCCTGCACCTCCTCGGGACGCATCGCCTTGACCGTCGCCGCGGTGCCGACAGGCATGAACGCCGGCGTCCGGATCTCGCCGCGCTGCATGGCGATGACCCCGGTTCGCGCGGCGCCGTCCGTTTCAACGATCGTGAAGGAGAAGCGTGTCATCGCTTGGCGCTTAGCGGGTCGGGCATTTGCCGCAACTCAAACGGGGCTGGCGAAGGCCCGATCCCATGTTAGGGCCCGCGTCGATGCTGCATATCGAAGATGTCGAGCGGTTCCTGTTTATCGTCGGCGCGCCGCGCTGCGGCACGACGACGATGGCGCGCTGGCTACAGTTTCATCCGCAGATCCTGTTCCCGTTCGTCAAGGAACCTCATTTCTTCCTGCAGTACGATTTGCGCGGCCTCGACGACGCCGAGCTTCGGCGCCGTGTCGAGCATGACTTCCTCGACCACTATTTCTCGCAGCCCAAGCCCGGGCAGACCGTGGGAGCCGATGGCTCGGTCTCGTACCTTTATGCCCCCGAACAACTCGAACCGGTTCTGGAGCTGTGGCCGGACTCGCGCTTTGTCGTCGGTGTCCGAGACCCGCTGACGTTGCTCCCTTCACTCCACAAGAGGCTCATCTTCACGGGTGATGAAAACATCCGCAGCTTCGAAGATGCGTGGGCCGCGGTTCCGGACCGCGCCGCCGGCCGCCGAATCCCGTGGAGCACGATCGACCCGCGCTTCCTCCGTTACGACGAAGCGGCGCGCTACGGGACCTATGTTGAGCGGCTGTTCAACGCCGTGGGCAAGGAACGCTGCCTGGTGATGGTGTTCGACGACCTCCTTGCCGACCCGGTGGACCAGCATCGCCGACTGCTCGAGTTCGCGGACCTCAAGCAGGTTGCCCCGCCAGAGTTCAAGCGCGAGCGCGAGGGCAAGGGGGTTCGCTACTTGCTCCTTCAACAGCTGCTTAAACGGCCGCCAAGAATCTTCCTGCCCTATTTGGCGACGCTCCGTTTCCAGGGTCGCTTCAACAAGGAAGCCGGCAAGAAAGCGAGCGAAACCAAGCCTGGCACTGGTTCCAAGTCAATTCGAAAGCGCCTCCTCAGCTGGAACCGGGCGCCTGAAGACAAATATCCCGTCCCGCTGCGAGTGCAGCGTGAAATCCAGGCCCATTTCCAGGGCGAGGTCGACAGGCTCGGCGAACTGATCGGCCGCGATCTCAGCCATTGGCTCCAGCCGCGCGAAGGCTCCGAACGTTCAAAATAGCGCCGGTTGCGGGTGCCGCCCGATCTCTATAGCTTCCTCTGTATGAGGGAGATCGGTGCGGTAGCTCTCTGTGTTGCGTTGCTCTGGCCGTCGATGGCGGCCGCAGCCAACAAGGCTCCATGCCCTCCGCGCGAAGCTGGCCAATCCTATCCGTGGGATAGCGATGATCTGATGCGCGGCGACAAATTCGCCTGGGTCTACATCGACGTTGATCGGACAGGGCGGGCCCTTCAATGCCGGATCGGCGAGAATAACATCTTCGATCCCGACACGAGGTTCCAGCTGTGCAATGCTTACACGGAAGACTGGCATGCGTCGCCGGCCGCGGCGGGCGATCCCGATAGGCGAACGATTAAGCGTCAGACCATCATGATCGGATCGGATCACGAGCTTGCGAACCAGAAAGCGCGCAAAGCGTGGTTCAACCTTCATCCCGAAGAACGGCCTGAATGCTATCCTGAGTAATCAGCCGCGTTCCGGAAGCAGCAAGCTCGCGTCGCCGTACGAATAGAATCGATATCCGGCTGCGATCGCATGCGAGTAGGCAGCCTGCATCACATCCAGACCCATGAATGCGCTGACCAGCATGAAGAGCGTCGAGCGCGGCAAATGGAAATTGGTAATCAGGCCGTCGATCGCTTTGAACCGGTAGCCGGGCGTGATGAAGATCGCAGTGTCGCCTTCGAACTGCTGGATCGTGCCCCCCTCGTCCGCGGCGCTCTCCAACAGGCGCAGGCTCGTCGTCCCGACCGAGATCAGCCTGCCTCCCGATCTGCGCACGGCGCTGAGCCGCTCGGCGGTCGCGGCATCGATGCAGCCCCATTCGGCATGCATCTTATGTTCTTCGATCCGCTCGCTCTTGACCGGCAGGAACGTCCCCGCGCCGACGTGGAGGGTCAGCGTCTCGCGGCCGATGCCATAGGCTTGGAGCGCATTGAGCAATTCCGGCGTGAAGTGGAGCGCCGCCGTGGGGGACGCGACCGCGCCCTCCTCCTTGGCGAACATGGTCTGATAATCTTCACGGTCGCGTTCATCGATTTCGCGGCGCGAGGCGATGTAGGGCGGGAGCGGCATGCGACCGGCACGCTCCAGCATCAGCTCGACGGGCTCCTCGCCATGGAAGTGCAACAGCGCCGATCCGTCGTCTGACTTGTCGACAACCGAGGCATGGACGCCTTCGCCAAAGTCGATCGTGTCGCCGGGCCGGGCGCGCTTGGCGTTGCGGAGGAACGCCCGCCAGGCGCGCGGCCCTTCGCGCTTGTGCAAGGTTGCTCCGATACTCGAGTTCCCGCGCCGCCCTTCGAGCTGAGCGGGAATGACCTTCGTATCGTTGAACACCAGCACATCGCCGGGGCGAAGCAAGCCCGGAAGATCCGTAACTCCGCGATCTGAGACTTCTTTCCCATGAACGACGAGTAGTCGAGCGCTGTCGCGGGGCCGAGCCGGTCTCAGGGCGATCCGCTCGGCAGGAAGGTCGAAATCGAAATCTACGACGCGCATGGCGCGCCGCCTTAGCTGCCGAGATAGGCCTTCACAATTTTCGTCGGGTTTTCAGGTGGCTCGCCCGGCGCAATCGCATCGACTGCCTCCATGCCTTTCACCACGCGGCCGACGACCGTGTAATTTCCGTCGAGCTCCGGATGGGGCACGAACATGATGAAGAACTGACTGTTGGCGGTGTCCGGCTGCTCAGTCCGCGCCATCCCCACCGTTCCGCGAAGGAAAGGCACCGTAGTGAACTCGGCCTTGAGATCGGGCAGGCTCGATCCCCCTTCTCCTGTGCCGCTCGGATCGCCGCCCTGCGCCATGAAGTCGGGGATCACGCGATGGAACGTGAGGCCGTTGTAAAAGCCCTGGCGCACCAGGGCCTGGATCCGCTCGATATGATGCGGGGCGAGGTCCGGCCTGAGAACGATTTCCACCGTTCCTCCCGTCGAAAGGTCGAGGAACAGATGGTTGGCGGGGTTGGCGGAGACATCCGCCGGCGCCACGATCGATGGCGCGAGCGGTGATGGGCCGGGCGCTGCGGCAACCAGCAAAGTGGCGACCGCAGCGATGATAAGCTTACCGAACATTTCCCTCCCCGAACTTCCCCGACGTGCTGCGTCCGACGCGCTGAGCTCAATCCGAACCGCCCGCGAGATGCTTCCGTACGTCCTCGGCAACGGCCGGTGTCACAAACTTGTCGATCGAGCCGCCATAGCGCGCGATCTCCTTCACCAGTTTGGACGCGATCGGCTGGAGCGACGCGTCAGCCATCAGGAAGACTGTCTCGATGTCGTCATTCAGCTGCTGGTTCATTCCCGCCATCTGGAACTCATATTCGAAATCGGCAACGGCCCTGAGGCCGCGCAGGATCGCGGTTGCGCCCTGACGTTCCGCGAAATCCATGAGAAGTGAACTGAACTCCACCACGTCGATATTGCCCGGGATGTCTTTCACTTCGCGCTGAACCACCGCCAGGCGCTCCTCGACCGAAAACATCGGCTCTTTCGAAGGATTTGTCGTGACCCCAATCACCAGCTTGTCGACGAGGTGCGCACCGCGCCGGATGATGTCGAGATGCCCCAGCGTGATCGGGTCGAACGTCCCGGGATAGACTGCCACCTTCATCAGTGATCTCTTTCTATCGCGAAGCGGGCGATGGCGCGGAGCAGGTCCGCTTCGCTGCCGTGACCCGAAAGATGCTCGATTGCCTGATTGACCAGGAAGCCCGCCTGCTGTCGGGCCCGCTCCTCGCCGAGCAGCGAGACGAAGGTCGCCTTGCCCGCATTGGCGTCTCGTCCCGTCGGCTTCCCCGCTGCCGCTTCGTCGCCGCTATGGTCGATGAGGTCGTCGGCGATCTGGAAAGCAAGGCCGATGTTGCGCGCGTAACCGCGATAGGGCGTGCGCGCGTCGGGCGGCATCTTGTTCATGATGCACGCCGCTTCGACCGCATATTCGATCAGCGCGCCGGTCTTGAGCTGCTGCAGGCGGGTGATGGAGGGAAGATCCAGCGCGTGGCCCTCTGCCGCCAGGTCCATCATCTGCCCGCCCGCCATGCCATTCGGACCGGCAGCGAGCGCGAGCTCTAGCACGAGGTCGGACCGAACCCAGGGGTCTTCGTGCGTCGCGGGATCGGCGAGGATCTCAAAGGCGAGCGCGTGAAGGCTGTCGCCGGCAAGCACCGCCGCCGCTTCGCCGAACGCCTTGTGAACCGTCGGCTTAGCGCGCCTGAGCTCGGCATCGTCCATGCACGGAAGATCGTCGTGGATCAGCGAATAGACGTGGATCGCCTCAATCGCGCAGCCGACCCGAAGCGCCCGTTCGCGGGCGATCGCAAACAACCGGGAGGAGGCGACTGTAAGCAGCGGACGAAGGCGCTTGCCGCCACCGATCGCGGCGTGGCGCATCGCCTCATAGAAACGCTCGCGGCTGTCCCCGGTCGATGCCAGCAACTGCCCGAAGAAACGATCGACATCGGCCGAGACGGCCGTGGCCTCGGCTTTCAGCTCGTGGGCGAGCCGGTCGATCGTCTCAACCGGCATCGAAGGGCTTGAGCCCCGCCGGCTTGCCATCGCTTCCGAACGCGATCTGCTCGATCCGCGCCTGCGCGTCCTTCAGCCGCGCCTCGCAGTGCCGGCGCAGGCGATCTCCTTCCTGGTAGAGCTCGATCGACAGGTCGAGCGGCGCCTCGCCCTTTTCGAGCGTGCGCACGATCTCCTCGAGTCGCTTCAGCGCGTCCTCGAAGCTGAGCTGCTCGACGCTGGTCGCCGTTTCCATCGGAGGAATTTGAGCCGCGCTGTCGTTCAAATCAAGCAAGCAGCTATTCGATCGGGCGGTTGGTGAACGGGTCGCGAATGCCCGGCACAACCTCGTCGCGAAGTGCCTCGCCCTCGGCGTCGGCAAGCGCCGCCTCGGCCTGGCGGGCATGCTGCTCGCGCTCATGACGAAGCTGCTCGATCAGCGCCTCACGGTCGCTGTCGAGACGCGTGTCGGTCGGCGCAGCGATGCCGGCTGCCTTGGCCGCCTTAGCGACGGCTGCATCTAGCTCGCGCTGCGTCGTGAGGCCGAGCGTCACCGGATCCTTCGGCGTGATGTTCGCCATGTTCCAATGCGTCCGTTCGCGGATTGCCGCGATGGTCGTTCGAGTTGTCCCGATCAGCTTGCTGATCTGGCCATCGCTGACCTCGGGATGGTTCTTGATGATCCAGGCGATTCCGTCCGGCTTGTCCTGCCGCTTGCTGACCGGCGTGTAGCGCGGGCCGCGCGTGCGACGCACGGCTTCCGGCGCCTTGTGCATCTGCAGCGCATAGTCGGGGTCCTTCTGCCCCTTCTCAATCTCGTCATGGGTCAGCTCGCCGGCGCGGATCGGGTCGCGGCCGGTCAGCTTCGTCGCCGCCGTATCGTCAGCGATCGCCTGAACCTCGAGGATATGAAGTCCGCAGAACTCCGCGATCTGCTCGAACGTGAGCGAGCTGTTGTCGACCAGCCAGGCGGCGGTCGCATGGGGCATCAGAGGCTGGGTATTCTGCGCCACTGGGTCTCTCCCGAAGAATTACAAACAAATAGGGCCGCCCCTCACGGAGCGGCCGGCTTGGCGCGCGATGTAGTCCTGCGCCGCCGCAGGAGCAAGGCTGATCAGGCGTCCATCGGAACGTAGCGGGGCTGTCCCTTAATGTGTTCCAACCAAGCGAGGACGTGCGGATATCCCGGCAAATTGAAATCGGCATCGCCGGCCACGTGCGTGTAGGCGAACAAGCAGATATCGGCGAGGCTGATCGAGTCTCCGACGAACCATTCGCGGCCGTTAAGGTGCTCGTCCATCAGCTTGAGCGCTGCGTTGCCGGCGGTTCGCTTGGGGGTCATCTGCAGCCGCTGCAACTCGGTCAAATTGTCGAAACCAACCCAACCCATCCAGAAGCGCAACGTCGCGATATTTGGCTCGTGATTATACTGCTCCCAGAACATCCAGCGCAGCATGTCGGCATGATCGAAAGGGTCGGTCGGGATAAGATTCGAACCATCGGCGATATAGTAAGAAGCGGCATTGCTTTCGGGGATGAAGCGGTCGCCGACCTGGAGCACCGGAATCCGGCCATTCGCATTGACGTTCTGGAGGAAGTCTGGCGTGCGCGTCTCGCCCTCCATGATGTCATATTCGCGCCGCTCCAGCGAAATGCCCAGGAGCGCCGCAGTGAGCCGCACTTTGTAGCAATTCCCCGAAGCGGAATATTCGTGGAGCACGCACCGATCGGTCATGGCCTCCTCAACCGAGCTGGTCAGCCCACCTCTAGCACGATCTTGCCGACATGTTCGCCGCCTTCCATACGCGCATGCGCCTGTGCGGCGTCGCTAAGCTGGAAGCGGCTGTCGATAACCGGCTTGAGCCGCCCTCCCTCCACATAGGGCCAGACGGTCTTGGCGATTTCGTCCGCAACCATCGTCTTGAACTCTATCGACCGCGGGCGAAGCGTCGAACCAGTCAGAGTCAGCCGCCGCCGCATGATTTCGACGATCGGGATTTCCGCGGCCGCGCCGTGCTGGACGGCGATGGAGACGTGACGCCCTTCCTTCGCGAGGCAAGCGAGGTTTCGCGGGAGATAGTCGCCGCCAATCATGTCGACGACGACATTGACTCCCGCCTGGTCAGTGACCCGATGAACTTCCTCGACGAAATCCTGCTCGCGATAATTGATCGCCGTCGTCGCCCCAAGCTCGAGCGCACGGGCACATTTCTCGTCCGTCCCGCAAGTCACGATAACATTCAACCCAAAGAGCTGACCGAGAGAGATCGCCATCGTGCCGATCCCGCTCGTGCCGCCATGGATGAGCACCCAGTCGCCGTCCGCCGCGAAGCCGCGTTCGAATAGGTTGACCCAGACAGTGAAGAGGGTCTCGGGCATTGCGGCGGCCTCGGCCAACGACAGCGCTCTCGGAACGAACAGGCAGGTGCCCACCGGCGCCACGCAATATTCCGCATAGCCGCCGCCGGCGACGAGCGCGCAGACGTTCCGGCCGACCAGCTCCTCAGCCCCCTCACCCGTGGCGACCACTTCGCCCGCGATCTCGAGGCCGAGAACGTCGGACGCTCCCGGTGGCGGCGGGTAGAGTCCCTTGCGCTGGAGGATGTCGGGCCGGTTCACGCCTGCGGCCGCCACTTTCACGAGCACTTCGTCAGCGCCCGGCTGCGGCACTGGGCGTTCGACGAGCACAAGCTCGTCCCCGCCCTCGGCGGGCGGCGCGACGATGGCGCGCATGGACGCTGGGACAGAGTTGCTCACCGGCCGCGGCTTATTGACTTGGCAGCCCCACGGGTCAACGTTTGGGGAGTGGATTTGGACGACCTTTTCCCAAGCAAGCCCGACGATCCGCTCGTCGCTCTTGCAAAGCAGGACCTCGATCCCATTTCGGTTGAGGAGCTGCAGGCTCGTGTCGAGGCGCTCAGGGCCGAGATCGCGCGGGTCGAGGCGCACATGAAGCGTGCGCAGAACCATCGCTCGGCCGCCGAGGAACTCTTCCGGAAGCCATGAGCGCAGCCGTGCCAGGGGCGCATGGTGAGCACGTGGCGATGATCTCCGGCTGCGTTCAGCCCTCGAACAGGCGCAAGTGTTTAACTGGGGATAAGAGCGGGAGCCGCCCTTGATCAGGGGCGTTTCGCGTATGACATTGACCTTGAAGCCCGTTGGGATTCAGCGGGTGCGGAGTACCACGCTAAATGCCTAGTTTCGCTCGCGAACTCGAACAGACCCTCCACAACGCACTGGGGGAGGCCAGCAAGCGCCGGCATGAGTATGCGACCCTCGAACATCTTCTCATCGCGCTCATCGACGACGAACATGCGTCGAAGGTGATGACTGCCTGCGGCGTCAGCCGCGACGAACTGCGCGCGTCGGTGAAGCAGTACCTCGACAATGAGCTTGGAGCTCTGGTCGCCGACAGCGCTACCGACCCGACGCCGACGAGCGGGTTTCAACGCGTTGTCCAGCGCGCCATTCTTCACGTCCAGTCGTCGGGCCGCGACGAAGTCACGGGAGCCAACGTCCTAGTCGCCCTCTTCTCGGAGCGCGAGAGCTACGCCGTCTATTTCCTGCAGCAGCAGGACATGAGCCGCCTCGACGCCGTCACCTACATCAGCCACGGCGTGGGCAAGGGCGAAAGCTCGGCCGAAGCCCGTCCGCCTGAGGGCACCGAGGAGAAGACTGACAAGGAAGGCGGCAAGAAGGAATCCGCTCTCAAGCAGTTCACCGTCGATCTCAACGAGAAGGCGCGCGCCGGCAAGGTCGATCCGCTGATCGGCCGAATGCCGGAGGTCGATCGCACTGTACAGATCCTTTGCCGCCGGTCGAAGAACAACCCGCTCTACGTGGGCGATCCCGGCGTCGGTAAGACGGCGATCGCCGAAGGACTCGCGCGCAAGATCGTCGAGGGCGACGTGCCAGAAGTCCTTAAGCCGGCGACCATCTATGCTCTCGATATGGGTGCGCTGCTCGCTGGCACCCGCTACCGCGGCGACTTCGAGGAGCGGCTGAAGTCGGTCGTCTCCGAGCTCGAGAAGATGCCGAACGCGATCCTCTTCATCGACGAGATCCACACCGTGATCGGCGCCGGCGCGACCTCCGGCGGCGCGATGGACGCGTCGAACCTCCTGAAGCCGGCTCTGTCGAACGGCGCGATCCGCTGCATCGGCTCGACCACCTACAAAGAGTTCCGCAACCATTTCGAGAAGGATCGCGCGCTCCTGCGCCGGTTCCAGAAGATCGACGTCAACGAGCCTACGGTCGAAGATACGATCAAGATCATCGCCGGTCTTCGCTCCTCGTTCGAAGGGCACCACAACGTCCGCTACACGCCTGACGCGATCAAGTCGGCGGTCGAGTTATCGGCGCGCTACATCCACGACCGCAAGCTGCCCGACAAGGCGATCGACGTGATCGACGAGGTTGGCGCCATGCAGATGCTGGTGCCGCCGAGCCGCCGGAAAAAGGTGATCACCCCGAAGGAGATCGAGGCGGTCGTCGCGACCATGGCGCGCATCCCGCCGAAGTCGGTCAGCGCGGACGACAAGCAGGTGCTCGAACATCTCGAGGCTGACCTGAAGCGCGTCGTATTCGGCCAGGATCTCGCGATCGAGAAGCTCGCCTCGGCGATCAAGCTGAGCCGCGCTGGCCTCCGCGACCCGGACAAGCCGATCGGCAACTACCTGTTCTCGGGGCCCACCGGCGTCGGCAAAACCGAGGTGGCGCGCCAGCTCGCGTCGATCATGGGCATCCCGCTGCAGCGCTTCGACATGTCCGAATATATGGAGCGCCACGCGGTCAGCCGCCTGATCGGCGCGCCTCCGGGCTACGTCGGCTACGACCAGGGCGGCCTGCTCACCGATGCTGTCGACCAGCACCCGCACAGCGTGCTGCTGCTCGATGAGATCGAAAAGGCGCACCCCGACCTGTTCAACATCCTGCTGCAAGTCATGGATCACGGGAAGCTCACCGACCATCACGGCAAGACGGTCGACTTCCGCAACTGCATCCTGATCATGACCACCAATGCCGGCGCGGCAGACATGGCGCGCGAAAGCATCGGCTTCGGCGCATCGACGCGAGAAGACGCGCAGGAGGATGCAGTCAAGAGAATGTTCACGCCGGAATTTCGCAACCGTTTGGATGCGATCGTGCCATTCAGCTACCTCCCGCCGGCGGTCGTCGCTCGGGTCGTCGACAAGTTCATCCTGCAACTCGAGCTGCAGCTTGCCGACCGCAACGTTCACATCGAGCTCGACGACGAAGCGCGCGCGTGGCTCACGACTCGCGGCTACGACAAGCTTTATGGAGCGCGCCCGATGGGCCGCCTCGTCCAGGAGAAGATCAAGCAGCCTCTCGCCGAGGAGTTGCTGTTCGGCAAGCTGGTCAACGGCGGCGAGGTGAAGGTCCGGATCAAGGACAATGCGCCAAGCTTCGAGATTGTCCCCGCGCCGCCCAAAGCGGCGAAGGGCAAGCCGAAGCCCAAAGTGAAAACCGCCACGAAAAAGGCCGGCGGCGAGGAAGCTCCAGCAGCGGAGTAATCCAAACGAGGGGGGCGCGAGTGAGCTCTCGGCCCCTTTTCAGTTACCAGGCTTAGTCGGCTTCGGCCTTCGAGTTTCGCCATTTCAGCACTCCGTCCCGGACGAACTCGTTTGCCGCGCGGTTCAGAATGTCGAGCTGGGCCCGGACGAGGGCCATCGGCTCGGAGGGCTGTGTGAACTCCGGCGAGAACTCCTGCGCCTGGTCGTTTCGCGATTGAGTCCCGTCGCCTTCGCAATCGAACTGATGTTGCACGGCGTGAGCCGATCGCCCGGGATTAGGCATAGCGAGATTTTGAAATTCAGGCTCGAGCGTGGTCCGAGTTCAGCTTCTCGCCGCTGATCGCGGCGATCGCGAGGAGAATGGCGATATTATCGTAATCCGTGACGGGCCGGCGCCAATTCTCCAGCGATCGAAGCGACAGCATTGCGATCCGCAGAGCGACCAGGCGGCTCTTCTCTCTCCCCATTTTGCCGTCGACTGCCAGGACCTGATTGGCCTTTTCATCCCCGCCAGAGCCAGCGACGGGCGTAGACGCGCAATCCTTCGGCCGGCCACATTCAATTTGGGCATGCCTGCGTCGTCCCGTCGGGTCCCCGCACAAAATGTGCGCGCAGTCCGTTGCGGAGCTGCAACGTTCATATATTCAACGTCGCGCCGGCGAGCTTCGGCGAGCTGGCAGCGGTTAGGGAGAAACCGCTTAAAAGCCTAGGAAGGCCCGCGTGTCCCCCTGGTGCGCGGGCCTTCATCTTATGGGCGGGCGGAGCGCTCCTCTCAGTCTTTGTCCTGGACGACGATCTTGCCCTGTGAGCCATCCTGTGCAGGGCCGACCTGGATCGTGAAAGGGCTTCCGTCCTTCGACTTACCGGTCACCGCCTCGCCGGCGAGCGCCGCCTCGACGCCCTGCTTCTTGAACTGATCAATATAATAAGAGCGGACTTCATCGGGCGATGCCGGCGCGCTGAAGCTCATGTCCACCGTGGCCCCGTGGTCATGCGCATCGAGATTGAATTCCGTCACCGAGCTGCCGGGCATCAGCTTCACCCCGTCGATGTCGAAATTACCGTTGTGCATCATCGAGGTCGGTACCTTCAGCTTTCCTTCCGCGATGGGGAGGTTGAAGGCGATGTGCCCGCTCTCGTCCGCATGGATGCTGACATTGTCGTCATCTTTCGCCGGGTTCTTCGCATGAACGTTGCACGCCGCCAGCAACGGCGCGAGCAGGAACAATGCTGATCGCTTCATCGGGGCCTCCTGTGTTACCAGTATAACACAGCCGATCGGCAGCCCGTCAAGCGATTAGCGGAGCGCCTTCGCGACCGCGTCGCGCGATTTGGCATGGAGGACCCAGAAATCCGCAACGCCGCGTCCGGCAAGCCTCTCCTGCAAGACACTAAGATGCGAGTTCCAGCCGCTTCCGAAATCCTGGGCGCCGGCAGGGCTGACGATTCCGCTATGCGTGAGGACGAGTCGCGTCTTTTCGCCCTCGGGGACGAGCTCATAGGTCACATTGCCATTGGTCCCGTCCTGAAAGGTCGTTTCGAGCCACCGAGGCGGATCGAAGCGCAGCACCTTCTCGTGGAACACGCGGCCCTTGAAACACTCGTAGCTCTCCGGATAGCCGACCGCGTCGTCGGACAACTTGTCATGGTCGACGAGGAGCTCGAAGTCCCCGATCGCACGCGCATCGGTCCCGCCCATGAACCATTGCTCGCGAAGGCTGGCTTCAGTGAGATAGCGCCACACTTTCTCGGGCGGCGCATCGATAAGGCGCTCGAGCCGGATCGTGTCCGACGAAATCCGCTGGACCGGGGCAAGTACAGCTTCAGCCATTTGGACTCTCCTTCGAATGCGTTTCGATAAGCACCTGGAGGCGATCGAGCCTGAGGGACCAGAATTTCTCCCATTGCTTCAGCCATGCCTCGGCTTCTGCGAGCGGGTCGGCCTTGAGTGTGCAGATCTGATGACGACCGGCCTTCCGCCGTTCGATCAACCCTGCGCTTTCGAGAACCTTCACATGCTTGGACGCACCGGCAAACGTCATCGCGAAAGGCTCTCCGAGCTGGCCGATCGATTTGTCGCCGAGCGCGAGGCTCGCGAGCATCCCGCGCCGCGTCGGATCGGCCAGAGCGTGGAACGTCGTATCGAGTCGATTCTCAACCATATGGTTTAGAATTAATAGTAACTGGCTAATTGTCAACCGTTTGGTTGAACAAATCCCCGCGGCGGTTTGTCGATGCCCGGCTTGCGATACGCGCCCGAAAGTTGAATCGTCGCGCCATTCCGATTCCGGAGGGGACCTTCGTTGAAATCCATTCGCCCGCTTTCGCCGCTCGCGCTCCTGTTCGCTGCCACCGCTCTCGCCGCACCTGCCACGGCCGCTCCGGCCACCGGCCCGACCCGCCATTTCACCGGCTCCGATCTGTTCAACCTCGAGGTTGCGACGGACCCTCAGATCAGTCCCGACGGCCGGACGATCGCCTACGTGCGGCGTTCCAACGACATCATGACCGACAAAGCGCGCCCGACAATCTGGCTGATCGACGTCGCGACCGGGCAGCAGCGGCCTCTTCTGGCGGGCTCCGGCTCCTATTTCTCGCCACGCTGGTCCCCTGACGGCACGCGGCTAGCTTATGTGGCCGCGGAAGGCGGGAGCCCGCAGCTCTATGTCCGCTGGCTGGGAAGCAACGAGAGCGCGCGCATCACCGGGCTGCCCGACAGCCCCGGAGCGCTCGCCTGGTCGCCCGATGGCCGCCGCATCGCCTACACCATGTTCGTTCCCGACGAGGAGCCAACGCTCGGCAAGGCGCCTCCCAAGCCCGAGGGCGCGAAATGGGCCGACCCGCTGCAGGTGATCGACACGGTCACTTACCGCACGGACGACGACGGTTATCTCAAGGCCGGATACGCGCAGCTATTCTGGGTCCCCGCTGATGGCGGCGCCCCGACTCAGCTGACCTTCGGCGCGACCAACGCCGGCGGACCGGTCAGCTGGACCCCGGACGGCCGTTCCATCATCTTCAGCGCTAATCTCTCGAAGAACTGGCAGCGCGAGCCGCTCAACGACGAGGTCTACCGCAGTAGCATCGACGGGGGCGCACCGGTCGCGCTCACCAACCGCCAGGGGCCCGACGACGGGCCTATCGTGTCGCCCGACGGGCGCTACATCGCCTATGTTGGGTTCGACGACAGACAGCTCGGCTACCAGAATGCGCAATTGTCGATCATGAACCTCGACGGTTCGGGCAAGCGGGTTCTTACCGGCAGTCTCGACCGCTCGGTCGGCGGCCCGATCTGGTCGCCGGACAGCCGCTCCATTTACGTTCAGATCGAGGACCGCGGAACCAACAAGATCGAGCGCGTCGGGCTCGACGGTTCGATCCGCGATGTCGCGACCGGCCTCACCGGCGCGGAGCTCGACCGTCCCTATGCCGGCGGCGAGTACGACGTCGCGAAGAAAAGCGGCGCGGTCGCCGTCACCGTCGGCGATCCGCTCCACCCTTCCGACATCGCGATCATCACCAGTAGCGGAGTCCACAAGCTCACGCATCTCAACGAGGACCTCGCAGCCAGGGCGATGGCGCAGGTGCAAAAGCTTCCGGTCACCTCCAGCGTCGACCAACGCCCGATCGACGCCTGGATGGTTACTCCGCCCGACTTCGATGCCACGGAGAAATATCCGCTCATCCTCGAGATCCACGGCGGCCCCTTCTCCGCCTACGGCCCGAGCTTCTCGACCGACGACCAGCTCTACGCGGCGGACGGCTACATCGTTCTCTACGCCAACCCCCGGGGCTCGACGTCCTACGGCGAGCAGTTCGCGAACTTCATCGACAAGGCCTATCCCGGCCACGACTATGACGACCTGATGAGCGCGGTCGATGCTGCCATCGCGACTGGCCACGTCGACCCAAACAACCTCTTCGTCACGGGCGGCTCGGGCGGCGGCGTGCTGACGGCGTGGATCGTCGGCAAGACCGACCGCTTCCGCGCCGCCGCAACCCAGAAGCCGGTGATCAACTGGTCAAGCTTCGCGCTGACCAGCGACGGCGCCGCATTCTACTCGCCTTACTGGTTCGCCAAGAAGCCTTGGGAAGACCCAACGGGCTACTGGGCGCGCTCGCCGCTCAGCCTGGTCGGCAACGTCAAAACGCCGACGCTTGTCGTTGTCGGAAGCCAAGATTATCGGACGCCCGACAGCGAGGCCGAGCAATATTACGAAGCGCTCCAACTCCGCGGAGTTCCGACAGAGTTCGTGAAGGTCCCCGGCGCCAGCCACGGCGGAATCGCCGCCCGCCCAAGCCAGGCGGCCGCCAAGGCCAGCGCAATCCTCGCCTGGTTCGACCGCTACCGCACGCAAAAAGGACCGGCGCCCGTCGCTTCCAACGAAGGGGCTTCCCCAGGGGCCGCTCACTAACTAGTCGGGAATTGCAACCTTTTCGCGCTGCGGCGCTTCAGCCGCCGGGCGCACACACACATGGGGAGAAAGACTGTGAGCACCGCCCGTTGGCTATTGGCGAGCGCCGTTGCATTCGCCGTTCCGGTCGCAGCCGCATCGACCAACCCCTTCAGCACCGAGCGGCTGTCTGAGGTCGACAAGCAGCTGTCGTCCGACGCCTTCCAGGGCCGCGGCCCGGCGACGCCGATCGAGCCGACGGTAATCCAGTATATCGCCGACCAGCTGAAAGCGGCCGGGGTCCAGCCCGGCGGCGATGTGGTCAACGGCCAGCGGACGTGGTTCCAGACTGTCCCGCTGCTCCAGTCCTCGATCAACGGAACGCCTGAACTTAGCCTCGATGAGAACGGCACTGCCGTTCCGATCCGCCAAGGACCGGACATCGCCGTGCTCGCCCCGCTCAACGGCGCCAAACAGGTCGATATCGAAAACGCACCGCTCGTCTTCGTCGGCTACGGCGTCGACGCACCCGGGCGCGGGTGGAACGACTTCAAGGGTCAGGACATGCACGGTAAGATCCTGGTCGAGTTGGTCAACGACCCCGACTTCGAAGCCGCGGCGGGCGATCCGGTCGCCGGCAAGTTCGGCGGCAAGTCGATGACCTATTACGGCCGCTGGACCTATAAGTTCGAGGAAGCGGCACGCCAGGGCGCCGCGGGCGTAATCCTGATCCACGAAACTGCTCCCGCCTCATACGGCTGGGAAGTCGTCCAGAACTCGAACACGATTCCGCAGTTTGACATTGTCCGCGAGAACCAGGCCGCGGCCCATTCGCCGTTCGAAAGCTGGATCCAGCGTCCGCTCGCGGTCCAGCTGTTCCAGCGCTCGGGCCTCGACTTCGAGCAGGCCCGCGTCGCGGCGCGCAATCCGAACTTCCTGCCGATGCCACTCAAGGCGACGCTGACCGCTCGCTATTCGGCGACTCCCCAGGTCATCAACAGCCACAATGTGGTCGGAATCCTACCTGGCAGGACGCATCCCGACGAGACGATCATCTATTCGGCGCACTGGGACCATCTCGGCGTCGGCAAGCCCGACGCGACCGGCGACCGAATTTACAACGGCGCGGTCGACAACGGCACTGGCGTGTCCGCCCTGATCGAGCAGGCGCGGGTTTGGGCGCACGGTCCTCAGCCCGACCGCTCTATCGTCTTCCTTGCTGTCACGGCGGAGGAAAAGGGCCTGCTCGGCTCCGAATATTACGCGACCCACCCACTCTACGCGCCAGGCAAGACGGTCGCCGACCTCAACGTCGACGCGTGGCTGCCCGATGGTCGACAGAAGGACTTCACGATCCGCGGAACCGCGAAGCTCGACCTCACCGATTATGTAATCGCCGCCGGCAAGGCGCAGGGCCGCTATTACGTGCCGGACCCGCACCCCGAGACGGGCGGCTTCTATCGCTCCGACCACTTCCCGTTCGCGAAGGTCGGCGTGCCCGCCATCAGCTTCTCCGAAGGGCTCGACCTGGTGAACGGCGGCACGGCGCGAGGCGAGCAGCTCGCCAGCGAATACAACCGCCTCCACTATCACCAGCCAAGCGATCAATGGCAGGCTAACTGGGACTGGAGCGGAGTCGCTGAGAACGCCGAGCTGCTGCACCAGGTGGGCCTCAGGCTCGCCAACTCGCGGGACTGGCCGAACTGGTCCGCGGACAGCGAATTCAGGGCGGCGCGCGATGCGACCGCCCCTGAGCGCGGTGCAGCCGCTCCTGCCGGTCAGCCAGTAACGACGCCTCGGCCCGGCGAGCGCGGTTGAACCAACCGCCGGAGCGCCGCAACCGCGACTGGCAGCCGTGGGCGATCCTCGCGGTCCTGCTGGTCGCGCTGGCGGCGGTCATTTGGCTCACTCATCGGCCCGCGCCGAAGCTGGCTGAGCGAACGGCGAAGACCGGACTTCCGCTCACGCGCGAACAGCGTTCGGTCACATTCGATACGGCCGACCTGACGTTTGAGGTTCATCCTGAGCAGCGCCGGATTGACGGGCGCGCGATCCTCGGCTTCACCGTCAAGGCACCGATCTCCAAGCTGCAATTCGATCTCGATCCGGCGCTTCCGATCGATTTGATCGCAGCCGACGGCCGCAGCGTGCCCCGCTCGGCGTGGGCGAACGTCGGCGGTCTGGTCACAGTAGAGCTTCCTGCAGCCAAGCGTGCAGGCGATCATTTGACGCTTGCGGTCGCCTACGGCGGCCACCCACATGTCGCGAAGCGAGCGCCATGGGACGGCGGCTTCGTCTGGGCTTACACGAAGGCCGGACTCCCGTGGGTCGCCACCGCGGTCGAAGGCGAAGGCTGCGACCTCTTCTGGCCTTGCTTCGACAACAGCCTCGTCGAGGTCGGCACCATTACCCAGCACATCATCGCGCCGAAGGGGCTCGCAGCGCCCTCGAACGGCCGCCTGCTTGGGATCGACAAGCTTCCCGACGGCCGCACGCGCTGGAACTGGCAGGCATCGCACCCCAACAACTACGCAATCGCAATCGACATCGCGCACTACAAGCTCGCGCAAACGACCTATTACAGCCGCTTCGGCAACCGCTTCCCGATCGAATATTGGTACCTGCCCGGCGAGGAGCGGCAGGCTGCGGCGCTGCTCGCCGAAATGATCCAGACGGTCGGCTTTTTCGAGGCGACGATCGGCCCATACCCCTGGAGCAAGGAGAAAGTGGGCGTGGTCGAGACCCCGCACCTCGGCATGGAGCACCAGACGATCAATGCGTACGGCAATGCCTACAAGATCGCGCCCGAAGGCTATGACTGGCTGTTCAACCACGAGTTCAGCCACGAATGGTTCGGCAACCAGCTGACCAATGCCGACTGGGACGACATGTGGCTGCACGAAGGCTTCGCCAGCTACATGCAGCCTGTCACGCTCGCCTGGCTGCGCGGCCGGATGGCCTACGACGCCGCCATGCTCAAACAGCGTCAGCAGATCGCCAACAAGCACCCGATCGTGTCCGGTCGCCGCGAGCCGGAGAGCGAGGTTTACGACGGCAAGACCGGTCCCGGCACCGACATCTACTACAAGGCGAGTTGGGTGCTTCACACGCTGCGGGGCCTCATCGGCGACGACGCGTTCTGGCGGGCGACGCGGCGCCTCGTCTACGGCCGGCCCGACCCGCTTCCCGGCAACTTCCAGCCTCGCTTCGGCTCGACCAACGAGTTCGTCGCGATCGCGAGCCAGGAAGCCAACCAGGACCTCCACTGGTTCTTCAATGTCTACCTTCGCCAGGCGCGTCTGCCGCGCCTCGTCAGCTGGCGCAAAGGCAATACTCTTTTCCTACAGTGGAAGACGCCTCGCGGGCTCCCCTTCCCCATGCCCGTCGAGGTGGGCGTCGATGGCAAGCGCCAAGTCGTTCCAATGATCGGCGGCCACGGCTCGCTGGAACTTCCAAGCTGGTATAGCCAGGTTACACTAGATCCGGATTCGAAAATCCTTCGCCAGTCCGACGAGATCGATCGTTACCGAGACGACCAGACTAGCAAGAAGGCCCACGGTCCGAGCTGAGGAGCTGGCGCAGGCGCTCGCTTCGAAAAGGCATTCCTCATAAAGTGGCGTCCGTTGGGGGGTGCATGTCGGACGTCTTTGTTTCCTACAAGGCTGAGGACCGAGCTCGGGTCGAGCCCCTCGTCGAAAGGCTTGAGGCTGAAGGCCTGTCAGTCTGGTGGGATGCGCGCGTTAGCGGCGGGGAAGCATGGCGTGAAACGATCGCGGAGCATCTCGATGCTGCCCGCTGCGTCATCGTCGTATGGAGCAAACGGTCGACGGGACCGGAAGGGCGCTTCGTCCGGGACGAAGCGAGCCGCGCCCAGCGTCGCGAGGTCTACCTCCCTGTTACCATCGACAAGGTCGATCCGCCGCTCGGCTTTGGCGAGACGCAGGCTTTGCCGCTGACCTCATGGAAGGGCGATGCCTCCGATCCGCGCTACCGTGCGATCAGCACGTGCGTGCACTCGATGCTTGGGCGCGATGCTCCGATTGCGGCCGCCGCGCCAGGACCAAGCGTGACTCGACGCGCGGCATTGGCAGCGAGCGGAAGTGCGGTCGTCATTGCTGCGGGCGCCGCCGGATGGATGCTGTTCCGGCCATCAGGAGCAAAAGCCAATACGATCGCCGTCCTGCCGTTCGCCAACCTCAGCGGCGATCGCTCCGAAGATTATTTCTCTGATGGGATGGCCGAGGAAGTCCGGGCTGCGCTTGCTGCTCTCGGGAGCTTCCACGTGGTCGCCCGAACATCGTCCGAGATGTTGAGAAATGCGGATGCAGTCACCGCCGCGCACCATCTCGACGTCGCCAATGTCGTCACTGGAAGCGTCCGCCGCTCATCCTCGACCGTCCGGGTGAATGCCCAATTGGTTGATGGAAAGGACGGTCTGGAACAGTGGTCGCAGAGCTTCGACCGGCCGCTCGGCGACGTCCTTCAAATCCAGTCCGACATCGCTGCGAATGTTGCACGTGCGCTGAGCGTTCAGCTTGGCGGTGCTTCGCAGAGTCTTACCGCCATCGGCGGGACGAACAACGCGCAGGCACAGGACCTGCTGCTCCAGGCGACCGCCAGCATCGGCGATGACAGCAGCGAGGCACACCTTCGCCGGATCGCTCAGCTCAAGCAGGCAACGGACTTGGATCCGAATTATGCGCAAGCCTTTGCGCGATTGGGGCTGGAACAGGAATTGTGGGCGAGCACCTATGCCAGCGATGCAGCCCAGAAAGATGCGGGTGAAACGGAGGCTCTCAGTGCCGCCCGGCGTGCGATTGAAATCGCTCCGAACTTGGCGCTCGGGCACTCCGCGCTTGGCGTAATCTACCATAACCAGCTGGCAATGAGCCGTGCCTTCCAGGAAACGCAGCGGTCGGTAACGCTTCCTGGAGCGGATGCTCCGATCTTCTTCAACCATGCACTCACTCTCTGCCAGATGGGCCGTCAGAACGAAGCCGAGAACGTTGCCGCACAGGCAATCGGCCTCGACCCGCTCAGCGCTGTCGCGCGGGCGGTCCAGTCGAGAATTTATTTCTATGGTCGGCGCTATCCGGAATCGCTCGAAGCAGGCCGGCGGGCATTGCTGATCAAACAGGAAAACACGCTCGCCAGGAGCATCATCGGATGGGACCTGTTGATGCTCAATCGCCTGGAAGAAGCAACGCGCGCGCTCGAGAAGCTGCCCGCGGACGATTATCGCAGGATCGTGGGGGTGGCCGCGATCGCGGTCCGGCTGAAGCGAAAGGATCAGGCGCTCGCCGCCATTGATGCCATCCGGAAGCGATATGGCGACGCCGCCAACTACCAGACTGCCCAGATCTACGCGCAGGCCGGCGACGTCGACAAAGGTGGTGCAGCCCTCCAGGCGGCCTGGGAGAAGCGCGATTCCGGCCTCGCATCGATGCAGGTCGATCCCTTCCTCGACTCGTTGCGTAACGATCCGCGCTACCGCGCTGTCGCCAAGCGGGTATTCGGCTAAGCCTAACCGTGCTGGAGCAAGCGCTCCAACAAGAGTAATTCGCGCTCCTGCCGCCAGGACAGGAGTCGAAAATGGCCGACCTCATCTTCTACACGAACCCGCAATCGCGCGGCCGGATCGTTCGCTGGATGCTCGAGGAAATCGGCGCTGCCTATGAGACGGAGGTCATCGCCTACGACCAGCTGAAGGGCGAGCGCTACCTTGCCGTCAATCCGATGGGCAAGGTGCCGGCGATCAAGCATCGCGATCATATTATCACCGAGAGCGCGGCGATCTGCGCCTATCTCGCCGACGTCTTTCCGGAGGCCGGCCTCAGCCCCAGGGGCGATGAGAAAGCCGATTATTACCGCTGGCTCTTCTACGCCGCGGGGCCGGTCGAACAGGCGGTTACCAACCATTACGCCAAGTGGGATCCTGCGCCGGAGCAGATGCGGATGTTCGGCTACGGCAGCTACGACAAGGTCGTTTCAGTTCTAGACGAGTTGTTCAGCCTACGCGACCATGTCTGCGGCGACCGATTCACCGCGGCAGACGTCTATGTCGGCTCGGCAATCATATGGGGGACGCAGTTCGGTACGCTCCCCAACCGCGACAGCTTCACGGGTTATGTCGACCGAATCAAAGCGCGCGAAGCCTTCCAGCGCGGTTGGGCCAAGGACGACGAAGCGGTCGCAGAGATGCAGGCAGCCCAGTCCCAGCCCGCATAGGCGAGACCGGCATTTGGCTTGAACAGGCGCATTTACTCCCGCTCAACAATTGCAGTTCGATTCGCCTGCGTTACGCTGCGCGCGTGGGCGTAGGGGAATTCGTTGGGCTCGGAAGCCGGCCGGAGGCGATTAGCGCTCTTGCCGATCAGCTCGAACGCTTCGGGGCAGTCGAAGGTGAGCCCGAATGGCTGGTCTCGGCGATCTGGCTATGCACCCCGGACGCGGACTATCTCGCCACCCCGTCCACGACCGTTCTGTTCGACGGATACATCGCCCGCCCGCTCGCCGTCGACCGTGTCGACGATTTCGTGCGGCAGATGAAAGGCGATCTGCCGGACATTGCGGCGCGTCTCGTGGCACGGAGCAGCGACCTCAAATTGCCGGAGCCGGCGAGGCCGCAAGCACCCGCCACGCTTCAGCGATGCCCGGGCGCGCCAGATTTAACCAAAGTCCTGGTCCACGTCGCTTCGCGCGCGGCTGCGGAGCATCGGATCGCCTGCGGGCTGCTGTTCGGCTTCGAGGAACGGCGATTACTCGTCGGAACAGACATGGGGACGCTGGCGATGGTCTTGAGCGAAGAGGAGGAGTTGATCGATCGCTACGTCGCGCGCTGCGAAACGGTTGACGCCAGCGAATATTTCGATCGATTTCCCGATTAGTTTGCCACGGCCACGTTCCTGCAGTCCATCAGGTCGCTAACCGCGGCACGCTCGGGGTTGCTCAATTCCGGCCGCCAGAGATCGGCAATCAGAACCACGCGGATACGGTCGCTGTCGTTCCACGCCTCATGGTCGGTCATGTCATCGAACACCATGGCTTTCCCAACCTTCCACTGGCGAGTCTCGCCGCCAACACGGAAGCCGCAGTTATCGGGCACTATGAGCGGCAGATGCGCAATCAGCCGAGCATTGGTAATGCCGGTATGCGGCGCGATGCGGCTGTTCGGCTCGAGCACCGAGAAATAGAGGCTCGGCGATATCAGCCCGAGACTCGGCAAGTCGAGCTTTTGAGCAAGCTGCATCGTCCTCGGACAGCACGAGGCAAACTCCTCGACGACGGCCCCATTCTTGATCAGGGGAATCATCGACCACGCGCCCGGACGGCTTCCGTCCCTTTCCACTGAGTGAAGCCCCTTCAAACGGCTCGAGAACGCATCGCTCTTGGTCTGCGCGAGTGCGAGAAATTCGGAGCGGATTTCTTCTGTGGCCAGCTCGAGATCGCTGACGCCGGCAAAAGCCGAAGGGTCGAAGTAACGCCTGGGCTTAATTCCCGGGACCATGAAAGCCGGTGGCGCGATCGGGCCCGACTGCACATTCTCGAGGATGTTCGACCGAAACCCGCGAATGCGCCCCTCTTGCTCGCGGCTGAGGTTGTGAGCGGCGTCCGCCGGATCCCACTCGAGGACGCGCTTCATCCACTGCTCGGCTGCATCGACGCGGCGCCTCGCCCACTCCAGCTGCTTCGCCATCGTCGGCTGGAAATCGAGATTGAGCGGGGCATGATCGCAGGCCGAGCGATAGGCCCGCTGCGCGGCGTGGAGCGCGCCCGTCGCCTCGCGAAGGCTCCCCAGCAGCAGGCACATCAGGAAATTGCGTGGAGAAAGCTCGACGGCCGCGGTCGCCGCTTGAAGCGCACCGGCAAGGTCTCCGAGCGAACGGCGCACCGTTGCAAGCCGCAAAAGTGTCGTCGAATCTCGCCCGCGCTGCGCCGCGACCTCGAGCAGGCTCGCGGCCTCGCGGACATCGCCGCGTGCCATCGCCTGGTCGGCCTGCGCAATCAGCGAGCCAGAACGTTCCAAACCACCAACGTCATTTAATCCTCACCCGAATCCAGTTTCACTTAACTATGGATAAGGGCGTCTGTTGCTCCAATTCGACGAAGGTGCAAGCCGCGTCCACCAACGAAAAGGGCCGCCCGTTTCCGAGCGGCCCTCCTTGTGTCGTTTGCCTGCGGGTTAGCGGCGATTGCCCATGAAGCGCAGGAGGAACAGGAACATGTTGATGAAGTCGATGTAGAGGTTCAACGCACCGATCACCGCCGACTTCGCCATCGCTTCGCCGTTACCCGCGACCGCGAAATAGATGCTCTTGATCTTCTGCGTGTCGTAGGCGGTCAGCCCCGCGAAGATCAAGACGCCCAACGCGCTAATCGCGAGGTTGAGGCCCGGCGAGCGCAGGAACAGGTTGATCAGCATCGCCACGAACAGCCCGACCACGCCCATGATGAAGAAGGTCCCCATCGCGGAGAGGTCGCGCTTGGTCGTGTAGCCGTAGAGGCTGAGGCCGAGGAACGCTGCGGCCGTCGCGAAGAAGGCCTGGGCGATCGACGCTCCCGTATAGACCAGGAACAGGCTCGAGAACTGCACGCCCACGAGCGCCGCATAGGCCCAGAACAGCGCCTGAGCTGCGCCTGCCGAGATCCGGTTGATGCCGAAGCCGAGTGCGAAAACGATCGCGAGCGGCGCGAACAAGGCGATCCAGAACAGTGGGGTCGCCTGGCCGGTGGCCGGGTTGACGATCAGGTTGATGAGGCTGCTGTTGGCGAACAGCATGGCGACGATGCCCGTCAGCAGAACGCCCGACGCCATGTAGTTGTAAACAGACAGCATGTACGACCGAAGGCCCACATCGCGGGCGGCGCGCGGAACACCAACCGTTGCGGCGGGGCTCACGCCAGTCGTGCGCGGGTCATTCCATTCAGCCATTTCTTCTCCTTCGCGCGGGGACAATGGCCCCGTTTCGCTTCCTCAATATATCGTGGATGGTCCGAATGACTTCAAGGAAAACCGGACGGGCCATCCCTTTAAGGAACAATACAGGGCTGGCCTGACGGCTGGCTGAACCTATATTCGCGCTCATCATGGCCAAGAAAGCGACCAAGAAAGCCGCCCCGGCGGCGCTCCCGAGAGTCACCATAGTGATCGAATGGGAGAATGCGATCGACGTTCTCGACAAATGGACGACGGCGGCGATGGCTGCCTTCCAGCGCGAGATCGAAGACGCCGCGCCCCGCATGAGCGGCAGGCCTCGAATCATGTATCTGTACGACAAGAACCGGGTCGATCCGGCCGTGATCGAGAAGGCGCTGGCGACGACCGCTCCGCGGCTCAAGGATCTCGCCGACCTCGAGATCGTGCCGACCGACGGCCTCACTTATTACAGGCTCAAGAACTACGGCATCGGACGGGCCACAACAGACTTGTCGATCATGCTCGACAGCGATGCGGCGCCGCAGCCCGGCTGGCTCGAAAATCTTCTGAAGCCCTTTTCGAACCCGAAGATCATGGCGGTCGGCGGCTTCACCGTGCTCGGCTACGACGACTTGCTTTCGAAGACCTTCGCGCTGAGCTGGATCTTCGACACGCGCGAAGAGCGCGAGAAGACCGTCAAGCGCGAGAAGATCCATGCCAACAATTGCGCCGTTCGAACCGACTTCTTCCAAGCGAATCCCTTCCCCGACATGCCGGCGTTCAAGAAGCAGTGCGGCTTCTGGCTCCGCGACATGATCGCCAACGGCTATCAATACACGCGCACGGCCGACGCCATGACGGTCCATGCCCCGCACCCAGGGTACAAGTTCCTCGCCTGGCGCGCGTGGACCATGGGAATGGACCGCGACTATTTCGCCTTCCAAATGGCGACGCGCAATCGCATCGGCCGCTTCGCCTACGCCTTCAAGTTCTTCGGCGGGAAAGTCGGCAAGAGCTGGTGGCGGATCTGGACCCGCGGCAAGAATGTCGAGCTGCCGGTCTGGCAGCGCCCCGCTGCAATGCTCATCACCCTCGGCTTCTACGGCGTCGGTCTCGCCGGCGAGATCGCCAGCTCGCTAAGCCGAAGCTTCGAACCCCTGCCCAAGCCCGAGAAGCACGCAACCGCAAAGCCTGGCGAGCGAGCGCAAAAGCCCGCGACCGCCTGATTACTGCGAGCGCAGCTCGCTGGCGCGCGGCGGCAAAGAGGCGGCGCACTTGCCGCGCGAGACGAACACGTCGCTTCCGAGTGCTGCGACGTCGGTGATGCTGTCGTCACTTGCGAGCTTGGCGAACACGCTCCGTTGCGGAAGCGAGAAGATCACGAAATCGCCAGTCCTGTAAGCGAGGGCGCTGTAGCGGTCGCACTTCGTCAGCTTTGGCGCGCATCGGTAATAGGCCGCGCGTTCCGTTCCGCGATCTATGTAGCTCGAAATGTAGATCGAGATCGCCGGCTTGCGCGGAGTGCAGCGGTCCGGGGTGCAGACCGAAACCGTGTCGATCGTACATGCTCGCCACAGGCCTGGCTCCGCCGCTGCAGCTGGTGTCCCGGCGAGAGCAATCGCGGCGAGGAGCAGGCGGTTAGACATGATCGGCAGCCTAACACAGGTTGCGACCGCCGCAACGCCGAGGCGCTTAACGCCATACATTAACGCCATTGCTCGTCAGTCCGGGCGGTGCAACACTGCGCTAATGGGGGCAGCCACGATACGGACCCCGCTTGAGCGGCTCATCCGCATCGCGCTGCTGGTGCTTGCGGCCCTCTTCTTCCTTGCGCCAACCGCGGGGTGCACTGCAGCTGCGCCGCCGCTCGGTCGGATCGTAGCCGTTGGCGATCTGCACGGTGACTATCAGGCTTGGCAGGCGATCGCCGGCGCCGCGGGCCTGATCGATGCGAATGGCCATTGGTCCGGCGGTAACACCACGCTCGTCCAGCTCGGTGACGTCCTCGACCGTCAGCCGGATTCGCTCCAGATCGTCCGCAGTCTCCAACAGCTTCAGTCGGAGGCACCCCGCGCTGGCGGGCGGGTGGTCGTCGTGCTCGGCAACCACGAAGCGATGAACCTGCTCGGCGACTTCCGGTACACGACTCCAGGCGAGATCGCGGCATTCGTGGACGACCGCTCGACTGCCCGGCGCGAGCAATATTACATCGCCATCCGCAAGCAGCTGGAGGCGGCCAACCCCAACGCGGCGCCGTCCGCCGTTCGGGAGGCATGGATGGCCGCTCATCCCCTCGGCTGGGTGGAGCACAAGCAGGCATGGAGCCCGTCGGGCGAGCTCGGGCGCTGGGCGACCAGGAACCCGGCGATCGTGAAAATTGACGGGACCCTGTTCGTCCACGGCGGGCTCAGCGCCGAATATTCCAAGCTTCCGCTCGAGGACATCAACCGCCGGATCGCCACGGCGATGGCGGCGGCCGACAATCTGCCCTCAACCATTCTCTACGATCCCCTCGGTCCGCTCTGGTATCGTGGCTTGGTCACGCGCGACGCCGACGCCGACGAGGTGCGCGCGAAGATTCCCGGTTCGCGTCTTATCACCGCCGACCAGGAACTCGACATCGTCCTCTCTGCCTTCGGGGCACAGCGGATCGTCGTCGGCCACACGCCCTCCCTCGGGGGCATCCAATTGCTCGGCAACGATCGGCTGGCGCGCATCGATACGGGCAATTCACGTGCATACGGCGGCGTGTTGAGCTGGCTTGAAATCATCGGCGGGAAGATGATCCCACATACTGTCGGAAGGCCCGCGCAATGAGGGGATTACTCGCGTTCTTCGCAGCTTGCTTCGCGATCGTTTCGGCACCGTCCCTGGCGCAGCAGCCCAAGCCCTTGTTCGCCACGTCGGACCCGATTCACATCGTCATCCAGGCGCCCCTATCCAGCCTGATCCACAACCGTTCCGACCAGGTGGTCTCGGGGACGCTGGCCGACCCGAATGGACAGGCGCTGCCGGTCGCGCTCAGTGTCCGCGGCATCACCCGCCGCGCCACCGACGTCTGCGATTTCCCACCGCTTCGGGTGCAGTTCACGACACCGCCGCCGGCCACGTCGCTTTTCAAGGGACAGAAGAAGCTCAAGCTCGTTACCCACTGCAAGAGCAGCCCGTCGTTCCAGCAGAAGGTGCTGCTCGAATATTCCGTCTACAAAATGTACAATCTGCTGACCCCGCACAGCTTCCGCGTGCGTCTCGCCAACATCGATTATTTGGGCCCCGACGGCCGTCCGATCATCTCGCGCATCGGCTATTTCCTCGAAGACCTCAGTGACGTCGCGAAGCGCAACGGGATGAAGCAGACCCATGCTTCCAACATCATTCCGGCAAGCGATCTCAGCGGTCCCGACGCTGCGCGATATGCGCTGCTCCAGGACATGGTCGCCAATCACGATTGGTCGATGCGCGCGGGGCCCGCCGGACACGAATGTTGCCACAATGCCGAGCTGATCGGGCCCCTAGGACCGGGCGCGGCAATCCCCGTTCCGTACGACTTCGACTTCTCAGGCTTTGTCGACGCGCCCTACGCCACGCCGCCTGAACAGCTCCACATCAGTTCGGTGCGCGAGCGGGTTTATCGGGGCTATTGCCTGCACAATAACGACGTGCTCGCCGCCGCACGTCAGATGCGCGAGGCGCGGCCGCAGCTGATGGCCGCGATCACCTCAACGCCGGAACTCGAGCCAGCGACTTTAAGCAAAGCGATATCATTCCTCGACGGCTTCTTCGCTGATATCGCCAGCGACGAGGTGGTGAATTCGAAACTGTTACGGCGCTGCGTCGGGTGATCTTCCTTCCTCGACGACAACGACCGTCTCACTGACCCGGTAGTCGGCTAGAAAGCGCTTCATCTGGTCGCGCTCGCCATATTCGGTGACCCACAGCAGCGCGAAGCAATAGTTGAAGAAGATGCTGACCACCGCGGCCAGCTCGATCGCGCCAATGCCGGCACTCAGGCCGATGCCGACCGCTAACAAGATGAATAATGCATCGCCCGAACTCTTGAGCGAATTTCGGAACCGAACCGCACCCGCGATCCCCGCCAAGGAAAAGGCCAGGGCGAGGCTGTTCTGGACGATGATGACGATGCCGGTGACGACCATCGGCAGGACGATGATCGTGTTGACGAGCGACTGGTCATATTCATCTCCGCCACGCACCGCCATGTAGGTCCAGCTGACCGGCAGCGAGACCAGGATCGCGGCGATGATCGCGACAACCAGCCAGAACACGCTCTGCCCGAAATTGGCGACATGCGCCGCCCGAACCGCCTGGCTTGCTTCCAGAGGGTTCTTGCTCGGCTGGCTGATCAGTTGCTCGACGCCACCGATTGGCAGGTAACTGCGGAGCTCCGGCCAGACCTTGATCGCGATGAAAACCGCGAGCCCGATGACGAGATAATAGGCTGTAATTTCCAGCAGCAGCTTCGATGCGCGCATCATGTCCCCCCATGCGTCCTGATTCGGTTCAATCTTCCCCGTGCTTATGATGATGTTTGTGCAAGTGCACCGGGTATGACGTTAGCGGCCGAAGGACACCGTAGCGTTCCTTGCTCGGCTTCTTGCCCAGCGGCGGCCAGTCGATCTCCGCCAGCGGCAGTTCGGTGTCCGGAACCTGGTCAAGGAGGTGCCTCAGCAGCGTCAGGCGCCCCAGCGGCTGGTCGTTGAAATCCACGAGCGTCCACGGCGCGAAGTCGGTGTGCGTCGCCGACAGCATCATCTTCCCGCGCCTCGGTGTAATCGTCGTAATGCTCGCGCGCCTTGATATCGATCGGCGAGAGCTTCCATCGCTTCATCGGATTGTCGAGCCGGTTCTCGAACCTCTTCTCCTGCACCTCCTGGTCGCAGCAGAGCCAATATTTGTAGAGCAGCATGCCGTCGTCGACGAGGTGACGCTCGAACTCCGGCGCGGCGTTGAGGAAGTCCTGCGCCTGGTCATTGGTGCAGAAGTCCATGACGCGCTCGACACCCGCGCGATTGTACCAGCTGCGATCGAACAGCACGATCTCACCGGCAGCCGGCAGATGCTCGATGTAGCGCTGGAAATACCATTGGGTCCGCTCCCGCTCGCTCGGTGCGTGAAGCGCGACAATGCGGCACTGGCGGGGATTAAGCAGCCGGGCGATCATGTCGATCGATCCGCCCTTTCCGGCGGTGTCCCGGCCTTCGAAGAGGACGACGATACGCTGATTGGTCTCGGCGATCCAGCGCGCCATCGCGCTCAGCTCGCGCGCCATCGGCTCGAGCAGCTCTTCATAATCCTTGTTGCTGAGCCCGCGCTTGCCGCTCATCACCGTCCCCCTTTGCCACTTCTGGCATGGAGGCGGCGAGATTGGAACCACTCTCGCGCAACCGTACTGAGGGGCGATGGCCTGGATCGATCTGCCCCTGCGCCTCGGCCTGACTGCAGCTCACAAGGTGCTGCAGGCGGGCTGGGTCGTTCGCCGACCGCGCACCTACGGCGCCCACGCGATCGCGCTGACGCCGGAGCGCAAGATCGTTCTTGTGAAGCTGCGCTACGCAACCGGCTGGCGCGTTCCAGGAGGTGGCCGCCGCCGCGGCGAATATGCCCAGGCCGCCGCCATCCGCGAGCTGCGCGAGGAGATCGGAATGACCTCCTACGGCCGCATTCGCCTCGCCTGCGAGCTGGAGGAGCGCGTCACCTTCAGGCGCGACCTCGCCGCGCTACTCATCGTCGAAGATGTTCGTTACAGACCTCGTCGCTGTTCCTGGGAAGTGGAGCAGGTTTGCGAGGCTCGCCTCGATCAGCTTCCGCCCGACACCGCTGAGCTGACGTTGCGTTGGATTCAAGCATTGCGCGACAGGATCTGAGCCATGCATCGTCTGTTCGTCGCCATCCGCCCGCCGGAGGCCATCCGCGACCTACTCATTGACTCGATGGACGACGGCGCCGACTTCCGCTGGCAAGACGATGCGCAGCTGCACGTGTCGCTGCGCTTCATCGGTGCGGTGGAGCGACCGACCGCAAACGATCTCGCCGATGCGCTCGGGCGCATTCATGCACCGCCCTTCGAGCTTCGCATTTCGGGTGTGGGCCGCTTCGAGCAGCGCAACTCGGGCGTATTGTGGGCTGGCGTGGAACCCAGGCTACCGGTCGCGGCGCTCGCGGCCAAAGTCGAGCGCGTGTGCCAGTCCGTCGACCTCGAACCCGAACGGCGCGCCTATCATCCACACATCACGCTTGCGCGCTGGAAGGGCCGACGGACCCGCGAAGTGAAAGACTTCCTCGAACGTGCGGGCGGGCTTTCGTCCGAAGCGTTCCCTATCGACCGCTTCATCCTCTTCGAAAGCCGCCTCTCCCGCCATGGCGCGCACTACGAAGCGATCGCGAGCTTCCCGTTGACCTAATTGGCTTCTCTTTTCGAACAAACCGCGTAAGCTTTCGCTTTCCGGCAGGGGGCTAGCCGTGAATGAACCGGGTCCTGTAACGAGTGACGACCGCGGGCTGACGCGCCCGGTTTTCATCAGCTACGCCACCGCGGACCGCAAGGAAGCGCTGTCCGTCTGCAAGGCGATCGAGCGCCGCGGCACGCAATGCTGGATCTCGACGCGCGACGTCGCGCCCGGTGATAATTATCAGGAAGCGATCGTCCGCTCGCTGCGCAATGCGCGTGCGATGGTGCTCGTCTTCTCCGACGCAGCCAATAACAGTGACGAAATCAAGAAAGAGCTGTCGCTCGCCAGCCGCTATCACATCCCGGTTATGGCACTGCGCATCGAGGACGTCGAGCCGAGCGACGCCTTCGCCTACGAGCTCTCCACCCGCCAGTGGATCGACGCCTTCGAAAGCTGGGACAAGTCGATCGACGCCCTGACGCAGCGGATCTCCCAGGTTTCTGGAACCGAAACCGCGTCTGCTCCGGCTACACGTGCCGCAACTCGGCGCGCGCGAATCTCCGAGTTTCCCGCCAGAACGCTGATCATGGCCGCCGCCGCCGTGGTCGTCATTGTCGCAAGCCTCGGGGCCTGGCTTTTCATGCGTCCCACCGGCTCAGCCGCGCATACGATGCAGGTGCGTCTCGCCGGATTCCAGCGTCTTTCGCCGGACATTCCCGACACCATGCCCGCGGCCCTCGGGGACGAGATCAACGCCGCCTTCAATGACGATGGAGTCGTATCGGTCTCCAACGCGCCAGCGCCGCCGCCAGGCAATGCGCCCGCTTATGCACTGAGCGGCACGATCAGGCGCGAGGCCGGCAAGATCAAGGTCATCATCCGCCTCTTGAACGAACGGACGAACGCAGTCCTTTGGTCGAAGAGCTACAGTTACGACGCGGCCCTTGCCGCCCGCGTCCCCCATCTCGCCGCGGTCTCGTCGAGCATGGTCGTGCGCTGCGGCATGTTCGGCGCTTCCACCTACTCCAAGGCGCTGCCCGATCCGACGCTCATTTCCTACATCGGCTACTGCGACGCCGATAACAGCGGCGAATCCACCAAGGCCTTGAACTTTGCCAGCAAGGTCGTCGCTGCGGCGCCCGACTTCTCCTGGGGCTGGTCGGCGGTGAGCGGCTCCATCGGCGCCGAATGGTTCGATCGCGGCCCCAATGCCGCCGAGGCTCGGAAAAAGGCGGCTGAAGCAGCTGACAAGGCGATCGCGCTCGATCCGACGAACAGCGAAGCCTTCATGATTAAGGCGTTTCTTACCGACGCCGATGACTTCGTCGGGCGCGGAGCCTTGATGAAGAAGGCACTCGAAGCGCGTCCGCTCGCGTGCGGTTGCGAGCATCACGGCTATGCTACGTTCCTGCTCGACGTCGGACGGGTCAAGGATGCGCTCGCTGAATTCGGCAAGGCGGTCGACGTTCAGCCCCTCTATGCCCCCACTCAGTTCGAGTTCGGCCAAGCCCTGCTTTACGCCGGCAACATCGACGCCGCGAACAAGGCGTTCGACGCCGCAGCGGATTTAAGTGATGACGCTACCGCTCGAGCCCAAATGACCGTCCAGGCAGCGCCCTTCACGCATGATTATGCCGGTGCCGCGAACATCGTCTTCGACCCGAAGGTGGCGGCGCCGCAGAAGTTCAGGGATGGGATAGGCGGCGCCTTCCGTGCGCTCACGTCAGGCTCCGACAAGGCGCAAGCTGTCGAGCGCCTTCAGGCAATGCCATTCGGCATGAACTCGGACCTTCAGCTCAACCTTCTCGGGCTTCTCGGAGCGCCGCGGGTTGCCCTGCAAAAAGCCGCCGATGGCGTGGGGAAAGGCAAGGTGTTCGTCTTTGCACCATTCTTCGGACCGAACCTCGTCGTTGCACGTACGGACCCGACATTCACGTCGGTCGCACAGCAGGCCGGCCTCATGAAATATTGGAAGGCGACGCACACGAAACCGGACGTCTGCTCCGACAAGAACCCGCCGTCCTTCTGCTCGATGATCTGAGAGGTCGCCGACTGCGATCGCATGTGCGCTTTCGCGGTACGCGAACGCGACTGGCCCATCCGTAGAAGTTCCGATGGCGCGCCTCACGAAGTGCCGCCAATGGAAAGCAAGGATCATGCTATAAAGCGTTAGCGCTGACGTCGTTCTGCGCTCTGTTCGCGCTTCAAGACAGGGGGAACGCCAATGAAATCAAGTCTGCTCAGGGCCGTAACGTTGACGGCTTTCGTCATGCTCGTTGGCTGCGAGACCACCGGTAGTGGGCCATACAAACCATCGGAAATTGAAGCGAAGTTCTACAAGGAGTGCGCGGCGAACCCGGCCCAACCGCCTTGCGGACACTATTGACGTCCACTTGGGGTCGAAAGCTGCCAGCTAGCGGCTGATCCTCTCTGTCACTTCGCTGCCGCGCCGTCGCCCTTCAGATACTTGTCGAACCAGTCGACCATCCGCTGCAGCGAATCCTGCTGGTGCTCGCGCTTGTAGAAGCCGTGGCCTTCCTCCGGATAGAAGACGGAGTCGACCGTATTCCCCTTCCTCTTGAGCGCCTCGACCACCTGCTTCGCCTGGCTCGGCGGCACGCGGATGTCGTTCTCCCCCTGCTGCACGAGGAGCGGCGCCTTCACCGAATGGATGTAGGTCAGCGGTGACGTCGCGTCATAGACCTTCGGATTCTGGTCCGGACTACCGAGCAGAGACTTCTGGTAGGCCTGCAGAAGCGCGTCCTCATGCTGCCACATCGTCCGCCAGTCGATGATCCCGAACAGATCGACCGCGGCAGCGAACTCGTCCGGAGCGCGCCCGATCGCCATCAGAGTCATGAACCCGCCGTACGATCCGCCGGCGATGCCAACCCTCTTGCCATCGACATAGCCGCTGTCGACGAGGAATTGCTTGGCCGCGAGCTCGTCCTTGAGGTCGCCGCCGCCGAGGTCCTGGAAGTTCGCCTTCTGGAACGCGAGGCCGTAGCCGGTCGAGCCGCGCGGGTTGGGCTGGATCACGAAATAGCCGCGGCTCGCAAGCGCGGTCGCGTAGCGGCTGAAACCGTCATTGGTCTGCCCCGTCGGTCCGCCGTGCGGCATCACGACTGCCGGATTGCTGCCGTCGCGCTTGAGGTTGAACGGCATCGTCACAATCGCGCTGACCAGCGTCCCGTCGAAGCTCTTGTAAGTGACGATCCGCGACTTCGGCAGATGCTCCGGCGCAAGGCTCGCCATCGCGAGATGCGTCAGCTGTGTCGTGGTTCCGGTAGCCACGTCGAACGCCTGCAGCTCGCTCGGCGTATCGGCGCCCGAATGCAATACAAGCAGTCGCCGCGAGTCCGCGGTGAACGGCTGCGTGCCAATCGTCCCATTGACTCCGGGCGGCATCGCGAGCGGCTGTTCTGCGAGGGTGCCGATGTCGACGAGGTCGAGCCGCTGCCGGCCGTCTTCGCCGGTCTGGACCACCATCGAACGCCCGTCAGGGCTGATCGCGCCGCTGTTCTGTTCCCACGGGGTCGGCTTCAGCGTACGGATTGCCCCGGTAGCAGGGATGAACACGGCCGCGTGCGGCTGGTGCGTTCCCTCGTTCAGTCGTCAGCGCAACGGCCGAGCCGTCGCGCGTCGCGTCGCTCGCGCTGTAGAGCACATCCTTCTTGCCGAGCAGCTTGGTCGCTTTCCCCGTCGCTACGTCGATCTTCCAGACCTCGCCGGAGGAACCGTCGGCAAAGCTGCGGTTGGCGATGAGCGATCGATCGCCGTCGATCCACGCCACCGCGATTCCAGCGCCACTGCGGATCGGTTTCGTGGGTCAGCGCACGGACCTGTCCGCTCGCCATGTCCATGACTGCGAGGTTGAGCTGTCCTTCGCTGCTCTTCTTCGTCGACATCGCCATTGACTCGCCGTCGGGCGCCATCAGCAGCATATCTTCGCGCAGGTCCGGCGTGTTGGTCAGGTTCTTCGGCGCACCGCCGGCGGTCGGAACGGCATAGATGTCGTACTGCTCGTTCCCGCCCTTGTCCTGCGTGTAGTAGAGCGTCTTCTTGTCAGGCGAGACGGCGAAGCCCGCCCTGGGTATCGTCTGACTGAGTCAGCTGGACGGGCCAGCTTCCCGACGCAGTCCATCCGCCAGATGTTGTACCGGCCGGTGAGGTTGGTCGAAACGAACAGCTGCCGCCCGTCCGCGCTCCACGCCGCATCGCCGACGCCGCGCGAAAAGACGAGATCGTCGACCGGCACCGGCGCAGCCTGAGGATCGGCCGGCGACGTCAGGGTCTTGGCGTCCGTGACCGGCCGTGCCGGCGTCGGGATTTCCGCAACTGCGGCAGTGGACGCCAGAAGCATCGGCAACACGATCAGATATCTCATCGACTTCGTCCCCCTAAGTGCTTGCGCTGACGTGACTTTGACAGCAACCGGGATGGAATCAACAGCTGGCAATCCGCGGCGACAATCCCCATTTCCTATTCTGCCGCGTTGACCGGGTGCGGCGCTCCACGCTAAACTAGAACATAAACGGAACGAACGATCCGATGCTGACCCATATTCCGAAGCATAGGCCTGCCGTATGTTGACTCACATAAGCGTCCGCGGCGCGCGCGAGCACAATCTCAAGGCGGTCGACGTCGACATCCCGCGCGAGAGCCTGACGGTCATCACCGGGCTCTCGCGGCTCGGGCAAATCCAGCCTCGCCTTCGACACCATCTATGCCGAAGGGCAGCGCCGCTACGTCGAGAGCCTCTCGGCCTACGCGCGCCAGTTCCTCGAGATGATGCAGAAGCCGGACGTCGAGCATATCGACGGCCTCTCCCCCGCCATCTCGATCGAGCAGAAGACGACCAGCCGTAACCCGCGCTCGACCGTCGCCACCGTCACCGAGATCTACGATTACATGCGCCTCCTCTGGGCGCGCGTCGGAATCCCATATTCCCCCGCGACCGGCCTCCCCATCGAGGCCCAGCAGGTCAGCCAGATGGTCGACCGAGTGATGGCGCTCCCCGAGGGCAGTCGCCACTACCTCCTCGCCCCCGTCGTTCGCGGCCGCAAGGGCGAGTACCGCAAGGAACTTGCCGAGTGGCAGAAGGCGGGCTTCACAGCGCGTCCGCATCGACGGCGAGTTCCACGCGATCGAGGAAGCCCCGGCGCTCGACAAGAAGTACAAGCACGACATCGAGGTCGTCGTCGACCGCATCGTCGTGCGCGAAGGCATCGAGCCGCGCCTCGCCGACAGCTTCGAGACCGCGCTCAAGCTTGCCGAAGGGCTCGCCTATCTCGACCCCGCGGATCCTCGGCCGAAGGGCGAGGCGTCGATCCTCCGGCATGAAGCTCGACTACGCCCCGCCCGGCCGGATCATCTTCTCCGAGAAATTCGCCTGCCCCGTCAGCGGCTTCACCATCGCCGAGATCGAGCCGCGGCTGTTCTCGCTTCAACGCGCCGCAGGGCGCCTGCCCGGCCTGCGACGGCCTCGGCGAGAAGCTCGTGTTCGACGAGGACCTCGTCGTCCCCAATCACGCGCTCTCGCATCGAGAAGGGCGCGGTCGTGCCCTGGGCCAAGTCCAACCCGCCCGTCGCCCTATTACATGCAGGTGCTGCCAGCCTCGCGCGCGCCTACGACTTCGACCTCGACACGCCTGGGCGAAGCTCCCCGAGGAGGCGCAGCAACGTCATCCTCCACGGCACCGACGGCTGCGCGGTCACTCTGCGCTTCATCGACGGCAAGCGCAGCTACGAGGTGAAGAAGCCGTTCGAGGGCGTCATCGGCAACCTCAACCGACGCATGGCGCAGACCGAGAGCGCGTGGATGCGCGAAGAGCTTCAGCCGCTACCAGGCCAGCCGCCCGTGCGAGGTGTGCCACGGCGCCCGCCTCAAGCCCGAAGCGCTGGCGGTGAAGATCGCCGGCGAGGACATCTCGATGTCCACCCGCCGCAGCGTCGCCGACGCCTACGGCTGGTTCGCCAACCTCCACGCAAAGCTCACGGCCACCCAGAACGAGATCGCCAAGGCCATCCTCAAGGAGATCAACGAGCGCCTCGGCTTCCTCCACAATGTCGGCCTCGACTATCTCCACCTCGACCGCACCAGCGGCACGCTCTCGGGCGGCGAGAGCCAGCGCATCCGCCTCGCCAGCCAGATCGGCAGCGGCCTCTCGGGCGTCCTCTACGTCCTCGACGAGCCCTCGATCGGCCTCCACCAGAAGGACAACGACCGCCTCCTCGAGACGCTCAAGCGCCTCAAGTCCCTCGGCAACACCGTGCTCGTCGTCGAGCATGACGAGGACGCGATCCGCCACGCCGACCATGTCATCGACATGGGCCCCGGCGCCGGAGTCCACGGCGGCGAGGTCGTGTGCCAGGGGACCCTCGACGAGCTCCTCGCCTGCGAGGGAAGCCTCACCGCTGATTACCTCTCCGGCCGGCGCGAGATCCCGCTCCGCAAGACCCGCCGCAAGGGCAGCGGCAAGTATCGTCACCGTCCACGGCGCCACCGCCAACAACCTCCAGTACGTCACCGCCGCCTTCCCGCTCGGCACCTTCACCTGCGTCACCGGGGTCAGCGGCTCGCGGCAAGTCGTCGCTCACCATCGACACGCTCTACGCCGGCGCCGCGCGCACGCTGAACGGCGCCCGCATCCCCGCCGGCCCGCGCAGCAAGATCACCGGCCTCGAGCATCTCGACAAGGTCATCGACATCGACCAGTCGCCGATCGGCCGCACCCCGCGCTCCAACCCCGCGACCTACACCGGCGCCTTCACCATGATCCGCGACTGGTTCGCCGGCCTGCCGGAGGCCAAGGCGCGCGGCTACAAGCCCGGCCGCTTCTCCTTCAACGTCAAGGGCGGCCGGTGCGAGGCGTGCCAGGGCGACGGCCTCATCAAGATCGAGATGCACTTCCTCCCCGACGTCTACGTCACCTGCGACGTCTGCCACGGCGCCCGCTACAACCGCGAGACGCTGGAGGTGAAGTTCAAGGGCAAGTCCATCGCCGACGTGCTCGACATGACGGTCGAGGACGCGGCCGAGTTCTTCAAGGCGGTCCCCGGCATCCGCGACAAGATGCAGATGCTGAAGGAAGTCGGCCTCGGCTACGTCAAGGTCGGCCAGCCCGCGACGACGCTTCAGCGGCGGCGAGGCGCAGCGCGTCAAGCTGTCGAAGGAGCTCTCGCCGCCGCGCCACCGGCAAGACCCTCTACATCCTCGACGAGCCCACCACCGGCCTGCACTTCGAGGACGTCCGCAAGCTGCTCGAAGTCCTCCACCGCCTGGTCGAACCAGGCAACACCGTGGTCGTGATCGAGCACAACCTCGACGTCATCAAGACGGCGGACTGGGTCGATCGATCTGGGACCGGGCGGCGGCGTCAACGGCGGCAGAACGTGGTCGTGGAGGGAACGCCGGAGACGGTGGCTGCGACAGCAGCGAGCTTTACCGGGCAATATTTGAAGCCGCTGCTGGAGCGCGCTTCGGTGAAACCGCAAGTGGTGGAAGTTGCGCCGAGGCGGGCGAAGCGTGCGCGGAAGGTCTCTGTAGCGGACGAGGATGAATTGGGACTGGTTGCAGCGAAATAGGCTCTTTGCTGCAGAGGCGATCCGCCGTCTCGCTCAAATCGCTCCAGCGGAGTTTCAGGCCAGCCGGCGCTCACCGCCAAGCTCCGAGTTGAGGCGGCCTCTCGGCCGCCGCTGCGCTGAAACACAAACGGTTCCAACAAAATTTTGATTGGTCCCAACACGATACTGAAGCGAAATCATCGGCACGACAGCCGTTTACGAGCGTTAGCTGACCAAAACCCTGAAGGAGGTTCCCTTTGGACGCTGAACGGATCATCGCCGTTGGACTGCTAACGCAGCGGGAAGTGAACCTGCTTGGGCCGACATTCGGGCGGCTGTGGCCGGTCGAGGAAGCGCCGTCCTTCGCGGAGTTGCTTATGACGATCGACGAGGTCGATCGAAAACTTCGCCCCCGAAGAACCCGCATCGCCTCAAACCTAGAGCTAGTTGGCGCTTCCCATGTAATTGGTGGCCGCGGCATTGGGATCGGTTGATGGTCGGGTCGCGTCATATTCGCGAGACTGTTGCAGGCCCTGGCGCTGGTCGTCACTCAGCCCCTGTTCCCACTGCGTCTCAGCGTCGGCCTGGAATGCCGATGGCGCCATCTGGGCTGGGCCGCCCTTTTCGATCTGGTCGGTCATCTGCCGAAGCAACGGCCGCGCAGCGAGGTTCAGAGCCCAGTCGGGAGCATAAGCAAGTCGCTCCTGGCTGGTGCCCGCGAGCGCTGAGCGAAGAACGTCATGGTCGCCGTGGATTTTCGCAGTGATCAGCGTCGACTTGCCATCGTCCTTGGGTGAGAATCGAGCACGGCATTCGCGCCCTCGCTGCGGCGAAGAGAATTGAGACAAGGAGCTGCTGGTCTTGCTCGCGATCGATCCGGATCTCGTAGGGCATCCGTTTTCCTCCTTCGAATGAGGTCGTGCCCGACTGCGGCATGTTGTCGAGCGACTGCTCGACCGCTTCATAAGTGTCGCTCGGGCTCTTGTGCACGACCTGCTCGCAGTCGCGTCCATAGACGCACCCAGCGATCCATCCGGTGCCGAGCAATGTCGGTCCGATGAGCCACTTCCACATGCCAGCAAGTTTAGCGCAGGCCCTGCTAAAGGAGTTTTAAGCGAACGGATTAGATACTCGAAACACCCTTGAAACCAAATTCGAAAAAAGTCGTTTGTGCGTGCGAAACGGCCGCTTTCGGCCAGAAACAACAGGGTTTGCAAGGTGGCGGACTATAGGCTTTATGGCCTCGACGGGGTCAATAAGGTCGCGTCCGGCGAATGGTTCGAAGCCGACGACGACAAGACCGCGATCGAGATCGCGACGAGGATGATGGACGGGCACGACTGCGAGCTCTGGCAAAGCTCGCGGCTGGTCGCTCGCATTTCGCACAATAGCGAGCACTGAGCGTCGCAACGAAGAAGGCAGGGCAATTGCTTGCGCTGCCTTCAGTCATCCGTGATTTGCTACCTTAGTCGACCTTCGTCTTCGCGACGGCCTCCTCGAGCGTCTTGCGGTCGTTCCCATGCTCCTTGATCAGCGCGATGACCTGGTCGTCATTAAGCCCATGCTTCCTGCCGAAATAACGAACTTCGGCATGATCGCTGGCGGCGACTCGGCTGCGATCGCTCTGCGTGTTCGACATCTTGCCCTGCTCCTCTTGAGATCGAGACCGCTGGCGCTTCACTCGGACTCCGGCCGAAGCCCGGCGTCCAAACAGCAATAGGCGTGTTGGGCCATGAGCCGCCAGCCTTATCGCCAGTCAACTGTTCCGGCTTTGAAGCTGTGGTAGGACCGCCGTTCGCGAAGATCGGAGGCCCGATGCCGCTATTTGCAAGACTGTTCGCAGCAGCAGCTCTCATGGTCTCAGCCGCACCAGCGGCCGCGCAATATCAATATCCGCCACCTGCTCCCCAGCCCTACCCCCAGCCGGGCTATCCCTACCCTGGGGAGTCGGACGGAACGGACCAGAATGTCGTCGGCGCGATCGTCGATAGGCCTCATCGGCAACCGCTACGACGTCGATTACAGGCAGGCGATCCCCAGTGCGCGTGGGCAGCGGTCCAGCGCGCGCAGAGAGCCAGGATGGACGGGGCGGTTACGGGCGACCCTATCCCGGCTACAACAATGGCCTACGCGTGATGTCGATCGACGATGTGGAACGGCGCATTCTGATCAACCGGGTCCGCGGCACGCTCGGCCGCGGTTACGGTGGCGACTGGCGCGATCGAAACGAGCCCTATGATCCGCGCTACGATGCGCGAGGCCCTGGACGCGCCGAGTTCAGCTTCGCTGCGATGTCGAAAAAGCAGTGGATACGTCCGAAAGCTCCGGCTCGACCCGCTCGTCTATCAGCAGCGCTAAGGGCGTCAGGCGCTTTTGGCGCGCTGCTCGGCTTTTTTCACGAACAGGCGCAGCCAAAGCGGGATCGTCAACAGCCCGAACTGGCTGAGCGTCGGAACAACGAACGCCAGCAGCAAAGCGATCAGCGCGCCCGCGCAACTCCCCATCCCCGAGCTCGCGTACGGGCGATCACGAGCGGATCGGCGTGCTCGTCGACCACTGGAGCGCTGGTCGCAAGCCTGACGAGACGGATGTTGAATAGGCTCGTGGCGAGCAGCACCACATCGTAGAGGGCCATCGGCACGCGCTGGCCCATGTTCGTGCCCATATAGGCGGTCGCGAACGGCATGAAGACGATCGCCGCGAGCATCATCGTATTGGGCATGATCAGGCGCGGCGACCAATGCCGTGCAAGGCTGAACGCGCGGTGGTGCCCGGCCCAGAACGCGCCGATGACGAAGAAACTGATGAAGAAAGCGACGAAGCTCGGCGAGAGGTTGATGAGGGAAATGAGATGGTCGCGATCGCTCGATCGGAACGGCAGGCGCGGCGCATGGACCTCGATGATCAGCAAGGTGATAGCAATCGCGAACACCGCGTCGGAAAAGAAGATCAGACGCTCGAGCGGATGCACCGGCGAAAATTCGTGACCATGCGACTCCGCCGACGGTGAACCTCTCTTCGCCATTGCTGCTCCCTCGTCGGGCAGAAGCTTAGCCGCCGAGCGCGGTTGTCGACCGGTCGTTTATATCAGGCGCTGAACAAGGAGGTCGAATACAGCCGCATGAAACGGCTTTTCGAAGCGCAGGCCGCCGATGAAGCCGTCGACCCAGCAGACCTCGGCGTCGAGCACCTCGAAGCCGTCGAATTTCAGGAGCAAGACCTCGCCTATGCGTGGACGTTCGACGAGCTCGATCTTGCAGCCCTGCGGCGAGAGGTCGGTGATGCGCACCCTGTAGCTCTGTTGACCAAGGCGGCGAAGCGATACCTCGGCGCTCAGCGGAATTCGCTGGCTGACTCGGGGCCATTGTTTTTTCGCGGTCGTTTCTTCCGGCTTGAAGACCAGCCCCGCATGTCCGTCCTTGCACCAGCGGACGTAACTATCGATCGCGCCTCGGCCGACGACGGACAGTGAAATCGGCTCGCCAGCTTCGAGCTCTATGGGCGTTTCGATGCCGCAGCCTTCGTAGGAAAGGTTCAGCACGGAGATCTCATGTGCTGTGCCATCCCCTCTTTCGATCGACGCGCGCAGGCTGACAGGTCGCCGCTCGCTTCTCTCGACCGGCGCGCCATCCACTTTCAGCTTCGACGGGTCCGGTTCCACGCCCATCCTCGTCCTCGAAATTTAGCTGCCCCACCCCGCAGGCAGGCCTCAGAATACACGCTCGCGGCCGCCGCACCCAAACGCTAAGCTCAGTTCGGTAAAGGGACCTTTAACGATAAATCCAGATCAGTTCGGTTCGAGCACCGGAGCTCCGCTCGCGACGGCCATCAGTCGTCGCTCGGCTCGGCTTTCACTTTCACCAGAAGCTGACCTTCGGTCACCTGTGCGCCGGCCATGGCATTGAGCTCGATGACGGTGCCGTCGAAAGGCGCGGTCAGCGAGTGTTCCATCTTCATTGCTTCAAGCGTCAGCAAACGTTGCCCTTTCACAACCTTTTCGCCTTGAAGAATTTCCACACCCGTCACTTTCCCCGGCATTGGCGCCTCGATGTCGCCATCATGGACGCCGTGCGAAGCTCCGGTTCCGCGTGCAGCCAGGCCGAATTCGTAGGCCTGGCCCCTGACGAACACGACCACGCGATGCTCGTCAGCAAAACCGGAAACCTCCGCAATCTCGTCATCCTCGTCCAGCTCGACCGTCTTTCCTGCTAGCGCCACGGCCAGCCTTGGAGGCGCGTTGAGCCTCAGTCCGGCAAGGCCTGGAAGGAGAGCGTCCTCCTCGGCGGCGAGAATCGCGACCGTTGCCGCGACCGCCGGATCGACATCATCAGCCTCGCCAGGCGGAACTAGCGTATCGAGCTTTCTTTCGATGAAGCTGGTGTCGATGTCGCCGCTCGCAAAGTCGGGATCGGACAGCGCGTTGAACAGGAAACCGGCATTGGTCCGAACCGGCCAGACTTCGACACCTCGAGAATGCCGGCAAGATCGTCGATTGCTTCGTCGCGATCCAGGCCGTTCGCGACGAGCTTTGCGATCATCGGATCGTAGAAGGGCGAAATCGCAATCGCCCTCTTCCACTCCGGTCTCGATGCGACCTTCTTCGCCGAGATCGAAATGCTCGAGCTTTCCGACACTTGGCAGGAAGCCCTTCACGGGATCCTCGGCATAGAGCCGAGCTTCGATCGCGTGACCGTTGATCGGCGAGCTCGTCCTGCCTCTTGGGCAGCGGCTCGCCCGAGGCGACGCGGAGCTGCCATTCGACCAGATCCTGCCCCGTAATCTCCTCGGTCACCGGATGCTCGACCTGCAGTCGCGTGTTCATTTCCATGAACCAGATGCGGTCCGCGCGAAGCCCCTCCGATGCGTCGGCGATGAACTCGATCGTCCCCGCGCCTTCGTAGCTCACGGCCTTGGCCGCTCGCACCGCGGCGCCGCACACCGCCTCGCGGGTCTCCTCGTCCATGCCGGGAGCAGGGGCTTCCTCGATCACCTTCTGGTGGCGCCGCTGGAGCGAGCAGTCGCGCTCGAACAGGTGGACGACATTGCCGTGGCTGTCGCCGAACACCTGCACCTCGATATGGCGCGGCGAGAGGATGTATTTCTCGATCAGCACGCGGTCGTCGCCGAACGCGCTCGCCGCCTCGCGCTTGGCGCTTTCGAGCGCGTCGTCGAACTGCCCGGCCTCGTCGACTCGGCGCATGCCCTTGCCGCCGCCGCCCGCAACCGCCTTGATCAGCACTGGATAGCCGATCGCATCGGCTTCCTTCTTGAGGTCGACGGATCCTGATCGTCGCCGAGATAGCCCGGAGTGACCGGCACGCCCGCCTCGGCCATCAGCTTCTTCGCCGCGTCCTTAAGGCCCATGGCGCGGATGCTGTCCGGCTTTGGCCCGACCCAGATCAGTCCGGCGTCGATGACCGCCTGGGCGAAGCCGGCATTCTCGGAGAGAAAGCCATAGCCCGGGTGGATCGCCTCCGCGCCCGTCGCCTTCGCCGCCTCGATGATCTTGTCGCCGACGAGATAGCTCTCGCGCGCGGCGCTCGGTCCAATGTGCACCGCCTCGTCCGCCATTCGCACGTGCAGCGCCTTGGCGTCAGCGTCGGAATAGACGGCGATCGTGCGGATGCCCGAGCTGCGCGCGCAGTGCGGATCACCCGGCATGCGATCTCGCCGCGATTGGCAATGAGGAGCGACTTCATCATCCTCGCTACATCCTGAACACGCCGAACTGCGGCCGCTCGGGATCGGCGCGTTCAACGTCGCTGCGAATGCGAGGCCGAGCACGTCGCGGGTCTGCGCAGGATCGATGATCCCGTCGTCCCACAGGCGAGCGGTGGCATGCCACGGATTGCCCTGCGCCTCGTAATCGTCGCGGATCGGCTGCTTGAAGCGCTTCAGCCTCTCGGCGTCCATTTGTCCGGCGTCGCGGTGGACGGTGGCAAGGACGCTTGCGGCCTGCTCGCCGCCCATCACGCTGATGCGCTGAATTGGGCCAGGTGAACAGAAAGCGCGGCGAGTAAGCGCGGCCGGCCATGCCGTAATTGCCGGCGCCGAAGCTGCCGCCGATGAGGAGCGTGACTTTGGGCACGCTTGCGGTCGCGACTGCGGTCACCAGCTTTGCGCCATGTTTGGCGATGCCTTCGGCCTCGTATTTCCCGCCGACCATGAAGCCCGAGATGTTTTGCAGAAACAGGAGCGGCGTTCGGCGCTGGCAGGCGAGCTCGATGAAATGCGCGCCTTTGACCGCGCTCTCGCTGAACAGCACGCCATTGTTGGCGAGGATCGCGACCGGCATGCCCCAGATGTGCGCGAAGCCGCAGACGAGGCTGGCGCCGTACTGCGGCTTGAACTCGTGCAACTCGGAGCCGTCGACGATGCGCGCGATGACTCTCGTGCACATCGTAAGGCGCGCGCACGTCTTCTGGGATGATCCCGTAGAGCTCGCTTGGATCGAACAACGGCGGTCGCGGCTCGCGAAGCTCGATGCTCGCCCCGATCTCTGGCTGGAGCGTCGAGACGATATCGCGAACGATCGTCAGCGCATGCTCGTCGTTCTCGGCGAGATGGTCGACGACGCCGCTCTTCTTTGCATGAAGGTCGCCGCCGCCCAAGTCCTCAGCGCTGATCTCCTCGCCGGTTGCCGCCTTCACCAGCGGCGGGCCGGCGAGGAAGATCGTGCCCTGGTTGCGAACGATCACGCTCTCGTCGCTCATTGCCGGCACGTAGGCGCCGCCCGCGGTGCAGCTGCCCATGACGCAGGCGATCTGGGCGATGCCCTTCGAGCTCATCTGCGCCTGGTTGAAGAAGATGCGGCCGAAATGCTCGCGGTCGGGGAAGACCTCGGCCTGATGCGGCAGGTTCGCGCCGCCGCTGTCGACCAGATAGATGCAAGGCAGACGGTTCTCGGTCGCGATCTCCTGCGCGCTTAGATGCTTCTTGATCGTCATCGGATAGTAAGTGCCGCCTTTGACCGTGGCGTCGTTGCAGACGATCATCACCTGGCGTCCCGAAACCCGGCCGATACCGGCGATGATGCCGGCGCCCGGAACCTCGCCGTCGTACAAGTCGCAGGCGGCGAGCTGGCCAATCTCGAGGAACGGCGAGCCTGGATCGAGGAGGCGCTCGACGCGGTCGCGCGGCAGCAGCTTGCCGCGCGACGGCGTGGCGCTCGCGGCTCTTGTCCGTGCCGCCCTTGGCGGCTTGCGCGACGTCGGCTCGCAAGCTTTGCAACAAGCGCGCGGTTATGGCCGTCGCGCGCACTGAAATCGTCGCTGTCGGTCGCGATCCTGCTTTCGATGCGCGGCGCGCTCATCCATCCATCCGTTGGTCGAAAACCCGAGCCGCTCGACTAGCCGCTGCTTGCGCCATTGCAAAGTCACGCCTTGAGCAGCAGGAGAGGCGCCCCTGGGAGAGAGGTCACCACGATGAAGAAGACGCTGTTCTTGATTTTCGCGTCCGCGCTCGCGTTGAGCGCCTGCAACACCCACGCCGGCAACCAGGCCGGCCAGTCGCAACAGCAAGGCGCCGACCTCGGAATCGACCCCTCCTGGATGGACAAATCGGTCGCTCCGGGCGACGATTTCTTCAGCTACGCCGACGGCAGCTGGGTCAAGAATACGCAGATCCCCGCGGACCGGTCGAACATCGGCGCGTTCTGGATCGCCGACCAGCAGCGTGAAAAGAACACGCGCGCCTTGTTCGATGAATTCTGAAATCCAATCCGACCAGCGGCACGGATGGGATGATTGCAAATTACTACAATGCCTATCTCAACACCGACGCCATCGACCGCGCCGGCTTGGCACCTGCAAAGGCCGATCTGGACGCAATCGCGCACATTGCCGACACTCATCAGCTGAGCGCTGCGATCGGTGGCACTTTGCGCGCCGATACTGACCCGCTCAACGCCAGCAATTTCCATACCGAGAACCTATTCGGAGTGTTCGTCAGCCAGGGCCTCGCGACCGCGGGCGAGCAGCTGCCATACCTGATGCAGGGTGGCATCGGACTTCCGGAGCGCGACTATTATCTCTCGGCCGACCCGAAGATGAGCGACATTCGGAATAAGTACCGAACCTACGTCCAGACCATGCTCCAGGACGCCGGCTATCCCGACGCGGGAGGTGCAGCTGGCCGAATCCTTGACCTCGAGACCAAGATCGCAAAGGCACATGAGGCCCGCGAGGTTAGCGAAGACACGGGCAAGGGCGCGCAGGTTTGGACCCGCGCGCAACTGGAGCAAAAGGCTCCGGGCATCGATTGGACTGCGCTCCTCAACGCCGCGCAGCTCGGCAATGCCCAGAAGTTCGATGCCTATCATTTCGCAGCGATCCCGGGCCTTGCGGCGCTGGTTGGCTCCGAACCGCTTCAGAACTGGAAAGACTGGCTGGCTTTCCATACGCTCAATCAACATGCGAACGCTCTTCCAAAGCCGTTCCGCGACGCCAGCTTCGCCTTCAACGGCACTGTTCTCCAAGGCGTGACCAAGCCCAGGCCCCGCGATATCTAGCGCTCAATGCGACCAGCAACGCGCTCCAGGACGCGGTCGGCAAGGCCTATGTCGACAAATATTTCCCAGCTTCGGACAAGGCCGAAATCGAAGGGATGGTCGACAATCTGAAGGCCGCATTTTCACGCCGGGTGAAAGCGATCGGCTGGATGGCGGATTCGACCAAGCAAGAGGCGTTGAAGAAGGTTCAGAACATCGTCGTCGGCGTCGGCTATCCCGAAACGTGGCGGGATTATTCGGGGCTGACGGTCACCTCCGACAATGCCTATGCCAACCAGAAGAATGCGAGCCTGTGGGAATATCGGCACCAGATCGCCAAGATCGGAAAGCCGATGGACCGGCACGAATGGTGGATGCCGCCACAGCTGGTCAACGCGGTCAACCTGCCGGTTCAGAACGCGCTGAATTTCCCGGCGGCGATCCTCGTCAAGCCATTCTACGATCCAAATGCTGATGCCGCGTTCAACTATGGCGCCATCGGAGCAGTGATCGGGCATGAGATCAGCCACAGCTTCGACACCGGCGGTGCTCTGTTCGACGCGTCGGGCACTCTGCGCAACTGGTGGACTCCGTCGGATTTCAAGCACTTCCAGCAATTTGCCGACATGCTTGCCAAGCAATATGACGCCTATGAGGCTCTTCCCGGCCTTCACGTGAACGGGAAGCTCACGATCAACGAGGATATCGCGGACGTCGCCGGGCTCGGCGCCGCCTATGAGGCTTATCATGCTTCCCTGAACGGCAAGCCCGCGCCGGTCATCAACGGCCTCACTGGCGACCAACGGTTCTTCATTGCATTCGGTCAGGCCTGGGCGTCGAAGATGCGTCCGGAGATCCTTCGGCAGATCGTGCTCACCAATGGCCACGCGCCCGACCAATTCCGAGCCGCAACCGTGCGCAACATCGACGCCTGGTATCCGGCGTTCAAGGTGCAGCCGGGCCAGAAGCTGTATCTCACGCCGGATAAGCGAGTGAAGATCTGGGGTTGATGGCGATGATCGCCCTGCGCGCTGATCAGAATGCGCGCAGCCGGGGAATGCCGATCGTAATTCGGTCAGTGATCGGCGCTGTTGTTGGTTCGGGCAGCACCCCCTTTTCAAGCTGGCGGGTTCTAGGAGCCGATAACTTCGCGGCCAATGAGCATTCGGCGGATCTCGTTGGTGCCGGCGCCGATATCGAGGAGCTTGGCGTCGCGATAATAGCGCTCGACAGGCCAATCCTTGGTGTAGCCGGCACCGCCCAGGGCCTGGACCGCCTCGTTTGCGACCATCACGGCATTCTCCGAGGCGTAGAGGATCGCGCCTGCTGCATCGAAGCGCGTTGTCTTGCCCGCGTCGCACGCCTTCGCGACGTTGTAGACATAGGCACGGGCGCTGTTCAGAGCGACATACATATCGGCGACCTTGGCCTGCATTAGCTGGAAGCGAACCGATCGGCTTTCCGAACTGCTTGCGCTCGCGGACATAGGGCAGGACCGTATCGAGACAGGCCTGCATGATTCCGATCTGGATTCCGGCAAGCACAGTGCGCTCATAGTCGAGCCCGCTCATCAGTACTTCGACGCCCTTGTTCTCCTCGCCAAGGATATTCTCGGGCGGAACGAAGCAATCGTCGAACACCAGCTCGTTGGTCGGTGAGCCGCGCATGCCGAGCTTGTCCATCTTCTGGCCGATCGAGAAACCGTCCATCTCCTTCTCGACCAGGAAAGCGGTGATTCCGCGGCTGCCCTCGCCGGTCTTGGCATAGACCACCAACGTATCGGCATAGCCGCCATTCGTAATCCAGAACTTGGTGCCGTTAAGGCGGTATCCGTTGCCGCTCTTCTCGGCCTTCAGCTTCATGCTGACGACGTCGCTGCCCGCACCCGCTTCGCTCATGGCCAGCGCACCGACATGCTCGCCGCTGATCAACTTGGGCAGATATTTCTGCTTCTGCTCCGAGTTCGCCCATCGACGGATCTGGTTGACGCAGAGGTTAGAGTGAGCGCCGTAGCTGAGGCCGACCGACGCGGATGCTCGAGCAACTTCTTCCTGCGCGACGACATGCTCGAGATATCCAAGCCCGAGCCCGCCATAATCCTCCTCGACGGTAATTCCGTGGAGGCCAAGCTCGCCCATCTCGGGCCAGAGCTGTTTCGGGAACTCGTCCGTTTCGTCGATCTCGGCGGCGATCGGCGCGATCCGGTCGCGAGCGAAGCGCTCGGTCGTTTCGCGGATCGTGTCGGCCATTTCGCCCAGCTGAAAATCGAGTCCGGTATCGGACATGGTCGCGTCTCCTGTTCGGCCGGGCCGCTAGCAGAGCGTTCGCGGTTTGAACAACCGGACGGTCAGCCTTATGTGCGCTGCAACAATTCAACTCCGGAGCATTTCCCAATGGCCACCACCGCATCCGATCCCACCGTCATCCTCTCGATCGCTCGGACCCCGATGGGCTCGATGCAGGGCGCACTTGGCGGATGCAACCGCGACCGATCTCGGCGCGACCGCGGTCAAGGCCGCAGTGGAGCGGGCCGGAATCTCGGGCGACGACATCGACCGCATCTACATGGGCTGCGTTCTTCCTGCGGGCCTTGGCCAGGCACCGGCCCGGCAGGCGGCGATCAAGGCCGGCCTTCCCAAGTCGGTTCAGGCGACGACGGTCAACAAGGTCTGCGGATCCGGAATGCAGACCGTGATCATGGGTGACGAAGCGATCCGCACCGGCAACGCCGAAATGATCGTCGCGGGCGGCATGGAGTCGATGACAAACGCCCCCTATCTCCTCAAGAAGCACCGCTCGGGCGCGCGCATCGGCCATGACACCGCCTACGACCACATGTTCCTCGACGGGCTCGAGGATGCCTATGAGGAAGGCCGCGCGATGGGCAGCTTCGCCCAGTGCACCGCGGACGAATATCAGCTGACGCGCCAGCAGATGGACGATTACGCCATCGAGAGCCTGCGCCGTGCCAAGGACGCGATCGACAATGGCGGGTTCAAGGATGAGATCGTGCCGGTCACGATCAAGAGCCGCGCCGGGTGAGACCAAGGTCGATACCGACGAGGCGCCGGGCCGCGGCCGTCCGGACAAGATTCCGCAGCTGAAACCCGCCTTCGCAAAGGAAGGCACGATCACTGCGGCGACCTCTTCGTCGATCTCCGACGGCGCCGCTGCGGTGGTTCTGACGAGCGAGTCCAACGCCGCGCGACAAGGGCCTCGATCCCGTCGCCCGAATCGTCGCAACAGCTGCGCATGCGCAGGAGCCGGCTCAATTCACCGTCGCCCCGATCGGAGCGATCGAGAAGGTGCTGAACAAGGCCGGCTGGAAGGCCGCCGACGTCGACCTTTGGGAAGTCAACGAGGCGTTCGCCTGCGTCGCCATGTTCGCGATGAAGGACCTCGGCATCCCGCACGAGAAGATCAACATCCACGGCGGCGCGACCGCGCTCGGGCACCCGATCGGCGCCAGCGGCACGCGCATCCTCGTCACTCTGATCAACGCGCTGAAGCAGAAGGGCGGCAAGCGCGGCGTCGCGAGCCTGTGCATCGGCGGCGGCGAAGCGACCGCGGTGGCCGTGGAGCTTGTCTAAGGTTTAACTCGCGGCGGCAATGTTGTGGTGGTAAGGCGCTCCCCTCAAACTAGGGGAGAAAGCCGATGCGTCTCGACCATCTGTCTTACCGCTGCGCTCGCCGTTTGCGCCAACCTCGGCACCAGCCGCTGCGCCAAGCACGCAGCCAAGCACGCAGCCTTCCAGCTCGACGAGCACGACATGGACCTTACGTCGACAAGAAGGCATGGCAAGCGTGCAGAGAGTTGATCGACGCCAACGGCAATTACATCACGCAGACCATCGGCGGTAAGCACATCGATCACGGCACGGCGATGATGAAGGACGGCAAGGCGTGCTTCACCAGCGCCATGACCAAGGACGGCGAAATGTGCTGGACGACGCACCCGGTGAAGATCGGTCATTCGTTCGTCACGACCAACGACAAGGGCAGGAAGCTGAAGGTGACCCGGGTCGCCTACGCCCAGTTGTCGATGCCCGAAATAAGGGGCGGCCGAGCCTAGTTTCGTGCCCGCGTAAGCCTGGCATTCGATCTCGAGAGACCGCCGAGCGCGAGGCCGTTCGCGCCGAATGCGCTGCGCGTCGGGCAGCGGCCGGCGCGGAAATATGTCGAGGTAGACGTCGTTGAACGCCGGCCACTGGGCTCATGTCGGCGAGCAACACGGTGCAGTGGAAGACGTCGCCGTGAAGCCAAGTCCGGCGTCAGCTTCAGGACGGTCCCGATATTCTCGAGCGCCTGCCGCGGCCTGCGCCTGCGATGCCCTCGGGCGAGCTTGCCGTCCGCGCCGAAGCCGATCTGGCCCGAGAGATAGAGGATGTCGCCGACGCGGACCGCCGACGAGAAAGGCAGCGGCAGCCGTTGAGCGGCGGCGCCGAAATGTTCGACGGCGGGGCGGATTGGGCGCGGCGCCGGCGCTGCTCATGAGCAGGATTCCGGTTGCGATTGCGGATGCCAGTTCATTGCGGCCATCCCTCGCGGTCGTCAGTCCACCACTTCATTGTCGGCGACGCCCCAGAGGTCGGACGTGCGGACATAGCCGTCCTTCTTGCCGATCTCGATCCGGCACCAGCCGTCGCCCTTGCATTTGTCTGATGCGGCCGACGACGCCGGCTCGGCGAGGTAGCGGACGCTGCGCGTCGTCACTCGGATCGGCGCGGATCGGCCGCGGCTCGCCCGGCTTGACGATCGCGGTGCGGCGGTCGCTGAGCATCGTCACCAGCATCCAGCCCTGCGCTCCGTCGGGGTCCTGGATCAGGCGCCAATTTCGTATTTCTTGACCACCCGGACCGGCAGGTCGCGGCGCTGGTAGAGCCAGACGTTGGGATAATTCTCGCCCGGGCCCGGTGTGGGTCATCGCCTGGCCGGAAGCGATCGAGGCCCAATAAGGCGGCTGCTTTTCCTGCGCGGCGGCGGAGCAGCCGCAACAACATCGTCATTCCCGCGAAAGCGGGAACCGCATTCTTGAACGCGGGCCCCGCTTTCGCGGGGATGACGAATGGCATCACGCCCCCGTCAAAATCCGATCGACCAGCTGCTTCACCGTCGGGATGAAGCCGTTCGAATAGAACGGATCGCTCTTGAAGCGGAACGCGGCGTGGCCGGCGAACATCAGGTTCTGCTCGACCGGGCCGCCATGAGCGATGTCCTGCAGCGTCTTCTGGATGCAGAAGCTGCGCGGGTCGGCGAGGCGGCCGGTCGAGTTCTTCTCATTGTCGGCCCAGGACGAGAAGGCGCATTGGCTGAGGCAGCCCATGCATTCGGCCTGGTCCTTGCGGATCTGCTTCTCTTCCTCGGGCGTCACGAAGATGAGCGTGTCGTCGGGCTCTTCATCGCGTTGGTGAAGCCGCGCGCATACCATTCGCGCGCGTGGATCAGGTCGCCCTTGGTGACCCAGTAATTCTTCTTCGTGCCGATGCCGACGTCGAGCTCGAAATGGTGATCGCCGATCGGCTCCTTGGTGTAGGCGATCTGGCGCTCGCTGCGCGCTTCGAGGTTGCGCAGGAAGGGGTTGCGCACCGCCGACGAATAGAAGCCGGTCGGGGAGAAGCGGTGCAGCAGCACGTCGCCTTCCTCGAGCGTCATCAGCCGCGCCTTCCATTCGGGCGGGATCGGGCTTTCCTGGGTCAGCAGCGGCCGCGTTCCGAACTGGAAGACGATCTGCCCGAGCTCGGGATTGTCGATCCAATTCTCCCACTCGTCGAGCCGCCACACGCCGCCGGCCATGACGATCGGAACGCTGTCGGCGATGCCCTGCTCGCGCATCGTCGCGCGAAGCTCGGCGACGCGCGGATAGGGGTCCTGCGGCTTGCGCGGGTCCTCGGCGTTGGAGAGGCCGTTGTGCCCGCCGGCCAGCCACGGATCTTCGTAGACGACGGCGGCGAGCCATTCGGCGGCCTTGTGATAGGCGCGCTTCCACAAGGCGCTGAACGCGCGCGCCGAGCTGATGATCGGCAGGTAATTGACGCCGTAGGAGGCTGCGATCTCGCGACAGCTTGTAGGGCATTCCCGCGCCGCAGGTGACGCCGGTGACCAGGCCCTTGGTGCGCTCGAGAACGCCGTGCAGCACGCGCTGCGCGCCGCCCATTTCCCACAGCACGTTGATGTTGATCGCGCCCTTGCCCGCTCGCGATGTCGTAAGCGCGCTGGACCTGCGCGACCGCGCCGTCGATCGCATATTTGATCAGCTCTTCATGCCGGTCGCGGCGGGTCAGCGCTTCATAGACCTGAGGGACGATGCGGCCTTCGGCGTCGTAGCTGTCGGCGTTGACGGCCGAGACGGTGCCGATGCCGCCGGCCGCCGCCCAGGCGCCCGAGCTCGCATGGTTGGTCGCGCTGACGCCCTTGCCGCCTTCGACCAGCGGCCAGACTTCCCGACCGCCATAGAGGATGGGCTTGAGGCCCTTGAACAAAACCCGTCTCCCAGGCGCCTCACGCGCCTTCGGCGCTCATATAAGGCGCGTTGGTCAACAATGCGCGAAAAAAAGTGAGCGGGACCCCGGGTGGTTCCCGGAGCCCCGCTCATTCAGCGTTCGGCAATTGCTTAGTAGCAGTAGCCCGAGGTCGCTGCGCTTCCGACGGCTGCGCCGAGAACGCCGCCGATGATGGCGCCCGCTGCGCGGTTGCCGCCGTCATAGCGGCGATTGCCGTAGCGGTTGTAGTAATGATGGCCGCCGTTCGTGACCGCAGCGCCGAGAACCGCACCGGCAACGCCGCCGACAACCGCGCCCGCAGCCGGGTTGCCGCAACCATAATAGCTGGTAGCCGGTAGCCGTAGGCCGGATAGCCGTAGCCATAGCCGGGGTAACTGTAGCCGTAGCCATAGGCCGGATAGCCATAGCCATAGCCGGGTAGCCGTAGCCGTACGGATAGCCGTAACCATAGCCATAGCCACCGTATCCGTAGGACGGATAGCCGTAGCCGACCGAGATCACGGTCCGCGTAGCGCGGATAAGCATAGCGGTAGCGCATAGCCGGATAGCGAATAGCCGTAATTCGCGGTAGTGATGGCCTCCGTAATTATACGCAATGGTTGTTGCGGTCCCCGTCACAATGATGGCGGCCGTCGCGCATTCGCGGCGGTCGGCAGGGCAATCACGGCGGTGGCGAGCGCGAGAGCAATGAGCTTCTTCATCGAAATACTCCTCGATCTGGATACATCGGCCGCGCGGACGACGCAGGCCAAGCTGCGACTTATAATGCTGCGCTTCGCATCCTGTCGCCGCAAATGAACGACGTTTCGTCCGGCTCAACGATGATCGAATAATCGAGCCCGATATCGACCGCCGGTGCAGATTGAGTGATCCGTCCCACCGAGATGAAGTCGACCCCCGTCTCGGCGATGAAGCGGATGGTTTCGAGAGTCACTCCGCCCGAAGCCTCGAGCGGGACGCGGCCGCCGACCAGCGCGACGGCCTCGCGCAGCATCGCCGGGTCCATGTTGTCGAGCAGAAGCCGGTCGGCGCCCGCGGCTAGCGCCGGCTCGATCTGGTCGATGCGGTCGACCTCGACCTGGACCTGCAGGCCGGTGTTCGCCGGCCTTGGCGCGGCGCACCGCCTCGGCCACCCCGCCGCAAACCGCGACATGATTGTCCTTGATCAGCACGCCGTCGTCGAGCCGCATGCGATGGTTCTGCGCGCCGCCCATGCGCGCGGCATATTTCTCGAGCAGGCGCAGGCCCGGGGATGGTCTTGCGGGTGTCGAGCAGGATTGCGCCGGTGCCAGCGATCGCGTCGACATATCGCCGCGTCAGCGTGGCGATGCCCGAGAGATGCTGGAGCGTGTTGAGCGCGGAGCGCTCGGCGGCGAGCATCGCGCGCGCATTGCCGGCAAGGCGCATCAGCGTCGCGCCGTGCACGACGCGGTCGCCATCGCTGCGCGAGCTGCTCGATCTGCGACGTCCGCGATCGAGCGCGCGGAAGAATGGCTGCGGCGATCTCGAGCCCGGCAACGACGATCGGCTGGCGGCAATTCATCTCCGCCGTGAAGCGCGCGTCGGCGGCGATCGTCGCGTGGAGGTGACGTCGCCGCCGCGTGCCGAGATCCTCGGCAAGCACGCGCGTCGAACGAAGTCGTCGAGGTCGAAATCGTCGGGAAGCGGCATGGGCCGCTCTAGTCGAGCGCGGCAGTCGCGACAAGATCAGTGCGCCGGCTCGGCCGTCGGCGCGATGCGCCAGCTGCCCTCCTGCCCAGCGTAGCGCTGGGCGTCGAGCGGCTCGAAGCGGTCGCCGCTCCAGCGCATTGACGGTGATCGTCACCGAGGCGTCGGCAACGTCGATGGCGTTGAAGCTCTGCTCCTGCTCGCGCACCCGGGTCGAGGTCGCGGTGCCCGCCTGGACGACCAGCGCGCCGCCCGCGCGGGTGACGAGGTCGCTCGCGCTGTGGCTCGAGGCATGATGATTGTGGCCGGCGAGCAGCATGTCGACGCCGGCTTCCTGGATCGCGTCGAGCGCCAGCTCCTGCCGGCCGATCGCGCGCGGTCATCTCGCTCGCCGACCTCGAGCGCGAACAGCGGATGGTGGGTGACGAGGACACGGAACGACATCGCTCGGCGTGCGCGCGAACGTCTCGCGGATGAAGGCGACCTGGTCCTGGTTGATGCGCCCGTCCTTGAACGTCAGCGAGCGCGCGGTGTTGATCCCCAGGACCGCAATGCCCGGCAGCTCAACGAACGGGCAGAGATTGTCGTCGATGAAGCGCCGATAGCGGGCGAGCGGCGACAGGAAGCGGCGAAGCACGTCGTAGAGCGGCACGTCGTGGTTGCCGGGAACGCCGAGCACTTCGTGGCCCGCGTGCTGCAGCCGCTCGAGGAACTGGCAGGCCTCCTTGAACTGCTCGGTTCGCGCGCGCTGGGTGAAGTCGCCGCTGATGACGACGAGGTCGGGCTTCAGCTCGTCGACGCGGCTTTCGACCGCCTCGACGAGCCTCTCGTCGTGCGCGCCGAAATGGAGGTCGGAGAGGTGGACGAGCCGGGGCATGGCATTCAACCGCGTCATGCTGAACTTGTTTCAGCATCCATCTGCACGAAGGCGGCTCGCGCGAATGGACCCGAACGAGTTCGGTGACGCTCTCCTTCAGATAATTCAGGAACAGCAGCAGCTTGACGTCGATGCCGAACCCTTCGGCGCGCTTCTGCTCGATGAAGTTCGGGATGTCGGCGCGCGCGACGAGGTGGACGTTGATGTCCTCATTCTCGTCGCCGCCGCCCTCGCCGATCCTGCGCACGCCGTGCGCGCGGACGAGCGTGAAGCTTTCCGACAGCATGCCGGGCGACGCGTAAAATTCGCCGAGCCGCTCGACCCGGTCGGCGGTGAAGCCGGTCTCCTCCTCGAGCTCCTTGATCGCGGTGCTTTCGACCGTGGCGTTCGGGTCCTCGTCGCCGACCAGGCCGGCGGGAAGCTCGATGCAGCGGCAGTCCGGGCGGCACGCGCGGCTGGTCGACCAGGATCACCTTGCCCTCGTGTTCGGCGAGGATCACGACCGCGCTGATGCCGCGCGTCGGCTGGCATATTCCCATTTGCCGCGCGTGAGCGCGCGGACGAATTGCCCTCCCACATCACTTCGGGCGGCGGAAGATCGTCGAGGTTCATAGCTCGATCAGCTTGTCCGGAATTTCGTTGGTGTCGTCGCCGAGCGCGGGAAATGCTCGGCAAGCACCGCGCCGACGCTGCTCGATCGCCGCGACAATGCCGTCGCCGACGCGGCCCTGCTTCACGTCGACGAGCAGGGCCGTCATCGCCTCGCCCCAGGCATCGGGCGTCGGTGACCTTCAGGATCGCCTCGTCGGCGACGATCTCGGCGCGGCGCTCGGCGATCGAGAGATAGATGAGGATGCCGGTGCGGCCGGCGGTGCGCCGCTCGGCCGCGGCCTTGAACATCGCGATCGCGCGGCGCCGGACCCGGCGGTGCTTGGTCGCGGCCGGGGTCAGCGCCAGCCGAAGCGGCATCCACTTGAGGATCAGCAGCGCGACGGTGAACTTCAGCGCGGCGAAGACCATCAGCAAGGTCAGCAGCTGGCTGAGCGTCGGCTCGGGCTGCCAGCCGCCGAACAGGAAATCGTACCACCAGTCGAGCGCCGTCGGCCGCCACGCCGCCCAGGCGAGCACCGCGAACAGCGGGACCAGCGCCCAGTGCAGCGCGACATCATGATAGGGGTCGCTGATCGGCGTCGCGACCGCGACGATCTCGCCGTTGCTGTTCGCTTCCGCCGCGGCGATCGCCGCGGCGACCTTCTCGCGGTCGGCTTCGGTGAGCGTGCATCACCAGCTGCCCGCCGCCCCGCCGCCGCCGAACGAGCCGCCGCCGCCGGAGAAGCCGCCGAAGCCGCCTCCGCCGCCCCAAGCCGCCGCCGCCGCCCCAGCCGCCGCCGCCCCAGCCGCCACCGCGCGAGCCGCGACCGAGCGCATTGAGGCCCCACAGCACCACCCACGGGCTGATGCCGCCGCGAGCGCGTCCGGTAGCGCCGGCCGTCGGCGCGGCGGAAATGCGACAGCGACGACGAAGCCGAAGACCATCACCCAGAAAATGATCGGCAAGCGGACTGCCGCCCGAATGCTGCCGCCGCTGCTGCGCCTGCTGCGCCTGCGGCGAGATTCTTCTGCGCCTCCTCGGGCGGCAGGCTCATCTGCTTGATGATCGCGTCGGCGCCGGCCTCGATGCCGCCGCCATAATCGGGCGGGCTCTGCTTGAAGTGCGGCAGGATGGCCTCGCGGATGATCACGCCGGACATGGCGTCGGTGAGGAAGACGCCGGCGCCATAGCCGGTCGCGATCCAGACTTTCCGCTCATTCGGCGCGACGAGCAGGAGAACGCCGTCATTGTTCTTCGCGCGCCGATGCTTCCAGGCGCGGCCAAGGCGATAGGCATAATCCTCGATCGGATAGCCTTCGAGGCTGCTGACGGTCGCGACGACGAACTGGCGGCCGCTCTGCGCCTCCAGCGCCTGCAACTTGCTGGTGAGGTCGACAACCTGCTCGGGCGTCAGCAAATGCGCCTGGTCGACGACGCGCCCGCGTCAGCGGCGGGAAGGTCTGCGCCGAAGCGGGCGCTGCCAGCGCGAACAGCGCCAGCAGCAGCGCGCGAGGTAGCTGCTTCACCTCAGCGTCGTGTTGAAGTTGACCGTCGGCGCCTGCTGCGCCGCGGCGGCGGCTTCGAACGGGACCTTGGGCTTGGCGCCGTAGAAAACCTTGGCGCCGATCGCCGTCGGGGAAGGTGCGGATCAGGGTGTTATATTCGCTGCACCGCCTCGTTATAGTCGCGGCGCGAGACCTCGATCCGGTTCTCCGTGCCTTCGAGCTGGTCCTGAAGCGCCAGGAAATTCTGGTTCGACTTGAGGTCGGGATAGGCTTCCTGCAGCCGCTGCAAGGGAATGATCGCCTGCGTCAGCCGGTTTTGCGCATCGTTGAATGCCTGACCTTTCGCCGGATCGCTGAGGTCGCTCGGCGACTAATTTGATGCGGCGTGGCGCTGGCGCGCGCCTGGGTCACCTCGATCAGGACGGATTTTTCCTGCTGGGCATAGCCCTTCACCGTCGCGACGAGGTTCGGGATCAGGTCGGCGCGGCGCTGATAATCGGCCTGAAAATTGCCCCACGTGGCGTTGACCTGCTCCTCAGCGGTGGGAACGCTGTTGATTCCGCACCCCGCAAGGCGAAACGCGGCGAGCGGCGCAAGCAAACCCAAACGTCGAAGAAAAGTCATATCCCCCTCCCACTGGTCAGTTGCGCGGGATAGGTAGAGCGGCAACGGCCTGCGTTCAAGATGCTGTCTTACAGTTCCAACACAGCACAGGCGCTTCGCAAACCCGAGCGATGAGGCAGATATCCTAGCCGGAGAGCTGCTGCTGTTGGCCGCAAATCGGCTGTCGGCCAGCCGACACAAGGGGGATCAAATGCTGAAGGAATTCCGCGCATTCATCGCCAGGGGAAACGTTCTCGATCTGGCTGTTGCAGTGATCATCGGCGCCGCGTTCGCGAAGATCGTGACCAGCCTTACCGACGACATCATCATGCCGATCGTCGGGAAGATTTTCGGTGGGCTCGATTTCTCCAGCCACTTCCTCATGTTGGGTCCAGTCCCTGCCGATTATCACGGTTCGATGACCGACTATGCCGCGCTGAAGAAAGCGGGCGCCCCGGTTCTCGGATGGGGCGCAGTTCGTGACCGAGGTCGTCAGCTTCCTCATCCTCGCATTCATCATCTTCCTGATGGTGCGCTGGGCATCGAAGATCATGCGCAAGCCCGAGGAAGCGCCGGGCGGCCCGAGCGAGGTCGATCTGCTGACCGAGATCAGGGACGAACTCAGGCGGCGGTAACCAGCTCCTGGAAGCAAATTGTGTTGCCCGAAGGGTCGTCGACGTAGAACTCGCGCGTGCCCCAGGTCTGATCGACAGGACCGCAATGCACCGGACTTTGAGGGCGATCTGGCGGATCGTAGCCGCGCGCCTTCAGAGCAGCGAAGGCGGCATCGGCATCGTCGACTCGGACGATCGCCGAGTGCCGAGAACCGCCGGGGCTGGCGATCCTGCTGAAGGTGGAATTCCTCGCCGCTCCAGCTGAGCACGGCATAAAAGGATGCGACCTCGGGCGACGCCTCATGGACGACGAAGCCGAGGATATCGCGATAGAAAGGAAGCGCCTCGGACAAGGATCGGACTCGAAAGACCGGAACCATCGCCAATTCCTCCAGGAGCGAAGAAAGTGGGGAGCTTCTGTTGCCCGGTGCTCCCCGAACCGCTGGAATCCCCTTCTGTTGCCCGGTGGGGTCCAACCGCGCTTTAGCTTTGTAACTTCAGTCCGTTAGGACCTCAGTTACGCAGCAAGAGCGAGCGCCTCGTTATCGTTGGCACTTGTGTGAATGAGCCGTCACGGTGGCTCGATCCGATCGGCAATCGGGCCTTTATTGCACTCGTCGATCCTATTTCGCCCCCATCAACAGCCGCGCTTTCAGCGCGGTTGATGGTGGAGGCGCCGGGGTACTGCCCCCCGGGTCCGAAGTGCCTATTCCACCTAACAGTCTACCGACATAGCCGGTTGCCCGGCACGCCAAAGATAGGCAATTTGCGCCTCGAAATCTCAAGCAAAGGCACTGGAAATGCGCCGGCCGACTGCTGATATGGCAGGCCAGCACGTTCGCCTTCTGGGGACACGAAGATCATGAAAAGATTGGCTTTTGTCTTGGCGGCATGGCTGCGCTCGCGCTTGCGGCTGCAGCAGCAACAACCAGGACGCGGTTAACAATGCCGAGCTGAACCAGCCAGCGGCCGACGACCTCAATGAGCTCGCCAATGACGCTGCGATGGACGCCGCCAAAACGGAGGCGCTCGGCAACCAGCAGCAGCAGCTCAACGACCAGAATGCCGCTGCTGAAGACAACAGCGTCAACCCGAGCGAAGCCGCAGGAAAAAAACATCGGCGCCATGTAAGCTGCGCCGGCGGGTGTCCGACGATGCGATCCCTGCCGCGACCCTGATCGTCGTCCGCGACGCGCCGGGCGGGCCGCCCGAGCTGCTGATGGTCGAGCGCGCGAGCGGAATGGCGTTTGCCGCCGGCGCGTTGGTGTTTCCCGGCGGCCGGATCGACCAGGCCGACCGGGTGCTGGCCGACGAGCTCGGGGTCGATGCCGCGGTAGTCGCCGCGGTCCGCGAGACGATCGAGGAAACTGCGGTGCCGGTCGGCCTTTGCCGCTGCCCGACGCGGCAACGCGCGCTCGAGCTTCAGAACGCGCTCGTCGCCGATCGAGCCTTTCGGCGAGCTTGCTCGAGCGAGCCGGTCTTGCGATCGACGCCGGCGCGCTGACGCCGTTCGCCCGCTGGGTGCCCAAGTTCCACGCCGTCCGCCGCTTCGACACGATGTTCTTCGTCGCGCGATGCCCGGCTGGCGAGTGGGATCCGCAAATCGTCGAAGGCGAATGCGCGGCGCGCCGCCTGGCTTAGCGCCGCCGAGGTTCTGGAACGCGAGCGGCAGGCAAAGGCGCGCCTGATCTTCCCGACGCGCCGCACCCTCGAGCGGCTGGCGCAGCATCGCACGTTCGACGGCGATCCGCGCCGACGCGCTGGCGCATCCGATCGAGCCGGTGACGCCGTGGGTGGAGGAGCGCGACGGCGAGAAATTCATCACCATCCCGTCGCATCTCGGCTTCCCGGTGACCGCAGGAAAGGCTCGATGGTCTCTGGAGAGGATGACGCGCGGCCGAGTCGCGGCTTGTCCACATAAGAAAAGGGGACCCGCCGAAGCGGATCCCCTTTCGAGCTGAGAAGCGCTGAAGCTTACTTCAGGTGGTTCGAAAGATGCTTGTTCATCTCGAACATGCTGACTCGATCCTTGCCGCCAAAGATCGGCTTCAGCTTGTCGTCGGCCACGATTTCCCGTTTGTTTTGCGGGTTTTGCAGGTTGTTCTTGCGGATGTGATCCCACACCTTCGAAACCACCTGGCTGCGCGGAAGCGGCGAGCTTCCGGTAATCTTCGCAAGATCTGCAGACGGAGTAACCGGGCGCGCTAGTCCGCCCCCCGCTTTACGACCAGTTCCTTGTGCCATCAGGCCCTCCTGTTGTTCTCTCTCCGATAGAGCGCAACTCGAACAGGTTTGCAATGCTGTTACAGAGGGGAATTCAGCCGATTTTACGACCGGAACGGAACGACGCGATTGCTGGCGTCGTGACCGATGTCCGCGCGGCCGCCAAAAGCGATGCCCGAGCGGGCGCACCATTGCTCGACAATTGCCGCTTCATCGACGGCAAATTCGGGGTCGTTCTCAAGGACATCGGTGACCCGGCCGAGACGAATTCTCGCGACCCTTCGAACGTTCGGGCTGGCGCTGACATGGAACATCGTCCGGTCGATCCGGTAGAGCTGCTCGCTCACATCCTCGAGCAATAGATCGACGCCATTAAGGTCGGGCTCGAGCGGCGTTCCGAGGAGATTGGAGAGGACGGTCAGGTTGAACGCCATCGACGGGCCGTCGAGCGCCGGCTCGAGCGCCGACGGATCGCGGCGGACGATCCAGTCGAGCGCCCTCGTCACTGCCGCCTCGCCGCCGCTGCGAAGCACGTCCTGCGGCATGGGTCCCCAGGCGACTTCGAGACCGGCCTTGTGAAAACCTGCAAGGAGGAAGCCCGCGTCGCTGTAGCCCATGTACGTCTTGCTCGCGCGCCTCTTCGGGCAGGTCCGCCAGCGCCGCCTCGGCGATCCGGTTCGACCCATAACCGCCGCGGGCGAACCAGACCGCGTCGATCGATCCGTCGGCCATGACTTCACGAAGCGCTGCCAGCCGCGCATCGTCCGGGCCGGCGAAATGGCCATCGACCAGGAAGCATTGCGGGTGGATGATGAGCTCGCAATCGCCGCGCTCGGCGACCATCGCGGTGACCGCGCTCGGCGGCTTCGCGCTTCAACGGACAACTTGGAGCAACGACGGCGATGCGCATCGAAATTGCTTATGTCTGATCATGGCGCATCGACAAGCGCTGTCGTTGAGCCGAACTGTCGAAGGAGCTTGGCGGGCATTCATAAGGGAGTTGCATCAACTTCCGTTGACGCCAATAAATCCCTCATCTCGCGAGGTTTTTGTGCATATTGCTGACTGCCGTGCCTCGCTCCGAGAGCGACTGTGATGATTGCATTTTTGCTCGCGGCCGCGGTCCAGCCTGCGCCTGACGCGCCCCGGATTCGCGTTACGCAGAAGAAAAGCGAGGATCGCTCGGTCCAGCTTTCGCCGGCGGATATGTTCATTGTTGCCGCGAACGCGGAGCGGGCGAGCCAGCTCGACACGGCCGAGACGATCTACCGGGCACTGGCAACCAATCCGGAGCTGCAGGTCCGCAACGAGGCGCGATTCCGACTTGCGCGGATGCTCGAGCGTGAACGCCGGTTGGCCGAAGCCGCTTTTCTCCTTCGCAATATCCTCGACGAACAGGCGGATGCTCAGCCCGCCCGGCTCGAGCTTGCGAAGGTGCTCGCCGCGATGGGCGAAAACTCCGCCGCCCGGCGCGCATTGAAGCAAGCGCGGGCGGGCCAACTTCCGGCCGACGTCGCGCTCCAGGTTGACCGCTTTTCCGAGGCTCTGCGGGCGCGAAAACCGCTCGGGGGCTCGATCGAGGTCGCGCTCGCCAGCGACAGCAACGTCAATCGGGCGACGCGCTCAGACACGCTCGGCACCGTCATCGGCGATTTCACTCTGGATAAGGATGCGCGCGCGCAGTCCAGCGAGGGCCTCGCCGTAGAGGGCCAGAGCTATGCGCGTTTCGGCCTCGGACGCGACCTGAGCCTCCTTGGAACGGTGTCCGGATCGGCGGACCTTTACCGCAAGTCGCGATTTAACGACGTTTCTTTGGGTGCAGCGCTGGGCCCGGAGCTGACGATCGGCAAATATCAGGTCCATGCCAGCGCAGGCGCGTCGCGTCGGTGGTTCGGGCAGAGACCATTTACCGACGCCGCCACGCTTCAGCTCGACGTCGCCGATCCGCTCTCAACCACCGCTCAGGTCCGCGGCGCCGCCGCCGCCAGTCGCATCTGGAATCATCTCAACGTGCTCGAGAGCGGGTACAGCTACTCGGCCCAGATTGCGCTCGAGAAAGCGCTTTCGACAACCACGGGCGGCGGCGTTACGCTAACCGGCATCCGCCAGGCACTCCGCGATCCCGGCTACTCCACGACCTCAGGACAATTGTCGGTGTTCGGATGGCATAAAGCGCGTCAGCTCACCTATACCGGTTCGCTGACCTACGGCCGCCTCGTCGCCGATGAGCGCCTTCTTCTTTACCTCGATCGCCGCAACGAGGCCTCGTATCGAGCCACGGTCGGCGCCACCGCGCGGCAAATCCAGTTCGACGGCTTCGCTCCTACCATTTCATTGACCTTCGAGCGCAATCGAAGCCCGATCGAGATCTATGATTATGGGCGAACCGTTTTGGACATCGGCGTCACTCGCGCTTTCTGAAGGCGCGATAGCGCGAAGTCTCGATACGCGATCGGACAATCGAAGAGCCGCTGGCGTTCGCCAATCGTGCCGTTTACGGCGCGGGGATGATCGATTCACCCGTTTTCTTCAGCGGCATCGGCGGCAGCGGAATGCTCCCGCTGGCCTCGATCGTGCGCGCGATCGGGAGCCAAGGTTTCCGGCTCGGACCGGTCGCTCGATGCGGGCCGGACGCCGCAAAGTTCGACTATCTCCGCTCGCTCGGGATCCAGCTGTTCCCGCAGGACGGCTCGGGGCTTCAGCCCGGGATGACGCTGGTCACCTCGGCGGCGGTCGAGGACGACTGTGCCCGACGTCGTCCGAGCGCGCGAACTCGGGCTCCGAGCATCTCACTCGGCCGCAGTTCCTCGCCAGTCTGCTCAACTCCGCGCAGCGAAGCGTCGCCGTCGGCGGCACCAGCGGCAAGTCGACGGTGACGGGCATGATCGGCTGGATCCTCCACGCCTGCCATCGCCAGCCGACGGTGATGAACGGCGCGGTGATGAAGAATTTCGTGACGCCGTCCGCGCCCTTCGCAAGCGCCCTGGTCGGCGATCCCGAGCTGTTCGTCAGCGAAGTCGACGAGAGCGACGGATCGATCGCGCTCTACCGGCCCGAGATCGCGGTCCTCACCAACATCAGCCTCGACCACAAGGAGATGGACGAGCTTCGGCAGCTCTTCGCAGGGTTCCTCGGGGCGGCGCGAAAGGCGGTGCTCAACCTCGACGATCCCGAAGTACGCGGCGCTCGCCGAGGCGCTGCCGAAGGACAAGCTGGTCGGTTACGGCTTCGACAGCCCGGCTGCCGACATTCAGGGCAAGGACCTGCAGCTGCGAGCAAACGGAGTCAGCTTCGCGGTCAGGCGGGCGGCGAGCGCAATGCGGTGCGGCTCGCGGTGCCCGGGCGGCACAATGCCTCCAATGCGCTGGCCGCGATCGCAGCGACGTCGCGGCGCTTGGGGTCCGGATCGCCGATGCGGCCGCCGCGCTTGGCCGCTTCGAAGGCCTGCGGCGGCGGCTCGAGACGGTCGGCGAAGCCGGCGGCGTGACCGTCATCGACGATTTCGCGCATAACCCCGACAAGATCGCCGCGAGCATGGCGACGCTGCGCGCGCACCCGGGGCGGCTGCTGATCATGTTCCAGCCACACGGCTCGGCCCGCTGGCCAAGATGGGCGAGGAGCTGGCCGGCGCCTTCGCCGACGGCATGGCGGGCGACGACCGGCTGTATCTTCCCGACCCGGTCTACCAGGGCGGGACGGTCGAACGGACCCGCGGCAGCGACTGGCTGGCCGAGCAAGTGCGCGGCCGCGGCCAGCGAGGCCGATCATCTCCCCGAGCGAGCGAAGATCGGCGAGACGCTGGTTGCGGAGGCGCAAGCCCGGCGACCGGATCGTGATCATGGGCGCCCGCGACGACACGTTGATCGATTTCGCGCGCGAACTGGTGGAGCGTTTGGCGAGCCGGAACTGATCGCGCGCTGCGGCGTCGGATGAGTCATGGCCAAGCCTGGAACCGTCACTGGCTGGAAGCTTCCGCAGATCGAGCGCGAGCTGCTGCTTCGCCGCTTCCCGCCAAAATATGAGAATGTCGATCGCGGATCATGTGACGCTTGCGCACCGGCGCGACGCCCGAAACGCCGCTGCCGCGCAAGCCCGAGGCGCGCAGTGGTCGGCCGCGCCGACGATGGACGAAGCCTCGAATGCCTGGTCGTCGAGATCGACGGCACCACCGACCGGCCCGACGGCTCGACCTATCACATCACCTGGTCGCTCGGGCCCGGCCGCAGGGCGCGCGAGAGCAACGACGTGCTGCGCGATCAGGGCTGGGATTTTATCGCCGGCGCCGATCGCCGTCGAGCTTGAGCCGGCGCGCTTCTGATGCCGAGCCCGCGGCTGTTCCTCGATGCCGACGGCGTGCTCGCCGATTTCGACGCAGGGCGCGCGCGAGCTGCTCGGGATGAGCCCGAAGGCGTTCATCGCGAAGCATGGGCGAGGAACGTTCTGGAAGCGGCTGGCGAAGGCCAGGAATTTCTACGGCATCCTCCCGAAATGCCCGACGCGCGGCTGCTGTTCGATGCGGTCAAGCATCTCAAGCCGACGATCCTCACCGGCCTTCCGCTCGGCAACTGGGCCGCGCCGCAGAAGATCGAATGGGCCGCGGAGCATTTCCCGGGCGTGCCGATCATCACCTGCATGGCGCGCGACAAGCACAAGCACATGCATCCCGGCGACGTGCTGGTCGACGACCGCGAGAAGCACCGCGCGGCCTATGAAGCAGCCGGCGTGGTGTTCGTGCATCACCGGAATGCCGAGGACAGCCTCAGGCAGCTGGCGAAGATCTTTCCGTCGGTGAAGGCGCCCGAGAGCGCCGGCCTGCGGTTAGGCGGCGGCCTTGAGGTCGACCTTCTCGACCCACTCCGGCCAGAACACCGGCTCGCGGCTCGACCAGCCCGGCGCGGTCGCGGCGCTCTCGCTGATCGACTGGAGCAGGATGCGGCGGCGGTCCGGGTGAAGGTGCGGAAGCGCCGCCGCGGCGCAGAAAGCCGCCGGCAGCCACGGCCGCGACGGCGGCGCCGATCAGCCGCTCGTAGAGGAAGCGGTAGGCGGCGAAGTTCGGCAGGCGGTCCTGGCCGAGGTCGAACGCGGAAAGCGTGATCAGCATGCCGATGAACGGCTCGATCATGTCGAGGCCGCTGTCGTCCGGCACCTGCAGGCGCAGATGATCGAGCTGCTTGTAGAGCCGGGCCTGGGCGCGGATCGAGGCGGCTTCGCCTTCGTCGCGGGCCCAGCATTCGATCGCGTCGCGGCGCCCATAAGCCACATCGAGCGACCGGCGGATGTAGCGCTGCGTAGCTTTCGGGAAGCTCGCAAACTCCTTCATCTCCGAGATCAGCATCGCGCCGCTTGCCGGCTGGCTGGTCCGCGTAATCATGAACCCAACTCCTTTTGCCCAGGCGGGATCATGCGGCGGATTTGGTTGCGATATACTTAACCACAGTCCCACCCCCCGTTCAGATTGAATCAGAGGGGAGTCACCGCGTCTAGGCTAGAAATTGACGGCCGAGCGGGAAAACTGTGGATTGTTGATTTATTGCAACGGCGAGTGCGTTTTTGTGACGCTACCGTAACTTATTCGGGAAAACCCGACGACGGCGACCGGCTCGTCCTTCTGCCCGGGCTGGGTCGGCCGAGGGCGGGTCCGACGCGTCCATCGATTCGTCGCTTCCGACGTCGGCCTTGGCGTCGAGATCGTCGGGGTTGCGCTTGAGCTTGTGCTCGAGCTCGCGCTCGGGCGGCGCCGAGATGGACCGCCGGCGGCGGCGCTGGTCCTTTTTGTCCTTCATTCACAGCGACGCCTCCATCGCTTAACATTGCTTCGGTGTAACGAGCGGATGGCCGCGAGGCGTTCCGCGAGCGCTTGGTTTCGACCGGCTGCGCGCGACGCTTCTGCCAACGGGCAAGGGGCGGTTTGCGCGAGCAGAGTTTTGGGACATGACGGTACAAATGTTCATGATGCCACCGCCCGGCGAGTCCGAACCCGGTTCGGCGACTGGCCGCTCGCCTTGAAATCGATCCTCGGCTTCTGGTTCTTCTACGCGCTGACGGTCGTCGCCCGGGCGTTCCTCGGCACGCGACCCGTGGACGACGCTCGAGAACAAGCTGGTGGTCGATCGGCGATCGGCATCATCCTGACCGGCCTCATCTACCTGGCGATCGCGGCCTTCGGCGCAGGGCCGCACATTCGCCGCAAGGCGATCATCGCCGCCGTCAGCTTCCGCGATCGCTCGCTGGTCATGGGCGGCACGCTGATCCTGATCGAGGACATGTTCCGCGAGAGCCAGCGAGCAGTTCCGGTTCCAGGCGCGCGAAGGCTTCACGGTCATCGAGCAGGGCGACAAGATCCGGATCGAGCGCACCGCGCAGGAGCCGCTGGTCCTGACCATGCCCAAGGTGCGGCGAGCTCGACTCCAATGCAAGCGGCTTCGCTACGCGCTCGACGCGTCGGTCGTCTGGCTGTTCTTCTTCCTCGCCTGGAGCGCTTTCTACCTCGCGAACCAGGCGCAGGCCGAGGCGCTTGGGCGCCCAGCGGCGGCTCGCCGACGCCGAGAGCGCCGCCCAGGCGGCGCAGGTCCGGGCGCTTCGCTACCAGGTCAATCCGCACTTCCTGTTCAACACGCTGAATTCGCTGTCGTCGCTGGTGATGACCGGCCGCACCGATCGCGCCGAGGCGATGCTGCTGGCGCTTTCGACCTTCTTCCGAACCAGCCTGTCGCTGGATCCCGAGCGCCGACGTCACGCCTGGCCGAGGAGATCGACCTCCAGCGGCTTTATCTCGACATCGAGAAGGCGCGCTTCCCCGACCGCCTGCATGTCGAGATCGACGTCCCGCCGGAGCTCGAGCAGGCGCGCCTTCCCGCCCTGATGCTTCAGCCGATCGTCGAAAATGCGATCAAATATGGCGTGTCGAAGAGCCGCAAGGCGGTCGTGATCCGGATCGAGGCGCGACACGTCGACGAACAACCGGATGGTCGCTGGAGATCAGCAACCGGCTGAAGAATGGCGGCAAGGACGAGCTTCCGGCAGCCACCCACGAGGGCACCGGCCTCGGCCTCGCCAACGTCTGCCAGCGGCTCGAGGCGCGGTTCGGAAGCCGGGCGAGCTGCCGCTTCGGGCCGATGACGAGCGGCGGCTACAAGGTCGCGCTCACCATGCCGGTCGAAACCAATGGCTGAGCAGGACCTGCTGCGGGTTCTGATTGCCGACGACGAGCCGCTGGCGGCGGAGCGGCTGCAGCTGCTGCTTGCGCGAGCCGAGGGCGCGCAGCTGGTCGGCACCGCGAGCGACGGCGATTGCGCGATCAATCTCACCGACGCGCTTGCATCCCGACGTGCTGCTGCTCGACATCGCCATGCCTGGCCTGGACGGCATCGGGGTCGCGCGGGCGCTGGCCGCGCAGGACCCCTCGCCGGCGGTCGTGTTCGTGACCGCTTTCGACCAGTTCGCGGTCGCCGCGTTCGAGGTCGAGGCGGTCGACTATCTGATGAAGCCGGTCGAGCCGGGCCGGCTTCAGCGCGCGCTCGACCGCGCCCGCGCCTATCTCCAGCACCGCAGCCGGCGAGCCGGCAGCCGGCAAGGCCTCGCAATGGCTCGAAGAATTCTGGGCTTCGGACCTGTCGGGCCTGGTGCGGATCGCCGCCCAGGACGTCGACCGCGTGTCGGCCGAGCGCGACTATATGCGCCTCCACGTCGGCCGCCGCAGCTGGCTCATTCACCATTCGATGGCGGCGCTCGAGGAAGGGCTCGAACCCCGAGCTGTTCGTGCGCCTGCATCGCTCGGCGATCGTCCGCAAGGATTTCATCACCGGCTTCACTCGCAATCCGTCGGGCCGGTGGATCGCGCGGCTCGCCGACGGCGAGGAGCAGCCGGTCGGCCGGCTCTATTCCGACCGGGTCCGAGCGATCGCTGGACGTTAGGCGTCGACGCGGGAGCGGCGGAAGCAGCGGCCGCGAAATGGCCACCGCGATCGCGAACTGCATCGCGTCTCCTTCGACGCGACGCGAGAGACGCTGGAGTCGCGGGTTGATCGACCGCGTCGCGTCGAATAGTCGGCGATCGCGAACGACGTGACAGCTGGTCGTTTTTCGGCGGCCGACGCTGTCCGCGATTCGGACGACGAAGGGGTCGCGCGTCACTTCGGCCGATGACCAATCGCCACGCGTAGCGACATCCATCGTGACATTGCCGACCGTTCGGAAGATGTCCGGGATCATCTCGACCGCGACCAGCAGCGCGAGCGGCGCGATCGGAACGCCGAGCGCCAGCGCGATCGGCGCGATCGAGCTGATGTAGCTGACTTCGCCCGGCAGGCTGACGGCGCCGTAGCTCATCACGGCGCCGACCGCGGTCGCGGCGATCATCTGCGCGAGCTCGGCTCAGACCCGAGCCAATGCGCGACATAGAAGGCGACGGCGACGTTCATCGCCGGGCCGGTCGCCCGGAACAACGCGACGGAGATCGGCAGGGTGACGTCGGCGACCTCGTCGCGAACGCCCATCGACTCGCGGGCCGCAGTGAGCATCGCCGGCAGCGAGGCCAGCGACGAGCGGGTCGAAATCGCGACGGCTTGCGGCGCGATCAGCGCCGCGTGAAAACGGCCGAGCCGATACCGCGCCGGCAATCGTGCGCCAGCGGATAGCCGGCAAGCGTCACCAGGATGCCGATCACCGAAATCAGCACGACATAATGGCCAAGGCCGGCGAAGGCCGCATCCGCCGGCCGCCGCGCCGACGGTGAAGGCCAGGGCGAAGACGCCGAGCGGAGCGATCCACAAGCACCCAGCCGATGATCGACCAGCAGCGCGTCGCGCGATCGCTTCGAACAAGCGTCGACGACGGCTCGCGGCCGGCTGCCGCGATGCGCGCCGAGCGCGAGCGCGAACAGCACCGAGAAGACGACCAGCGGCAGGATGTCGCCGTTGGTCGCCGCGGCGAACACATTGTCGGGGATCACGCCCTTGAAGAAGTCGGCGATGCCCGGAAGCGGCGCCGACGCCTTCTGCTCGACCCCGGCAAGCGCCGCCTGAAGCGCTCCGCCGTGTTGCGCGCGCAGCGGGAAGAGCTTGCGTCAGCAGCAGCGATCATGACCGCGCCGAACACCGCCGAAGCGGTGCAGATGATCACGATCCACAGCACCGACCGGCCGGCGATCCGGCCCGCCTGCGCGGCCTCGCGCGCTCTTGGCGATGCCGACGACGAGCAGCGCGACGACGAGCGGGATGACCGTCATCTTCAGCGCGTTGAGCCACAGCGTGCCGACGAACGCCGGCGACGCCGAGCGCATCGTCGCGCGAGCCTGGCGCCAGGTCGCCGGCCAGCATGCCCGCGACGAGGCCGACGATCAGCGCGGCAAGCGCCTAATAAGCCCGGAAGCTGCGCGCCGCTTCGCTCGCCGCCGGCTTGCCTGCTCGCTGCTCAACGCGGCTTCTTGAACTTGAAGATGAAGCGGTCGGTCTTGCCCGCGATCTTCGGGTCGAACACCAGCAGGCTGTGGTCGTCGGCCGGGATTGCGCAGCATGTCGCTGCTCCCGACGAGCACGAAGCCGGCGCGCTTGAAGTCGGCCTTGACGACTTCGGGGTCGATCCGGTGATATTTCTCGACCGTCGCGCGAGTGTCGTTGTTGGGGTTGGCGACATGGTCGATGACGCCGATCACCGCGCCCGGCTTCATCGCCGCATAGACGGCTTTCAGGAACGCGCTCGGGTCCATCTGCGGAATGTTGTACTTGTCGCTTTCCCAATAAATGTCGTGATAATTGAGGTTGAGCATCACGAAGTCGGCGTAGTTCTTCGGCAGCGCGGGCGCCTCGAACGGCGATCGTGACGATCGAGACATTGGGGTGCTTCGCCTCGAACGCCGTCGAACGCCTGCTTTGCGTCTTGTCGCTGTAGAACTGGGTCGGCTCCCACACCGTCACATGGCCCTTCGGCCCGACCGCCGGCGCCATGATCTCGGCCCAATAAGCGGTTGCCGCCGAACAGATCGAGCACGTTCATGCCCGGCCTCAGCCCGAGGAATGCGAGCACCTCCGCGGGCTTGCGGGATTCGTCCAGCTTCACATTGTCGGCGGTCGCGGCCGGGCGCGGCGACGGCGGCGGCGATCGGCGACCGGCGCGGCTGCGGCGAGGCTGGCGGCAAGCGGCAGCGGCGATGAGCGCCAAAGCGAGCGCAATGAGCGTTGAGATGCGCATGGCGAGTCCCCCTTCGCTGGATTGACGCTTCTATTGCTCGCCGAGCAAGTTCGCGCCAGCGTCACGCGATTCGTCGTTGATCGGCGCCGCAATTTTCGATCAAAATCGCGTCGCTTCGGCAGTTATCTTCGGGGGATTTCAATGGCTACGATCGTCGCATCGCCGGCCGACCGCAAGGCGTCCGAGCGCAAATTCTATTCGCGCATGGCGCTCTTCCTCGTGGTCCTGGTGCTGCTCGGCTTCGGGCCGAGCTTCTATCTGCGAGGCATCGTCCCGTCTTACCCGCGGCCCAATCCGACGCTTGCCGCCCGCGGTCATCCTGCACGGCATCGTCTTCACCTTGTGGATGGCGGCGATCGTCGCCCAGACGCAGCTGATCGCCGCGCGCAAGCATGCAGATCCACATGCAGCTCGGCAAGCTGACGATGCTGCTCGCGATGCCTGATGATCCCGGTCATGTACCTGACCGCGGTGTGGCAGGTCGCGCGCGCCAACCAGCCGCCGTTCACCGATCCGCTGACCTGGACGATCGTTCCGCTGGCGGTGATCATCCCGTTCGCGGTGCTGGTGTGGAGCGGCTGGTCGAACCGGCGCGACGTCCAGACCCACAAGCGAATGATGCTGAGCGCCGCGATCATGGTCGGTCATGGGGCCGGCGATCGGCCGGCTTCCGATCGCTCCGCCGACGATGCTCGGCTTCACGCATCCAGCTCCTCTCGGCCTCGCTCCTGTTCATCCCGCTGTTCATCCACGACCGAAGAACCCTCGGCCACGTTCATCCGGCGACGAAGCTCGGCTTCGCGATGGCCGCGATCACGGTCGCGATCCCGCTCGCGGTATTCTGGTTCAATCTGCCTTGGGCGAGGGTCGCCGCGCATCTGCCGGGGGTCGGCGCCTAGGCGGCTTTCGCCTGCGCCATCGCCGCGACGAGCTTCAGCGCTTCGTGCGCGGAGAGTCGCGGCACCTTCCTGCCACGTCGGCTGGTAGCTCAAATGCTCGCCGGCGAAGACGATCGGGCCTTCGGGCTTGAGCAGCTCGGCATAGACCGGCGCCGCGCCGGATCGCCGGCGCCGCCGGATCCGGATCCGGCCACAGCGCGCCGACGCCTTCCGAATATGGCGTCAGGCCCCAGGCAACGGTCACGCCCTTGCTCAGCAGATGCGAGCGCCCGGGATGCAGCGCCTCGATCGAATCGCGGCTGATCCGGAACCGCTCTTCATGAGACAGAGCCGGCGAATGCATTCGGGCGTGTCCTGGTGGGTCCAGCCGGCGCAATAGGCGCCGACGATCACGCCCTTCGCGGCGCCGATCCCGCTGCGACGGATAGATCACGTTTTCGTTGAGCCGGTCGGTCCAGGCGAGCCCGCCGAAGATATCGTCGTCGGTCTCCCAGAAGCGCGGCGCCTCGAACGCCAGCTTGACGCTGTGGAGATAGGCGGCGCGGCCGCGATCGCGGCCTTCTTCGCGGCCGAAAAGTCGCTCGGGATGCGCGCCAGAGATCGGCAGCGGCAGGGTGCAGATGCAATAATCGGCTTCGGTCGCCTGCGCGCCCGGGCCGTGCTCGATCCGCACGCGATCGCCGGTCGCGGCGGATCGCCGACATCGGCGTCTGCAGGCGCACCGACCGGCTTCACCTGATCGTAGATGGCGTGAGCGATGCGATCCATGCCGCCGACCGGCTGAAGCATGGTCGACTGCATGTCCCAGATATGCTCGAACATGTAAGGCAGGACGACCGCCGCGCGACGGAAGCAAGATCCTTGAAGCGCCAGCGGCGGCAGCGGCACCGGCGCCTGGTCGTAGCCGCCGCCCTCGACCGCATAGCCCGGACGGCCAGTCGGCCGTAGACGCCGTCATCGTCGAGCTTCGCGTAAGGCCGAGGAACTCGCGGAACTGCGTCGAGCTCGTCCTTGGGCATCGCCTGATCGAGCGCATGCTGGTCGATCGCCTTGGCGAGCAGCTCGCCAAGCTGGCCGCGCATGTCGTCGACCATCCGCCGTTCGGGCTGGACCTTGCCGCCGAAGTCCCAGCCGGCGTTGCGGTTGACGTTGATGAACGGCTCGAGCTGGCACCCCGAAGCGGCGCGCATAGCCGAGGATCACCCGGTGGGTGCTCGGGATGCGCGCCGGGCCCGGCGTTGAAATAGTGGCCCGGATCGAAAGTCGCGACCTGGTCGGGCCGGCCGGTCTGGACGATCCGGTCGCCGCCGCGGATGGTCCAGGACCGACCGCCGATGCGGTCGCGCGCCTCGAGCACGGTGACGCGATAGCCGGCCTGCTGAAGCTCGTAGGCGGAGACCAGCCCGGCGATGCCGGCGCCGAGGATGACGACCGACCGGCCGCCGCCGCTGGCCGCGGAAGCTTGAAATTCTCGGCACCGGCCGGCGTCGGCATCGCCAGGCCCAAGCGTTTCCATCGCCATGTAAGCGGCGCCGAGCGCCGCCGGCCGTTCCGATCTGTTCGAGCAACGCGCGCCGAGTGAGCGCCATGCGCCTCTCCCCCCTGCGACTCGCCCCCGCGAGTCGCCGCGCGCGGCAGACTGACAGCAATTCGCGGTCGGATGCCCGCAAAATTTCTGCCGGCGACGGCATCGCCTCGCCCGCTCGCGCGTTCTTGCACCGAATCCCTCAATGATGGAGTAAGCGCATGACCGACCACAACATTCGGATGAGATCAGCACGCTCAACACGCTGATCGCGACGACGATCGACAGCATCAACGGCTATGAGAATTCGCGCGAAGGACATCGAAAACCAGCGCTTCGCGCGAAATCTTCCGCGAGCGCGCAGCGAGCGCCAGCGGGTCGTCGAGGAGCTTCGCGACGAAGTCCGCCGGCTCGGCGGCAAACCTGAGGACGACGGCTCGTTCATGGGCAAGACCCACCAGCGCTTCGAGGATCTGAAAGTCGGCGATCACCGGCAGCGACGAAAAGTCGATCATCAACGAGGTCGAGCGCGGCGAGGATTATCTCAAGGAGAAGTTCGAGACGGCGCTCAATGCCGGCACGCTCAGCGGCGAATGCCGCGACTCGTCGAGCGCTGCTACCAGTCGGTCCGTCGGGCCACGACCAGATGAGCCAGCTGAAGCACGGCATGGAAACGTCGCCGACGCTAACGCAGCTCGCCACCTCGATCGGGGTGGGGCGCGGGGCGGCTCCTCGGCCAGCGGGGCCGCCCCGTTTCTTGTCCGCTCAATAACCCATCAGCGCGAGCACTTCGCGGCGGCTCCGTTCGTCCTCGCGGAACGTGCCCATCATCCGGCTGGTCGTCATCATCACGCCCGGCGTGCGGACTCCCCGCGCGGTCATGCAGGCATGGCTCGCCTCGATCACCACCGCGACGCCCTTGGGCTGCAGATGCTGCCAGATCGCATCGGCGACCTGCGCCGTCAGCCGCTCCTGAACCTGCAGCCGCCGCGCAAAGCCGTGAAGCACCCGCGCGAGCTTGCTGATGCCGACCACCCTGTCGTCGGGCAGATAGGCGATCGCCGCCTTGCCGATGATCGGCGCCATGTGGTGCTCGCAATGCGACTGGAACGGAATGTCCTTCAGCAGCACGATCTCGTCATAGCCGCCGACTTCCTCGAAGGTGCGGCTGAGGTGCGCGCGGGGTCTTCCTCGTAGCCGCGCGCATATTCCTGCCAGGCGCGAGCGACCCGCCGGGGCGTGTCGAGCAGGCCTTCGCGATCCGGGTCGTCGCCGGCCCAGCGGATCAGCGTCCTAACGGCGTCGGCGACGTCGTGCGGGCACCTCGACCGTCGGCGCCGGCTTCGACGAGGTCGCCATCGTCGGGATCGCCATGTCGTCAGTAGCTCATTCGCTGAAGCTCCCGCTGCGATGTCGTCGGCCACAGCGGCCGCCTGATCGCGGATATCGGGAACCGCGATGATCTCCCAATAGCGGCCCTTGGTCAGCGGCCCCAGCGCCCACAAGCGTTCCCCGGCGCGCGAGTGTTCGTCGACTTCGAGGCCGATCCCGAGATGGTCGGGCCGGACTTGCCCGCTGTCGAACAGGGGCGGAGCAGCGGATCGCGAGTCCGCGCGATCGAATGGAGAGGCCCGGTGCAGTTGAAAGCGTAAGCGAAGCTCATCGCGCTGGCGTCGGCAGCGCCGCGGCGCCGAAGCTCGACTTCGAGGCCGTCCTCGGCTGGCTCGCGCGCGACGATGATCGGCCCGCCATGACCTCAGCCGGCCCTCGCCGATCAGTGCGCGCGATGGTCGCGGCGACTTCGGGCGCGATGCGGTGTCGGTGCACGTCCCACCACGGCCGCGCGTGGCGAAGGAAGCGTTGCTGCTGTCGTGGTCGAGGCTCTGCCACAAGCGGTGGCTGTGCGGCCGCAGGCTGTCGATCGCGGCGCGCCAGCCGACCTCGGCGCTGCGCCGACGCGAGCCAGCGCCAATCGCCCGAACGCGTCCGCTCGGAACGTCCTCCAGCTCGACCGGCGCCGGTTCAAAATCGGCATGGCCGCGCGGAATCAGCCCGCGGCGCGAAAACGCGACGATTGTCCCCGGTGCCCGGCGGCATCGAGCGACAGCACCAGGTCGACCATCGTCAGGCCCGTGCCGACAAGCAGGGCATCGCCGCCCGATGCGACCAGATCTGCGACCGCGGCGGGGGCATCCGCGCCCCATGGATTGGCGATGAAACGCCTGCCCGCGCTCGCGAAGGCGCGAAGCGGCTCGGGGTCCTGGTTGCCGATTGCGAGCGCCAACGCCTCAGCTTCGATGGGGAGCCATCGTTGAGCTCGATCCGCCACCGTCCATCCGCGCGCTGACGGCCGATCGCCGATGCATCGACAAGGCCGGTTCGCCCGCTCGCAACAGCCTCATCGAGCAATTCGCCGAGATACCGGCCGAACAGGCGCCGCTGAGCGAACCCGCGCCGGTCGCCACCCTCCGCTTCGAAGCGCTTCGCGAAATGGTCGGGCTCACCCGGCAAGGCGCTCATGCCTTCGGCGCGAACGTTGAGCAGGTGCGCGCCCTCGGTCGTCGAATAAGCGACGCCCGCGGCCATCCGGCCGCTGCCGTCGATGAGCACCGATTGGATTCCGCGCCGCGCAAGCTGGGCGGCGAGGATCGTTCCCGATGCACCGCCGCCGACAATCGCAACCGGCACGCAACGGTCAGATTTCGTAGTCAGGCCAGCTCTCCGGATTGGCGGCGTCGGCTTTGCGCTGCTGGTCATATGGTCGTGCATGCGGTCCACCGTCTTGCCGGCGGTCTGGGTAAACCAGGCCGGAACCAGCGCATGGACAAGGCAGGCGCGCCCGCACCGATCAGGGTCGCACCGATCACGACCGCGCCAAAGCCGTGCTCGGCCCAGCTCATGCCGAGCGAGCGCGGATGCTCGACGAACAGCCGGTCGCAGCGTCCCAGACTTGCCCTCTCGGTGCGGATGCGTGGTCGCCATAACCAAGCCCTCTTCGATGCTGGCGACCCCGACAGGATTCGAACCTGTGGCCCTCAGATTAGGAATCTGATGCTCTATCCTGCTGAGCTACGGGGTCGCGCGAGGTCACGAATAGGGATGAGCGCCCTTCCGATCAATTGACCGGGTTCAATTGAGCTGTTCGGGCGGCCTGACCGGAAGCGGCAGAGGGGCGACCGGAACGCCTTCATCGACGAGCGATTTGGCCTGGTCGAGAGTCGCATTCCCGTGCACCTGCTGCGGCTCCATCTCGCCGCTGTGGATCGCGCGGGCCGTGTCGGCGAACTTGTCCCCGACCCAGCGCGAGTTGCTGAGCAACTCGGCCTGCATTGCGGCGAGCCGGGCGAGCGGATCGCCCGAACCCTTCTTCGGAACGCCCGGCGCCATCGGTGCCTTTTCGATATTGGCCGACTGGCAGAACGGGCATTCGACAAGCCCTGCCCGCCGCTGCTCGTCATAATCGGCGTTCGATCGGAACCAGGCCTCGAACGTCTCGCCGCCATCGCGGCATTGAAGATCGAAGACGATCACAAGGTCACCGCCTCCGGGATAGGCCGGCGGTGGTTAAGCGCGGGTATGCGCGCCGCGAACGTCCGAGATGCGCTTGAGGTCGATGTCGGCGAAGCCAACGCCCGGCTCCTCGCCCATGTCGAGGAGGACATCCCCCCAGGGATCGACCACGAGTGAATGTCCGAACGTGTCTGCGGCCGTCCTGGTGATGACCGACCTGCGCTGCGGCGACGACAAAAAGCCCCGCCTCGATCGCTCGAGCGCGCAGCAAAATGTGCCAGTGCGCCTTGCCCGTGGGAACGGTGAAGGCGGCGGGAACGGCGATCACGTCGGCGGCGGCTTCCGCGAGTCTCGCGAAAAGGCCGGGGAAGCGAAGATCGTAGCAGATGGTGAGGCCCGAGCTTTCCAACCGGCGTGCCATTGGCAAGGACGACTCCGCTGCCGGCGGAATAGACATTGGATTCGCGCCAGCTTTCGCCGGTCGGAAGGTCGACGTCGAAGAGATGGAGCTTGTCGTAACGCGCGCGGACCTCGCCTTCGCGATCGATGAGGAAGCTGCGATTGGCGACCTTCCCGTCGCCGGCGAGGACCGCGATCGAGCCGAGGTGAAGCCAGATCCGATGATGCCTCGCCTTCTCGCGGCACGCTGCGAGCACCTTATCGTCCTCCTCCGAGCGGAGGTTTTTCGCGGCACGGGCCGAATCCTTGTCGAGCAATCCCGACATCTCCGGGCGTGAACAACATTTCCGCGCCGCCGGCTGCGGCCTCATCGATCACCTGTTCGAGCCGCTGCACGTTGTCGCTCGGGTCGATCCCGGTCGTGGACTGGAAGAGTGCGATTCGAGTCATCAGGAAATAAGATCGTCCAGACGCTCCCGCCCGATCAAGCGCCACCAGGTCGTCGCAGCCGCCGACGTGATGCTCGCGAATAAATATTTGCGGGACCGTGGTGCGGCCGTTCGCGCGCTGGATCATTTGCTCGCGGGTCTCTCCGCCATAGTCGACCGAGATTTCCCGATATTGCACGCCTTTGGCCTCAAGCAGCTCCTTTGCCCGCCAGCAATAGGGGCAAAAGGTCTTGGTATAGATTTCGATGCTCACTCCACATTTCCCTCAGCGCGATACTTAATCACTGACGTCAACGCATCAACTGCGAAGGTTTCACCGCGCTCAGTGCGGCCAGCCGACCGGCGAACTGCGGGCACGCGCTCTCGCAAAGCTTGATGCGATCCATCGCTTCTTGTCGCCAGCCCCGCCGCATCGCACAGAAGCGCCGTGCCAGAACTGTTCGACATCAAGTTGCGCGCGCTGCGCCGCGACCGAGCGGCTCGTTCATCCCCCGAATTGTTCCTCTTCGAGCGCCTGTTCGAGGATTGTCTCGAGCGAATCGCGCTCATCGGCCGCTCGTTCGAAAGCGCGTTGTTGATCGGCTGCCCCGATCCAGGATGGCCCAAACGGCTGATGGCGTTTGCGCCGACGGTGGAGGTTCGCGATCCGGGCGAGCTGTTCGCAGGCAAAGCGGGCGGCTCCGTGATCGTCGAGGATTCATGGCAGCCGCGCACAGAAACTTATGATCTCGTCCTTGCCATTGGAACGCTCGACACCGTCAATGATCTTCCACTCGCGCTGCGGCTGATCCGTTGCGCCATGCGGCACGAGGGTTTGTTGCTGGGCGTGGTCCCGGGCGGAGATACGATTCCCGAGCTTCGCTCCGCCATGCGCGTTGCGGATCAAATGTCGGGAGGGCCGCTCCCCACGTCCACCCCCGGATCGAAGCCTCCGCCTTGTCGCCGCTGCTGGTGGATGCCGGATTCGAAAGGCCGGTCGTCGACGTCGAGCGTGTGCGAGTTTCGTATCGCTCGCTCGCTCGGCTGGTCGCGGACCTGAGAGCGATGGCAGCAACCAATCTCCTCACCGCAAGGGGACGGCCGCTTGACAGCGTCGAAGGCGACGCCGCGTCACAAGCATTCCGAGCAGCCGGCGACGGCGCTCGAACCATCGAGACTTTCGAGTTTCTTCATTTCGCCGGGTGGACATCTCTACGGATGATGCCGCGTTAACTGCAGTTGCGGTAAGACTTGTTAACCGCACATGCCGTACACCCGCCGCGTGGACGTGGACCAGAGGAGGGTGGCGTGATCGCTATCCGATATTATCTGCGCATGCTCGCGATAAGCGAGCGTGGTGCAACGGCAGTCGAATATGGGCTCATTTGCGCGCTGATCATCCTTGCGATGATTGGTGGCCTTCAGGCCCTGGGCGGCGGCGCAAACGGACTTTACGGGGCGGTTCTCTCGAACGTATCGCCGTGATGTGAGGCCGGCGCTCAGCTTCGCCGAGCCCCGTAGACGATCAATTTCACCCTCTGGCCGGGGACCAGGGGGCTGTTTGCAGTCAACCCGTTCAACGTCAGGAAACGATCGAGCTTGAGGTCGCTATAGGCCATTTGGTTGGCGAGCGACTGGACCGTGTCACCCGGCGCCACCGTCACGATGTGAATGACTCGAGGCCGGATCGCTGCTGCTTCCGACTGAGTGATCTTGCGCAGCGAATTCACCATCGGAGCAAATGGCCCGATCCCGGTGCCGCCGCGAGTCAGCATGACAAAATGATAGACGTGCTGCGCGTCCCATTGATAGGCGACGACGGTCGCATCGATGACGCCGGAATTGGTTCTCACGTGCGTCGTGGTGAATTCAGCCGGCATTCCATTGATCAACGTGCGCTGCGGACGGGGGAACCGGAATTTCCGCCTGCCCCGAATGAGCTGCGTGAAAACCCGGGCGATATAATCGTCGAGTGAGCCCCTGTACTGACCGCCGCTAAACTGCGCTTTGCCGGCCGAGCCTGAGACCGTGACCGCATAGGTTCCGTTGGACATCAGATAGCCGGCAGGAACCCGGAACTGGATGCGAAGATCGGGATGGGTGAACACCGGCCCATCGATGATTCCCTGTGCTGGATCGTCATCGACATACATGCCCTCGAGCAGGCAAGGAAGGCATTGCGGTTCGAAAGTCCGGTTCCGAGCCGTCCGGTCGCCCTCGCTTCCTGAAGTGCCCGCTGCATGCGGTTCTCACTCAAGGGATGAGTGAGCGCCCATTCAGGGATGCGCCGGTTCGTGCGGCCCTGGACCCGCGCCTCAAGAGCAGTCGTCCGGGCGAGTGATGCGAGCAATTGGGCCGCGCCCGAAGGATCATAACCGGCAGCGATCATGTATCTCAGTCCAAGCGTGTCGGCCTGATATTCCTGGTCGCGCGAGAAGCTCAGACTTTCGAGCTTTACCTCGAGCAGGTTTCGAACGGCGATCTGGTTGGCGAGGCCGCCCATCATTTGCCCCATCATGACATAGGGCAGGCTTCGCGGGCAAGCTCGCGCTCGACCGCCTCGCGCTGATGCGCATGATTTGCCGCGATGTGGCCGACTTCATGACCAAGAGCGAAGGCAAGCTCAAATTCGTCGCCCATGAGGGCCATCAGCTGCCGCGTGATATACACGTAGCCACCGGGCACCGAGAAGGCATTCTCGACGGCCGAGTTGAGCGTCGTGAAGTGCAAGGCCTGACCGGGAGCGGCAATCCCGGAGTGGCAGCTACGCGCTGTCCAACCGCTTGAACATAGGCTGCGCGAGGACCAGTTTCAGCGCCGCCAAGTTGTTCGATGAACTGCGTGTTCTCGCGTTGCCCTTGCGCAACGTCACGCGGGTCGAGGGTTCGGACCTGCTGCGCTGCTGCCGGTGCGAGCGCGAGCAGCAGCAGCGAGGATAAACAGAACGCTTTTCCGCATTTCTTGCTGCCACCTCCGTTAGAGCGGGAAACCAAACCCTCGTTACTTTGAACGGAGAATGACTGGACTGGCCGGGGGCCCTCAGCCGATTGCGAGATATTTGGCGCGGCGCTGCGCACGAAGCTCCTTCGGACCGAGCTTGCCGCTTCCGTCAAGCTCTTCAATGAGCGCGCCTTTCAATGCGCCGATCGCTGCATCGGGATCGCGTTGCGCCCCGCCGAGCGGCTCCTCGACAATGCGGTCGACGATCCCGAGGGCCTGCAGATCGGCCGCCGTGATCTTCATCGCTTCGGCTGCTTCGGCGGCCTTGTCGGCGGTCCGCCACAGGATCGATGCGCATCCTTCGGGCGAAATGACCGAATAGACCGCATGCTCGAACATCAGGACACGATTGGCGGTGGCGATTGCGACCGCTCCGCCGGATCCGCCCTCTCCCACGATCGCAGCGATCATTGGGACGCCAAGCTTCAGGCATTCCTCCGTCGAGCGAGCGATCGCCTCCGCCTGGCCGCGCTCTTCGGCCTGAACACCTGGGAAAGCGCCTGGCGTGTCGACCAGCGTGACCACGGGGATCCCGAACCGGTCGGCGAGCTGCATCAGCCGGATCGCCTTTCGATATCCTTCCGGCTTGGCCATTCCGAAATTGTGTCGCAGCCGCGTCGCGGTGTCGTCGCCCTTCTCATGCCCGATCAGCATGACTCGGCGACCGTCAATCCTCGCAAGACCGCCGATGAGCGCCGGGTCGTCAGCGAACGAGCGATCTCCTGCAAGCGGTACGAAGTCTTCGGCAATGCCGGCCAGATAATCCTTGAAATGTGGTCGTTCGGGATGGCGGGCGACTTGCGCCTTCTGCCACGGCGTAAGCTTGGCATAGGTGTCGCGAAGCAGCTTTTTCGCCTTGGCTTCGAGGCGGCTAACTTCGGCGTCGATGTCGACGTCCGAGCTGTTTGCCGTTTCGCGAAGCTCCGCCACCTTGGTCTCGAGCTCGGCGATCGGCTTTTCAAAATCGAGGTACGTCAACATCTGCCGCGAGCGGGTAGGACGAACGTGCAGCGGGCGTCAACGACCGCGGGTCGCCAGCGGGTGGCGGGCGTTGACCAGCTCGACCAGCCGGGCGCTGTCGACATGGGTGTAGATCTGCGTGGTCGCGATGTCGGCATGCCCAAGCAGCGACTGAAGCACGCGAAGGTCGGCGCCGCCCGAGAGCAGGTGGGTGGCAAAGGCGTGGCGAAGCACGTGTGGACTGACGCGCTCGGGCGAAATGCCGGCGTCGGCGGCCATCGATCGAACGATCTGGAAGAGGCGCACTCGGCTGAGATGAGACTTGCCGCTGGGAAACAGCCAGGGCGACGAGGAATCCACACCTTCAAGCCATTGCGCGACCGCGCCTTGCGCCCGCGAGGAAATCGGCACTAGCCGCTCCTTCGCACCCTTGCCGCGAACCATCAGGAATGGCTGGCCGGGCCGGACAGCGCCGCGCGGGAGGCCAACCAGCTCGCTCGCTCGCAGTCCCGAGCCATAGAGGAGCTCAAGCAGGGCGAGATTACGCATCGCAAGCGCTTCGCCGCTGGCAGCGCGTTCCTCGGCGGCCTCGAACATCCGCCGGACTTCCTCCTCATCGAGGATCCGCGGCAATGGGCGCTCGAAGCGCGGGCCTCGGCAAGCGCGGACGAAGGGTCGTCGCGGCGAAGCCCTTCGTCGACGAGAAAGCCGAAGAACCGCCTGCAGCGCTGCAGACCGCCGCGCCACCGTCGAAGGCGCAAGGTCGGACCAGCTGCTTCCGAGGCGCGAGATATCCTCGACGCGAAGCCGACGCCAATCGATCCCAGCACCTCTGCCGATCGGTCGAAGTCGTTGCGATAGGCAGCAAGCGTAAGTTTCGACGCGCCCGCTTCGGCCGCCATCATGTCGAGGAACCGGTCGACAAGCGCTCGGTCGTCGGGGATCACGTGCGTGAGAGGGCCTCGGCCGCGATCATTCGCGCCGTAAAGTCCTGGTTGGTGCGATAAAGCGCGGAGATGGCATGATAGAGGTGGGCCGGGGGGATCTTGTCCCATGCTGGTGGTTTGAAAGCCCGTTCCGGTGAGCACCGTGACCGAGCCGGACTGGCCGCGAACCGCTGAAGCGTCGATCATGCGAGTCCAGCTTGTCGACGCTCCAAGGCCGAGGCCATAGCGGCGGTTGAGCGAATTGGCGGTGTCGACGCTGATTCGCCCGAGCCCTGCGAGGCCGGCGACGAGGAAGGCGCTGCGGAGCTTCTGCGGGCTCTTGTCACGGCGGATGAAGCCGGTGATGCGGCTGCTGCCACGTCGGAGACATTGGGCGCGCCAAGAGCAAGCATCGCCCAGCAGCGGTCGCTCGCCTCATCATCCATGGGCCCGACCGCGGGAATCCACCGGCCGCCGCCCGGTCGTAGCCCGCTGCGAGCATCGCCGAGATGAGGTCCGGCGCGTCTTTCGCGAGCTTGGCATCGGGCACGACCAGAGTTGCGGCGCGCGCGACCAGTGCACGCGTCGCTTCCTTCTGAAGCGCCGTCCTTGCCGAGGCCGAGCATATGGCGGATCGCGTCGAGACGTGCTGCCTCGTCCTTGCCCACGAAAGCCTGGCGGAGCTGCCACGCGTCGGTTGTCGGCAAATCGCTGGGGTCGGTCGTATCATAGATCGCCGAATAGAGGTCGACCAGGCTTTGCGATGAGAACACGCCGAGGCCCGGCGGCGACCAAAGCGGAGTCGAGCCGCTGTTGCGGCGTCAGCAGCGGCGCACGTGCCTCGAATGCGCGCAGTTGCGGCGAGGCCGTCTTCACCAAACTGTCCGGCGGCACCATCCCCGTCGCCACCGAAAGTCCGAAGCGCCACGCAGTCAGGACATCGACTGGGGCCCAGTCGATCGTGGCGGCGCGGCCGCTGCCGGCCGCACCGATGACCTTTTGAGCAAGACCAAGATCGACGCCGCCGATCCGTCCATGTCGCCGGGCGTCATCGATCTGCCGCGACGCGGTCTCGGAATCGCCTGCCAAAGCGGCGCACATTGCCTGGACGAACGGAGCGATCTGCGGGTCGTATTTGCGAATGCCGTCTTCGATCGGACAAAGTGCTGCAGCGTCGGCATTCGCAAGCGCGGACTGGACAGCGACCTGCACCATTTTCGGAGTGAAGCGGTCCGTATCGACATCGGCGACGAGCATCCGCGCGCCATCCGCTTCGCCCATGCGCAGCAGCAGCCAGGCGCGCTCGGCAGCCCAGTCGATCGGGTTTACATCGCGCGGCGCCCCCGCCTTTGCGAGCAGAGCGTCGCGAAGTGCGATATGCGCCCACCGCGAACCGATCGGCACGTCCATCCGCCGCATCAGAGTCGACAGGAAGGCGCCGCTCGCATCGCCCCAGGGGTTGTCGCCGAGGCCCTGCGCGACGGGATCGAGCTTGCCCGACTGGCCCGCGGATCGCGTCGCGCCCAACCGGGATATTCGATCGGCGGCTGAACGGGCTCGGACGGTTGAGCTGGACTGGAGCGATCTCCTCGACCGCGGTTTCGTCACCGGCCGCAGAATTGTCGCTGCTGAGCGCCGGCGATGTCGCGGACGGCTGCGGTGCGGCTGACGCCCCGATACCGCCGTTGGGAAACTGGTTTGCGGCGGGTGCCGTCTGCGCGACCACCTGCGCGATGGCGGGAAGCGCGATCGCGGCAGCGCAGCTGATGCAATCGTAACGGCTTAATGTGCATTGCTCCTGGCGGTCGCCCTGGGCACCGCGACCTCGATCATATGGGTCGGCTGCGCCTTGGGCACAGTTGAGAGGTAAAACAGCCCGCCGACAATGACGACGAGCACGATGATGAGCACCAGCAATCTCGACATGCGGGCGCTTTTGCCGAGCGGGTGAGCCGCTGTATAGCCCTTTAAGGATATGGACATGGCGAAACGTCTCGACCGGCCGGTTGTGCTGGTCGGCTTGATGGGGGTTGGAAAGTCAACGGTCGGGCGGCGCCTTGCCCGGCGGCTCGGCCTGCCGTTCGTCGACAGCGACGCAGCGATCGAGGATGCCGCGGGACTTTCCCCGGCCGAGGTGTTCGAGCGCTACGGCGAGGACGATTTTCGCGACGGCGAGCGGCGGCTCGTCGCGCGACTCATCGAAGGCGATGTGCGGGTCATCGCCACAGGCGGCGGCGCCTATCGTCGATCCGCGCACTCGCGAGCTCCTCAACACGCGCGCAATCACCATCTGGCTGGATGCTCCGGTCGAAATTCTCGCGGAGCGGACGTCGCGCCGCGATACCCGCGCGCAGCTCAGGAACGGCGACCCCAAGGGCACGCTGGAACGCCTCGCCGATGAGCGGCGGCAATCCTACGAGCAGGCGCACATCCATGTGAAGAGCGGCGCCGGCGCGCATAGCGACGTCGTCGAAGCGATCGTGCGCGCCCTCGATCAATATCTTGCAGCGCAAGGCCTAGGCCGGAGTTGCCGTCCTCGTCCGGAAGCGGCGCGATCCGCGCCGAAGGACGTCTCCCAGCCCGGCCCGGATATCGCCGGTCTCGCGCTGCCGCTCCAGTCGCTCGCAATCGCGCATCCGATATTCGCGCTCGACCCGCTCGATCTCGCGCCGAGTCGACGCCGCTCGCCCGAAGAGCAGCCTTGCCCATGACGACCGCGCTTTCGAACAGCTCGCGCTCGGCAAGGACGAGGTCGAGCCCGCGCAGCTCGATCAGGTGCCGGCGGTCGAATGCCCGGACCATGACCGAGGCCTGCGGAAATGCCTCGAGCACGGCCTTCACCGCGCTTCGCTGACAGCTCGCCGTCCTCATTGTCGTTGCAGAAGGCGATGACCTTCGCGGTTTCCGCGCCGGCGGTGCGCAGAAGATCGATGCGAAGCGCCATCGCCATAATAGACCTTGGTGCCGAACTCGCTCGATAGCTCGATCTGGCTCGGCTTCTTGTCGATGATGGTGACGCCGATGCGCTTTGCCTGGAGCATCTGCGCGACGGTCTGGCCGAACCGGCCGTAGCCGACGACGATGGCGCTGGTCTCCGGCGAGAGCTCGGGCCCGTCGAGTCCTTCGCCGCCGCGTCTCCCGGCGTTCGAGCCAGTCGGTCAGGCGCATGAGGAACGGCGTGGTGGCCATCGAAGGGTGACGACGGCGCTGAACAAGGATGCCGCCTCGGGCGTGAGCAGGAGCGCAGCGGTCGCCTGGGCCGAACAGGACGAAGCCGAATTCACCGGCCTGGCTCAGCAGCAGGCCCGAGCCGGAAGCTGCGGGTCCAGCTGCAGCTGAACGCGCGGTTGAGCAGCGTGATCAGCAATGTCTTGGTGGTGATCACCCCGGCAGCGAGCGCGAGCACGAACAGCGGCCGCGCGGCGACGAGCTTGAGGTCGAGCAGCATCCCGACCGACAGGAAGAACAGGCCGAGCAGGATCGAGCGAAACGGCTCGACGTCGCTTTCCAGCTCGTGCCGGTAAGGCGATTCGGCGAGCATCACGCCCGCGACAAAGGCGCCGAGCGGCACCGAGAGGTGGAGTGAATGCATGACCGCGGCCGAGCCGATGACCGTGAACAGGCCGGCGACGATGAACAGCTCGCGCTCGCCCAGCCGCCCGACCAGGCGGAAAAGCGGATTGAGAATGAAGCGGCCGACAAGGACCAGCCCGATCACCGCCAGCACCGTGTAGAGCGCGAGCGTCAAGCCGACCGGCGCGCTCGGGTCCGGCGCCCTGCGCGCCATCGCAGCGATGATCGTGATCATCGGAACGATCGCGAGATCCTGGAACAGCAGGATCGAGAAGGCGCGCTCGCCCTGCGGAGTGTTCAGCTCATTGTCCGAACGAAGCATCGGAAGCACCTGAGCTGTCGAGGACAAGGCGAGCGGCAGCCCGATCGCAAGCGCTGCCTCCGGCGAAGTCCGAGCATCACGTAGAGCAGCCCGCTGATCGTCAGGCCGCACAACACGACCTGCGCAAGGCCGAGCCCGAAAATGTCCCTGCGCAGACGCCACAGCCGGCTCGGCTGGAGCTCGAGCCCGACGATGAACAACAGAAGCGCGATGCCGATGTCGGTGACGCTGGTCAGCTGCTCGGGGTCCCGGATCAGCCGCAGGAGTTGCGGTCCGATCAGCGCTCCGGCAACAATGTAGCCAAGGGTCGCTCCGAGCTTCAGCCGGCGAAACAGAGTGACGAACAGAAGCGCCGCACCGAGCATGACAGCGCCGCTTTCGAGGATCGCGGTGGTCGCTTGCGCGGTGTCCGCGGGCGTCGTCACCGGGCCGAATTCCATCGCTGCGAGGAGGGCCCTGAACGGCAGCAGGATCGCGCCATGCCTGCCCTTGCGCGGGCGTGCCGGTTCGAGCGCCGCGATGCCGGGCCAGTCCCCGGCCTGGTCCTGTTCCTCGGCCAGCCAGCGGCTGATCGTCACCAGCGCACTGGCAACTTCGTCGTGCGCCCGGCCGATCGCATGCTGCTGCACCAAAGCGGCCGAGGCCTGGCCGAAGGCGCAGGCATGGACCCGCTGAGAGATCATGCAACGCGCCTATCGTCGTCGAGCTGCACGGCAATCTCGATCCGGCTGCCGCACGTTGGAGAGCGCAACTTCGGCGCGCCCATCCTCCCGCTCGAGCTCCCGCTCCTCGTGCAGCGAGGCAGCGAGGCGCAGGATTTCGGTCGTGTAGAGCGGGCGGCTCATTGCCGGCGCCAAGTCGTGCCGCCCGGGCCGTCCTCCAAGATGATGCCCTCGGCCTTCAGCTCATCGCGGATTCGGTCGGCGGCCGCAAAGTCGCGATTCCTCTTGGCCTCGGAGCGCTCGTTCGATGCGAGCGTCGATCGCGCTTGCATCGCCGCTGCCTCGGAACCAATCGTCCGCAGTGGTCGGCGAGCAGTCCAAGCAATCTCGCGCTGGCCTTGAGACGTCGCCGGATCATCGATCGACTGCAGGCGCGCGAGCGCGGCGGGGGTGTTGAGATCGTCGCGCAGCGCCTCGATGACTTCGCCATCGATCTCACCTGCCTCGCTATTTCCGGCCAGCCGATAGAAGCGGTCGAGGATCGCCTTGGCTTGCGCGATCAGCGCTTCGGTCCAAGGCAATGGCTGACGGTAATGCGCGCTCAGAAGAGCGAGCCGCAGCGTCTCGCCTTTGTGCCCCTGCGCGAGAAGCTCGGCCGGAGTGACGATATTGCCGAGCGATTTCGACATCTTCTCCGCGCCCATGTCGACGAAGCCGTTGTGCACCCAGAAGCGGGCGAGCGGGGCGCCGGAGTGCGCGCAGCGGCTCTGCGCGATCTCATTCTCGTGGTGCGGGAAGATGAGGTCGAGCCCGCCGCCGTGGATGTCGATCGTCTCGCCGAGGTGGCGCGCGATCATCGCCGAGCATTCGACGTGCCAGCCTGGCCGGCCGCGGCCCCACGGCGAGTCCCAGCCAACCACGCCGGCTGGCGCTCGGCTTCCACAGGACGAAATCCGCAGGATCGCGCTTGTAGGGGGCAACCTCGACCCGAGCGCCGGCGATCATCTGCTCGCGGTCGCGCTTGCTGAGCACCCCATAGTCGCTGTCGCTGGGGACCGAGAAGAGCACATGCCCCATTGCCTCATAGGCATTGCCGACGCTCGATCAGCCGCTCGATCATCGCGATCATCGGTTCGATTTCCTCAGTCGCATGCGGCGCGATGTCGGGGGGAGGAACGCCGAGCGCGCCCATGTCCTCGAGATAATGGCGCTCGTAGCGCTCAGTGATCACCGAAGGCTCGATGCCCTCCGCCTCGGCCGAGGCGATGATCTTGTCGTCTATATCGGTGACATTGCGGGCATAGACCAGGCTGTCGGCGCCAAACTCGTGCCGGATCAGCCGTGCCAGCGTGTCGAACACGACCGGCGGCCGCGCGTTCCCGATATGCGCGCGCCCGTAGACGGTGGGACCGCACACATACATGGTGATCCGCTCGGGATTGAGCGGCACGAACGGCGCGCTTCGCGCGCGCCATCGTATCGTAGAGGCGGATCATTGGCCTTTCCACCGGCGACCGGCCGCGCCGCGCCTGGACCCAGTCGACGATCCCTCGGCCGCTGGCGTTGAGCAGAGGATAGGTCATCGACTTGGTCATCCAGTGAGGCCGGTCGGCTTGCGGTCCGTAGACCATGTCCGTTGCGAGATTGGCGAGAAGGAAGAAGAGCGTCGCCGCGAGCAGTCCCTTCAGCAGCCCGAATCCGCCGCCGAGCACGCGGTCGATCGGGCCGAGCACCGAATGGCGGCGAGTGCGGCCGCCGATGGACCTCGCAACCAGCTTCACGAGCAGGAAGCTCGGAACGAACAGGATCGCGAAGGCGAGCACCGCGCCCGCGGCAGGACTCGTGTGGAACGAGCTTTCGAGCCCGCTCCACAGCTGGTTGTGGAACAGCTTGAGAATTGCGATCGCGACGATCCAGGCGAGCAGCGAGACGACCTCATGCACGAAGCCGCGCACGAACCCGACGGCGCCGCCGCCGATCAGCAACAGGAACACGAACACGTCAAGCGCGGTCATGCCCGGGCGCTAGCTGAGCCAAACAGCCGACGGAAGCCCCTCTTCTCCTCTGCATTCGCGGGGATTGAGCCCAGGTCGAGATGGGGCCTAGTCGAGGATGGGCTTGTAAACCGCGACGCGGCCGGGCGGCGCGACGTTGAGCCGCAGCAGGCTGATTAAAGCGGCGGCGAGCGCGGCGATCGACGCGATGAACAGAAGGCTCGGAGTCGACTCGAACACCCGCAAGATGGAATGCGACACCGACCGCGACCGCGCCCGCCGTCTGACCGAGGAGCCGCGCCGTCGCGAGCATTCCACCGGCTGCTCCGGAACGCGGCTTGGGAGCGGAGCTGACGATCGTTCGGTTGTTGGGCGATTGATAGAAACCGAAGCCCAGGCCGCAGATGGCCATGCGCCAGACGATATCGAAATTGCTCGGCGATGGGCCGAGGCGAGACAGGAAAAACAAGCCCGCCGCAAAGGTCGCCAAGCCAATCCCTCCGAGCAAGCCGGCGTTGATCCGGTCGGCGAGCCGGCCTGCAATCGGGGCCGCGACGCCGACTCCGAGCGGCCATGGAGTCAGAGCAGGCCGGTCGCGAACACGGTCCGGCCGAGGACGGACTGGAACAGAAAGGGGATCGCAACATAGGCCAGCATCTGAGCGGCGAACGAGACGACCGACGTCAGAATGGACAGGCTGAAGATCGGGATTCTGAGGAGGTCGAGCGGCATCAGCGGGCGTCGGCTTTTCCATTCGCGCCAGACGAGCGCGGTGCCCGCGAGCAAGTCCCGACGACGATCATCGCCACGCCGACGCCCGGGCTTTCGCGGGCGAAGGTTTCGGCGCCGAAGACGATCAAGCCCATCATCGCGGCGCTGAGAAGGGCGGACGGCCAGTCGAAGGGCTTCCCGTGTCCTTGCGGCTCGGGCAGCGACTTGCCGGCCAACGATCAGCGCGGCAATTCCGATCGGCAGGTTGATCAGGAACAGCCACTGCCACGATCCGACGCTGAGGATCAGCGCGGCAAGAGTCGGGCCAATTGCCGCCGAGATCGACAGGACCATCGCATTGTATCCGATCCCGCGCCCCAGCATCTTCGCCGGATAGGTCGCTCGAACGAGCGCCGCGTTCATGCTCATGATGCAGGCGGCGCCGATCCCCTGGAGCACTCGGGCGGCGATCAGCAGCGGGAGCGTCCCGCCGAGCAGCGCAGGCGACCGATCCGATCGTGAATAGCGCAAGACCGGGGATGTAGATGCATTTGTAGCCGACGCGGTCGCCAAGCGCGGCGAGCGGCAGGAGCAGCATGGTGATCGTCAGCTGATAGGCGTTGATGATCCAAACCGACGCCGCCGGAGAAGCTCCGAGCTGGTGAGCGATGACGGGCAGCGCCACGTTTGCGATCGCGCCGTCGAGCACCGCCATCGCGAGCGCCAGCCAGATACCTGCCGCCGACCAATATCGGCGGGGATACCGGAAGACCGTCTTCGTGATGCTGATCGTGATCGGTTGCGGTCTGGACGTTCACTGCCGCTCGCTCATTGGTCCCGAGCCCAACGAACCGCAAGCCACGCGGATGCGAATGCTGATCTTTGGTCTAGCGACCGAGGAGCTGATCGACCAATTGCCGCAAATTCGTGAACTCGACAGTTCGGAGCCCCTCGCCGCCCTTGGTCGCCCTTGGGCACCCAGCCGCTCTCAAAACCGAGCTTGGCCGATTCCTTGAGGCGCAGGCCCGCGTGCGCGACCGGGCGGATTTCGCCCGACAGCGCGATCTCGCCGAGGACGACCGCTTCCTGCGGCACGGGCCGCTCCGACAGCGCCGACACCAGCGCCGCCGCGACCGCGAGGTCGGCTGCAGGGTCGCTCAGGCGATAGCCGCCGGCGACGTTGAGATAGACCTCGGCGGTCGCGAAGCTGAGCCCGCAGCGCGCTTCCAGCACGGCGAGGATCATCGCCAGTCGGCCGCTGTCCCAGCCGACCGCCGCGCGCCGCGGCGTCGCGCCGCTCGCGAGCCGCACCGTCAGCGCCTGGATCTCGACCAGCACCGGCCGGGAGCCCTCGATCGCCGGGAAGCACGCTGGTCCCGCTGACCGGCTCGCCGCGATGGGTCAGAAACAGCGCGGAGGGGTTCGGGACTTCGGTCAGCCCCTGCCCTTCCATCGCGAAAACGCCGATCTCGTCGGTGCCGCCGAAGCGGTTCTTCATCGCGCGGAGGATCCGGTACTGGTGGCTGCGCTCGCCTTCGAAGCTCAGCACCGTGTCGACCATATGCTCGAGCACGCGCGGGCCGGCGATCGTGCCGTCCTTGGTGACATGGCCGACGAGAACGACCGCGGTGCCATGCTCCTTGGCGAAGCGCACCAGCTCCTGCGCCGAGGCGCGAACCTGGCTGACCGTGCCCGGCGCGCCTTCGATCAGGTCGCGAATGCATGGTCTGGATGGAATCAATGATGAGCAGCGCCGGCGGCTCTCCGTCGCCGACCGTCGTCAGGATGTCGCGAACCGAGGTCGCGGCCGCGAGCTGGACCGGCGCTCGCGCCAAGGCCCAGCCGGACCGCGCGGAGCCGCACCTGCTCGGCCGATTCCTCGCCCGAGACATAGATGACCTTGGCGCGCCTCGCTTGCGAGGCGTGCCGCGACCTGGAGCAGCAGGGTCGACTTGCCGATGCCCGGGATCGCCGCCGACCAGCATCGCCGAGCCGGCGACGATTCCGCCGCCGATGGCGCGGTCGAACTCGGCGAGCCCGCTTGGCAGCCGCTCCGGAAGCGCCGCCGCGGTTTCGAGCCCGACGAGCTGGATCACCCGACCGCCGCCCTGGAGGTTGTGCTTCGCCGCGAAAATGCTCGAGACTTCGGCCGCTTCCTGGACAAGGGTGTTCCACTCGGCGCAGTCGGCGCACTGGCCCTGCCAGCGGCTGCTGACCGAGCCGCATGCCTGGCAGACGTAACGGGATTTCGCCTTCGCCATGAGCGGAACAATACACGAACATCGCTCGCGCGAAAGTGCCATTATCCCGAGCGTCTCGCGAAGCAAGTTGCCGCTGGCCACGACGCCTCCTAGTCAGCCGCAAGGTGAGCATTCTTCCCGAACCGCTGCGGATCGCACAGTTTCGCTACTTCTGGCTCGCCCGTCTGACCTGGACGATCGGCAGCCTGGCGATGGTCATCGTCATCGGCTGGCAGGTCTACGACATCGCCCGGCATACGATGGGACTCGAAGGAGGCCGCCTTCCGCCTCGGGATCATCGGTCTGGTCCAGTTCATTCCGCTGTTCCTCCTGACTCTGATGACGGGCTGGACGGCCGACCGCATGGACCGCCGGTGGATTGCGCGCGCGTCGGTCGCGCTTGAGCTCGTCTGCGCGGTTGCGCTCGGCTGGCTCGCCTGGACCCACAGCACGACGCTCCCGGCGCTTTACGTTGTCGCCGCGCTTCTCGGCGTCGGGCGAGCATTCGCGGGCCCTGCCTTGAGCGCACTTGCGCCCAACCTCGTCCCGCTCGAGATCCTCCCTCGAGCGATCGCCTTGTCGTCGATCGCCTGGCAGATCGGGCGCGGTCCTCGGCCCTGCGCTCGGCGGCTATCTCTACGCCTATGCGCCTTACGCGCCTTATGCCGTCAGCGGTGTCCTGTTCGCTCATTGCATTCGTCTGCCTCATGGCAATTCCGCTGGTTCCGCGCGCCGGGCTCGCGCGCGGGCCCAACCCGTGGGCGCAAATGGTCGAAGGGCTGCGCTACGTCCGCCACAACCGACTCGTGCTTGGCGCAATCAGCCTCGACCTGTTCGCGGTCCTGCTCGGCGGCGCGACGGCGATGCTGCCGGTGTTCGCCCGCGACGTTCTCCACGCCGGCCCGGAGGGTCTCGGCCACCTCCGAGCCGCGCCGGCCGTCGGCGCAACGCTGACCGCCGCTTTTTTCTCCGCACGGCCACTAAAGCACAATGTCGGAGTGAAGATGCTGGTCGCGGTGGCGGTATTCGGCGCGGCGACGATCGTGTTCGGGCTTTCGCGCTCGATGCCGCTGTCGCTCGCCTGCCTCGCGCTTCTTGGCGCTGCGGACATGTTCTCGGTCTATGTCCGCCAGTCGCTGATCCAGCTCTACACTCCCGACGAGATGCGCGGTCGTGTCGGCGCGGTTTCCTCTCTCTTCATCTCTGCCTCGAACGAGCTCGGGGAAACCGAATCCGGCTTCCTCGGCGCGCTCATCGGGCCTGTGCCCGCAGTGATCGCGGGAGGAGTCGGAGCGGTTGCGGTGGTTTTCCTTTGGTCGTGGTGGTTTCCCGAGCTTCGACTTGCAAAAAGCTTCGACGCGCCCGATTTGCGCCGCTCCCAACCAGAGGAGCCTGCCTGATGAAAGCCGCCAATATCCTCGAGACCATCGGCAACACCCCGATCGTCCGGATCAATCGCCTGTTCGGCGACCGCGCCGAGGTCTGGATCAAGCAGGAGCGCGCGAATCCCGGCGGGTCGATCAAGGATCGAATCGCGATGGCCATGGTCGAGGACGCCGAGCGCTCGGGCGAGCTGAAGCCTGGCGGGACGATCATCGAGCCGACCTCGGGCAACACCGGCATCGGCCTGGCGATGGTCGCCGCGGTCAAGGGCTACAAACTGATCCTGGTCATGCCCGACAGCATGAGCATCGAGCGGCGGCGGCTGATGCTTGCCTATGGCGCTGAGTTCGAGCTGACCGCCAAGGAAAAGGGAATGTCCGGGGCGGTCGACCGCGCCCGCGAGCTGGTCGAGCAGACGCCCGGAAGCTGGATGCCGCAGCAGTTCGACAACCCCGCCAATGTCGAAATTCACCGCCACACCACCGCGCAGGAAATTCTGCGCGATTTCGCCGACAGCCGCTCGATGCGATCATCACCGGAGTCGGGACTGGCGGCCACATCACCGGCGTCGCGCAGGTGCTGAAGAAGGAATGGCCGGAGCTGAAGGTGTTCGCGGTCGAGCCCGCCGCCTCGCCCATCCTCAGCGGCGGCAAGCCCGGGCCTCATCCGATCCAGGGTCTCGGAGCGAATTTCGTCCCGAGCATCCTCGACACTGCGATCCTCGACGGAATCATCGACGTCGAGGCCGAGGAGGCGAAAGACATGGCGCGGCGCGCTGCGCGCGAAGAGGGGATGCTGGTCGGAATTTCGTCCGGTGCGACGCTGGCCGGCATCGAGCAGAAGCTGCCCGAGCTTGGCGATCATCCGCGAATCCTCGGCTTCAATTACGACACCGGCGAACGCTATCTGTCGGTCCCCGAATTCCTGCCCGAATAAGGCTTAATGCGCCGCTAACCTCGTTCCTTCGCCCTTGCATTAACTGCGTAAGGTTAAGTCCGACGATGGCGCGCTGAACGCCCGACTTGCAGGGTGGAGATTCATGCGTCGCACGGTGTTCGGCAAATCGCCGGAACGAGAACTTCTTGCGCCCTCGCGCGCATCGATTCGCGACGCCTTGCTGTTCGATCTCGCCGATCAACAAGCCAGCGCGGACCTGACCCTGGCCGAGCGGCGGGTCGAAAGCTGGACTTTCGCGCCGTGGCTGCTCCTCGCCGGCCATCTCATCATCGGCGGGCAGCTTGCTCGTCCGGCCGGCCGGCCGATCGCAGGGAACGCTTGCGTCGGTGTTCCGCTGTCCGCTGGCGATCGCGATCGCGCTCGATCTCGTCGCCGGGATCGTGCTGCTGTGGCTGGCGGCGCGGTGCAGATGGCGCCGCACACCGTCGGTCGGCTGATGTGCGGTTACATCGCTCTCAGCGGGTGCGCTGTGGACCTGCTTCGAGCATGGCGTCGCGGACAGCTTCCAGCTCAAGGATCGCCGCTTCCTCACGCTCGCGATGACGACCGGCATTTTTCGTCCGGTCGACGGTCGCGGTCAGTCTCGCCGCCGCTTGCCATCATCAACGCCGTGGTTGCGCTCGGTCGCGGCGACCTTCCTATTTCAGCAGCGCGCCGATGACCTTCGCGATCGGCGCGCGGCGCGCGTCATGGCCGTGTACAGCGTCGCGAACACGCGCGAAATTCATCGCCGCGGGACGCTCGCCGTCTGGCAGTCGAGTGGCAGGCGAAGAAAGGCCCTCAATTTTGTGGACGAGTTCGAGAACAGCGGCCGCGGCTGGTTCTGGGAAACCGATTTGCTCGGCACCTTGTCCTATGTCTCGCAGCAGCTCGCCGACGATTTCCAGTGCGAGCCGGAAGAGCTTCCTCGGACGGCAGTTCACCGACCTCCTGTCGGTGACCAGGTTCGGAATGACGAGGAGCGAAAGACGCTCGGCTTCCATCTCTCGGCGCGTTTTCCCTTCTCGGACGTCGTCGTGCGGCCCGCCAGCGAAGAGGACGTGCACTGGTCGCTGTCGGGCAATCCGATCTTCGACGATCGCGGGCGCTTCCTCGGCTTTCGCGGCATCGGCACCGACCTCACCGAGCAGCGCAAGTCCGAGCGCGAGATCTCGCGCCTCGCCCGCTTCGATTCGCTGACCGGCCTTCCGAACCGGGCGATGATGCGCCAGACGCTCGACGAAGCGCTTCGCAACGCCGCCCACCGGCAGAAGGGCTGCACGCTGTTCATGATCGACTTCGACCGGTTCAAGAACGTCAACGATACGCTCGGCCACCCGATCGGCGACGCGCTGCTTCGCCAGGTGGCGGAGCGCCTGAAGTCGGTGATGGGCAATCACGGTCAGGTCGGCCGCCTCGGCGGCGACGAATTCCAGGCGGTGCTGCCGGGCGCGGTCGACATCGGGCTGCTCGAATCGCTTGCGCGGACTTTGATCGAGCAGGTGTCGCGCCCGTATCAGATCGAAGGACATAAGGTGACGATCGGCGCCTCCGTCGGGATCGCGATCGGCGATCCGGGACGGGCGAGCGCCGACGCGCTCGTCCGAAACGCCGACCTTGCGCTTTATGCCGCCAAGGCCGCCGGTCGCGGCAAGCACCGCTTCTACGAACCCTCGATGCACAGCGAAGCGGCCGAGCGCCAGTTGCTCGAAAACGACTTGCGCCAGGCGATCGAGCGCGGCGAGTTGGCGGTGCACTACCAGCCGATCGTCCATGCCGCCGGCGAGGAAATCTCCGGTTTCGAAGCGCTGGTGCGCTGGAACCATCCGACCCGCGGGCCGTGTCGCCTGCCAAGTTCATTCCGCTTGCCGAGGAAGCCGGCCTGATCGGCAAGATCGGCGAATGGGTGCTTCGCGACGCGCTCGAGGAAGCCGCGCAGCTGGCCAGACCAGGTGCGGCTCGCAGTCAACCTGTCGCCGCTTCAGTTCAACGATCCCGGCGTCGTCGCCGATGGTCGCCAAGCATCTCAGCGAAACCGGCGTTCGCGCCGAGCGGCTCGAGCTCGAGATCACCGAAGGCGTGTTCCTCGCCGAGGGCGATTCCACCGACGACACGTTCGCCAAGCTCAAGAAGCTCGGCGTCCGCCTGTCGCTCGACGATTTCGGTACCGGCTACAGCTCGCTCGGCTATTTGAAGAAAGCGCCGTTCGACAAGATCAAGATCGACCAGAGCTTCGTTCGCGGCGCGGCGTCGACAGACCAACCGCAACGCGGCGATCATCCGCGCCATCGTCACCCTCGCCGAAACGCTCGGCATGGATACCTGCGCCGAGGGGGTCGAGACCCATGACGACCTTCAGCTGATCCGCGAGCTCGGGGTCAGCATGGTCCAGGGCTATATCTTCGGCAAGCCCAGCGAGCGCGAAGCGGCGCGAGAGCTGGCCAACAGCGTCACGGTCGAAGCCGAAGGCTTCGCATGCGGCCGCGAGCCCCGGCACCGGCTGATGCGCCGCGCCATCACCTCATCGACGGCGACATCGGTGGAGGTGAGGTTGCGGAACATTTCCTCGATGGGTGCGCTGGTCGAATGCCAGCTCCCCGTCTCGCCGGCGACCGAGCTCGCCATCGACATTGTCGGAGTCGGCCCCGTGCGCGGCATCGTGCGCTGGGCGCAATCGGGCAAGTTCGGTGTCCAGTTCGAGCAGCAGTTCGACCTCGCGACGTCTGGCGCCCGAAGCGCGAAAAGCTCAATCGCGTGACCATGCTCCGACCCGCCTTTCATCGACCGCGCGACGCCGGTTAGCGGCCCGGTTAGCTAGCGGCTTGCGACCTGCCGCTGCGCGGCGCGGTCCTTGCCGTAGAAATCGTCGAAATAGACGATCGACGTCCCGCTCGGCACCGCCGTCAAATAGGTGATGTAGAGCGGCACCGGCTGCGGAAGGTTGACCTTCTGCTCGGGCTTGCGCCCTTGCGGGCTCGGCGGGCGCCCATTGAACAGCCAGCGATCAAAGCGCGGCGCATCCTCGAGCCGCACGCAGCCGTTGCTCTGAAGCCGGGCCGCATCCTCGATCTTTTCTTTTTCCGGCGTGTCGTGCAGCCAAATTCCTTGTGCGTTAGGGAACATGAACTTCATTCGGCCCATCGAGTTCGCAGGCCCCGGCTTCTGTCGCAATTCAACCTACGCGCCCGGCAGCGACCGCATGCCAGTCCACGGACATCGGATTGAGCACATGGGCGTTGGGCCGAATGGTCGACAGACGTCGTAGCCCCTGTTCGTTGAAATAGGCGCGGCCCCTCCTTGAGGACGCGTCGGAGCAAGCTTGCGCGCCGTGATGTCGGGCGGTGAATTCCAATAGGGGTTGAGCGCGACATAGCGGATGAACGCGTTCATCATCGGCGTCTGGGCAATCGGATCGGGCCGGCCGGCGACGACCCGCATCGAATCCACGACCTGCCCATTCTCATACATGTAGAGCCGAGCTGCCGGCGGATTGACGATCACGTAGCGGCCATTGCCCGCGGCAGCGCGCGCGCCCGCTCGAGGTTCAGCTCGAGCTGCCGCCGCTCGGCATCATTGCGATACATGCGGCTCGCGATCGCTGCGCGAAGCTTGGCGTAGATCGGGTTCATCCAGCCCATCTGCTGGACATAGTCGGAAGCGAGGGCGCGTGCGCAGCCGGGCTCAGAAGCGCCGTCGCCGACGGCGGCGAAGGCCTCAGCTCGGGATCGACATAGATGATGCCGACGCGCGGATCGTGCCTCTGGTCGCGCGCATAGGCGACGAAGGCCTGCGCTGAGCATCGCGTCGGCGCGCTCGGACCGCCGCGGGATCGCCCCGCGCGCGTCGCGAGGGCGCGCGCCAGCCCCTTGGCATTGTAGCGCTTGGGGTTGAGGTGGTCGGCCTGTGCGGTCGCGAGCAAGCGAGATCAGCTGCTGCGCGGCATCGCCTGATGCCGGCGAAAGCCAAAGCGGCGAACCGCCCGTGGACGAAAAATGCAGCGACTCCCGCATCTTCGGACGGCGCTGCGGCAATAGCGGGCGAGACGGTGAAAATTCCGCTCGGGGCCGAGAGCGCAACCACCATGCCGATGCCCAGAAGCGCGTTGAGCGGCCAGAGCGCCGCGCGGAAATTTTGCCATCAGTTCCTTTGCCAGTCCGCGATTATTTGACTTGCCCGCTGGCGCTCATGAACGCACCAGCTTCAAATCGGTTTAGCCGTGCTTCCGATGAACCTGCAATGTCCACTCAAACCCATCTGATTTCACGACACTTCACTCGCGCAAAAGAAAAGAGCGCCGGGCGCCCCTGCCTGGCGCTCCTCCTTCCTGAAATGTCACTGATTTAGTAGCGACGGTTGATGTCGACATTGCGGACATAGCCCCGGTAGTCGACGTCACACCTCCTACGAAAGGTCCGCCGAAGCGTTATAGCCATAGCCCAGAGCTCCGTAGGCACCCGCGCCATAAGGCCCGTAATTATTGCGGGCGTAGCGGCCGCTGCTCGCGAGTTCGCGGATACGCATGCCGTTTCGGGTCGGAATGGTCTGGGTGATGCTCAGGACCCGGCCTTTGAGGTCTGTCGGGAATCCGACGAGCGAGCCAAGGATGGCGCCAAGACTGGTGCGGTTGGACAGACGGTTCTGAACGGCCGCCGAACATTGTTGCGTCGCTACATCCGGGTTGACGCCGGAATATCCATATTGCGTCCCGCGAACATGAGGGATTGGAATTGTCACTTGGGGCCCTGAATAGCCGTAGTGCTGGGCATTTAGAGGGGGGAGCCGCGGTCGATCGCCGCAAGACCCGCTGCACCAGCTAGCATTCTTCGTCATGATACGCATGGCTCTTCCTCCTTCCAACTTGGTTGGAGCCTTGTGGAGTAAGAACGATCTGGTGAAGGAGCCTGACGCCCCGCTCACCCGCGGGAGAAGGGCGGGTCATCGCGATGGGATGAACGGCAAACCCAATGGCGCTGCAGCCTCGAGTCGACAAGCTAAGTCCCTGCACTGTCAGCATTTCACGTGGCAAAACGGGTGCTTTTGTGCTATGTCCTTCCCCCGGGATAGGGGAGGAGGTTGCCGAAAATACGTTTGCGAGCTGGCGGAGCGCAAGCTGTCGGACTAGGTCTGACGGTCGCAGTGGTTGGCGCAGGTCTGGCTCTCGCCTTTTGGTGAGCCAGGACTTGAAACGACCCGGGTGAAATCCGGGCCGCTTCGCCGAGCACGTTACGCAGCGCACTAGTAGCGCCGCTCTGGCCGCGAACCCTTCTAACGGCCTGACGGCGGCCGCTAAGCTGTTATATTCCAAGCAAAACCATA
>CAWHQE010000002.1:0-73812 GCA_963831485.1 uncultured Alphaproteobacteria bacterium
GACGTCAGCGCGATGCTGGAGAAGGCGGGCCTCGACACGTCGGGGCAGGTCACCCTGTTCGACGGCCGCACCGGCGAGCCGTTCGATCGCAAGGTGACCGTGGGCTACATCTACATGCTGAAGCTCCACCACCTCGTGGACGACAAGATCCACGCGCGCTCGATCGGCCCGTACAGCCTCGTCACCCAGCAGCCGCTGGGCGGCAAGGCGCAGTTCGGCGGACAGCGCTTCGGCGAAATGGAGGTGTGGGCGCTGCAGGCTTACGGCGCTGCCTACACGCTTCAGGAGATGCTGACGGTGAAGTCGGACGACGTGATCGGCCGCACCAAGGTCTACGAGGCGATCGTCAAGGGCGACGACACGTTCGAGGCCGGCATTCCGGAGAGCTTCAACGTGCTCGTCAAGGAAATGCGCTCGCTCGGCCTCAACGTCGAGCTCGACAGCGTCGAGGATCCGGACGCCGAGCCGACCGCTCTCGCCGCCGAATAATCAAGGACCAACCCCAGCCCCTCCCGCTCGCGGGAGGGGTCAGGAGCTAAGAGATGAACGAACTGACGAACTTCGCGAACCCGATCGCCAAGCCGGAGACCTTCGACGAGATCCGGATCGGCATCGCGTCGCCCGACAAGATCCGCAGCTGGTCCTTCGGCGAGATCAAGAAGCCGGAGACGATCAACTACCGCACGTTCAAGCCCGAGCGTGACGGCCTGTTCTGCGCGCGCATCTTCGGCCCGATCAAGGACTACGAGTGCCTGTGCGGCAAGTACAAGCGCATGAAGTACAAGGGAATCGTCTGCGAAAAGTGCGGCGTCGAGGTCACCGTCTCGAAGGTCCGCCGCGAGCGCATGGGCCATATCGAGCTCGCCGCGCCGGTCGCGCACATCTGGTTCCTGAAGTAGCTGCCGAGCCGCATCGGCCTGCTGCTCGACATGCAGCTCAAGCAGCTCGAGCGCATCCTCTATTTCGAGAGCTACGTCGTGATCGAGCCGGGCCTGACCGCGCTCGAGAAGTACCAGCTCCTGACCGAGGACGAGCTTCTCGTCGGCGCAGGACGAATATGGCGAGGACGCCTTCTCGGCCGGGATCGGCGCCGAGGCCGTCAAGCAGATGCTGATGGACCTCGACCTCGCGGGCGAGAAGGAAGCGCTGCTCAAGGAGCTCGCCGAGACCAAGTCCGAGCTGAAGCCCAAGAAGATCATCAAGCGCCTGAAGGTCGTCGAGAGCTTCCTCGAGTCCGGCAACCGGCCCGAGTGGATGATCATGGAAGTCGTTCCGGTCATTCCGCCGGAGCTTCGCCCGCTGGTTCCGCTGGACGGCGGCCGCTTCGCGACGTCGGACCTCAACGACCTCTATCGCCGCGTCATCAACCGCAACAACCGCCTGAAGCGGCTGATGGAGCTGCGCGCGCCGGACATCATCGTCCGCAACGAGAAGCGCATGCTCCAGGAAGCGGTCGACGCTTTGTTCGACAACGGCCGCCGCGGCCGCACGATCACCGGCGCCAACAAGCGTCCGCTGAAGTCGCTGTCCGACATGCTCAAGGGCAAGCAGGGCCGCTTCCGCCAGAACCTGCTCGGCAAGCGCGTCGACTATTCGGGCCGTTCGGTCATCGTCACCGGTCCGGAGCTCAAGCTCCACCAGTGCGGCCTGCCCAAGAAGATGGCGCTCGAGCTGTTCAAGCCGTTCATCTACTCGCGCCTCGACGCCAAGGGTCTCTCGATGACCCTCAAGCAGGCGAAGAAGTGGGTCGAGAAAGAGCGCAAGGAAGTCTGGGACATCCTCGACGAGGTGATCCGCGAGCATCCGGTGCTGCTGAACCGCGCGCCGACGCTCCACCGCCTCGGCATCCAGGCGTTCGAGCCGGTGCTGATCGAGGGCAAGGCGATCCAGCTTCACCCGCTGGTCTGCGCCGCGTTCAACGCCGACTTCGACGGCGACCAGATGGCCGTGCACGTCCCGCTGAGCCTCGAGGCCCAGCTGGAAGCGCGCGTCCTGATGATGTCGACCAACAACATCCTCTCGCCCGCCAACGGCAAGCCGATCATCGTTCCGTCGCAGGACATGGTGCTCGGCCTCTACTACCTCAGCCTCGAGAAGGAGGATGAGCCGGGCCAGGGCATGATGCTCAGCGACATGGCCGAGGTCCACCAGGCGCTCGCCGCCGGTGCGGTCACGCTTCACTCGAAGATCATCAGCCGCGTCCCGCAGACGGACGAGCAGGGCAACACCTACATGAAGCGCTTCGAGACGACCGCCGGGCCGAATGCTGCTCGGCGAGACTCTGCCGAAGAGCCACAAGGTGCCGTTCGAGACGGTCAACCGGGTCCTGACCAAGAAGGAGATCGGCGACGTCATCGACATCGTCTATCGCCACACCGGCCAGAAGGAGACGGTGCTGTTCGCCGACGCGATCATGCAGCTCGGCTTCCGCCACGCGTTCGCGGCCGGCATTTCGTTCGGCAAGGACGACATGGTCATCCCGAAGGCGAAGGAGAAGCTGGTCGAGGAGACCCGCGCGCTCGTGAAGGATTACGAGCAGCAGTATCAGGACGGCCTGATCACCCAGCAGGAAAAGTACAACAAGGTGATCGACGCCTGGTCGCGTTGCGGCGACCAGGTCGCAAGCGCGATGATGAAGGAGATTTCGGCAACTCCGAAGCGTCCGGACGGGCGCCAGGCGGACCTGAACTCGATCTACATGATGGCCCACTCCGGCGCCCGCGGTTCGCAGGCGCAGATCAAGCAGCTCGCCGGCATGCGCGGCCTGATGGCCAAGCCGTCGGGCGAGATCATCGAGACGCCGATCATCTCGAACTTCAAGGAAGGCCTGACCGTCCTTGAATATTTCAACTCGACCCACGGCGCCCGCAAGGGCCTCGCGGACACGGCGCTCAAGACGGCGAACTCGGGTTACCTGACCCGCCGCCTCGTCGACGTGTCGCCAGGACGCCGTGATCATCGAGGAGGATTGCGGCACCGACCGTGCGCTCGAAATGCGCGCGATCGTCCAGGGCGGCGCGGTCATCGCCTCGCTCGCCGATCGCGTGCTCGGCCGCACCACGGCCGAGGACATCGTCGATCCGAAGACGCGGCGACGTCGATCATCGCCGAGGGCGAGCTGCTCGACGAGGCGATGGTCGCCCAGATCGAGGAGATCGGCCTGCAGGGCGTGAAGATCCGCTCGCCGCTGGTCTGCGCGTCGAAGCAGGGCGTCTGCGGCAAGTGCTACGGGCGCGACCTCGCGCGCGGTACGCCGGTCAACATCGGCGAGGCGGTCGGCGTCATCGCCGCCCAGTCGATCGGCGAGCCGGGCACCCAGCTGACGATGCGGACCTTCCACATCGGCGGCGCGGCGCAGCTCAACGAGCAGTCGAACCTCGAATCGCCGGTCGACGGCACGATCGAGTTTCGCGACATGCCGACGATCGTCGACCCGCGCGGCCGGCACATGTCGCTGTCGCGCTCGGGCGAGATCGCGATCCTCGACATGGACGGCCGCGAGCTTTCGACGCACCGCGTGCCTTACGGCGCGCACCTGCTGTGCGAGAGCGGCCATATCGTCAGCCGCGGCGACCGCATCGCCGAGTGGGACCCGTCGTTCAGCCCGGTGATCACCGAGAAGGCCGGTACCGTGAAGTACCAGGACCTGATCGAGAACCGGACGATGACCGAGCAGGTCGACGAATCGACCGGCATCACCCAGCGCGTGGTCACCGACGACACGACCAAGTCGAAGAAGGACACGCTCCACCCGCGCCTGACGCTGACCGGCGAGAAGGCGAAGGAAGCGGGCGTCTATCGCCTCGCTTCGGGCGCGATCGTCGCGGTCGAGGACGGCCAGCAGGTCGAGGCCGGCGAAGTGCTGGCGCGCATGCCGCGGGAAGCCGCGCGTACGCGCGACATCACCGGCGGTCTGCCGCGCGTCGCCGAGCTGTTCGAGGCGCGCAAGCCGAAGGAGAATGCGATCATCGCCAAGGTGTCCGGCAAGGTCACCTTCATGCGCGACTACAAGGCCAAGCGTAAGATCGCGATCGTCCCCGACGACGGGTCGGAGCCGGTCGAGTATCTCGTGCCCAAGTCGAAGATGATCGAGGTCCAGGAAGGCGACTTCGTGAAGCGCGGCGACAATCTCGTCGGCGGTTCACCCGATCCGCACGACATCCTCGAGGTCCTCGGCGTCGAGGCGCTCGCGGAATATCTCGTGAGCGAGATCCAGGAAGTCTATCGACTGCAGGGCGTGAAGATCAACGACAAGCACATCGAGGTGATCGTTCGCCAGATGCTGCAGAAGGTCGAGATCACCGACGGCGGCGACACCACGCTGCTCGCCGGCGAGCAGGTCGACCGCGAGGAGATGGACGAGACCAACGCCAGGCTCGAGAAGAAGCAGAAGCCGGCGGAAGGCAAGCCGGTGCTGCTCGGCATCACCAAGGCGATCGCTGCAGACCCGCAGCTTCATCTCGGCGGCGTCGTTCCAGGAGACCACGCGCGTCCTCACCGAGGCCGCGGTCCAGGGCAAGGTCGATACGCTCGCAGGGCCTCAAGGAGAACGTCATCGTCGGCCGCCTGATCCCGGCGGGCACCGGCGCGGGCATGAACCGCCTGCGCGTTGCCGCGTCGTCGCGCGACACGGCCCTGCGCGCTGCCCAGCGCCGCATGCAGGAAGCGCTGATCGCGCCGGATTCGGCCGAGGAGCTGCGTGCTGCGGAGCTTGCGCGCACGCCGCGTGACGACACCGCCGGCACCGGCGACGATCCGCTGGCCGAGGTCGTGCCGAGCGGCCACGGCCTCGACGCGGACGCAGGCGATTATCTGCAGAGCTGACTAGTCGTCTCCCGGCCTCGGCAGAGGCGAAAATCAAAAACCCCGCCGGAGCAATCCGGCGGGGTTTATTTTATGCACGTTGGCCGGCAGCTCAGCAGCGGCCGCCGTGCATCGCATTCTCGGTGCAGTTCGCGGCCGAGCCGACGTCAGTCGCCGCGCCGCGTACCGTATTGCATGCTGCAATCGCGAGGCACGCTCCCACCAACGCAACTGCCACCAGCTTCTGAACCATTATCGTTCCTCCGTTAGACATCCGGAACGACAATGAATCACCGAAACGGCTGTCTGTCTAATGAACCTTAGTGGCAGCCGTTGCCATTCATCGTGTTCTCGGTGCAATTTGCGACCGAGTTCACGTCGCGGGCCGCGCCGCGGACGGTGTTGCAGGCAGCGACGCTGAGCGCGATCCCAACCAGGACCACAGTGGTTAACTTCTGGAGCATCTCATATTCTCCCTTCAGACGGGGCTTTCAAACGCCGGGTCGCCGGAACGGCTCCATTGCGTTAGCGTTATTTTGATCGAAGACGCCAGTGGAGTGACGGATGCGTAAGGCGGGGCTGCTTGCAATTCTTACTCCTCGGCGGATGCGTGATGAACAATCACCCCGCAGTGCGTCCGCTTCGACCGCTCGAAATCCCGACCGTGCCTTATGATCCTACCGCCTCCGCGGCGCTCACCGGCACCCTGATGTACGAAGGCGGATGCCTGATCTTCCGCAACGAGGAGACCGGGCAGTTGCTGATGCCGATCTGGCCGGCGGGTAGCAGCTTCAACGGCACGGCCCTCCTATTTCATCTGCCGGGCAAAGCAGACCAGTGGATCTCGGTCTCGCAGCAGGTCCTGCTGTCAGGACGCCCGCAACCTTGGACGGCGCTCGGCCAGCCGATGTACCAGCCGGTCGAGCATCAGTGCGGCGCTTATCGGCCCTTCTTCGCAACTGCGGTCAGGCCGGCCGATTAGACCGCGACCGGTGCCGCGATATGCGGGTGCGGATCGTAATTCTCGAACACGAAGTCGTCGGGCTCATAGTCGAACAGTCCCTGTCCACGATCCTTGATGACGAGTTGCGGAAGCGGCCGAGGCTCGCGCGAAAGTTGCAGCCGCGCCTGCTCGAGATGGTTCGAATAGAGGTGGCAGTCGCCGCCCGTCCAGACGAATACTCCGGGCTCGAGCCCGCATTCGCGGGCAAGCATGTGGGTCAGCAGCGCATAGGAGGCGATGTTGAACGGCACGCCGAGGAAGACGTCGGCGCTGCGCTGGTAGAGCTGCAGGTTCAGCCGCCCCGCGGCGACCTGGGTCTGGAACAGGCAGTGGCAAGGGGCGAGCGCCATCTTCGAAATCTCGCCCGGATTCCAGGCGGTGACGATCTGGCGGCGTGAGTAGGGGTCGCGGCGGATCAGATCGACGAGGTTCGCGATCTGGTCGAAGTGACGGCCATCCGCCGTCTCCCAGTCGCGCCACTGCTTGCCGTAGACGGGGCCGAGGTCGCCGCTCTCGTCGGCCCATTCGTCCCAGATGCTCACCTTGCGTTCGTTGAGCCAGCTGACGTTGGTGTCGCCGCGAAGGAACCAGAGCAACTCGACGATGATCGAGCGCAAGTGCAGCTTCTTGGTGGTCAGCAGCGGGAATCCGTCCGCGAGATCGAAGCGCATCTGAGCGCCGAACCACGACAAGGTGCCGGTTCCGGTGCGATCCTGCTGCTCCACTCCGCGGTCGAGGATAAGCTGCATGAGGTCGAGATATTGGCGCATCCAGACTCACCCTAAACGGCAGTTCCGCGAACGGGAAGAAGTGGATTTGCGTGACCTTCTTGTGACGAAGGCAGCTCAGCCTGTAGCAGGGGACAATGAGCATGGGCACTGGGGAGGGGGATAGGCGATATCGGGATGGTCTTCTGATCGTCGCCGACGGCCTTCGCCTGCATTACCGCGATTATCCGGGACCGAAGGACAAGCCGCCATTGCTCTGCCTTCACGGGTTGACCCGTAACGCGCGCGACTTTGCCACTTTCGCCGAGCTCTATTCGCCGCAGTGGCGCGTGATTGCGCTCGACTTTCGCGGGCGCGGCGCGAGCGACTACGATCCTCTGCCGGCGCGGTACAATCCGCTCACCTATGCGCGCGACGTCCTCGAACTGCTCGACGCATTGGCGGCGCCCGAGGCGGTCTTCGTCGGGACCTCGCTCGGCGGCCTGGTCACAATGACGATCGCCGCGACGGCCCCGAAGCGTATCGCGGCCTCCATTCTCAACGATGTTGGACCCGAACTCGCCGATGCGGGGCTCGAGCGGATTCGATCCTACGTCGGGAAGGATATTCGCTTCGTGAGCTGGGATGAGGCCGCCCTTGCAATCGCCGCCAACCAAGGACCGGCCTTCCCGAGCTATGGCCACGCCGACTGGGTCGCGATGGCGCGCAGGAATTGCCGCGAGCGCGATGGGGAGATTGTATTCGACTATGACATGGCCATCGCTCTGCCATTCGAGACGCAGGGGCCGAAACCGAAGGTGGACCTGTGGCCGATATTCAAAACGCTCGGGCAGCATCCGCTCCTGGTCGTTCGCGGCGAATTCAGCGACCTGCTGAGCGCCGCGACGCTCGAGAAGATGCATGAAGCTGTGCCGGACATGAAGTCGGTGACGGTCCCTGGGATCGGCCACGCGCCGATGCTCGACGAGTCCGAAGCGGCCTCGGCGATCGACGGATTTCTCTCGGGCCTCACCCCTTAGCTTCGCGACAATTTGCGACAATTTTCCCGCTCGCCCGAGATAGTTGTGCGACAGAAGGGGCCCATTTCCAAATCAACGCCAAGGCGGCGTTTGAATGAATGGAGATGGAAATGAAAAAGATTGTTCTCGCACTTGCAGGCGCTTCGGTCGCGATCACGGGCCTTGCCGCCACCCCTGCAGCCGCTGCGGATTTCGGCCGTCACAACGACCGCGGACGCTACGAGCAGGTTCAGAACCGCAACTTCCAGAAGGGCAGGTTCGTCCAGAATAACCGCTTCGTGACCCAGAACCGATTCCAGAATCATCGCTGGAATCGTGGTGACCGGTTCGACCGTAGATATGCGTCCAACTACATGGTGATCTCGAACCCCACCTACTACCGTCTGCGGCCGGCGCCGTACGGCTACCACTGGGTGCGGTCGGGTAACGATGCAGTGCTGGTTGCACTCGCCAGCGGAATCATCGGCGCTCTTGTCGCCAACGCGTTCTAAGCGAACGCTGATCAAGGCTCCGGGGCCTCGCGGCCCCGGAGCTTTTCGCATTCCGGAAACTCTCGCTAGAGGAAGCCATGGCCGGCGAACCGCACGTCCTCATCGTCGACGACGAGCGCGACATCCTCGATCCGCTCGCGACTTATCTGTCGAAGAACGGCTATCGCGCCTCCAAGGCACGGGATGCTTCTGCAGCGCGGGAAATCCTGGCCGCGCACGCGGTCGACATCGCGCTCATCGACATCATGATGCCGGGCGAGGACGGCTTGTCTCTGACCGGCTTCATCCGCGCAACCAGTAAGGTGCCGGTGATCCTGTTGACCGCCAAGGCCGAGGAGACCGACCGGATCGTCGGACTCGAACTCGGCGCCGACGATTACGTAACCAAGCCCTTCAGTCCACGCGAACTCGTGGCCCGGATCAAGGCGGTGCTCCGTCGGACATCCGATTCGGCGAGTGAAACCTCCGGATGCCGACGCCTACGCCTTTGGCGACTGGGTGCTGCGCACCGGCGAGCGCGAGCTGGTCGACAAGGACGGAGAAGCGACCGCCCTTTCGACCGGCGAGTACAATCTCCTCCTCGCCTTCGTCACCCATCCCAAGCGGGTGCTCACCCGCGACCAGCTGCTCGATCTGACGCAGCACCGCGAACTCGGTGCGTTCGAGCGCAGCGTCGACAATCACATCAGCCGCCTCCGCAAGAAGCTCGAGACCGATCCAAAGGACCCGAAGCTGATCAAGACCGTTTGGGGTGGCGGCTACACGCTTGCTGCGGACGTACGGCGGCTGTGAAGCGCTTCCTCCCCAGGAGCCTCGTCGGCCAGATGGCGGTGCTGATCGGCATCGCGCTGCTGCTCGCTCAACTAGCGAGCTTCGCCTTCGTCCTTGCGCAGCGGCAGCAGTTCAACCGCGCCGAGATCGACACACCTGCCGTGACCCGCTTCACCTCGACCGCCGAGAACTTCGTCCAGGCGGCGCCCGAATTCAAAACGATTGTCCTCAGCGACGCATCGCGCCGTGGCTCGCATTACGAGCTTGGAACACAGACATCCGTATCGGACAGCATGCACCGCCGCGACGACACCGAGGATAGGCTTCAGCAGGCGCTCAAGTCCTCCGGGGTCACCACGCACAACGTTCGCGCGGCCATCGATCCTCACCCGCCGGAGCAGCGGTCCGACACTCGCCGGCGTTCGTCTCAGTCGATGCTTTTCTCGATCCAGCTGTCGGACGGGCGCTGGCTCAACGCACGCCTCGGCGTTCCCGGGCAACCGCCGCTCGTCACGCCCGAGCTCGCGCTGGCAACGCTGCTTCTCTACCTGTTCGTCCTCTCCGCCGCGGTCTTCATCGCGTTGAGGCTGGCACGTCCGCTGGGCGATCTGACGCGGGCCGCCGAGGCGTTCGGCGGTCGCAATGAGCCGGTGACGGTGGAACCGCGCGGTCCGGCCGACCTGCTCAACGCAATCCAGGCGTTCAACTCCATGAACCGCCGCGTCGTCGATCTGCTCGAAGAAAAGGACCGGACTCTGGGCGCCATCGGCCACGACCTCCGAACGCCGCTCGCCTCGCTGCGCATCCGCGCCGAATCCGTCGAGCCCGAGGAAGATCGCGAGCGGATGATCGCGACCATCGAAGAGATGACGGCGACGCTCAAGGACATCCTGACGCTGGCCCGAGTTCGGCCGCTCGCGCGAGCAGTTCGAGCGCGTCGACCTTTCCGCCATCGCCGGGTCGATCGCCAAGGAATATCGCGATCTCGGAAGCAAGGTGGATTTCTCCGCCGATGCTCAGCACGCGATCGACCTCCAGCCCAACCTCATCCGGCGAGCGATCCGCAACCTTGTCGACAATGCGCTCAAATATGCCGGGGCAGCGGAGATCGAGGTCACCGGAACCGCTGACTTCGTCACAATAGCGGTGTTCGATCACGGCCCCGGCCTTCCGCCGGGCGAGCTCGGGCGGGTGAGCGGCGCCTTCTATCGCGCCGAGCCGTCACGAAACCGAGAGACAGGCGGTGCGGGCCTCGGCCTGAGCATCGCCAAGGCCATCGTCGACGCGCACGGCGGAACGCTGGCACTGGCGAACCGCGAAGGCGGAGGATTGGCAGCGCGCATCGCTCTCGCGGCACGCGTATAAGAAAAGGGCGGCCTCAGCGGGGCCGCCCTTCCTTTTTTTGTTCCCCGGCGAAGGCCGGGGTCCAGGATCGCAGATGGATCCCGGCCTTCGCCGGGATAGCTCGACGCAGTCCTTGCGGGGCTGCTCGGTTACTTCAGCTCAACGGTGCCGCCGGCATCCTCGATCTGCTTCTTGATCTTCTCGGCCTCTTCCTTGTTGACGCCTTCCTTGACGGGCTTCGGAGCGCCCTCGACCAGCGCCTTCGCCTCGCCGAGGCCAAGACCGGTGATCGCGCGGACTTCCTTGATGACGTTGATCTTCTTGCCACCGTCGCCGGTGAGGATCACGTCGAACTCGGTCTTCTCTTCGACAGCCGGAGCGTCGCCCGCACCGGCGGCCGGGCCCGCAACCGCGACCGCAGCCGCGGCGGAAACGCCCCACTTCTCTTCGAGAGCCTTGGCGAGATCCGCAGCCTCGAGGACGGTCAGTTCGGAAAGCTGGTCGACCAGCTTGGTGATGTCAGCCATTTAATACTCCTTGGTGGGCCGTCGGCCCTTGTTGTCGTGCGTTGATAAAAAGAGGTTCGCCTAGGCGGCTTGAGCCGCATAGGCGCCGAAGACCCGGGCCAGCTGAGCGCCAGGCTCGTTGATCGTGCGGGCGATCTTGCTCGCGGGTGCCTGGATAAGGCCCACGATGGTCGCGCGCAGTTCGTCGAGCGAGGGCAGCGCAGCAAGCGCCTTGATTCCCTCTACGTCGAGGACCGTGTCACCCATCGCTCCGCCGACGATCTCGAGCTTGTCGTGCGTCTTGGCGAAATCGACGGCCACCTTGGCCGCCGCGACGGGGTCTCCGGACGTCGCAAGCGCGGTCGGGCCCTTAAGAAGGTCGCCGATGGGCTTGTAGCGCGTGTCCTCGAGCGCAATCAGGGCAAGTCGGTTCTTCGCAACTTTGAACTGGGCGCCTGCGTCGCGCATCTTCAGGCGCAGCTCCGTCGATTGCGCGACGGAGAGACCGAGATTGCGGGTGATGACCACCACGCTCGTCTCGTTGAAGACCTGCTTCAGCTCGGCGACCAGATCGGCTTTTTGCGAACGATCCATGCCAACTCCAAAAATTCGTCCGGAATCGCTCCCGAACGAGCCTCAACAAAAGCCCGAGGCCAACCTCGAGCAACTATTGTCCGTGGGGCATTGGATCGATGGCGTTGCGCAAAAAACCATTGGGCAACGCACGACGGGGCGCCATAGACGCTCCGAATGATTCCTGTCCCCGTCTCGGCTGCAAATTAAGGGGCGAGCCCCGGCAGCTGTCTCGGACGGTTGCGGAAGCCGAAACTCCCGCGAACGCGCGCCTATAGCGGATTTGCGTGCGTAATCAACCGCGTTCGGTCTGGGCGCGCGCGGCCGCCGATCCTGAGTGCGCCGCTAGCCAAGCCTTTGTCTCCGACTTGATCCTCGGCTGGTTCGCGAGGCGGACGCGGATGACGTCGATGGCCTGGTCGACAGGCTTCCGGTCGCTCGCCGCGATGTTCGTCTTTGCGTAGCCTTCGAGCTTAACGATTGTCGCTTGATTGCGGCTGCCCGAGGCGATTCGGCCGATGAACCTCGACTTCGCCGACAGGTCGACGAACTTCTCCACCTGCGACCAGTGCGCCAGCACGAAGTCCAGTGCGAGGTCGGGGTGGCGGCGGGCGACTGTGCCGATCATGCCGGCACTAACCGTCTTCCCGGGCTCGTCGGTGATCGAAAGATCGAGCGTGCGGCGCGCCAGCGCCTCGTCCTTTGCTGCTCCTAACAGCGAGTAAAGGTTCTGCCGCTCGGTCGCGCTCGATGCATTGCGCGCCATCGCATGGAGCTTTTCCCACGTTGCCGCGTCGGCGTTTGCAGCGACGATGCCGAGCCAGGTCTGCTTGAGGCCGCCCGGGACCGCGCTTGGATCCGTCCGCATCGCCGCGAACAAGCGCCGAGCTTCCGCATTCACCTGCGGATCTCCGACGTAGCCGAGCGTCTGGATGAGCTCCGGCCGGAGGGTGGTGATCGTCGGCTGCTCGCCCGCAGCGGGGACATGGCCGATCTGCCCGAGCACAGGAGCGTAACGCTGCTCCATCAGCGCGGCGATCAGATGCTGCGTTGCCGCATCTCCATCGAACGCGCGATACAGCCCGGCCCAGTAGCCGACGCCGAGCGATTGAAGCTCGGGTCGCGCGGACTGAGGGATTGCAGAAGCGAAGTCGAGGCCGATTCCCATCGGTTGATATCCGGCTTCGGAAAGCTCGGTCTGATCGCTGACCAGGCCATATTCGTCGAGCGGATCGATGCGCCCGAAGCCGGCGCCCAGCTGCTCTGCAGCGGCAGCCGGGTAAAGCGTGCGGTAATAGCCCGTCTGGCCCGCATTCACGAGCAGCGGCCCGCATCCAGGCACGGTCACCTCAGTCTCACGGCCTGAGGTCACCGCGGTCACTGGTTGGCCGCCGACGACAGCCACGCGGAGGGGCACATGCCAGCTGAGCGGCGTGAAAGAGCCAGGCTTCCGGTCGGCCGAGAATTCGTCCTGTATGAGCGTCACATGGCTCTGGCCGGCATCGCAGGTGACCGCGCCGACGCGGATCAGCGGAACGCCGGGCTGGAGCGTGAAATCGTGCGCGATCTGCGTCAGGCCCTTCGCTCCAGCCGCCTCGACCGCCTGCCAAAGATCGTCGGTGCGCGTGTTTTGATAGGAATGTGCGCGGATGTAGGCCTGGATTCCACGCTGCCAGGTGTCCGCCCCGGCATAGCCTTCAAGCATGTTCAGGACGGATTCGCCCTTCGAATAGGTGATGGCGTCGAACGCCTGGTTCGCCTGCTCGACGGTGCGGACGTGCTGGACGATCGGATGCGTCGTTGCGAGCGAGTCCTGTCCCATCGCGCCTTCGCGCGAGCCCACCGCGTCGAACTCGGCTCCCCAGTCAGGGTGGAAATGCTCGGTCGCCTTGCTCGCCATCCAGCTCGCGAAGCCCTCGTTGAGCCAGAGGTCGTCCCACCAGGCCATGGTCACGAGGTCGCCGAACCACTGGTGCGCCATCTCGTGCGCCTCGACCCCGAATATCTCCTGGCGCTCGCGCTCAGTGGTCACGGCGGGGTCGTCGAGCAGCACGCGCTCGAAGGTGAAGATTGCCCCCCAATTCTCCATCGCGCTGAAGAATTGCGACTGGCCCGGGCCGGCGACGTTGTCGAGCTTGGGGAGCGGGAAGGGCGTGCCGAAATATTCGTTGTAGTAGGGAAGGATCTGCGCCTCGGCGTCGAGGGCGGTTCGCGCCTTGGACTCGTTGCCGCGGCCCATGACGATACCGGTTTCGGTATTGCCAGCCATCTTGGTGATCCGACCAAACTCACCGGCGCCAAAGAACAGCAAGTAGGAGGACATGGTCGGCGTCGTTCGGAAGGTCACTTCCTTGAGGCCCTCGCCGATGTCCCTGCTCGACGCGGCGGGCATGTTGCTGACCGCCATCTGATCGGCCGGAACCCGCACCGTCAGGTCGAACGTCGCCTTGTAATCCGGCTCGTCCCAACTGGGGAAAAAGCGGCGCGCATCGGCTGGCTCGAACTGGGTGAAGATCGCGCGCTTCTGCGCCCCTGCAGGGTTCTTGTAGTCGAGTGCGAACAGGCCGTTGGCCTGCGTATTGATCTTGCCCGAATAGGCGATGTTGAGCCGGTACTGTCCCGGTGCGATCGTCCGGCCGAAGTCGAACGTCGCCGTCTGCGCCTTTTCATCGGTCGAGACTTTCGCTGTCAGCCGCGCGCCCTGACCGGCCAGCGCAACCTTCGCAAAGCTGAGATTGGCCGCGCTGAGGACCAGGCTCGTGGTCGGCCCGGTGACTTCAACGTCGATCGCCACCGTGCCGTCGAACGTCAATGCATCCTCGCGGGGCGTGATGGTGATCGCGTAATGGTGTGGAACCGCAGTGCGCGGCAGCTGGGTCGGCAGGCTCGTATCGACCGTATCTTGCTGCTGCACGGCGTAGGCGGCGGATGGAATTGCAACGGCAAGCGCGGCCGAGGCGAGAAGAGACGCAACCGATTTCATGAAACCTCCAGAGGACGCACTTGCCGGAAGGTTAAGGCTCAATTGTCGAGCTTGCGGGGAAGCGGTTCGATGGAAAGCCTTGAAGTCTCGACGAAAAAGAGGCCCGGGCGAACGCTGGTGCGCTCGCCCGGGCCCTTTGCTCCGCTCCAGGAAGCGGAGATCCTTAGTTACTGACCGCGCTCGCCGCGCTCGACCGGCGGCGGTGGAGGCGGTGGCGGCGGCGCCGGGCAGGTATCCGTCGCTGCGATCACCGATCCGTCCGGGCACGTCTGCGTCGCCGGAGGCGGCGGCGGAGGCGGCGGCGGAGGCGGCGGTGGGGGCGGCGGCGGAGGCGGGGCCGCGAAGTTGTAGGTCAGCCCGATCAGAAGGCTGTGCGAATGATACTTGCCGTTCGCATCAAACGGGAAGACGCCCGCAGCGCCGAAATCGAACGCATCGTTGAAATCCAGATTGCCCGTCTGGAAGTAGCGATACTTGAGGCTGAGATCGATGTTCGGGCTGATACCGTAACGGAGCCCGGCGATTCCCTGCCACGCAAATTTGCTCGAGCTGTCGCCAAGCAGGTGGACGTTGGCGATACCGACACCGGCACCGGCAAAGCCGCCCCACGTATCGTCGCCGAAGTCGAGCAGTGCATTGACCATGCCCGACAGCACGTTGACGTGGTCGTTGAGATCGAGCGGAAAGTTCTCGTTCGTGAACGGAGTGTTAGAACCGCTGGCATTCGTGAGGTTGCCGAGAAGAGCCTCGTCAAGCCGCACGCCATCGGTGCTCGCGTGCTTGTAGGCGACTTCGCCTTCCACACGGAACATTCCAAAATCGTACCCGCCGTTTAGATCGATGTCGTATCCCATCTTGTGGTCGACGACCAAGCCCGGGTCAGCAGACCGCGTTCCTATCGTGCCTCCGAAATCGACGTCGGTTTGCAACTGGGTATCCTGCGGCTTCATGATGCCGAGGTCGACGCCGACGTACGGCGACCCGTCGTGGGCGGCCGCCGGCGATGCAATCGCTGCTGCGGCAACCGCAGCAAGCAGGTAATTGCGCATGTTACTGAACCCCTTTCGTACCCTGATCTGCGGCACAAACTTAACGGGGCTAGAGAGGTTTCGCTAGTGGACGCCATTTAGAAAATAGGTTGGAACTGTTGCGGACGCGCCACAGCGGAATCGCTCGAGAAATGGCCCGGGCGAAGGCTAGCTCCGCCCGGGCCATCAAACGAGGAATGGACCTTTCCTATCTGCCGCGTTCGCCCTGCGGAGCGGGTGCAGGCGGCGGGGGCGGCGGCGGAGGCGGCGCCGGGCAAGTGTCCGTCGCTGCGATCACCGAACCGTCCGGACAGGTCTGCGTTGCGGGAGCCGGCGGCGGTGGCGGCGGAGGCGGCGGGGGCGGCGGGGGAGGAGGCGCAGCTGCCGCGCTGCCGAAGCTGTAGATCAGGCTTGCGAGCAGGCTGTGCGAGCTGAAGCGGCTATCATTGAAGAATGTCGCCGTGCCTCCGGAGCAGGTGAATGGAGAAGCCGCCGTTCCGCAGGCCGCGGTTCCGGCCGGGAACACGAACGTCTCCGACGCACTGCTCGAGGGCCCGCGGAAGAAGCGGTACTTGAGCCCGATATCGATATTGCTGCTGACCGGTGCGTAGGCGCCGGCGATGAGCTGCCACGCGAAGCCGCCATGGCTGTCGCCGAACTGCTTGACGTTGGCGTAACCGGCGCCGGCGCCGACATAGCCGCCGATCCCGCCGTTACCGCCGAGGTCGAGCAATGCATTGACCATCCCGGAATAGACGCTTGCGGAGTCAGCGAGCCCGAAGTCGTTGGTCGACACGAACGTGGTGCCTGCTCCGGTGTTGATCGCCGTGACGAACGCATCGCTGGGTCCGAAGCTCTTTACCTTGGCGTGCTTGTAGCCGAGCTCACCTTCGAGCCGGAACATGCCGAAGTCGTATCCGCCGACGAAATCGAGATCCAAGCCCTTCTTGAAACTCTGATTGCCGATGCTCGTCGTGGTGAAGTTCGTCGGACCGCCGGTGGCAGGCGTGGTGAAAACGACGTCGCCGGAAACTGATTGGGATCTCGGGAACAATATTCCGCCCTCGAGCCCGACGTAGCCGGAGTTGTCGTTCGTCGCCGCCGCCGGCGCCGCGATCACGAGCGCTGCCGCGCCCGCCATCAGATATTTACGCATTGGGTATGCCCTTTGTTTTATGAGTGCCCGGGCGCCGAACATGCGCGTTCCGCCGATGTTTCATTAATTCCGACAACGGCGCGAGGCTGTGGATAAGTGTTGCGATCGCGACACAGACCACGCGTTGCTGCACTGCGGCAAAGTGAAAAAAGAAGGCCGGAGCAGCAGCCCCGGCCTTCCTAGAGTGTCGGAATTTGCAAAGCCGTTAGGCGCCGGCGATCTGCTCCAGATCGACCTTGATTCCCGGGCCCATCGTCGAGGTCACGGAAACCTTCATGATGAACTTGCCCTTCGCGCCCGACGGCTTGTTCTTGATGATCGCGTCCATGAAGGCGCGGAAGTTCTCGGTGAGGTCGGCCTCGGAGAATGACGCCTTGCCGATTCCGGCGTGGACGATGCCCGCCTTCTCGACGCGGAACTCGACCTGGCCGCCCTTGGCGTCGGTGATCGCCTTGGCAACGTCCATGGTGACGGTGCCGAGCTTCGGGTTCGGCATCAGCCCCTTGGGGCCGAGCACCTTACCGAGGCGGCCGACGATGCCCATCATGTCGGGCGTCGCGATGACTCGGTCGAAATCGATCTGACCGCCCTGGATGGTTTCCATAAGATCCTCGGCGCCGACGATGTCGGCACCCGCCGCGGTCGCCTCATCGGCCTTGCCGCCCTTGGCGAACACGGCGACTCGGACGGTCTTGCCGGTGCCCTTGGGGAGATTGACGACGCCGCGGACCATCTGGTCGGCGTGGCGCGGGTCGACGCCGAGGTTGAGCGCCACCTCGACCGTTTCGTCGAACTTCGCCGTCGCGTTCGACTTCACGAGCGAGATCGCCTCATCGACGCCATAGAAATGCTCGCGGTCGACCGCGGTAAAGGCCTTCTGCTTCTTGGTGAGCTTCGCCATCGGTTAGCCCTCCACCACATTGAGGCCCATCGCGCGGGCGGAGCCTTCGATGATCTTGGTCGCCGCGTCGAGGTCGTTGGCGTTCAGGTCCTTCAGCTTCTGCTCGGCGATGTCGCGCAGCTGCGAGCGGCGAATCGTCCCCGCGCTCGCCTTGCCCGTCTCCGACGAGCCCTTCTGGACCCGCGCCGCCTTCTTCAGGAGGAACGAGGCCGTCGGAGTCTTCGTGACGAAGGAGAAGCTCCGATCCGCATAGACGGTGATCACGGTCGGGATTGGAGCGCCCTTCTCGAGCTCCTGCGTGGCGGCGTTGAACGCCTTGCAGAACTCCATGATGTTGACGCCGCGCTGACCGAGCGCCGGGCCGATCGGAGGGGCGGGGTTCGCGGTGCCCGCAGGCACCTGCAGCTTGATATAGCCGGTGATTTTCTTTGCCATGGTCTCACTCTGTAGTGCCCGTCGTCGCCGCAAGGCGGAGAAGGGCGGTTCAAGTTTAGCGGTCCAAGCGGCACGCTGAAGCGAGCCTCCCGCGGATGTCCCAGATTTCGCTGGAGCGGCGCCCTTAGCCGAAGTGGGTTGCGGTAGCAACTTGTGGTAACAGCGTCGGGGGAAGGTGGCGAACGGGGAGAGTTCGTCATGAAGCGTTTGATGTTCCTGGCACTTTCGGCACTCGTCGTGGCTGCACCGGTGCAGGCCAAGTCGAAAGCCGCCGCCGCGAAGCCGAAGGCGGCTCCGGCCGAGCTCAAGTGGGCCGACGTTCCGCCGATGCTCCCGCCCGGGGCTCAGATGGCGGTGGTTTCGGGCGATCCGATGAAGGCCGGCAGGTTCGTCCTCCGGCTCAAGATGCCGTCCAACTATGCGGTCCCGGCGCACTGGCACCCGACGGACGAGAAGGTGACGCTGGTCGAAGGCAAGCTCGCCTATGGGATGAGCGACCGGCTCGACAAGGCGAGCGCGCAGATGCTGGCGCCCGGCGAGAGCGTCACCATGAAGGCGAAGATGCACCATTGGGTGCTGACCGGCGACGGAGCGACCGTGGAGGTGAGCGCGATGGGCCCGTTCCAGATCACTTATGTCGACCCGAACACAGACCCGCGCGGAGCGGCGAAGCCGAAGCCGTAGGATTTCGCCGAAGCGAAACTTCACAAAACTTCGCACTGGCGCGCAGGTGAGCGGCGCGGAAGTTGCGAAACTGATGGTTCGCCACAAATTCGGCGTTCTGGTGAGAAGTACGGTTGAGCCAAAGGAGAGTTCTTCCCTTCCTGACGGCCCCGTCAAAAAGAAAAGGGCCGCCGAAGCGGCCCGTTCGGTTCATTGCTTGGCTCGACCCCGGCCTTCGCCGGAGTACGGTGATGTGCTCACGACTGCCCCCGGCAGTCGCTCAGCGCATCATTTCACCCTTTCAACCTGCTCGAACTCCAGCTCGACAGGCGTCGCGCGCCCGAAGATCGACACGCTGACTTTGACTCTTCCGCGATCGAAATCGAGCTCCTCCACAACCCCGTTGAAGCTGGCGAACGGGCCGTCGAGGACCTTCACCGCGTCGCCGATCTCATAGTCGACGTTGATCTTCTGCTTGGGCGCGCTGGCGGCTTCGGCTTCGCTCGAGAGCATGCGCGCGGCCTGGGAGTCGGGGATGGGCTGGGGTTTGCCGCCGGGGCCGAGGAAGCCGGTAACCTTCGGCGTATTCTTGACGAGGTGGTAGACCTGGTCGTTCATTTCGAGCTTGGCGAGAACATAGCCGGGCATGAATTTGCGCTCCGACTGGACTTTCTTGCCGCGCTTGATCTCGGTCACCGTCTCGGTCGGTACCTCGATCTGCTCGACGAAGCGATCGAGGCCCATGCGATGCGCCTCGCTGTGGATCGCGTCGCGGACCTTGTTCTCGAAGCCGGAATAAGCGTGGATGATGTACCAGCGAGACATAGCGGAAACCTGTCTAGATATTCGTTCAAAACATTCCCCCACCCCGGCCCTTCCCCGCAAGCGGGAGAGGGGGAATGGAGTTAGCCGAGGAAGCTCAGCAGATATTTGACCGCGGTCGCGAAAGCAGCGTCGACCGCGAAGAAGAAGAAAGAGAGCGCGACAGAGAGGATCAGCACCATGATCGCGGTCGCGACCGTCTCCTTGCGGGTCGGCCAATAGACCTTTGAGGTCTCTGCACGGACTTGACGGATAAATTCGCCGGGGGAGACTTTGGCCACTTCTCGCTTGCTCTCTTGCAGATAGAAAAGCGCCCCGCGGGCCTGAGCGGCCGGCGGGGCTGGCGGGCATTTAGCGCCGCGGGGGCGAGTCTTCAAGTGACGCGGAGCGCGGGGACCCGGCGGACGCGCCGACGCTATCGAAAGATAAGATGCACCGGTTGCTGATTTCGGATAGTTTTCCCGCAAATCAAGTCTCTTGCCCGGGAGGGGGCCCCGGGCGAATCGGGGGTGGCGCGTGCCGGTGCCATCCCCACATTTTTATGTGCGCTGAGCGATGAGGGCCGTCACGGAGTAAATCCGTGACGTCGGACGGGTTCGGATTCGTCGACCGCCTGGCCGGCCGTTCGCATTCGCTTCGCGAAGCGGCTCCTAGCTTTGCTAGTCGCCTTGCTCGTGCTTGGCAGGAGTGGAGGGACTCGAACCCCCGGCCCTCGGTTTTGGAGACCGATGCTCTACCAACTGAGCTACACTCCTAGAGCCGACGCGCGAGGTAGCTAGCGACAGCGATTGGCGCAAGACTTGCCGCGCCTTCTCACCCCAACGCTCTCCCGCGAGGGGAGAGTGCTATTTGACGATCGGCAGGCCGATCCAGCTGCCGTCGCTTCCGGTGAACACCTTCTGCGTGGCGGCGCGGTAGTCGCTGGCTTTCGCGAAGAAGATGTTGGGGACGAAGGTCTGCGGGTTGCGGTCGTAAAGGGGGAACCAGCTCGACTGGACCTGGACCATGAGGCGGTGGCCGGGCTGGACCACGTAATCGACGCTCGGAAGCGCGAAGCCGTAGGTGACCGGCTGGTCGGCCGGGAGCGGCTGCGGGTTGGCGGGATCGGCGTGGTAGCGGCCGCGCATCACGTCCATCGCGATGGCGAGCTCGTAGCCGCCCATCTCCGGCTTTTGCGGATAGTGCGACGGGTAGACGTCGATGAGCTTCACGACCCAGTCGCTGTCGGTACCGCTTGTCGAGGCGACGAGATGGACCTGCGGCACGCCCTTGAGGCTGAGCGGTGTGTCAAGCGGCGCGGTCTCGTAGGTGAGGACGTCGGTGCGCGCCTCGGCGAAGCGCTGGTCGTCCTCGAGCCAGTAGCGCCAGGTCGAGCCAGTCGCCCAGGGCGAGATGTTGGGTCGCTGGCGGTAGGTGACGGGCCGCGCCGGGTCGGAGACATAGGATTGGAAGGCCGCGCCAGGAGCAGCGAAGCTGAGCTTGTTGCCGGGCGCGAGATAGAGCGGTGTGAGGCCCGCTGAGCAGCCACTGACGCAGGCAGTCGGCCAGTCGGGCAGGCGCTGCCACTGGTTGGGCCCGACCTCGAACGCGGTCACGCGCGCGATATCGGAGGGCGGACCGTCCTTCAGATGCTGGCTGAGGAAGGGCAAGAGGACGTTTTGCCGGAACCACTTGCCGGTGTCCGAGCCCCAATCGAGCGGCCCCAAGGTGCTCGCGGCGCCGTTGGCCTCGGCGTGGTGCCAGGGGCCAAGGACGAGATGGGCGTTGCCGTTGTCGCTCCCCTTGACGGCGTTGAACACGGCCGGAGCGCCGTAGATATCCTCCTGGTCCCACTCGCTGTCGACGAGCAGGGTGGGGACGGTGAGGGGCTTCGATCCGAGGATGCGGTCGACAGCCTGGTCCTGCCAATATTCGTCATAGGCTGGATGCTCGGCCAGCCGCTCCCAGAAGGGCAGCTGCTCCATGCCCATCGCCTTGCCGTAGGCGCCGGCCGAACCGTAGCGGAGGTAGGTCGAATAATCGTCATATCCGCCGCTAAACCAATCCTCATCGGACTTCTTGGTCGCGGTCTGCTCGTAAACGTAGCTGATCATCTCCTGGCGGAAGGTGCCGTTATGGAACCAGTCGTCGCCCTTCCACACGTCGACCATCGGGTTGATGGGGACGCTGGCCTTGAGCGCCGGGTGCGGGTTCACCAGGCTCATCAACGTGGTGAAGCCGTCATAGCTGGTGCCGATCGTGCCGACGCGGCCGTTGCTCTCGGGCACATGCTTCACCAGCCAGTCGATCGTGTCGTACGCGTCGGTTGAATGATCGACGGAAGTCGAGTTGAGCGAACCGCGGAGTGGGCGGTTCATGACGTAATCGCCTTCCGACCCGTACTTCCCGCGCACATCCTCATAGGCGACGATGTAGCCGGCGCGGACCAGCTCGGCCGCGAGTGGGGAGAGGATCTGCTCGGGCAGCGGCCCGAAGCTGCCGCGCGAAGTCGCCTTGTCCGCCGAGTAAGGCGTTCGGTCGAGCATGATCGGGAACTTGCCGGCGCCTCTCGGAACAATCAGGACGGCATAGAGCTTCACGCCGTCGCGCATCGGGATCATCGCTTGGCGCCGCTCGTACTGGAACTCCGCGCGGGGTGGCGTGAAGCTCCTTGGAATGTCGCCGCCTTTCGGGATCGGCGGCGCTGCGCCGTGGAAAGCCTTGGGAATGTCGCCGCCCGGCGTAACGGCGGGCTGGACGTGGGATTCTGCGGTCAGTGGAGCCGAAAGCGTGAGCGCAGCGGCAACCAGCGCGAACTTCCTAAGCGGCATGCGACTCCCTCGTAAGCGAGAGCGGAATGGCACACAGAGGCGGAGCGGAGCAAGCGCCGCAGCTTATCAAGCATCCTGCCGAAGCATCCGCCCCCTTCATCGAAATCGGCGTGATCGGCGATGTTCCTGGCATCGCAATCGCGCCGGGCTTCACGTGAGGAGTCGGCTTGATGCAGGCGATCATATTCGGGGCGGTCGCGTCGCTGGCTGCGCCCGCTTTCTGGACCGCAAATGACCCGTTCGTCGGCAAGTGGCGGCTGGACGTCTCGAGCAGCACGATCGTCGATAGAATGCAGGTCGAAACCCTCGGCCCAAGCACGTACCGCTTCAGCTTCGAGGGCGCCCCCGCCGAGACCATCATCGCGGACGGGACCGACCAACCCGGCCTGCCCGGAACAACGCTGTCGGTGAGGTCCGAAGACGCGCTCACCCTCACAATCGTGCGCAAACAGGCCGGCCAGGTCATCGTTTCGGCTAGCTGGAAACTTTCGACGGATGGAAAATCGCTGCACGACGCCTTCACGAGTCTCCAGCCCGACGGATCGATGCTGACCGTGGACTATCTCTACAAGCGCATGTCCGGAGGCTCGGACTTTAGCGGTGCCTGGGTAAGCACGACAAAGCCGGTCGGTCTGAAACTCGAACTCGCGATCTCGCCGTACGCTAACAAAGGCCTTTCGTTCGTGAGCCCAGGTTCCGACAAGAGCGTCGTCTTCGACGGGCATCCCCATCCACTCGCCGGCGACAAAAGGGAAATGACCGTGTCTGGCCGACGCCGCGGACCGCGCACCATGGAATATGCTGAGCGAATGGGAGCCGAGATCGTACGAGCGCGCCATTTCAAGCTTTCGCGCGACGGTCGTACCTTGACTGAAACCGTCAGCACCAACGCGCAAACGATTCCAGATGTGCTTGTCTTCGATCGGAAATAATCGAGCTCTCGAATCGTGAAAAGCTTGAAACTCCGGTCGCTGTCGTAGGCATTGCGAGCCCGGTCGCTGAGACCTCGGACAAGATTGGGTGAAATCGAAGGGCGGACCGGCATCGTTAACTGGCGGGAACCGCAGCAACTGCAGTATAAGCGGCACGCTCGGGGCCATTGGGGGCACGCCTTGGGATCGTACATCGCCTGCAGGCTCGGCAAGCCAAGCGCAATTCCGCTTTCAAAGGGAAGTGGGTCATTCGCGCAATCACATGCGCTACTTTCGCGACCTTTTCCGTGCAGCCAAGGGTGGCGCAGGGGCGCTCAACCTCACGAACGTGCATTATTTCAGCGGCCTCACGGCGGCCGCCACGGCCGGCGCCCTTCAGATCCCGGCTCCGTCACGGCGAACTTGGCGCGACGCTCGCCTACGCGTTCTAGCGGCGCGCCCAGCCGCCGCAGGTCAGGGTTTCTCCTGATCCAGCTTGCATGCCCGAGGCGCTAGCGAAATCAACTGCCGATACCTCGATAAAAAATTGAAGAATCTGACCTTCTGGGAGAGTTGTGCCCGCAAGCGGCCTCGGAATTTTCGATACGGCGCCGGACCGGAGAGAAATCCGGCTCGGACTGATCATGGTCGCCCTGCTGTTCGCGGCATTCCTCGTCATCTTGCCGATCCGCGACGTTCGACTTCCGGAAGTCAGCGCTTTCGTCCCGACAATCGACTCCATCATGTTCATCGGGGATTTGATTGCAGCCACTCTGCTCTACGGTCAGGGTTCGCTGTTCCAGTCGCGAGCGCTCATCGTGCTTGCCACCGGATACCTCATATCCGCGCAGCTCCTTGTTGCCCATGCGCTGACATTTCCGGGCGCTTTCTCACCGAACGGATTGCTCCATGCCGGTATCAACACCACCGCGTGGATCGCGACCGTTCAAAGGATGGCCTTTCCCATCGCCATCATCTTCTACGCCCGCCTCAGGCGGATGGAAGCGCCTCCACGGATCGATCATGACCGGTCCTTGGTGCCTATCGCGGCCTGGGTGGTCGGTGCCTTCGCCATAGCAGGCGCGGCGACGTTGTTGGCGACGTTAGGACACGGCCTGCTTCCGGCCTTCTACGCCAATCGGGCCGACCTCGTTTATTCGAACGCGGTCGCCTACCAATTCGTCATCTTTACCCTTCTCCTGATCGCCGGCGGAATGCTGTTGCGGGATCGTCGTTCGGTTCTCGATCTGTGGCTTCTCGTCGCGCTTTCGGGATGGCTCATCCAGTCGGCACTTATCATCACGTTGCACGCCCGGTTCACCGCTGGTTTCTACTATCTGTACGGCCTTCTTCTGGTATCGCATCTCATCGTGCTGATCGCGCTGATTGCCGAGTTTCAGCGGCTCTATGCGCGCCTGGCGCTGTCAATGGCTGCGCAAAACATGGAACGCGACGCCCGCCTGATGTCGATGGACGCCGTCGCGGCCGCGATCGCCCACGAGGTCGGCCAGCCGATCGCAGCTATCTCGATCAATGCGTCACTCGGCCTGAAAAGCCTCACCCGGCGCTCCATCCCGAATGTGGAAGGCGGGGTCGAGGCGCTCCGCGCCATCAGTGCTTCTGCAGAGCGCAGCTTCGAAATCATCAAGAGCATCCGCGCGATTTTTGCGAAGGATCCGCATTGGGCGATCCAATTCAGCCTCAACGACATGATTCGCGAGACGGCCGCATTGCTCGACCGGGAGCTTGCCGCTGCGAAGATCTCGCTAAAGCTTTCCCTGGACGAGACCATCCCGCTCATTGCAGCCAACCAAGTCCAGCTCCAGCAGGTGCTGGTCAATCTGCTCAAGAACGCAATTGAAGCGTCGGTTGCTGCGCATGGGAAGCACCGGACCGTAGCAGTGAAATCGCGGTTCGAGGACGAGAGAATGCTGATCGAGGTCACCGACGATGGTATCGGCATCGCCGCGAGCGAAGTGCTGCATATCTTCGACCCCTTCCACACGACGAAGACCAACGGCACCGGGATCGGCCTCTGCTTGTGCAGGACCATCGTGGAGGACCATGGCGGCCGCATCTGGGCATCGAACGCGCAGAAGCGCGGAGCCACGATCCACGTTGCGCTTCCACGCCATCTCTTTGTGGAGAACGTGCAGCTGAGGCAGGGGCACCTGGCGGCCGGCAAACTGCATTAAGCGCTCGCTCGACCACGTGCCGGCATCGAAAACACGAGATCAGGAATTTCGCTGATTGCGCCAATCCGCAACTAAGTGAAATCGGCTGGACTTCGGAGGAATGGCGATGCGTGCTATTGCGCTTGCACCGGTGCTGCTCTTGCTGACGGCGCAGGGCTCACCGCTTGATTTCGGCGGGATCGGCCGGATAAAGTCTCGCCTTGGGACTGCAACGGTGGAACGGGGAACGACCTTGATCCCCGCGTCGGTCGGGCAGGAGCTCATGCCGGCGGACTGGCTGGTGACCGGCAGCGACGGGCGGATGACGCTCACCTTCATCGACGACACGCGCTTCTCGGTCGGGCCGGACAGCCGCATCGGTCTCAAGAAGTTTCAATATGATCCGACCACTCAGAAGGGCTCGTTCATCGCCAGGGTCGAGCGCGGATCGATCGCGGTCGTATCGGGGCGGATCACCAAGTCGAACCGTGACGGCGAGCAAATCGAGACGCCGGACTCCGTCCTCGACGTCAACGGCACTCGGTTCGTCGTGGTGGTGCGCAAATGAGCGGCCGCGCTCTTGCCCTTGGCGCGGCCGTCGTGCTCGCCGGCTGCGCGCACTCGTCGATGGTCTTGTTGCCCGATGAGGACGGCGGCCACGGAGAAGTCACGATCCTGAAGGCGGACCGGTCGGGAACGGGGACGATCGTCAACCAGCCGAACAGCCGCGCAACGCTCGACGGTTCGAAGCCATCCGTGCGGCCGTTGGGCGCGAACGGCCTCAAGCCGGAAGAAGCGGCCCTGGTCAACACGCTTCCGCCGCCGCCGAGGAGCTTCACCTTGTACTTCCTCGAGGGAACGACGGAGATGACTGCGGAATCCGCTCCGGCGCTCGAAGAGCTGCGTGCCGAGATCGCGAGGCGCCCGGGCGCCGAAGTCCAGGTTACCGGTCACACCGACACGGTTGGCAGCGATGCCGATAACGATTCCCTCTCGCTCCGGCGGGCTCAGGAAATCCTCAACCTGCTGGCGAGCAAGGGCTTCGACCGCTCGATCATGACAGCCGTGGGGCGCGGGGAACGGGAGCTGAAGGTGCAGACCGGCGACAATGTCAGCAGCCCGGTCAACCGCCGCGTGGAAGTGATCGTTCGCTGAGCTTGGGTACCGATTGCCTGAGCCCTGACCGGCCATTAGGTTCAGCTTCGGTATCGATTCCGGTGCTTAGGCGTTTCTGCCAAGTGTCGCAGATTGGATAGGTGCAGGTTGTCAGCCCGGACTCGCCTCGAACCCGTGCCCATAATCGCCGATTAAGAGCGATCGCGTCCCGCCGTCATGAACTTCCGCAATATCTCGTCGTGGTGCATCCGGAACCCGGTGGCGCCGATCGTCCTATTCGTCGGCCTGATGCTCGCCGGACTGATCGCGTTCAGCCAGATGACGGTCACGCAGAATCCGGACATCGACTTCCCGGTCGTGCTGGTCGGCGTGAGCCAGCCCGGAGCGGCGCCTGCCGAGATGGAAAAGCAGGTGACGCAGCAGATCGAAGCGGCCGTCCGCGGGGTCAACGGAGTCGACGAGATCGATAGCTCGGTCAGCGAAGGCTACAGCCAGACCGTCGTTCAATTGCAAATCGGAACGCCGATCGACCGAGCCGTCAACGACGTCCGGAACGCGGTCTCTCAAGTGCGCGGCAATCTGCCTGAGGGAATCCTCGAGCCGACCGTGGAGCGCATCGATACGTCGGGCAATCCGATCTTATTCGTCGCCGCTGAGACCACGGACATGACGCTCGAGCAGCTGAGCTGGTACGTCGACAACGACGTCGCGAAGAAGCTGCGCGGCCTCGAGGGCGTTGCCGCCGTTTCACGCGAAGGCGGAGTGGACCGCGAGATCCGTGTGATCCTCGATCCGGCGGCGCTTCAGGCGCAGGGCCTCACTGCTGCGCAGGTCAACCAGCAGCTTCTCCAGTCGAACATGAACGGCGCGGGCGGCCGCGCAGAGATTGCGGGATCGGAGCAGTCGGTCCGAGTGCTCGGCAATGCGCAGACCGCTTACGATCTGTCGCAGACCATGCTGTCGCTTCCGGGCGGACGGATGGTGAAGCTGGCCGACATCGCGACGGTGAAAGACGCTTATTCCGAGCAGCGGTCGCTCGCCAAGCTCGATGGCCGGCAGGTGATCAGCTTCAACGTCACCCGAGCGAAGGGCGCGTCGGACGTATCCGTATACGACGAGGTTTGGAAGCAGCTGCACCAGATCGAGAAGAGCGACCATCGGATCAAATTCTCCGAGATCAACAACTCCGTCGATTACACGAAGAACCAGTACAAATCGGCGATGGAGGGCCTGCTCGAGGGCGCGGTTCTGGCGGTCCTCGTGGTGCTGCTCTTCCTTCGCGACCTTCGCGCGACGGCGATATCGGCGCTTGCGATCCCGATGTCGGCGATCCCGGCCTTCTGGTTCATGAACATGCTCGAGATCAACCTCAACGGCCTGTCGCTCCTGGCGATGAGCCTGGTCGCGGGCGTGCTGGTCGACGATGCGATCGTCGAGATCGAGAATATCGTTCGACACATGCGCATGGGGAAATCGGCCTACCAGGCCGCGCTGGATGCCGCGGACGAGATCGGGCTCGCCGTGCTGGCGACCACCATGTCGATCGTGGCCGTTTTCCTTCCGGTCGCGCTTATGCCGGGAATTTCGGGACAGTTCTTCAAGGCGTTCGGCTTCACCGTGGTGGTTGCGGTGCTGATGAGCCTGCTCGTCGCGCGCATGATCACACCGCTGATCGCGGCCTATTTCCTGCGAAGCAAAGGCGTGCAGCCGCACGCGGCGGGCCGCGCGATGGACAAATATCTCGGCGTTCTCGATTGGTCGCTGAACACCCAGAAGGCGCACGCTTATGCTTCGAAGCACTCCGGCAAGTGGGGCAAGATCAAGAGCCTGCGGTTCGATCACAGGCTGGTGATGGTCGGCGCCGGGTTCGCGGCGCTGTTCCTGACCGTGGTGCTGATCGCGACGCTGCCGATGACGTTCCAGCCGTCGATCAACCAGGACACGTCGGAGGTGCAGGTCAGCCTGCCGCCCGGAACGACGCTTCAGCAGACCGAAGCCGTGATCGACAAGGTCGCCGATATGGTGCGGCACAATCCGGCGGTCGAAAGCGCGTTCGAGCGGATCAATGTCGGCAGCGGCTCGGTCGAGCTGAAGCTGAAGAAGGACCGCAAGGTCACCAGCATCCAGTTCGAGCGTTCGGTGGCGCCCAAGTTTGCCGCAATCCCCGATGCGCGCGTCAATTTCGCGAGCCAGAACGGCGGCGGGCCGGGCGGCACATCGCGCGACCTCACGCTGTTCCTCGGCGGCGAGGATCCGGTGAAACTGCAGGCGGCCGCCAACAAGATCGCGCAGCAGATGGAAGGGCTTCCGGAGCTGAGGGCGCCGCGCGTGGCGGGCGACATGGCGACGCCGGAGATCGTGATCAAACCAAAATTCGATCTGGCTGCCGACCTCGGCGTGACGACGGCCGCGCTCAGCCAGACGATCCGAATCGCGACGCTCGGGGATATCGAGCAGAACAGCGCGAAGTTTTCGCTGTCCGACCGCCAAATCCCAATCCAGGTCTCGCTCGCGGAGAGCGAGCGGGAGGATATCTCCACGCTCGAGAACCTGCCGGTTCCGACATCGGACGGTGGGTCGGTGCCGCTGAAATCCGTAGCCGACATCACCTTCGGGGCGGGGCCGGTCAGTATCCAGCGGACGGGGCAGCAGCGCCGGATCGCAATCGGAGCGGACCTCGCGCCGGGCTTCGTGACCGGCGAGGCGTGGAAGAAGGTCGAAGCGCTGCCGGCGCTGAAGCATCTTCCGGAAGGAGTCTCGCGCCTGAACCTCGGCCAGACGAAGTGGCAGAGCGAGATGATCCGCAACTTCATCGTCGCTCTGCTCGCCGGCGTGCTGCTCGTCTTCGCCGTGCTGGTGCTTCTCTACCGGCGGTTCCTGTCGCCCTTCGTCAACATGGGGTCGCTCTGGCTATGCCCGCTCGGCGCTGCGCTGGCGTTGCACATCGCGGGGCAGCCGCTCTCGCTGCCGGTGTTCATCGGTCTTCTGATGCTGTTTGGGATCGTTGCGAAGAATTCGATCCTGCTCGTGGATTTCGCGGTCGAGATGATGAACCAAGGGATGGAGAAGGACGAGGCCATCCGCGAAGCGGGCCACAAGCGCGCCCAGCCGATCGTGATGACGACGGTCGCGATGGTCGCCGGCATGCTTCCGATTGCTCTATCCATCACCGGCGATTCCAGCTGGCGGGCGCCGATGGGGGTGACGGTGATCGGCGGCCTCATCTTCTCGACAATGCTGACGCTGCTCCTCGTGCCCGCCTATTTCTCGATTGCGATCTCGATGGAAAGCCGGATCGGCCGGTTGTTCCACCGTTTCGTGGGCCAGGAAGCGCACGCGGTCACTCCTCCAGTCCCGGCAGAATGATCACTCGGCGGCCGTTGGAACCCATTGCGTTCAGCAGGATTGCAGAAAGCTCAACCTAACGGAGCCAGGATGGCAGACCGAGATGCATTCGATTCCGCGACGCGCATCGCCGCGGGGGACGACAAGAGCAATTACGACAATGTCGCGATCACGCTGCACTGGCTGACGGCGCTGCTCGTCATCATCCAGTTCGTCCTGGCGGTGACCTGGGACTATTTCTCTCACGACACGCGAGAGAGTTTGCAGAGCGTGCACGTCTCGTTCGGGATGCTTCTGACCGCGGTGGTAGTCGCTCGGATCCTGTGGAAGACGGGACATAACCGTTCGCCGATCGTCAGCGGATGGCAGAAGACCGCTTCGACCTTCGTCCACTATCTCCTTTACGTCCTGCTCGTCGTGCAGGCGGGACTGGGCTGGACATGGCGCTGGGCGCAAGGGCACGGCGTCGGCTTCTTCGGCTTGTTCGCCATTCCGGGTCCATATGCGCAGCTTGCGCAGCCGACGCGGCACTTGCTTGCGGAGTTCCACGAGAAGATCGGCTGGGCGATCGTGATCATCGCGTTCGGTCACGCCCTCGCCGCGCTCTATCATCATTATGGGCTTCACGACCGGGTGCTCGGCCGGATGCTTCCGCCGGCGCGTAAGTCGGAAGCCTGATCTTCATTCCAGGAATGCGCTGACGAAGTCGCTGGCCGGTTGCGCCTGGATTTCGGCCGGTGTCGCGAATTGCTCGATGCAACCGTGGTTGAGGAGGGCGACGCGGTCCGCGAGGGCGAAGGCTTCCTCCTGATCGTGGGTGACGAAGATCGAGGTGAGACCGAGCTCGTCGTGGATCTGCCGGAGCGCGCCGCGGAGCTCACGGCGGACCTTCGCATCAAGCGCTCCGAACGGCTCGTCGAGGAGGAGGATGCGCGGTTCGCGGGCGAGGGCTCGAGCGAGGGCGACGCGCTGGCGCTGGCCGCCGGAAAGCTGGCTCGGGTAGCGCTTGCCGAGGCCCTTCAATTGAACGAGTTCGAGCAGCTGATCGACGCGGCTGGCGATGTCGCGCTTCGACGGGCGCGACCGCCGCATGACGTCGAGCCCGAACGCGATGTTCCGTTCGACGGTCATGTGGCCGAACAATGCATAGTGCTGAAAGACGAAGCCGATGCCGCGGGAGGCGGGCTTGTCGTTGGTGACGTCGCGCTTGCCGAACCACACCTTGCCCGCTTCCGGCGTTTCAAGGCCGGCTAGGATCCTCAGCAGCGTTGTCTTTCCTGAGCCCGAGGGACCGAGCAGCGCCACGAACTCACGGTCGCGCATCATCAGCGAGACGTCGTTCAGCGCGGGATATGCGGAAAAGCTCTTCGAGACATGCTCGACCTTGATCGACATGTCAGTGAATGGCTGCGAGCTCGTCGCTGTATCGCCACTCGAGCGCGGATTTGAGCGCGAGGGTGACGAGGGCGAGAAGAGCAAGGAGGGACGCAACGGCAAAGGCGGCGACAAAGTCGTAGTCATTGTAGAGAGCCTCAACTTGCAGCGGCATGGTGTTCGTCTCGCCGCGGATGTGACCGGAAACTACGCTGACTGCACCAAACTCGCCCATCGCACGGGCGTTGCATAGCAGGACTCCGTAGAGGAGTCCGAAGCGGATGTTTGGAAGGGTCACGCGCAAGAACGTCTGAAAGCCCGTCGCGCCGAGCGTGAGCGCAGCTTCCTCGTCCGCGCGGCCTTGGGCGCTCATCAGAGGAATGAGCTGGCGAGCGACGAAGGGAAAAGTGACGAACATCGTGGCCAGAACCAGCCCCGGAAGCGCGAAGATGATGCGGATGTCATGAGCGTCGAGCCATGGCCCGAACCAGCCCTGGGCGCCGAATAACAGAACCCAGACGAGGCCAGAGACGACGGGCGACACGGAGAAGGGAAGCTCGATCAGCGCGATGAGCGCGGTCTTGCCGCGGAAGTCGAACTTGGCGATCGCCCAGGCGGCGGCGAGGCCGAAGATCGTGTTCAGCGGGACCGCGATCGCGGCGACGATCAGCGTCAACCGGATCGACGCCCGAGCGTTCGGCTCGCTTACGGCGGCGAGCCAGATCTCCCAGCCCTTGCGCAGCGCTTCGTACATTACGGCGCCGAGCGGCAGAAGAAGCATCAGCGCCACGTAAGCAAGCGCGACGAGGATCAGCAGCGCCTTGGCCGCAGGCGGTTCGCGAAGACCGGCGGCTGTCATGCTATCCTCCGCTGCTGCCAATGCTGCAGCAGATTGAGGAGGAGCAGAAGCGCGAAGGAGATGACCAGCATCACGCAAGCGATCGCGGCCGCGCCGGCGTAATTATACTCCTCCAGCTGGGTGATGATCAGCAGCGGCGCGATCTCCGATTTGAAAGGCACGTTGCCGGCGATGAAGATCACCGACCCATATTCGCCCGCGCCTCGCGCAAAGGCGAGAGCGAAGCCTGTCGCGAGCGCCGGTGCAATGGCGGGCAGGATGACCCGCGAAAATGTCTGAAGACGTGTCGCGCCAAGCGTGAGTGCGGCTTCCTCGACCTCGCTCGACGCTTCGGCGAGCACCGGCTCGACCGTGCGGACGACGAACGGCAGGCCGATGAAGGTCAGGGCGACCACCACGCCCGCGGGCTTGTAGGCGACTGGGAGACCGGCCGGCTCGAGCAGGCGGCCGATGATCCCGGTGTCGGCGTAAAGGGCAGTTAGTGCGATGCCCGCGACCGCGGTGGGGAGCGCGAAGGGAAGATCGATCAACGCGCTCAGCAGACGTCGCCCGGCGAACCGATAGCGGACCAGCACCCAGGCAACGAGCAGGCCGAACACGCAATTCACGAGCGCCGCGAGCGCGGCTGCGCCAAACGAAAGCCGGTAGGCGGCAAGCGCCCGCGGCGAGAAGGCGGCGCTCGAGAATGTGTGCCAGCCTTCGCTTCCGCTCTTCACGAAGACAGCAGAGAGGGGGACCAGCACGATCAGCGAAAGCCAAAGGATCGTGATGCCCAGCGACAGTCCGAACCCGGGGAGTGGGGAAGTACGGTTTCGGGAAACGCCGGGCATCACGAACTCGTCAAAAGTCCAGGTGGAGACGCGTTGCTAAGGCGTCGCCCTTGGTCTTGTCGCCGACGGGGTCGAGCGGCGTATTGTCGCCCCAGAACCGGACCCAGTTGAACATGAGCTTGGCGTAGGGATTGAAGTACCAGTTGACGCCCGCGGTTACGCTCGAGGCTTCGTTGCCGGCGCGCGCGAGGATCGGTGTGTTCGAGAGGTCGAGATGGTCGTAGCGAAGCGCGACTTCGAAAGCGCCGAGACCGCCGTTGCCGAGCTCCTTGTACGGGCGGATCCGGTCGAAATTGCCACCTTTGAACGGGCGCGTTTCCCCGGTGAGCATATAGGTGACATATCCGTAGTAGCCGGAGAAATGCTCGTTACCGGCGTCGAAACGATCGAGCCATAAGCGGCCGGCCTCGCCTGCGACGGTGAGTGGTCCGAACACGCCAGCCGCCTCGACGCCCGCATAATGCATCGAATTGACGTTGGTGATCACGCCGCTGTCGGCGATGTTGCCGCCGTCGATGCGGATGTTGGGGCGGTCGTTGAGGCGCACCGCGTCGGGCGTGTCGCCGGACTTCAGATGGCTGCGGTAATAGCCCGAGATGCCGAGATGGATGATCTTGCCGGCATCGAACACCGGCTCCCAGGTCGCGCGGCCGTTAAATCCCCAGCTTTCGCCGGGTGCAGCGCCGCTTCCGCGGCTGATGCTTTCATTGTCGCCGAACAGGCCGCCGGCGATGTTGATGTTCTCCTTCGGAGCCCAGGCGGCACCCACACCGATACGCCTCTCCGCCCCGGCGTTGCCGAATGCGTTGGTGAACATGCCACGCTCGAGGAAGGTGTTGTAATTGTCGCTGTTGTTGGACTCGAGCCCGAACGGCGCCTTGAACTGGCCGATGGTCAGCACCGTCTTCGGAATCTTGGTGTACTGCAGATAGAGGTCGGTGATGTTCACGGCATTGCCGGCAAAATCAACCTCGGCGCGGTAGTTCCACCATTTGAGCGCAGTGCCTTCGAAGCCGAGTCGGGCGCGGCGCAATTGCGTGCCATCGCTGTAATTGTAGCCACCCTCGCGTTCGCTGAAGACGCCGGCGTCCGCCTCGATCACGCCGCGCGGCTTGAACGTGAAATTGCCGCTGGGATCGGAGATGGTCGGCGCCCAGCCGAACTGCACGTTCTTGGCTGCGCGCGTTTCGACCGTTCCCAAGCGGCCCTCGTTTAACTCGACCTCCTGCTTAAGCTGGGCGTTCTCCGCCTCGAGCTGCTGCACCCGGGCTTCGAGCGCGTTGAGGCGATCGATCACACCGTCGCCGGTCGGCTTCGGCGCCGGCTGGGCGGCTTGGTCCTCGGCTGGTTCGAGCGTGTCCAGCTGGCCGGAATTCGTCGGTTCAGCCTGGTTCGTTTGCTGTGCAAGCGCGGGCGCAGCGAGCGCGAGGAGGGAGACGCCCACGAAAAGCAGGATACGCATTTTCGATTTCCCTTTTGGTTAGAGGATCAGCGCTTGGCCGCTTCGTATTCCTGATCGAACAAGCCGCCGTCGTTGAAGTGCAGCGCCTGCGCTTTCGCCCATCCACCGAAGTTCCGGTCGATGGTGAACAATTTCATGTTCGGGAAGCGGGATTTGTACTTAGCGGCGACCTGCGCATTGCGGGGCCGGAAGTAGTTTTGTGCGATGATGTCCTGCGCTTCGGGCGTGTAGAGGAATTTGAGGTACGCCTCGGCCGCCTGCCTGGAGCCGTGCTTGTCGACCATCTTGTCGACGACAGCGACCGGCGGCTCGGCGAGGATCGAGACGGATGGAACGACGATGTCGAACTTGCCGCGGCCGAGCTTGTTGGTCGCGAGGAGCGCTTCGTTTTCCCAGGCGATCAGCACGTCGCCCTGGCCGCGCTCGACGAACGTGGTGGTCGCTCCGCGAGCGCCGGAGTCGAGCACGGGCACGTTGCGGAACAGCTTGGCCATGAACAGCTTCGCCTTCTCCGGCGAGCCGTATTTCTTCTGCGCGTAGCCCCAGGCGGCGAGATAGTTCCAGCGCGCTCCGCCGCTGGTCTTCGGATTGGGCGTGATGACCTTCACGTCGGGGCGAATAAGGTCGTCCCAGTCCTGGATGTGCTTCGGGTTGCCGTGGCGCACCAAGAGCACGATCGTCGAATAATAAGGAGTGCTGTTGTTGGGCAGCCGCGCCTGCCAGTTGTTTGAAATGAGGCCTTTTTTGGCGATCTCATCGATGTCGTAGGCGAGCGCGAGGGTGACGACGTCGGCGGGAAGACCGTCGATTACCGCGCGCGCCTGCTTGCCGGAGCCGCCGTGGCTCTGCTTGATCGTGATCGGCTGCTTCCATGCCTTCGCGAAGGCCGCGTTGATCTGCTGATAGAGCTCCCGAGTCGGATCGTAGGAGACGTTGAGAAGCTCGCTCGGCGCGGCCGGCGCGGCGGCCGGAACGAGCAGGGCGCCAAGCGCAATCGAAAGTCCAATTCGTCGAAGTAACCTCATCACCGACTCCCCTGTTCAAGTCAGGAGACCGTCTAATCTCTAGTTCTCTACTAGGGAATAGGGGTATAACTTCAACTTGGCGCAAATTAGCGGCGGTTGGGCGCCGCGGGCGCTAGCGAAAGTTAAAACGCTTACCGGGAGCTGGGCCTCGCCAAAAAGAAGGGCGCGCCTGCACGCCGCCCCTTATAATCGATTCACCAACGCGAGTCTCGAAACCCGAGGACCGTGCTTATCTCGACTGGATGGATTCGATTTCGCCGAACGATTCCGTCCGCCAGCAGGGCGCGGATCCTTGCGGCGCCCGGCGACGTCGACGCGCTGACCGAGCTCGGCGGCATCTGAGCCGTGGCTGGGACCGCTGCTCTAAACGCTCGGTAAATCGCTGGAAAATTGGCAGGGTTAGCCAGCCTGACTCCGGTCAATTCGGTGGTTCGGATCGCGCCGGAACAGTTGCCTGAACCCCGGAATAGTGATTGATTCGCAATTCTCTGAACAGGAGGGGCTCATCATGCGCAATTCATTGTCACTGGCGCTGCTCGGCGTCGCTGCGATGTCGCTGACGCTAGGCGGTTGCGGCAAGTCCGCGAGCGGAAATGGCGCAGCCAGCGCCGACAGCGTGAAGCAGGCGATCAAGGCCGACGAGGACAAGTGGAACAAGGACTTCAAGGCCAAGAACACCGAGGGGCTCGCCGACCATTATGCCGATGACGCCTATTTCGTCGCCCCGGGATTGGCCCCCGCCGACGGAACGACCGCAATCCGAAAGATCTACGCGACGGGTTCGACGGACCCGGCCTTCGAAGTCCATTTCAGCAGCGACAAGATCGACGTCGCCGGGTCCGCCGACATGGCCTACGCCCGCGGCAAGTTCACCGAGAAATATACGGACCAGAAGTCGGCGAAAGTGATGATGACGAGCGGGTCGTATCTGGCCGTCTACAAGAAGCAGGACGACGGTAGGTGGAAGGTTGTCGAGGACTTCGTCAGTTCCGATCCGGACGCGACGAAGCCGGTCCCGCCTGAGAAGCCGGCGACCCGCGCGAAGATGACGTCGTTCTGATCATTTGGAAGGCGAGGCGCGACTCTCCATGATCGCGCCGACTTCGCGGATCTGGCGCAAATAGCTGTCGGCGACGCATGAGTCCGACCGGCAGGCAGCACGCTGGTATGTTTCGCGGACACGAACGTTGAGCAGCTGTTGCTTCTTCCCTGTGTCTGCGTTCTGCAGCGACTGATCATAAAATCCCGAAGAAATGCGCTGCAAAGACGCCACCCTTGCGGCGTCGGCGGGGGTCGGAGTGGGGCGTGCGGGGGCGACCTTCGAGGTTTCCGCGATTGCCTTCGGCGTTACCGCGGTCGCTGCGGCGGCTAATTTCCGCTCTGCGAATGGCTTCGTAGCAACAGCTGGCGAGGCCGGGACTTTTCTCGTCTCGGCGATTTGGGGCTTGGAGGGCTTTGCCGGCCCTTGCTTCTGAAGGCTCATTGGCCCGCTCATGGTTTTCGCCGGGACAGGTAGCGGTTTTATGGCGAGTTCGTCGATCGGCGCTGGCGGTGGGGTGGTCGAGGTGAATACGGAGTTGGAGCTTCCGCTGAGGCCGGCCAGGCGGTCGCTTTCGGGTTCCAGCTCGTCGGGGGGCCAAGGCGGTGAAGGTGAAATCTCCGACGGCTTTTGAATCACATCGGCCGGCTAAGTCTCTGAAACGGATTGTTCCCTGAGCGGCAACACGAGAACGGCACCGACCATGAGAACAGCGAGCACCGAGGCGGCAATTCCGGTGTTGCGCGCGGCCGGCGGTCGAACCGACTGCGCAGGCAGCCGGACCCATCGCCAAATATCAGCCTCGCGTCGCTCTTCGTCATATCTTGCTCGTTTGGCGGGATCGCGAAGCACCGAATAAGCCAGTGTGATCGCCTGCGCGCGCCCGTGAGCTCGAGGATTCGGGTTCGCGTCAGGATGATAACGCCGCATGAGCGCGCGATACGCAGCGCGGATAGCGGCACGTTCGGCCGAGGGCGAAACCCCTAATGTCGCGTAATGGTCCGAGCTCACGACAATCGCGCCAACCCGCTGTTTCAGGTGGCCGGTTTATCCCTAAGAAAGCCCAAAATACAATCGGTGCTCGCTGAAGCGAAGCGGACCGTCAGGCGGCGATGTCGTAAGGCTGGATCTCGCCTGAGAGGTAAAGGTTGCGGGCCTTGGTCCGCGACAGCTTGCCGGAGCTGGTGCGCGGCAGGGTGCGCGGAGGCACGAGCTCGACGACTGGCGTGATTCCGGTGATGGCGCGAACGCGCTCGCGGATTTCATCACGGAGGCGGCCGCGCTCCTTGGCGTCCGACACGCGGCAATGGACGAGCACGGCCGGAGTCTCCTCGCCGGACGGGCCGGTGATCGCGAAGGCGGCGATGTCGCCGGACTTGAACCCGGGCAGCTGCTCGACCGCCCATTCGATGTCCTGAGGCCAGTGGTTGCGCCCGTTGATGATGATCATGTCCTTGGCGCGGCCGACGATGAAGATATAGCCCTTCGACATATAGCCCATGTCACCGGTGTCGAGCCAACCGTCGTCGCTGAGCACCGCCTTGGTCGATTCCTCGTCGCGGAAGTAGCTGTGCATGACGCTGGCGCCGCGGACGAACACCTTGCCGATGCCGCGGTCCGGCATGATCGCGCCCGCGTCGCCGCGGATCTCGACCTCCATGCCGGTGACCGGGCGGCCGCAGTTGACGACGGCGCGGTAGCGGCGCGGCTGGTCGCCTCCGCCGGGGGCGCCGCCCGAAAGCTCATGCTCCTCGACCAGCTCGATGCGAATACCCTCGCCAGGCGGCATCAGCGACACCGCAAGCGTCGCTTCGGCAAGGCCGTAGCTCGGGCAGAAGGCAGCAGCGTTGAAGCCGGCGGGAGCGAAGCAGTCGACGAACGACTGCATGACGTCCGGGCGGATCATGTCCGCGCCATTGCCCGCGATCCGCCAGCGCGACAGGTCGAAGCGGTCCTCCGCTCTCGTCTGCGAGCTCATCCGCCGGGAGCAGATGTCGTAGCCGAAGGTCGGGGAATAGCTGACGGTCGAGCCGGGATTGCGGGTGATCATGTCGAGCCAGGCCAGCGGCCGGCGCGCAAAGTCCTCGGTCTTCAGATAATCGACCGATAACTGCAGCGACATCGGCGACAGGAAACAGCCGACAAGTCCCATGTCGTGATACCAGGGCAGCCATGAAATGCAGCGGTCACCCGGTTCCACTTGGAGGCCGATGCCGTGGGCCCGGAGGTTGTCGAGCAGCGCTCGGTGAGTGACGGCGACACCGTGCGGGAAGCGCGTCGATCCGCTCGAATATTGAAGATAGGCGATATCGTCCGGCCGCGCTTTCGGCAGCTCGGTTGCCGCCGGCTCGAAGCTTCCCAGCGTTTCCCAGACGCGAGACGACACGCCCGCCTTCTCGGATGCGCTTTCGCCATATTCGACGAGCTCTTCCGGGTAGAGGAAGAGGGAGGCGTCGCAGCTCTTCAACTGGATCGCGAGCTGATCGACATAAGCGGAACGGCCACCAAAGCTCGTCGGGAGGGGCAGCGGCACAGGCCAGGCCCCGGCGTAGACCGCGCCAAAGAAGCAGGCCGCGAAATCGGGGCCGGTCTCCGCCACCATGGCGATCCGGTCTCCGCACTTGACGCCCAGCGCGAGGAAGCATTGCGCATGCACAAGCGCGTCCCGCCGAAGCTCGGCGTAGGTGTAGGTTTGCTCCAGCGTACCGCGAGCATCGTGGAAGTTGAGACCACGCCGGCCTTCCGCCGCATAGTCGAGCGCTTCGCCGATCGTATCGAAATCGGCGAGACGTCGCGGCTGGCTGTCGACGGTTGGAGTAGCGCCCGGCGGGGCAAGCTCGTTTGTCACAGAGGCGTTGCGTTCGAGCACGCCGTCCCTTCCTTGATTGTTCAATCCCGATCGCCTGCGTTTCTCCGCCGCGGGCGTGTTCCTGATGGGGACGGACTGTGGCACAAAAACGGCGCTATGGCACGTCCCGGGTCCCGAAAGCCGCGTCCTCCGCTCGATGACGAGCGGCTGGAGGAGCTCGCTTTGCGCTATGTAGGCAAATATGCGACGAGCCGTTCGAAGCTGATTGGCTACCTCTCTCGAAAGGTCCGCGAGCGGGGATGGGACGGGCCGTTCGAGCCCCCTCTCGACGCTCTTGCGGAGCGCTTTTGCGAGCTCGGTTATGTCGATGACGCGGCCTATGCGCTCGCGAAGTCGCGGTCGCTGAGTAGCCGCGGCTACGGCAAGCGCAGGCTCGAGCAGAAGCTGCGGATGTCAGGCATCGGCGAAGAAGATGCGTCCGCCGCTCGGGAGCATTCGCAGCGAGAAGCCGTGGATTCGGCGGTGCGCTATGCCGAGCGCCGCAAATCGGTCCTTTTGGGACAACAGCAACCGGCAGATCCGAATCGCCGCGAAAAGGCCCTCGCCGCAATGATCCGAGCGGGCCATTCGTTCGAACTCGCCAAAATCATCGTGGAATGGCCCGCCGGAACCCCGCTCGACCTAGGGGAAATTGCTGATCGCGCTGGGTTTACCCTTAGCTAAAGTCGGTTTGCCGACACAGGCACACATGGTAATGAGGCCAGATGGTAGTCGCGTCTGTCAGTCTGGCCGAGGGAGTACGGCCCATCGCCGAGTCGAAGAATGCTGCGCCCGAGGCTGACCTGCCCGCGGTCACCGGACGTGTTAAATGGTTCGATGCTACCCGCGGCTTCGGGTTCCTCGTCAGCGACGAGCTGGACGGAGACGTGCTGTTGCACTTCAGCGTGCTGCGCGAGCATGGCCGCAGAAGCGTTCCCGAAGGCGCCGTAATCGAATGCGTCCCCGTTCGCCTCGAGCGCGGGCTGCAGGCGAAACGGATCATCTCGATCGACCTTAGCTCGGCCTTGCCCCAGCAGCAGCGCTCGTCCATGCCCGCGTCGGAACGCGCCGACCGCAAGGCTCTTGCCGATGCGGCCGGTGGGTACGAGCCCGTGGAGGTCAAATGGTTCAACCGCGTTCGCGGCTATGGCTTCGTGAAGCGCCCGGACGAGCTGGGCGGCGAGGACGTGTTCGTCCACATGGAGACTGTGCGCGGCGCCCACCTCGGCGAGCTCCAGCCTGGCCAGAAGCTGGAGGCGCGGATCGCGCCGAGCTCCAAGGGCCTGACGGCCATCGAGCTTCGCGACTTCGGGTCGCCGGACTAACCCTCGCTCTCGTCGCGTTCGCGGCTTGCGGCCGGCAGGCGCCGGCGCAGAACCCTCCGCCTACGCAGGCAAATCCGGCGACCATTCCCGCCGACCAGGGAACTCCACAAAGGTTGAGCGAAGTGCCGCTGACCATCCGCTCGGCGACGGGCACGCACAAGTTCAACGTCCAGGTCGCCGCCACTCCCGAGCAGCAGGAACAGGGCCTCATGTTCTACCGTTCGCTCGGGCCCGACGAAGGCATGATCTTCCCGTACGACCCGCCGCAGAACGTGGCCTTCTGGATGAAGAACACGCTCATCCCGCTCGACATGGTCTTCATCCGCGCCGACGGGACCATCGCCCAAATCGCGACCGCCAAGCCGCTCGATCGAGACTCCGGTGCCGGCAAACGAGCCGATCATCGCGGTGCTCGAAATTCGTGGCGGAAGAGCCGCCGAGCTAGGCATTCGCGCCAACGACAAGGTGGACTGGAAGCCCTGAATTCCGGTCCCTTGCAGCGAGGGGACGTTTCCGGCAATGCCGCATGCCCATGGGTTTCTGGTCTAGAACATTCACCTGGTGGAACGGCGCGACGTGGGGAACGGCGCTGTTCACGCGGCGCTTCGGCAGCGAGGTCGGCCGCGACGCGGAGGGCAACGTCTATTACCAGGACAAGAAGAGGCCGTCGCGCCGCTGGGTGATTTACAACGGCAGCAATGACGGCAGCCGGGTCCCGCCCGACTGGCAGCTGTGGCTTCGCGGGACGATCGCTGACTTGCCCGAAAAGGCACTTCCGCCGATCCGCAAGTTCCAGAAGAAGCCGACCGGTAACCTCACCGGCACGATGGAGGCTTTTCGTCCCGACGGAGCGCTTGGCTCTGGCAGGATCAGGCCTGCATCGACCGGCGACTACGAGCCCTGGATTCCCGAATAAGCGTGAGGAAGACCGCCGCTCCGCTGCTGATCCTGCTCGCGCTCGCTGCGTGCTCTCGTGGCGCGCAACAGAAGAACGCCAGCGTCAGCAGCACGACAAGAGTCCCGGCGACCGCCGCCGGTCAGGGCGGAGTCACGCCGATGGCCCAGCGCGTTGCGGTTATCGGGATCCTCAACAAGCGCAATGGAATCGTCCAGAACGTTACTCTGCGGCCGGGTCAGTCGGCGCGCTGGAAGGACGTCATCGTACGCTTGCGCGCGTGCGAGAAGACTGCGCCGTGGGAGGACGAGCAACTGACTGGCGCCTTCGTCCAGGTCGATGTCCAGAAGCCGGACAGGACGTGGAATCGCGTGTTCTCGGGCTGGCTCTACAAGGAATCGCCGTCGCTCAACGTCGTCGAGCACCCGGTCTACGACGTCTGGCCCAAGAGCTGCGCGATGACGTATCCAGCTGGGCCGCCAGTGCCCAAGGCGCCGGCGAGTTCGAGCAACCTGTCGAGCGCCAAGAAGTCGGGTGGGGCATCGAATGCCGCCGCGACGCCTTCGGCCAATCTAGTGGCACCGCCAGCAACTGCGGCTCCGCCGCCAAGCGCCGCTGAAAGCAACGCGACGTAAGTCTCGCGGGGAATGCTGACAGCGCCCAGCGAGGAAAGGTGCTCGGTCATGAACTGGCAGTCGAGAAGCGTGAAATTGCCGACTTTCAGCCGCGCGACGAGCCACGCCAGCGCGACCTTCGATGCATCGGTTCGGCGACTGAACATGCTTTCGCCGAAGAAGGCGCGCCCGAGCTTCACCCCATAAAGGCCACCGACGAGCTGGTCGGCATCCCAGACCTCGATTGAATGGGCATGGCCCGAGCCGTGGAGTGCGATCATCGCGCGCTCGAGTTCGTCGTTGATCCAGGTTTCCTCGCGGTCGGCGCAGGCGGCGATGACGGCCGGGAAGTCGCGGTCGTGAGTGACGGCGACTTTTCCGGCGCGCAGTGTGCGGCGGAGCGAGCGCGAGAGATGGAAACCATCGAGCGGGATGATGGCGCGATTGCGCGGCTCGACCCAGAACAGCTCATCGGCCTCGCGGCTGTCGGCCATCGGGAAAATGCCGGTGGCATAGCCCTGAAGAAGCAATCGAGGGTCGAGCCGACTCATCGGTCGAAATTTACAGAATCTCCCGTACCTTGTCCTGCGGTCGGCAAAGGCGGACGCCCTTGGGTGTCTCGACGATTGGACGCTCGATCAGGATCGGGTGCTCGACCATCGCATCGAGGATCTCATCGTTAGTCGCTTCGGGACGGTTGAGGCCCAGTTCGGCAGCCAGCGGCTCCTTCGCACGAAGACCTTCGCGCGGGCTCATCCCCGCCTTGTCGTACAGACGTTTCAACTCGTCGCGCGCCGGAGGGTTTTTAAGATATTCCTCGATCCACACATCGCAGCCGGAATCGCGCAGAATCTCCAAAGTCTTGCGCGAAGTTCCGCACATCGGGTTGTGGTAAATTGTTGCTTTCATTCGCTTTTTCTTTCCATCTCCAATCGAGTGACTTAGCCAAGTCCGTTGCATCAGCGAAACAATATCTCCAGCCGGCCTTTGTCGCGGTTGCGGAACGATGAGCCGCAATCGTCGTTCCTGCGACTGTAACATGCACCGCCGTGCGGCGGGCTTGCTGCGCGTGGCGCATGTTAAGGCAGCTCAACAAGACGGGAGAAAGAGCGATGCGTAAATCAATTATGGCAATGGCGCTTGCAGGTACTGCAGCGCTCGGCGCGTGCACGTCCAACCCGCAAACCAATGCGGACATCGCTACCGGCGCTGCGGTCGGCGCTGCGGGCGGCGCCGCGATCGGTGCGGTCGCACCGGGCATCAGCACGATCACCGGCGCCGCGGTCGGCGCAGCGATCGGCGGCCTTGCCGGCGCGGTGTGGGCCGACAACAACAATGACGGCTATGTCGACGGCTATGTCTACAACGGCCAATATTATTCCGGCCCGCCTTCTGGCTATGACCCAACGACCCATGCGGTCGTGACCGGCGCCCTCGGCGGCGCGGCGGTCGGAGCGGTTGCCGGCGCTGTCCTTCCGGGCGTCAGCGTCCCTGCCGGCGCGGTGATCGGCGCTGCGGTAGGCGGCCTTGCCGGCGCGATCTGGGCCGACCGGAACAACGACGGCATGGTGGACGGATACGTCTATAATGGGCAATATTATGCGGGTGGCCCGGCTGCCGCTCCGGCCCCAGCACCGGCTCCGACCTATTCGGCGCCCACCCGGAGTGGCGAACGCGGCTAAGCGCGAAGCCAATATCGGGAGAAAAGGTGGAAAGTTTGCGTAACAGGTGCACCGGCCGATGGCCGGTGCACTCTTTTCAGAAGAAGCACATGGTCGCCGCGGCGCTGATCGGCGCGGCGGCCTTGCTTGCACCTGCGTCCGCCGCCGCTCAATCGACGTTCGCCCCAGCGGCATCGACAATTGCTGCAGCGCCGGCGCAGTCCGGGCAGGGAGTCGCGGATTTCTACAAGGCCCGGCAGGGCGCACCACTGTGGCTTGCACCTCAGTCGGGAGATGCAGCGCTGAAACTGCTGACCCTGCTCAACACGTCGAGCATCGATGGGCTGAACCCGGCAAAATACGACGTCCCCGAGCTCCAGAAGCTGCTCGACCGCGCGCACGCGAAGAACAAGCGGAAGGACGTCGAACGCGCGGACGAGGCCTTGTCGGACGCCTTCCTCGCTTATGTCGACGATCTCCGCCAGGACCCCGGCGTCGGAATCACCTGGGTCGATTCGGACCTCAGACCGAAGCCGCCGACTCCGCTCGCGGCGCTGCTCCAGGCGGCCGCCGCTCCGTCTCTGTCGGATTATGTGGCAGACCTTGGCTGGATGCACCCGTTTTACGGGGAACTCCGCGATGCGATCGCCCAGCACAAATATAGCGACGACCACCAGCGCGAGATCCTCGGGCTGAACCTCGAACGCGTGCGCGTGCTTCCTTCGACCAAGCAGCGCTACGTTCTCGTCAACGCCGCGCAGCAGCGGCTCTTCATGTATGAGGACGGCAAGCAGGTCGACAACATGGTCGTGGTCGTGGGCCAGACCAAATATCCGACGCCCATGCTCGCCGCGTACATCCGCTACGCCGCGCTCAACCCCTATTGGTACGTGCCGCCTGACCTCGCATGGGAGGACGTGGGCAGGTACGTCGTGAAGGATCCCGCTTATTTCGACCGGATGGGCTACGAGGAAGTGTCCGACTGGTCCAAGGACGCCCAAGTCCTCGATCCAACCAAGATCGACTGGAAAGGCGTGCAGGACGGTTCAGTCCAAATCCTCCTCCGCCAGAAGCCGGGGCCCGAAAATTTCATGGGGCGTATCAAGTTCATGTTCCCCAACCAATTCGGCGTCTATCTCCACGACAATCCGCGCCGGAATCTGTTCAAGGAGTTGGTGCGCTACTTCAGCGGAGGCTGCGTGCGGCTGGAGGACGCTTGGCGGCTTGAGCGGTGGCTGTTCCATCGCGAGCTAAGCTGGGAAGGCCACGGCACCGAGGAGCCGGTGATGCTCGACCAGCCGGTGCCGGTCTATATCACTTACCTGACCGCGGTCCCGGACGGCCAGTCGATCGCTTATTACGACGACGCCTACGGCCGCGACAAAGCCAAGCTCGCGGGGACGGACAACGACAGCAGCACCGCCTCCGGTGCCGCTGCCAGCCGCTGATCAGTCAACTCAGCGCGGCGCCCAGTTCGGCACCCAGGTGACGTCCTGTGAAATCGGACGGCCGGAGGGATCGAGGGCCGGGCTGAAGCGCACATATTGAACCGTCAGCTGACACATGAGGGAGTCTGCGTAAGCATTGCCGCTGCTGCGCATCACGCGGCAATTCGAGACTGAGCCGTCGGGATTCACTCGGATGGAAATGGCTACACTGCCGGTGCTCGTGCCGGTGGCGGCGAAACGGCGGTATTCGCGATCGGGGATCTTGGTCAGCTTTCGTGCCGGCGTGAAGCTGCCGCCTCCGCCATCTCCAGCGCCGTTGCCGGTGCCTCCCGCGCCCGTTCCGTTCCCCGCTGTTGCCGTTCCTGAAATCGGCGCGCTGCCCCTACCCGCAACTTTTGCAGCGGGAAGCGGCGAGCGGATTGGAAGGGGCGTGGGTGGAGCGACGATCGGAGAGGCCTCGGGTTTCTTCGCGGGCGCCCCCTGTGGCTTGTTTACTTTCTCGTGCGGTCGTGTCGGTTTGGGCCGCGGCGGAATTGGCGGCGGAGGCGGGGGAGCCTGCAGGTTGAAGGTTTTGAGCGCCTGGACCGCTTCGCTCACCGTCCGAACGTTGAGGCCCGAAAGGATGACGAACGCGAGTGCGGCGTGCACCGCCACGACCGCGGCGATCGCCTTGGCTTTATCGGGCCGGTCGGCGGTTCCCTGATAGCTCGACACGCGCTTCGTCTTTCAACCGATTAACGCGCTTCGACGGCGGAAGTTTGCGCGATGCTATTCGTGCGACGTTCTCGCATCGGCCATGAAGTCGGCATTCTTTCGTTCCGGCCCGATCGCGGTCCAGATCGCGATGACGACAGCGGTGACGCCTCCGAAAATCGCGAGCGCCAGGCCATAGTTGTCGCCATGGCCCTCTGCGATTTGCGCCTGAAAGACGCCATTCTTGGACATGAGGAGATTGCCTAGCTGGTAGGCGAGGCCGGGGAACATCGCCCGAACAGCGCCAGGCGACAGTTCATTGAGATGGACCGGCACGATTCCCCACGCGCCCTGGACCGCCACCTGCATCAGAAAAGCGCCGACTCCGAGCAGCAGCGGAGTGGTCGAAAACGCCCATAGCGGGATAATCGGAAGTGCGAGGAGGCAGGCGATGATGATCGCACGCTTCCTGCCGATCCTTTCCGACCATATCCCGAACGAGATTCCGCCAACGATCGCGCCGACATTCATGATGGCGGCGAGAATGCCTGTGAGGTGGGTATCGAAGTGATGCTGGACTTGGAGGAAGGTCGGATAGAGGTCCTGGCTGCCATGGCTGAACGCGTTGAAGGCCGCCATGAGGACAATCATGTAGAGCGCGATCTTCCAGTTGCGGGCCAGCTCGGCGAAGGGATTGGCGCGCGGCTCTTCCTTCCTCGCGACGTAAGCCGGGCTTTCCTCGACGTGCATCCGGATGAGGAAGACGAGGAGCGCGGGAGCGATTCCCACGAAGAACATGCCGCGCCAGCCAATGGCGTCGAACAAGGCGAAATAGACGATGCTGGCGATGAAATAGCCGGACGGGTAGCCGCTCTGGAGCAGGCCTGAGACCGGTCCACGAAGCCTCGCTGGGATCGATTCCATGACGAGGCTGGCGCCGATTCCCCACTCGCCTCCCATGGCGAAGCCGAACAAGGTGCGGATGACGAGCAGCTGGGTCAACGAGCCCGCGAGGCCTGACAGCGCCGAGAAGGCCGAGAAGGCGAGGACCACAACCATGAGGATGGGCCGTCGTCCGAAGCGGTCGGCCAGCAGTCCGAAGAAAAAGGCGCCGAACGGCCGCGCCGCGAAGAGTCAGCATGATCGCGACGGTCACCGCCTTGACGTTTGTGCCGAACTCCTTGGCAATCGCCGCCAGCATGAATGTCAGAAGGAAGTAATCGAAGGCGTCGAGCGTCCAGCCGAGATAACTCGCCCAGATCGCGCTGCGCTGCGACGGTTCGAGCGATTTCAGGTCGGCAATGAGGCTCATTTCTTCTCCTTGCTCCATTCGGCGAGAGCGTCGCGATATTCGTCGGAGGCTCTCAAACGGGCGAGATAACGGATCGGGCGCTTGCTCGAATATGGAAGGCTGACGTTGCTCAGCGAGCCGCGGGCGCCGCAGTAGCCGGAGCAGGTGCCGCCGTCGTCGTCGATCGAGAGATTGCGGCCGTCCCGTTTGAGGCGGAGCGTGCAAATCCTCCCGTCATATTGAGGTGATGGATCGCGGTAGACGAGTGCGGCGGATTGCGCCTTCGCGACGCCGAAGATGCCGCAGCTGTGACCGTTGTAATAATCGAGGTGGATGCGGACGTAGGCGGCGCCGGGCCGTACAGGCACGATCTCGACGATGTCCTCACCAGTATATTTCTCGCCGGTGACGAAGCCGTTCTGGAACTGGTCGTAATAGCGTCCGGCGAGGGCCTGGACCGGATCGGTCGAGACGCTTGTGGGAGCGATGGTCAAAGGCACGAGCGGCAGCAATTTCAAACCCGGCTCGATCATCCGCGGCTCCTTCAGGCACCGTAGTGCCCGCGGGCTGGGCAGGCCGCAACCCGAAGTCGGCCGACAAGGAAAAGGCTCACCCAGGCATGAAGCCTGAGTGAGCCCGTCAGTGATCGCGAGTTTGACTAACCGGCCAACAGGGGAAAGGCCGGCGTATCGCTGAGTTCGGTGTCGAAGATCCGCCATTCAAGGGTGTGACTTGCCGAAAAACGATATGTATGTTATCGTTTATCGATAATTCGAATCGCTGGAGTTCAAACAATGTCCGGAAGCAAGTCTACAGCACTGCCAATCGCTTATATCGTGCTTCGCGTCTTGATCGTCCTCAACTGGATCTACGGAGCGATGCTCGTGGCGATCCTCGGATGGTCGCTCGCGAACGAGGAATGGACGTTTCGCGCGCTTGGAGTGCCACTTTCCGATCAGACAAGCGCCCTGGTCATGGGCATGCGCGCGATCGCGGGTCTCGGGATCCTCACGGTGCCGATCAACCTCGCCATGCTCAGGCGGATGCTGTCGATGGTCGAGACGGTCCGCGCCGGCGATCCGTTCGTCGCCGCCAACGCGTACCGGCTCAACACGATCGCCTGGCTGCTGCTTGGACTGCAGGTCGTCGGCCTCGCGATCTGGGCAATCGGTAAACTCGTCTCGACCGCTCAGCATCCGCTTCACCTCAATGCGGGCTTCTCTCCTGCTGGGTGGCTCGCGGTGATCCTGACGTTCGTGCTCGCCCGCGTATTCGCCGAAGGCACCCTGATGCGGGAAGACCTGGAAGGGACGGTCTGATGGCGATCGTCGTCAAGCTCGACGAGCTCCTTCACCAGCGCCGAATGACCTTGACCGAGCTCGCCGACCGCATCGACATCACGCTCGCAAACCTCTCGATCCTCAAGACCGGCAAGGCACGGGCCATCCGGTTTTCGACGCTCGAGGCGATCTGCGACGTGCTGAGCTGCCAGCCGGGGGACCTGCTCGAATACGAACTCGAGTTCGGTGCAAGCCAACGCGCCCGTGCCGGGTGAGACTGCTGGACGGCTAGGCCACCTTCACCGCGATCAGCGAAACATTGTCGGGGGCGCCGCGGGCCAGGACTGTTTCGATAAGAACATCGGCGGCTTGCGCCAGCGCTGAACGCTTGAGCTCAACGGCGATCTCCTCGTCGGGGACGACGCGGGTGAGGCCATCGCTTGCAAGAAGAAAGAGGTCGCCAGTTCTCACATCGCCGCGCACCACGTCCACCTCGGCGGTCTCCGCGACGCCGACCGCACGGGTGATGAGATTCGCATTTTCGTGCGATTCCGCTTCCTCCGGCTTGAGCATGCCGGCATCGACTAAGTTCTGGACGAGACTATGGTCGTGCGACAGGCGACTGATCTCGCCGTCGCGAAGCAAATAAGCGCGGCTATCGCCCATCCAAAAGCAGCGATACGAGCCATCCGCGATCGCGAGGCCGACCACTGTCGTTCCGATCGTTTGCTTGCGCTCGCTCGAGCGAGCGAGATCGATCAGCTCGCCGTTGACGCTTCGCAGCGCCTCAACGGCATTGTCGGCAAGCGCGTCCAGGTCGGATGTGACGGGGAGGCAGCGGAGCGCATCCGTAACCATCGCGCTCGCGACTTCGCCGGCGTCGTGGCCACCCATGCCGTCCGCGACGACCCAGAGCCCGCGGTCGGTCGCCGCAAGGATCGAATCTTCGTTGATCTTGCGCCTCAGGCCGACATTCGTCCGGCTTGCGCACTCGAAGCGCATCAGTGCCCCCCCGTTTCGTTCGAGCGCCGACTAGCATTCGCCGGAGCTTTCTGCGATTTACTTTTTAATAATGCGGTCGAGAAGGGGCACTCGGCGATGAACAAGGCTTACAGCAACAAGGCGCTCCCGATGGGAACGGTGCTGCGCGAGTGGCGCATCGAGGAGGTCCTCGGCGTCGGCGGCTTCGGCATCGTCTACAAAGCCAAGGGAATCTACTTCAACGAGCTCGTCGCAATCAAAGAATATTTCCCGAGCTCGATCAGCGAGCGCGATTTTGAAGACACCGTCGTCCCGATCGATTCCGAAGCCGAGGAGGTTCACGCCCTAGGTCTCAAGAAGTTCGTCGAGGAGGCCAAGCTCCTCTGGAACCTTTCGACGCCGACGCGGCATCCGAACATCGTTAGCGTCCGCAGCCTCTTCGAGATTCACGGCACCGCCTACATGGTGATGGACTTCGAGGACGGGCTTTCGCTCTCTAGGATGCTGAAGCAGGGCAGGCGCTTCAACGAGCGCAGCCTGTGGAACATCCTGCAGCCGATCGCTGAGGGGTTGGAGAGGGCGCACCGGGTCGGCGTGCTCCATCGCGACATCAAGCCGCCGAACATCCTCATCAACGAGGACAACCGGCCGGTCCTCATTGATTTCGGCTCGGCGCGCTTCGAAGCCGCGGAAGCAACCAGCACAAAGGTCACCTTCCACACGCCGCCCTATGCCGCGATCGAGCAATATGTGAAAACCTATCCGCAGGGCCCGTGGACCGACATCTATGCGCTCGGCGTGGTCATGTACGAGTGTATCACGGGCGAGAAGCCGCCCGAGGTTCTCGAGCGCCTTCACGCCGGCCTCGGCAAGCCGCTCGCGGCGGGCAAGTGGCCCGGATACGGGAAGAGGTTCCTTGCGGCGGTCGATGCCGCAATGATCGTGAAGCCCGACGAACGTCCGCAGTCGCTCAGCGACTGGCTGAAGACATTCGGGAAAATCGAGGCGACCGACGCGGCCGATGACGAAGCGACGCGCTTCTATTCGCAGCAGGTCGAGAGCGAAGACATCGTCCCTGTGCCTCCGACGCCGAATGTCGATCCCAAGGCGCCGGTCTCGACGGGCGTCCCCAAGGATCCGAAGGCCGCCAGTTTCAAGCGCGCCGGGGAGGAAACGGGCGTGAAGAAGAAGCTCGTCGCCGAACCGAAGGCGGCCGAGCCTGAGAAGGAAGCAAGCCCGAAGCCAGCTGCTGGCGACGGCAAGGCGCCGGCTGCTGCAGCGACTGCGGCGGCGGCGGAAACGGCTTCCGCAGCGGAGAAGACGAAGCCGAAGACCCCTCCGCCAACAGCTTCGAAAGAGGCTCGAAAGAAGCCCAGTCCGATGATGATGGCGGCAGCGGCGGCGGGCCTGATCGCGGTGGTCGGCGTGGGCGCGATCGCGCTTCGTGGCGGAGGATCGCAAGCGGACGCCAATGCCGCGTCGGTCGCGGCGACCGGGGCCGACAATTCGAGCAGCACGCTGGCGGCGGTCGGCCCGGCTGACGGGACGACGGACGTCAATGCAGCCGCGACCACTACGCCAACCGAAACGATGCCTGTCGCAACCGCCCAGCCGACTGAGCAGGCCAATTCGACGCAAGAGCTCGCGGCGGAGAAGGTGAAAACTGCGGCCGCGCAGGCGCAGCTCGCAGCATTGAAGAAGGCGCAGAAGGCGAATGCGACCGAGCTTGCAAGCGCGACACCGAGCCTGCCGTCCAAGAAGAATGGCAAGACGGCCATCGCCGAGATCACTTCAACGCCCGATGCAGCAGTATCCTCGTCCACGGTGTCGCAGTTCAATGCGGCGATCTCCGACGCGCGCTCGATGGCCAAGCAGGTCATGCGCTCGGGCAGCGGCCAGAATGTGCAGCTGGCGAAGAATTACGATTTCTATCTGAAGACGTTGCAGGATTCGATGCGCGGCATTCAGAGCGAGAAGGAAGCTCAGAAGCTGCTCAAGCAGGCCAATCAGACGCGCCAATATATCGTGTTCCTGCAGAAGCAGTCCGCGACGCAGTAAGATCAGGCGCAGTCGCCCGCAGCTTCTTCCACTCGTCGTTCGGGCGCGGGGCCGAGCTTGAATGCTCCGCGCAGAACGCGGCTGTAAAGCTCCGCATCGTGAAGCGATCCCGGATGGGCCGCGTCGCCGAGAAGCGCGCGGACCTGAATCTCGTCCGAATCGTGGCTCACTTCGATGTGGATCACAGGCACCGACTGTTCCAGCGCTAGAGCGACGACGTGTCCGGTGCCTCCCGGGCCTCTCGCTTGCTGGCCGTCCCAGATCGCGATCATGACGTCGGCATTTTGGACGAGGGACTCGCCAACCAGCACATAAGCCGCCTGACGGTCATCGCCCTGGCCCGGAAGGGCCACGATCTCGTCGGCAGCCTCGAGCGCCTGCTCGAAGCTGTCGAGTTCCTCGCCGGCCGCGAAGTCCTCGCGATAGTCTTGCGGCTCGAGGGGAAGCAGCGCGCGGACGAAATAGCCGCTCGAGCGCGCGCAGACCGCGGCGATCTGGTCGGCACCGCTCGCCAGCGCGGTGTGAAGAAGAAGCTGCGCCTCAGTGTCGCTGCAGAGCGCATCCTCGGATTCCTGGAGCTTCAGGGTCGCTTCGCGAAGCTGGCGGAAGATCGCGTAGACGGTGGGCCGCAAGTTGCGGATGACGGGTGCGGTCAGCGCTCCCGCACGATGTCCGGTAATGCCAACATTCAGGACGACGGGCCTTGGTGCGGCGCGCTCGGGCAACGTTAGGACGAGGCTGCAGCCCGCGCCGGCTGGAACCAAGTCCGTTCGCGCGGGCCCGCTTCGGCCTTCGTCATGATGACATGGCGAAGCGAAATCTGACCCAGGCGAAGGACCGAACCGACGGGAAGAACGGTCGCGCGGTGGATGCGAACATCGTCGATATAGGTACCATTCGTCGAATTGAGATCGGTGACGAGCAATTCGTCATTGGCGAGGCCGACGATGCAATGTTCGCGCGACACGCTCCTGTGCGAGAGGACGACGTCCGCAGGTGGCGCGCGCCCGATCTTCACGCCGGATGTTTCGACGACAATCAGCTCATCCTCGACCTCGGCACCCTTGATCTCGAGGCAGTGGACCTCGCTTGGACCAACCGGTTCATCGGCCGGCATGCGAACGGTGGGCTCGCTGCGGTACTGGTCGGCAGAGATGACCTGCTCGCTTCCCGGGCGAGGCGCGTGACGTGCAGCCGGTGGAGGTGGGCTCGGTGCCGCGGCGGCAGGCGCATGAGCCTGCTCAGGCTGCTCTTCCAGGTCCGCATGAACCAGGCGCTTCAAGTCGTCGACGAACGAGCGCCAGCGCAAGTCCGAGCGGTCTCCTTCCCAGTCGGCGAGCTCGGTGGTGTGGGTCAGCTCGAAGGCGATCGGGCGGTCGCACGCTTCGATGATCACGGGGACGAGCTTGTTGCGGCGGTCGGCAAGCGTGGCCTCCGCGCGAACCCAGCGGGATGCGACCGAGCGTGGCGACCAGAGCACCACGACCGCCTTTGCGTCCCTCAGCTTCTGCTCAATGACTTCGTCGAACGTCTCGCCCGAATGAAGCGAGGCGTCCCACCAGACCTTGAACTCCTCGGCCGCAAGCGATTCGGCAAAGAGACGAGCGGCCGGGCGGTCCGTGCGTGCATAAGACAGAAAGATGTCAGTTCCGGACAAGCGGCCCCTTTCGCTGACGACTACCGACACTTGGTACGCTTGTAGGGTGCGCCGGTTCTCCCCCGTGGAGACCCGTCACACCGGTTACCTGCGACTTACATGGAGCCGGAAGGTGAATCTCCGTTAACTAGAGGCGAAAGTCGAGGCTCAATTGACGAGTGTCGCGGAACGGGACTGATCCGGCCCAATCGGAAGCCGTTCTATTCGACGGGTTCCCAACTCCGTTCGAGCCACTGCTCGAGCCACTTGATCGTGTAATTGCCGCTCAGAAAATCGGGATCGCGGACCAGCTTCTGGTGGAGCGGGATGGTCGTTTTCATCCCTTCGACGACATATTCCTCGAGCGCCCGGCGGAGGCGGCGGATGCAGCTGTCGCGATTGGAACCGTAAACGATCAGCTTGCCGATCATGCTGTCGTAATAGGGCGGGACCTTATAGCCTGTGTAGAGCCCGCTATCGACGCGGACATGCATGCCGCCAGGAGCGACGTAATTCTTCACGAGGCCAGGCGAGGGCGCGAAGGTCTCGGGATCCTCGGCATTGATCCGGCATTCGATGGCGTGGCCGTGGAGGTGGATCTGCTCCTGAGTAAAGGACAGGCCCTCTCCGGACGCGACGCGGATTTGCTCGCGCACCAGGTCGATGCCGCTGATCATCTCGGTCACCGGATGCTCAACCTGCAGCCGGGTGTTCATCTCAATGAAGTAGAATTCGCCATTCTCATAGAGAAACTCGATCGTGCCAGCGCCGCGATAGCCCATCTCGCTCATCGCTTTGCGGACGGTCTCGCCCATGCGATGGCGCTCTTTCGGCTTGATGATCGGGGATGGAGCTTCCTCAAGTACTTTCTGGTGGCGGCGCTGGAGTGAGCAATCGCGCTCGCCGATGTGAATCGCTCCGCCCCTCCCGTCGCCGAACACCTGGAACTCGATGTGGCGTGGGTCGTCCAGGTATTTTTCCATGTAAACGGTGTCGTCGCCGAAGGCGGAACGCGCCTCTGACGCCGCTTGGCTCATCAGGCTCTCGAGCTGATCCTCGCTCGGCACGACCTTCATTCCGCGCCCGCCGCCGCCCGAAGCGGCTTTGATGAGAATCGGATAGCCGATCTCGGCGGCAAGCTGCTTGGCCTGGCTGACGCTGGTGAGCGGGCCTGGAGAGCCGGGTACGAGCGGGAGGCCGAGCGTGGCGGCTGTGCGCTTCGCCTCGATCTTGTCGCCCATCGTCCGGATGTGTTCCGGCTTGGGCCCGACCCAGATGATGTTGTGCGATTCGACGATCTCGGCAAACTGGGCGTTCTCGGACAGAAAGCCGTAGCCTGGGTGGATCGCGTCGGCGTGGACGATCTCGGCCGCCGAGATGATGTTCGGTATGTTGAGGTAGGATTCGATCGCTGGCGGCGGCCCGATGCAGACGGTTTCGTCGGCGAGACGGACGTGCATCGCGTCGGCATCGGCGGTCGAATGAACCGCGACCGTTCGAATCCCCATTTCATGACATGCGCGGTGGATCCGGAGGGCAATCTCGCCGCGGTTGGCGATCAGAAGCTTCTCGATGTTCGCCACTGCTTTACTCAGCCGATCACCACGAGCGGCTGATCGAACTCGACCGGCTGCGCGTCGGCGACCATGATCTTCTTGATGGTGCCGCTCTCCGGCGAAGTGATCGGATTCATCACCTTCATCGCTTCGACGATGCACAATGTGTCGCCCGCCTTCACGGACTGGCCTACCTCGATGAAGGGCTTGGAGCTTGGTTCGGGCGACAGATAGGCAGTGCCGACCATCGGCGATTTGACCGTGTTTCCTGCAACCTCGTCTTCCTGCGCGCCGACGTCTTCCTTGGCATTCATCGGCGGAGCGGTGAGGGCAGGCGCGGCCGACGCCGCCATGGCCGGAGCCATGTGCGCGGCTGCAATCATCGCGGGTGCTTCGCGCTTGACCTTGATGCGCCGTTCGCCGTCCGCGACCTCGATCTCGGTCAGCTCGTTGTCCGTCAGGAGTTCGGCGAGCTCGCGGACCAGGGCCGGGTCGATTCTCATCGCGCCGCCATTGCTTGTATTCTTGGGGGCGCCAGGCTTGGACGCTTGGGCCATTTACTCTTCCCCTATTGAATCTGGCTCTTCGCCTGGTTTGCGGCTGCTCCCTTGCAGAGGTGCGCCGCCGCGTCCAGTGCAAGGACGTAGCCGAGCGGTCCAAAGCCGATGATCGAACCGCGCGTCACCTGGCCGAGCAGGCTGGTGCGGCGGAAGCCCTCGCGGGCGTAGATGTTGGTGAGGTGAACCTCGATGACCGGAATCGGCAGCGCAGCCACGGCGTCGCGGATGGCCACCGATGTGTGCGCGTAGGAGCCGGCGTTGAAAATGACCGCAGAGGCCTTTGCAAGCGCCTCGTGAAGCCAGTCGACGAGCACGCCTTCGTGGTTGGACTGCCGGACGTCGAGCTTCAGCTTCAGCGCCTTCGCGCGCTCCTCGAGCGTGACCTGGATATCGGCGAGCGTCTGGGTTCCGTACATCCGCGGCTCGCGGGTTCCGAGCAGGTTGAGGTTGGGTCCATTGAGGACGAAGATCGTATCGGTCATTTGCGCAGCCGCGTGGACCTTCCTATCTGCGCTTTGTCAATGAGTATCGACGGCTCACTTTCGGTCCGCGTGAACGGCGAGCACCGGCGCGTTCCGGGCGGAACGACCGTAGAGGAAATGGTCAATCTGCTCGGCCTCGATCCGCTGCGGGTTGCGGTCGAGCGCAACCTCGAGGTGATCCCGCGCTCAACGCTCGCGCAGGTCTGCGTTGAAGGCGGCGACGACTATGAGATCGTGCATTTCGTGGGAGGCGGGTGAGTGAACGCTCCGCAATCGTTCAATTCCGACACGTGGACCGTCGCAGGGCGGACCTTCACTTCGCGCCTGATCGTCGGGACCGGCAAGTACAAGAGCTTCGAGGAGAATGCTGCGGCGGTCGAGGCTTCGGGCGCGGAGATCGTCACAGTGGCGGTGAGGCGGGTGAACATCGCCGATCCCAAGCAACCGATGCTGACCGACTTCATCGATCCGAATAAGGTCACTTATCTTCCGAATACGGCGGGCTGTTTCACTGCGGACGACGCGATCCGGACCCTTCGGCTGGCTCGCGAGGCGGGCGGTTGGAGCCTCGTGAAACTTGAGGTGCTGGGCGAAGCGAAGACGCTCTACCCAGACATGCGCGAGACGCTTCGGGCGACCGAAGTGCTGGTCAGGGAAGGCTTCGAGCCGATGGTCTATTGCGTCGACGATCCGATCGCGGCGAAGCAGCTCGAGGAAGCGGGTGCGGTCGCGATCATGCCTCTAGGCGCGCCCATCGGGTCGGGCCTGGGGATTCAGAACCGCGTCACCATCCGCCTAATCGTCGAGGGAGCTAACGTCCCGGTGCTCGTCGATGCGGGGGTCGGCACGGCCAGCGACGCGGCGGTGGCGATGGAGCTCGGCTGCGACGGGGTGCTGATGAATACGGCCATCGCCGAGGCGAAAGAGCCAGTGTTGATGGCACGGGCGATGAAGGCGGCGGTCGAGGCGGGGCGGTTCTCCTATCTCGCCGGTCGAATGCAGAAGCGCCGCTACGCCGATCCGTCGAGCCCGCTCGCCGGGCTGATCTAAGCCGCCGGGACTTCCGTCCTCCGATCGGCGGCGGTGCCCGAAAGCAGCCGCTCAACCTCATCCCCGACTGCCTTGGTCATGACGCGCACGCCCTCGGCGTCGCAGTGAAATTCATCGATAAACGTCAGTTCGTCCTGCTTGCCCCATCCGGCCAGCGGGACCCCGAGCCGGTCGGCGATCGCCTTGCGTTCGGCGTAGAAGGGCTCGTCGAACTTACGGAAATTGGCGAACGAGCGCTCCTGACTCGGGTGGAAGGGGTTCCCCAGGCCGCATTCCAGCTCGGTCGCCGTTGGCTTCGTCTTCTCGAAGAAGGTCGATTGCTGGATGAGGACCAGGGGCGCCTTGTAAACGCGGCACACGGTCAAGATCGCTGAGGTCCACAGGCTTGTGAAAGCCTTCAGACGAGAGAAACTGCGGTCGGGATCCGTATCGACGGGTCCGCTGCTACCCATTGCGCCGCTCGTTTGCGCGCGGTTGGGAGAGCCGAAGATCGGGTCGGCAATTCCGCTTTCGCAAAAACCGGCAAGATCACCTCCGTTCGAGAAGACCACCGCTGTCGGCGCATGGCCGGCGCCAGCAATAAGGCCGAGAAGAAGGGATTCGAGATTGCGACTATTTCCGCCTGGCATGGTCGCATTGGCGAACGGGAATCCGAAGCGTTCGGCGAGAAGCGATGGCAGGCAATTCTCGTTGCCGGCCACCCCAAATCCGAACAGGTTGCTCGCTCCGAGCGCAATTCCGTAGCGCTCGGCACGCAGGCAGTCAGCGACCGAATATTCCTTTCCTCCAAGCGTGCTGTGGCGGAAGCCGGCGGCGTCGGTCGAATAGCTGTCGCAGCGCTGGTTCGCCCAATAGGTCAGGACGTCGCCGCGGAAGCCGATCTTCTTCCGGTTCTCGAAGAACTCCCGCATTTCGGGCTGAAGCTCGATGATCTTCTGATAGTTTGCCATCGGCCTAGAATATCCTGCTGGACCAGTCCGTCATCAGCTATTTCGTGGCGACCACGATGTGCGCCGCCATCGGCGCATCGATGCCGTCGGGGCCTTCGAATGCTTGGAGCGCTTCTTCCACCTGTTCGAACACGCGCTCCAGGCTTCCCGGTTCGCGCTCGTCGAGCTCCGTTCCCATCGGAGTTCCGTAGCAAAGCGCTGTCGCCGCCTCATGCGCGGATGCGCTTCTGCTTCTCAGCTCAACAGTCTCGATGTCGACCGTGTCGAAGCCAGCGTCATGCAGGTCCTGCTCGATCCGGTGAGTGTCAGAATATCCGAACGGGCCCTCGGTCATGAACATGGGCGGATCGTCGGGAAAACTGTCGATCAGCACCTTCTGCGCTGCGTTGGTCAGACCATTGCGTTCGATCCGGTCCCAAATCGCGAGCAGATAATAGCCGCCGTGGGCAAGCACGCGGCGTGCTTCGGCGTGACCACGCACCTTGTCGGGGAAGAACATCGAACCGAACTGGCAGACCACGAGGTCGAAGGCGCCGTCGTCGAACGGGAGTTCCTGTGCATCGGCCTGCGCGAAAGTGACTCGATCCGAGTTGACCCGCTCTTCCGCCCTATCGAGCATCGGCTGGTTGAGGTCGGTTGCCACGATCTCGATATCGGGCAGCGCTTCGTGAAGCGCCTGCGTAACGACTCCGGTGCCGGCGGCAGTTTCGAGGATTCTCCTCGGCCCCAGATCCGCTGCTCGACAAGCGAGCTCTTCCGCGTAGGGGCGGAAGACCAGCGGGACCATCAGTCGGTCGTATTTCGCCGGGACCGAGCCCGAGAATCGCAGCTCCTGATCTTTCACCGGAACGGCCTCCTCTCCTCGCGGGTTTCGCCAAAGTCCGGGAGATGGACCATGGTAGCGACCATGACAGACTTCACCGCCGAGCGCGAGGCAATGGTGGAGCGCCAACTGCGCCGCCGCGGGATAAATGATCCGAAGATTCTCGGCGCCTTCCTCGCTGTTCCGCGCGAGATGTTCGTAAGCCCCGATTACGCGCATCTCGCTTACGGCGATTACCCACTGCCAATCGAGGCCGGGCAGACGATCTCCCAGCCATTCATCGTCGCCCTGATGGTCCAGGCAGCGGGAATCGGCGAGAACGACAAGGTGCTCGAGGTGGGAGCGGGCTCTGGATACGCAGCGGCCGTTATCAGCCGGGTCGCAGCAAAGGTCATCGGCATCGAACGCCAGCACGATTTGATCGGGATTGCCCGCGACCGGCTGCAGCAGCTCAGCTACGATAATGTCGAGATCATCGAGGGCGATGGGACCAAGGGCTGCCCCGATCAGGCGCCCTTCGACGCGATCCTTGCAGCCGCGAGCGGAAGCCACGTTCCCCAGCCGCTGATCGACCAGATCGCCGAAGGTGGATGCATCGTAATGCCGATCGGCCAGCCCGGCTGGCCGCAGGAGCTCGTCAAGGTGACGAAGCGAGCTGATGGGTCGGTCGAGCGGCAGAACCTGGGCGGCGTCCGGTTCGTTCCCCTGATTGGGGAAGAAGGCTGGAAAGATGCTTGATACCGAACTCGAATCCTTACCGCAGCTGATCGCGGGCGCTTCCGAGCAAATTGCCCAATATCGACGATGCCGCGTGGGCGAGCATCGCTCGGTGGAGGAAACCTACCCCTTCGGGCTATAGAGCCAGCATGGACGACAACGAGCGCGCGATCCACGAGCTGGTCGATCGCTGGATCAAGGCAACCAAGGTCGGCGACACAGACGCCGTTCTCGAACTGATCGCCGAGGACGCTTTGTTCATGGTCCGAAGCGGAATGTTCGGGAAGGAAGCGTTTCGCGCTGGCTCGGAATCGCTGCGAGACAGCAAGATCGAGGGCACAGCCGAAATTCGCGAGATCCACGTCGAGGGCAATTGGGCATGGATCCGCAATCACATCGACCTGATCGTCACGCCAGCGGGTGGTGAACCGGTGAAGCGCACGGGGCCCGCACTGACCATCCTGAAGAAGGGTGAAGACGGCCGCTGGCGATTGTTCCGAGACGCCAATCTCGTCACATAGCGGGACAAGAGTTCACTTCGGACCGTTTTCTCGGCACCGAATTCTGCGGTCTCGCGCGTATGCCCCTCCGAGCTCGGCATTTTTCGTACGCGGAGGAGTGTCATGCCGCACCGTCGCGGGGTTCAAAAGGGTAGTTTTGGCGGTCATTTCGATGAGCTGGTGAAGCATTTCCACCCCGAGAACCGCCAACTGCCAGCCGAGGATCCCGCTCTGCGCTCGCGGGAACTGCAGGATAGGATCGACCTCCATGCCCAGCTGTTCGACTGGGCCTGGAAGCTCGACGAGGAGCGCTAGCCCTTCGCTTTTTCTCGAAGCTTTGAAATCGTCGTCGCGTTGCTGATCTGCTCGACGTCGGTCTTGCAGTGTAGAAGGCGGATGCCCTTGCGCTTCAGCGCCTGGTCAAACGCGGGATCGAAGTCTTCGGTCTTCTCGATGGTCTCGGCCCAGCCTCCATAGGCGCGGGCGAGCGCCGCGAAATCGGGGTTCTTGAGCTCGGTGGCGCTGATCCGCTCGGGATATTCGCGCTCCTGGTGCATTCGGATGGTGCCGTAGGCGCCATTGTCGACCAGGATCACTAGCAGATCAGCGCTATATTGAGCGGCTGTCGCGAGCTCCTGCCCGTTCATCAGGAAGTCGCCGTCGCCAGTGACGCACACGACGGGACGATCCTTGAAGCGGATCGCGGCAGCGACTGCGGCGGGAAGGCCGTAGCCCATGGTGCCACTGGTCGGGGCTAGCTGGGTCGGCATCGGACCGTAGCGCCAGTAACGATGCCACCACCCCGAGAAATTGCCGGCGCCGTTGCAGATGATTGTGTTGTCGGGGAGCCGCTCGCGCATCGCGGCGACGCACGGGCCGAGATCGAGCTTCACGCCGTCGCGTGGCTTGGGCTGCGACCATTCGAGCCAATCCTTGTGCGCGTCGTCTCCGCAGGAGAAGCGAACGAGGTCGGGGTCGATCCACTCGTCGACCATTTCCGCGAACTCGCCCATGTCGGCGCAGATCGGCAAGTCGGCGTGATAGACGTGGCCGAGCTCGTTGGGATCGGGGTGGACGTGGACGAGCGTCTGGCCGGGATGGTCGGGCGTGATCAACGTGTAGCCGTCCGTGGTCGCTTCGCCGAGGCGCGGGCCGACAGCGAGGATCAGGTCCGCATCGCGGATGCGCTGCTGGAGCTTGGGATTGGGGCCGTAGCCGAGCTGACCGGCATAGACGCCGCACGAGTTGCAGATCGCGTCCTGGCGGCGGAACGCGGCGGCGACCGGGATTCCGTAGCGGAAGGCGAAGTTCGCGAAATGGTGGGACGCGCGCGGGCTCCAGTCTGCGCCGCCGACGATCGCTACCGGTGAAGCGGCTTCCTTGAGGAGCTCGAACATCGCCTGGACCGCGCCTGGATCGGGCTCTTCGGCGAGTGGCGGCACGCACGAGCGATCGGGTACGTCGACCTCGTCGCGCAGCATATCCTCGGGGAGAGCCAGCACGACAGGGCCGGGTCGGCCGGCAGTGGCGACGCGATAGGCGCGGTAGATGAATTCGGGAATGCGCCGAGCATCCTCAATCCGCGCGGCCCATTTGGCGATTGGAGCAAAGAAGGCGGGGAAATCGACCTCCTGGAAGCCCTCGCGCTCCCGGTCGCCGCGCGCGACGTCGCCGATGAAGAGGATCATCGGAGTCGAATCCTGGAAGGCGACGTGGACGCCCGCGCTGGCATTGGTTGCTCCGGGGCCGCGGGTGACGAAAGCGACGCCGGGGCGGCCGGTCATCTTGCCGTCGGCATCGGCCATGTAGGCGACTCCGCCCTCCTGCCGGCAGACGATCGTCTCGGTCTCGGGTGTGTCGTGGAGCGCGTCGAGCACGGCGAGAAAGCTCTCGCCCGGCACGGTGAAGATGCGGTCGCAGCCCTGGATTTTGAGCTGGTCGACGAGGATGCGGCCGCCCGTGCGCTTGGTCATGAGCGGCGCCTTAGCTGTGCACCCCGATTACGTCACCCCTCAGTGCGCCGCTGTCGGCGACAGCCCCGGCTTGCGGCGGACATATTGAACCTGTCCTACGTCCGACCATGGCGCGGCATTGACCGACTTTTCCTGTCGGATTCCGAGACCGCCGGTGTTGGGCCAGATGTAGCTGCGGGTCTCCGTCAGCTGAGTGCTGTCGCGGCGCTGGCCGAGACAGGTGAGACCGCCCTGGTCGTTGGCGAAACAAGTCTCGTTCCGGCCGCCGCCGCCGTTGTCGTATTGTTGGTAGGTGTAATTCTGAGTGACCGTCGAGTAGCCGAGAACGGCGATGCTGTGGTGAAGCACGCCCTTGCGGGCATCACGCGTGTCGCAGACGACGAAGCTCTTGTCGTCGAACCACTGACAATTGTCGCTGTAGACCTCGTCCGATCCGGCAACCGTCCAGTCGCCGACGATGAAAGCCAGACGGCTTTCGATTTCGGGCGGATGAACGCCGGCCGATGCCGAGGCCGCCAGGACCATAGTTCCAATGATCGCTTCTAAGAAACGTCGCATTCCCCCTCCACCATTGTGCGCGGCACAGTGGCAGATCGTGACATGAATGCAACGAGCGGCGCGGGCCTAAGCCTGATGGACCGCCTTCACGACCTGATAGCTCTCGAGGCCTTCTTTCCCGCCCTCGCTTCCGAAGCCTGAATCCTTGACGCCGCCGAACGGCGTGTCGGCGCCGCTGATGGCGAAGGTGTTGATCCCGACCATGCCGCTTTCGACGAGATCGCCGATGAGGTTCGAGCGGCGGCCGTTCTCGGTGAAGGCGAAGGCGGCGAGGCCGTAGGGCAGGCGGTTGGCCTGCTCGATCACTTCCTCGAAGCTGTCGAACGGGCGACTGACCGCGACGGGACCGAATGGCTCGTCGTTCATGATGTTCGCTTCGTTGGGGACGTCGGCGAGGAGGGTCGGCTGGAAGAAGAAGCCGCCTTCACCGCGCTCGCCTCCGGCCATGACGCGGGCGCCCTTCGCCTTGGCGTCCTGGACGAGGCTCTCGATCGCGTCGGGGCGGCGCGCATTGGCGAGCGGTCCCATCTTCGTACCTTCTTCGAGTCCATTGCCAACCTTCACCTTGGCGGTGCGCTCGGCAAAGCCTTTCACGAAGGCGTCGTAAATGCCGCGCTGGACGTAGAAGCGGGTCGGGGAGACGCAGACCTGGCCGGCATTCCGGAATTTCTGCGGAACGACCATGTCGAGCGTCTTTTCGAGATCGCAATCGTCGAAGATCAGCACCGGCGCGTGGCCGCCAAGCTCCATTGTGACGCGGGTCATGCTGTCGGCACACAGGCGCATCAGGTGCTTGCCGACCGCGGTCGAGCCGGTGAAGCTGACCTTGCGGATGACGCGGCTGGCGATGAGGGTTTCGCTGACGAGGCCGGACTCGCCATGTACGAGTTGGGCGACGCCGTTGGGGATCCCGGCGTCGGCGAGCGCACGGAACAATTCGGTGCCGACGCCCGGCGTCTCGTGCGGCGGGCGCGAGATCACCGTGCAGCCGGCCGCCAGCGCTGCGCTGACCTTCTTCGCCAGCAGGTAGATCGGGAAATTCCACGGCGTGAACGTTGCCGTCGGCCCGATCGGCTGACGGATCACGCGGCTGAGCTGGCCGGCGGGACGAACGAGGGTGCGGCCATAGTCGCGCTTCGCGTCCTCGGCGTACCAGTCGAACAGCTGTGCCGACGCCAGCGTCTCGAGCTTGGCCTCGGTGAGCGGCTTACCCTGCTCCTGGGTCATGGTCGCGGCGATCAAATCGGCGCGTTCACGCAGCAACTGCGCGGCCTTGTGGAGGATCGCGCCGCGTTTCTCGACATCCATTGCGCGCCATTCGGGCCAGGCTCGTTCGGAAGCAGCGAGCGCCTCTTCGAGGTCGGCTTTGGTCGCGTAAGGGACCTCGGCGATCGGCTTTGCGTCCACCGGGTTGACGACCGTGTGCGCGTCGCGGCCTTCGCCCGATTTCCACACGCCGTCGATGAAGAGCTTGAGGTCGGTTTCGTATCCCATGCGCGGCCAGATAGGCTTTGCCGCGGGTGCCGCCAAGTGGCCTAGACTTCGTAGCCCATCCGCTTGGCCCACGGCTCAAGCATTGGGAGGACCGGTTTCATCTGCTCACGGTAGCGCTCCCAGCGGCCGATCGAGCGGTCGTAGAGCGGTTCGACAACCTGCGAATAGCTCGGCGTGTTGATGAAGCCGCGGCCCTTCGCGAGCGTGCGGTTGTCGAGGACATTGTCGGTCCATTCGAGGCCGAGGAAAGCGATCAGCGCGCGCATCTCTGTCTCTGCATCGTCGACGAGCCGCTCGTAGCGGATGAGATGGACGATCATGGGCATGATCGAACGGCACTGGCTATAGAATTTCCGGAGCTCGCCGTAGAGGCACGCCGCACCCTCCAGCGTCACGAAATTTGCAAGCGCGGCGCTCGGGTCGAAGCGGGTGATGAAGCAGCTCAGCACGCAATCGCAGGGGTGGCGCTGGACGAACAGGATCTTCGCATTGGGAAAGATGCGGTAGATCAGCGGCGCGTCGACCATCGCAAACGGCTGCTTGTCGACCAGGATCCGGTCACCGAGCTCGGGCACATGCTTGGCCGCTTCGTCTAGATAGAGATCGCGCAGATCGGCGACCTGGCTCTCGGTTAGGTCCGGGATATGCTCGTAGCCGCCGAGCTTGCGGGCAACGGCGTTGAGCATCGGCTTTTCCTCGGTCACGCAAAGCCGCGGATGGCCCATCAGCAACGTATCGAGCAGAGTCGTTCCGGAACGGGGGAAGCCGACGATGAAGATGGGATCGGGGCGATCGTCCGACGGCCTCACCTTGCGCCAGCTGCTAATCCATTTGCGGGTCGCGAGCCGCGACCGCCGCTCGATCATGCCGCGGTAGGCGTCACCACGCGCCGCAGCCACGTCGGAAGAGACGCCCGTCGCCGCGTTCATTTCGCTGAAGGCCTCGAAGGCTTCGGACGATCGGCCCATGCGATCGTAGATCTGCCCGATGAGGTGCGCGCGGTCGCCGGCGTCGAGCGCGGTCGGGATCTTCTGCGCGAGCGTGAGCGCCAGGTCGAGCTCGCCGTGCCGGAAAGCAAGACGAGCTTGGAGCAGCGGGAGCTCGGGGGGTGAGGGATCCAGCGCTTCCAGACGCACAACAGCCTGCGCGAATTCGTCGATCCGATTCTGCCGCTCGTGCAACTGAGCGAGGGCGAGCAGCGCGGGGGCGTGCTGAGGGTCGATGCGAAGCGCTTCCTCGAGCGTTTCCAGCGCGCATTCGGGCCTCCCGAGAAGATCATGAAGGCGAGCGATCGAGACTCGGGCAAGGACATCGTCTGGGTGCGTTCCGACAAAATCGGCCGCGAGCTTGATTCCCTGCTCTCCGGTTCCCGCGGCGATATGCGCTTCGGCCCATTTGTCGCGGAATCTCTGCTGATCGCGGCGCAGGCGAAGCGACGACCTCAGTGCCTCCACGGCACCGGACGCGTCGCCGGCGGCGAGCAGCGCGACTCCCAGATTGCCCCGGCTTTCGAAGTCGCGCGGGTCCTCGGCGACGATCTCCCGATATACGCGCACGGCTTTTTCGGCCTCACCGCGGCGGATCGCGATTAGTCCGAACAGCCGCTTCGGCTCGAGGCCCGGAAGACGCTTCGACGACAGCAGCTTCTGGGCTTCGTCCAGCTGGTTGACGGCGATGAGCACGCGGGCGAGTTCGAGTCTCGTCAGCTGATCAGTCGGCCTCAGGCGAAGCGCCTCCCTGAAGGTGGAGGCGGCCTGCTCGAGCTCCAGTCTGCGCGTCTGAAGCATGCCGACGAAGAGCATGAGGCCATGATCTCGGGGATGCAGCGACAGCGCCCGCTTCGCCATCTCCAGCGCCTGGCCGAAATTGCCGCGACGCGCGTGATCTATCGCGACTTGGGCAAGTTGCGGGACAGGGCTCACACGCGCAACCTTAACCAAGGTCAAGTATGGGCGTAATCATTCTTCTGCGAACCGACGAACGATTGGTCGCAGCATTGAACCGGCTCGAGCCGTTCGCTACCCCTGCTGACAAAGGAGAAAGTAGCACATGACCAAGCAGGAGCTCGTCGACCGCATGCAGCAGGGGCAGGCGTGGATTCCCGGCAAGAGGGTCAAAATCGACTTCGGCGGCGACCAAGGGACGATCATGCTCGACGGCGCCGCGCAGAAGGTGAGCGAGGAAGACGGAGCCGCGGACACGACGATCAGGGTCGGCTGGGACGACTGGCAGCAGCTCGCTTCGGGCCAGCTCGACGGGATGACCGCATTCATGATGGGCAAGCTGCGGATCGAAGGGGACATGTCGAACGCGATGCAGCTGCAGGGCGTCCTGGCGAAGCTGAAGAGCTAGTTCGTCGAATAGCGCGACGGAGGACGGCAATGTTAAGACTGAAAGCGGTCACCGGAATGCTGGCGATCTCGTCCGCTGCGGCGATCGCGCACCAGTCGTCGACTCCATCAACTGCCGCCCCGTGCGCTGCGCCGGAATATCACCAGCTCGATTTCTGGGTGGGTCGCTGGGATGTTTATCCTACCGGAAAGGACAAGCTGGTCGCGCACAGTCTGATCGAGCCGGTTTACGGCTGCGGTATCCGCGAGAACTGGATGCCGCTCAGCAACCAGCCAGGTGGCTCATTGAGCATCTATGTCCCCGCTGAAAAGCGTTGGGAGCAGTTCTGGATCGATTCCAGCGGTTCGCGCGCATTCTTTACCGGCGGCTGGGACGGTAAGGCCATGGTGATCACGGGCAAGTGGGGCGGCCCGCTCGTCCGGATGTCCTACAGCAGGAATGAGGACGGTTCAGTGCGCCAGCATGGCGAGCAGTCCACCGACGATGGAAAGACATGGTCGCCATCGTTCGATTTTACCTACCGGCTTTCGAAGGATCGGCACTAAGCGATCAGCCGTTCTGGACGAGCCGGAGGAGCGTTCCATCCGGGTCGACCATGTACGCGATCCGCATGCCCGACTGCTCGACCGCGGGTGGATGCAGTCTCGGATGGCCGGTCTTTTTCTCGAGCAAGCCCGTGGCCTTGCAAGCCGAGTAAAAGCGGTCGAGCTCATCGAGGCGAAGGCAGCAGCTGAACGCGCTCGTTAGCGGGTCGAGATCGGGGTAGGCGAAGAACTCGAGGATCAGCGGCCCGCGGCGCAGGATCATCCACCCTGAGTTCGCGCCAGCTCTCGACGAAACCGAGTGCTCCGTAGAAGCGCGAAGTCGCTTCGAAATTCCGCGATGGAAGGTTCGGCGTTGCGTGATCGGTCATCCCGCCACGCCCGCTAGCCGAGGCACCGACGCTTGACCACTGCTGCGGCCTTTCTATTGGCGAGCCATGCAGAAAATCTATCCCAACGCCGAGAGCGCGCTCGAAGGGCTGCTGTTCGACGGCATGACGATGGCGGCCGGCGGGTTCGGACTGTGCGGAATTCCAGAGCGGCTGATCGATGCGATTGTCGCGAGCGGCGTCACGAACCTCACCATCGCTTCGAACAATGCCGGCATCGACAATGAGGGGCTCGGCAAGCTGCTTCGCACCCGGCAGGTGAGGAAGATGATCTCGTCCTATGTAGGCGAGAACAAGGAGTTCGAGCGGCAATTCCTGGCGGGGGAGATCGAGGTCGAGTTCACGCCGCAGGGCACGCTTGCCGAGCGGATGCGCGCAGGGGGCGCCGGAATTCCCGGTTTCTATACCAAGACCGGCGTCGGGACGCAGGTCGCGGAGGGCAAGGAGCATAAGGAATTCGACGGCGAGACCTACATCCTTGAACGCGGCATCTGCGCCGACGTATCGATCGTCAAGGGCTGGAAGGCCGACGAGACCGGCAACCTCATGTTCCGCAAGACGACGCGGAACTTCAACCTTCCGGCAGCCACGTGCGGGAAGGTTTGCATCGCCGAGGTCGAGGAGATCGTGAAGGTCGGCTCGCTCGATCCCGACTGCATCCATTTGCCGTCGATCTACGTCAACCGGCTCATCCTCGGGGGACCGTACGACAAGAAGATCGAGTTCCGGACGGTTCGCGAACGCGAGGCCGCGTGAGGGAAGAATTACTGACCATTCCGCTTCCCCTGATTCCGGCTGACGGATCGGTCGACATCGATCCTGGTCCCCAATACGGGTCGCTGGTCAGTGAGCTGGCCGGAGTGACAAGAGTTGGATCAGGCTTTCGAGCGCATAACCCCGGACATGCGCCCGGGCTTTGCGTTCGTGATGCAGCAACTCGATGGACGAACGACCACAATGCTCGAAGAGCTCCGGGCGATGGCGGCGAAGTGGACGAATAAATGATTGGGGCCATTGCGATCGTTGCCGCTGTGGCGGCCACACAGCCGAGCAAGGCTGATCTCGCCGGCATCGATGCTGCTATTCGCGGTGTCTACGACGTGATCTCCGGCCCCCGGGGGCAGAAGCGGGACTTCGACAAGATGCGCTCGATGTTCGCGACTGGCGCGACGCTGAAGGCCATCGGGCCTAAGGGGCTGCGCGGAGGCACGCTCGAGGATTATATCTCGCGCAACAAGGACGTGCTCGAGAAGGAAGGCTTCACCGAGCGCGAGCTCGGGCGGCGGCTCGAGGTTTGGGGTGGGCTTGCGACAGCCTGGTCAGCCTATGACGGCCGCACTGCAAGTGGCAGCTTCCACGAGCGCGGGATCAACAGCTTCCAGCTCGTGAAAGTGGACGAAAAATGGCTGGTGGCGTCGATCCTCTGGAAGGAAGTGACGCCCGAAAATCCGCTCCCGGCGGACCTTATCAAGGGAACGAAGAAATGAGCACCGAAACGCTGACGAAGGGCTGGACCCGCGACCAGATGGCGCAGCGCGCAGCGAATGAGCTGCGCGACGGCTATTATGTGAACCTGGGCATTGGGATTCCGACGCTGGTCGCCAACCATGTTCCCGAGGGCATGACGGTGACCCTCCAGAGCGAGAACGGGATGCTGGGCATCGGGCCGTTCCCCTATGACGACGAGGTCGATCCCGATCTCATCAACGCCGGCAAGCAGACCGTCAGCCAGCTCCCGCAGACCAGCTTTTTCGACAGCGCGACCAGCTTTGCGATGATCCGCGGCGGGCACATCGATCTGGCCGTGCTCGGCGGCATGGAGGTCAGCGAAAAGGGCGATCTCGCCAACTGGATGGTGCCCGGCAAGATGATCAAGGGCATGGGCGGGGCGATGGATCTTGTTGCCGGGGTGAAGAAGATCATCGTCGTCATGGAGCATGTCTCCAAGAACGGCGATCCGAAGTTCATCCCCGAATGCACGCTTCCGCTGACGGGTAAGAACGTGGTCGACATGATCATCACCGACCTTGCCGTGTTCCAGCGGCCGGACCACGACAGCGAGTTCAAGCTGATCGAGCTGGCGCCGGCCGTAAGCAGCGAAGAAGTTCGCGAGAAGACCACGGCGCACTACGCCGAGTGAAGCTCGTCGAAGACTATGCCGGCGGGCGGCTGCTCCGGCTGCTCTTCTGGGCGGCGGCGCTCTTCGCGCTCGTCATGGCGCTCCTTCCGCCCGAGCCAGGAACGTCACTCATTCCCGACAAGATCCAGCACGCCGTTGCTTTCGGAGTGCTGGGGGTGCTCGGCAGTTTCGCCTATCCGCGACTCTCCCGGCCTGGCTCGTGGCGGGCCTGTCGCTGTTCGGCGCTCTGATCGAGCTGGCGCAGGGCACTTCTTTGATCCAACGGGACTGCGACCCGCTCGACTGGCTCACCGATACGGTCGCGTGCTTCGTGGCGGTGCTTGCCGTTCATTGGTGGTGGAAAGGCAGACGTTCGTCCTGAACCCCCGGACTTTGGCTCGTTGCCAGCGAAGCCGGTCCGCCCTATCTCCCGCTGCAAAGAGCCAAGGGGAACGCATGACCCAATTCGACGACCGTGAGCGCGCGTTTGAGACCAAGTTCGCGCATGACGAAGAGATTAAATTCCGGATCGCTGCCAGGCGAAATCGCCTGCTCGGCGAATGGGCCGCCCGGCAGATGGGCCTCTCCGAAGCCGAGACGGAATCCTATGCCAAGGATGTGGTTCGGTCCGACTTCGAGGAAGCGGGCGATCATGACGTGGTGCGAAAGGTGCTGGGAGACCTCACCGCAGCCGGAGTCGATTGCGACGAGGACGCCGTGCAGGCAGCGCTCCGCAACAAGGAGATCGAAGCGCGCCGCCAGATCATCGAGAGCACCAACCTCTGATGCCGATGGCTGCGAACGAGATCGAACGGCTCATCAAGGCGTCCATTCCGGATGCCGAGGTGACCATTCGCGATCTCGTCGGCGACGGAGACCATTATTCGGCGCGGGTGGTAAGCAGGACTTTTGAGGGCCTCAGCCGGATCAAGCAGCACCAGGCCGTCTATTCAGCGCTTGGGGGGCGAGTAGGGGGAGAGCTTCACGCACTGCAGCTCGAAACCGCAGTGCCAACGGAGATGACCAGTGAGTGACGCGAATTCCCGAATCGAGGACATCGTGAAGGGCAACGAAATCGTGCTTTTCATGAAAGGCACCGCGCTCTTTCCCCAATGCGGCTTTTCGAGCCGCGCCATCGCGATCCTGGACCGTCTGGGAGCGACCTATGAGACAATCGACGTCCTGCAGGACACCGAGATCCGTCAGGGCATCAAGCAATATTCGCAGTGGCCGACTATTCCGCAGCTTTACGTCAAAGGCGAATTCGTCGGCGGCTCCGACATCATGATGGAGATGTTCGAAAGCGGCGAGCTCCAGCAGCTGCTCGGCGCCGAAGCCTGAATTTTTGGTCTGAATAGAGAAAGGGGCGGTGCAGGGGACCAGAGAACCGCTGCGACCGCCCCTTTTTGGCGTGGAACCAAGTGGACGCGATAATATTAGCAACGTGCGTGCCAATTTGAAGAAACGGCAGATTTCGGCTAAATTCTGAAATGGTCGGCTTGGCTGCCTCGTGCGATCCGTAAGAAATTCCGACAGTTTGATGGCTCGTGGGGATTTTCTCGCGTCGCCTCATGTTTACAAACGTAGTCGACACGTTTACAGTTGTAGTCGAAAGGTTGCAGCATGGACGCACGCATCAGCGACGCCGAGCTCGAAGTGATGGAGGTGCTCTGGTCGAGCCGCCATCCACTGACGGCGACCGAAGTAGCCGAGCGGATCCCCGCTGAGCGGGGGTGGACGCTCGCGACCGTCAAGACGATGCTGTCCCGGCTCTCGGCGAAGAGCGCGATCCGTTTTACGGAAGAAGGTCGGCGCTATCTCTATACTGCGGCGATCGCCCGGAACTCCTACGTCGGGCGTGAGTCCCGTCGTTTCGTCGATCAGTTGTTCGGTGGCCGCTTGTCGCCGCTTGTCGCGCGTCTCGCCGAGGAGCACGCGCTCGATGAGGACGACGTCGCCGCGATCGAAAAGATCCTCAAGGAGCTGAAGCAATGACCGACTGGCTGTTGCACACCCTGGTCTCCACGTCTGCGCTGATGCTGCTGGTGCTGATCGTTCGCGAGCCGGTCAGGAAGTGGTTCGGTTCGCGAGTTACCTACGGTCTGTGGCTGATCCCGGCGGCGCGCTTCTTCATGCCGACCCTGACTCGGACCGTCGAACGCCTGGTCCCGCCGCCTGCCGCGGGCGAGCCGCTCGCCATCGCCGGTGTCGCTTCGTCAAAATCTTCCCTGGTCGACGCTGTGGGCGGATGGCCGAGCCTCTTGCTCATCCTCTGGCTCGCCGTCGCAGCGGCGCTCTTCCTGAGCCGGATGATCGCTTTCCAGCGCGACCGCCGCGCAATCCTTGAATCACCGGCAGGCGTTACGCGCCTCGGTGCTGTGCGGCTCGTCCGAACCGATGAGATCCGCAGCCCCGTGGCACTCGGCATTTTCAGGCCGATCATCGCCGTCCCCTCGGACTTCGAGCGCAGGTACGGGAAGCGCGAGCGCCGGCTCGTGCTCGACCATGAGCTCGCGCACCATCGTTCCGGCGACCTCGTCGCCAACCACTTCGCCTTCGTCCTCCTTTGCCTCCAGTGGTTCAATCCACTCGCCTGGGTCGCTCACGCCGCTTTTCGCTTCGACCAGGAAGCCGCGTGCGACGCCCGGGTGCTGGACAAGGCGCCGGCCACAGACCGCGCGAGCTACGGCCGCGCGATTGCCAAGGCCGCTTCGGGGCGGGCGCTGCTTTTCGCGAGCGCGCTCGATCGTCCAACCAGCCTGCAAAGGAGGCTTCAGTCCATGCTTCATAGTCCCAGCCAATCACGGCGCATTGCCGGGCGTCTGCTAATCGTCACGGCGGTCGTCGTGGCGCTTCCGCTCACGGCCGGCCGCGCAATCGCTTACGTCGACGTACCTGCCCCGATCCTCGCGCCCATTCCTTCTGTCGTGCAGCAGCCCGCGGCCGCAGCAATATTAGCCGCGCAACCCTCAGCGGCGCCTGCGCCTGTCACCCGTCACCCCGAACGCGGTACCGAATTTGATAGCGACCTCACCATCGACGACGATCGCGTCACCATCGACGGCCAGACGAAGCGGTGGGAGGATCTAACGCCCGCCGAGCGATCGAGGGTCGCGGCCGCGGTTTCCAAGGCCCGAAGCTCGCTCGCGAACGTCCACCTCGACCAGGAGAAATTGGCGAGGGATCTCGCCAACATCCCCGACGAGGCGCGCATGGTGCAGATTCAGCGCGACGTGGCCGGCACTCAAGCGCAGATCGCTAAGAGCATGCGCAAGATGGACGAGGACGCGGCGAAGGATCGCGCTGCCGGCCGCGCACCGGACGCGCTCGACGCGGCAATCCGCGAAAAGCTCGCGTCAGTTCAGAACATTGATCTGACTGAAGCTTCGCGCGCGCTCGCGAATATCGACCGCGACAAGATCGCTGCAGAGGTCTCCGGCGCTGGTCAGGCGATGGAAAAAGCGAAGGCCGAGCTCGAGCGGATCCAGGCTCGAATCGACGCCGATCAGCGACACTAAGCTCGAAGCGGCGTGAGGCACTGCCTCACGTGGCCAGGGCGTCCGCGGCTGGGAGGCAGCAGCGGACGCCTTTTTGTTCCGTGACCGCATCGGCTTGAATGGAAGTCGCCCTGGCTCTACCGGGGCCGGATGACCGTGTCCCCTGGCACTTTACTTGCCCGTCCTAAGTTGAGGCCGATGTGAACCACTACGATCCTCATCTTGGCCGGGCTTCGGGGACCAAGATCTTCTGCGACATGACGCAAAGTTGGTCGGATGTGGGCGGCGGCGTGAGGACATACCTCCTTCACAAACGGCGCCACATCATCAAATCGACGCCGCATAGTCATTTGATGATCGTGCCCGGCCCGAGTGACGAGGTGATTGAGGAAGAGCGCGCCATCACGGTGACGATCGCTTCGCCGCGCGTCCCCGGGAGCCCCCATTACCGCCTGATGCTCCGCAACGGCGCCGTCCGGGCGGTCCTGGAGCGGTTCAAGCCGGACCTGATCGAGTGCCAGGACGCCTACAACTTGCCATGGGCGGCGATCGCCCATCGCCGGCGCAACCCGGCGACCGCGCTGGTTGCGGCCTACATGACCGATTTCCCGACCGTTTATGTCGAACGGCCCTTGTCGAAGTTCCTGACCAAGCCCGTCGCCGGAGCACTCGGCCGAGTCTGCTATGGTTATTGCGGTCTTCTCTATCGTCGGTTCGATGCGGTCTTTGCGCTCAGCGCTAATGGAGGCGCTGCCAAGCTTCGCTCGCTGGGAATCGACGGCGTTGACGTGGTTCCGCTCGGTGTGGAGCTCGGTGAGTTCGGGCCGAGCAAGCGAGACGAGCGCCTGCGCGAAAAGCTGGGGCTTAGCCCTGAACAGCTGCTACTTGTCTACGTTGGACGGCTCGACGGCGAGAAGAAGCCCGACCTCGTTGTCGACGCGTTCCGCCGGCTGCCCGCCGCGCTCGGTGCCAGGCTGGTGCTGATCGGGGAAGGGCCGCTCAAGGCCGAGATCGAAGCCCTCCGCGACGAGCGCATCCTGCTTCCGGGATACGTGAACGGCCGACCCGAGCTTGCACGCTGGCTTGCGAGCTCCGACATCTACGTTTCTGGAATGGCGGACGAGACGTTCGGCGTTTCCATCGTCGAGGCGCAGGCGTCCGGGCTTCCGGTTGTGGGAGTGGCAGCTGGCGCGATGATCGACCGTGTTGACGACAGCCTGGGCCGGCTCGGCCCGGTCGGCGATTCCGCGGCAATGGCGGGAAATATCCTCTCGGTACTGAACAGCGACCGCCGCGCGATGATGGAGCGCGCACGGGCCTGCGCACTTGAATTCAGCTGGGACAGCAGC
>CAWHQE010000003.1:0-9506 GCA_963831485.1 uncultured Alphaproteobacteria bacterium
ATGGATGCGCTGTTCGGCCGCCTCTATCCCGCCGCCTTCGCGCACCGCGCTGAGCAGCTTCGCATTGCGCCCGCCGGCGCAGTCCTTGCCGCCTGACGGTTCAAGGCGCATTCACCCTCGGATCGGAACAAGGACGTGATGGTGAAGGGGCGAATTCTGCTTGCCGAAGCGGCACTTGGTGCCGCGCTGGTTTCGGCGACGAGTGGGGCTGCGCCCGCGAAAAAGACTGCTCCCGCGGCGACCAGTGACTCAGATGCGAAGGCACAGCAGCTGATGCAGAACTGCGACGCCCACAAGTTCGAGACGACAGTGAAAGAGGTCGTCGGCGGTCAGCCGCAGCAGTCGAAGGTCAAGCTTTGCGGCAAGGAAGGCCAGACCGACGCCGACTGGATCGGAACGCTGAAGGACGCCGTCGCAAAGCTCGACGCTAACAAAGAGATGCCGGCGGAGGTTCGCGACCAGATCGTGAAGGCGCTCAAGACAGAGATCTCGCGGCTCGAATTTCAAGGCGCGAAAACGGCCTTTACATCGACTGGCCCGGTTGGAAAGACCTCGTCGCTCGAGGAGATCTCAGCGCTGCCGCCGCTTCCGCAAGCGAAGCCGCAGGGTGTTGCGTCCGTGCCGCCGCTCGCACGGCAGATTGCCCCGCAAACGCCGACGACCGACTATGCGGCACTCCCGCCGCTTCCCACAGCGCCCGTAGCACCTCCTCACGTGCTCGCCGCCGGTGCCTCCACAAGCGTCCTATTCCTGCCGCGGCCAAAGATGAGCTTCAGCTGCTTCACGCCGGGCGAGGGTGCCGACGGGCCCTGCACCGGCTTCACGCGCGAAACCTTGATCACGGTGAAGGCCGGCGAGGATCTGCCGGCAAGCACTGCGCTCCGTTTCGTGCGCGACGGCGATCCCAAGGCGGACATCGAACTGGCGCAGCTGAAGAAGGGCAAGTCGGCGCAGTTTGCGATGCCGACCGATGTTTGCAGGCATGCCGTTGGAGGGAGGCTCGAGCTGAGGATCGTTCGCTCGGGCCAGGAAGTGGGCACCGACGGACCCTACAACCTCAACTGCTAGCCAAAGCGCGTGCGCTCGTGCGACACGCGGCACCGTGGACGCGCCTTATGCAAAACTTGAGCAATTGGAGCCGGGAATCGCGCGCGTCCTGGCGCATAATCCGTCGGCATTCACTTATTACGGAACGCAGACCTATCTGGTGGGCAACAACGAAGTTGCGGTGATCGATCCGGGTCCAGACCTGCCGGAACATCTCGACGCTCTCGCCGATGCGATCGGCCGCCGTCCGGTCGCGGCGATCATGTGCACGCACACCCACCGCGATCACAGCCCTGCCGCGCGGCCGCTCGCCGAGCGCACCGGTGCGCCGGTCATCGGCTGCGCAGTGTTGGCGCTGGAGACGGTCGGGCCGCGCGCAGATGCTTCCTTCGACGGCGATTATATCCCCAACCGAACGCTCGAAGATGGCGAGGCGATCGAGGTGGACGGGAAGCCGATCATCGCCGTGGCGACGCCTGGACACACATCCAACCACCTCTGCTTCGCTCACGGCGATGCACTTTTCACCGGCGACCATGTGATGGGCTGGTCGACGACGGTCGTCGTACCTCCCGATGGTGATATGGCCGCTTACATGCAGAGCCTCGACAAGCTCCGCTCGCGCGAGGACCGAGTTTATTATCCTGCGCACGGGCCAGCGGTGACCAACCCGCAGCAATATGTGCGCCACCTGACCGGCCACCGCATGCAGCGTGAGAAGCAGATTCTTAAAATGGTCGGCGAGCGACCACGGACCATTCCGGACATTGTCGCCAACGCCTATCCCGGCCTCGACCCCCGGCTCGTGACGGCGGCAGGCGGCTCGGTGTTGGCGCACTTGCTGGACCTCGAGCGCCGCCGCCTCGTTGAACAACAGGGAGAGCAATGGACAATCGCGTAAGGAAGCTGGCGGCGCTCGCTGCAATCGTCGTTGCGCTGATCCTCGGCGTGTTGCTCGGCGTTACGACCGGGATCGCCGATCGCATCTTTGGCGGGCCCAATCCGAAGACGATCGCAAGCGCGAGCCTCGAATCCATGCGCGCGCAGAACCGACTGACGGTATTCGCCGCCCGCTATGTGTCGGTCGTCACCAGCCAGCAGCAGCGGCTCGGCGGTCTGATCAACTCGGAGCGGACTCTGATCCTTCCGGGCGACGTCCGTTATGAGCTGGACCTGGCGCAGTTGCAGCCGAAGGATGTGACCTGGGATGGCTCGAGCCATACGCTCACGGTGAAGCTTCCGGAGATAGACGTCGCCGGACCCGACATCGATATCAATTCGGTGAAGGAATATGGAGGCGGTGGCGTGCTGTCGGCGCTGACCGACGCAAATGAGCAGCTCGACCAGACTAACCGCGACCGCGCGGTCCACGACCTTCGCAAACAGGCCACGGCGGGGGTTCCGATGCAACTCGCGCGACAGTCGGCTCGTCAGGCGGTCGAACGAAGCTTCGCGATGCCGCTCATGGCGGCGGGGTTCAAGGACGTGAAGGTGGTCGCTCGCTTCCCGGCCGACGGCACCGATGAGCCTTCATATATCGACACTTCGACGCCATATGAGGAGGCGATCAAGGAGGCGGAGCGCCGCCGCGCAGCCGAAGGGCAGAAATGACGGTTCAGACCACCAGTTTGCGAGGGCTCGACCTGCTCGGCGAAATCGAGCGGCTGAAGCACGAGCGCAATGCCGTGATCCTCGCCCATTATTATCAGAAGCCGGAGATCCAGGATCTCGCGGACTTCGTCGGCGACAGCCTCGACCTGTCACGGAAGGCAGCCGCGACCAACGCCGACGTCATCGCCTTCTGCGGAGTGCGCTTCATGGCGGAGACGGCGAAGATCCTCAGCCCCGGGAAGACAGTGATCCTGCCCGACATGGACGCAGGATGCTCGCTGGAGGACAGCTGCCCTCCGGACCAGTTCGCGGCGTTCCGGGCAGCGCATCCGGATCACATCGCACTGACCTACATCAACTGCTCTGCGGCGGTGAAAGCCCTGTCGGACATTATCGTCACGTCGAGCAGCGCCGAAATCATCCTCGACCAGATCCCCAAGGAGCAGAAGATTATCTTCGGTCCCGACCGCCACCTCGGCGGCTACCTGGCGCGCAAGACCGGGCGCGACATGCTGCTGTGGCCCGGGATCTGCATCGTCCATCAGGCCTTCAGCGAGACCGAGCTGCTAAAGCTCAAGGCCGAGCATCCGGACGCGTTGGTCGCGGCGCATCCCGAATGCCCGCCGCACATCATCGACCATGCCGACCATGTCGGCTCGACCAAGTCGATCCTCGATTTCGCGCTGAATAGTCCGGCGGAGACCATTCTCGTCGCGACGGAACCGCACATCATCCATCAGATGCAGAAGGCTGCGCCCGACAAGACTTTCATCGGGGTTCCGGGCGGCGATGGGAACTGCAATTGCAACATGTGCCCGTACATGGCGCTCAACACGCTCGAGAAGCTCTACGTCGCGCTCCGCGACATGGAACCGAGGATCGAGCTAAGCCCGGAAATCCTCGAGCGCGCGCGAGTGCCGCTCGAGCGGATGCTCGAGATGGCCGGCCGCACGGTGGGGCAGGGCGACGTCGGCAAGCCGATCCTTCCAATCGTCGATCATCCCGAAGAGATCGATCCTACGATCAGCGGCGACTGACGGCCGGCGAGGGCCGGCCGCACAATCAATAAGCCGAGGTGTTGGGCTGGCCGCCGTCGGCCGAAGGAGCGTTCTGGCTGTTCCTGGCCGCCTGATCAGGCTGCGCCGGCACCATCACCGTCCTGCAGGTGCGGTGGATGGTCGTCGCCGGATTGTCGTTATCCTCGCAAATCCGCTTTTTGACCATCTGCGGCTGAGCCGGCTGCGCCTGGTTCATCGCAGGCGCCGGTTGGGCCGTCTGAGCTACGGCTGGGGCAGTCGCGGCGCCGACAATGGCGAGCGCCGCCAGAGACTTGAACATCGTTAACTCCTGATTCGGGGATACGGCGGTTAGAGCAGTAAATCGCCTGTCCGAACAGCCCTGAACGTAACCTTACGGACCTATCCCGACGGACCGTTGAATAACCCTTAGGTAACCGTGCCCGGTGCAGGTTCACGCCATGACGAGTCATTGTCGCGATAAATGAGTCAGGGGGCCCAGGTAAAGCCTTGTAACTCAATAGGAATAGCGCATCCTCCTCAGGAGGTTCCTCGTGGGAGGGGGAGGATCATGTCACGCATTGCGGCGCCGCTTGTTGCGGTGCTTTTCGGCGCCAGCCTTGGAGCGCCTGTTACCGCCGCGTCCAACATTGCACCGAGCGAGATGCCGGCGCGCATTCTGGCCGCGCATAATGCCGTGCGCGCCCGGGCAGGCGTTCCGCCGCTGAGCTGGGATGCTTCGCTCGGTAACGCCGCTGCCAGCTACGCCGTGTTTCTCGCGGTCACCAACAGCTTCCAGCATTCGGACCGAAATCAGCGGGGAGGGACCGGCGAGAACCTGTGGATGGGTACGAGGGGCACGTACAGCTATGAAATCGATGATCGGCGGCTGGACTTCCGAGCAACGCTATTTCCGGCCCGGTGTCTTCCCGTCGGTGAGCAGCAGCGGCAACTGGGAAGACGTCGGCCATTATACACAGATGGTCTGGCCGACGACGACGCGTGTCGGCTGCGCGATCGCGTCCAATGCGCACAATGACTTCCTCGTCTGCCGCTACTCTCCCGCCGGAAACGTCATGGGGCGGCCGGTTCCCTACGTCACTTACGCTTCGCGCGTCGGGCGCTGAGCGCTCTTACGGCACGGGCGGCGTGCCTCTGGCGGACAACTTACTGCCGTTACCGGCTTGCACCGGGAAACCTGCGGCGGTCACGATCGTTGATGAGCCGAAACAGAGGAATTGCACCATGAGATCAGTATCGAAGCTCACGATCGCCGCCGCACTCGGCGCTATTGCCTTGACCCCGGTCGGTCCGGCCATCGCTGCAACGACCCACCATCATCACCATTATCAAAGCCACACCACGTATCATCACAAGGTGTGCCGCCGGTCGTCTGCGACGACGGGCACGGTCGCAGGCGGTGTTGCGGGTGCGGTCGTGGGGCATAGCTTGCTCGGCCACGGACTTCTCGGCACGGCCGCCGGTGCAGTCGGCGGAGCGGTCGCCGGCGGCGCGGTCGACCGCAGCATGACCGCCCACTACCGCTGCTACTACACGCACTAAGCGTCGGCGCGGGCAATGCCCGCTTCAGCTGAAGTCGGACCGCGGGAGCGCGTCGCAGCGCTCGCCGCGGTCGCGTTCGTGCAGCTGGCGCTCGGTCTGGTGCTCCTGAATGGGCTGCGCGTCGATGTCAGGCAGCCGGGTGAACTGGTCGAGCGGCTCGTCGAGATCGCACTGCCGCCCAAACCGCCGCACTGAACAGCATCACAATGCCGAGTCCTCCGCCGATCCCGATGCAGAGGACGTGGTTGTCGTCCTGTCCGACAGGGGTGTAGTTGACGAATAACCATGCCGCTGCGATAACCAAAACTGTCGTTGCGATGCCGACCGCGATTCCGCTGGGGGCTTTCTTGATGACCAGCATTAAAATCGCAAAGACCGCAACCCACAACAGCAGGAAGAATCCTATGGTGCTACCCTGTCCGACTCCCATGCGGTGAGCATCGGGAGCGACCATGAACTGCGCCCAGTACCAGCAGCCGACAAATACAGTCACGAGCGAAGCCCAGCGAAACCAGTTCAGCGCAGGCAGGGTCAATGCACGAAATATTTTTGGCTTCATCCCGGCATCAACCTGCTTCATGAAATTTACGTTGACCAGGTTGAAGAAATAGAGCAGGCCGACCCAGGTGATTCCCGCCAGGAAATGGACCCAGCGCAGCAGAAACTGAGTTGCTTCCGCACCGCTGTGTTGCGGCATTACAAAGGATGCCAGTGAGATAGACACATCGTGCATTCGGACCTCCGCCAACCGTTCAAGGAACAGAGTTTTGCGCCCTCAGAGCATCATCGTGCGTGCAGTTTGCTGAGTGGCTGTCCGCTGATTGTTCTGGGCGGGGCCATGTTGGCATGTTGATGCAGGTGTGTCAAGGCTACAAACCAATCGACGCCGAAGGAGGCTTTGACCTCTGCGTTTGGCAAAACTTCCTTGATTTTCCGCTGCGTCCAGGGGTTGTCGGTCGGGGGAAAACGGGCGCGTTTGCCCTTGTCGTAATCAGAGGTTCAAGGGGTGAAAACGTCGGTTGAAATGCGGGCGGGGAGGCCTTATTGTACTCACATCCGTAGGCAGAATCGCTGTGTTCGAAATGCGACATACGCCATACGGACTTAGTCCCCCCTTGTTCTCGCGCCGGAATGAGAGGCCTCCGGGAACCTGCTGTTAACTTGCGTCGTGCTCAGGCTCCGGTCTGGGTTCGGCCCCTGGTGTTTGTAGTTTAGAGAGGAGATCGGCGATGGAAAGAATAAGCCGGCACAAAACATTCAGGATTCCTTCCTCAACACGGCCCGCAAAGAGAGAGCTGAACATCACGATTTATTTGCTCAGCGGCGTGAAGCTGACGGGCCGAATTCGTTCCTTCGACAAGTACTCCGTGGTGCTGGAGGCCAATGGTCAGGAGCAACTCATCTTCAAGCACGCCATCTCGACCGTAGTGATGGGGCGGGGGCGTCGCACACGTGCACCACGTGCGCATCCGGACAAGGCGGTGGCCGCAGTAACAGCGGCGGCCGCTGCGGTCGGCCAGCGCTTCCGGCACTGAAGGATAAGGCGTTTTCAGTTTGCGAAGTTCTCACTCGCAAGAAAACTCGCGACGGACGCGTGCCGGCCGGGCGTGTCCCTCGGAGACCGCTGCCGCTCGCGGAGCCGGAGCGCGAGCGCGCGTTTCTGGTGGGCCTCGATGTGCGCACGCGCGGCCGCGGCGAAGGGCAAAGTCACAGCGCAGGCTGCGGCTGCGCGCGATGCGCGCAGCGCAGCCTCAGCCGTCGACGAAACACCGGCATGCCGGCGCTGCGAATCGAACGGCAAGCCCAGCATTCCCGAATTCGATGCAGAGAGTCCCTGGCGGAACTGCGCACCCTGGCCGGGAGCGCCGGAGCCGAAAGTTGTCGGCGAAATCCTGCAGCGTCGCGACCGGCCCGATCCCGCGACCTTGATCGGCGCAGGCAAGCTTGAAGAGATCGCCGGTGCGGCGGCTTCGGTAGATGCCGACCTGCTCCTCTTCGATCACGATCTCAGCCGCTTCGCAGCAGCGCAACATTGAAAAGATCGTCCAGCGCCGCGTGATCGACCGCACGCAGCTCATCCTCGATATTTTTGCCCGGCACGCCCGCACCCGCGAAGGCCAGTTGCAGGTCGAGCTGGCGCAACTGGAATACATGCTGCCGCGCCTGGCCGGGCGTGGCATCGAGATGTCGCAGCTCGGCGGCGGCATCGGCACCCGCGGCCCGGGTGAAACTCAACTGGAAACCGACCGCCGGAAGATTACGCGGCGCGTCCGCCACGTGAAAGCAGCAAATCGAAAATGTGCGCCGCATTCGCGCCCAGCAGCGGCAGCGGCGCGAGTCCGCGCCGGTGGCGACCGTAGCTCTGGTCGGATACACCAACGCGGGCAAGTCGACGCTGTTCAACGCGCTCACGCAGGCCGAGGTGCTGGAATCGCCGCGCATGTTTGCCACGCTCGATCCCACAATCCGCGGCGTCGACGTTGCCCTCCAAGCGCAAGGTGCTGCTGTCCGACACGGTGGGATTCATTCGCAACCTGCCGCACACGCTGGTCTCGGCGTTCCGCGCCACGCTGGAAGAGGTGCAGCGCGCATCGCTGATCCTGCATGTCTCCGACGCCAGCAGTCCGACTCTCGGCCGAGCAGGACGCGCAGGTCGAAATAGTCCTGAAAGAACTGGAAGTGGAGAAGAAGCCGCGCCTGCGCGTGATGAACAAGATCGATCTGCTGGATGATGCGAAGTGGCGCAATCCGTGCAGTCTGACGCGCACGGGAGTTCGAAAACAGTTTATGTTTCAGCCGCCGAAGGCACTGGACTGGATCGCCTGCTGGCCCGCATCGACAGCGATGATCGAAGAAGATACCGGTCAGCCGCGTGCAGCTGCGCGTCCCGCAGAAAGAAGGGAAGATGCTGGCGATGCTCGAAGCGAAGGCGCGGATTTATTCGCGAGCGTATAAAGATGGGGAGGTGGAGTTGGAAGTGGAAGCGCCGGAGTCGGTGGTGCGGAGGGTCCGGGAGTGGGTAGTTCGGTAGCCTGTCCGGCTACTGGATTTTGACATCGACAAATTCTGATCGTCTAAGAGATCTATTTCCGCCCAGGCGTACGTTTATCATTTGAGCACGCGGTCCTGATGGTGTAGCGGCGGACGCATTCGTCCGACCGCGTCGTTTGGAGAGAGTTGTGACGGCGTCCCGGACGAAGGCGTCCGTAGCTCGACGATTTGTTACCCGCTAAAGCGGGTGCCCATCTGCATCCACGAAGTGAATCTTGCCGAGATTCAACTCTCTAATACCGCCTCGATCTTGGCGCGGTCCCTACGATCAACCACACCAGGCCTGTGGGATGAATTACTTCTTTTCGCAGCCGCGTCCAGGTCGGAAGTTTCGAGAGCACGGATTTTCCCCGCCATCGTGTCGTAATAGTTATCGGGCCAGCCATATTGGAGGATGTCGATAATCGAGGTCCCAACGGAACCGAATCGTCTCGCGAGACCCGGCAATTCAAGCGTTTCGTTGGCCTGAATCGAAGCGAGTTCCGCCGCGGTCACTGGACGGTCTGTCAGGATTCCCTGAATTTCTTTCTTTATTTCGACCAGCGACTCTTTGGTCTTGTCGGTTTGCACCGGCGCATAGATGATCAAAGGGCGTTGAGCCCGAGCTCCCGCTCAGGGAAGCTCGCGGCGCCGTAGGCCCAGTGTTTGTCCTCACGCAGGTTCATGTTGAGGCGGGAACTAAATGTTCCGCCCAGGTCGTCATTCATGGCCTTGATGGCGATTTCCTGTGGCGTGTTTGCCGGAGTAGTAACCTGCCCTGCGAAAATGACTGACTGGCTCGCCCTGGCTTGTCGACGATGTAGACCTGGGTTCGGAAGCTAGTTTGACGGTGGAAAGATTTTCTTGGGAACCGATCCAGACTTCCAGCCGGCAAGAAGCTTCTCCAGTTTCGGGGTCATCTCGGCCATCGTCGTGTCTCCGACGATCACGAGGGTAGGTTATCTGGGGCGGAACCAGACTTGATGAAATTTCACCAGATCGTCACGGGTGATGGCCTGCGTGCTGGCCGCGGTTCCCGATCCCGTCAGAGGGTTCCCATAGGCGTGACCCGATCCATAAATGAGACCCGGGAAGACGCGCAGCGCCATCTGGATCGGATCCCTGTTCCTGCTCGATGGCGTCCAGTTGAAGTTTCTGTTCGCGCTTGAAGTCTGCTTCAGGGAACGATGGGTTCAGGATTACATCAGCAGAAGACTGAGGGAGGGATCAAGCTTGGTC
>CAWHQE010000004.1:0-57921 GCA_963831485.1 uncultured Alphaproteobacteria bacterium
GATACGGTAATGGGCCGCGCCTTCAGATCGACTGGAGGAGTGGCTGTCCCCCGATCATGATGGAGTGACGGGGTCTCAGATGTTTGTGGTGCCGAGGCCCCGCAGCCTGATGGAGGACAGCCGTGGAGCATTATGCCGGATTGGACGTCTCTTTAGAACTGAGCAGTGTGTGCATCGTCGACGAGCGGGGCACGATCGTCTCTGAGGCCAAAGTTGCAAGCGAGCCGGAAGCGCTGATCCGCTTCTTGCATAGGCAGGAGCTGCCGCTCACTCGGGTCGGACTCGAAGCAGGTCCACTGTCGCAGTGGCTCCATGCCGGCCTGGCAGCAGCCGGCTTCGATACGGTGCTGCTCGAGACTCGGCATGTGAAGGCAGCGCTGTCGGCGATGACGGTGAAGACCGATCGGCACGACGCGCGTGGCATTGCCCAGCTCCTACGATCGGGCTGGTACCGGCCGGTGCACGCCAAGTCGGTGAGCGCACAGGAGGTGCGAGCGCTGCTCACTGCTCGCAAGCTGATGCAGGCCAAGCTGCTCGACGTCGAGAGCGGCATCCGTGGGTTACTGCGCGGCTTCGGTCTCAAAGTTGGTCCGATTAGCCGCGGGCGGTTCGAGATGCGGATCCGTGAGCTGGTCGCCGGTCAGCGGATCCTCGAGACGATGATCGACGCGATGCTTGCGTGCAAGGACTGCGCTCGACACTGAGTTCAAGCGCCTGCATCGTGAGCTGCTCGCGCTGGTTCGTGCAGACCCGGTCTGCCGTCAGCTGATGAGCGTTCCAGGCGTCGGTGCGATCGTCGCCATCACCTTCAAGAGCGGTGTCGACGATCCCGCGCGCTTCAAGCACTCGCGCGATGTCGGTCCGCACTTTGGGCTGACGCCGAGGAAGTATCAGTCGGGCGAGCTCGATGTGACCGGGCGGATCACCAAGGTCGGCGATCGGATGGTCAGAACCGCGCTCTACGAAGCGGCGAGCGTGATGCTGACCCGGACCGTGCGCTTCTCCTCGCTCAAGGCCTGGGGAATGGCGGTCGCCAAGCGGCGCGGCACGAAGAAGGCACGCGTCGCGCTGGCGCGAAAACTCGCCGTCATCCTCCACCGCATGTGGGTCGATGGCACCGACTTCCGCTGGTCCAACCAGGAGACTGCAATCGCATAATAAGGAGAGCTTTAAAACATGGGCAGACGATAGGTCTGCGCCACCGAGGTCCCGTCGCTGGGACGGTGAAGTTGGTGAAGCCGTTAGGTCTGCAGTGGCTGTCAGCCTCGCTTACAGACTACGCTCGAAAGATGGGCTCACCGCTTCCTCTGACCGTATGATGTGGCAGCTCAAGCTGACCACGGACAGAAGCAAGGATCCAGCGGCAGGATAACCGGGGCAGCTTGACACATGGGCCCATTACAGAAGCCGACCTAAACCGCTAGAGTTTATTCGCGGGGCTAATTCACGTCGCTAGGTGCAAAATGGCGCTGTGGATTTGGCGGTCCGGCGCATTCTACGGCCCACCAGCGATTGACCTTCAGTAGCCGCGTCTTCTCTTCTTGCGAAGGTTCGATGCGATGCTCTTTCAGCTGCCCGAGCAACAGTGTCTCTCCAAGTTCCACGCGGTCGAGCAATATTTCGACCACCTTTGAACGGCAAGTGTATTGACATTATAACACACCTGCTCTACCGTATGTCACGACGCGATTGTACTCGCCGATCCAGCTCAGCGTTGAGGAGAAGTGGCATGGCTTCGACTGCTGAATTTGCCGTGCTCGTTTCGCAAGCTGCGCCAGACCGAGAGGTTTCGCTCGTGCGGCTTTATGTAATGCGTTTTATGTATCTCGTCCTCGCTCTGGGGATCGGCGCATTGGTCCTGCCCACGCTAATCAACCATGGAGCAGGCACAGAAGGCCTCGAGACATGCCTGCTGGGCGGGATTGGATTGCTCGCGATTGTCGGTCTGAAATACCCGCTGCAAATGGTCCCTTTGTTGATGTTCGAGTTCGTTTGGAAAACGCTGTGGGTGTTGGATTTCGGCTTGCCTAAGCTGTGGGCCAACCAATTGACGGGAGACTTCGCTTACGACCTGAAGAGTACCATGGTCGGCGTGGTCTTGATGCCCCTGGTTATCCCGTGGGGATATGTGTGGCGCCATTACGTGCAACGCGCCGGAGACAGGTGGAAATAGTCGCCCAGCCGGGAATCTGACACTTGATCAAATCAGCGGCGGAACCACACGCCCGTAACGCCTGATCAATTCGTCTGTCACATCGATACAGTTTTAGACGGCCTTGAGCGAACCGGCGTTCGCAAGGTTCACGTCGTAATCAATGTCTTCGACCGCCTCCACGAGCAGCGCTCTTTCGTCGCGTCGTCCAAATCGACCTCCACCCTTTTGGTTAGAGCAACTCGGCAGCTACGGGACTGGGACGTGACCTGCATTACGTAAAATGTCCGCAGCGATCGACCAGGCAGGGGGAAATGCGTGTCTGGTATGGGTACGAGGGCGGGCGCCTCGCTAATGACCGCAACGGGGCGGACGCCGACGGCAAATTTGGGTGGACAGCCGGCACTGAGACGGCCTCACTTTCGGCTTTTCCTGGCCGCATAGCGAGCATCCCGCTGGGCCTTGCGTTCGGCCTCGGTGGGCGGCGGTGGGGCCGAAGCCTTAGCCAAAGCCTCGGCGGTAGCAGCGTCTGTAGCGGCCTGTTTGGCGGCCGTTCTGGCGGCGGCTTTGTCCGCTTTGGCCGCGTCTCGCCTCAAGCTTATCGCCATGCGTTCGGCCCGCACCTTAGGGTCGATTGGGGGCCTTGAGCGCAACTGCTCCAGCGCTTTTGCCTTGGCATCCGCGGCGCGACCGGTGCGGTCCTGAAAAGACGATTCTTTGTACGATTTCATCCTAGGTCATCTCCATAATCGCCAAGCCACTCACCTGACGACCGCGTAATTCAAGAGAGTTGCCGACTGCTTTGATCGGATTCAAGCGGCCACTGGCAAAAAGGATTGAAATGTTGAACGGGTCACGTCGATGGCAAGACCCTTGGTGCCGACGGGCTCTGAAATCTGAGCATTGAGCTGCTTAGCCGTCGGCCGCCTCTGAGGCTGTGTCGGCTTCGCGTGGAAGGGACGCCCGCTAATCGAGGCTGGGGTTACCAGCGGCGTCCCCAACGCCCGGCTCCTCCAAGTAGTCGCACGACGAGCAGCAGCAATATCGCACCGAGCGTTGCGTTGACGATCGCAGCGACCACTCCAATACCCAGATGCATACCGGCCCGCGGCAACAACCAATTCCCGATAAAGGCACCCACGATCCCGACAAGGAGGTCGCCAATAATTCCGAACCCCGTCCCCCGAACTATTTTGCCAGCCAACCAGCCCGCAACGATGCCGACAAGCAATATGACCAACAGGCTTTCGTTCGACATATGCATTGGTCACCTCGGCGTCTTTAGTCAGGCACAGCACCTGACTGGATTTAATATGCCCATCGGCAACGTTTCCTTGTCACCACAGTTCCTCGACCCAGCATCGAGTTCGGCTGACGGACGATCGGTTAGCCTGTCGGCGATTTGGTCGAAGCGAACGTTGCGCTTGCGGTGATCCGGCCTTTCGCTTTGCGATCGCTATATCGCTAACCTCAGGCCACAAGTGACTTTGCGAATGCCTGTATCAGGGTCCGGTCAAGTTTATTCCTGCGGACTCTGGAACGTAGCCGGTCCTGCTTCGCTCAGCTTCTGTGCGGGCGGCATTTTCCGTCCCGGAGCAAAATCCATGAACAAGAACATCATCTCGGCTGTCTTCGACAGCCGTTCGGAAGCGGAATTGGCGGTCGGCGAATTGCGCGGACAGGGCATCGACAGCGCCAAGCTCTCCATCATCGGTCGCGAGGAGGACCGCACGACCGTCACCGACGGTTCGGGTGAGACCGCCAAGGAAGGCGTGGGCGACACCGTCAAGGGCGCCCTCGGCGGCGCCGGAATGGCGCTATCCTCGGTGTTGCCGCCCTCGCGATCCCGGGCGTCGGTCCGCTCGCCGCGGCGGGCGCAATCGCTTCCTCTGCCATCCCAGGAGCCGCTGCAATCGGCGCTGGCGCGGGCGCAGTTGCCGGCGGTGTGACCGGGATGCTTAAGGACCATGGCGTAAGCGACGAGGACGCGACCTATTACGAAGGCCGCATCAACGATGGCGGCATCTTCGTCTCGGTCGATGCTGGCGAGGGCGATGTCCCGACCGACAAGGTGCGTGAAATCCTTTCGCGCAACGGCGGCCATAACGCGTCGCAACCGCGCATGGCGACGGTGCAGTAATTATCGAGGGGGAGCGTCGTCGGTCGGTGACGCTCCCAAATCTACTGTGATTCGCACCAATCCCATCGCCGACTGGTCCCGGCTCATGTTCGACGCCTCGCGCCTGTGGGCCGAGGCTGGCATGGTCGTCACGTTACGCACATGGCGGCTGATGGCCGGCGGCCGCTCTGCCGAGCGCGAGTCCGAACGAATGGTCAGTGAGAAGGTCGAGGCCGCGGCCGAGCTTGCCGGAGCGCTTGCGGGAGGGCGGGTGAAAAGCCCCGAGGCCGCTGCGCACAAGACCCTCGGGATTACGGGAAACGGGTGCGTAGAAATCGCGAGCGGCTGGGTCAGCGTTTCTGAAGTCTTCCCGCGGACATCATGCGGCAGGGCCTTTATGAGCTGCCATTTTAGGTGCGCTCGAGTGGCTGCAATGGGCTGAACAACTTTCGCGAGGTTGGTCATTCCTCTATTACAGCGGCATCGAAAGCGGACGCATCCAGTAACGGTGGGACGCGAGTACTGGACTCATTCATAACCAGCGTTATTAAGTCGCTTTACGCGGTGCGAGACCTTATGCCTCGCTCGGCAACGGCTCGGCGGTCGGGGGCGACACTGCCGGGCCGTTTTCGCATGCGCTGGATCCGCGAGGTGCATTGCGCGTTTTCCCACACATGCCGCCTGTTTGTATCGCGGTCTGTAAAGGGCGACCCGGCTCCAGTCGGGGCCGGGTCGCTTACCTAATTGCGGCTTTGGCGATGGAGCGAACGTCATCGCTGTGTTTGCGAACCTCGTGCCGCTGCTGATATTATTCGTGGCGTGGATCGACCTGAGGAAACAGGCTGCATTCACGCATGCTGAAGGCCCAGCGCAAACAAGCTAATGTCCGCATTGGGTCGGAAGCAGATGTTACCTCGTCGTCGGCAGGATGGGAGTGCACAGCTGCTTCAGCTGCTCCATGACGGCTGGAGGGGGCTTGTCGCTAACCTTCGGCTTCTCGCCCATCGTCTGCGTCGAAAGCACGTCGCTGGTAATGGTCTGTAGCCTGCCGTTCAGCGACACCGCCTCCGCATAGGCCTGATGCAGGACTGACCAGTCTCCCGGTTGCAGCTGATCAGGCTCATTCAACATTCCGAGGCGCAACCAGGCCTCCTGCTCACGGCCCAGCACCTGATCCAGGTTCTCATACGCGCTGAAGGCGCGGCTGAACTGCAACTTCTCTTTGAGCGGCATGTGAGCCAATGCCTGGCTGGACAGGGCGATCTGCCACGTGGCCCGCGATCCAGTATAAAAGAGCGGCCGTCCGATGACCCCATCGATACGAATTGATTGTCCGGCGGTGTGCTTTGCGAATAGCGTCGCCAGTTCTGCGAGGCGGCGATCGATGCACGGCTGCTGGAACTCGCGCGCCGACGCCTCCTCGAGATTGTCGGCAACGTCCTCGCGCAAAGACTGTCGTGCCGCTTCCGTCTCGCCGCGCCAATGCAGGGCCGAGACAAATTGCTCGAGACCCAGAGCGATCAGTACCCCGAGGACGATGATTTCGACCTCGCCAAGGAACTGGCGCCAACCATGCAGCGGTTTGGGAATAGTAAAATGCATGCGGCTGGCTCCCCAGCGAGCGACGGAGCCTACCAGACGAGCTTATGTCTGCAATGGGTGGTGGTCTCAGGAGGTCGTCGCAACACTAAGCCCGATGCGAGGTGAGGTGATGCGATGGCGAAGAGACGACGGCGGTTGCGGCAGCTGGTCGCTGCCAAGTTGTCTGACAACTGGTCGCCGGAGCAGATTGCCGGCTGGTTGAAGCACACCTATCCCGGGAATGAGGCTCATCAGGTGTCGCACGAGACGATCTATCGAAGCCTGTTCGTCCAGGCTCGCGGTGTCCTCAAGAAGGACCTTCAGGCGCATCTGCGCTCGGGCCGGGCGATCCGTCGGTCGCGTCACGCCACCAGCAAGGGCGATGGGCGCGGCAGCCTTGCGGACATGGTCTCGATCCGCGAGCGTCCGGCTTCGGTCGAGGACCGTGCAGTCCCTGGTCACTGGGAAGGCGACCTGCTGTGTGGGTCGGCGAACAGCACCATCGTCACCCTGGTCGAGCGGCATACGCGCTATGTGCTGCTGGCCAAGGTCCAGAACGGCGACAGCCGGTCGGTGATCACGGCGCTGATCGACCAGGCGCACCGTCTCCCCGACGAGCTCCGCAAGTCGCTGACGTGGGACCGCGGCAAGGAGATGGCGCGAGCACAAGAGGTTCACGCTGGCGACCGATGCCGCGGTCTACTTCTGCGATCCGCAGAGCCCGTGGCAGCGCGGTTCCAACGAGAACACCAACGGCCTGCTGCGCCAGTACTTCCCCAAGGGCACCAACCTCAGCGTCCACTCGCAGGAGCGGTTGGATGAAGTCGCGCGACAGCTTAATGGACGCCCACGCAAGACGCTCGGGTTCGAAACTCCAGCCGAGCGGTTTGAAGCGTGTGTTGCAACGACCGACTGAAACGGCAGTGGAAAGATGCCGTTGGGGCGCTAAGCTGTCCCCAAGATACGACGTCGGGGGGCTGACGATGGAAGCGTTCGACTACGCCATGGGGCTCGTGTCGATCGTCGTCGGCATCGCCATGAGCGACCTGGCGGTGAGCTTTCACAAGCTGTTCCGACATAGACGAACGATTTCTTGGGATGCGCGGACGCTGTTGGCGGCAGCGCTCACGTTCGTCGTCCTTTTCAGCATGTGGTTCGACATCTGGGCCGTCCACGGGCGGCCGGAAATCCTGAACTATCCGTTCCTGTTGAGTATCATCGTGGAACTGGTGTTGCTGTTTCTCATGGCCACGGCGGTCCTGCCCGACGAACCCCTCCCGAACGACGACCTTGCCACCTTCTACGACGAGAATGCGCGCTCGATCTGGACCTTCTTTCTGCTCTTTCAAATCAGCTACGTTGGTCACTGGTTCTATTTCAAGCTGACCAGCCCGAGTTACGACCTCCACCACATGTTGACGCGACTTCCGGCGGTGCTGATGGTACCCGTGGTTGCGGCTGTTCTTGTCCTGGTGCCGCGACAGCGAAGGTTGCATCTGATCCTCATCACGTCTCTCTTGATTTATTGGCTCGTCACCTATTCGGGCCTTCGCATCGGCGGCTGAGGTGCAACGCCGCTAATGGCATGAATGGGTCGAAAGCAAACCTGGCCCGCGAGAATCCGCAAGTGGCGAAAAGCGGACCCTAGGACACCTGCTCAGCGCAGGGTAAGGAGTCGCGATGGACAAGCGAGAAGCGCAGGCGGAGCGGGCCAGGTTGCAGAATTTGGTCGATGTCTATGAGGCTGGCCGCCTGAACCGCCGAGCCGATGACGAGCGCTTGAAGCGGGAAGTGACGCCGGATCGCGCGGACAAGATCCGGGCCAGGATAGCGCGCCTTGATCAAATCATCGCCGAGAGCGACGAGGCTTAAGAGCATCGATCCCTCGCCACAGATCGGTCAAAAGCTCTTAAGTCCGCAATTGATGTCGTGGACGGCGCTCCACTCGACCGGCATTTTTGTTGGTCACTGTGGAGAGGAGGACACGATGGAAGATATTGCGGTTGTCGGCGTGGATCTCGCAAAGTCTGTATTCCAGGTGCACGGGATCGATGCGCGAGGGCAAGTCGTGCTGCGTCGGAAGCTGAGCCGGTCGAAGCTGCTCTCATTCTTTGCAACGCTGCCGCGGTGTCTAATTGGGATGGAGACCTGCGCGAGTGCCAACCACTGGGCGCGTGAGCTGATTGCACTCGGTCACCAGGTGCGCCTGATGCCGCCGCAATATGTGAAGCCGTACGTGAAGCGCTCGAAGAACGATGCGTCGGATGCAGAAGCGATCTGTGAAGCCCTGACGCGGCCGACAATGCGCTTCGTTGGGATAAAGTCGACCGAGCAGCAGAGCGTGCTGGTACTTCATCGAACGCGGCTCGTGCTGACCCGTCAACGCACCCAGATCGGCAACGCGATCCGCGCCCATCTCGCCGAGTTCGGGATCGTTGCACCCGTGGGCAGGATCGGACTTCGATCGCCTGTTCGCAGTCATCGCCGATGAGAATGATCAACGTGTCCCACCTTCAGCCCGCGCCTGCCTCGCGATGCTCGTCGATCAGTACCGTCTGGTGCTGACCCATCTGCTCGAGACGGATCGAGCGATCCGCACGCATAGCCGCGCAACCGAGCTCGGGCGGCGGCTGCAGGAGATCCCCGGCGTTGGGCCATTGGTCGCGAGTGCACTCGTCGCGACCGTACCGGACCCGCACGTCTTCAAGAACGGGCGGAGCCTGTCAGCATGGCTGGGTCTAGTGCCGAGGCAGAACTCGTCGGGAGGCAAGGAGCGCCTGGGCGGCATCACCAAGGCAGGCGATACCTATCTTCGCAAGATGCTGTTCGTCGGGGCGATGGCAGTGATCCGCCATGCAGAGCGGTACGGCACACGCAAGCCGTGGTTGATCAAGCTGTTGAGCCGCCGGCACCCACGCATCGCTGCGATCGCATTGGCGAACAAGATCGGGCGGATCGCCTGGGCATTGATGACCAGCGGCGAGCGCTACCGCGAGCCGGCGATCGCATGAGCTAACGCGCCAAAGGCGCGAATGAGGTTGGCAAGAGCAGGAGACTGACTGACGCGAAAGCTGCCCAACGGCGGGACCGATGATCCGGGAGAACCCATTTACGACCCGGCGCTTTCAAGCGCGTGCAATTGGTCGGGACCCAAGGATCGGCGGAAAAGGCATCATGGCCAGCGGCACATGGATACGCCGCATCAACAGGTCGAAGACATGGCCGCATCCCAACGGAGCAGCGAAGCGCAGCAGGCTGAACTTGCTAACGGAGCGCCGTCCAGACAGGGGTCGAAAGCTGACGTTACGCCGAGTTCATTTGATTGCCCGATAGCGGTGGGTAACCTCGTGCGAGGATCGGGCCGAGGGCTATTCGAGGAGAGTTGCGATGGGCCTCTTACTAGAGCAATTGTCGTCTTAGCTGTCTTAGCGCCAATAGCGTCTAGCGGCTCTACCCGGCCACTTCAGCCGCCCGACACTATGATTGTGCAAAGGCAGGAAACGCCAACAAAGCGGCCTGCAAGACAGCTTCGGCTACGACGGCCACAACGGCGAAGCCCACCAAGACGAGCACAACCAAGACCACCACGACGACAACGACGCGTCACTACGACTGCACCAAGGCAGGTAATGCGAACAAGGCGGAGTGCCGCACCGCTGCGAAGCAATCACCGACGGGTCAGACGCCCGGTGCCGTAAAGAAAACGACAAAGACGTCGGCTACGACGACGGACTGTGCCAAGTGGTACAATAAGATGCGGGCGACTTGTCGCACGAGCTCCTCGTCGACGGGTCCAAAAACCACGGTCACTCCTGCTCCGAAGCCGGCAGCTGCCAAACCACGGGGTGCCAATCCCGCAACAGGAGGAAGCGGCGAGACCGTGAACAACAACGCCAGCGGGGCAATCGCGCAGTGCAAGGATGGCAGTTACAGTCACGCTGCTCACCGCAGCGGCGCTTGCTCGCGCCACGGTGGCGTGGCCAAATGGCTTGCGGGATGATCCTGCGGGCTGGGCTGCTCCGATTGATGCCATTCAGCGGTAGTTGCCGAAACGTCTTTACGGTTGGCTTCGCTCGGCTGCGGCCAGTTGGTTCATCCAGCTGGGCCCCAAGTACCGTTAGGAGGCCTATAGCCAATTGCTCCACGCGCTTTGAGAGTTGCAGAGACTGCTCATTAGCCGAGGATTTTTAGGGTGAATTACAGGATCGTGTACCAGCAGTCGGAAGGGCAATCGAGCGAGCCATGGGGCGGCACGCTAGAAGAAGCCAAGAGTCAGGCGATCAATAGCGTCGTGACCGGCGGTTCCTTCCGAGCCGAGATACGAGATCGAACCGACCAGCTTGTTTTTCGAGTATCCCGCGCAGGTCGGCCAGTGAGTTTAAATTGCGGGCCCGCGCGGCCACCCGCTAATGTCCGATTTGGGTCGGAAACGAAGTAAGCAGCTAGCGTCGCATTTGGGTGGAAGGACATAGCGTGATACCATAGTTCACGATCCTCTCGCCACGATCTGATCGAGGGCGGAAAACACTTCATAGCTAACCAGCACGATGAACCCGGCCGGCGCGAGTATTGCGTGCACCTCCGCCGGCTGGTGAGCAAGCCGATGCAACCCGAGGCGCGAGTGCGCGGTTGAGGCGGTCAATCGCCGGTTAGGTAGACGAACAGGATGGTGATCGCGGAGATCGCCGCGAAGTCGAAGGCATGGTCCTGCGAGCCCGAGCCCATCGGCGTCTGCCACATTTCGAAGAAGGCGCCGCCGATGGTGACGAACAGGCCGAACCAGGTCAGCAGCGCGATGCCGCCAGCCCAGACGCCGGCGGACTTGGCGGCGTGGAATTCTTTGGCGGTGCCGTTCCTCGCGGCGAACAGGTCCCACGCGCCCTTGAGGCCAAAGAAGCCGACGGCGAACTCGCCGACGAGCGCGACAATCAGCGCGGCGCAGTGGAGCGCGGAGCTGTTGCTATAGAAGAACAAGGTATGCGGATAAGTCTCATGGCCGCTTCCGGAGATGACATAGGCCAGCGCGTCCTCCGCCTGTCTGAAATTGGCGACGTTCTGGAGTGCGCAAAACAGGCCGTTGAGGCCGACGGTCAGGACTAGCAGGGATTTCAGAATGCGGATCACGTTGGCCCCCTCAATCAAAGGTGTAGCATGAATCGAACGCTGGGTTGCAAACTCCAGCCGAGCGGTTTGAAGCGTGTGTTGCGATGACCGACTGAAACGGCAGTCGAAAGCGGAACGCTTCTATCGCCAGTTCATCGAGGCCTTCCGACGAAGAGTACCAAGCCAATCGGGATCGGTCACTTCAAACCCGCGTAGAATAGTGGCGTATATCCCATCGACTTCGTCGGTCGGCGCACGGCAGTCGCCGGCCCACGCGGGACGCTTTACATCGTTGATCGCATCATCGGCCTGAGGAAAATTGGAAACGTAGCGCAGAGCGACGAGGTCTCGGGGTCCCGGCGGAAGGAGCGCCGAAATCAACTTGAGTCAACCTATCGGTCGAAAGCAGACCTGAGCCGTCACGGGCCGGAACGGGTCAAACGCGCATAAGCCAATCGTCTTGCAGATTAGCCGTTCGAACGAATTCGGCGCTCGCTTAATCGACGCGAGAATGACGTTCTATCATTAAAGATTCAGTCTCCGATTGGAGGCTTCATGCTTGAGCTCTTCCGCCGAGGTCGGTTCCACTGTTCTAAGGTCGGGATGTCGTGCTCGCGAGCGGTGGCGATCGCCATGCTCATACTGTCCACATCCGTGCGCTCGGCGCCCGGCGACGCGATATACTTGCGCGCTGGCCGGCTGGTTCCGGCCGACGGTGCGAAACTAAACCTCTATTGCTCGGGCAAGGGTTCTCCAACGGTGCTGTTTGACGCGGGCCACCAGGACTGGGCGCCGGCTTGGGCGGTGGTGCAACCCGAGGTCAGCAAGTTTGCCCACGCGTGCAGCTTCGACCGGCCGGGTTACGGCTTCAGTCCTGCGGGACCGATTCCCCGCACGAGCGAACGAATTGCGACCGAGCTCCACGATGCGGTTCACGCGGCGGGCATCGGGGGTCCCTACGTTCTTGTCGGCCATGCGTTTGGCGCGACCAACATGCGCACGTTCGCCAGCCTCTACCCTGACGAGATCAAAGGCCTCGTCCTCGTCGACCCGGATCCGACCGACGTCGACACGGCTGCGCGGATTGCAACGGCTCATGTCGTTTACGTCCAGCAGGCGATGGAGATCCAACGCTGCCGCGACGCGCTTGCCAGCCACGTTCCGCAGCCGGCCGAGCTTGCTTGCGACAAGCGCTTCTTCCGCGGCTTTCCCGAACCCGGCTGGTCGGCCGCAGTCAATTCTGCGCTCGCCAACGCGGTCCACACTCGGCCCAACCTCTCAGACACCGCAAATGCCGAGCTCGAGAATATTCCCGCAGACGAGCTGTGGCTTCAGCGACATCGCCAATCACTAGGCACGAAGCCCGTGCGCGTTATCACGGCCGCGCAGCACAAGCCCGAGACCATCGCCGCCGAGGCGCGGCTGCTCGAAGTCTCGTCGAACGGCAAGCAGGTGCTCGCTCACCACAGTCGCAATGCGTACGTTCAGTTCGACGAGCCCGAGCTTGTGGTCCAAGCCATTCGCGAAGCGGCCGGCAGATGATGCGTATCCTTATCGCAATCGCGCTTTTTGCGGTCCCGGCAGCAGCGGCCGCGGCGCCAGGGGACGAAATCTATACCCACCCGGGGCAGCTCCTCGACGCCGGCGACGGCGCGAGGCTCAACATCGTCTGTCTCGGCAGTGGTTCACCGACCGTCGTTTTCGATTCCGGCTGGAGTGACTGGGCGCCGGCCTGGGCGGTGGTGCAACCGCGCATCGCTAAGTTCACGCGCGCGTGCAGCTACGACCGCGCCGGAGCGGGTTTCAGCGAGCCTGGCCCGATGCCACGCACCGCTGAGCGCATTGCGACCGAACTTCATACGGCGCTCAAAAACGGCAGGATATTGGGTCCGTACGTGCTCGTGGGCTCGGCGTTCGGCGGCGACCACGTCCGAGCCTTCGCCGACCTCTTTCCGAAGGATGTCGCCGGGCTGGTCATGGTCGACGGGGACGCGAGCGACGTCGATACGGCCCAGAATCGTAAGAGCGACGATGACGGCAATCTCAATTACGTGCCCAAGTTCCGGCAGTGCCGCGACGCGATCGCAGCGGGTAATATCACCTATGGCCTCCAGCCGTCCCCCGGCCGCGCACCGCGGATGTGCGCGCAAGGCTTCTTCCGCGGCCTTCCCGACCAGGAATGGTCGCCCGAACTCAACGCCAAGCTTCTGGATATTGCCCAGCACAAGCTTGCCATGTGGGACGCTGACATCTCCGAAATGGAGCAGGTCCCCGCCGACGAAGTCTGGCTGCAGCGGCATCGGCGAACGCTGGTGAGTACTCCGGTTCGGATCCTGACCTCTGGCAACCACGGCGTCGGCCATCTCGACCGCCCGCCAGAGCCGACCATCGAGCAGCTAAAGTACGAATATGACCGCGCGCTCGCGCAATCGAAGTGGTTGTCCTTGTCCAGCGACGCCAAACAGATCTTTGTGAAAGGCAGCTCGGAATATATTCAGTTCGACCAGCCGGACGCGGTCGTCGATGCCGTAAGAGAGGTCGTCGAGATCGGCAGACGATAGGTCCACGGATGGAAGGCCGACACTCTAAGCCGGGTGTTCGTCCGGCTGCGAGTGCGGTAACCAGCCGACGGCGGGCAGAAATGGACCTCACTCTCGTTTCTATCGTAGCAGGCCTTGGCCTCACCGAACTGTTGCTGAACTTCTACAAGCTGGTCCACGACAGGCGCAGCATCGTCTGGGATGCGCTACCGCTCGCCTGGGCGCTGTTGATTCTAATCGCGGTCGTAAATTACTGGTGGGGCACTCGCGCTATCATGGCCAATGCCAGCGGATGGACGACGGGCGACTTCCTTTTATCGATGATCGCGCCGATCTTTCTGTTCCTCGCGTGCGCCGCCGCTTTGCCTCGCATCGCACCGGCTGGACCGAAGGAAATGAAGGACGTCTACGCTGAGCAGCGCGTCGCCTTCCTGATCTTCTTTCTTGCCTATCAAGGAGGCAATTGGCTGCTTGATGCCTCCGGATTGACCGGGGGCTTCCCGCCGCCAGTCGTCCTTATTCACCGGACGGCAGTGTGCGTCGCGCTTGTCATCGCGCTCCTCGCAAGATCGCGGCGATGGGACTGGGTCGCGGTCGCAATCGTCTCGGCGGCATACGCACTGCGGCTTTTCACACAGGTCGTTAAGTAGCGGTCACGCCTCTAAAGACTTGCGCGGCGAATTGCAGGAATGAGCCGAAAGCGGAAAACTATCCGCGCCATCCGAAAGGCCACTCGACCTCGTTGCGGGGATTCCCACCACGGACATTGCCAACGGTCCAAGAAGCGCCCGTTTTGGGTCGAAGCTGGACGCTTCCCGCTAGCCCGATATAGCTGCCCCCTTGCTTCAGCGGGGGATGCGATGAGTGTCTTTGAATATGTTTTCTCACTCTATTCGCTCCTTCTAGGGCTTGCTCTGGCGCACCTTCTTGGCGGACTAGCCAAGGTCGTCGAGGCTCGGGACCAGGTTCGGCTGGGGTGGCCTACAGCCCTCCTCGCGCTTCAAATGATGCTGACACTTGCGATCTTCTGGGAGATTGCGTGGCGGGCTCGAAATGCCGTTCCCGACAATTCCGCAGCCCTCTTTGCGTCGCTATTGATCTGCAGCCTGCTCTTCTTCGGCGCGGCCCTTATCATTCCCAGCGACGCGGCGCGGCAAAATGATCTCGACGCTCATTTCTTCAAGGAGAAGGGCACTGTCCTCGGCTGCATCTTCCTCGCGAATTTGGTGGCTTATGGATGGCGCTACGCACTGATGGGTTGGGCGTCATTCGCTTATTTCAGTTGGGCTGACTGGCTCGAACTCAGCCTGTTCCTCGGCGCCTGCGCAGCCGGCATTTTCGTGAAGGAGCGCCGAGCAATGATCGCAATCCTGACGATCATGATCCTGCTCTGCCTAAGCGACCCCGTGGCAACGCTCCTCGAAGGGTGACACTAAGAATGCCTGCTTTTGGTCGAGAGTGGACTTTGGTGGGCTCATTCTGCGTCGCGCACGGTTTGCTAGATGATGATTGCCGTCGCCACAGCAATTAGCAGCAGTTTCACGAGCCAACCGACAGCGTGGCTGGCGGTCACAAGCGGGTCAATTTTGATGAACAGTGCATTTGTCACCAGCAGTGGCAGTGGTGCAACCAGCCAGATCATCGCCGCGAGCTTGAGCGCTCCAGTCAAATCTACCAGGCCAAGCGTATCCGCTAGCGCGACAAATGCGACGGACGTTAACAAGCAGAGGACTTGGGCGGCACCGATCCGTAAGGCTTCGCTAGTCCCTGTCCGCCAGACCTCAGGATGTCGCTGATAACGGTCGTGGAACAGCACGCCCGCGAAAACCCAGTCGGCGACTGAGCCGAGGATCGCACCGACAACTGAAGCTGCAAAGATGCGCCAGTCCATTTGTCATCCCCCCGCCCCTCCATACGTCAGCGTGCAACGCTTCGGCAATTGGTGGGGTTGTCGCAACGTCGCCGGCGGATTGGATCCGTGATTGCGCCAGGTCCGGTAGGGATCGTCGCGACCCACAGCGAGGATTTAGAGGACGGCCGCTTCTCGCTGGTGCGGCCGGACTGAGGCAGCTTTCCAGATTGTCCGGGGAAAACCCGAACTGTCGGCCGACAAAAGGACAGTCACAGTCAGCTGCTCGGTGAAACCCGGGCAGCAATTTGAGATCTGGTTCAACCGGCTCCCTTATGTGAACTTCAAAAGTGCAGCTACGCATCGACCGGCGGCGCCTTATCGCCTTCGGTTCAGCACGAATGATCGTTGATTGAAGTCAGTCGCTCTTTGCGAGAATAAGCACGGCCATCAACCCGATGATCGTTGCCGTGGCCGCGACCGGTTGGGCCTTGGTTGGCTCCACAGCTCGCGTACTGGGAATCAACCGAGACCGCGACGCAGGCCTGCTGCATCTCCAGTTGCTCGACGAGGGGCAGGAGGTCATGCTGTGGCGCTTGGACGGGCCGTTAAATCCCGACTATCGTGGGATGCCGAAGGTCCGAAGGATGTGATACCGAGCTGTCTAGTCATTCGGGCGAGGGGGGGCACGCCATGGCAACGATTGCGGGAAAGCTTCACAACAACGAGCGGCTGCCGGATGCTTTATCGGGCACGCCGAGAGCGCATGCGATCGACCGCTGGATCTATGTGTTCATGGCGGTGTGGTTCATCGTCATCGTGCTCGTCGGGTTCATCCCCGACGCGATGATGAAGGTGGCGCTGGTGAAGGCCGGGGGGCGGCCGCCGTTCCCGGCGATCCTGCACGTCCATGCGGTGCTGATGGGATCATTCCTGTTGCTGCTTTTGGCGCAGACGTGGTTGATGGCAACGGGACGCAAGGCGCTGCACATGCAGCTTGGCTTGCTCGGGATGGTGCTTGCCGCGGCCCTCGTCGTGGCCGGGATCATCCTGGCGCCGACGATGTATTACCAGGTGTGGGGCGGAGCGACCTTCGGGCCGCCGCAAGTCCGCGCGGCACTGGCTCCGGCGCTGCCGCTCATAGAGAATATCCTGCTGCTGCAAATGGCGGCGGGGATCATGTTTGCGGTGTTCATCACCATCGCGCTTACCGCGAGGGAGCGGGATTGCGGGTTGCACAAGAGAATGGTGATCCTGGCGATAGCGGTGCCGCTGGGCGCGGCGATCGACCGGATGACTTGGCTGCCCACGACGATGCCGGCGAGCCCGATTGCGACCGACCTATTTGTGTTGCTGGCGATTGCGCCGATGTTTGTGTGGGACGTGATCCGCAACCGCCGCGTGCATGAAGCCTACAAGATCTGGTTCCCGGCGTTCGTTGTGGTTACCGCTGCCGTGAACCTGTTGTGGGACAAGCCATGGTGGCATGCGACCGCAAAGGCGATCATGCGGGTGTGACCGCCTGATCCGATCGCTCCTCAATCCTAATGGCCGCAATGGTCGAATGCGGACCTTCCACCGCGCGCATGAGCGACACCCACAGCAAGATCATTGCCGCCGCCGCGAAGGATGAGTTGGCTTCGCTCGGTTTCCGACAGGAGGGCCGGTCTCGCCTCTGGCTCGCAGATCACGGTTCCTGGCTCAACGTAGTAGAGTTCACGCCGAGCCGATGGTCTAGGAGCGTGTCTCTCATGAATGGCGCGCACTGGTAGTTGCGCTAAGGTCGCGCGATGCGATCGAGCCATGAGCGATCGAATGCACTGAGATCCATGGCGCGCGCGGCTGCGAATTTGCGGCGGGCCTCGTCGCGTTTTCCCGCTTCCCAAAGCGCTTTGCCCCACATCATCTGGTTGGCGCCCCAGCGCGGCGCGAGTTGGGCGGCCTTTGCATAGCTTGCGGCCGCATCGTCGAAGCGTTTCGAGGCGAGCTGGGCGTCGCCGAGATATTTCAGCGGATCGGCGAAGTGAGGCGCAAGTTCGGCGGCTCGACGCAAGTGAGCTTTCGCAGCCTCGAAGTCGCCATGGATCAGCAACAGCCGCCCCCATTCGAGGTCTGCGTAAGGAAGGCGCGGATTAGCCGCCGTGGCGGCAGCGAAATCGCGGTTGGCCGCCGCCATATCGCCTGTCCTGCCCATCACCCATGCGCGCGTCCGCAGGCAGAGGTAGCAATCGGTCGGAAGCGTCAGGACGATAGTTCTTGCTTCGGCCCCGCGGCCGAGCTCGACAAGCGCTCGAGCGCGGTTCGGGAGGATGAATCTTTCGCGGGCGTAGCGGGCGATTTCGGGCCCCTCCGGATTGGCCGCGAGGATCGCGAGATCCGCATCGTTTTGCTTCAGTGCGGCTTGCCAGTCGCCGAGCTCGGCGGCCCGAGCGAAATCGGGGACCGAATAGATGTCGAGAAGATAGAGGTGGCCAAGGAGATAATCGTCATGTCGCGCGTCGGCGACATGCCGTGAGCCGCTGACATCGTGAAGTGCGATCAGGGCGTTGGCGCGGAACGACGGCATCGCATCGGCGAGGCCCGCATAGACTTTATCGACCGGCTGACTGAAGATGCGCGCTGCAGCGCTGGGATCGCCGGTCAGATAATATTCCCACCCCCGGTTGAGGGTTGAGCCGGTCTCGACGCCGACTTCGCTAAGGCCGCCGCCGCCGTGCGAGGCAAGCTCGACAGAGCGCGCTTGCAATCCGATTGCGCGACCGTCGTGACCGAGAAACGCCTCGCAATTCGAGGTGTTGAGATAAGCGAGCGCGTTGTCGGGATCGAGCTGGATCGCCCGGTAGCCGGCGCGCACACAATTTGGGACGTCCTTGGCCGAAAGCAGGTTGGAGATTTGCGCCCATGCCCAAGCGCGCTCGTCTGCCGGCGCCTGGCTGTCGGCTGTCCGGCGAGCGACGGCCAGGGCCTCGTCCGGCCGGCCGCTGAATTCCAGATATTTCGAGTAGCGATAAGGCTGCGTGGCATTGGACAAGGCTTCGGCGGCCTTTTGAGCGAGCCCGTCGAAATCTGAGGCAGTGCCGTCGACGGAAGCAGCCGAGCCCAGGCCGGTGTGCAACGAAAGTCGCAGGCCCGAGCCCTGATGATAAAGCGTGCCGCCGATGCGGGTCTGGTGTCCCAGGCGCTGGCGCAACAGCCGGTCGATCTCCGATAGGGAGACTCCGGAACCCGGCACCTCGATGTTGATATCCTTGCCCCAGTCGACATCGAACGTGTTCTCTGCACGGAACGAGGAGGCGGTAGCATTGATGGTGGCAAGCTTGTCGGCGACGAGGCCGGCCAACTGCTCGCCGCTGATCTGACTATTCGCGAGGTCCGGAGGGACAGCGAAGCGTTCGATGACCAGACTATGATCGTGCGATGCGCTCCAGATCATGCTGATGAACAGGACTGTCGCCGCAATCACGAGGAGCGTCAGGGCACCCTGCAGGATGATTTTCATGACCTCCAGCGCACGCGTCGCGCGGGTGCCTGCAATTGTATGGTGATGCTCGGCCTTGAAATGGTCGACCTGGAGCTTCGTCAGCGAACGCTGTTCGCGCAGGAAAGCGGCAGCTTCCGCGGCCACGCTGCTGTCGTCCCCGGCCTGGCTGATCGCTAGGCCGGCGGCGGTTGAAGCATCGGTTTTGCGCTGGCGCCTGGGCGGCCCCTTACCAGCCGAAATTTCCGCCTCTTCGTCCGCCATGCTCACCCCCAGCGAAGCGGCGGAGCCTACCAGACGAGCTTATGTCCGCAATTGATGTCGTGGACGGCGCTCCACTCGACCGGCATTTTTGTTGGTCACTGTGGAGAGGAGGACACGATGGAAGATATTGCGGTTGTCGGCGTGGATCTCGCAAAGTCTGTATTCCAGGTGCACGGGATCGATGCGCAAGGGCAAGTCGTGCTGCGTCGGAAGCTGAGCCGGTCGAAGCTGCTCTCATTCTTTGCAACGCTGCCGCGGTGTCTAATTGGGATGGAGACCTGCGCGAGTGCCAACCACTGGGCGCGTGAGCTGATTGCGCTCGGGCACCAGGTGCGCCTGATGCCGCCGCAATATGTGAAGCCGTACGTGAAGCGCTCGAAGAACGATGCGTCGGATGCAGAAGCGATCTGTGAAGCCCTGACGCGGCCGACGATGCGCTTCGTCGGGATAAAGTCGACCGAGCAGCAGAGCGTGCTGGTACTTCATCGAACGCGGCTCGTGCTGACCCGTCAACGCACCCAGATCGGCAACGCGATCCGCGCCCATCTCGCCGAGTTCGGGATCGTTGCACCCGTCGGCAGGATCGGACTCGATCGCCTGTTCGCAGTCATCGCCGATGAGAATGATCAACGTGTCCCACCTTCAGCCCGCGCCTGCCTCGCGATGCTCGTCGATCAGTACCGTCTGGTGCTGACCCATCTGCTCGAGACGGATCGAGCGATCCGCACGCATAGCCGCGCGAGCGAGCTCGGGCGGCGCTTGCAGGAGATCCCCGGCGTTGGGCCATTGGTCGCGAGTGCACTCGTCGCGACCGTACCGGACCCGCACGTCTTCAAGAACGGGCGGAGCCTGTCAGCATGGCTGGGTCTAGTGCCGAGGCAGAACTCGTCGGGAGGCAAGGAGCGCTTGGGCGGCATCACCAAGGCAGGCGACACCTATCTTCGCAAGATGCTGTTCGTCGGTGCCATGGCAGTGATCCGCCATGCAGAGCGGTTCGGCACACGCAAGCCGTGGTTGATCAAGCTGTTGAGCCGCCGGCACCCACGCATCGCTGCGATCGCATTGGCGAACAAGATCGGGCGGATCGCCTGGGCATTGATGACCAGCGGCGAGCGCTACCGCGAGCCGGCGATCGCATGAGCTAACGCGCCAAAGGCGCGAATGAGGTTGGCAAGAGCAGGAGACTGACTGACGCGAAACTGCCCAACGGCGGGACCGATGATCCGGGAGAACCCATTTACGACCCGGCGCTTTCAAGCGCGTGCAATTGGTCGGGACCCAAGGATCGGCGGAAAAGGCATCATGGCCAGCGGCACATGGATACGCCGCATCAACAGGTCGAAGACATGGCCGCATCCCAACGGAGCAGCGAAGTGCAGCAGGCTGAACTTGCTAACGGAGCGCCGTCCAGACAGGGGTGGAAAGCAGACACTCTCCCCGCTGCTACGACCCTCTTTCCGATTAGCGTTTGCGTTGGAAATAGATGAGGAAATTGGGGGCCGTGCGCTTGCCTGGTATCCCCCCGAACATCGAGGAAATGTAAGCTAGGCCAAACCGGGCTGTCCGATCGCGAATGTCTTTGCCCTGCAATTCCTGCATCGCACGGTTCACAGGGGACTTGATATTCGACTCGTCCTCTTTGCTCACCGAGGCGTGGATCGTGCCGACGACCTCGCAAAGCGAGCTGCCGCACCTGATGCGAAGGCGGCTGTTCTGCCCACCATATCGAATTTGATCGAAGTAGTTCCGCAACTCCATCTCTGCGTGGGGCGCCCACATTGGATCGCGCTGCTCAAGTCGTAATCGCGGATACAGCCGGTCAGGGCCGTTTTCACTGCTCGGGATAGGCCCGAAGATTGGATCAGTGACCGCAACGCCATCCGCCTTGGTTTGTGTGGAGGGCCGCTCCGCGACTAGCGCGGCGGCAGCAAGGACGGTGACGAGCGCGAGAACCATGGCAATTGGTCCTTTCCAATCCGGACGAGCAGCGGGCTCATCCATCAATTGCCCGTCCAACTGCATACCCCGACCTAACGCCATGCCAATTTGTTCGTGACGATTTTCCTGTGTTCGGAGAACCCTCGCGATTTCACGGCTACTGCCGATGCCAGTTTTTCGTCGCGCCTGGCGCAATCGCTCGTTCACTGCTGCGGAAGTCGATCCAATCGCGCTGGCAATGCTCTTGGTCGTGTGCCCTTCCGCGAGAAGCCGCAACACGCGCCGCTCGGCCTCATTCAGCTGCGATAGATCGATCGCTCGACCGCCTAGGACTCCGTCCGCACCGCTCACGACGCTAGCCACTGCTACACCATGCCTCGCATTAAGGATTCCGCGCTAGCCCAATTTTCTTGGGGCGAGCATCAATCGGTTTCGTGCCAAGCTGCGGCCCGCTTCGTTTGCGTTGAGATTGACGGACGGACGGCCCTAATGTCGCGTTTGGGTGGAAAGCGGCGCTCATTTATGGCGCTGAACACATCCTCTCGCTCATTCATCGATTCTTGATTGGAAAAGGCGGGCCAGAAGCCGAAAGGTCGCCCGCTGAGAAGGGGGACAGGACATGCGGAAGAGCCTCGCACTACTGGCGCTTTCAATTGCGCTTTTCGGTTCGACCGCTGCAACCGCTGCACAGACAGCGGCCCAAATCGAAAGTTTTTTCAAACCGTTCGCGTCGACGAACAACCTGTCCGGCTCCATCCTGATTGTTCAGGGCAAGCGAACGCTATTCGCCAAGAGCTACGGCTTTGCGGATGAAGGCAGGCGCATTCCCAACGGACCGAACACCCGCTTCCACATCGCATCGATGTCGATCCCATTCACGTCGACCGCGGCCATGCGTCTGATCGATCAGGGCAAGCTGTCGTTCGACACGCCCGTCTCCGAGATCGTGCCGGGGGTTCCCAACGGCGACAAGATCACCATCCGGAACTTGCTCCTGCAGAACTCCAACCTGCCCGATGTCGAGGATGATCTGCCCAACTCCGACGATCTTCGGAAGAGCCACCAAACGCCGGAATCGATGGTTGCGGCGATGCTCGGGCTCAAGCCTCACGGCGAACCGGGCGGCGATAGCCAAAGCGAGGAGCATTCGGGCCAGAACCTGCTCGCGCTCATCATCGAAAAGAAGACTGGCCTGCCCTTCGCCGATGCGATGGAGCGCCTGGTGTTCGAGCCGTTCGGGATGCGCGACAGCGGCATCGACGATGATCGACCGATCAGGGGCGCCGTGGCGGTCGGCTACAGGGTCGATGGCACATTTGGCCTGAAGCCGGCTCCGACGATCCATTGGTCGGCACTCCCGGGCAACGGATCGGTGTACACGACCGTGGGCGACGAGTGGAAATGGCTCCAGGCCATCGTCCATGGTCCGCTGCTCTCCGAGAGCAGCCGCAAGGCCATGCTCGAAACCAAAGACGGATTCGGCTGGTATGTGAGCGAGAAGCAAAGTCCCCGGCTGGGTGAAGCCGTCATCGTCTCCAACGGTCGCGCGCCAGGCTTCTCCGCTATCCTCGAATATCTGCCGAAGGAAGATCTCGCCGTGATCGTCCTCACCAATATCGAGCATGACGCTAACCCCATCATCGTTCCGGAGGCAGTGGCGATGGTGATGGGAAAGACCTACAAGCCGTTCGATTATGCGCCCGTGCCGGCGGCGGTTGCCGGACGCCCCGCCGGCGACTTCGTGTTCGGCGCGGACTTCTACCGGGCTTCGGCGACACTGAACTTGGCAACCGACGCCACAGGCACGACCTTATACTGGCCGGGAGGGCCCGAGGATCCGCTGCTTCCCCTCGCCAAGGACAAATACATGGACCGCTATTACTGGAACCTCGTCAGCGTCGTGCGCGGCCCGGGCGGCAATCCGGTCGCGCTGGATTTCAACGGATTCCGGGGAACGCGACGATAAGATTGGCACGGCCCTCAGGTCTCAAGTCCAATTCGATCGAGTGGCAGGATGGGCGAAGAACCGACATTCCAACGTTACCCCATAAGTCGAAGAAGAGCGGGCGGTTCGCATGACTTTTGTGATACTGACGGGTGCGTCCGGCTCAGGGAAAACAACGATCGCCCGCGAGTTTTCAAACCGCTATTCAAGTATTGCCGAGGTCTGCTTCTTCGACAGCATTGGTGTTCCAACGCCTGACGAGATGGTCAGGAAATTTGGATCCGGCGAACAATGGCAGCGCGCGAAAACGATGGATTGGCTGCGCGAAATTCGTTCTCGGCTAGTCACAAAGCCAGTGCTGTTCGAGGGCCAGATGCGCCTCGCATTCGTCGAGGAAGCCGCGAAAGCGGCCCGGATTCTCAGTTACAGGATCATCCTTGTCGACTGTGACGATGCGACGCGACGGCAGCGTTTGGTGATCGAGCGGCGGCAGGAACATCTCGCCTCAGAGGAAATGCTGAACTGGGCTCGGTTCTTGCGCGAAGAAGCAAAGGCTAGTTGCGCGTTGATTCTTAATACGTCGGAGATCAGTGTGGGCCACGCAGTTGAGCTTGTCCGACGTCACTTCTGACCATTGTGAGAGGCACGCAATCTTCGAAAAGACGCGGTGGCAAGTTTGGTCGGAAAGCTGAGATTCGGTGATTATCAACAACCGCGCTTGCAATCGCGGTTTTTGAACAGAAGCTACGCGTTTAACCTTGGCGGGGCGAAGTCATGAAAGCCGCGATTGTCGTCCGGTTCGGATCGCGCTGGACGATCGAGGTTCGTGACGTACCCGAACCTGATCCCGCGGCGGGCGAGGTCCGAGTCCGGGTCCACGCAGCGACTGTCAATCGGACGGATTTTGGCGAGCTTCGGCACCCTTTGCTGCAGCGGATGATTGCGCGTCAGCCACAGCGCACGATTCTTGGAATGGACTTTGCCGGTGAGGTCGAGGAAGTCGGCGCGGGCGTCGCAACGCTCAAGGCCGGCGACCATGTGTTCGGCATGTGCCCATATGGAAGGAGCGGAGCTCAGGCGGAATATTTCTGCATGCCCGCTGCGGGCCCGATCGCGACAATGCCTGAAAGCTTGCGGTTCAACGAGGCCCCCGTCTGCGAAGGCGCTTATTATGCCAACGCAAGTGTAACCAGCTTCGGGCTCAGGGCCGGACACAAAATTCTGATCTACGGCGCGTCGGGAGCGATCGGTGTCGCTTCGGTGCAGCTTGCGAAATATTCCGGGGCGGAAGTCACGGCAGTGGTCGCCGGCAGACACCTCGACCTTGCCAGATCGCTGGGTGCAGACCGAGTGGTCGATTACGCAACAAACGAATTCCGCGAGCTGGGCAGGAACTTCGACTTCGTGTTTGACGCTGTTGGGAAGATGGCTGTTCGCGACTGGCGTCGACTGCTCAAATCCGATGGTCGCTTCGCTGTGACAGATCTCGGCCCTTGGGGGCAGGACGTGCCCTTCCTGCTTTGGTCCGCAGTTACCCGAAGCGATCGAGTGACTGTCCCACTGCCCCCGCGTGGAAGCGCTCCGATGTTCGTCAATTTCCTCAAAGAGCGGATGCAAGCCGGACAATTTCGAGCAATTGTCGATCGGAAGTATCCGCTAGCCGCGATTGCGGATGCCTATCGCTATGTGCAAACGGGGCAAAAGGCCGGCATCGTCGTGATCGATGTCCAAACTGCCTAACGGCAGCAATGGGGTTCGAAAGCGGGCCCCGTAAGGATTGCGTGCCATGGTCGCGCAAACGATACCTCGGCCGATGCGAACGGCGATCAGTATCCGTGGCGAACGCGTCGTCCGACGAGAGGACGAAGCGATCGATGTGCCCTGGTGGAGCTTCACAAAGCTCGTCATCGCGACGGCCGCACTGAAGCTCGTCGAACTGGGATCACTCGACCTCGACGAGCGGCTGTCCGGACATGCGTTTACCCTTCGCCAACTGCTCCAGCACCAAGCGGGATTGCCAGACTATGGCTGGCTGGACAGCTACCACTCAGCCGTCGCGAGCGGCGACGAGCCATGGTCGGCCCAAGAGATCATTGCCCGAACCGTCGCAGCTTACCCGCCATGGCCGCCGGGCGCCCGTTGGGCCTATTCAAACATTGGCTATTACTATGTGGGCCGCCTCATCACTGACACAGAGGGCAAGAGCTTAAGCCAAGCACTGGATCTTCTGGCGCTTGCACCGGCAAGGGTACGCAATGCGCGCCTGGCGGCTTCCAAAGCGGATCTAGAGAATGTTCGGATGGGGTGTGGGGCGGGATATGATCCCCGCTGGGTATTGCACGGATTGCTCGTCGGCCCGATCGCAGACGCTGCGACGTTCCTTCAAGCCTTATTGTCAGGAGCGGTCTTGAACGCGCCCACGCTCGCAGAAATGCTGAAAGTTCATCTCCTGCCCCAGTTTCGCGACGAGCTTTGGGACCATCCTGCTTACGGACTAGGGATCATGGGCGCCTGGGAGGGTTTCACATCCCCCTGCGGTCATTCCGGCGGAGGTCCGGGCAGCAGCATCGCTGTCTACGGCAAGGCGACCAACGGAGAAATCAGAGTCGCTGCTTATTGGGAATCGCCCTGCAGCGCCCGAGGCGCCGACAAGGCCGTTTTGGAGATGCTCGAATGGCTTAGCTGAATGTCCGAGATGGGTCGAAAGATACGGCAATGGGCCGCACCTCAGTTCGGCCAGTAGACATATTCCTGGCCGGGCTTCCACGGCGCGTCGGCGGGGACGTCGATGCGGATGGGTTCTTCGAGCAGTGCGGGCCAGAGCGGCTTCTCCATTTGGTGGTCATGGGCTGCTAGCGCGCCGCGCAGCTGCGCGACGATGTCGGGGCGCGTTTTCGACAGCTCACTGCGCTCGGTCGGGTCGGCCGCGAGGTTGAATAGCCAGATGCGGGGCGGGTTGCGGGATATTTGCAGCTTCCAGTCGCCCTCGCGGACCGCCTGGTAGCTGCCGGAGCGCCAGAAGAGGGTCCGCTTGACGGGCGCTGCGTGATCCATCGCGAACGGCAGGAGGTTGATGCCGTCGATCACTCGGCCGGTCGGCAGCGGAGCGCCAGCTGCAGCGGCTAAGGTCGGGAGGACGTCGATGAATTGTGCCGGCTCGGAAATGCGTTCGCCGGCCGCGATCTTCGCAGGCCAGCGGACGAAGAGGGGCGTTCGGATTCCGCCTTCGAAGAAGGTCCCCTTCCAGCCGCGGTAGGGCTTGTTGATATCATTGAGGCCCGCATACCAGGCGCCGCCATTGTCGTTGGTGAAGATGACGATGGTATTGTCGTCGAGCCCCTGCGCCTTGAGCGCCGCCATCACCTTGCCCACGCCGCGGTCGAGCGCACGGATGATCGCCCCGTAAACGCGAAGGCGTCGGTCCTTGATCGCGCCGAGGGCATCATAGTCCGCTTGCGTCGCCTGGTAGGGTGTGTGCGGCGCATTGTAGGCGAGGTAGAGGAAGAAGGGCCGGTTGCGGTTGGCGCGGATCACCGATGCCGCCTCATCGCTCAGGTAATCGGTCATATATTCGCCGGCATGAAATGGCGTGCTGCCGTTGAACTGGACTCCGTCGCTGAGCGCCAGCCACAGGAAGCGGTCGAGCGGGTCGCCGGGAAGCTTGGCATCGACCGAGGCAGTGTCGGGCTCGTATTTGCTGGCGCCGGGCATGAAGCCGAGCGTCTCCTCGAAGCCCTGATCCTCGGGTCGCATGCCCTTCGCTTCGCCGAGATGCCATTTGCCGAGATGGACAGTGTGATAGCCGCGGGCCTTGAGGAGTTCGGCGATGGTGACCTCGCTTCCCGGCATGCCCATGTCGGCCATGGCCGGCGCCTGGCCCTGAAGGTCGGCGTGGTAGATGGTCTGGTGCGGCCGATTGTGCGGCGAGTAGCGCGGGACGTATTTCGCAAGCTCGTCGGGAACGGCGGTGAACTCGAACCCGAAGCGCGGCGGGTAGCGGCCGGTCATCAGCGCCGCGCGCGACGGCGAGCAGGTGGCATTGCCGGAATAAGCGACGGTGAAGTCCGCGCCCTGACGCGCGATCGCGTCGATGTTCGGGGTCGGCACGAGCCCGCCCGCTACGCCGGTTCCCGGACCTTCGGCGGTGATGTCGTTGACGCCGAGATCGTCGGCGACGATCAGGACGATGTTCGGTGGCCGCCGGGCGGAAGGAGCGGCCGCCGGACCCTCGGCCCAGCGGACCGGGCGGTTCGGACCGACGCGGTGAGTGAAGCGATAGGCCGTCACCATGATCTGCACCGGCCACAGCTGCCAAGCGGCAAATGCCGCGATCACGGCCACGAGAAGCGCGAGCGCGGCGACCTTCAGCCCTTTCATCGGCTGCTCCACTAAAGCCAACTGCCTTAGGATAAATTGAGAGGCGCCCTCGGGACACCTTATAATAGGGCTTGCCGAAACAGGGGGCGCGGCAGCGGATCGCATTGGGATTAATTCACCAACCTTGGGATTTATCAATTTGATCCGACTGCGGCGCAGCGGCGACCAATCCGGAATGCGTTCCGCGTTATTCCGGGTTCTAGATCTATCTCCCGGACGGAAATCCTTACCGACCGGGCCTCCTCATGCGACGCGATGAACAGCTAGCTGCGAAGATACGCAAGCGCCTCGGCCAATTGGCTCGGCTCGGTCCCAAAGGGGCCGCGCGCACGCTCTATATCAAGACGCTCGGGCGGACGGTTTATTCGTCAACCGATATCGCGCGGAGCATCGCGCGGCGAAATCATCGCCGGAGGGCTTACAAGCGTGCGCTCGACAATCGGCTCGAGCATCTGAGGCGGCGATGGGAAGAGCATGGGGATGCGCCCCCTTCTTCCCTCGATTCCCGATCTCTGAGTTGGATGATCTTCCGAGCGGAGCGTGGACGCTTCGTGCAGGTGCTGGAAGGCTTGCTGGACCTCGCACAAGCCGGCTGTCCGGTTCCGCCGGTCATCTCGGTCGACTGGGATTCGAACGAGATCACTCTGGGCGCGGTTGCCGAAGCGGGATCCATCGCCGAGGCCGCGCGCATCGAGGAAGCGCTTCTGGCGATCCACCGGGCGGGCTATGTACTCGATCAGGTCGAGGTGGATTCGATCGCCGCCACGGATGGCGGCCAAGTCGTCGTCACCGGCCTCGACAATCTCCTTCCGCTCGCGGGTCTATCGAAGGACATGTCGGTCTATTTGCGCGACCTCGACCGAGACGCGTTCAACCGGTTGTTCGGCACAAAATTGCTGACCGCGAGCTATCTCCGCCGGCGTGATTCTGCGCCCGTGACGGTGGATGACACCCAAGAGGATGCCGGAGACAGCGCTTATGCATCGATCATCGTCCGCGACGACGTCCATTGGGGCAGCATCTGGAATACGGACGTCGGAACGGCCCGCTGGAACTACATCCTGAAGGATCATCTGCCGATCCCGAAGGGCGGCTCGGTCCTCGACCTCGGCAGCAATGTGGGTCTCAATCCCATCCAGATGTTGCGCCATGGCGCGGCGTCGGCGGTGGGGATTGAGTATGACGAGAACAAAGTCCGCAATGCGCAGATCCTGAAGGCGGCGTTCGAATGGCTCGACAACCGCAGCTATGATTTCCGCTGCATCCACGGTTCGTTCGCGGATTTGCCGAGCTTGGGTCTCGGCCGTTTCGATCTGGTGACGGCGCTTTGCGCGCTTTACTATTTGAGCGAGCAGGAGATGCGCGACATCGTCGCCTTCATCCGAACGATCACCGACGTTCTGGTCCTCCAGTGCAACACCGACCGCCTGATCGACCGCGCCGACGAAGAGACTTATAAGAAGGCGTCGATCGAGTTCGCCGTTGAAGTGCTCGAGCAGGCGCGCTTCGCCAAGATCGAAGTCATCGCTCCGTCGGGCTACAGCAGGCCGCTCGTGATCGGAAGCACGCCCTAGGGACCGCTAGGCGGCCTGAGGGCGCGGTTTGGGGACGGCGCGTTGCGGGATCTCGATCGTTGCCGACAGTCCGGACTTCGTGCTTCTCAAGACCAGCCGACCGCCATGGAGCTTCGCGACCGCGCTCACCAGGCTTAGCCCAAGCCCATGTCCGACGGTGTTGCGGCTGCTCTCTAGCCTTGCGAACCTTTTCGTGATTCGACCGAGATCGGCGTTCGGAACTCCCGGTCCATTGTCTTCGACTTGCATGCTGACGATGTCGCCTGCCGACACAGCCGTCATTCGGACGATCGTGCCGATCGGTGTGTGGCGCTGCGCATTTTCGACGAGGTTGATCATCGCCTGGGCGAGCAGATCGCGGTCGCCGTCGACGGAGAGGTTCGGCTCGATCGACCACAGGAAGGTGCGCCCGACATCCTCGAATGCCAGCGAGAAGCTTTCCGCCACCTCGTTCAGAAGTGCCGTCACGTCGACATAGTCGAAGAACCGCTTGGTCTCGCCGCTCTCGACCTCCGCGACCCGAAGGATAGCAGCGAACAAGGAGAGAACTACATCGACCTGTCGAATTGCATCCGGGATCAGCGCGTCGTCGCCCGATGCGCGAGTGCCGCGCTCGAGATGATTGCGCAGGCGTGCGAGCGGGGTACGGAGGTCATGCGCGATGTCGCTCGACACTTGCTGCAAATTCTCCAGCAGACCCTCAATTCGGTCCAGCATTCGGTTGAGGGTCACTGCCAGCTGGTCGAACTCATCCTTGCGCGGGCTGACCGGCACGCGGCTTCGAATGTCGCCTGCAATGATCGCTTCGGCGGAGTTGCTGATCGAATGAAGCCGCCGCTGGAGGTAGGATCCGAGGATCACGGCGCCTCCAAAGCCGACGACCAGCGATCCGATAAAGGCGAGGCTGAAAATGATGATGACGACGCTCTCGATCCGTTCGAGCCATTCGCTGTCGACGGCCACGACGACGCGATCGCCGTTGGGCAGGTCGACGATTGCCGCTCGAGCACTGTCGCCCGGACCCTCACCGGGATCGTAGAACTTGATCGGATGCACTCCGAGGCGAGGCCGCTTGGCCTGCAAGGAGCCGTAAATACGGCGGCCGTCGGGAGCGAAGACGGCGTAGAGCATGCGCGTTGACGAGCTCGACGCCTCGCGCTCGGCGATCGCTTCGGCAAGCTCGCGCTCTCCGCCGGTTGCAAATTCTTCCTGAAGCGTGCGGGATTCGTCCACGACCATGGAATCGAGCTGCCGTGCGAAGGCGAGGTGCATGACCGCGAAAACAACGAGGCCGAGCACTGCCAGCCCTGCCGCGTAGGCGCCGAAGTTGATGAACGCGATGCGGTAAGCGGCGCTCGATTGCCACTTACGCATCGACGGCCATACGGTAACCGAGGCCGCGTATCGTCTCGATGAGATCCGCCCTTCCGCCTTCGTTGAGCTTCGAGCGCAAGCGGCTGATGTGAGTCTCGACGATATTGGTCTCGGGATCGAAGTGATAGTTCCACACGCGTTCGAGCAGCATCGTGCGCGTGACGACCTTGCCCTCTTCGCGCATCAGCTCTTCGAGGATTCGGAATTCGCGCGGCTGAAGCGGGATCGGCGCGCCATCGCGCTGCACCTGACGTTTTAGGAGATCCATGATGAGGTCGCGAATCTGGAGGCGCGTGATTTCCGCCGGCGCGGGCCTCCGTCGGCCCAGCGCGTTGACCCTCGCCGCCAGCTCCGAGAGCGCAAACGGCTTCACGAGATAATCGTCGGCGCCTGCTTCAAGGCCCGTCACACGATCCTCGATCCCCCCCAAAGCGGTCAGAAGCAGAACCGGCACTTCCACGCCGGCAACTCGAGCGCGGCGGAGGATCGAAACGCCGTCGAGCCGAGGAAGCATTCGGTCGAGGATCGCGACATCGAGCTCGCGCGTGCAGAGAAGGCGAATTGCCTCCAGTCCGTCATCGGCGAGGATGACGCTGTGGCCAAGCTCTTTCAGCCCACGGCGGAGGAACTCGCCCGTGTCGGCATCATCTTCTGCGACGAGAATGCGCATCCTGCTCAAATCCCTGCAACGACGTAGCCCGACCGGCCACGATGTCGAGTTTCCGTTCCCGCTAATCGTTCGTCACGTTGGGAAAAAGTAATCCGCCGTCAATCACATCCAAACGCTGGGAGCTCCACATGGCGAGGCGATGTGCGGGCTGTTCGCAGCGATCGGCCACGACCTTCCGGATTCCCGGCTCAGGGACGTTTTTAGCGTTCTCGACCATCGCGGACCCGACGGGCGGGGCCTGTTTAACGATTCAGAAGCAATGGTCACCATCGCCCATACGCGCCTGGCGGTGATCGACCTCGAAACCGGCGCCCAACCGCTGGTGAGCGACGACGGCAATATCGTGCTGGCCGCAAATGGCGAAATTTATGATTTCGAGCGGATCAGGGCTTCACTCGAGGCAAAGGGATGCATCTTCAGGACGGGCTCCGATTCCGAAGTCATCATCCATCTCTATCGCGAATTCGGGCTCGGCTGCTTCGAGCAGCTGCGCGGCGAATTTGCTTTCCTCCTCTACGACCGGTCGCGGCGACTGCTGATCGCTGCTCGCGACCGCTTCGGGATCAAGCCGCTCTACGTCTCTCGCCAGCCCGGCGGCCGCTATGCCTTCGCGTCGGAGATGAAGGCGATTTTCGCGAGCGGCCTCGTCATTCCGAAACTCAACGCAGCCGGGTTCGATCCGCTGTTGGACCAGGACCCCGACAACCCGCGCTTCCCGTTCGAAAATATCGAGCATGTACCGCCCGCCAGCTATCTCGCAATCGACCTTGAGACCGGGACGGCGACAAAGGCACGCTACTGGTGCGGCGACCTCCCCGACACCATCGTGGAGCCGATCGCCGAGCCGGCTGACGAGGCGGCGAAGAAAGCGGCGCGTTCGGTATTGGAGGCGATCGAAGAGGCGGTGCGGCTTCGCCTTCGCGCCGATGTTCCCGTCGGGCTTTATCTGAGCGGCGGAGTGGATTCGACGGCCGTAGCAGCGCTGATGAAGCGGAACCTCGGACCCCGTCCCCACTCATTTTCCATCTCATTCGAAGGCAGTGGCCGAAGCGAAGGCGAGGTCGCGCGCCGGGCGGCCGAATATGTAGGCACCGAGCATCACGACCTCACCGTCACCAAGCAGATGCTCTGGGACAATCTGGAACGGGCCTTATGGTTTTCGGAGCTTCCGTTCGTCACGCTCGCCCCAGTCGGGAAGTTCCTACTGTCCGAAGAAGCGCGCAAGCATGTGACGGTCGTCCTCACTGGAGAGGGGGCCGACGAAGTCTTCCTCGGCTATCGGTCCTTTTTCCAGAAGGCGATCCGAGACACGCGACAGGGCGCTTCGAAGGATCAGTCGCTTCAATCGCGTCGCCTCAAGCTGGGCAAGCTCGCCGCCGGACTCTCGCTGCTGATTTTCCATAAGAAGCAGCGGGCGCGTCTTCGCTCCGAAAGAATGATCGCAGCGCCCGGCCCAACCGCTGCGAAGCCGCTCGTCAACGCCGTTCAGGAGGCGCGTCTGGCGGCGATGCCGTTCGATATCCTCTGCTACCTCGGCGACCGCGAGGAGATGGCGCATTCCCTCGAAGCGCGGCTGCCATTCCTCGACCACCATCTTTACGATCTGGCCAAGTCTGTTCCGGTGGATCTCAAGATACGCGGCGGCGTGGAGAAAGCAGTGCTCCGCGACGCGATGAAGGGCATCCTGCCGGACGATCTCCGGCTACGTCGCAAGAGCGGGTTCATGCTCACGAGCGATGCCGTCGATCTGTTCGGTGCAGATCGGGAGGCCGCGCGTGAGCTGCGCCCTTATCTCTCGAGGCAAGCGTTCGAGCGAGGCGGCGTCTTCTCTTATCGCACATACCTTGCGGCGAGTTTCCTCGCGCGGATGCCGCAGCGGACGAAGGCGCTGAGGCGGATGCGGCGAAACGCGAACAAGCTCATCATGTACATGATGCAGGCGCACATGCTCGACCACATGTTCGTTGCCGAGCCCCAGTGGGCCGAGCGGTCGGGTTCGGTCGGTCAGCCGGAAGTCGCGATTTCTACAGCCACCCCTGCTGGCGGTACCAATCGGCGGTTTGCCTGAGCCCTTCGATCGTCTCGATCGCCGGCTGCCAAAGGCCAACCGGCACTGAGCGCTTGGGCTCGACCACCCAGTTGCGGTGCGAGAAATAAGCGGCGCGGTCCACGGTGAGCTTAGCGCGATGGCGGCGGAACAGCTGATCGGCGCGAGCCGCGAGGCGAAGGACGAGACCTGGAGACGAGACAATCGCCGGCCTCGTGCCCACGGCATTTCCTAACGCTCGGGCGAACTCGCGGTGGGTCCAGCCGCCCGATTTGCCGTCATCGGGCTCGATGAGGATCGTTGAGGGCGCTTCCGGCGCGGCGAGCGCAAGGAGGAGACGGCACAGATCGTCGACATGGACGACCGACACGCGGCCCTTGGGCGGCATCAGCATCACCCCGAGCTTGGCCATCCGAAACAGCTCCAGAGTCTCCTTGTCACCAGGGCCATAGACCGCGGGCGGACGGACGATCGACCAGTCGAGGCCTGAGCCGTGGACCAGTCCTTCCGCGGATGCCTTGGACGCTCCGTAGAGCGAGAGGTTGGGCTCGCGCGCGGCGAGCGACGAGACATGGACGAACCGGCGCAAGCCGCCCGCGGTGGCGGCCGCGAGCATCGCAAGCGTGCCCTCTACATTGCCCTTTTCGAAAGCGTCTGGTGAATGCGCGCTGATCACTCCGGCGACGTGGATCACCGCATCGGCATCCTCGACCAGCAGCTCGAGCGCAGCGCGGTCATGCAGGTCGCCGGAAACCCACCTCACTTTCTGTCGCTGCGGCTGCTCGCGGCGGGTCAGCGCCACGACTTCGTGACCCGCGGCGAGGGCGGACTCGAGCAGATGGGAGCCGACGAACCCGGTACCGCCGGTGACCGCAATCCTCATAGAGGGGACCAGGAGTTCCCGCCCGCGAGCTCGGGGTCGTCGACTTCTTCGGCCGCACTGCCCAGGCGCTCGATCACACAATCGAGGAGCGGCCCAAGGCCTTCCTCGAGCGGCGCCGAGATCGAGAACACCCTGGCGCCGGATTCCTTCTCGAGGGCCATGGAGAGTTTCGCGCGCCGCTTTTCATCGAGGAGGTCGGCCTTCGTCAGGGCGATGATCTCGGGCTTGTCGTCCAGCCCGGCGCCATAGCCCTCAAGCTCGCCACGCACGATTCGCCAGGCTTCGAGTGGATCGTCGGCAGAACCGTCGACCAGGTGAAGGAGAAGGATGGTGCGCTCGACATGGCCGAGGAAGCGGTCGCCGACACCCGCTCCTTCGGCTGCACCCTCGATCAGCCCCGGGATGTCGGCGAGCACGAACTCACGGCCCTTGTGACGGACCACGCCTAGCTGCGGGCGGAGCGTCGTGAAGGGATAGTCGCCGACCTTGGCCGAGGCGTTTGTCACCGAGTTCAGGAAGGTGGACTTGCCGGCATTCGGCAGGCCGAGAAGGCCGACGTCGGCGAGCAGCTTGAGCCGGAGCCAGACCCACATCTCCTCGCCCGCCGTGCCCGTCTGGTGCTGGCGTGGCGCGCGATTGGTCGACGTCTTGTAGCTGGCGTTGCCACGACCGCCCATACCGCCCTGCAGGAAGGTCACGCACTGCCCCTCGACCATGAGATCCGCGACCAGCGTACGCTCCTCGTCATCGGCGAGGATCTGGGTTCCGACCGGCACCTTGATGACGAGGTCGTCGCCCCCGGCCCCAGTGCGGTTCGAGCCGGCCCCGCCCTTGCCGCGAGGCGCGCGGAAGTGCTGGGTGTAGCGGAAGTCGATGAGCGTATTGAGGCCGGCCACCGCCTCAAACACGATGTCGCCGCCCTTGCCGCCGTCGCCGCCGTCGGGGCCGCCGAATTCGACGAACTTCTCGCGCCTGAAGCTGACCGCTCCGGGGCCGCCCGCGCCCGAGCGAATGAAGATCTTGGCCTGGTCGAGAAAGTGCATTGCGGAGGCGAGTTACGCGATGCGGAGGGACAGGGAAACCTTCGCCGTCATCGCGCCGTGAAGCCCGCTTTGCTCAGGGTTTGTCTGGATTACTGCTTTGCGTTCCGAATCGTAGCGCCGACGCGCAGTTGTTTCGGGGCGCGGAATGCCAATGCGTCGGTCAAATTCTGCGCGGGTTTTCCGCCGGGTCCTGCGCTCGGCGGCGGTCGCGGCGCTATGCCTTGCATCCACGTCTGCCGCCTATGCGCAGGACGACGGCGCTCGGCTGTACATGATGGTCCCCGACCAGACGACGATAGCGTCGCTGCGCTTGCACCTGCTCCACAGCAACGTCGCCTCCGATGACGGCACCCTTGAGAACAACGACCTCGACACCAAGCTCGGCGTCTTCCAGTTCGTCCAGGCGCTGAGGTTCGGAAGGGACCAGGGCTTCATCTTTCTGGTGATCCCCGCCAGCCGCATTTCCCAAAATGCAGTGACTGAGCGCATCAGCGGCTTTGGCGATGCGCAGCTCGGCTTTGTCTACGGCGTTTACGGTACGCCGGCCCTCAAAGCCGCGGACTATTCGGCGCATCCGCCGGGGCTTGCGGTGAACCTGCTCGCCAAGATCTTTTTCCCGACGGGCAAGTACAGCTCCGAGCGTTCGGTCAACATCGGCGCGAACCGTTGGGCGCTGCGGCTGGGGGTGCCGATCGTCTACGCGATCGGCGAGCGGATGGCCGATCCGCATCTCGCGACCCTCGAAGCGATGCCCACCATCACCTTTTACATGCCCAACAACGACCCATTCGGCGCGAGCCGGACGAAGCAGAAGCCGCTATTCATCTTCGAAGGCCACCTGACCCGCGGCTTCACGCGAACCTTCTGGGCCTCGATCGACCTGCTGTGGCGCGAAGGCGGTGCGGTCGACGTGGACGGCGTCAATGCCGGCAACTCGCAAAGCGCACTCTCGCTCGGGTCCACCGGCACCTTCTCCCTGCCGCACAATCTCTCGCTGCGCTTCAGCGCCGGGAAGGTCGTGGCGCGGAACGCGCACGGGCCCGACGGCTGGATGCTTCGAACCATCATCGGAACTGTTTTTTGAAGGAGAAAGCGAATGGCGACCGTTCTTGAGAAGCCGCGAAGTCTCAAACGCTTTGCCGCCGAGCAAGGTGAAGGGCCGGCAGTCAGCGATGCACATCCCGAAGGGCGGCTTCTTTCCCGACCGGATCGAGCAGGGGCGCTTCGGCCCGATCTTCCCGCGCACGCCGCTGAACTATGGCTTCACGATCATCGCGAGGATCAAGCCGGGCACTGAAGAGAATTTCTACGAATATGCCCGCAATATCGAAAAGGGCGTCGCCGGTGCGCCCGACCTGCTCGACGTCCTGAAGTTGCACACGCTGAAGTGGGTCCTCTTCGACATCGAGGGCCAGACCTACTTCATGTACCAGGGCATCTTCGACACGGATTTCGACAAATATACCGAGGACGCGGTCAACATCTTCTCGTCGACCGGCATCAACACGGTGTTCGAGAATCTCGAAGGCTTCCCGGCGGACTGGAAGACGAACCCGAACGCCTTCATCGAGTTCGTTCGCGAGCATCACCGGCCGAGCTTCATGGAATATGCCGAATATTCCTACGTCTCGGCGAAGGAGATCAAGAGCGCGCTCGAGGTGAAGAACGGTCTCGCCAACGTCCTCGACAACATGCAGCTCTAGGAACACTCGATGGCCCAGCCGCTCGAGCTCGACGATATTCAGCACATCCTGCTGACCCGAACGCCGGCGATGACCGGCCGCTATGTCTTCCTGAAATTCGAGCGCGCCGAGGCCGGACGGCGCTGGCTTCAGGAAATGATGGCGACGGTCCGGTCGGCCGCTGACGTCGATACGTCTGAAGCGAAGAGCAGCTGGGTTACGATCGCCTTCACCTGGAACGGGTTGAAGGCGCTCGGCCTCGACCATGAAGCGCTGGCGACATTTCCCGACGAGTTCAGGACCGGGATGGCGGCGCGCGCCGAAGTGCTCGGCGATACGGGAGTGAACGCGCCGGAGAACTGGGTCGACGGGACGAGCCGGCCGGATCTCCATGCGCTTGCCATCCTCTTCGCTCGCGACGCCGCCGAGCGGGGGCGCTGCGAGGTCGAGCACGACGACCTGCTGACCCGGTGTCCCGGGCTGGAGGTGATCTCCACCCTTGAGCTCGAGGCGACTCCGCCCTTCGGCTACGCCCACGACCATTTCGGTTACCGCGACCGGCTGTCGCAGCCGGTGATCGAGGGGACGGAGGACATTCCCTATGCAGGGTGCGGCGGTCCGCTGAAGGCGGGGGAGTTCATTCTCGGCTACCCGGACGAGAGCGGCCAGCCCTACCCGATGCCGATGCCGGAGGTGTCGCGCAACGGCAGCTACATGGCCTACCGCCGGCTGGAAGAGCATGTCGGCAGGTTTCGAGAATTCCTCGCCGAGCACGGCGAAACGCCGGAGGAGCAGGAGCTGATCGCCGCCAAGCTGATGGGCCGCTGGCGGAGCGGCGCTCCGCTTACGCTTGCTCCCGACAAGGATGATCCGGAGCTCGGCGCCGACCTCAATCGCTGCAACGAATTCAATTACAAGGATAATGACCCGCACGGCTATGCGGTACCGCTGGGCTCACACATGCGCCGGATGAACCCGCGCGACACGGCAGCAAACATCAACCGTCGCCGGATGATCCGGCGAGGCGCAACCTACGGATCGCACCTACCCGAAGGACGGCCCGATGACGGCACTGAGCGCGGGATTGCAGCCTTCGTGATCTGCGCCAACCTCATCCGTCAGTTCGAGTTCGCTCAAAACGTCTGGGTCAACGACAAGAACTTCCACGAGCTCGGCAACGAGCGCGACCCGATCATCGGCAACCAGGACGGAACCCTCGAATTCAAGATTCCCAAGCGACCGATCCGCAAGAAGATCGTCGGCCTGCCCGCGTTCACGACGGTCCGCGGCGGCGCTTATTTCTTCCTCCCGGGGATCAATGCCCTCAACAGTCTCGCCAATCTCGGCTCAGCGGCTGAGTCCGCCACGCCGGCACTCGAAGGAGTGAAGGCATGACCACGCCAGCCCGCACCTATAACCAGTCGCATGTCACCCGCGCCGCCGACGGCAAACGCCGAATGAGCATTTACTGGACGTGGAGCTATCCGTGGGAAGTGCAGCGCGATCCAGCGCTGACGGAGAATCGGTTCTCGACGATCACCGAAGTCCGAAACGTCCTTTGGCCAGCCTATGAGACCGAGCAGTACAGCCCTCGGAACTTCCTCCAGGGCATCGCAGGTACGCTCGAGCTATTCCACGTCTCGGCGCTAAGCTTCCAGCGCGCCGCCGAGGAGGAGACGGGGCACCCGGTTGCGGTCTTCCAGCGCGTGGACCAGGCGGGATTCCGTCTTCCGATCGACGAACGGATCCTCGCCGACTGCGACACGCTGATGGTGTTCGGACTCGATCATCTGCCCGGCGACGAACATGCCGATCCGGGGGAGGCGGAAGCGATCCGACGGTGGTTGAAGCGCGAGGGGACCTGCCTGTTGCTCGCCCCACATCACGATGTCGGATTCACAGACGATTACGATCAGCGGCAGGAAGAATATCTCCACCATGGCGACCGGCTGGTCCCGCGCCAGCAACGCTTCACCACCTACACGCGCGACCTGATGCAAATGCTCGACGTGCCAGTGCACAATGTCTGGGGGCTGAGGCCCGCCCGCAAGGACGGCGACATCGCGCCGCTGACCAAGTTCGAAGACTCGGACGAGCTCGGCCTCCTCGATGGGGTGCCGAGCCTGAACTTCCATCCGCATTTGCCGCACTATGAAGTGACCGAGCGCGCCAGCTCGCGAATTCGCGTTCTCGCGCGCCAGCCGGTCGACCTCGACAGGCCTCACCCCTTCACGAGGGGGGCAACACCGAGTTCAACATCCTGCTCTGGATGCCGCCCGAAGGCGAGCGGAAGGGCGATATCGTCCTGGTCGATTCAACGCACTTCACGACGTTGTTCGGAGGGACTGCAAGCCTCGACCGCTTCTGGCGCAACCTTGCGCGGATGAGATCGCCGGAGCGGGTCGAGGGCCGGCAAGCGGTTCCAGCGTAAGCCCCCGCCTAGGTTCACCACCCTCGGCGTTGCCATGTTCCAGATCGGGACTGGTCTCGACTACCGCCTTTTTCGCCGCCCCTCCCCGGCGCATCATGGCCTCGCATGGTTCTGCGCATTAACTTCTGAGCTATATTGTCAAATTCTATGGTATGTTAAGGACGCGCTTGTGACCCGGGGGGGCCGATGTTGACGCCGGTAATGATTACACGAGTTCGCGAGATTTTGAGCGATCACGCTCGCCTTCCAGTCGATGTTTCCAGGCTCGATGAAAATGCCGACCTGTACGATGCAGGAATGACCTCGCACGCGTCGGTCAATGTGATGCTGGCGCTCGAGGAAGGCTTCGACGTCGAATTCCCCGATTCCATGCTGACGCGGAGCGTTTTCGCGTCGATCAGCAGCATCTGCGGTGCAATCTCCCAGCTCGAGCAGGCCCAGGCAGCGTGAACGTCGCCGCACCCAGTAACAGCTTTACCGCCGCAGCGTCGGCGGACGTCGACGGGTCGTTCCTCAACCAAGTTCGCGAGATCGCCGACAAAGTCTCGGCTCCGAATGCCGCAGATGTCGACGAGAAGGCGCGCTTTCCCCAGGAAACTGTGGATGCGCTGAAGGAAATCGGCGGTCTTTCCGCTTTCCTGTCGCCTCAACTCGGTGGCCGCGGCGTTTCGTTCGCAGCGCTCGCCGAGGCATGCTTCATCCTCGGCACGCGTTGCGGCGCGAGCGCGATGGTGTTCGCGATGCATCAGATTCAGGTGGTGACGCTCGCAAGGCACGCCGCGAGCCAGAAGTTCTTCAAGGATCATCTGCGCCGCATTGCGGCAGAACAGCGCCTCATCGCTTCCGTGACGTCGGAAATCGGCACCGGCGGCGACATGGGCAGCTCAATCGCGGCCGTGACCGAGGCCGAGGGCGGCTTTTCGTTCTCCAAGCAGGCCCCCACCGTGTCCTACGGCGCTTATGCCGACGACCTGCTGACGACGCTTCGCCGGGCGCCGGAAGCGCAGGCCGGCGATCAGGTGCTCGCTCTGACGAGCGCCGATCAGCATGTCCTCGACCCGCAGGGAACATGGGACCCGTTCGGAATGCGCGGAACCTGCTCACCGGGTTATGTGGTTTCGGCGACGTTCGCCGCTGACCAGGTCGTGAAGCAGCCGTTCGCTCAGATCGCGCCGCAGTCGATGGTCCCGGTCTCGCACGTGCTGTGGTCGCATCTGTGGCTGGGGATCGCGACGGACGCCTTCGATCGCGCCCGCGCTTTCGTTCGCGCTCAGGCCAAACGAACGCCGGGAGTGACGCCGCCAGCAGCGACCAAGCTCTCGCACGTCATGGGCGACCTGCAGCTGCTTCGAGGCGAGGTGAAGGCGGGGCTGGCCGATTATGTCCAGCATTTCGAGGACCGCGAGTGGCTGATGACGATGGCCGCAGCGCTCCGCTTCAACAATCTCAAGATTGCGGCGTCCGAGCAGGGGCCGCGCGTGTGTCACGGTGCGATGGCGGTTTCCGGCATCGTCGGTTTCAAGAACGACACGCCGTTCGCCGTGGGCCGTCACATTCGGGATTCGATGTCGGCCTGCCTGATGATCGCGAACGATCGTATCCACGCAACCAACGCCAGCCTGCTGCTCGTCGCGAAAGACGTTTAGCAATGGCCGATTTCCGCGAGGGGACCCCCGAGGAGTCGGCGTTCCTCGGCGAGCTCGTGTCAGCGGGGCTCGTGATCGAGAGTGGCGTACCGGGCATCTACGGGTTCAACGACGTCTATATCCGCATCCGGGAAGGGATGGAGCAGTTGATCGGCCGCCGTGCGGCGGACGACCATCCGGAGAAGATGCAGTTCCCGCCCGTGCTTCCGAAGAAGACGCTCGAAGATACCGGCTATCTGAACTCTTTCCCTCATCTCGGCGCATGCGTCTGCGCTTTCGAAGGGGGCGAACGCGATGCCGCTGAGCTCGCTGCGGTTGCGGCTGCGCACGGTGTGTGGCCGCATCAGGCGCAAACCGATCTCGTCCTGACTCCGGCTGCTTGCTACCCGGTCTATCCGGCCATCGCGAAGCGCGGGCCGGTGCCGGCTGGCGGATTTTGCGTCGATGCGGGTTCTGCCCTGGTTTTCCGCAACGAACCTTCGGGCGATCCGGCGCGGCTGCAGATGTTCCGCCAGCGCGAGCTGGTGCGGATCGGCGAGCCGGAAACCGTTGCCAACTGGCGCGACAAGTGGCGCGACCGGGCCATCGAGATCCTGACTTCGCTCGGACTCGAGCCGCAGTTCGACGTTGCGTCGGACCCTTTCTTCGGCCGCGCCGGCCGGATGATGGGGGCGTCCCAGCGCGAGCAGGAGCTGAAGTTTGAAGTGATGGTTCCAATCGCTTCGCCGGAGCCGACGGCAGTCGCGAGCTTCAACTACCATCGCGACCATTTCAGCCATCTCAACCACATCGTGATGGAAGGCGGCGGAGAAGCGCACACCGCGTGCCTCGGCTTTGGAATGGAGCGGTGCACGGCGGCCCTGCTGCGCAAACACGGGCTCGAGCTGAACGATTGGCCGTCCGAGGTGCGCGAGGCGTTGTGGGGATGAGCGCCGATCCCGCCACCTATGTCCCGCATCCGCTTCACTCCCCCGACCGGGCGTACCGAGAGACGAATTGCTACACGGACGTCCTGATCGAGCTGCTTCACTCGCGCGGGTTCGAGCCCGTCGCGGGCCTCGGCCATCTCGTCCGCACCGACTTCGAAGGCGACCAGTTCACTTTCTTCAAGATGCCGCAGGGCGACATCGAGACCCTGTACGGAGTCGATATCCACGAGATGCAGCCCGTCGGGGCGCTTCCCGACCAGATCGAGGAGCAGCTCGGGCGCGGCCGGACGATGCTGGTCGAGCTGGACTCCTTCTACCTGCCCGACACGGCGGCAACCGATTACCGCCGCAACCATGTGAAGAGCACTGTGGCGGTCGAAGCCATCGACCAGGCCGGCGAGACGATGCGTTACTTCCACAACACCGGGCTGCATGAGCTGTCGGGCGAGGATTATCGCGGCGCCTTCGGCCTCGAGGGTCGACCTCCTGAGATGCTTCCGCCTTATCTCGAAGTCGCACGGTTCGATGCCGGCGAGCCGCTGATGAATGGAGCGCTTCGGGCCGCGGCGCTCGAGCGGCTGGCCTTCCATCTCGACCGCCGGCCGTCGCAGAACCCGTTCGAGGTCTTCGGCGCGCAGCTGCAAAACGACCTTCCGAAGCTCGTCGTTGGCGATTCGCAGGACTTCCACGCTTACGCCTTCGCCACGGTTCGAATGGCGGGAGCGGCGTTCGACCTTTTGCGTGCGCATTTGAACTGGTTGTTCGACGAGGGGGCAGGGAAGGCGCTCGATCCGATTGTCGATGCATGCCAGATCCTGTCATTCCGGCTCGCTCGGCGGCGGGCCTTCGATCCGGGCACGGCGATTTCACAGATGGCGGGGACATGGGACGCGACGATGGCGGATCTCGAACGCGCGCTCGACTAGTGCGCATCGCCGTCGAGAACTGGTCTCCCGGCACGGTCGCGTTCGGTGACGATATCGACGCGACCTTCAAGACCGAGTTCGACGCTCCGCTCGACGGCATGCTGCGCTTCGAGGGCATCGCGACGCTTGCGACGATTTCCGTCGATGGCGCGGTCGTCGCGAATTCGCGATCGATGTGGGTGCCAGTCGAGGTGCCGCTTGCTCGAGGTCAGCACAGGATAGAGGTTCATTGTCGCGCACTGGCACCGGAGCTGGAAGTGCCGCGCAAGCCGCGTTCGCGCTGGCGTCAGAAGGTGGCCGGCCACAACAACCTTCGCTGGTTCCGGACGACCCTCAACGGACGGGCGCCGGGGTTCGCGCCGGGGCCGCCGGTGGTCGGCTTGTGGCGGCCCGTCTGGTTCGCCTCGGGCGAGGTGTCGTTCGACGTGCGTACGCGCCTTGACGGCGATGAGGGCGTCGTCACCCTCAGCACCGGACTGTCCGACGGGACTCGCATCCGCATCGGCGATGCCAGCGCGATCGTTGCGGGCGGCCGAGCGGAGCTGCGCCTGTCTTCGCCGACCTTGTGGTGGCCGCACACCCATGGCGAGCCGCATCTTTACGAACTTTCGGTCGAAGGACATGACATCAGGCGGAGGATCGGCTTCCGAACCTTGGCCTCGCCCGGCGACATCCTGCGCGATGGGCTTCAGCCGAAGATCAACGGCGTCGACATATTCGTGCGCGGCGCGCTCTGGACTCCGGTGCCTGAGGGTCAGATGCGCTCGACGCTGGAGACCGCTCGCGATCACGGCCTCAACGCCGTTCGAATTCCCGGCACGATGACCTACGAGACGGCCGAGTTCCACGATCTCTGCGACGAGTTCGGAATCCTCGTCTGGCAGGACCTGATGTTCGCCAACATGGATTATCCCTTTGACGACCCGGATTTCCGGACGCTCGTCGGCGAGGAGCTGGATTCGGCAATCCGTGTCATCGGGGGCCGGCCAAGCACCTTCTGCATCTGCGGCGGGTCGGAGATCGAGCAGCAGGTGGCGATGCTCGGGCTCGATCCGGCGATCGGACGACCGCCGTTCTTCGCCGCCGAGGTGCCGGCGGCTTTGGCGGAGGCCGAGGTGGACGCACTCTACGTCCCATCGGCGCCGTGCGGCGCCGACCGGCCGCTGCTTCCCTCGCAGGGAGTGTCGAACTGGTTTGGCGTCGGGGGCTATCTCAGACCATTCAGCGAAATCCGTTCCGCCGGCGTGCGCTTCGCTTCGGAATGCCTCGCGCTCGCCAATGTCGGCGACAACGTTCCGAATCCGCACCGATCCGGCGTGGAAGCAAGGCGTGCCGAAAGATGAAGGGGCGGACTGGGACTTCGACGATGTCCGCGACCATTATCTGAAGCTGCTTTACGAGGTCGATCCGGATGAGCTGCGACGCGTCGAATCCCGATCGCTATCTCGAGCTCTCGAGGCGCGTCTCCGGCGATGTCATGGCCGAGGTGTTCGGCGAGTGGCGGCGGCCGGCTTCCGGTTGCGGCGGAGCTTTCGTTCTTTGGCTTCGCGACCTCGTGCCGGGCGCGGGTTGGGGCCTGATCGACAGCGATGGAGCGGCGAAGCCGGTGCTCCTTGCGCTTCGAGCGGTGCTCGCGCCTGTCGCGATCTGGATGACCGACGAGGGGATGGGCGGATATGGCGTCCATGTCGCCAACGACAGTCCCGAGGCCTTGGACGCGACCATCGAGATCATATTGAGCCGCGCAGGTCAGCGCGTTGACGGAGGGCAGTCGGCGGTTGCTGTTCCGTCACGGTCGACATGGTCCGGGGATGCCGAGACGATCATCGGACGGTGGCTCGACGTCGCTTACACCTATCGTTTCGGACCGCCTGCGCACGATCTCGTTACCGCCGAGCTGCGGAGCGAGACCGGCGAGTTGCTCGGCACCGCTCGGCGTTACCCGCTCGGAAGGGCAAGCGCAGCGTGAAGCCCTTCTATCTTCCTTCGGCGCGCCATAGCGTCGCTGCGATCTTCCAGGCTGCCCGAAAAGCAGTCGCGACCAGCACGGCCGTGCTCATCGTTCCGCCGTTCGGCTGGGACGACCAGACTTCCTACCGTCCGCGCCGCGACTGGAGCTTTGCACTTGCGGACGCGGGCTTTGCCAATCTGCGCATCGATTTGCCGGGAGCGGCAGATTCTTCGGGCGACTGCCGACGATGAGGACTGCGTCGACGCATGGACGGCCGCGGTGAGCAGGCGGCGTCGAATGGCTGCAGCAAAGCAGGTGCTGCGCGTGTTGCCGTGATCGCGCTCGGGGCTCGGCGGACTGGTGACCTTGCAGGCGATCGCTCGCGGCACGAGCGTCGACGATCTCGTCCTGTGGGGCATGCCGGCAACACGGCCGTGCGCTCATTCGCGAGATCAAGGCGTTCGGCGCGCCTCGAGCAGTTTCAAACCGGAGAGCCGGTCGACGACATGCCCGAAGGACGAGCTTTGCGCGGGCGGCCATGTGCTCGCGCGACAGACGCTTGCCGAGCTTTCCGCTCTCGATGCCGCAGCGCTGATCGCCGTCGCGGCACCCGCGAGCGCGTTGGTGATTGGACGCGACGGCATCGGGACCCGATGGTGCATTGCTCGAAGCGCTGCGGTCCGCCGGCACCGAGGTGCGGCATCGACCCGGTCACGGCTGGGGTGCAGCGCTCGCGCGGCCTCAATCACTGTCGCCGAAGGCCGTCTTCGAGACCGTGAATCGATGGTTGGCCGAACCTGCGATCGGACGTTCCGCGCTTGCATCAGCCCAAAGCGAAAGGCTTCCACGAAATCGGGGTCGCCGGGCGCTCGGGTGCGCGAAACTCCGATTGTGTTCGAGCGCGCGGGCCAGCAGCTCTATGCGATCGTCTCGCAGCCGCTGGACTCACCCGTCGCCGACGGCACGATCATCATGTTCAACGCCGGCGCGATCCGCCGCATCGGTCCGAACCGAATCTGGACCGAAGCAGCGAGGCGATGGGCGGCCGCCGGCGTTCCGGTCATTCGGGTCGACATCGAAGGGATCGGCGATGCGGGCGGCGAAGGCGGCAAATATGCCGAGGGAGACGAAGCCTTCTACACGCCAAACCTTGTCGAACAGGCGCGCGGCGCGCTGGAGCTTGCCGAGGAATTGGGACTGCCGGACCGCTTCGTGCTCGGAGGCCTGTGTTCTGGAGCTTATTGGTCGTTCGAGCTCGCAGCCTCCGATCCGCGCGTGCGGGGCATCATGATGCTCAATCCGCGATTACTGGTCTTCGACGCGGGCGCGGAGGGTAATCGCGAGCTTCGCAAGCTCGGCCGAATCCTGACCCGCTCAGGATTTCGCAACATGCTCTTAGAGAAACAAAAGCTGCGCCGGGCGGGCCGATTTACGACCTACCTGTTCAAGAACTCCTCAGCGGATGATGCGCCGACCGGCTCGAACGGCGCGGGAACAGCTGTCGCTTGCGTTGCGTACGCTGCATGCGCGAGGACAGCACATCGATATTGCCTTTTCGGGGGACGAGCCGCTCCGGGTCGAATTGTCCGACCAGCGCAGCGTTGCGGAACTCCGCGCAATGGGGGTCGAAGTCCGCGATCTCCCCTACAAGAGCCATACGCTGAAGCCGATGAAGGCGCAGAGAGCGGCCCATGCGTGGCTCGATGAGATCGTCCTTCGAAACTTCCCGAACCTTCAGCTCGCTCCGGACGCCAAACCCAAGATCCCCTGCGTCAGCGCGGCACAAGCGAACGCTTAAACTAGATTGGCTTGTCACCAAGTAGTAACCCCGCGTCCAAGGCAGCTAAAGCGCGCCGGCTTTTCCAACGTTGAGGCTGTCGGCACGGACGGACATCTGATGCCGGAGCGCGAATGGGCCACGGCCGAGGATGGGTCGATTCACTACGTCTGCCGCGCCAAACGCTAGCGACTACTGGTCCCGTCCTTCGGATGGTTCGGAACGAGGATGAGCGTCTGTCCCTCGACGCGCCACGACTGGAGCTTCGAGAGGAAGTTCATGCCGAGCACATTGAGGCCGCCGAGGCCTGGTGCGGTGACGATCTTGAGGTTGCGCGCGACGATGTTGCCCACGCGAAGCTCATCGATCGATCCGGTTTCGGCGGTCGCGACTCCGTTTGCGGTGTGAAGCACCACCGGGGTGAGCGTCGATCCCTTGTCGATTTTCGCGGCCCGCGCGGTCTCCTCGGAAAGCGCGGTGATTGTCGCGCCGCTGTCGATCAACATTCGAGCCTTGACTCCATTGATCGAGGCGATCGCCCAGAAATGCCCGTCCGGCGCCATCTTCACGCGCAGCTCCTTGCCTGCGACCTTCTGATCGTCGAGGCCAAGGCTGCTCGTCAGGCGCGACAGCTCGGGTTGATAGGGCGCCTGCTGAAGTAGGATGAAGATGAGGAAAGCGAACAGCGCGAGCGAGATCGCGAAGCGGATGATCCGCCCGACCACGGGGATACGCTGAAGGAGCATGATGACCAGCGCCGCGGCTACCGAGTAGAGCGCCAGCTGTTGCCATTGGGGAGCCGTCGACCACATTTTATGACCTCAATGTGGCGTCACCGCCGCTCCCGGCAAGGGCGAACAAAGTGTGACAATTACCGCACAGATGTCGCAGACAAACGATGCTTGGGTGAAACTATAGGCACGACAGGCGCTTAGGCGCGTTTCTGATGCAGATTGTGATTATTCGTGAGCTCTTGACCATGCCTGAACGGATTGTGGCGGTCGGCCTCCTCACGCGTCGTGAGCTGGATGTGCTCGGTCCGACCTTCGACCGCGTCTGGCCGGTCGAGGAGGCGCCGAATTTTACTGAGCTTCTGCGAGCGATCGACGAAGCCGATCGCAAGCTCGAGCCGCGTGACAGCAACAAGCTGAGCTGATCAGAAGCGCTTAAGCAGCCTGTCGACCGTGTCGTCGGCCGTCGTCGTCCTTATTTCCCGAATCCTTGGCGTAACGCTCCAGCGCGGCTCGGACGAGCTCGATCTGCTGGTCGGTCAGGTGCTCGATGCCGATGAACTTTTCGCGTGCCTTGTCCACTGCTCGAAGGAGCTCGTCGAGCTTTGCCTGCATGGCTGCTCCGTCGCGATTCTGGCTGTTCTGGATCAGGAAGACCATCAGGAAGGTGATAATCGTCGTGCCCGTGTTGATGATCAGCTGCCACGTGTCCGAATAATGGAAGATCGGGCCGGTCACCGCCCAGATCACGATTACGGCAAACGCGGTAAGGAAGGTCAGCGGCTGGCCCGCGGCCGTCGCGATCCAAGCCGCGACCCTGGTGAACATGGCTCTCATGCGCGGCGTAACGCGCGTGCAACGAATTAGCTGCTGTTAGAGCGAGGTCACAAGCATGGCCGCCGACGCGAGCGTCATCACGAGCGTCGCCGCCCAGCCCAATATCAGGAGCGGTCGGCTGGCAGTGAATCGACCCATCACCTGGTGATCTCGAGATGACGATCATCATCGCGATCATCAAAGGAACCGCCGCGATGCCGTTGAGCACAGCGCTCCAGAACAATGCACGCATCGGGTCGATCGGCGACCAGTCGATGAGGACTCCGATGAAGGTCGCGAGCACGATGATCGAATAGAAGCCTGCGGCCTGCTGGGGCTGGTATTCCAGGCCCTCCTTCCAGCCGAAGATCTCGGCGACTGCGAACGCCGCCGATCCGGCGAGCACCGGCACGGCGAGGAAGCCGGTGCCGATGATCCCGAGCGCGAACAGTGCGAAGGCGAATTGTCCAGCGACCGGGCGCAACGCTTGCGCGGCGTCGGCCGCCGAGCCGATCTGGCTGATCCCCTGCCGGTGCAGCGTCGCCGCGGCGGCCATGATGATCGCGAGTGAAATGAGGTTCGAGAAGGCCATTCCGGTCAGCGTATCGAATCGCATTCGGCGGAACTGGCGCTCAGCGCTCCGCGGCTCGCGCTTGATCGGCCTGTGATTGGACGTTGCGAGCTCCTCTGCTTCCTGCGAGCTCTGCCAGAAGAAGAGATAGGGACTGATTGTCGTGCCCAGCAGCGCGACGATGGTAAGGAGCGCATCGCGGCCCAGATTGGTTGGCCAGACCAGGCCGGCAAGCGCTGCGGTCCAATCGGTATGAACGACGAGAAGCACGGCGACATAAGCGAAAAGGCTGAGGGTCAACCACTTGAGAATGCTCGCGTAGCGTCGGTACGGCACGAACAGCTGGAGCGCGGTGCTGACGATCGCAAAGCCGATCACGAACAAATGCTCCCCGCCGCCGGTCACTAGCTGCGCCGCTTCCGCCATCGCGGAGAGGTCGGCCCCGACGTTGATGATATTGGCGATGAGGAGGATCGCGATCAGCAGTCCGACGAACCGCTTGGAGAAGGTGCTGGTGAGATTGTTGGCGAGCCCCGTTCCAGTGACTCGGCCGATGTGCGCGCTGACCAGCTGGACCGCCGACATCAGCGGGTAACACAGGAGCATGGTCCACATCAGGCCGTAGCCAAACTGCGCCCCGGCCTGGGAATAAGTGGCGATGCCGCTGGGATCGTCGTCTGCGGCTCCAGTGACGAGGCCGGGCCCAAGCTCCTCGAGCGAACCGACGATACGCTTGCGAAGCCTTTCGACTCGGCTTGTCCTGTGGCCCGCCATGGTCTCGCTTATTCCTGCGGGTGATAAGTTTCGAGCCGGTAGCGGAGCCGCTCCGCAGCCAGCTCGCGCGCAGTATCGCGTGGCAGGCGCAGCGCCTCTGCTATCGGGCCGCCGAGGAGCGAATCGCCAAGCGCGTTGAGGACCAGCGTCAGCGTGCTCTCGGCGACGTGATGCTCCTCGTGCCCCACGCTGAGCTGAGCGACGAGGGAGCGGATCGAATCCAGGATCGGGTCGAGCGCGTCGCGATTCCCGGTCAGGATCATCCACGCCGCGAGCGCGCCCGCGCCCTCGCGGTCGAAGACGTCGAAGGTTCGGTCGATGATGTCCCGCGCGTCAGTTTCGCCGGTCCGCGCCCGTTCCACAGCTTCAGTGATGCTCGACGTCACCGAATCCGCGATCGAACGGGCAAGCGCTCCCTGCAGCCCCGCGGCTGAGCCGAAATGATGGAGCAGATTGGCGTGCGTCCTGCCGACTTCGGCGGCGACCGCTTTCAGGGTGACGGCGTGAGGACCATGGGCAATCAACAGGCGCCGGGCCGCATCGATGGCGGCGGATCGGCTTTCTTCCGGGCTCAGTCGCTTCGGTCTTGTTGACACGAGTGTAAGTTAGCCTATCTTCTCACCATGAGCAGTCTTCCGGTTACTCTACCAACGCCAGCGGGACTCAGCATCACGCCGCGCGACCGCCGCTTCGGCCGCGGGGCCGCCAGCCCAAGACTTTGGCATGGCGGACGCGTCGAGGCGACTGCAATCTATAACGCGCTTTCAACGACCTTCCCCAAGGGCGAGGCATTCTTCGTCGAAAGCGTGCGCGCGTTCCGCGACGGCGCGCCGCCAAAGTTGGCCGATGAGATCAAGGCCTTCACGACACAGGAGGCGATCCACAGCCGCGAGCATGACGCATTCAACAAGCGCGCAGGCGAAGCGGGCTATGACCTCAGTAAGCTGGAGCAACGGGTCGAGCAGCGGCTGGCGATCACGAGGGGCCGGCCGCCGGTCGTAAGTCTCGCGGCGACGATGGCGCTCGAGCATTTCACGGCGATCCTCGCGCACCAGCTGCTTGCCGAACCGCGCCACCTCGAAGGCGCCGAGAAAGAGACCGCGGACCTGTGGCGGTGGCATGCCTTCGAGGAGATCGAGCACAAGGGCGTCGCTTACGACACGTGGCTGAACGCGACCAAAGACTGGCCGCGCTGGAAACGGTGGAAGCTGAAGGCGCGGGTCATGCTATTGGTCACGCGCAACTTCGTCGTCGACAGGACGGGCGGAGCGCTCGAGCTGATGCGCCAGGACGGCGTGAGCGGCCTCACCGCCTGGGCGAAGCTGCTGTGGTATCTGTGGATCTATCCCGGCATGTTCCGGAAGATCGCTGGCTCGTGGGTGAAATTCTTCCTGCCGGGATTCCATCCCTGGAACGAGGACGACCGCGCGTTGCTCCGTGCGTATGACGCGAGCGCCGAGCCAACGCCGCAAGCCGGGCGGAAGGTGAGGCGGGCGGTTTAAGCCGCCAGCGCCTCATCCGTTTCCTCGACGATCCGATCGCTTAGCCGCAGCCGCATCAGCCGCGCCGGCACTTCCTCGCCGCGTGCGCAACTGAGGCGCGGCGCGACGATGCCCACCGCTTCGAAGCCGAGCTTGTCGAGCACGCGCCCGGAAACGGGGTTGTCGATGAAGTGCGAGCCTTCGAGGCTGGCCAGACCTAGCGTTCGGGCAATGTCGACCAGCGCGCGACACGCTTCGGTCGCGAAGCCGCGACCCCAGTGCGCACGGGCTATCCAATAGCCCATCTCGACCGCACCTGACGGGCGTCGTCCCAATCCGCACGAGCCGATCAGTTCCGGTGCCGTTTCGGTGCGCTCGAAAATGAGAAAGGACGGCAGCACGGGATCGCGCGGGGAGGCGAGAAAGGCCTCGGCGTCGCGCAGCGTATAGGGCCATGGAACGACGGACAGGTTGCGCGCGATTGCCTTGTCGGACATCACGGCGGCAAGCGCCGGGGCGTCCTCAGGGAAGCCCGGCCTCAGCAGCAGTCTTGGTGTTCTGGCGAACATCACCCTTCTCCTCACGCGGGCGAATAGCGGTCGCCCGTGACAGTTTCGGGAGAAGGAAAAGAAAAAGGGGAGACCCCTTCCGGGGCTCCCCTTCTCCCTTTTGGTCTGATCCTTTTGGATCCAGTCCGGGCCGCCCCTAGAGGGAACGGTCCCTTTCTGACCGTTCCTATGCTGTCGTCGTCTCCGTAATCGGCATGACGTGGACGTATTTGCGCCCGAGCTTGCCGTCACGAAACGTGACTTGGCCGTCGGTAAGCGCAAAAAGCGTATGGTCCTTGCCCAGGCCGACGTTGTCGCCCGGGTGCCACTTGGTGCCGCGCTGGCGCACGATGATATTGCCGGCGCGCGCCTGCTGGCCGCCGAAAAGCTTTACGCCGAGGCGCTTGCTCTCACTGTCGCGTCCGTTGCGGGACGACCCGCCTGCTTTCTTATGTGCCATGACGAAATAAGGTCCTGATTACTTGCCCTTGGGGGCTTTCTTGGCTGCGCCCTTAGCAGGTGCAGCATTTTTTGTCGACGGGGTTTTGGCGGTCGGCTTGTCCTTCGCCGCGGCCTTGGAGCCCTTGGCCGGGGCGTCGACGCTCTGCGCCGGCGGGTTTGCCTGAGCCTCGTTGTTCGGCGCCGGATTCTCCGTCGGCGTTGCGTCGACGGTCGCTGGCTTGCCATCGGATTTCGCCTTGTTCGCCTTCGCAGGCGCAGCAGGCTTCTCTGCGGCCGGAGCGCCTCAGCCTTCGGCGCAGCCTTCTTCTCAGCCTTGTGGTCGCCGATGGCGACGATCTTCAAAATCGTGTGCTGCTGGCGATGGCCCTTCTTGCGGCGATAATTGTGCCGGCGACGCTTCTTGAAGACGGTGACCTTGTCGCCCTTGGCCTGGGCAACGATCTCCGCCGCGACGGTCAGGCCGTCGGTCTTCTGGAGATTGCCGCCGTCGCCGGCGAGCACGATGTCGCCGAGCGTGATCTTGTCACCGGCGTTGCCGTCGAGCTTCTCGACGACGATTTTGTCTCCGGGGTGCACGCGGTACTGCTTCCCACCCGTGCGGACGACTGCGAACATGGCATTTCTTCCCTAGAAAAGTCGTGATCCCGAGCAACGTCGCTCTCGAAAGCGCCTCGCGTTCGGGAAGTGAGGCCGCCTATGGCAGGGGGGCGGAAGTGTCAACCGGCCCGGCTATTGCCGAAGCTCGGTCCTCAAGCGGTAACGCCCGTCCTCGACGCGGTCGAACATGCTCGCGATCGCGGGATGTTCGATCGGATCGTCGCAATCGTCGACGACCAGGTTCTGCTGGCTGACGTAAGCGACGTAACTGCTCTCCGAATTCTCGGCCAGAAGATGGTAGAAAGGTTGGTCCTTCGACGGCCGAAGGGCCTCGGGAATTGCCAGATACCATTCCTCACTGTTGGAAAATTCAGGGTCAACGTCAAAGATCACGCCGCGGAAGTCGAAGATTTTGTGGCGGACGACGTCGCCGATCGCGAAACGGGCAAGCGGCATGTCGAACTTGAGGCCCATGGGGCCTGAACGTTTGAAAGCTTCAAAAAGGGTCATTGGTTACTATCTAGGCAACTCGGATGCTCGCTGCTAGAGCGCCGCGTCCCGACCGGAGCCGGCATTCGCCCGGCCAAGCGCGAACCCCACGCGGAGAGGTGGCTGAGTGGTCGAAAGCACCGCACTCGAAATGCGGCGTGCGGGCAACCGTACCGTGGGTTCGAATCCCCACCCTCTCCGCCATAATCTAAGTCATTGATTTCATTGGATTTTTGATGCAGCCTGACGTCCGGCGGAAACGCGCCATTCTGAGCGCGCTGGTTGACTGCAGAGGTGCGCCTCAACTCCATCAGAAGCCGGAATGGACCGGCAATTCTCTGGCGCCGATTCTGACAGTACGGTTCGAATTCGGCTGGTGGCGTAATGCCGCTAACCGCAACGCGGTTTGGTGAGATCAGGCGGCCCTGCCGAGCAGAAGTCGTTGCTTCTGCTGTTCCCAATCGGGCGCGATGGCGTCGGGGGCGCAAAGCGCGCCGCCGTCCATCCAAACGGGTTGCCGGCAATCAATGATGGCCTGGACAATTTGCGGCGACAAGAAACGCCAACCTCAGGACGCGTGTAACATAGGAGTGATTGACGCCTTCCTGCTCGGCGATGGTGCTGACCATCAGTCCACGCTCCTGCTGCAGGCGCTGCCACCAGTCTCTGGCCTTTACGATCAGCCTACAAGGGTGAGATCGACCGTTGGTCGAATCAGACTGCTGTCTGCCTGGATCATTCGAAGCACGCGTCCAGAGCGGGTTAGGCGCGCGGTCGTCTCGATCGTGACCACTCATCTTCGTCGGATGGGTCCGGCGCTATCTTGAGCAAGCTGCACAAAGCTCGCCAGTCGACCTGTATGGCAAGGCTGGTCTCGCTAACGACGACTTTCTTGATCAGCGGTCGAACAAGCGGACGATGTCGGTCGATCCTCCCTGAGCGGAGGGCGGCGGCCAGTTCCTTGCTCCGCTGAAGACGGCCGTGGTGATAATAGCGCCGCGGTTGCATGGCGCTTCCGATAGCAGCGATCGGATTGTTGAGCATTTCGATCATGCGGGAGACGACGACCTGCTCGAGCTCCAGTGCGGGGATACGCATGCCCTGCGGCATCGCCGAGCTGCAGCTTCCTACGAGACGTAGTAGCGATAGCGACGGTTGCCATGGCGCGTGTTCTTGCAGGCATGGGTTGCAATAAGCGGCTCGCCAGTATCCGAAAAGACACGGCCGGGGAGCAGGCTGCGCCAGCAGCATCTGGCGGACTCCGGTCACCCTTCACATGACGGCCGATCAGTTGCTGGGCGTTTTCGAAGTTTCGCGATCAATGATCGGCGGATGAAGCCCAGGCCAGTGCTTGTCCTTGTGAACGATGTCGCCGACGTAAATGCGGTTGCTGATCAGGTTGTAGAGTTCGGATCGATTGAACGTGCTCCGCCGTGCGCTCGGCCCGTCGATGACAGTCGAACCGGCTTCATAATGCCGTTCGATCAGCAGCTCGTTGTAAAGCAGCCGGATGTTGCCGAGCTCCAGGTAGCGGTCGAAGATGTGGCGGACGAGCGCCGCATCTTCTTCGACGATCGCGAGGCTGCGGCCCTCCGGCTCGATAGCCGAGCGGCAGGTGCCGCCCATCCACATGCCCTTGGCCTTCGATGCGGCGATCTTGTCGCGGATGCGCTCGGCGGTGACCTCGCGCTCGAACTGGGCGAACGACAGCAGCATGTTGAGCGTCAGCCGCCCCATGCTGGTGGTGGTGTTGAACGACTGGGTGACCGAGACGAAGCTGGTGCCCGCCTTGTCGAACGCCTCGACCAGCTTCGCGAAGTCGAGCAGCGAGCGGGTCAGCCGGTCGACCTTGTAGACGACGACGATGTCGATCCGTGCCGGCATCGATGTCTGCGAGCAGCCGTTGAGGGCCGGGCCGCTCCAGCGTTCCGCCCGAAAGGCCGCCATCGTCATAGACGCTCTGGCAGCAGCGTCCAGCCTTCGCTCGCCTGGCTCAGGATATAGGCGGCGCAGGCCTCGCGTTGGGCATCGAGGGAGTTGAAGTCCTGCTCGAGACCCTCCTCGCTCGATTTGCGGGTGTAGATCGCGCAGCGGACCTGTTTTCATGCTGCCACTTCCGCTTGAGGCCGAAGAAGGCCGGGCCCGACCAGCGCGTGCCGGTGATCGCGCGGGCGACCTCGCTCAGGCGTGCTATAGTCCGTGTCCTTCCAGCGTGAACTGCTCGTCGTCGGTGACGGTGACGACGTGGATCTTGCCCTGCCAGCTCGCGGACGAGCCGCATGCCCGGGAGCAGGGCCGGTCTTTCCGGATGCGAGCTCACGAAGCTTGCGATCAATCGATTTCGTGATGCCGCCAAGCGCTTTGGACTGGATGCATGAGCGAGCGCCAGGCGCAGTAGCCCGGCGCTGATGTTCGGCGGAGCTAGTCTTCATCCGCCGAACCCAGGCGACGCGGAGCTTCATCGCGCTTCATCGATTCGAGCGCGGGCAGCTCTCTCGCTACAATCTCTCGCATCATTCCGGCGCGACCCCGCGATAGGTGCGGACGCCATCGACCTTGTCGCTGCTGATAGCGCGTAGCCCTTCTCTTGAGGCCGGTCAGGGCAGCCCGTGTAGTGTGCGGGAGCCAGCCGGTAACAGCAATCATCTGATCGAGGTGGCGCCCTCGTCGCGGACGACCAGTAGCGGCCAGCTGTTGCTGCTTACTCGGTGTCTTCGGCCGCTGCGGAGCGGCCGCGACAGAGTCTGAACCAGCAGTCGGTTTGGCGGCTGGCGCCAGCTTTCGCATTGCTGGACGTGCGAAGAGGCGGTCGAGCGTATTCTTCGAAGTCTTGGTCATCGTGGGTCTCCCTCGTGGCGACAGCCCAGTTGCTGTCCCATCACCCACAGCCCCGCCGGCGGCGCCGGTCGGGGCAAGCGGCGCCTCAGCGCCGCAATTCGATGACATGACCAATGCTCTGGTTCGGCGGCGAAGTCCAGTCGCTTTCGCTTTTTGCCTTCACGCTTCTAATTCTGTTTGGAACAGCTGGTCTTCTGACACTGTGCCGAGTATGCGGGGGCTTTCATGGCATTCGACTGGTCATCCATCTTCGACAACTTCGGCATCAAACCCGTCCGGCCGACGGACAAGGGGAAGGGTGCCTACGTCCTCAACCACGATCAAAAAGCGGCCATGACAGCGGCTGGCTATGAGCCCGCAGAAGGTGGCGATCCATTCGCGCCTGAAGACAGTCTACTGCCTGTAAGTGTTCTTTTTGATCCTTCGCTCGCGAGCATGCGCGTGAGCTGTTCTGGACTCGATCAGAGCGGGTGCGAGCCGGACGCCAGAGACACGAATACGGAGACGCGGCGTCGTTCAGTGGATGGACGTCGGGGACGTCCTTGTCATCGGTAATATCGGACGCCGCATCTACATCGCGAAAGCTGACCACGCGCCGCCGCCAATCGAAGATATTGGTCGCGAGCTCGCCAAGAAGATCAATCGCGGTAAAGTCATCCAGCGTGCGCAAGAGGCAGGCGGCCACCGGAAAGGCGAGATCGAGTTGTAGCCGACTTCGTGAGGGATCCGCTCGTCGTCGCTGGCGCCATCGCACGCGCAAATGGCGCATGTGAAACGCCCGAGTGCAGACATGAGACGTTCCGAAGGGACGATGGGTCTGTGTTCTTGGAGGTGCATCACATCACGCCGTTAGGGGAGGGTGGTGATGACGCTCTGTAAATGCTGCCCGCACTCTGTCCGATGTGCCGTCGGGAAGCTCACTACGGCGCAGAACGCGTGCGGAAACGCGAGAATTCTCCGCGATGCGGTCGATCAGTGTCCGGAATCTCGACCGCTGATGCGACCGATCGGCTGATCTGACAAGAGCCACTCGGCAGCGCGGTCGAGCACCCTCATTGGCGCCAAGCCGATGCGGTCCTTCAATGAGCACTCCCAGATATTGAGGATCCGCCATCCTGCGCTTCCAAGCGACATGGACAGACTTGTGCATCCCGCCGGACGTTCGTCTGCAGTTTGTCCGCCCAGAACTCTTTGCGTCGCTTGGGCCATTTGAACAGTGCGCATTCGTGTCGATGCCAAAAGCAGCCGTGGACGAATATCGACGGCATTGTATTTTCGCAGGACCAAGTCTGGTTTGCCGGCAACTTCCGCGAGTGCAGCCGGAATCTGAAGCCGCGACCGTGTAAGCCGCGCCTAATGACTAGCTCCGGCTTGGTATCTTTCGCGCGGATGCGCGACATCATTCGGCTGCGCGCCGGATCGACAGGCTCGTTATCCGGCAAGCGCGAGCTTTCGCTGTAGTTGGTCCGGCTCAATTTCATTCTCATCCAGCAGCCACGGCATCATGTGATCAGCAACGGCCTGAACGACGGGGGCCACAACCGCGTTGCCGAACTGGCGATATGCCTGCGTGTCGGAAACAGGAATGACGAACTCTTTTTCACCTGGCTTCTCGAAGCCCATCAGTCGGGCTCACTCGCGTGGGGTCAGTCGCCGGGGATTCTTCGCATCTTGTCGAATGAGGATCTCGGAACCGTCCTTGAAGTATCGAGCGGAAAGGGTGCGCGCCACATCACCAGGGCCAACCAATCCAAAACCGAAACCATTGCCCGCGGCCCGATGCTTCTCAGCGTAGCCCTGCAGGTAGCCCCATAGGTGATCGGTAGCGTATACTTATCCGACACAGAGCCGATGTTCCCGCCGGTATAAGGCGGATCGGGAGCTGCTCGACCCGTTTCTGGATGAAGAATGGTCCCCAGTTTCGGTTCGTTCACCGGATCGGGAATGTCCAGGCCATCAAAAGAAAAATCGTTCCTCTCTTTAAATCCGACGATGAAAATGCGCTCGCGGTGCTGAGGCACGAATGAGCGCGCGTTTATGACGCGCCAATGCACTTGGTATCCCAGCTCCTCCGTCAGGGTGCGGTAGATCACATCGAATGTTCTGCCTTGGTCATGGCTGACCAGGTTCTTCACATTCTCCAAAAGGAATGCTCGCGGACGATGGTGTTCGATGATCTGCGCAACATTGAAGAAGAGTGTGCCCTGCGCCTCGCACCGGAAGCCATGAGGTCGGTTCGAAGCATTTTTCTTGGACACGCCTGCGATCGAGAACGGCTGACAGGGGAAACCGGCCAACAACAGATCGTGGCGCGGTATTTCCCCTACGGGAATGT
>CAWHQE010000005.1:0-190939 GCA_963831485.1 uncultured Alphaproteobacteria bacterium
TGCGGACAGTGCCTCTGAGAGGCGGCTCGCCCTCTCAATTCCTCCGCTGGGCGGACCGGTCAAGCACGATCGGATCGGTGAAGGCCAAACCGACGAGACCGCTGTCCGACCACTTCACGACCGCCTCCACGAGTATCCCGCCCTCGAAACGCACGTGGACCTTTGCTCCGGGCATCAGATCGGCGACGTGATCTCCCATCACGCCCCCCTCGGAAATGTTATGGATTGCGAAGTTGTCGGCGCTCCGTCAATCAGCAGTTTCAGCTTGCGGCGCCTGGCCGACATCCTCGCAAACTCGCGCTGATCCGCAGATGAAACACATCCTTCTTGCGGGGCGTCGCCACCATTGCTTCCTGCCGGTACGTCTCCGCGAGTGGCACCGCCGTCCCGCAAAAACCGCACTCTGCGCTCATTCGTCCGATGTACCAATGCGACCGCCCGCAACCTGGGCAATGGTTTGCCTCGTTCGTCCGATAAACAATGTGGTGCCCACGTTTCGCGAGGGTCGCGGCGAATGACGGAGCGGCGCGCTCGTAGACCTGCACGTCTGACATTGTTGTCGCGCTCCCATTCGTGCCCAAAGACCACAGTCAGAATGTACCGGCGACAAATTGCCGAGTGGTTACCAGCGTCAGCCCTCCACCCGAAAGGGACGCCCGGTTCCGACCCTGTCTGGACGGCGCTCCGTTAGCAAGTTCAGCCTGCTGCACTTCGCTGCTCCGTTGGGATGCGGCCATGTCTTCGACCTGTTGATGCGGCGTATCCATGTGCCGCTGGCCATGATGCCTTTTCCGCCGATCCTTGGGTCCCGACCAATTGCACGCGCTTGAAAGCGCCGGGTCGTAAATGGGTTCTCCCGGATCATCGGTCCCGCCGTTGGGCAGTTTCGCGTCAGTCAGTCTCCTGCTCTTGCCAACCTCATTCGCGCCTTTGGCGCGTTAGCTCATGCGATCGCCGGCTCGCGGTAGCGCTCGCCGCTGGTCATCAATGCCCAGGCGATCCGCCCGATCTTGTTCGCCAATGCGATCGCAGCGATGCGTGGGTGCCGGCGGCTCAACAGCTTGATCAACCACGGCTTGCGTGTGCCGAACCGCTCTGCATGGCGGATCACTGCCATGGCACCGACGAACAGCATCTTGCGAAGATAGGTGTCGCCTGCCTTGGTGATGCCGCCCAAGCGCTCCTTGCCTCCCGACGAGTTCTGCCTCGGCACTAGACCCAGCCATGCTGACAGGCTCCGCCCGTTCTTGAAGACGTGCGGGTCCGGTACGGTCGCGACGAGTGCACTCGCGACCAATGGCCCAACGCCGGGGATCTCCTGCAAGCGCCGCCCGAGCTCGCTCGCGCGGCTATGCGTGCGGATCGCTCGATCCGTCTCGAGCAGATGGGTCAGCACCAGACGGTACTGATCGACGAGCATCGCGAGGCAGGCGCGGGCTGAAGGTGGGACACGTTGATCATTCTCATCGGCGATAACTGCGAACAGGCGATCGAGTCCGATCCTGCCGACGGGTGCAACGATCCCGAACTCGGCGAGATGGGCGCGGATCGCGTTGCCGATCTGGGTGCGTTGACGGGTCAGCACGAGCCGCGTTCGATGAAGTACCAGCACGCTCTGCTGCTCGGTCGACTTTATCCCGACGAAGCGCATCGTCGGCCGCGTCAGGGCTTCACAGATCGCTTCTGCATCCGACGCATCGTTCTTCGAGCGCTTCACGTACGGCTTCACATATTGCGGCGGCATCAGGCGCACCTGGTGACCGAGCGCAATCAGCTCACGCGCCCAGTGGTTGGCACTCGCGCAGGTCTCCATCCCAATTAGACACCGCGGCAGCGTTGCAAAGAATGAGAGCAGCTTCGACCGGCTCAGCTTCCGACGCAGCACGACTTGCCCTCGCGCATCGATCCCGTGCACCTGGAATACAGACTTTGCGAGATCCACGCCGACAACCGCAATATCTTCCATCGTGTCCTCCTCTCCACAGTGACCAACAAAAATGCCGGTCGAGTGGAGCGCCGTCCACGACATCAATTGCGGACATTTCGCCCAGTGCTGGTATCCGCGCTAAAGAGGGTTTTGAATGGCGGTGTTCGTATCCTATGCGCGGGCCGATGAGCCCCACGCCGAGCGCGTTACGGAAGCCGTGCGCGCCAAGGGCTATGAACTGTGGCGCGACGACGAGCTTCCGGCGCACCGCCCTTATGCCGAGGTTATTCAGGAGCGCCTTGACTCCGCCGAAGCAGTAATCGTGCTGTGGTCAGCGCAGTCGTCGACGTCGCAATGGGTTCGTGCAGAGGCAGATCGTGCCCGCAATCGGGGTGTCATCATTCAAGCAACCCTCGACGGCACCATTCCTCCGATCCCGTTCGATCAAATCCAGTGCGCCGATCTCAGCGGCTCGCAAAACCCCACAGCTGCGCCGGGCTGGGGCAAGTTAATCGCCAGCCTCGAGGCCCTTGCCCCCTACGCGGCTCCGACGCCACGAAAGCGCGATCGTTCGCAACAGGTTTCCATTTGCGTGCTGCCCTTCGCGAACATGAGCGGCGATCCCGAGCAGGAATATTTCAGTGATGGGATCAGCGAAGACATCACGACTGATCTGTCCAAAGTATCTGCTCTCGCCGTGATCGCGCGAAACACGGCGTTCACCTTCAAAGCTCAATCGGTGGATGTGTGCGACGTGTCTCGGACGCTCGGCGTCAGCCATGTGCTCGAGGGAAGCGTTCGAAAATCCGGGGACCGTGTTAGAATCACCGCGCAACTGATCGACGGGGCGAGCGGCGAGCATGTGTGGGCTGAGCGCTACGACCGCGACCTCACCGACATTTTCGCGATCCAGGATGAGCTCTCGAAGGCGATCGTCGACGCGTTGAAACTGAAACTGCTGCCGGCTGAGAAGAAAGCGATCGAGCAGCGCGGAACGACGAATGTCAACTGCCTACAACCTATACCTGATGGCGCGACAGACATGGATCACCGGCGATTTCGGCGACGCCCGCCGGGAAGAGAAGGTGATCCGCATCTGCCGGCGAGCGGTGCAACTCGATCCCGGCTATGCGCAGGCGTGGGCGCTGATGGCCATTGCCCAGGCGAACTTGCGCTACGGCTTTTCCGGGAACGAGGGTCTAGAGGATGGGGCTGCGGCGGCCGATCGAGCCCTAAGTTTGGACCCCGATATCGCCGAGGCCCGCATTCCGATCGCGTGGCGGCTCGCCGAGCAAGGGAAGTATGAGGAATCCAATGTGGAAGTTGCCACGGCGCTTCGGCTCGATCCAGAGTCCTGGGAAGTGAACAAGGAGGCGGCGCGCCTTTTCTATCGGCAGCGGAGACTGCACCGACGCAGCGCGGCATCTGGAAAAGGCGACGCAGGTCATGGAGTCGGACTTTCACGGCCTCGGCATGTTGTTCGCTTATTATAATGGCCAAGGCGATGCCGACGGCGCGCGGCGAACCGCTCAAAGGACGATCGAGCAAGTCGAAAAAGTGCTTATGGGAGACCCGCACAACGGAGCGGCCCTCGCGTTTGGCGCCATGAGTCTTGCCGCGCTTGGGAATGTCGATCGGGCGCGGGAGTGGATCGAACGAAGCCTACTGGTCGATCCCGACAATCTCATGATGCGCTACAATCATGCCTGGGGGCTCAGCAAAATCTTTGGGGAGCGCGACGCAGCGATCGAAATGCTTCGGCCGGTGATGGCGAATGCCGGTTCAAATATCATTCGCCTCGCTGCGAACGATCCGAATTTAGACGATCTTCGCGACGATCCCGAGTTCAAGCAGTTGATGGAGCTCGCGAAGAGGCGCGTCGGACTTCAATTGCTAAGGTCCGTCTTCGACCCAAAGCGGACATTCGACAGTGCAAAACTTGAGCCTAAATCTCCTGGCAGAAAGGTGGCGGCGATGCTTCTTTGCAGACGTCCGGCTTGACCTCCGCTCGCTTCCAATATGTCATCAGGTTCAGCTGCTTGGCTAAGGCCGAGAAGCCTGGATCGTTCAGCGCAAGGCGCATGCTTCGATCCCAGAAAATCGAAGGTCCAGCTTCACGCTCCAACACCATGCGTCGGGCCATCTGGAACGATTGCTGCGTTTCACCTAGCTGCGCGAGCAGTTTCGGCACGATCGGGTCCTGCTGATCCTTGGGCAACGCGAGTAAAGCTTGAATTGCCTTGGCCTTCAGCTCTTCATTCCGCGACGCGACAGCTCGATACGCGCTTAGCATTGCTGAGCGCAAATCTGCTGCAATCGGCAATTCAGGGTTTGCTAGAGACTTCTCATCACCTGTTTCCATCGCCTCGGTGAGGGTGATCCATTGGGCGAAGTCCGAGTTCGGTGCGAGATCTAAGGCAGCGTCAAAGCTGGATCTCGCGTCCTGCAGTTTGCCTGCAGTCACCAGAGCGTGGGCCAAGCTGAGAGGAGTGTAGACGTAGAGTGCGAGCATGTCGTTGGCCTGGCGCAACTGATCCACTGCGTCTGTAACTCGTCCGACGTTCAACAGCATCTCGCCGTACTGGTGATGCTCGCATCCGCAATCGAGCGATCGAGAGGAAACGGCTCGCTTGAACAGGCTTTCACGTCCGATCCAGTCGTGTCGATCAAACAAAAGGGCTTTGATCCACAAGGCCTCGCTGTTTCTACCGTCTATTGCCAGAGCGCGATCTGCGGCTTGGCGACCGTTCTCGCGAGCCTCATCTGCGAGCCGGTTGTCACCCGCAGTCATTGCGACCTTCCAATAGCCTCCAGCGACCGCTGCCCAGCCCCAGGAGAAATCGGGGGCCGCAGCGACGACGCGTTGTGCGGGAACAAGGGCCTTGCGCCCGTCATCCATATTCGGGTCCCAGTGCCCCTGGCAGAATTGCATATAGTCCTTGAGCACCGCGTCGGGCAGCGGCTTCCGGTAAGTGGACGCGCCAAACAGACCGCAACGAACGACATTCCCAGCATCAACCGCGATGTGTCGCGGTACCTTACCGGCTTCCCTGCCATCATAGTTGAAGGTGTCAGACCAAAGTGTTGCCCCAGATCGCTCGTTCGTGAGGCGCGTGATAACACGGATCTTTCCTCCGTCCCGCTGGACTGTTCCGCCCAAAGCATAAGCTGGAGCCTCGCCCGGCGGAGGAGCTTTCGCCGTAGATACGCTTACAACACCGTCAGCGTTGAATGCCGCTGCGATCTCAGCATCAACGCTGTCACTAATGATCGGAGGCAGATCCGCCGACAAAGGTTGGAACCCGGCTAGACGCACGCTCATGCTGTGCTCGGGCTTCGCTACTGGTCGTAGCCACCACGCGCTTACAGCTACGACCAGCAAGAGCAGACAGCCGGCGATCGCAGGGATGATCCACCTGGCCGAGGACCCGATCCCCGGTCGAGGAACCTCTCGAGGGATGCGCGCTTGGTCCGCACCCGAGAGCTGACCGAGCCGGTCAACAACTAGATCGATGGATCGATCCCAACCCTCGAACGCATCTATCCATTGGCGCGTCGATAGTTCGTATAGGAAAGCATCTGTTGGCTCCACGTTCGTGATCCGCAGCGCCAGGACTGGCACGTGGTATCGGCTTGCAACGGACAGCTCTTTCTTGATCTCGTCGCTGGTGTTGGCGGCTTTGGAAAATATCAGCACCAAACCTTGCGCGCCGCGGATCGCATTAACGATCGCCTCCTGGTAATTCTCGCCCGGAGCGACGTCGCGACTTGATATCCAGCACGCAATACCGCGGCTCTCGATTTCCTCGCAGACCGACAACGCCTTCTTTCTATCGGTCGTTGCATAACTAATGAAAACCGGGCGCGAGAGCCGTCGGTCGTTATCGCTGACTGGTTCAGGCTCGTTCACTACGGACCCCCGCGGAGCCGAAAACTTACGGAAAAATCAAGTTGATGAGAAGCTCAATAAATCGCGTTCTAGGGTCCGCCTTCGGACCCTGTCTGGACGGCGCTCCGTTAGCAAGTTCAGCCTGCTGCACTTCGCTGCTCCGTTGGGATGCGGCCATGTCTTCGACCTGTTGATGCGGCGTATCCATGTGCCGCTGGCCATGATGCCTTTTCCGCCGATCCTTGGGTCCCGACCAATTGCACGCGCTTGAAAGCGCCGGGTCGTAAATGGGTTCTCCCGGATCATCGGTCCCGCCGTTGGGCAGTTTCGCGTCAGTCAGTCTCCTGCTCTTGCCAACCTCATTCGCGCCTTTGGCGCGTTAGCTCATGCGATCGCCGGCTCGCGGTAGCGCTCGCCGCTGGTCATCAATGCCCAGGCGATCCGCCCGATCTTGTTCGCCAATGCGATCGCAGCGATGCGTGGGTGCCGGCGGCTCAACAGCTTGATCAACCACGGCTTGCGTGTGCCGAACCGCTCTGCATGGCGGATCACTGCCATGGCCCCGACGAACAGCATCTTGCGAAGATAGGTGTCGCCTGCCTTGGTGATGCCGCCCAGGCGCTCCTTGCCTCCCGACGAGTTCTGCCTCGGCACTAGACCCAGCCATGCTGACAGGCTCCGCCCGTTCTTGAAGACGTGCGGGTCCGGTACGGTCGCGACGAGTGCACTCGCGACCAATGGCCCAACGCCGGGGATGTCCTGCAAGCCGCCGCCCGAGCTCGGTTGCGCGGCTATGCGTGCGGATCGCTCGATCCGTCTCGAGCAGATGGGTCAGCACCAGACGGTACTGATCGACGAGCATCGCGAGGCAGGCGCGGGCTGAAGGTGGGACACGTTGATCATTCTCATCGGCGATAACTGCGAACAGGCGATCGAGTCCGATCCTGCCGACGGGTGCAACGATCCCGAACTCGGCGAGATGGGCGCGGATCGCGTTGCCGATCTGGGTGCGTTGACGGGTCAGCACGAGCCGCGTTCGATGAAGTACCAGCACGCTCTGCTGCTCGGTCGACTTTATCCCGACGAAGCGCATCGTCGGCCGCGTCAGGGCTTCACAGATCGCTTCTGCATCCGACGCATCGTTCTTCGAGCGCTTCACGTACGGCTTCACATATTGCGGCGGCATCAGGCGCACCTGGTGACCGAGTGCAATCAGCTCACGCGCCCAGTGGTTGGCACTCGCGCAGGTCTCCATCCCAATTAGACACCGCGGCAGCGTTGCAAAGAATGAGAGCAGCTTCGACCGGCTCAGCTTCCGACGCAGCACGACTTGCCCTCGCGCATCGATCCCGTGCACCTGGAATACAGACTTTGCGAGATCCACGCCGACAACCGCAATATCTTCCATCGTGTCCTCCTCTCCACAGTGACCAACAAAAATGCCGGTCGAGTGGAGCGCCGTCCACGACATCAATTGCAGACGTCACGCGGGAATCAGTGCGGAATTGTTAAGCGAGCAATCGGTAGCCACCGCGGCGAATGATAAATGAAGGTCGTCGCGATCTCACCAGCAAGTATCGCGGGTAGGGCAATCTCGTAGAACGGGTGCAGCCGTCTTCGGATCAGCCAATATAACAGAGAGTCCCTAAGAGCAGCGGGTTCATACCGTAAGGTGCTGATCTGCATGCCGCCCACGCCATCGCCGAATGCGCGCGTGAGCGCTCCGTCCCACCAGCGCATAAGCAGCGCCAACGATCATTGTCGTCGCGAGCAAAATCAGGCGCTTGCGCCGAGAAGCCAAAGATCCGAAGCGAGCGCAGAAAGCTAAGCAGGCGGGACAGCTCTAGGGTATGGAAACCGGATGACTTTCGAGTCCTCCATCAGATCGACGATCGCCTCTCCCAGTTCGGCTCGCCCGAACGGCTTTGCCAGGCGCGGAAGGTGCAGCACATCATCGGTGCCCCCCGTATATCCTGTGATGAGGAGGACGCTTATCGGACGATGCATTCGCTGGATCTCGCGCGCCAACGCACCACCGTCCATGCCGGGCATCATATAATCCGTTATGAGGATGTCCGGATTCAAACCCGCGCTGAGATGGGCTAGCGCCTCAGGCCCGCTTGCGGCCTCATGAACATCATGGCCGAGGTCGCGGATCATCTCCGCAGTTGCCGTACGAACGATTTGCTCATCGTCGACGAGGAGCACCGTGAGACGTCTGTCGACCACCCGGCAGGAGTCAATGCGTGGCGATGGCTGAGGCTCCGCGACGCCTGTCGATACCGGCAAATACAGATCGACCTGCGTCCCTTCGCCCGGAGCGCTGGCTAAAGCGAAGCCGCCGCCAAGTTGCGCTGTGAGACCGTGCACCATGGACAAGCCGAGGCCAGTCCCCTGTCCCATTTCCTTCGTCGAATAGAATGGCTCAACCGCTTTCGCGAGCGCGTCCGGCTCCATGCCACAGCCCGCGTCAATCACTGAGATCCGGACGTAGAGACCCGGCTTCAATCGCGGCGCCGATCGGGGACCCATCGCGACTTCTTCGACGAGAATGGTCAACGGGCCGCCCGCCGGCATCGCGTCTCGCGCGTTTACAGTAAGGTTAAGTACGGCGAGCTCGAGCTGGTTGGGATCGACGAGCGCAGGGTGGAGGTCGGAAGCGCAACGGAGCGTTACGTTGATCTTCGGACCGACAGAGCTCGAGATCAGGTCGCGCATGGCGTTCAACAGGGCGCCGATATCGACAGCCTGCGTCTGAAGGGATTGACGACGAGCGAAGCCGAGCAAGCGCTGCAGCAGAGTTTTCGCCCTATCCGCCGCTTGTAATGCGTTGCTGAGAAGACGAGCCGAACGCGGGTCGCTTTCGGCATATTTGCGCTGCAATAAATCGAGCGCGCCCGTGATGGGCGTCAGGAGGTTGTTGAAGTCATGCGCGACGCCGCCCGTGAGTTGTCCGAGCGTCTCAAGCTTTTGTGCTTCGTGTAGCTGCGCCGCCGTCTCTGCATGCTCAGCGGTGCGCTGCTCGACGCGCTGTTCGAGGTCAACGGCAAGCTGAATTCAACTGCTCGAGGCGAGCGCGCGCCTCATACTGCCGTCGCCGGCCGCGAAGAGCTGATTGCGCAAGGCTAACGAAGGTCGTCGGATGGAACGGTCGCTCTAGGAACGTGACGTTGCCGAGCACGTCGAGGAACCTACTCCCCTCGGGGTTTCTCTCGAGGCCTCCGCCGCGTCGAGTGAGCAGGACAAACGGGAAATCCGACCATTCCGGCTGTTCATCCAACCAATGAGACAAGGGATAAAGATCGGCGCCGCTCAGCGCTTCTTCAGTCACCACCGCAAAGCCCGCTCCGCGATGCAATTCGGCAACCAACTTTGGCAGGTCACTCACGATGTCAGCCCGCAGATCAGCTTCGCCAAGCATCGCCTTCGCGACCTCGGAATCTCGTCCCTGCGGGGCAAGGATCAGCACGCGTTCGGAGAGTCCGGAGGTCATCCGGATGCGTTCTCGAGGACTGAGTTCCTGTTTCCCACCAGCTCGGGAACGCCGCGAAGCACGCCCTGAAACTCCATCAGCGGCTCGCCCAACGTGAAACCTCCGCTCCAATCCTAAACTCGCGGATCGTGTCCTCATGCGCGCTGGTGCGCTTCTTGATTACGGAAATCGCTCGCCGGACTCGCCCGAACGCCTCGAAATAGCGCAGGAGGAGAACCGTGTCGGCGAGATAGGTGACGTCCACCGGGGCCTTCATGTCACCCACGAGCCCGTGTTGCGCGACCGTCAGGAATGTTGATGCCCCTTGTCGGTTTAAATATTGCAACAGCTCGTGCATGTGCAGGATCAGCGATCGCTCCTCGGGCATGGCCGCCTGGTAGCCGTTGAGGCTGTCGATAACCACGGTGCGGGCATGGTGTTCTTCCACGCACTGACGGACACGCTGCGCCAACTCGCCGGGACTCATTTCAGCAGCGTCGATTTGTTCGATGACAAGGTTACCGGAATCGGCGAGCGACTGGAGATCGATCCCGAGGCCCATTGCCCGATCGAACAGCAAACCCAGCTCTTCGTCGAACACGAACATCGCCGCTTGCTCGCCGCGGTCGATTGCACCCGCTACAAAGGTGAGCGCGAGAAGCGATTTGCCGGTTCCCGCCGGGCCCAGGATGAGCACGCTCGAACCCCGCTCGATGCCGCCCCCCAGCAGTGCGTTGAGCGCGGCCGACTTGGTCGCGAGGATTTCGCGCTTGAATTTCTTGCGATGCTCGGAAGAAACCAGTCGCGGAAAAACGCGGACCCCGCCGGTACTGATAATAAAATCGTGAAAACCGCCGCGATACTTTTGCCCGCGATATTTGAGTATCCGCAGACGTCTGCGTTCTCCGCCATATTCAGGCGAGAGCTCCTCCAGTCGAATGACGCCGTGAGCGATGCTGTGCATCGTTCGGTCGTTCATTTCGCTCGACAAATCGTCGAGCATGACCACGGTGGCGCCGCTCCGTGCGAAATAATGTTTCAGTGCAAGTATCTGGCGCCTGTAACGCAATGAGGATTGAGCAAGGAGACGGATCTCGGAGAGACTGTCGAGCACTACTCGCGACGGCTTCGCTCGCTCGAATGCCTCGAAGATGCGCTTCGTGGTCTCTCCAAGTTCGAGGTCGGAAGAGTAGAGGAGACTTTGCTGCTGATCTTCGTCCAGCAGGCTCTCGGGAGGGACCAGTTCGAAGATTTCGACGCCTTCAAGAGACCAGCCGTGGGATTCTGCGGACGCGCGAAGTTCATCCTCGGTCTCGGATAAGGTGATGTATAGCGACGGCTCGCCCGCTGATGCACCTGCCATCAGGAACTGCATGGCAATCGTCGTCTTTCCGGTGCCCGGATTTCCCTCGACGAGGAACAACCGCCCGCGCGACAGACCACCGACAGTTACGTCATCGAGACCAATTACGCCGAAATCCGCCTTGAAGCCCTCTGCAGTAGACACGCTCAGCTTTCCTATAGCCAATCGGGGTCAACGCGGCAGCGGACCGTAACGATCCTTCCAGGTCAAATCAGATCTGCATGGATCGTCGGGAGTTAGTGGGCGCAATCGTTGAAGGAGACGCCTATGGCAATTTTCCAGCCAAACGCGACCTAATGTACCGAGCACCACAGGGGCTATAATCAGGCAATATCCGGAGCCTCCACCCATCCGGCGTTGGCGGCTTAGCTCTGCTTCTGTAATGGGCCCCTGTGTCAAGCCGCCCCGGTTTGTCCTGTCGCTGGTCACTTGCTTCTGTCCGTGGTCAGCCTGAGCTGCCACATCATAGGGTCAGAGGAAGCGGTGAGCCCATCTTTCGAGCGTAGTCTGTAGAGTGAAGTTCACAGCTACTGCGGACACTTCGGCTTCACCAACTTCACCGTCCCAGCGACGGGACCTCGGTGGCGCAGACCTATCGTCTGCCCATGTTTTAAAGCTCTCCTTCTTATGCGACTGCGGTCTCCTCATTGGACCAGCGGAAGTCGGTGCCATCGACCCACATGCGATGGAGGATGACGGCGAGTTTTCGCGCCAGCGCGACCCGTGCCTTCTTCGTGCCGCGCCGCCTGGCGACCGCCATTCCCCAGGCCCTGAGGCTTGAGAAGCGGACGGTGCACGTCAGATCGGACCAACTTTGAGACCGAAGCCGCGCAGTATCCCGCGGATGCCGCTTTCGATGTCGAGCGGCTTACCTTGCATCAGCTTGCGCGATGTCAGCAGCGCTCGCACCTCCTGAGCGCTCGCCGACTTGGCGTGCACCGGCCGATACCAGCCAAGCCTGAGCAGCTGGGCAATGCCGCGAGCATCGCGCCGGTCGGTCTTCACACTCATCGCCGACAAGGCCGCCTTCACGTGACGTGTCTCGAGCAGCACTGCTTCGAACCCGGCTTCGGCAAGACCCCCATGCAGCCATTGCGACAGCGGGCCTGCCTCGAGACCGACACGCGCAATCTTCAGTTGCTGACCGCGCAAGAAGCCGATCAGGGCTTCGGGCTCGCTCGCTACCTTCACTTCGCGCAAGATCTCGCCCCGCTCGTCGACGATGCACACGCTGCTCAGTTCTAAAGAGACGTCCAATCCGGCATAATGCTCCACGGCTGTCCTCCATCAGGCTAGCGGGGCGTCGAGGCACCTCACCTGAAACCCCGTCACTCCATCATGATCGGGGGACAGCCACTCCTCCAGATGTACTGAAGGCGCGGCCCATTACCGTATCTTCCGACCCAAATGCGACAGTAGCCAATGGGCTGAATCCGACCCAAAGCAGACACTAGGCTAGAGACGTGCTACGCCTTTTGGCGTCACGCCGAGGCGCTGGTGATCTCAGGCTGGCGGCCCTTGAGGGAAGCGGCGTGAACAGATTCAAATTGAGCGTCCCGATTGCCTTTATGGGGATCGCGAACTTGCCGTTCGGATTGTACGGTGCGGCTGTCCTCATCACCGTCCCCCAGCTGCTCGAAGCCAATCATGTTCCGCAGCCGCTAATCGCCTCAATCACCGCCGCGGCGATGGTCCCTACCTTTTGCGGCTTTTTCTTGGCCCCGATCCTAGACGTGGGCTTCAGCCGGCGCAGTTACGCGCTGTTCTTTGGCACGCTGGCGGCGCTCGCCGCATGGCTGGGCCTCCGCAGCATTGCGGCGCCGATGACCCTGGCTATCTACCTCGTGACGGGATTTGTCTGCGCCAACCTGTTCTATAATGCGCTCGGCGGCTGGCTTGGAGGGATCGTGCCTCCGGGTGACGAGGCCCGGCTCGGAGCAAGCTTCACGATCGGGAATGTCGTGGGATTCGGGATAGGCGCCATTCTATTCATCAGTCTCATGCGTGGGCTCTCAGCCGTGGCGGGTCCGGTTGCGGTTGCTGCCGCCATCGCTGTACCGCTTGTTCTACTATTTGCTGTTCCCGCATCGATCAGCGAGAGGCGCGGCGCTCACGAAAGTTTCGCGACCCTCGCGCGAGACCTGCGTCAGTTGCTGCGCAACAAGATCGTCCTTCGAACGCTGCTGCTATTCTGTTTGCCCGCGTCTTCATTTGCGCTGACCAACTCGCTTGGTGGTCTCGGCAACGACTTTGGTGCGTCCGAAAGGTTCGTTGCGCTTATCGCAGGTTTCGGTGTCACCGCCGCAGCAGTGATCGCGAGCGTCATCGTCCCGAGCATCGTGAGGCGCGTCGCGCCCTTACTGCTGTATCTTGCCATTGGCACGACGGGGGCGCTGTTCACGCTGTCACTGTTGCTCGGGCCTCGAGTTCCCGCACTCTTCGCTGTGGCGCTGGTCGGTCAGAACGTCTTCCAAGCGGCCGCGTTCGTCGTTGAGAACACAATCATTTTCGGCACAATCGGCGACGACAACCCGCTCGCGGCGACACAGTTCGGATTCCTCTCTGCCGCGACCGCGCTTCCAATCACCTACATGCAGGCGATCGATGGCCAAGGCTATCGTGTGGGTGGCTTGACCGGCGGGTTCGTCACAGACGCATGCTTATCGCTATTCGCCTGCGCGGTGCTGCTTCCGATAGTCGTTCGTGGGCTCCGTCGCGACCGCCGAGCGCAACTCGGTGCAGAACTGCCGGTTTGACGAGGCGGCCGGTTCCCGGCGACAGCGAAAAGCGATGTTGCTCAGGCCCTCTTTAGACCCGTTCGAGAGATTAACGACTCAGCTTTGCTTTCGAAAGCTTGAGGGCAGCAAACGAGACTAAGTCGATATCGAACGCAGCCATGCCCGACGTGTCGTGCCTATTTGGCCGAAGCCGCTAGTCCCAGCCGCTCCTTCGCGGATGCAAGCATTCCAACAAATCGCGGATCGCTCCGAATGGGGTCGAGGTCGGGGTCAGCCTCGAGGTGGCGGATCTCAGTCGTGCTGCTGGTCCGCTCAAAATATGGTTTCAGCGCGTCGATCGCACCATCATGGTCTTCCAGGTCGGAAGCCAGGACGCACGCTATGTTGTATCGCCCCAAGAGGTTTTCCGGGTCGAGCATCAGGGCACGTCGGATCCACTCTCGTGCGCGATCCTGTTCTCCTAATGCTCCCAAGGCTGTTGCGCCCATTGCGATGGCCGAGCAATTCGTCGGGTCCTTAGCAATCACCGCCTCTACTCGGGCGATAGCAGTCTTGGCCGCGCTCCGCGCCCGCGCATCGTCGCCTATCGCGCGGTAGCAACCGACGAGCATTGCGGCGTTGCGCCAATCGGTCTCCATCAGGGAGGCAGCTTTCTCGAAGAACGGGATGCATTCGCGAATGTGCCCTGATCGGAACAAAATCCTGGCAGTTTCGCGGTTTCCTTCCCACAATTCCGGATCGAGTTTCAGTGCCGTGTGGGCCTGCTTTTCGGCTTCTTCAGCGCGGCCATCCTCCTCCAGGTACCTGGCTTTTATGCAGTGGGCCTCCGGCAGATTGGGGTTTATCTGCAGCGCGCGCTCAGCCGCCGGCAACGCGTTCTCGTCGAGGCCGTGAAAGAAACGCAGTTCAAGCTGCGCTAGTCCCATCAGCGCCCAGGCCTGAGCGTAATTGGGATCGAGCGCGATTGCCTGCTCGCAAAACCGGGCAATCGACCTGTCTCGTCTCAAATCGCCGTATGAGCCCTGAATCCACTGCTGGCGCGCCATCAAATAGAGGTTGTAGGCCTCGGCGTTACTGGTCCCACGCTGCTCAATGGCCTTCTTCTCCTGAGGGAGCAGCTTGACTTTGAGGGCTTCGACGATCGCTTTTGAAATCTCGTCCTGGATCGCGAAAATATCGTCGAGATCGCGGTCATAGCGAGCCGCCCAAACGTGGTCGCCTGCGATGCCGTCGATGAGCTGGGCAGTGATCCGGACGCGGTTGCCCGCTTTACGGACACTTCCTTCAAGAACGTGACTGACGCCTACGGTTTTGGCGACGTCCTTCACGTCGAGCGACTGACCCTTGAACGTAAAGGCGGTGTTTCGGGCGACGACAGACAGCGCAGAAACGTTCGAGAGATCAGTGATGATGTCTTCGCTGATCCCATCGCTGAAATATTCCTGTTCGGGCTCACCGCTCATGTTGAGGAACGGAAGTACGCAAACCGACAGCTTCTTTTGCGGCTCAGCCGAGTATGTTGATTCTGCTGCATCCTTTTGCGCGTCCGACCGACACGTGCTTGCGATGGCGTTGAGGAGATCGTCGACGCCCTGGAACTGTTCATTGTCGTTCGACCAGCCGAGACCGACCGTGTGGAACTGGCGAAACCCGAGCGGCGGCTTCACAGAATCGAGCGCTACCGGCACCAGCCTGCCGCTGTCGCGCCCCTCGGCAGCTTCGTCTTGAACCCACGCGGATCGGACGGAGGTTTCGGACCAGAGAACCACGACTGCTTCAGCTTCCTTGAGAGCCCGGTCAATCTCATTGGTGAAGCGAGAACCGCCTTGAATGTGGCGGTCCCACCAGACCTCGTGTCCAGCGATCGCAATAGCATCGGCGAGCCGCTTCGCCGCTTCGACGTCCTCTCGCGCGTAGCTTAGAAAAACTCGGCTCACTGCTTCCCCCGATGCGCGGGGTTTGTGCGCTCAACTCAAGAAAGCTTCAAGCGCGCGATTCGAAGCGTAAGCGATCCACTGACATGTCAACTAAGGGGTCCGCCGATACGCTAATGTCCGGTTTCCACTGCCGTTTGCGACATTAGCGGCTAGGTCCGCCTTCGACCCACTCCTGTTGGGGTGGACGGCTCCCAGCGGCATCGCAATGTGCCAAGGTGAGGTCGTTGTAGAACTCACAAAGGAAGCCGTCTGTGATCGTGGCCGATGAAGCGGTTCCCAAACTGGCGCGTGAGCTGTTTGCTCTTCAGGCCCGGGAATATGCTCAGCTTGAACGCGAAATCGAGGTGGTCGAAGTCAAGCTCATGGAGTGGCACCGCAGCGATGAGTGCAGCCGGCGTTTGGCCCAGATCCCCGGCGTCGGACCGATCGGCGCATCCATGCTGATGATGAAGACGCCCGATCCGCACTCGTTCAAATCTGGGCGAGACTTTGCCGCCTGGATGGGGCTCACTCCCAAGGACCACTCGACCGCCGGCAAGACGCGGCTGGGAGGGATTACGCGGGCCGGTGACGAGCTCTTGCGCAGCACATTGGTGGTTGGAGCGACCGCGGTGATACAGCAGGTTCGTCGCACCCAGGGCAGGAACGCATCGCCCTGGCTTCTGAAGTTGCTCGAGCGCAAAACGCCCAAGCTTGCCGCGGTCGCGCTTGCCAACAAGATCGCTCGGACTGCGTGGAAACTGATGGTGAGCGGCGAACACTATCGTCGTCCTGTCGAGCAAGCGATCGCAGCATGACAATTTGGCCAGTCACGATGAGCGTAACGCTATCGAGCTGAGCTAATGACGAGATTTTGCAGGAAATGAGCAGATGGCGTGATCGATCGATCCAAGGCGCGAGACAATCCGTTAATGGCAATGGCTGATTAGAGGCCGCAAAGCTGTTGGGAACTCGTGCTGCGGAAACCATCTTGGCCAGCGTTCATATGAGCGCACCAACAGGCCGCACATATGCACGCAAACGATCCGATCAAAATATCTGCTTACACCTCTTGCAAGAGGGAGCCGTCCACATATGCCCTTAGCAAGCACCAGTTTGTGTGAACTGGGAAGATTTAAAGCCCCCCAAGGCCGCAAACGGAATTCGACGATGCTTTTACCTGTCAGGCTTCGATCTCTTTCGATCGCGCGCATCAACCTTGCTCACCACCTCTGACGATGAGCCTAAACCCCAGATGCGAAATCGATGTGTCGATGGGCTGCGCCATGCGCGCAGCGGGCCGATATCGGCGACAATAGTTCGGTGCGCACAAGTGCGAACCGCCCTTAGTGACCTTGCGTGGGGTATTCTGACTTCCAGCTCGCATGGGTCGCAGCTCGCCTCGCGGTCGCCGCCGCGCGGGTTGGCGGTCGTGCAGCACGGGTGGTTGATCTCGCTGTGCTCTTGATACCAGTCTGACGTCCACTGCCACACATTGCCGGCCATGTCGTAGAGACCGTAGTCATTGGGCGCGAACGTGCCGACGGGGGAAGTATATTCGAAACCGTCATCCCGCGTGTTGCGGTAGGGGAATTCGCCTTGCCAGACATTCGCCATGTGCTTTCCGCCGGGCATCAATTCGTCGCCCCAGACGTATTCGGCGCCGTCCAGACCGCCGCGTGCGGCGAATTCCCATTCAGCTTCGGTCGGTAGTTCCTTGCCTACCCAGCTCGCGTAAGCCTCGGCGTCCTCGAAGGCTATGTGGACAACTGGGTGCTCCATTAACGTGTCTATAGTGCTCGCCGGTCCGCGCGGATGACACCAATTGGCTCCTGCGACATAGACCCACCAATTGTAGTGATTGTTTATATCGACCGGTCCGGTCGGTTTCTTGAAAACGGTCGATGACGGCGACAATAATTCGGGAAGCGCGCCCGGATAGTCTGTCGGATTTGCCGGCTTCTCAGCCAGCGTGACGTATCCGGTTTCCGCGACGAACCTCTTAAAGTCTGCATTCGTGACGATGAAGCGATCCATCCAGAAGCCATCGACGGCGACCTTGTGAGCCGGTGCTTCCTCGGCATAGCCATTGTCCGACCCCATCAGGAAATCGCCGCCGGGGATCCAAACCATGTTTGAATGGGGCGCCTGGGCAGAAGGCAACCCCAACTTGGACCGCTCCACGCTACTGCTCTCAAATTTTCCGGAGTTTTCCGGCAGCGCCATAATTTCCCACTTGCAAGCTCGCGTGTCGATTGCTCCCAACTGTGACTAGGCTTGGCCAATCATGGTGAAGCCCCCCGATAAACTGGCATCAGTCAAGAATCGGCGCCACATTCTGCAATCCGAGTCCGACCTTGGTCGGGCTAACGTCGATGGTCACCTTCTTTATCGTGCCGGTGAACTGGTTGTCTCCCCGCGCGTAGTCGGGAGTTACGGGACTGTAGAGATCGATGCCGACATCGGCCGTCTCAGTTCCGAAAATGAACGGGATGGTCCGCTCGATCCTGCCGGAAGCGACTGCTTTGCCATTGACCGATAGTGTCCCGGTGCCGCCCGCTCCGAATTTGCCGCCATCATAGGCAAAATCATAAACGAGGGTCACCGGTCCCGACGGCAGTGATTTTTGGGCGGCGATGGTCGTCACGACGCCCAGGAAGTTGTACGCGAACTTGGGCTTGCCGTCCTTGACGTAGAGGCTCCAGCCGGAGTGCGTCCCGCCCTGCGCGAGGATCACCCCTGAAGCGCCGCCCGACGGAATCTCGAGCTCGGCGAAGATGGACGTACTCTTGTTCTTCGCGTCGATGAAAGCGTTCTCCTTCATCCCAATCATGCCCGGATAGACCGTAAGCGATGTTCGGCCTCCCATATAGTCGGGACGACCGGCCAATGTGGCGTTGAACCGCTCCTGAGCGCGATCGTCGAGAGGCAGTACGCTGTACTTCACTGCCTCAGCTAGAAATGTTTCCTGCAATTCTCTGAGCTTTTCGGGGAACTTTGCAGACAGGTCGACAGCGCAGCTGAAGTCCTCTGCCGTGTCGAACAATTCCCATTTGTCCTCTGCATAGGAACTGCGCGGTTTTTGTTCCCATGACACTTTGTGCAGGGTCGCAGCGTACCATCCGTCCTTGTAAATTCCGCGGTTTCCGTAGACCTCGTAATACTGAACGGTGTGAGCCGACTTCGCCTGAGCGCTGCCGAAGGACTTGATCATGCTCACACCTTCGATGGGCTTTTGGGGAACGCCGTTGACCGTCCTCGGCTGGGGCAGTCCCGCTAACTCCAGCACCGTCGGCACGACGTCAATCAGATGATGGTACTGGCTGCGGATCTCGCCCTTCGCCGTGATCCCCCTTGGCCAGCAGACAATCGCGGCGTTAGTGGTGCCGCCATACTGCGTATGGAGTTGCGAATAGGCGAACGGCGTGTTGTCGGCAAAGGACCATCCTGCCGGCGGCGTCATCGCGGAGTGCGGCCCACCGACCTCGTCGAGGTGGTCGAGCTGAAACTGCAAGGTCTCCGGCGCTTGGTTGAATGTGCTCATGGTGTTGTGCACACCGATGCGGCCGCCGTTGGGGCTCGCTCCGTTGTCACCGGTGACGTAGATGATCAGCGTGTTGTCTAGCGCGCCCACGTCCTCGACAGCATTTATAACCCTGCCGATCTCGAAATCGGTCAGCTCGGCGAACGCCGCGAAGAGCTCCTGATAGCGGATGCAGATCTTCTTCTCGTCGGGGCTCAGGCTGTCCCAGTCCGGCGCGATAGGGGCTTTTGGCGTGAGCTGGGTGTTCTTTGGGACGATGCCGAGCCGCTTCTGGCGCGCCAAAATCTCTTGGCGGTACTTGTCCCAACCCTGATCGAACTTTCCCTTGTATTTGTCGCGCCATGAAATCCGGCATCTGCACCGGGTCATGCATGCCTTGCGCGGGATAGTAGAGAAAGAACGGCTTGTCGGGGTTTAGGGTCTTTTGGGTCTTGATCCACTCGATGGCGCGGTCCGCAAGGTCGGTCTGGTAGTAATATTCCGGATCCTTCGAAGGAGGCGCCAGTGTCAGGTTGTCGTGGACAACCGGAGAGAATTGGTCCGACTCGCCGATCACGTTGCCGTAGAATTTTTCGAACCCCAGTCCGGTCGGCCACTGGTCGAATGGGCCGGTCAGTCCGCTCTCCCAAGCGACATATTCGTGACACTTGCCAAACATCGCCGTGCTGTAGCCGTTATGCTTCAGGATCTTCGCGAGAGGCGCAACGCTGTTGGGAAGCATTGATGTCTGACCGGGGAACCCCGTCGCCATTTCCGAGATGGTACCCATGTTCGCGCTATGGCAATTGCGTCCGGTGAGAAACGAAACCCTGCTCGCCGAGCAAATGGGGTTCACGTGGAAATTGTTGAAAATCAGCCCATTTTTGGCGAGGCGGTCCAAGGTCGGCAAGTTTATCACGCCTCCCATGGTTTTGGAGCCGGCGTATCCGAAATTGTCGAGCAAGATCATGATCACGTTGGGCGCGCCTGCTGGCGCCTGGACTTGGAATATCGGCGGCGCCTTCACATTCCGAGCATCGAGTTCGGTGATCGGCGGATGAGTGGGTTCTGCGATCGGCAGGGAAGTCCGATCAAGATCCGTGATTGTGTTTGGAGTGGGCTGGGTCTTTGGCGCAGCCGCCGGCTCAGTCGAGGCGGCAGCGCCGCTTCCTGATATTGCCGTTGCGCTCAGCACCGATGCGCTGGTGAGCAGGAAATCGCGGCGAGCCAGACTAGTCTTGCGTGGCGAGGAGGTTTTCTCGAATTCGTTCTCGCTCATACCGCGCTCCACATTGCTCATTCAGTCCTAATCCTGAGACCGTATGCGGTGCGAGCCACGTGCCTATCAGTAGAAGACCTAGGATCAGGCTAAGTGAGTCGCCAATCGAAGGTCCATTCGGCGATTTCTGACATTGCGCCAACGTCAGCTTCTGTAATGGGCCCCTGTGTCAAGCCGCCCCGGTTTGTCCTGTCGCTGGTCACTTGCTTCTGTCCGTGGTCAGCTTGAGCTGCCACATCATAGGGTCAGAGGAAGCGGTGAGCCCATCTTTCGAGCGTAGTCTGTAGAGTGAAGTTCACAGCTACTGCGGACACTTCGGCTTCACCAACTTCACCGTCCCAGCGACGGGACCTCGGTGGCGCAGACCTATCGTCTGCCCATGTTTTAAAGCTCTCCTTCTTATGCGACTGCGGTCTCCTCGTTGGACCAGCGGAAGTCGGTGCCATCGACCCACATGCGATGGAGGATGACGGCGAGTTTTCGCGCCAGCGCGACCCGTGCCTTCTTCGTGCCGCGCCGCCTGGCGACCGCCATTCCCCAGGCCTTGAGCGAGGAGAAGCGCACGGTCCGGGTCAGCATCACGCTCGCCGCTTCGTAGAGCGCGGTCCTGACCATTCGATCACCGACCTTGGTGATCGAGCCTGTGACATCGACCTCGCCCGACTGGTACTTCCTCGGTGTCAGGCCAAAGTGAGGACCAACATCGCGCGAGTGTTTAAAGCGCATCGGATCATCGACGCCGCTCTTGAAGGTGATCGCAACGATCACTCCAACGCCTGGCACGCTCATCAGCTGACGGCACACGGGATCCGCGCGGACAAGCCCGAGCAGCGTGCGGTGAAGATTTCTTGAACTCGATGCAAGGCGGTGCGCGCTGCGAGCATCGAGCCGATCACCGTCTCGAGGATCGCATGGCCATCGACCAGCTCACGTATACGTTCGTCGAACCGGCCGCGGCTGATCGCGCCGACCTTCAGGCCAAAGCCGCGCAGCCTGAGACCCCGTCACTCCATCATGATCGGGGGACAGCCACTCCTCCAGTCAATCTGAAGGCGCGGCCCATTACCGTATCTTTCCACCCCTTGCTGACATTGGATGGGATCACCGCAAGCGCAACGTTCGCTTCGACCAAATCGCCGACAGGCTAACCGATCGTCCGTCAGCCAAACTCGATGCTGGGTCGAGGAACTGTGGTGACAAGGAAACGTTGCCGATGGGCATATTGAAGCCAGTCAGGTGCTGTGCCTGACTAAGGACGCCGAGGTGACCAATGCATATGTCGAACGAAAGCCTGTTGGTCATATTGCTTGTCGGAATCGTTGCGGGCTGGTTGGCTGGCAAAATAGTTCGGGGGACGGGGTTCGGAATTATTGGCGACCTCCTTGTCGGGATCGTGGGTGCCTTTATCGGGAATTGGTTGTTGCCGCGGGCCGGTATCCATCTGGGTATTGGAGTGGTCGCTGCGATCGTCAACGCAACGCTCGGTGCGATATTGCTGCTGCTCGTCGTGCGACTATTTGGAGGAGCCGGGCGTTGGGGACGCCGCTGGTAACCCCAGCCTCGATTAGCGGACGTCCCCCTTCCACCCGAAGCCGACATAGCCTCAGAGGCGGCCGACGGCTGAGCAGCTCAATGCTCAGATTTCAGAGCCCGTCTGCACCAAGGGTCTTACAATCGAAGCGACCCGTTCGACATTTGAATCCTTTTTGCCAGTGGCCGCTTAAATCCCGATCAAAGCAGTCGGCGAACTCTCTTGAATTACGCGGTCGTCAGGTGAGTGGCTTGGCGATTATGGAGATGACCTAAGATGAAATCGTACCGAAGAATCGTCTTTTCAGGACCGCACCGGTCGCGCCGCGGATGCCAAGGCAAAAGCGCTGGAGCAGTTGCGCTCAAGGCCCCCAATCGACCCTAAGGTGCGGGCCGAACGCATGGCGAAAAGCTTGAGGCGAGACGCGGCCAAAGCGGACAAAGCCGCCGCCAGAACGGCCGCCAAACAGGCCGCTACAGACGCTGCTACCGCCGAGGCTTTGGCTAAGGCTTCGGCCCCACCGCCGCCCACCGAGGCCGAACGCAAGGCCCAGCGGGATGCTCGCTATGCAGCCAGGAAAAGCCGAAAGTGAGCCCGTCTCAGTGCCGGCTGTCCACCCAAACCTGCCGTCGGCATCCGCCCCGTTGCGGTCATTAGCGAGGCGCCCGCCCTCGTACCCATACCAGGCACGCATTTCCCCCTGCGTGGTCGATTGCTGCGGACATTTTACGTACTGCAGGTCACGTCCCAGTCCCGTAGCTGCCGAGTTGCTCTAACCAAAAGGGTGGAGGTCGATTTGGACGACGCGACGAAAGTAGCGCTGCTCGTGGAGGCGGTCGAAGACATTGATTACGACGTGAACCTTGCGAACGCCGGTTCGCTCAAGGCCGTCTAAAACGGTATCGATGTGACAGACGAAGTGATCAGGCGTTACGGGCGTGTGGTTCCGCCGCTGATTTGATCAAGTGTCAGCTTCCCGGCTGGGCGACTATTTCCACCTGTCTCCGGCGCGTTGCACGTAATGGCGCCATACATATCCCCACGGGATAACCAGGGGCATCAAGACCACGCCGACCATGGTACTCTTCAGGTCGTAAGCGAAGTCTCCCGTCAATTGGTTGGCCCACAGCTTAGGCAAGCCGAAATCCAACACCCACAGCGTTTTCCAAACGAACTCGAACATCAACAAAGGGACCATTTGCAGCGGGTATTTCAGACCGACAATCGCGAGCAATCCAATCCCGCCCAGCAGGCATGTCTCGAGGCCTTCTGTGCCTGCTCCATGGTTGATCAGCGTGGGCAGGACCAATGCGCCGATCCCCAGAGCGAGGACGAGATACATAAAACGCATTACATAAAGCCGCACGAGCGAAACCGCTCGGTCTGGCGCAGCTTGCGAAACGAGCACGCCAAATTCAGCAGGCGAAGCCATGCCACTTCTCCTCAACGCTGAGCTGGATCGGCGAGTACAATCGCGTCGTGAAATATGGGACTAGAGCAGGTGTGTTATAATGTCAATACACGTGCCGTTCAAAGGTGGTCGAAATCGTCTAGCTCTCAGTGCCACATTGCAAGACGCTCGGGTTCGAAACACCAGCCGAGCGATTTGAAGCGTGTGTTGCGATGACCGACTGAAACGGCACCCCATTCCTGACATTAGGCTAGTGCGCCGCGAGCCACGCTTGACTGCACCTCAGGATGAGCTGCCGTCTCGCATCGAGCTCAGCCAAATGCGCTTCGACCTCTTCCCGGTCCTCGATCGACAGGCGGCGGATGATCTCGGAAACGCTTCGGCACTGACCGGACCTTGCCAATTCAAAGGCCCTCTCAATCGCCGATCCCCTCGTCATCATTCCTCCCAAGCGCCGATCGCAACCGCGGATCTTCAACGCCATGGCAGCTTTCAGCCCAAGCGGACATTGCCCGACGAAGCCTAAGGCTGCCGCGTCTGCTGCTGTTCGAACTTCTGAAGCTGCTGCTCGTAGAAGCTCTTGGGAAGAAATTGCTTGCGGAACGAAAGCATGATCGTGCGACCCGTCGGGTCGAGCATCGACGCCTCGTAGCCAACCGGAGCGTCGCCCAGATCGTTGCGAACGCGCGGGAGCGTGTTGAAGATGTTGCCGACTTCAAATCGTATCGATGCGCCGCGTAGCCATGGGTGCCGCGAGACGATCGGCAAGTACTGACCGACGTTGGCGAACAACCTCAGGTCGAATGTCGCGACCGGTGAAAAGTCGAGCGTGCCCGAAGTCAGCGTGTCGACACGCGTCGGGCTTCGCCAATTCGCCCCGAAGCGGACGCCCATGCCATTGTTGGACCAGCCTGCCTGCGCTTCGACCTGATGCCGCGGCTGCCCGCCTGTCTGACCTATGGGTGCCCCATGGAGATAATCGAGCTCCTGAAAGCCGGGACCGATTGTCGCCCGGTCCTCGAACGTGATCGTGTCGGTGAGCGAGAGTGTCAGGCGGCCGTTGGTCGAAATCGCGCTCGCGAGGGAATCCGGGCTTGGGCTTGCCGGGAGCTTCCCAGTCTCGGGAACCGCGATGCCCGCGGTGCGTGCTCGGTCGAGCGCTTGCTGGACCTCCGAACTGGTCACCCGATGGCTCTTCAGCTGCTTCGTGAAGTCGAAGCCGACGAGCAACGTATCGCGGCGCGCGGACGAGAAGTTCACCGGTCTGAGGTCGACACTGATGAGATTGCCGGATTGATCGCGCACGAAGCGTTCCGGAAATGCTTCCTCGAGGGCGGGGAAGACGGTGACGTTGGATATCGGTCCGTCGATAGTCAGCCGCGCGTAGTCGGCTCGAAGCCGGAAATCGAAATTCTCGAACGGCTGCCAGTCACCGCTCAAGTCGTATCCGTGTCGGCGATCGGGCCGAAGCTCTGGATTGCCGCCGGTCACCACCGCGACCCGATTCACGAGGCCATTGGTGAAATCGAAAATCCGGGTACCGGGCGTTTCCACGAACGGATCACCCAGCTGATGCACGGCCGGCGCTTGCTCTTCGTGACTCCAGCTGGCGCGCAGCGAGACGCTGTTCAGAGGCGACCAGTTCACGCCCGCTCCGAACGTGGGCAATCCGCCGAAGTCCGACAGCTCGTCGATCTCGGCATTGCCGACCAGCGTCAGGTTGCCGAGGGCGTGCGACGCCCGTCCGCGATGGGAGATGGGAAGTTCGAGGCTGGCCGCTGCGATTCCCGTGGCTCGACTCGACGAGCCTCGCGGCCGGGTTGGGAAAGTCTCCTCGTCGATGTCGAGATATTCAGCGGATCCCGCCGCGCGCAGCGTTACGTTGGCATCGCCTGCGGCCGTCGTGAACAATGGCCCATTTGCCGTCGCATCGAGGTTGGCCGCGGCCCGCGTCGATGCCGCATTGCCTGGCGCGAATGTCTCCCCGAGATCGGTGGTCGTTGTCCTGTTCCGCTCGAGATCGCCATTGGTGGTGACGTTCAAATGCCACTTCGCTTCGTCCGCGCTCAGAGTCCCGCCGATATGCAGCCGGTCGTCGAGCGTCCGCCTTCTCAGCTCTGCCGGCAGCTGTTCCGACAATCCGCTGAGCAGGTGGCCGTTGCTGTGGCCAGCTTCGATGTTCAGCGTTGCGTCTGCGTTGTCCGAAAACTGCCGATAGAAGGTTCCGGTGCCCCGGATGCCGAGTTCGGGCGGAATTAGAAGCCCGGTCGCCCCCGTACCCTCGCTCTCATATTGCTGCTCCACCAGCCGTCGCGCGGACCCCCGCAGAATGTCGTCGGTGCCGGCATGAAGATTGATCGTCGTGTGACGTTTCGGAGTGAGCTTGATGCGCGTGAGATCGGCGCCTCCTCCCGTATAACCATCGTTTGCAGCGGTGTTCGCCGCTCCCAGCGCAACCGATTCCACGAAATTGTTTTGAAGGACGACGTTCACGACCTTCTGGTCGGGCGGATATCCGTATTTAAGAGCCACTTCCTCCGGCAGGATATCGACCCGGGAGATGGCCTCGATCGGAATGTCGCGCAATTCGCGGTAGCTCGACACCCGGCGCCCGTTGAGCAGGACTAGCGGCCGCGGACTTCCCGAGCCGCGCGCTACGCCGATGAGCGGAGCGATTGCATCCAGTAGCTCGTCGAAGCTCGTACCGCCGGTCGCCTTGACGTCGCGTGAGCTGAGCACGGTTTCCGGCGGTATTTCGCCGATCACCGATCCGCGCGCCGGTTTTCCCTCGACGACGATATCGGAATCGTCCGGCTCGGCAGCCGGCGGCGGCGCCCCTGGCTGAGCGGCCGACGGGGCGGGCTGAACGGCAGCGAGGGCAGGCGAGCTACAAACCGCGCCGAGCATGAAAACGAGGGGAAAGGGTCGCTGCATGGCGTGGGGCCGCTGCGCTTTTCGCGATGAACCCCGGCTGGAAGCTCCATGAACATTGGCGCCCCGCCCGAGAATCGCGATCACAGGTTGATCATTGACATGATCCAGCGCCGCACCACCTCCGAGTGATGCTTCCGCTCTCGGTCCTCGACCTCTCGCCCGTCACCGAAGGCAGCGATACTGGTCAGTCGCTGCGCAATTCCGCCGACCTCGCGCGCCATGTGGAGGCGCTCGGCTACAGGCGCTTCTGGATGGCGGAGCATCATTCGATGCCCGGAATCGCCAGCGCCGCGACCGCCGTCGCGCTCGCCTTCGTGGGTTCGCAGACGTCGACCATCCGCATCGGCGCGGGCGGGATCATGCTCCCGAACCACGCCCCCCTCATCATCGCCGAGCAGTTCGGGACGCTTGAAAGCCTCTTCCCCGGCCGAGTCGACCTGGGGCTCGGTCGCGCCCCTGGCACCGATCAGGCCGCGGCGATGGCGATGAGGCGCAACCTCGCGTCAAATCCGCACCAATTTCCCAACGACATCGTCGAGCTTCAGAAATATTTCAAAGGCGACAGCGGCCATGTCCGCGCGGTCCCCGGCGAGGGGCTGAACGTCCCGTTGTGGATCCTTGGATCGAGTCTCATCGGCGCGCAGCTCGCGGCGATGCTCGGCCTGCCTTACGCCTTCGCCTCGCACTTCGCGCCGCAGATGATGATGGAGGCGATCCATGTCTATCGTCAGCGGTTCGAGCCCTCGGAGCAACTCGACAAACCCTATGTGATGCTCGGCTTCAACGCCATCGTCGCGGACAGCGACGGGGAGGCGGAGCTGCTCGCCACCTCGGTCCAGCAGGCCTTCGTCGCGCTGCGCACCGGACACCCGATCAAGCTGCCGCCACCCAAGGCGGGCTTTGCCGACGAGCTTCCGCTCGAGGCGCGCGCGATCCTCCGTTCGGTCCTGTCCGCCTCGGCCATTGGCAGCACGGCAACCGCGCGCCGACAGTTCGACGAATTCGTCGAGCGCACCAAACCCGATGAACTGATCGTCACTGCTCAGGTTTACGACCATCAAGCTCGCCTCAAATCCTACCAGCTGCTGATGGAAGCGGTTCGCCGGACAGAAGAAGTCCCGGCCGAATAACAGCGCCAGCCGCAGGGAGGCCGCAATCGCGCCCCATTGCGTTGCTTAACGTCGGTGCCATCACTAACGAGCACCGCCATGTCCGACCGCCAACAAATCTACGCAAAAACGCTCGAGCTCATCGAGCCCTACAACAAGAAGGGGATCGCCGTCACCGAGGCGACCCGCTTCGCCCAGGACCTCGAATGGGACAGCCTGACCGTCCTCGACTTCGTCGCCAATGTCGAAGACGAATTCGATGTCATCATCACCATGAACATGCAGGCGGAGATCGAGACCGTCGGCCAGCTCGTCGATGCCCTCGTTCGGCTGACGGACTCGCGTGGCTGATCTCTTCTCCAAGTTCGATTCGCTGATCCAGCAGCGCGAGACCCTGCTCGAAAGCGGGGTCACCGACCCGTTCAACCTGGTGATGGAAAAGGTTGAGAGCCCGACCGTCGCCATCTGCAACGGCAAAAGGACGATCCTGCTCGGCACCTATAATTACATGGGAATGACGTTCGATCCGGACGTGGTCGCCGCGGGCAAGCAGGCGCTGGACGATTTCGGATCGGGCACGACCGGAAGCCGGGTCCTCAACGGAACCTATGTCGGCCACAGGGCGGTCGAGCAGGCGCTCAAGGACTTCTACGCCATGGATCACGCCATGGTCTTCTCGACGGGGTACCAGGCGAACCTCGGCGTCATCTCGACCATGGCCGGCAAGGATGACTACATCATCCTCGACATCGACAGCCACGCCTCGATCTACGACGGCTGCGCACTCGGCAACGCGCAGATCGTCCCCTTCCGCCACAATGACGTCGAAGCGCTCGAAAAGCGGCTGAAGCGCCTTCCGCCGGAGTCCGGCAAGCTCGTCGTTCTTGAGGGTGTCTATTCGATGCTCGGAGATATCGCGCCGCTCAAGGAAATGGTCGCGGTGTCGAAGGCGGCAGGCGCGATGGTGCTTGTCGACGAGGCGCATTCCATGGGCTTCATCGGCGAGCACGGCCGCGGCGTCTGCGAAGCGCAGGGCGTGATCGACAACGTCGACTTCATTATCGGGACCTTCTCCAAGTCCGTCGGGACGGTCGGAGGATTCTGCGTCTCCAACCACCCGAAGTTCGAGATACTGCGGTTGGTCTGCCGGCCCTACGTCTTCACCGCCTCGCTGCCGCCCTCAGTCGTCGCCACCGCAGCGACGTCGATCCGAAAGCTCATGAACAGCGCCGACAAGCGCGAGCATCTGTGGGAGAATTCGAAGCGCCTGCATGCCGGCCTTCGCCAGCTCGGTTTCCGCCTCGGCACCAAGGAGCCGCAATCTGCGATCATCGCCGTCATCATGCCCGATCTGGAGACCGGTGCGGCCATGTGGGAAGCGCTCCTCAACGAGGGTTTGTACGTGAATCTGGCGCGCCCTCCGGCGACGCCCGCCAACATGACCTTGCTCCGCTGTTCGCTCTGCGCTCTCCACAGCGAGGAGCAGGTCGGCGAGATCCTCGCCATGTTCGCTGCGGCGGGACGTGCAACCGGCTGTATAAGTTGAGGATTTTCGACGGAACCTTTCCCTTTCCCGGAAAGGTTAACGCGTTTAGAGTGATCCAATGATCGGGGACGGGGAAGAGGACGAAGTCCGCTTCGACTGGCGGCGCGGTGGTGCTGCGGCCGCGGGCTTCATTGCCGCGCTGATCCTGGTCGGCATGGTCTTCCTCGTCAAATTCGCCAACGACGCGCGCGAGCAGGCGCTCGATGCCGAGCGTCATTCCTATGAAGTCGCGCTCATCGTCCGCAATGCAAGCGCCAATATTTCGGGCGCTGAAGCGGCGTTGGCGCGCTTCGTGCTCGACGAACATGTGCATCCGAACGGTGAGATTTACGTCAGTGACTGGCAGCTGGCGGGCTACCAGATCCAGCAGTTGCGGGATCTCATGCGCAATAACCCGAAGCAGAAGCAGCGGGTGGCCCTGGTCCAGCAGCTCTATGACCAGCGGGGACAAGAGCTCTCGCTCGCTGCACGCGCAGCGCTCCAAAAGCAGGGGGATTCCGGGATCAGCTATTTTTACGCTGCGTCCACCAAGACGACCGGAAGCGATCTGGACAAGGCGCTGAACGAGGTCATCAATGCCGAGCGCAACGCGCTGCGCGGACGGATCGCGCAGAGCCAGTTCTTCTCCGACCAGGCCGACCAGTTCACTCAATATCTAAGCTGGCTGGGTATCCTCGTCGGCCTCGGCGCTGTTTTCCTCGCGGTCGTATCCGTAGCCGCCCTTCGCCAGAACGCCCTTGCCCGCAAGCAGGCCGACAGCGAGACCGAACGCGCGGAAGCGCTGGAGCAGGCGGTGCGCGAACGGACCCAGGAGCTGTGGGAAGCGAACCAGGCGCTGAAGGCCGAGGCGCACGAGCGCGAGGCTGCCGAAGCCCAGCTGCGCCAGGTCCAGAAGATGGAAGCGGTCGGTCAGCTGACCGGCGGGATCGCACACGACTTCAACAATATGCTCGCCGTCGTCGTCGGCGGGATCGACCTCGCGCTACGCCGCCTCAACGGTCCCCGCCGCGAGGTGATGATGCACCTCAACAATGCGATGGAAGGTGCAACCCGTGCCGCGGCGCTGACCCGCCGCCTCCTGTCCTTCGCCCGCTCAGAGCCGCTGCTTCCGGAGCGTGTCGATTCGACCGATTTGATCACCGGCATGTCCGACCTGCTCGACCGAACCCTCGGCGAGCGCATCCGAATCGAGGTCGACCCGAGCCGCGACGCTTGGCCGATCTACGTCGATGGTCACCAGCTCGAAAACGCCATCGTCAACCTCGCCGTCAACGCGCGCGACGCGATGGAAGGCGAGGGGCTGATGCGCATCGCGACCGAGAACGTGCACCTGAGCGCAAACCAGGTCGGCGACATCCGCCCCGGCGACTATGTGAAGATCAGCGTCACCGACACCGGCTGCGGAATGCCGCCCGACGTCCTCGACCGCGCGTTCGAGCCCTTCTTCACCACCAAGCCCGTCGGCAAGGGGACCGGCCTCGGCCTCAGCCAGATTTTCGGTTTCGCGCACCAGTCCGGCGGCGAAGTCGGGATCGAAAGCCAGGTCGGGCGCGGAACGACGGTTTCCATCTATCTGCCTCGCACCGAGAAAGCGGGCGAGGTCCGGGTCCACCCCGCAGTCCAGCGCCGCGAGGACGCGAGCGTCCATGTCGCAGGCGCCCGGATCCTCCTCGTCGAGGACGACCCGCGCGTCCGCACCGCCACCGTCGGCGCGCTCGAGGACCTCGATTACGAGCCGGTCGCGTGCGGCAGCGGAGCCGAGGCGATCGAGCTCTTCGGTTCCGAGCAGTTCGACCTCGTCATCAGCGACGTGATCATGCCCGAGATGACCGGCCCCGAGCTCATCCGCCACCTGAAGTCCACCAGCCCGCACGACTTCGCGGTGCTGTTCGTCACCGGTTATGTCGGCGACGGCGAAAGCGACGACCTCCGCAGTCACGAACTGCTGCGGAAGCCCTTCACCGTCGGCGCCCTTGCGGGAGCCGTCGCCGCAGCCCTCAGCCGCAACGCCGGCGAACCGCCCAGGACCGCCGCCAAGGGCTAGCGCACTGCGCCGGAACGCATCAGCCTCGGCAGATGCACGATCGCGGCGAGGAGCGGGTGCCGTTGCTGCCAGGGCTTGAGCCTTATGTCGGTCCCTGCATGGCGGTTGATCTTCCACGCGATGTAATTGGCGCCGTTAGCGAAGGTCAGGCTCGCCTTTGCGAGCCGTGCAACCGAGTAGAGCTTTCCATGCCGCTGCTTGCCCTTCCACCAGCGCAGCGCCTGGCGCCGGCTGAGCGATTGCTTGCCGAGCTTCTTGAGGACAGCCTCGCCGAACCGTTCGTATCGCTCCGGGTCGGAGTCGAGGATCCCAGCCGACCGGCTCAACCGCTCGGCGCGAAGCTCCGCTGAAAAGGTCTGCTCGAAAGCACGCTTCCACAGGCCCAAGACGTCTCGGCGATCGACAAGCGGCAAGGTCCAGCCGAGCAAGGTTGGCGCGGCTTCGCCGACGATCTGGACGATCCGCTCCGCCCTTTTCTTGTCGGCGCTCCACACGATCCGCGAGGGCTGCGCGAAACGCGCCGCCGTCGAGACCGTCCATGCTTCGGGGGAGCATTCGTGCGCGAAGTCGGCTTCGCTGAGGACGGCATATTTGGACGCCAGTCCGCAATGCTCGAAATAAAAGACGTTGGGCGGGATCAGGCGGTTCGCTGTTGCGAGCCATCGCTTCGGGTAGGCCGCGCGATAGTCCGAGACGATCAGGTAGAAGTCGAGCATCAGACCGTCGAGCTGCTCCTGCCTGAGGCACGACCCATAGAACAGGACGCCGTGCGCAGCATCGCCGTGCTTGGCCGCGATCGCTTTCGCGACCGCGCTCACGCGCGGATCGACCGGAAGCTCCAGTTCGGCCGCGACGAGCTCGCGTAACGCAGACATGGAAGAGGTGCTTAAGCTGCCAGCTTGACGAAGGACAGCGGCTGCGCGGGCATGAGGTGGATCGGGCGGCCCGGCTCCGCCCTGAACGTCTCGCCGTCGAGAATCAGATGCGAGCTTTCGCCGTGGATTGTAATTTCTTCCACTTCCTCGAAGTGGATACCGCGCATCTTCTTGCCCTTGTACCCGCCGGTGATTCCGGCAGCGAGCGCGCGAAGCACGGTGCCGGCATTCTCCTCGATCGCGACGACCTTGAGCGGTCCGCGGCCCTCACCGCCAAGCGTGTTGGACAGCAGCAGCTTGTCGAGCGTGGTCACCGCCAGGAAGGCGAATTTTCCCGAGATTCGATCGCGCGTCGGCATGTCGAGATCGGTCCGGGTCGGCGGCGGAGGAAGGAAGCCTGTCTTGAGCCTCAGCGCCAGCCGGGCGACATAGGCGAGGAACGTCAGGCCGTGGCTGATGCTGTTCGGCAGGCCCAGCGGATAAATCTTGTGCCGGCAGTAGAGCATCGTGTCGGCAAGCCCGGCGCCGCCGAGGAACATGCCGATCACGGGGCGGTCCTCGGCACCCGGCCGGCGCAATGCCAGCAGCTCGCGAGCGACCGTGAAGCGCCCCAGCTCATCGCTTCGCGCAAGCTCGATCAGCCGCTCGAGCGTCGCAATCGCATCGCCGCGAGCGCCGAGATCGAGCGCAATGAGGTTCGTCTTGCCGCTAGGAAGCACGGCGACGGGCGGTGGATCGCCCTCGAAATGGCCGCCGTTGTAAAGCTCGGTCAGGGTCGCCTGGACCGTTCCGTCGCCGCCGTTGATCGCAAGCACGCTCGGCCGCACCCTCGCGATGATGCGCATGGCGTCGCCGATCTGGCTCGCCTGCTCGACCTCGTAGTGGAAGACGTCGGGGTGGGAATCGCAATATTCCCGGATTCGTGGCAGCTGCGCGATATTGCCGGTCGACTTGGGATTGGACAGCAAGGCGATCCGCGGACGCTTGGGGTGCTGCCAGGCACAATCGGCCGAAGGGCACTGCTGCCCTGTCACAATCTCCTCGTTCGTTGGTTCCGGCACTTTCAACATGAATTCACTGGCGCGTCCGCTATAGGGCTTCGAAGCAGACGGATGATCTCGAAACTCCGGGCGCATCCATCCGCTATGGAATCTCGGCTGCCTTTGCGGCCAAATGATGGTGCTGCGAGGACTTGAATAAGCCGAGATGCTGCCCCGCCTCCGACTCATCAACTCCTATCTCGCGAAATCGATCGCGGTGCCGCTGATCGGTTCGCTGATCCTGGCCGCGATGCTTCTCGTCCTCGACAAGATGCTGCGGCTTTTCCAGTATGTCGTCGACGCGGGCGGGCCGGTCAGCGTCGTCTGGCGGATGCTCGCCAACCTCCTCCCGGAATATCTATCCCTCGGAATCCCGATCGGGCTGATGCTCGGGCATCCTGCTCGCTTTCAGGAAGCTCGCGCTCTCTTCGGAGCTCGATGCATTGCGCGGGATCGGTGTGGGCTACGGCCGGCTTTTGCGGATCCCTTATGCCTATACGGTACCGCTCGCGATCATCAATCTGCTGATCGTCGGCTATCTCCAGCCCTACAGCGAGTACCGCTACGAGAGCCTGCGCTTCGACCTCAATTCAGGGGCGCTCGGCGCAGCGATCAAGGTTGGGGAGTTCAACCAGCTCGGTCGTCGCCTCACGCTCCGAATCGAAAGCAGCGAGCACAAGGGCACCCAGCTTCACGGCATTTTCGTCGAAACCGATGACGGCAAGGGCACGACGGTCGCTGCCACGGCGGAGGGCGGACGCTTCTTCTCGACCGACGATCCCAACGAGATCTCGTTCCGGCTCACCAAAGGCCGCCTCGTCCAGCAATCGCCCAAATACACGATTCCGCGAACGCTCGCCTTCGAGACTTACACCTTGCCGGTCAGCCTGCCGGTTATCAATCAGTTCCGTCACCGCGGCGGCACCGAGTTCGACGAGCTCTACCTCCACGAGCTGTTCCGAATCGGCTACGCCGGCGGGGCCACAAGCGAGCATCAGCGCCTGGAGGCGCAGGCGCGGCTCAACTTCCGGCTCGTCGAGGTGCTGATGATGTTCATCCTGCCGCTGCTCGCCGTCTCGCTCGCGGTTCCGCCCAAGCGCAGCACATCGGGCCTCGGCATCTTTCTCGCGATCCTGATCGTGGTCGCCTATCACAAGGTCAACCAATATGGGCAGCAGGCCGGCGCCAACGGACAGCTGAACCCGATCCTCGCCTTGTGGGTGCCGCTGATCCTCTTCGCCTCGATGATCCTGTGGATGTATCACGTCCTTGCGCACCACCCGGGCGGCCAGCCGATCGGCGCGCTCGAGCGCTTCTTCGCCAAGGGAACGAGGCTTGCGCGCTCGATGCTTCCGAGCCGCAGGCAGCCTGAGGCCGAGGCATGATCAACCTCTCCTTCTTCCCGTCGCGGCGGCTCGCTTTCTACATGGTCAAGCTGTTCTTGACTCGCAGCCTCGCGGTGCTGTTCGCGCTCGTGCTCGTCCTGATGACGCTCGACCTTCTCGGCGAGGCCGGAAAAATCTTCGCCGTGCCGGGCAATGGCGACTCGGCGCTGTGGCATTATGTCGGGCTTAGAATCCCGATCCTGATTTCGCGCTTCCTGCCCTTCTCGGTGCTCCTTGGCACGCTCATCGCCTTCGTCGGGCTCAACCAGAACAGCGAAGTCGTGGCGATGAAGGCGGCGGGCCTTTCAGCTCATCAGATCCTGGCGCCGCTGATCGTTGCAAGCATCGTAATCTCGGTCGGATTGTTCGCCTTCAACGAAGGCGTGGTGGTCAACAGTGCGCGCCACGTCGATGCCTGGTCTGACAACGACTACAAGCCGATCCCACCCACCAGCGGAATGCTCAGCAACGTCTGGCTCCTCGTCGGCGACGATCTCGTACGAGCCGGGATCGTCTCCGGGCGCGGACCGCGCATGACGCTGCACCGAGTCAGCCTCTACGACCGTACCGGCGGGGTCCTTCAGCGTGTCATCAATGCGGAGCGCGCCGCGCCGGATCCGAAGGGCGGCGACTGGCTGCTCCAGAATGTCCAGGTTTACGATGCAGGCATGAACGTGGTCCGTGCTCTGCCCGAAATGAAAGCGCTTGCCGGAATCACACCCGACCAGTTCACGATCGCCAAGGTCGATCCGATGGAGCTCGACTATTGGACGCTGAAGGAGCGCATCGCCGAACTGGAAGCGGCAGGCCGGCCCGCCGACGAGGCGCGCGCGGGCCTTGCTCACAAGCTGTCGCAGCCGCTCTCGATCCTGCTCATGCCGCTGCTCGCCGCGGTCGCCGCCTTCGGTCTTGCCCGTTCGGGCCAGGTACTCGTGCGCGCCGCGCTCGGGATGGCGCTCGGCTTTGCTTATTTCGTCGCCGACAATTTCAGCCTCGCGATGGGCAATGCCGGCGCCTACCCGCCCGCCATCGCGGCCTGGGCGCCGTTCCTTCTGTTCCTGCTGATCGGCGAGGCCGTCCTCATCCGAACCGAGGAGTAGCCGTCGCGCCGCGCTAAGGGTGATTTAAAGCCCGGATCTGTGCGTGAATTGCCTGAATGGTCTGCCTGCATTCCTCGATGAGCGGTGCGGCTTCCGGGCGCGCAAGTTGGTCCAGCTGGGAAAGCTGCAGCTGCAGCACGACGAGCAGCTGTGACGTCGAATCATGCAGTTCGCGCGCGACTTGCTGCCGCTCGTCCGACCGCGTCAGGCCTTCCTCGGGCGGTCTCCAAGCGCGCCCTCCTTCGGTGTCGTGAATTCCAGGCAATAAGCTTCCCCTAAACATAAGCCCGGCACAGTTCGAATGTAACGATTTCCACCTCAACTAATCTACATTAACTACTTGGCCAAAATAAGAAAATTTTGTCGCTTCCGCGGACCCTTAGAATTGCGTCGGGATAATTCTCGTTAACGTTGGGAACTAGAATCGTTTGGCTGACTTGACTAGAATGAGCGACGCAAAACTTTGTCGCTCTGGGCGGGGCTTTGGGAGAGGTGCATGCCTTTTGCAGCTGGCTTGCAGCAGACGCTTTACGCTCGCCACAGCGAGGTTGCGTCTGAGTTCGAACGCGGTGACAGCCTCGAAAACGTTCTCGACCGATATTTGCTCGCGGTCGAAGAGATGGCCGAGAATGAGCTTCTGACATCGATTTTGTTGCTGAGCCCTGACGGAAAGCGTCTTTCCCATGGGTCCGCGCCGAACCTGCCCCGATCCTATCGTGAAGCGATTGACGGAGCGAAAATCGGACCCGCCGCCGGTTCGTGCGGGACGGCCGCATATCTCGGACGTCCGATCCACGTCGCCGACATCGCCGCGGATCCGCTGTGGGATGACTATCGCCATGTCGCGCTTCCGCACGGGCTTCGGTCCTGCTGGTCGACGCCCATCCGCGATCCCACCGGCAAGGTCATTGGAACCTTCGCCATCTATCACCGCACGGCGACCCGCCCGACTCACGAAGAGCTCGCGGCGATCGATCTCATCACCGACCACGTCGCGCAGGCCATCATGTCGGCCCGCAATCAGGCGGCAGCGCCACGCCGCGCACCTCGGCATCTCCGGCTCGTGCGTAGTGACGATCCGCCGGCAAATGCACTGGAAACGTCGTTCGATTCTCTGCTCGCGAAGGCCAAGAAGCTGGAAATGCTGGCGGATCGGCTGCTTCGAGAATCGCGTGGCGAATCGGATGAGTGCCGGGTCTCGCTTGAAGCGCTCGCGACGGACAGCCGCCAACTCGCCGAGGTCATCCGCCGAATCCTGGACTCCTAGCGAAGCGCTCCCCGCCGTTCGTGCAGATAGACCGCGGATGCCAGATCCTGGGCGACGTGCCCGAGCGACTTATAGATCGTAATCTGGCTGTCGTTCTCACGGCCCGGAATGCGGCCCGCGAGGACCTCGCCGATCTCGCCGACGACATGCGAATCGTCGAGGGCGCCGGAATCGCGCGCAATCGCCAGCTCGGCGCCCTGCGCGAGCACGCCCGGACGGTAGTCGGCGATAAAGCGAGCCTTCGCGACCAGCGCCGTGTCCACTTCAACCGGCCCCAGCAAGCTCGAACCAACCAGATTGATGTGCGTGCCGGGCCTCACCCAATCGCCGAACAATACCGGCTCGGATGAAGACGTCACCGTGCAGATCACGTCGGCGCGCTCCGCGGCTTCCTGACCGTCGAGCGCGGGAGTGATCTTAAGTCCCAGTCTCTCGCTCATGCGCGCCGCAAACTCGCGCGTGCGTTCGGTGGAGCGGCCCCACAGGATTATCTCGCGAAACGGCCTTACCAGCGGCACCGCGCGCAAATGCGCCTCGGCCTGGATGCCCGTGCCGAAAATGGCGAGCACGTCCGCATCGGCTCGGGCCAGCGCATCGGTCGCGACCGCGCTCGCGCAGCCGGTACGAATTTGGGTAATCGGCTCGGCATCGGCGATGCAGCTTACCGCGCCGGTCTTCCCGTCATAGGCAACGACGACCCCCTGATGTCGTGAGCGACCGCGATGCCCCGGATCGCCGAACACGCTGACCAGCTTCGCGCCGAAGGTCGACAGCGCCTGCAGTTCGCCCGGCATCGTCCCGAACATCTCGTTCTTGCCGACGGTGAAGATTTGCCGGAGCGGCTGCGGCCGCTCCCCGCTCGACAGCGCGATCATCGCGCGCCGTACCGCTTCGATGCATCCCGGATAATCGAGCAGCTCTTCCACTTCGGCGGCGTCGTAGAATTCAATCGTCATGGCGAGGCTGTGTAGGCCGCCCTCCTCGCAACGCCAATGACCGCGCCGCCTCGGGGTGCAATAGGGATTGTACCGATGGCAGCCGAGCTCGGGAAACGGCAGTAGGCGCGCGTTGGGACGCCACCCACCAATGCATCCTCGATAACGAACGTCTTAGCGGGAGTGGGCTATGCAATATGGCATTATCGGTTGGATCGTCGTCGGCCTCATCGCCGGAATCCTCGCGAAGGTGGTCATTCCGGGAAAGGATCCCGGCGGGATCATCATCACGATCCTGATCGGAATTGCCGGAGGACTTCTGGGCGGATTTGCAGCGAGCCGTCTGGGGATCGGCGGCGGCAATTTCATGAACATCCTGATCGCCACCTTAGGCGCGATCGTGTTGCTGGTCCTCAACAGGGTGCTGTTCAGGTCGCGCGCCGTCTAAAGGGACTTTTAGCGCAGCTTGGCGATCTTCACCCGGTCGAGCTTCGCCCGGTCCTTCACCGATTCCTCGCTCCGCGTGAGCGCCTTGGCGATCGCCTTCAGCGCCATGCCTTTGCCGGCTAGCGTGTGAAGCTTCTGGACCTCGTCCCGCCGCCACGGCTGCCGATGCCGCTCGAACCGCTCGCCCATTTCATCTCCCTCCCAATCAGCAATAGCACATAAGCCGTCGAGACTTATGCGAGAACCCGCTCGATCGAGGCCGCGATCTCAAACAGGCGTCGATCATATCCCCGTCTTCCAAACAGCATGAGCCCGGTTGGCAAGGCACCGCCCATCGGAAGCGAGATCGCGCAGAGGTCAAAGAAGTTCGCAATCGCCGTGTTTCGAAGCAGCAGGCGGTTGGCCCTGTTGAACCCTTTGGTCGTGGAGATCTCGTCCATCGTCGGCGCGACGATAGCGGTCGTCGGAAGCACCAGAGCGTCGACGTCGGCCAGCCGCTGGTCCATCGCCTTCACGAGGTCGCTTCGGTCCTCGAGCATGCGCGCATAGTCGGCCTTTGAAACCGCACTGCCGGTTTCGATCCGGTGGCGGATGATCGGATCATATTCATCGCCCCGAGCGGCAATCGCCTGACAATGGATCCGATACGCTTCGACCGTCGCGATCGTCGCTGGCGACTGCACCCGCGCCATCTCATCGAAGAGCGGAAACGACATGTCCGACAGCCGCGCGCCGGCTCCGCCAAGCCGGCTGACGGCGGCTTCGAGCCACTTCGCCACGGCGGTGTCGAGCTCCTCGAGCGGCAGGTCCTTGGGAATGCCCAATCGCAACCCATGAAGAGCCGCTGCCTCCAGCGGCTGAAATTGCTCACCAGCGAGCACCGAGTCCGCTTTCGCGCAATCCTCGACGGTGCGCGCAAGTGGTCCAATGGAATCGAGCGTTGGAGACAGAGGAAATGCGCCCTCGGTAGAGATCCGGTGCTTTGTCGGTTTGAAACCCACGACCCCGCACAGCGCCGCCGGTATCCGGGTCGATCCGCCGGTGTCGGTTCCGATCGAGATCTCGCACATATCGTCGGCAACGGCGACCGCCGCTCCCGAAGACGAGCCTCCAGGCACTCGAACGCGATCGGCCGGATTGCCGGGCGTTCCGAAATGCGGATTGGCGCCAACTCCAGTGAAGGCGAACTCCGACATGTTGGTCTTGCCGACGATGACTGCTCCGGCCTCGCGAAGGCGTTCGACAACCGGCGCATCGTGAGTTGCCGGCGGCGCATCGGCCATCACCTTCGAGCCGGCACGGGTCGGTTCGTCGGAGACGTCGAACAGATCCTTGATGCTGACGATGACGCCGTCGAGAGGCCCGAGCGACACGCCCTCGCGCCCCCGCCGGTCGGAATCGTCGGCGGCGAACTCGAGCAGATTCTGGATAGACCGTCAGAAAGGTGCGCGCGCCCTCTCCCGAGGGATCGCCGATGCGTTCGAGCGCACGCTCCAGCCGGGTACGCGCCAGGTCCGAGCTCTTCATAGCGGCGCCATAGCGCCCTTTGCGAGCCGCCCGCTATTCGGCCGTCGGCTCGATCTTGATTTCCGCCGCAGGTTCGGCGTCGCGCGCCGCTTCGAGCTTGGCGATATCCGCCTCGCCATCTTCTGCGAGCTTCATCAGCATTTCGATCATTTGCGGATCATGCGCCATCGAAGCGATCCGGCGTACTTGCGAAACGCGAGCGCGCATATGCGCAATCAGTGCATCGTCGTTCATCAGGGGGTCCAAGCAGGCGCAGTTGCCGCATCAACTCAGGAGTTGAGCGCGCGATCCACGAAAAAGGCCCCGTGGATCCGATCATCCAACTTCATCTTTCGTCAAATCCGGCAGCGCTCGTCAGTCGCTGTGCCCTCCGCACTCCTCGCAAACGAGACCGACCGAGGGTTTCGTCCGAATGCTTTCGAGCGCTCTGGTGGGCCACCTGGGACAGTTTGGATTCCAGTGCCAAACATAAGAAGCTGGCGCACGGCGATAGTCCAGACGCTGCATAACACGCCCCCCGAAGACGTGAGTCGATGAAGTGCGATGGTCTGCCTGTTTGGGCGATCTGTCCATGGCTTCTCGCCCTCCTGTCCGGGAACGGCGCAAAGCGGAGACTAAGCTTCGTTAGCTTGCCACTGTTCTTGGCCCCGACGTCCGCAGCCCTCCTGTTCAGGCGAAGCCAAGCGCTGGTGTCTCAGCGAACCTTGTGACTTTCTGTCGCCGCTTTATCCTCGTCCGCGGAATAGCGCGGGAGGCGGTGGTTGCAGGCGAAGCCAGGGCAAGTTGCCCGAATTACTGCCTATCTTTCGAAAAACGGAGTCCAACTTCTCATTGAGGCGCTGGTCAATTTCATTCTGCCGTTCGCCATCTACAATTACGCCGAAGCTCCGCTTGGCGAGGTCCGCGCGTTGCTCGCCTCGTCGACTCCACCGATCCTATGGAGCCTCGTCGAGTTTGCGCGCCACCGCCGGGTCGACGCGCTGTCCCTGCTGGTGCTTTGCGGCATCGCGCTGTCGCTGCTTGCAATGCTCGGCGGTGGCACAGTCCAGTTCCTCCAGCTGCGCGAGAAGCTTGTCACCGGGGTGATCGGGCTGGCGTTCGTCGGCTCGGCGCTGATCGGCAAGCCGCTGGTCTACGAGCTGGCGCGCGCGACGCAGCGGCGCAAGTCGGCGCGCGAAGCCGAGGAGTTTGAGGCGCTCCAGGCCTATGCCGGCTTTCGCCGGACGATGGCGGTGATGACCTGGGTATGGGGCCTGGGTCTCCTCGCCGATGTCGCACTATCGGTGGTGCTGGTGTTCGCGCTCAGCATCCGGGAATATCTGATCGTCAATCCAATCCTTGGTTACGGCACGATGGGTGCGCTGAGCCTGTGGTCGTTCCTCTATGGCCAACGAGCCAAGCGCCGCGGCGAGGCACGCCGGGCGGCAGCGGCGGCCGAACTTGCGGTTGCACCGGTCTCCGGCAGCGCCGAGCGAGCGTTGGACTGATCGACCGATCGGCTCGACGTCAGGCCGGCCACTGACCGCAACGGGTGAAAGCTGCCATTGGGAAGGCGCCAGCGATAGCCGAACAATTCTTGCCGTTTGCACAGCTCCCGCATTCGCGAATATGGTTGCAGCGCTGGGGGGCGCCGGATGTCGGATGTCTTTGTGTCTTACAAGGCGGAGGACCGCCGTCGCATCCAGCCGCTCGTGCAGGCTTTGCAGGCCGACGGCCTATCGGTCTGGTGGGATGAGCATATCGGCGCCGGCGATGCCTGGCGCGAAACCATCGAGCGGCAGCTGGACGAGGCCCGCACGGTGGTCGTCGTCTGGAGCAAGAGATCGGTCGGATCCCGAAGGCAGCTTCGTCCGCGAGGAGGCTTCGCGAGCGCAGCGCCGAGGCGTCTATGTCCCAGTCCTGATCGACCCTGTCTCGCCGCCGCTCGGCTTTGGCGAGAGCCAGGCGACCTCACTGAAGGCCTGGCACGGCGACCGCTCCGATCCGCATTATTGCGCCGTGCTTGCGGCAATCCAGCGAATTAGCGGGGTCGAACCGGTGGCACAGGACCACGCGCATCGTCGGAGCCCGCTGGTCAGCCGCCGGACGGCGATCGTCGGAGGCGCCGCGGCAACGGTCGCGGTCGCCGGTGTCGGCGTCTGGACCTTCCTCAGAAACGGCATCGGTGGCGCATCGTCTGACAGCATCGCTGTCATGCCGTTCGAGAATCTGAGCGGGGATCCGGCACAGGCCTATTTCTCGAGCGGGATCGCGGAGGAGATTCGAAGCGCGCTCTCGCGGATTGCGGGACTGGCGGTGGCGGGCAGCACGTCATCCGAAGCGGTGCGCAATGACGATGCCGAGACTGCGGCGAAGAAGCTGTCCGTCGCCAACATCCTTACCGGAAGCGTGCGGCAGTCCGCGTCGATCATCCGGATCACCGCCGAGCTGATCGACGGCCGAACCGGCCTCGACAAATGGTCACAAAGTTATGATCGGAGCCCCGGCGACGCGATCAAGATCCAGACCGATATTGCGGAGAACGTCGCAAATGCGTTGAGCGCGACGCTTGGGCAGGCGGCGCGGACGGCGATTACCGTCGGCGGCACGACCAATGCGGCGGCGCACGATCTCTACCTGAAGGCGCGGGCTCAGTATCGCTCCGACGACAGCGAAGACAGTATTCGCAAGACGATCGGCCTGCTCGATTCGGCAACCACGCTCGATCCGAAATTCGCCGATGCCTTTGCCCTGAAGGCTGTCGCGCTCACCGCACTCAACGGATATTACACGAAGACCGGCGGTCGCTTCGAGCCCGGGTTCGTACAGGCAGCAAAGGTGGCGCAGGCAGGCGATCGCTTTGGCTCCTTCGCTGGCGGCCGGCCACCTCGCCTTGGCCAATGTGATTTTTTGGCAGCTGAACATTGGCTCGGCCGCAGCCGAATTCGAACGCGGTCACGCGCTTGCCGGCGGCGATGTCGATGACCTGCTCGACTATGCGAGCTTTCTTCATACGCTCGACAGGCAAGAAGACGTGATCAGGATTGCGCGCGAAGCGCAAAGCCGCGATCCGCTCAACTCGGAGGCTTTCAGGATAGAGGCGGGCGCACAGTTCAGCTCCGGGCGGTTTGCCGAGGCCGAAGCCGCCTATCGCAAAGCGCTCGCGCTTGCTCCCAATCGCCAGCTCATCCGCGCATATCTGGGCGTGACCCTGATGGAGATGGGAAAGTTCGACGAGGCGCTTGCGCAATACAGGCAATTGCCCGCCGACTATCTGTTCCGGCTCGTCGGGGAATCGATACTCTACGCGCGGCAAGGCAACCGCGCGGCATCCGAAGCTGCCCTCAAACGGGCGCAGCTCGTCAACGGCGACAGCTCGCATTACCAATATGCCGAAGTTCATGCGCAGCGCGGCGAGACGGACGAAGCTTTTGCATCGCTCGATCGGGCCTGGGCATTCCACGATCCCGGACTTGCGATCATGAAAAGCGATCCCTTCATGCGTCCGATCAGGGGCGACCCCCGATTTGCCGCGTACCTCAGAAAGATGAACTTCCCGGCCTGAACTCCGCGCCGGAAGCCCGCAGGACTCATACAAAAAGGGCCGCCCCAACGGGACGGCCCTTCCTTGTTCCTGAACTCGCAAGCCGGCGTTAGCCGAGCATTTCCTGCTCGAGCTTCTTGGCCATCTCCTCGATGTTCTCCGGCGGCCAGCCGGGGATGTCCATGCCGAGGCGGAGGCCCATCGACGCGAGCACTTCCTTGATCTCGTTGAGGCTCTTTCGGCCGAAGTTCGGAGTCCGGAGCATCTCGGCCTCGGTCTTCTGAACGAGGTCGCCGATGTAGATGATGTTGTCGTTCTTGAGGCAATTGGCGCTTCGCACGCTGAGCTCGAGCTCGTCCACCTTCTTCAGGAGATAACGGTTGAGCTGGTTGGTGTCGGTCGGGCGCCTCGGCCGCCATCGGGACCGCCTGGCCGATCATCGGCGAGGTCGGCATGCGCACCTGGCTCTCGTCGAAGTGGACGAACAGCTGCAGCTGGTCCTGGAGGATCCGCGCGGCATAGCCGAGTGCATCTTCCGGAGTGACGGTGCCGTCGGTCTCGATCGTCAGCGTGAGCTTGTCGTAATCGAGCTCCTGCCCGACGCGGGTGTTCTCGACCTTGTAGGCGACCTGGCGGACCGGGCTGTAGAGCGCGTCGACCGGGATCAGGCCGATCGGCGCGTCGGCCGGGCGGTTGGCGGCGGCGGGCTGGTAGCCTTTGCCGATGTCGACCATCAGCTCCATGTTGAGAGTCGCGCCCTCGTCGAGGTGGCAGATCATGAGGTCGGGGTTGGTGACCTCGATGTCGCCGGTCGCCGCGATCATGCCCGCGGTGACTTCGGTCGGGCCGGTGGCGGAGAGGTGGAGGCGCTTGGGCCCCTCGCCTTCCATCTTGAGCGCGACCTGCTTCACGTTGAGCACGATGTCGGTGACGTCCTCACGGACGCCGGCGAGCGAAGAGAACTCATGGAGCACGCCGTCGATCTTGATCGAGGTGACGGCGGCGCCCTGGAGCGAGGAGAGGAGCACCCGGCGCAGCGAGTTGCCGAGAGTCATTCCGAATCCGCGCTCCAGCGGCTCGGCGACGAACACAGCGCGGCGACGGGAGTCGCCCCCGGACTGCTTCTTCTCGAGCGCGTTGGGCTTCTTGAGTTCCTGCCAGTTCTTTGCGTTGACGGCCATTTTCATCCCTTGGCAGTTGGGGGCCGGAGCCCCTCAGTTCACATTCATTTCGCGAAGCAGGTGCTTCGGCGAAAACTTTTAGACGCGGCGGCGCTTGCTGGGCCGAACCCCGTTGTGCGGGATCGGGGTCACGTCGCGGATCGAGGTGATCGTGAAGCCGACCGACTGGAGCGCACGGAGCGCGCTCTCGCGGCCCGAACCGGGACCCTTCACTTCCACTTCGAGCGTGCGGACGCCGTGGTCGGCGGCCTTGCGGCCGGCGTCTTCGGCGGCGACCTGCGCTGCATAGGGTGTCGACTTGCGGCTGCCCTTGAAGCCCATCATTCCGGCGCTCGACCAGGCAATCGCATTGCCCTGCGCGTCGGTGATGGTGATCATGGTGTTGTTGAAGCTGGCGTTCACGTGGGCGACGCCGGCCGTGATGTTCTTGCGCTCCCTCCTGCGGAGGCGCTGCGGTGCCTGAGCCATTCTAACTTACATCCTTCAAATGCTGTGCGGGACGGCGTGCCTCTCTCAACTCGCCATCCGGCGGAGAAAAAGCTGAAACAGTCCCACGGACTGTTCCCTACTTTTTCTTCCCTGCGATCGGCTTGGCCTTGCCCTTGCGGGTGCGCGCATTGGTGTGCGTGCGCTGTCCGCGGACCGGAAGGCCCCGGCGATGGCGGAGCCCGCGGTAGCAGGCGAGGTCCATCAGCCGCTTGATATTCATTGCGGTCTCGCGGCGAAGATCGCCCTCGACCGTGAAGTCCTTGTCGATCGCTTCGCGGATGTGCAGCACTTCCTGGTCCGTCAGGTCCTGGACGCGCTTCTCCGGCCCAAGGCCGAGCTGCTCCGTGATCTTCTTGGCCGTCGTTCGGCCGATTCCGTGGATGTAGGTCAGCGCGACTTCCACGCGCTTGTTAGTGGGGATATTCACCCCGGCAATACGAGCCATCTATTACCCTTCTTCAGCTCCACAGGGCGCCATTCGCCCCATCTCGTCGCTAAAAATGACCCCGCTCCAAACGAAAAGCCGACGCGCGCACGAATGCGCCGCCGGACGACCGGTGGATCGGGATGAACGGGAAATAGGAGCGCCCTCTGAGCGAGTCAAGGCGGCGAATGTTCACGAATGTTCGCAGTGACGACGGTGCTTTTCCGATCCTTTGGGAAACGACAATCTTTTGATCGCCTCGCTCTGGCTTCCGAAATCCTACTTTTCCAGCGCGCCGTCGTTATGAACAGTCCAATGCAGGAAAGACGCATCCACCAGGTCTTCGCGGTCAGCGTTTCGCTAAAGGGCCTGCATGCGCTCTTCGAGATACTAGCCGGCCTCGCGCTTTATTTCACGAGCACCGAGACGATCGTCGGCTGGATCAGCAGCTGGAGCGATGGCGCGATCGCCGAGGAGAAGCACGACTGGATCGCCAGTCACCTGCTCCGCTTCGCCGAGACCTTTTCGGTCCAGCAGCACGATTTCTTCGCTTTCTATCTGCTCAGCCATGGAATCGTCAAAATCGTCCTCGTCTACGGCCTTCTGAAGGAAAGGCTGTGGGCTTATCCGGCGAGCTTCGTCGTCTTCGGCGGATTCATCGCTTACCAGATCTACCGCTACAGCTTCACGCATGAGATCGCGCTGATCGCCCTTAGCATCTTCGATCTCTTCGTGATCGCGCTTGCGCTCCACGAATACCGCCTGTTGCGGAAGCACCTTCCAACCCACTAAGGCTCGCGTCCAATGCAGCGGCTTACCCTTTCCAGCGGGGTCCCCGATCAGCTGAAGGGGAGCATTCTCGCGCTCGGCAATTTCGATGGATTCCACCTTGGTCACCAGGCGGTGGTCGGCCGCGCGATCGCGCGCGGATTCCATGAGCGACGGCCGGTCATCGTCGCCACCTTCGACCCGCACCCGGTCCGCTTCTTCAAGCCCGACGTCCCGCCTTTTCGCCTGATGACGCTCGATCAGCGTCAGCTGCTGTTCGCCCGCGATGGGGCCGACGCGATGCTGGTGTTCGAGTTCGGAGCGGAGCTCGCCTCGATGGATGCCGAGGAGTTCGTCTCCGAGGTGCTCGCCAAACGCATCGGCGCCACGGGGGTGATCACCGGAGACGATTTCAGCTTCGGTAAGGGCCGCCGAGGAGACGTGGCGCTGCTGGCGAAAGTTGGCGCCGAGCACGGTATCCGAGCGGAAGCGGTCGCGCAGGTCGTCCTCGATGGGGAGCGCATTTCTTCGGGCCGAATCCGCGACGCGCTGGTCGCGGGCGACATCGGCACGGCGACGCACATGCTCAGCCGAGATTATGCGATCGAGGGCGTGGTCCAGCGCGGCGACGGGCGGGGGCGCGAGCTCGGCTATCCGACCGCTAACCTGGAGCTGGGCGACTATCTGCGGACGAAATACGGTGTTTATGCGGTGCGCGTGACGCTTAAGGACGGGTCGGAGCATCCGGGTGTCGCCAGCCTCGGCGTGCGCCCGACCTTCGAGCCGGCGCGGGAGCTGCTCGAGGCGCATTTGTTCGACGTGGATCGCGACCTCTATGGCGAGAAGATCGAGGTCGCGCTTCATGCCTTCATCCGCGAGGAGCAGAAGTTCTACCGAGTGGAAGCGCTGGTCGAGGAGATGCGCAGGGACGAGGCGAAGGCGCGGAGGTTGCTGGCGTTGCTCTAATGTCGTCCCGGACTTGAGCCGGGATTCGCCTTATCTGCAGAAAAAACAGGCCCCGGATCCAAGTCCGGTTACGCTGTGCGTCGGTTTGCAATCTCCCCCTCACCCGCTAGAGCCGCCACCCAAATGGCCGACGCTCCCGAGACCACCAAGACCGACTACAGATCGACCGTCTTCCTTCCGCGCACCGACTTTCCGATGAAGGCCGGGCTGCCGCAGAAGGAGCCGGCGATCCTTGCGCGGTGGGAATCGGAGGGGCTGTACCAGCGCATCCGCTCGAGCCGCGAAGCGCGCGAGAAGTTCATCTTCCACGACGGCCCGCCCTACGCCAACGGAGACATTCACATCGGGCATGCGCTCAACCATGCGATCAAGGACATGGTGGTCAGAACGCAGAGCCTGCTCGGAAAGGACGCGCCCTACGTGCCCGGCTGGGACTGCCACGGGCTTCCGATCGAGTGGAAGGTCGAGGAGCAGTATCGCAAGAAGAAGCTCAACAAGGACGAGGTGCCGGTCAGGGAGTTCCGCGCCGAGTGCCGCGCCTATGCCCAGCACTGGGTCGACGTTCAGCGCGAGCAGCTGAAGCGGCTCGGGGTCAGCGCCAACTGGGACAAGCCCTATCTGACGATGAACTTTCACGCCGAGGCGACGATCGTCGCCGAGCTGTTCAAGTTCGCCGAGACCGGCCAGCTCTACCGCGGCGCCAAGCCGGTGATGTGGTCGCCGGTCGAGAAGACCGCGCTGGCAGAAGCCGAGATCGAATATGAGGACATCGTCTCGACCCAGATCGATGTCGCGTTCGAGATCGTCGAAGGCCCGATCCCAGAGCTGGTCGGTGCGCATGCGGTCGTTTGGACGACCACGCCGTGGACGATCCCGGTCAACCAGGGAATCGCCTACAATCCTGAGGTCGAATACGTCCTCTATGAGGTTCGCGTCGCCAACGAATTCGTCGATGATGACGGAAGTGGCAAGCCCTATGATGCCTCCGGTTGGAGGGTTGCGGGTCGATATCTGATTGCCAAAGACCTCTTGCCGCAGGTGGCACCGCGGACGGCCAAAGGCTTCGAGGGCACAAACGATTGGCACAGTGAGGTGTGGCGCGGCAAAGGCTCTGACCTTGCCGGCACGATTGCCCGCCACCCGATGCACAAGCTCGGCGGATTCTTCGCCAAGCCGCGACCGTTCCTGCCCGGCGCCTTCGTCACCACCGACCAGGGCACGGGGCTCGTACACATGGCGCCCGACCATGGCGAGGATGATTTCGAGCTGTGCCGCGCCAACGGAATCGACCCGGTGTTCGCGGTCGATGCGGGCGGCTTCTACCGGTCCGACTGGCTGTGGCTCGGCGGCCAGGGCAGCGTCATCAACAACAAGTTCAACGCGCCCGACGGGCCGATCTGCTCGGACCTGCGCGAGGCCGGCGCTTTGCTCGCGGCGAGCGCCGACTTCAAGCACAGCTACCCGCATTCGTGGCGGTCGAAGGCCAAGGTCATCTACCGCTGCACGCCGCAATGGTTCATCGCGATGGACAAAGCGCTCAAGCACTTCTCGCCGCTGACCCGCGCTGAACAGCGTTGGGAGAATGAAGGGGGCGAGCCCAACGAGATTATCGACGAGCACAAGCCGACGCTTCGCGAGCTGGCGATGAACGCGATCAATGCGACGCGCTTCGTCCCCGAGAAGGGACGCAACCGCCTCGGATCGATGGTCGAGCAGCGTCCGGACTGGGTGATCAGCCGCCAGCGCGCGTGGGGCGTTCCGATTGCGCTGTTCGTCGAAAAGAAGACGGGCGAACTTCTGGTCGACCGCGAGGTGAATCAGCGGATCGTCGACGCGGTTGGCGAGAGCGGAGTTGACGCGTGGGACGCTTCGAACGCCGAGGCATTCCTCGGCCATCGCAATCCCGACAACTACGAGATGGTCACCGACATCCTCGACGTCTGGTTCGACAGCGGGTGCACGCACGTCTTCACGCTCGAGAGCGGGCACTGGCCCGACGAGCGCTGGCCGGCGGACATCTATGTCGAGGGCAGTGACCAGCATCGCGGCTGGTTCCAGTCGTCGCTGCTCGAAAGCTGCGGCACGCGCGGCCGGGCGCCCTACAACGCCGTTCTGACCCACGGCTTCACGATGGACGCCAAGGGCATGAAAATGTCCAAGTCGCTCGGGAACACGATCAGCCCCATCGACCTGATGAAGGAATATGGGGCGGACATCCTTCGCTTGTGGGCGCTGTCCGTGGATTTCACCGAGGACCATCGGATCGGGAAGGAGATCCTGGCAGGCGTCGCGGACCAGTATCGGAAGCTGAGGAACACCTTCCGCTACTTTCTCGGCGCGCTCGACGGGTTCAGCGAGGAGGAACGGCTGGACGACGTATCGGCCTATCCCGAGCTCGAGCGATACATGCTGCACCTGACGGCGGTGCTCGACCAGAAGCTCCGCACTGCCGTCGATGATTACGACTTCAACACCTACGTCCGGGCGCTGACCGATTTCTGCAACGAGGATTTGAGCGCCTTCTTCTTCGATATCCGCAAGGACGTCCTCTACTGCGAGGTCAACGCGCAAGACGGCGTGCAGAGCGAGCGGCGGCGGGCTTACCGGACTGTGCTTGATACGCTCTTCCACGCGTTGGTGCGGTGGCTGTCTCCGGTGCTGGTGTTCACCAGCGAAGAGGTTTGGGGGACGCGCTATCCCGATGCCGATTCCGTCCACTTGCTCGAATGGCCGGTGGTGCCGCAGGTCGATTCGGACGAGGCGAAATGGACGAAGCTGCGTGAGCTTCGGACGCAAGTGACCGAGGCGATCGAGCCTTTGCGGCGCGACAAGATGCTTGGATCGAGCCTTGAGGCCGAGGTGTGGGTGCCGTCCGACGAGGACCCCGACCTACTCGCCGAGCTGTTCATCACATCGACAGTCCACCGCGGCGATGAGATCAAGGTGGTGAAGACTGACAATCACAAATGCGGGCGCTGCTGGCGGCATATGCCGAGCGTGGAAGCGGACGGTGAGCTCGACGAGCGGTGCGAGAGGGTAGTCAATGCATAGGTTTCGCCTCGGGTTCAGTATCGCCCTGGCCGTGTTCATCCTCGACCAGCTGGTGAAGTGGGCCGTGACCGGACCGCTTGGACTCAACGAGATCGGCGACCAGCTGGTGCTGCTTCCGATCTTCAACTTCACCTATACGCAGAACGAGGGAATCTCGCTCGGTCTGCTCAACGCCACCAACCCCGTCGGACGCTGGATGCTGGTGCTTCTGACCTCGGCGATCGCCATCGGCGTCGCGCTATGGATCGGCCGCGAGAAGAACCGGATCGACCAGGTCGCGCTCGGAATGGTGCTCGGCGGAGCGCTCGGCAACATCCTCGACCGCGTTCGCTTCGGCTATGTCGTGGACTTCGCCGACCTGCATTTTGGCGCCTGGCGTCCGTTTTTGGTATTCAATGTCGGAGACGCGGCGATTAGCATTGCTGTCGTGATCCTGTTGCTGCGCGCCTTCCTCGCCCGTAAGGATCATGGCGAGGGGCATGAGCCCAAGGAGACAATCGAACATGCGTAGAGCCTTCACCGCAATCCTGGCTGTCGCCGCGGTCGCGACGAGCGGGTGCGCCACCCACAATAGGGGCCGCCAGTCGGTGGCCGACGAATTCCAGGTCGCGCGCAACGCTCCGCTGATCATCCCGCCCGACTTCGGCCTGGCGCCGCCGGTCGCCGGAACGCAGGGCCTCAGCGCAGGCGAAGCGCAGCAGCAGGCGATCGACGCCTTGTTCGGCGGACCCGCGCCGCGCTCGGCGAGCGAGACGAGCCTGCTCGACGAGGCCGGACGCGGCGACGCTCCGATCGGAATCCGCTCGACGGTCTGGGACCAGGACACGCGAGTGGTCGACAAGGGTGCGGAGACTTTGCAGATTCTCGCGGCGCCAGCGGCCAATACGAACGTCGCCACCGCCCAGGCGGGCCAGTAAGCGGCGCGGGGGAGTAAGCTCCAGGATGGCAGAACAGAATCTTTCCGGACGGCTCGTCGAGATCGAATCGATGCTCGACCGCTCGCGGCGCCGCTTCGAGGAGGGCACGCGGCTCGTCGAGGAGGCGCACAAGATGCTGGCCGATATCCAGCAGGCGCTGATCGGAAGCCCGCGCGCGGTTTCGCCGGAGGACAGCGAGGAGGCGGCTTCGCGGCTGCTCCAGTCGCTGAAGGCGACCGGCGGCGAGATGCCCGACACGCTGTGCGGTGGGCGCCTCTCGGTCGACCAGGTGCAGCGGCTGATCCGCATCGACGGTCACCCGATCGGAATCACCGAGATGGAATATCGCGTGCTCGAGCTGCTCGCTTTTGCCCGCAACAATGTGGTCACGCGAGCGATGCTTCTGAAGCATCTCTACCGCCGTGCCGACGACCAGCCGCAGCCGAAGATCATCGACGTGTTCATTTCGAAACTGCGCAAGAAGCTGCGCAATGCGTCGGGCGGTGCCGAGTTCATCGAGACGATCCCGCAGCGCGGCTGGATCCTTCGCGACATCGACGAGAAGAGCGGGGCCTAAGCCCCACGGATTCATATTTCGTTAGCCTTGGCGGGTTACCCCGAGGCCATGCTTCACCTGCTTGCGCAGCCGTTTACCGACGAAACGCCGCTTCCCTATGCGGAGGCGGTGTCGCGGCTTGCGAGCGTCCGGCATGCGTTGCGGCTGGTCGAGCCGTTCGCGGGAGGCCCTGCGTCGGACCCGTCGGACGACGTCATCGCCGCGGCGTGGGATATCGCGGGAGAATCCAGGCAGGAGCTGTTCGACCGCCGCTCCGAGCGCATGGTCGGCGCCGCAACGGCGGGCATCGAAGCGCTACTGATCGAGCGCCAGGCCGGCCATGAGCCGCATGCAGCGGCGAGCCAGGCGCTGGTAGACGAGATCCGCCGCGAGCTGCGCGATGTCGCTCGCCTCATCGTCGGCTAGGCCGGTCCAACCGCTTTCGGCGTCGAAGGGTCGGCTCCCCATTCGGTCCAGCTGCCATCGTATAATTTTCCGGCGTCATCTCCGAGCAGGTGCGCTGCGAAGATCAGGCTTGTGGCTGTCACGCCGGACCCGCAGCTGGCGATAAACGGCTTCGATGGATCAAGCCCGGCAGCGTCGAACGCGCGGCGAAGTTCTTCCCGCGATTTGAAACAGCCCTGGTCGTCGAACAACAGGCCGAATGGGAGATTGCGGGCGCCGGGAATATGGCCGCCGGCGATGCCCGGGCGCGGCTCGGGCTCGGTCGCTTCGAAGCGCGCCTTGCCGCGTGCATCCACAAGCGCGCAGCCGGCGCCGGCGAGGATATCCTCCTTCGTCACCGCGTCTTCGCGGAACTCGGAAGTCTTGAATCGCGCGTCCCGATGAGCAGGTTCGCCGGATTCGGTCCGACGGCCCTCGGCGACCCACTTCTGGAAGCCGCCGTCGAGGATGGCAACGTTCGCCGCACCGAAGTGACGAAGCGTGAACCAGCCGCGTGCCGCCGTGTGGATCGGTGAATTGTCATAGACGACGATGCGATCGTCGCGGCCGATCCCCAAGCGCTCCATCGCCTCGGCGAAGTCCTCAGCGCCGGGAAGCATGTGCGGCGCCGGGTTCGAATGGTCGCTGAGCCGGTCGATATCGAGGAAGCGCGCGCCAGGGATGTGGGCGTGGAGATATTCGTCGCGACCGCTGCGGCCGCTCGCGGGCATGTGCCAGCTGGCATCGACGACGACGAGGTCAGGTTCGCCGAGATGCTTTTCGAGCCAGTCGGTCGAAACCAATGAGTCCATGGCGGCGAGGCATAGAACTGCCGCGAAGGCATCGCTAGGCTGCGGACGATGGGGGATGAAATCAGGTTGAACCCGAGCTGGCTCGAACCGCTGAGGAACGAGTTCGAGCAACCCTATATGGCCGATCTGAAGCGATTCCTCATGAATGAGCGGGAGCGCGGAAAGCGGATCTTCCCGAAGGGGAAGGAATGGTTCCGGGCGCTCGACCTGACGCCGCTAGACAAAGTACGCGTGGTGATCCTCGGCCAGGACCCATATCATGGCAAGGGCCAGGCCCACGGCCTGTGCTTTTCGGTACAAGCCGGAGTCCGGCCGCCGCCCAGCCTCCTGAACATCTACAAGGAGCTGGAGACCGACCTTGGCATCATTCGGCCGACGCACGGCTTCCTCGAGCATTGGGCGAGCCAGGGCGTGCTGCTCCTCAACAGCGTGCTGACGGTGCAGATGGGACAGGCGGCCTCGCATCGCGACCGCGGCTGGGAGCGGTTCACGGACCGCATCATCCGCGAGGTAAACGCCAAGAATGAGCCGGTCGTATTCATGCTGTGGGGAAGCTACGCGCAGAAGAAGGCGGCGTTCGTGGATACATCCCTTCATCTGGTGCTGAAGGCGGCGCACCCCTCGCCACTATCGGCACACAGCGGCTTCTTCGGCTGCCAGCATTTTTCCAAGGCCAACGCCTTCCTCGAGAGCCGCGGAATGGAGCCGATCGACTGGGCGTTGCCGGAAACCGTGAGCGCCGCCTAAAAGCTGAGCCATGGAAACGCGTCATCTCGGACAGGCCAGCACCCTGCCAGCTTCGCCCGAGAAGGCGCTGCTCGACTATGTGCCGAACCCGCGGGGGGATGCGCTCTATCTCGTCCGGTTCGCGGCGCCGGAATTCACCTCGCTGTGCCCGGTCACGGGGCAACCCGACTTCGCCCATCTCGTGATCGACTATGCGCCGGGCGAGACGATCGTCGAGAGCAAGAGCCTGAAGCTGTTCCTCGGCAGCTTCCGCAACCATTGCGGCTTCCACGAGGATGTGACCGTCGGCATCGGCCAGCGGCTGGTCGCCGAAATGAAACCGAAGTGGCTTCGCATCGGCGGCTATTGGTATCCGCGCGGCGGAATGCCGATCGACGTCTTCTGGCAATCGGGTCCCCCGCCAGAAGGCCTGTGGCTTCCGGACCAAGGAGTGCAACCTTACCGCGGACGAGGATAGGAAATGCCGGGGGGACCGAAAGTCGCAATTCTCGGAGCCGGATCGGTCGGCTGTTTCATCGGCGGCTGCTGGCTGGCTGCCGGAGTGCCGGTCACTTTCATCGGCCGCCCGAGATTGTCGAAGGACACGGATGAGCACGGCTTGACGCTGAGCGATTACAGCGGATGGCAAATCCGCCTCGGCCCTGGCGAAGTCGATTATCGTTGCGGCCCGGAAGCGCTCGAGGACGCCGAGATCATCATCCTCACCGTGAAGAGCGGAGACACGACGGCAGCGGCGGACGACATCGCCATGCAAGGCACCCCCGGAGCGACCGTCATCAGCTTCCAGAACGGGGTCAGCAATGTCGAGATCCTCGAGCAGAATCTCGGCGGACGGTTCGAAGTCGCACGCGGAATGGTCCCCTTCAACGTCGCCTATCTCGGAAACGGCCGCTTCCACAAAGGCGTGGCGGGAAACCTCTACGCCCAGCAGCGTGCCGACCTGAGGGCGCTTGCCGACGCGGTCGGCAGCGGCCCCGCGGCACTGAAGCTTTCGGACGACATGATCGGCCTGGCGTGGGGGAAGCTGCTCATCAATCTCAACAATGCGGTGAATGCGCTGTCGGGCCGGACGCTTCAGGACGAGCTTAAGCAGCGCGATTATCGCCGAGTGTTCGCCGCCTCGATGCGCGAAGGACTGGCACTTCTGAAGCGCGCGGAGATCGAGCCGGCGACGGTGGGACCGATTTCCCCGCATACCCTGCCCCGAATCATCGATTCGCCGGACTGGCTGTTCAACAACCTCTTCCTCAAGAAGTGGAAGGTCGACGCCAAGGCGCGCTCCTCGATGGCGGACGACCTAGGCGCCGGCCACAAGACCGAGATCGAATATCTGAACGGCGAGCTGGTGCGGCTGGCGGAGCGCCTGCAGCGAAACGCGCCGATCAACCGAGCGATCGTCGACCTCGTGCACAAGGCGGAGCATGGCGCGGAACCGCTGGCGCCGGCCGCGCTCCGAGAGGCGGTCCTAGGCGGCTAGCGGAACGTCGCTTCCGGTGTGGGCGCGTCGTCTCCGGGCAAGGCAGACACGGCCGCCTGTCTCTTTGTCCAAGCATAGAAGCCAAGGATGACCACCGTGAAGGCGACGATGCTGATCGGAACCGCCCACGGGTTGCCTTCGACAAGCGCGAGCGGCGTGTCGCTTTGAGTCGCGGCGACAATCGAAGCGTAGACGACGCCCATGATGCTTTCGCCGACGATGAGGCCGGTTGCGAGCAGCACGCCCATGCGCTGGGCGAACTCGGCGTTTGACTGACGCGCCGCCCATTTGTCGTAAACCCAGCCAAGCAGCGCCCCCAAGGGCACGAGCAAGGTCAGAGCCATCGGAAGGTAAATGCCCATGCCCACCGCGAGCGGCGGCAACCCGCCACGCTTCATCTTCCGAAGGACCTCATCGATGACGATGGCGACAACGCCGATGCCGGCACCATATTCGATGAGCTTCCAGTCGAAATTCCCGTTCAGAAGGCCTTGGGCGATGGCCGAGATGAGCGCCGCTTGAGGTGCAGCGAGCGCGTTCGGCTTCGCTCCGGGGACGCCCTGAAAGGTGAAGGCCGTGTTGAGAAGATCGAGCACCGGCGGAATGACGATGGCGCCGAAGAGCACACCGAGTATGAGTGCGACTTGTTGCCTCCACGGTGTGGCCCCGACCAGTTCGCCTGTCTTGAGGTCCTGAAGATTATTGTTGGCGATCGTCGCGACGCCGAACACTACCGCCGTGACGAACAAAGCGAACGCAACGAGCGCTTTGGATGCATCGCCGGTCGCACCGGGAAACAACATTGCCAGCAATAGCGAAATTCCGACGATGGAGAGGATGCCCACGCCCGAAATCGGGCTGTTCGACGCGCCGATCAGGCCCGCCATATATCCGCAGACGGACGCGATCACGACCCCGGCAATCAGGATGTAAATGATGCTCACCACGATTGTCACGCCAGGGTTGGCGGCAATCGGGTCCGTGCTCGCGAAGGCGTACAGCAGGAAACCAACCGGCACCATGAGGAGGAGAATCGTCGCCGCGACGATCCCAATCGGTATGTCGCGCTCGGTGATCGGAAGAGCATCGCCCCGCCCCGCTTTGCGCTCCTGATTCGCGACAATTGCCGAGCGAATGCCCGCGATGATCGGTCCCAGAATCTTGAGCAAGGTCCATATCGCCGCGACGCCGATCGTCCCCGCGCCGATGAAGCGAACCTTCTGGACGAACACGCCATGGACGAAATCATCGAGACCGGTGCCAAGAGGGATCGCTCCAGCCAGCGCCGTGTAATGCGGTACGAGGAAGCCCCAGCTGATGATCAGCCCGACGAGCATTGCAATACCGACTGTCACACCGACGAGATGCCCGACCCCGATCAATAGCATCGACAGGCTCGCCGATACCGTCGTCGCACCCGATCCGACCGTTAGCGACTTCGCGGCGTCGGCGGTAAGAACTCGGGTTTGGGCAAGTGCATAGAAGACTGCTGAGGCAATCGAGCTCCACACGATCAGCAAGAGCCCGCGCCGGTTCTCTTCAGCGCCGCCGATGCCTGAGCCGACCTTGAGCACCTCGGCGGCAGCAAGGCCTTCTGGATAGGGCAGGTCGGTCCCGGTTACGAGCGCACGGCGAAGCGGCACCGAGTACATGACTCCAAGAATGCCGCCGATCGCGATGACTGCGACGGAAAGCCAGTAAGGAAAGCCCGTCCACCATCCGACCATCACCAGGCCGGGAAGGACGAACACGATGGCCGAGAGCGTTCCCGCCGCGGACGCGATCGTCTGGACGATGTTATTTTCTTGGATGGTCGAATCTTTGAACGAGCGCAGCACCGCCATCGAGATGACGGCGGCGGGAATGGACGTCGCGACCGTGAGTCCGATCTTCAGACCCGCATAAACGTTTGCGGCAGTGAGGATGACGGTGAGGACCGCTCCGAGCACGATTCCGCGAAGCGTCAGTTCCTTGATGTCTTCGCTCGCTCGGAGCGACTCTTCACGTGCCATCTACACCCCTTTCAGATTGTCGCAGTAACCGGCCGGCGCCGGCGTCGAGTGACGCCGGATCGATACCCAGCGGTCGCTATCCCTCACCCAAATGTCGGTCGAAAGGACGCAGTCTTCGATCACTCGCCCAAGATATTTCAGCTTCCAGCGTGCGTGGACCGAGGCGATCATCACATCCTCGAACGCCGTCACCTCCTTGACGTCGAACTCGATCGTCTCGACGTCGCGCTTCTGGATGGCATCCAGCCAATCCTGCCGATGCATCATGAAGGGGCCGGTGGACCTGGAGCCGATCAGCACGAAATCGGGGTGCATGAGCGCTGAAAGGCGCTTCATGTCCTTGGCGCACAAGGCATCGCGCCATTCGTTCTCAAGCTCGTCGATCAACTCGTGATTATCGGCCACTAGCACTCCTCTCCGAGCGCTTCTTTAAGGCCGAACGCGAACAAAGCGAATCTGCGTATCGTAGCGATCGAAGACCAGCCCTTGTGGAGTCACGGTGAGCAGCTCGCCCTCGAAGGCGGCACGGCCGAGATCGTTGGCGTGGAAGCGCAGGACAAGATGGTGCCCGCGGTCCGCGCTGAGCGGGAAATGACCCGCCACCGTCCCGTAGACCGGCACCATCGGATCGATCGAGGAGAGCTTGTGGCCGCCTGCCTCGACATGGCCGTCGCTATCGGTGGTGACCATCCCCTTCTCGCCGGAATCGGAATCGACCGCGACCGCATCAATGCGATAATTGTCCGCGCCGAAGCCCGGCGGCTCGACGGTCAGCATGAGATCGCCCTTGGGCGCGGGGTCGTCCCGAACGAGCTCGAAGCTCGGAAGCTTGGGCGCCGGCCTGGTGGTCAGGCGAACCGTCTTGCCGTCCGACGTCCAGTCGCCTTCGGCCTGTTCGGAGACGGCTCCATAGTCGAGCTGGTAGCGGAAGTGCCCGTTCTTCTGCAGCTCGAGCGCCGCTCCAACTTCCATTTGCTGTGACTGGTAGAGGCCCGCGACCGACGGTTGTGCAGCCGCTGCGGCAAGGAGAAGGCTCATGAGCTGCATGGCTAACCCCTAACGAATCCCCGTCTTCGTCATAACAACAATTACTCTCGTGTCAGCGCCGATCCTGCGATACCAACGGCTTCTCGCTAAGAGGGGGATGGAGCATGTCCGACAACAGGCCGACCGACGACGTCGACGTCACCAAGGAATGGCGTGCGACGCACGGCCAGAAGTCCGCGGCGACGCGCCTTCGGATTTTCGCTGCGATCGCCTGGATCATCGCGATCGGCACCGAGGTCGCAGGGGTCGTCATGCTTCGACAGCACAAGTTCGACCATGGAAACCTGCCGCTCTTGATCGGCCTGCTGGTCGTGATCGCCATTTTCGCGATTGCCGGCAATTTGATGTGGAAGGCGGCCAATAAGCACGACCCGGCCCGCGAATCCGATCCGGCGCGGTTCTTCTTCCAGAACCAGCTCGGCGCGATCATCACGGTCATCGCCTTCCTGCCGCTCATTGTCCTGATCTTCATGGACAAGGACATGGACCCGAAGAACAAGAAGATCGCGGGCGGAATCGGAGTCGTCCTGGCGGCGGTCGCGGCGTTCATCGGGATCGACTTCAATCCGCCATCGGTCGAACAATATACCCAGGACATGAACAAGTGCGCGGCCGAGATCAAAGCCAGCCAGCCGACGACGGATTGCTCACCCGAGGTGGCCGACCAGGCGAAGGCGATCGCTCAGGATTCCAAGACGGTGGCGGACGCGACGAAGAGCTCCGCCAATCCGAACGGCGAGGACGTCGTCTACTGGATCGCTCCGGAGAACGGCGCCAAGAAGTCGGCGACGCCGCATGTCTTCCACATCTGCCAGGGCGTCAGCCCGCTCCGCGGCAAGACCGTGAATAGCGGTTCGGTGACGAAGGCTTATGCCGAGAACGCCACCCGGATCACCAAGCAGATCCCGATGGAGCAGAAGCAGTGCGGGTTCAGCGCATCGACGCCGGACAACAGCGCACCGCCGCCGGCAGCCGCTGGCTAGCGCTCAGAGTCCGTAGGGCGCGGCGCGCCCTACTTGCCGACGTTGACCGCGATGAAGCCTTCGGGGCTGTTGCCGCGCTTGATCAGCAGCACCACGCTGGTCCGCCCGGCCTTTCGCGCGGCATCGGTGGCGGCGATCACCTGCGCCGGCGAGTTCACCGGCTGGTTGTTCACCGACATGATGAGGTCGCCGCGCTGAAGCCCCTGCTCGCCGGCGTCGCTGTTGGGATCGACGCCGGTGATGATCACGCCGCGTGCCCCAGCCGGCAGGTTCGCCGAGCGGCCAAGCTCGGGAGTCAGCGGGGCTAGCGACAGGCCGAGCGCCTTTTGCGCGGTCGCCGTGCCCGGCGCCGTGCCCTGCGGCGTCGTCGTGTCGCCGCCGGCGATCTTGTTCAGGGCCTCCTCGGTCGGGCGATCCTGAAGGATGACATAGACCGTATTGTGCTGGTGGTTGCGAACGATCTCGATCGGCACCTTGGGTCCGACAGGAGCGTTGGCGACGAGATAGGAGACGGTCTGGTCAGGCGTGACCTGCTGGCCGTTGACCTTGACGATGACGTCGCCCTGCTGGATTCCGGCACGCGAAGCGGCGCCGCCTGCGACGACGGTGCGAACGACTTCACCCGTGTCCTTGGGAACGCCGAAGCCGGACGCGAGGCTTTCGTCGTCGAGGGACTGGAGGCCAACTCCGAGATAGCCGCGCACCGGGCGCTGACCCTTCATCAGTGAGTCGACAACCGGCTTCGCGAGCTCGGCCGGGATGGCCAGGCCGATACCGACCGAAGCCCCGGTCGGCGAGATCAGCGCCGAGTTGATTCCGATCACGTTGCCGTTGAGATCGAACATCGGTCCGCCGCTGTTGCCCATGTTGATGGCCGCGTCGGTCTGGATGTAGCGATCGTAGGCGCCGTTGCCGGTGATCCCGCGATGAAGCGCCGAGATGATGCCGGCGGTGACGGTGCTTCCAACGCCGTACGGATCGCCGATTGCGATCACCCAGTCGCCGACACGGGCCCGCGTACTGTCGCCCCAGCGCACGAACGGCAGGTTCGCGGCGTTGATCTTCAGGAGCGCGAGGTCGGACGTGTCATCGCGGCCAACGATGCGCGCCGCATATTCCTTGCCGTCGCTCAGCGTGACGGTGACGGTGTCGACTGTCCCGGTGCCGGTCAGGCCCTGGATGAGATGGTTGTTGGTGACGATGTAGCCGTCCGGCGAAATCACGAAGCCGGAGCCGAGCGAGCCGGCCTCGCGGGTACGCTGGCTGCTGCCGCCAGATCCGCTGCTGCTGCTGCTGTCGCCGCTGCCCTGCGTATCCGGCTGTGCGTTGGGGTCGAACTGCCGGAAGAATTGCTCGAACGGATCGTTGTTCTGCGCCTTGATCGGGATGCGCTGCTTGGTCGAGATGTTGACCACTGCGGGCTGCAGCTTGGCAACCAGGTCCGCGAAGGACATCGGCGCGCCGGAACGTGGCGCGAGCGCCGACGTGCCGGGGCCGTTTTGCGCTACCTGAGCGCCCGCCCGGCCGGTGGCCAGAGAGAAGGTGGTTCCCCCAAGCAGCAGGGCCATTGCAACCCCGTAGGCGTAGCGCACTTTTCCAAACTCCTTCGAGCGCATCGATACTCCATCATTTGGTGTGGGACGCAAGGCGGTAATGTCGCCGCCTCCTTAACGCCAATTGAACGCGCCAGTTCACTTGGTGCGTCCAGTGAATTCCTTCAGATAGTCATTCTGGGGCGACAGAATGATGTTTGTGGGTGAAGGCTTCTCCTGCCCGTCGCCAACGAAGGTCGTCAGATAGGACTGCATCGCGCGGTAGAAGTCGTAGAAATCCGGGTCCTTGCCGAAGCTTGCCGCATAGGTTTTCGCGGCGTCGGCGTCGGCTTGCGCGCGGATGATCTGCGCCTGCTTTGCGCCCTGCGCGCGGATCGAGCGCGCTTCCTGGAGACGCGCCGTGCGCATGCTCTCGAACGCCGACTGCAGCGGCGCTCCGTCCGGAAGGTCCGTCTTCTTGATCCGGACGTCCACGATCTGCACGCCGAACTTGGCTGCCTGGATGTTCAGCGAGTTTCGAACGTCGTCCATGATCCCTTGCCGTTCAGGCGAAAGGAGCGCGACGAACTGCTGCTTGGCGAGCTCGTTGCGGACTTCGGAACGGAGGATCGTCTGGAGCTGGCTCTTGAGATTTTCCTCGCTCGTCGAGCGGATGTACATCAGCAGCGGATCGACGATCCGATAGCGCGCAAAGGCATCGACCATCAGCCGCCGCTGGTCGGTGGAAAGCACCGGCTGCGGCTCCATGTCCACCGATAGCACGCGCTTGTCGATCCAGACGATCTGGTCGACGAACGGAAGGCGGTACGAGAGGCCGGCTCCGTCGGCGCCGATCGGCCGGCCCGGCTCGAAGCGGTTGAGGATCCGCTCGGGCTTGCCAAAGCGGACGATCACCGCCTGCTTCGTCTCGGGGACGATCGGGAAGCTGCTCAGAAGCACCAGAAGCGCAATCACCGCGATGACCGCGGAAACCAGCGGGCGGCGGCGGACGAAGCTGGTCATTGCTGCCGCTCCTCCTGCTGCTGCTGTTCCTTCTTCACCTGCGGAAGCGGCAAATAGGGCGTGACGCCAGGCGCCTCGATAACGGTCTTGTCGACCTTCGAGAGCACCTGCTCCATCGTCTCGTAATACATGCGGCGGCGAGTCACTTCGGGCGCCAGCTTGTACTGCGTGTATACCTTGTCGAAGGCAGCCGCTTCGCCCTGCGCCTTCGCGGTGAGCTGGAGCGCATAGGCGTTGGCCTGGTTGATGTACGACTTCGCGTCCTGCTGGGCGGCGGTGACCTCCTTGAAGGCGTCGTTCACTTCACTCGGCGGATCGGCCTGCTGGATCGCCACGCCCTGGATCGCAACCCCGGAGCGGTAGCTGTCGAGAACGCGCTGCATCCGGTCGGCGACCTGAGTCTCGATGACGCTCCGCTTGTCACCCATCGCGTCCTGCAACGTCACCTGACTGATCACCGCCCGCATCGCGCTTTCCGCGACCTGCCGGATAGTCTCATCGGGCTGCGCGAGCTCGAACTGGTAGAGCTCCGGCGCGCGGATGTTCCAGCGCACCGAATAAGCGATGTCGAGCAGGTTCTGGTCGCCGGTCAGCATCAAGTCCTCACTGCTCTGCGAGCCGAGATCGATACTCCTGATGCTTTCGACATCGACCTTCTGAACGCGGTCGATCGGTGCCGGCAGGGTCAGCCCGACGCCTGGGCCAAGCGTGTAGCTGTAGCGCCCGAAGCGGGTAACGACGCCGCGCTGGGTCGGAGAAATGGAGTGCATCGACGTCCCGACGAGCCAGAGCAGCACGAGCGCGAGCGCAACCCATATGAAGATCGATCCGCTCGGCCGGCCCGGAAGGCCGCCGCCGCCTCCGCCGCCGAAGCGCATGCGCCCTCGACGGAGAAGCTCATCGAGAGGCGCGACGCCTGACCGTCCGCCAGATCTTCCGCCGCTTGCGGAGGGGTCACCCCACGGGCCATGGCCATGGCCCTCGTCGTTAGGCTCATCCCCGCTTTCGGTCGGCCCCCATGGGCCTTTGTTGTCGGTGAAAAAGCCGCGTGCGCGACCGGCCCACCCCAGAAAATTGCTCATCAGTGGGGAGTATAGGGAGCGTCCCGCACGAAAAACAGTGGCAAGCCGCTGGGCCGCACCTATGTGCTGCTCATGGACAGCAGCGCCGACAAGCTCAGCGAGCTGCCGCACGAGGACCGAATCCGCTCGCGCAGGCTCACAGGAAATATCGCGACCTTGATCATCGATGCGACCGGCCTTTCCGCAGCCAGGCGCGGCGAGCTCGAGGAGGAGCTTCGATCCGCGGTGCTGGCGAAGCCGGGCGTCGAGGAAGTGCGGATCGCGATGACTGCGGCCGAGCCGACGCGGACCCTGATCGCGATCGGCAGCGGGAAAGGCGGGGTCGGCAAGTCGACCGTATCGGCGAATCTCGCGATTGCGCTTGCCGCACGGGGCAAGAGGGTCGGCCTGATCGATGCCGACGTCTACGGGCCGTCGCAGCCGACGCTGCTGGGCACGGATGCGAAGCCCACGGCCGAGGGTGAGCAATTGATCCCGGTCGAAGCGCATGGGATTAAATTTTTGTCACTGGGGCAGTTGGTCTCGCCGGGACACGCGCTGGCGTGGCGCGGACCCATGGCCACCGGCGCGCTCGCGAAGCTGGTCGAAGCAGATTGGGGCGATTCGGAGCTGCTGATCGTCGACCTTCCGCCGGGTACGGGCGACGTGCAGCTGTCGCTGATCCAGCGCTCGCGGCCGGCCGGAGCTGTGATCGTGTCGACGCCGCAGGACCTGTCGCTGATCGATGCCCGGCGCGCGATCGACCTGTTCAACAAGATGAGCGTTCCGGTGCTCGGCATGATCGAGAATATGGCGAGCTACGCTTGCCCCCACTGCGGCGAGGCGTCGCATCCGTTCGGCACCGGCGGAGCGGAAGCGGCCGCGGCCGAGATGGGGGTGCCATTCCTGGGCCGGTTGCCGCTCTCACTCGCGATCCGTGAGGCCTCCGATGCAGGCAGGCCGCCCGCTGCGAGCGGCGGGGCCGAGGCGGAAGCGTTCGACGCGATTGCTGGGAAACTGTTGGAGAGCGTGGCGCATTGACGCCCGCGGAAAGGATGCCGCCATGCCATTGACGAGCGATGAGGACATTGCCGAGCTGCTGAGGAACGCGAGGACGATCGCGGTCGTCGGTGCATCCGACCGGCCTTCGCGCCCTTCGTACGGAGTGATGAAGTTCCTCCAGGAATGGGGCTACCGAGTGCTTCCGGTGAACCCGCAGATCACCGGCGAGCATGTGCTCGGCGAGTTCGTCTGGCGCGAGCTTGCGCAGATCGGAATACCGATCGACATCGTCGACATCTTCCGCCGGCCGGAGGCGGCGCTTGAGGCCGTCGAGCAGGCGATCTTCGTTGGCGCCAAGGCGGTGTGGATGCAGCTTGGCGTTATCAACGAGCAAGCGGCCGAGCGCGCGGAAGCGGCTGGGCTCAAGGTCGTGATGGACCGTTGCCCGCATATCGAGATCCCGCGCCTTCGGGTACCAAAGGTCGGCGCGGAAGCCTAAGCCGCAGCGACCGTCATTTCGGGGACGAGGATCGTCGGCGCATCGACGCCTCGGCGGAACTCGAGATCGCTGGCTGGCTCCAACGTCGCGAACATGTCGATGAGGTTGCCGGCGACGGTGATCTCGGCGACCGGTTCGGCAATCTGGCCGCCGCGGACCATGAAACCGACCGCGCCCCGGCTATAGTCGCCGGTGATTCCGTTCACGCCCTGCCCGATCAGCTCAATCACGAGCACGCCCTCTGCGACGCTTGCTAACAGCTCGTCGCGGCCGCGGCTGCCGGGCTCCATGTACAAGTTGCTTGGGGACGCGCCGGGCGCTCCTCCGACGCCTCGGGCTGCATGGCCGGTCGGCGCGATCCCGAGTTGCCGGGCCGAGGCGCTGTCGGCGATCCACTGGTTCAGGGCTCCGTTGGAGACCAGCTCCTGCCGAGAGACTCGCACGCCCTCGCCATCGAACGGACGCGATCTGAGGCCGCGCAGACGGAGCGGATCGTCGACGATGGTGACTCCATGCGCGAACACCTGCTGACCGAGCTTGTCCTGAAGGAAGCTCGTCTTGCGGGCGATCGCGGAGCCGCTGATCGCACCGGCCAAATGGCCGAGCAGCGTCATCGATACGCGGGGATCGAAAAAGACGGGATATTTGCCGGGCTTCGGCCGACCGGGATTGAGCCGGGCGACAGCGCGCTCGCCGGCGCTCTGGCCGATCTCGGATGCAGTTTCGAGGTCTTCGAGGTAGCGCGTGCTGTGCCCCGCATAATCGCGCTGCATGGTCGCACCCTCGCCCGCGACCATGATTGCGGTGCAGCCATGGCCGCTCGTTCGATAGGCGCCGGAAAATCCGCCCGAGGTCGCAAGCGCGACACTCGACGCCGAGGCGCTTGCGCTCGCGCCGGTCGAGTTCGTCACCCCAGCGACCTTGAGAGCCACGGTCTCAGCGTCGAGCGCTCGGGCGCGCAGAGCCGCCGGATCCGGTTCGAGGCTGTCATCGGGGTCGATGAACGGCAATTCCCCTTGTTGGAGCAGATCGGCCGGCGCGAGGCCGACATACGGGTCTTCGGGGGCTTCCCTTGCCATCGCGAGGCAGCGCTCGACGAGCACCCCAAGCGCCTCGTCCGACAGGTCTGACGAAGCGACGGTCGCGGATCGCTGCCCGACGAAGAGCCTCAGGCCGACCTCTTCGCCTTCGGAGCGGCTTACGCTCTCCGTTTCACCCAATCGGACCTGCACTCCCGACGAGCGGTCGCCGATGTAGAGCGCGTCGGCTGCGGTGGCGCCGGATGCGATTCCGCGCTCGACTAGCGATTCGGCGATTTTGCGTGCCTGTTCGGGAGCTTGCATGGACCGCGCCTAGCGAGTGGCGAGCCCGACCGCCAGCATGCCGATGAAGACGAGCAGCCCGCAGGTGCGGTTCGACCGGAACAGCTTCAGCGCGAGGTCGCCGTCGGCGGGATCCGCACGAAGGACTTGGTTGGCGAGGTGGAGCGCGGCCGGAATGATCGCGAGCAGCGCGACCCAGTCGGGGCGGACTGCCCAGATCGCAGCGGCCCATAACAGGATGGCGAGGATATAGAAGATGGCGACGCCGAGCGGCGCCTTGTCGCCGAGCCGCCGAGCCGAGGATTTGACGCCCACCAACGCGTCATCCTCGATATCCTGGATCGCGTAGAGCGTATCGTAGCCGATCACCCAGGCGATGCTTCCGAACCACAGGAAAAAGGTGGCCCACTCCAGGCTGCCGGTCACTGCGGGCCAGCCGACCAGAGCGCCCCACGAGAAGACGATCCCGAGCCACGCCTGCGGCCACCAAGTGATGCGTTTCATGAACGGATATGCCGCCACGGGGGCGATGCTGATCAGCGCGACGATCGCTGCGGTGAGGTTCAGCTGGGTGAGGACGACCAATCCAAACAGGCACAGCGCAGCGATAAGTAGCCACGCGGATCGGATGGATACTCGGCCGCTGGCGAGCGGCCGCAGGCGCGTCCTTTCAACCTTTCGGTCGAGGTCGCGATCGACGATGTCGTTGTAGACGCAGCCCGCGCTCCGCATCGACCAGGCGCCGAGGCCGAGCCACAGGAACAGGTCCCAGCGGCCGCCTACGCCGGCAAGCGCGATGCCCCACGCACAGGGCCAGTAGAGCAGCCAGCTGCCGATCGGCCGGTCGAGACGCATCAGGGACGCGAACGGCCTCACGAGCGGCGGGAGCGATCCGATGAATCCTCGCCGCTCGCTGTCGGGAACGATTTCCATGTCGGCGGTCACTGGAGCGACGTAGCTGCTGGCCGGTTCAGCGGCTAGAGAGGGTTGATCTCGATCAGGATTGTGCCTGATATCGAGGCAGGCCGAGCAGGGAATAATGTGCCGCCATGCCAGCGATTGCCGCCTGGAAGATCTTGGTTCCCGCCGCCGGGATTGCCCTCGTTGCAATCCTGGTCGTCAAGCCCGGCGACTTCCCTAGCTCGGATCACCTGGCCGCGCCCGCGACGGCAAACCGAGTTTCAACTCTTGGCTACCTTGCCTCGCAGGAATTGCCCGACAGCCTCGCCCTGCTGCCGCCGCCGCCGAAGGCCGGATCGCCGGCCATGAAGCGGGACGAGGAAGACCGCGCCGCGGCGCTGCGTCTGCATGGAACGCCGCGCTACGCGCTCGCCGCATCCGATGCGAATCGCGACCAGGCCGCGACCGTCGCGGCGTTCCAGTGCGCGTTCGGAACGGAGATAAATTCGACACGGACGCCGACCTTGTACAAATTGCTTTCGAGGGTGCGCCTCGATGTCCGGGCCGCAAGCTATGTCGCCAAGTCGCATTTCCTTCGGCCGCGGCCGTTCGCGGTCTATAACACGCATACCTGCTATCCGCCCGACGAGCAGAATGTGCGAAACGATGGCTCTTACCCCTCCGCGCGCGGCGCCGTCGGATGGGCTTACGCGCTGATTCTCGCCGACGTCAGTCACGACCGCGCAGGAGAGATCGCTCAGCGCGGCCGGGATTTTCTTCAAAGCCGTCTTGTCTGCGACGAGGAGTGGCAGAGCGACGTCGATGCCGCGCAGACAATCGCGGAGGCGACCCTTCGGCATATTTATCAGAAGCCAGAGTTCCGCGCCGACTTGAGCGAGGCGCGCAGGGAGGCGGCCGAAGCTCGGGCCTCAAGTCAGGTGCCGCCCAGCTGTAAGACTGAACGCGTGGCGCTGGCGAGCCGCTAGCCAATTGGCGCGCTCGGCGCAGGGCGGCTAAGCGAAGCGCCGATGCCCGCAACTCCCGCCTGGCCCCCCAAGAGCCTGCCGCGCCTTTTTGTTCGGCAGCCGCTCGGCGGGGAAGTCACCGTTCCACTCGACGCTGCGCAGGCGAATTACCTCGGAAATGTGCTTCGTCTGGGCGTCGGTGCCGAGCTGCTCGTTTTCGACGGAGCTTCCGGCGAGTGGCTGGCGCGGATCGCCGAGGTGGCGAAGAAGCGAATGTCGTTGATGGTCGAGCGCCGGACGCGTGAACCGGAAACAATTCCCGACCTGTGGTTGGCATTCGCGCCGGTGAAGCGGGCGCAGACCGATTGGCTAGTCGAGAAAGCGACCGAGCTGGGCGCGGCGCGGCTGGTACCGGTGATAACGCAGCGCACCATCGCCGAGCGGGTCCGCCTCGACCGGCTCGAGAGCATCGCGATCGAGGCGGCGGAGCAGTGCGGGCGGACGCGTCTGCCGGAGATCGCCGAGCCCGTTCAGCTCAATCGCTTCGTCGCCGAGCGCGACCCCGCGCGGCATTTCTACTTCGCCGACGAAAGCGGCGGCGAGGCGGTGTCGGCCGCCTTCCGCGGAGAACCGGCGGTGATCCTGATTGGACCGGAGGGAGGGTTTACCAAGGACGAGCGCAGCTTGGTTAGGAGTGCGGGCGCGACGCCCATTTCGCTCGGACCGCGAATCCTCCGCGCCGAAACCGCTGCTCTCGCGGCGCTGTCAGCTTTCATGGCCGTTGCGGGCGACTGGCGCTCTTATTGACTCATAAGTCAGAAATCGCTGGCGTGCGCTTGTCCGCGCGGCTAGGGCGCGCCGACCATGACGACGCGCACCGAAGATAGCTATTCGCGCCCGATCGAAAGCCGAGCCGACCTGCTGTCGGAATTCGAGCGGGGCGAGAAGCCCAGGGAGAACTGGCGCATCGGCACCGAGCACGAGAAGTTCGTGTACCGGACGTCCGATCATCGGGCGCCGTCCTACGATGAGCCCGGAGGTATTCGCGACCTGCTGACCGGACTGACTGGGTTCGGCTGGGAACCGGTGCTCGAGAACGGCAACGTCATCGCGCTGAGGGGCAAGGACGGCAACGTCAGCCTCGAGCCCGCGGGACAGTTCGAGCTTTCGGGCGCTGCACTCAAGAATTTGCACCAGACCTGCACGGAAGCTGCCCGGCACCTTGAGCAGTGCAAGACCGTCGGCGAGCGCCTCGGCCTCGGCTTCCTCGGCGTTGGCATGTGGCCCGACAAGACCCGCGACGAGCTGCCGCGCATGCCCAAGGGTCGCTACGGAATCATGCTCAACTATATGCCCAAGGTCGGCACGCTCGGCCTCGACATGATGCTCCGCACCTGCACAATCCAGGTCAACCTCGATTACGCCTCCGAAGCCGACATGGTGAAGAAGTTTCGGGTCGGCCTCGCGCTTCAGCCGGTCGCGACGGCGCTGTTCGCCAACTCGCCGTTCACTGAGGGCCAGCCCAACGGATACAAGAGCTTCCGGAGCCATATCTGGGAAGACACCGACCCCGACCGGACGGGGATGCTGCCGTTCGTTTTCGAGGAGGGCTTCGGGTACGAACGCTATTGCGACTACGCGCTCGATGTGCCGATGTACTTCGTCTACCGCGACGGGAAATATGTCGACGTCGCCGGCGAGAGCTTCCGGGCTTTCTTGGAAGGCAAGCTGCCGCAGCTTCCCGGCGAAAAGCCGCGGATGACTGACTGGACCGACCATCTCTCGACAGCCTTCCCGGAGGTGCGGCTCAAGAGCTTTCTCGAGATGCGCGGCGCCGATGGCGGACGCTGGAGCCGCATCTGCGCGCTTCCGGCGCTGTGGGTCGGCCTGCTCTACGACGACGAGGCGCTCGAGGCTGCGTGGGACCTGGTGAAGCACTGGACCATCGATCAACGAGAGAAACTGCGCCACGAGGTGCCGAAACTGGCGCTCGACGCGGTGACTCCGGACGGCGATAGGATGGGCGACTTCGCGGGCCAGGTGCTCGGCATTGCTGCCGATGGACTGACCCGTCGCGCGCAATTCAACAGCGCCGGCGACAACGAGGGCGGATTCCTCGACCCGTTGCGCGATGTCGTCGCAACGGGCATGACCCCCGCGGACCGCCTGCTCGCTCGCTTTCATGGCGAGTGGAACGGCGACGTTTCGCACATCTACGAGGAATTCAGCTTCTGATGGACATGCCGATGCAAACCCGCCGAACGCTTTATCCGGAGATCCAGCCGAACGAGACTGGAATGCTGGACGTCGGTAATGGACAGAGCCTCTATTGGGAGCTGTCGGGCAATCCGAACGGCAAACCTGTCGTGTTCCTGCACGGCGGACCCGGTGGTGGGTCGAGCCCGGATCATCGCCGCCAGTTCAATCCGGACAAGTACAAGATCCTCGTCTTCGACCAGCGCGGCTGTGGGAAATCGACGCCCTATGCCGACCTCTCCCACAACACGACGTGGGATCTGGTCGAGGACATCGAGAAGCTTCGCACACAGGTATCGAAGGTCGACAAGTGGCAGGTGTTCGGCGGAAGCTGGGGTTCCACGCTCTCGCTCGCTTACGCGATCACCTATCCGGAGCGGGTCACCGAGCTGGTGCTTCGCGGAATCTTCCTGTTCGACCAGTATGAGATCGACTGGATGTACAAGGAAGGCGGCGCCTCCCAGGTCTATCCCGACAAGTTCGACGAATTCATCGCCGTCATTCCCGAGGATGAGCGTGACGATCTGGTCGAAGCCTATCGCAAGCGCCTGACCGGCGACGACAAGGCCGAGCAGCTGCGCGCCGCCCAGGCTTGGAGCAAGTGGGAAGGCGATATCGTCACCCTTCTGCCGAGCCCGGAAACGGTCGAGCATTTCACATCGCCGGAGGTCGCGGTCGCGGTCGCGCGGATCGAGAATCACTATATGGCGAACAACGGGTGGCTGAAGGAACGCCAGCTGCTGCGTAGCGCGGCGGAGAAGCTGCGCGGCATTCCCGGAGTCATCGTCCAGGGCCGCCACGACACCTGCACCCCGCCGATCGCGGCGTGGAAGCTCAAGCAGGCGTGGCCCGAGGTCGAGCTGAACATCATTCCGGACGCCGGGCATCTGTTTAACGAGCCCGGGAACCTCGACGCGCTGGTGCGCGCGACGGACAAGTTCGCCGGGCTTTAAAGCCGTATTCCGAACAGCTTCTGGAACGCCTGCTCGCCGGCAGGCGTGATCGTCACTGCGCGCCCGTCGCGGCGACGAGCGGTCCAGCCATTCTCGAAGCAGCGGTCGGCGAGCGCCGCTCCGATCGCACCGCCAATATGCCAACGCCGCTCGCTCCAATCGAGACACGGACGGCAAAAGGCGCGCCGCGAATTCCTGCGCGGAGCAAGGTCCACGCCGAGATTCGCGAGGAATCCCCTTCCGACCTCGGTCACCATTCCCCCCTGGTCGGTCAGGATCACATGGCCCTGCGTAGCGAGGCTCTCGGCGAGCGCGACGCCGAGCTTTCCGGCGAGATGATCATAGCAGGTCCGCGCCCGCGCCATGGCTTCGTCGCAGCGCGCTTTCGGACGGTAGCGCGGCGGTCCATCGACCGCGAGCGCCATCAGGCTCTCAAGCACGCGGGCTACAGAGGGCGAAGCGAGGCGGAAGTAGCGGTGCCGCCCGGTTGAGGTCACCGAGAGCAGCCTCCCTTCGACCAGCTTGGTGAGGTGGCCACTTGTCGTCGACGGAGCGACTCCCGCGGCGATTCCGAGTTCGGTCGCAGTCAGTGCTCGGCCGTTCAACAGTGCCGCCAGAATGTTGGCGCGCGCGGGATCGCCGATCAGCGACGCCGCCTCTGCAATATAGGGTCCTTCAGCCATGACCAGGATTTACCCCCGCCGGCGCCTGAAGTCGCGCGCAGACGTTTCGGTTCAGGCCGAAATGTTATTCTCCCGGGTGGTAAGTCCGTTCGGTGTGCCCGTTCAGCTGATCGGGCCAGAAATAGACCTCACGCAGGTTGCCCGACGCATAGCGCAGCGCTTCGTCGTTGAAATGCGGCGAATCGGGATGGCCGCTCTCGCCCCCCGCAGTCACCGCATGAGCGCGCACGCGCTGACCGAACTCGACGACGGCGACGAAACTGTTGCCTGACGTCCCGTACCATTTGACCGTGCCGGGCTTGGGTGAAGCCCCGAACGCCGCGAGCGATCCGTACGCGCTGCTCGCGAATGGGACCGGATTGCTTGGGCCATTGTCGTCGAATGGCGGGTCGATCAGCGGCGAGATGCGTTGGAAGCGATTGAGGTCTCCCCACTGCACTTGCCAGCGGCCGAACTCGCGCTTCAGCCGGGCCACGGCGTCACCCAGCGCCTGGATCTTCTGCTCGGGCGTGGTGTCGCGCGCGAGGCGCATCATGCGCTTGTTCCCGGGCTCGTCGGCCGGCGCGTTCTCCGCCTTTTGCAGCGCGTCGCCCCAGAACATCGCGAGCGTCTGAGCGACGGATACCGCGCTCCAGCGGTAATCCCATGTGCGCAGGACGCCGATCGGTTCTGAAAGCGCTTTGGTGCGCGGGTCATTCATCGGCAGCGCGTAATAAGCCTGCACCAGCGAGGGGATCAGCGCCGCAAAGCCTGGCTGGTAGCTGTCGAAAGCGGCGGTCTCCAGGCCCTCGAGGGTCCAACCGCGGCTGCCGCTGAGCAGCCGAAGCGCATGGATGCCGCGGAAGTTCTCGCCGAACATGTCCATATATTTCGGGAAATCCTGCGGCTTCGGGCTGAACGGCCCGGCCGCCGACCATGGCGCATTATTGTTGTTGTCGACCCAGCCGTTGGGCGGGTTGACCACGTTGGGTAGCTCGCTGATTGACGACAGCGAGCCCCAGTCGGTCGCCGGATCACTGCCGTCTACCGGCTTCGAATAATCGAACCGGTTGTCGCGGCGCGGCACGAACTGCGGATGGAGGTAGGCGATCTCGCCCTTGTCGTCGGCAAAAATGGTGTTGTTCGAGCTGTTCGCCTTCAGCTGAGCAATCTGCATGAACGATGCGAAATCCATAGCCTTGGTGCGAAGATAACTTTGCTCCAGCGCTTCGATCGGCTTGTTCATCATGGCGAACGAGATCCAGCGGCCTTTCTCGGTACGCACGATCGGCCCGTGATGCGTGAAATATGTCGTGAAGCTGCGCGAGGCGAACTTGCCGCTTGGAAGGCGGTAGAGGATCGTGACGGGCCGCGTTCCAACCGGATTGCAGCTGCTTCCATAGGCGTAGCAATAGCCCTTGCCGCGCCGCTCGATCTTCTCGGCGAACTCATCGACGACGTCAACTCCGCTCGACGTGTGCATCCAGCCGATGTGCGGGTTGAAGCCCTGGTAGATGAAGAACTGGCCCCAGGTCGAAGCGCCATAAGCGTCGAGCCCTTCGTCGCTCGCCATCTGTAATTCCGAGCGAAAAAAGAAGCTGGTGTGCGGGTTGATCAGAAGCAGCGCATGGCCCTTTGCAGTTAGCGCCGGAGCGATGGCGATTCCGTTGGAGCCGCGCGGTTCGTTGTCTTGTCTGCGCAGCACGTCGGGGATCCACGCGTGAGCCCCTGCATCCGCGAATTGATGCCGCGAGGAATAGAAAGCGCGCAATGCGTCGAGGTCGATGCGCTCAATGTCTCCGCCAATGCTTCCTTCGGTGAAGCTCAACGCCATCCAGGGCTCGAAATGCGTGAGGACCTTGGAATGCACCTTCGGGTGGGTGGCGAGGAAGAAATTGAGCCCGTCGGCCCAGGCATTCATGAGCGCCTGCATTTTGGCGGGGCTCTTCGAGTACCAGCCCTTCAGCTCTGGCTCGCTGACGTAAAGGCGTGCGCGGAGGTCCTGCCAGATCGCCTTTTCGCCTTCGGCTTCGGCGGTTCGGCCGAGCGCGGTCAGATAGTTCGCCTCAATTCGAGGAAAGTCGTCCTCGGCCTGCGCATAGATCGCGCCGAACACGGCGTCGGCGTCGGAATGTCCATGCACGTGCGCAATGCCCCAGTCGTCGCGAACGATCGACACGTGTGAGGCTTCGGTGCGCAGTCGCTCGAGCTCCGGCGCGGGAGCGGCGGCGGTGAGGAGGAATAGAGCGGAAAGGATCAAGGCGCGCATTGGCAACGGCTAGGGCCGTGCAGCATCTTCCGCAACCAACGAACGCCGCCCTTGATCTTGGTCATTGCGAGCGTAGCGAATGAGCTTCGGATCAGGCGTCGGGCAGCGCCTGCCTCGCTTTTCCCCAGCCCGCCAGCGCCTTCGATTTCGCGCGCTTGAGCAATTCGTCGGCGTCGCGGATGCTGAAGTGATGGCCGCTGTCATACTTGTCGATCTCTTCCCAAGCGATCGGCGCGGATACCGGTGCGCCCTCACGGCCACGGGCGGAATAGGGCAAGACTGCGGTGGCGCCGCGCTGGTTGCGCAGCCAGTCGAGAAAGATCCGCCCTTTCCGCTGCTCCTTGCGGATGTTCGCGGTGAACATTTGCGGCTCGGCTTCGGAGATCGCCCGACTGAACCTTTCGGCGAAGCTCTTGACGGTTGGCCAGTCCTCCGAGGCGTCAAGCGGAACGACAACGTGGAGGCCCTTGCCGCCGGACAGCAGCGGCCAGCTTTTCAGGCCGAGCCCCTGAAGTAGCTCGCGAAGCATCAGCGCGGCTTCCCTCACATTCATGAAATCGAGGCCGACATCCGGGTCGAGATCGAACACCAGCCGGTCGGGATATTCGACCTTGTCGACCTTGCTGCCCCAGCCATGGAATTCAATCGATCCCATCTGCACGCAAGCGAGCAGACCGCGAATGTCGTCGAAATAGAGGTAATCCTCGAAGCGTCCGTCCTTCTCTTCGATGGGGATCTGCTTCACGTGCGGGCCGAACGTTCCCTTGTCGTGCTTCTGGAAGAAGCTCTCGCCGGTGCGCCCAGAGGGGAATCGGATCAGGGTCATCGGCCGGTTTGCGGCGTCAACCATGATGAGCGGCTCGATGGTCGCATAATAATCGGCGAGATCCTTCTTGGTCAGGCCGAGCTCGGGGAAGATCACGCGTTCCGGGCTGCTGATTTCGATTCCGAAATCATCGGCCGTCGCGTGCTTCGCCTGCTTCGCTTTCGAGCCTTTGGCTTTGGGCTTCTTCGTCATGCTCTCCATAGGCTTCGGGGTCTCGACGACAACCTGCGAGGCTGGCTTGTCTTCACGCAGGCCGACGAAGCTCGGGTGGCGCAGGATGCCGTCATCCGTAAACTCGCTGAAATTGACTTCGGCCACGAGCTTCGGCTTGATCCAGTGCGCGCCCTTGCGGTCGGCGCGCGGCACTTCGACCGGCGCCTTGTCGACCGCAAGCGGTTGCATCAGGTCCATGAGCTCATTGATGAGCTTGGCATTGAAGCCGGTGCCGACCCTGCCGACGTAGGTGAGCTTGCGCTTCTCCTTCGCCGCCAGAAGCAATGATCGAAAGCCGATGCGCTTGTCGCTTTCCGACCAGCCGACGATCACGAACTCCTGGCGCTGGATGCATTTGATCTTGAGCCAGTTGCGGGTGCGCGTGCCCTGGTAGGTGGCGCTCGCTTTCTTGGAGACGATGCCCTCGCCACCGAGCTTGCAGACCTCCTTGAACATCTCCTCGCCGCGGCCGACGATATGGTCGCCGTAGAGGATCGGCCCTGACGCGCCTGCAAGCAGGGACGCGAGCCGGTCCTTGCGGACGATGTTGGGCAATTTCTTGATGTCCTCGCCGCGATCGACGAGCAGGTCGAAGGCGTAGAAGACGAGGTTCGTTCCCCGCTGGTCTTTCAACGTGGACTGAAGCAGCTGGAAGCTCGGCTTGCCATTTTCATCGATGGCGACTGCCTCGCCATCGAGGAGGGAGCCGGCAGGAAGCTTGGCCGCTGCTTTCACCAGCGCCTTGAACTTGTCGCTCCAGTCCTTGCCGTTGCGGGTCCAGGCGGTGGCGACGCCGTCACCGACGGCGAGCAGCAGGCGATATCCGTCATATTTGAACTCGTGGATCCATGAATCGCCCGGCGGGACGTCGTCGACGAGCGTCGCCAGCTGCGGCTCCTGGAATGGCGGCGGGGCCTTGCTCGACTTCTTCTTGCCGCGCCCGCCTTTGTGACTCCCGCGGTTCGAGCGCCAGATGTCCTCGCCCGCAGCGATCTCGGCCATCGTGCGGCCGGTGGTGACGCTGGTCACGCAATCGTCGACCAGCGCGTCGCCATCCTCCGCGTCCGAATATTCGTCAGTGACCTTTTTCAGCATCCACGGCTCGGCCTTTTCGCCGGGCTTGGACTTTAATCGGAACATCACCCATTCGCCCTTCATGCGCTCGCCCTCGAGCGTGAAGTGCAAATGGCCTTCCTCGATGGTCTTGCTCGGATCCTTGCGCGGGTCGGGGATCCAGCGCCCGACGTCCCACAGCATCACCGTCCCCCCGCCATATTCGCCTTTCGGGATGGTGCCCTCAAACGTGCCGTAGTCGAGCGGATGGTCCTCGGTACGCATGGCGAGGCGGTTCTCGCCGGGATCGACGCTGGGCCCCTTGGGGACTGCCCAGCTCTTCAGGACCCCGTCGAGCTCAAGCCTAAAGTCCCAGTGCAGCCGCGAGGCTTCGTGCTTCTGAACGACGAAGCTGTCGCCGCCGCCCTTGAGCCTGCGGCCCTTGGGCTCCTTCGTCTTGGTGAAGTCGCGCTTCCGGTTGTAGGTCTCGATATCGAGCGGAACGCGCTTGGCCATAGCTAGGCTCTTTTACGTGCGGGCGCCTTCGCCGGTTCCTTCCTCTTGGCGGACGCCTTCTTGGGCTTGGCTTCCGCTTTGCCCTTCTTCTCGTCGCCGAGGCTCTTCTTGAGCGCAGCCATGAGGTCGATGACGTTCGAGCCTCTGGGAGGCGCCTCGTCCTCCTGCTCGATGATTTTTTCGCCCTTAGCCTTCTGCTTCTTCTCGATCAGGCGATGGAGCGCATCGACGTAGCGGTTGTGGAATTCGGCGGGATCGAACTCGCCGGCTTTGCGCTCGATCAGCATCGAGGCCATGTCGAGCAGGTCGGGGTCGGGCTTGGTGTCGCCGATGTCGCGGAAGAAGCCCGTCGACTTGTTGACCTCGTCCGCGTAGCGCAGCGTCTCGAGCAGAAGGCCGCGCCCGCAAGGCTTCAGCGCGACGACATATTCCTGTCCGCGCATCGCGAGCTGCCCGACGCCGATCTTCTTGGCTGCCTTCAGCGCGTCACGAAGGACGACATAGGCTTCCTCGGCGAGGTCATCCGCCGGGACCACGTAATAGGGCTTGTCGAAATACATGGAGTCGATGCCGTCCTCGCCGACGAACTCGACGAGATCGAGAGTTTTGCGGCTTTCGAGCTTGACGCTGTCGATCTCCTCGGGGTCGAGAAGGACGTAATGTCCCTTTGAGACCTCGTAGCCTTTCACGATCTCGTCGCGGTCGACGGGACCGATGCCCGGCACGACCTTCTCATATTTGATCCGCTTGCCGCTCGGCTCGTGGATCTGATGAAACTGGATCTGCGCACCGCTCTTGGTCGCAGGAAACAGCTCGATCGGAATCGATACTAGCGCAAGCCGAATTTGTCCTCGCCAGATTGCACGCGCAGCCATGGCCCCAATCTCCTTCGCGGAGCAATTCAATCCATTGCGGCCGCGAGTCGTTCCCGAGTGGCCGCCTTCAAAGATCGTACCAGCACCGAAACATCTTCGCCAAGTACCGAAGATTCCACGATTGCCGAGCCGCAGATGACGCCTTTGGCGCCCGCCAAGAGGGCGGCGCGCACATGTTCCGGTTTCGAAATCCCAAAACCGAACACTTGCGGTGGTGCGCCGAGGCCACACAGTCTTTCGACGAGGAGCGAATCGAATCGGCCGCCTGCGTGCGTTCCCGTTATCCCGGCGCGGCTGACGCAATAGGTATAGGCTTTCGACAGTCTAGCGATGCGTTCGAGGGTGGCGTCGGGAGTATTTGGGGCGGCGATCAGCACCGGTTCGATGCCCGCCTGCTCCATGTCTCGAACGAACGGTTCCGCCTCGATCGCGGGAACGTCGGCGATCAGCAGGCTATCGGCCCCCGCTTCGGCCGCGTCGCGCATGAATCCCGACCGAGCGACCACGATATTCGCATAAGTGAGGATGCCGACGGGCACGTCGGGGTGCCTGGCCCGGAATGCCGCGATCAAATCGAAGCAATCCTGGACCTTCACTCCTGAACCAAGCGCGCGCTGCGCTGCGGCCTGGATCACGGGCCCGTCGGCGACGGGGTCGGAGAAGGGGATCCCGACCTCGATCATGTCTGCACCGCCCTCGACGACGGCCTCGAGCAGCGCCCTGCTGGTCTCCAGATCCGGGTCGCCGAGCATGAGGAAGGCACCGAACGCGCCTTCGCCTCCGAGGCGCTCGAACATGGTCGCGTAGCGGCTCATGCAAGCAGCGCCTGTCGTTCGTGGCGAACGCCAAGCAGCGCCTGCGCCTGATCGACGTCCTTGTCCCCGCGGCCTGAAAGGCCGACCAGAATGGCGCTCACAGGCTCCCGCTCCGCCAGCTTCAGCGCGCGCGCGAGCGCGTGGGCGGACTCAAAGGCGCAAATGATGCCTTCGCTCTCGGCAAGAGCCTTGAACGCGGCCAGCGCTTCGTCGTCGGTGCAGCCGACATATTGTGCCCGGCCAATGTCCTTGAGGTGCGCGTGCTCCGGACCCACTGCCGGATAGTCGAGACCGGCAGAAACCGACCAGGTATCGGCGATCTGTCCTTCATCGTCCTGAAGCACATAGGTCTCGGCGCCGTGAAGAATTCCACGGGCGCCGCGCAGCAGCGTCGCTCCATGCTCATCGCGATCGAGGCCCTTGCCCGCCGCCTCGACCCCGATCAGCCGAACCGGATCGTCGATGAAGTCGGCGAACAGACCGATCGCATTCGAGCCCCCGCCGACGCACGCAACGACCGCGTCGGGCAAGCGACCGAGCTGCTCGATGATCTGCGCGCGCGCCTCACGGCCGATCACTCGCTGGAACTCGCGCACCATCGTCGGGAACGGGTGCGGCCCGGCAGCGGTGCCAAGGAGGTAATGCGTAGTTTCGAAGCTCGCCGACCAATCGCGCAACGCCTCGTTGATCGCGTCCTTGAGCGTTTGTCCGCCGCTTTCGACCGGGATGACCTTGGCCCCCATCAACTGCATCCGAAAGACGTTGAGCTTCTGCCGCTCGACGTCCTCCGCGCCCATATAGATGACGGTCTCGAACCCGAGCAGCGCACCGACGATCGCGGTCGCGACACCATGCTGTCCTGCGCCCGTTTCGGCGATAAGCCGGGTCTTGCCCATCCGCTTTGCGAGCAGCCCCTGCCCAAGCACCTGGTTCGTCTTGTGGGCGCCGCCGTGGAGCAGGTCCTCGCGCTTCAAATAGATAGTGCGCGGAAGATTGCGGCAGCGGGTCAGCGGCGTCGGCCGGCCGGCATAATTGCCGAGCAGGTCGCCGAGCTCTGCCGCGAACGCCGGATCGCCCTTTGCATCGAGGAAGGCGGCCTCAAGCTGCTCGATGGCCGGGACCAGGATCTCGGGAACGTAGCAGCCCCCGAAGCGTCCGAAGCGGCCGTTCAGGCGCATTCGGGCAACCGCCGCGCCTGCGGACGCAGCGCCTCGAACAAGGCGACGATCTTCTCGGGAGACTTACTTCCCGGCTTCCGATCGACCGAGGAGCCGACGTCGATCGCATAAGCGCCGAGGCGGCGCGCAGAGAGCGCGTTATGCGCACCGATCCCGCCGGCGACGAGACCCGTGCGAAGCTCCGGATGATATTCGATCAGCGCCCAGTTGAAGCTTCCGCCCGAGCCCCCGTCGCCGTTATCGAACAGCACCCGGTCGCCGCCGCGGTTTGCGAGCGGTTCGCGGCCAACGCTCAGCGCGGTCCAGATCTCGCACGCCGGCGGCAGCTCGCGACGAAGCGTGCGCACATAGTCGACGTCCTCAGCGCCATGGAGCTGCACGGCGTGAAGATTGAGCAAAGTGGCGATGTCGGCGACCGTGCCAAGCCGAGCGTTCCGGAACACGCCGACGGGAAGCATGCCCGAACGGCGTGCGGTACCGGCCAGCGGCGCGGCTTCATCCGCCGTGACATGGCGGGGGCTGCCAGGCACGAAGACGAAGCCGGCGTGCGCCGCTGGCCGGGCGGCGCGCATATCGGCGCCGCAGTTCAAGCCGCATAGCTTGGTTCGTCCGAAGATGAGCTTCCGCGCTGCCTGAGCCGGGTTGGCAGAGCGCATCAAGGACGAACCAATCAAGAAAGCATCGACGAGTGGTGCCAAACGGTCGACGTCAGCCCTCTCGGAAATGCCGGATTCGGAAACCAGCACGCAGTCGGTCGCCATTCTCGCAAGTCGCTCGGTCTTGGACAGGTCGACCGTGAGATCGCGAAGATCGCGGTTGTTGATGCCGATAAGCGGCGCTCCGAGCGCAATGGCGCGACCCATTTCCGCCTCGTCGTGCACCTCTACCAGTGCATCCATGCCGAAGCGGCGCGCCTCGTCGATCATTTCGCGAGCATCGGAATCGTCGAGCAGCGAAAGCATCACCAGGATCGCGTCCGCGCCGGCGATGCGCGCTTCGCCGACCTGGCGCAGGTCCATGAAGAAGTCCTTAGCCAGGATCGGGCCATCGAATTCGCGACGGGCGGCAGCGAGATCCTCGAGCGAGCCTCCGAAATAGACCTGGTCGCAGAGCAGGCTGAGCGCGTCCGCGACTCCAGCATAACCGCGCGCAAGCTCCGAAGCGTCCGCACCGGCGCGGATTGTGCCTTCCGAGGGCGAAGCACGCTTGATCTCGAGGATGAACCGGGCGCCGTTCTGCGCCAACGCCGTCGCGAGGCTTCGTCGGCTAGGCCTCGCGCGGACGCGCAGGCCGCCGAGCGATACGCCGTCGAAGCGCAGGTCGAGCTCCACGCGCTTGGCGGCGGCGATCTCGCCGAGGACTCCTTCAGCCATGGCTGGCCTCGACAAACGCTTCGAGCGTCGCCTTGGCGCGGCCGCTACGAAGCGCAGCGAAGGCCATATCGACGCCTTCGCGCAGACTTGCCGACTTGCCGGCAGTCGTCAGCAGCGCGCCCGCGTTCAGAGCGACGATCGCAGTGTCGGCACCGACGCCCCGGCCGGACAGGAGCGTCGAGAGGCGGGCCGCATTTTCCGCCGGGGTTCCACCTGCGATCTTGTCGGCGGACATGCGCCTGAGACCCGCCTGCTCCGGCGTAATCTCGAGATGCTCGAGTTTGCCGGAACGCAGCGACACCGCACGGGTGAAACCGTGAAGGGCGATTTCGTCGAGGCCGGAGCCGTGGACGACCAGCGCGCGCTCGACTCCCAGCGCGCGAAGCGTCTCGGCGATTGGGCGAAGGAGGCTCGGGTCGGCGACGCCGAGCAGTTGCACCTTCGGCCGCGCCGGGTTGAGGCATGGTCCGAGCAGATTCATGATGGTCCGAACCTTGAGCGCCCGGCGGACCGGCCCCGCATGGGCGATGCCCGGATGGTAAAGCGGTGCGAGCAGGAAGCAGAAGCCGGTCCGGTCGAGGATCTCACGCGATTCGAGCGGATCGAGATCGATCCTCGCGCCAAGCGCTTCGAGCACGTCTGCGGAGCCGCATTTCGAGGTGAAGGAGCGGTTGCCGTGCTTCACGACTGGAAGCCCGCAGGCTGCGGCTACGAGCCCGGCCGAGGTCGAGACATTGATCGAGCCCGAGAAATCGCCGCCGGTGCCGCAGCTGTCGGCGAAGAGATAGGAGGGTGTGGGGAACGGCCGGGCCGCCTCCCGAAGCGCAAGCGCGGCGCCGGTCAGCTCCTCGGCAGTTTCGCCTTTGACTCGGAGCGCAACGAACGCCGCGGCCATCAGCGGCTCGCTCAGCGAACCCTCAACGATCCGACCGAATAAGGCGCGCGCATCGCTGCGGTCGAGGTCGCCGCCGTCGAGGAGCCGGGTGATGGCTGCCTCGGAAGCGGCATCCTCGAATTGGGATTCCGGGCGCGCCTGTGCCGGGAAAGCGACAATCTGGGACATTGGAACTCACCTGAAACAAAAAAGCCCGCCGGTGGCGGGCGGGCAGTCGATGATCGTTGCTAAGCGATCAGTCGCGCCATCGCGCCGCAAGGGTCCCGCCGCGCCACCAGAGGTGACCGGTCGAGGTAGCGGCGATGGCGTTCAGGTGCGTCATTGCGACTTGCTTACTAATTCACGTCGTTGGTGCCGGTCAACGGTCTGGCGGTTGACTGCCTCGCTTCCCAAATGGCAATGCGCTCCCGGCGAGCGGGTGTAGCTCAATGGTAGAGCAGAAGCCTTCCAAGCTTACGACGAGGGTTCGATTCCCTTCACCCGCTCCAATTTCGCGAGCTGCCGGGGGCAGCTTCGAAATCGGAGCGCACGAGCGCTAGCAAGCGGCGACAACTCTTCACTGTCCCCTGCGTTGACACATCATCGGTGCGCCGCCACATGGCGCGCCTGCCTGCACCTGGAGAGGTGGCCGAGTGGTTAAAGGCAGCAGACTGTAAATCTGCCCGCGCAAGCGTACGCTGGTTCGAATCCAGCCCTCTCCACCACAACGAGTGTTCGAATCCCACATCTCCAAATTTCCCCAGTGGCGGGTTCGAGCCTTCCCATTCTTTCGGACCGATCATCAGCGGGAATTCGCGGTCAGTTGGTGGCCGATGGATGGGTAAAAGGATGGGTAGATGCGTGGAATCCGTTCCTTCCCACCATCCGTTGGTGAAACTACTGATTTAGAGTCAGTAACTTGTCCGTTGACGGACATCCGGCGTTCGAATCCGCTGATGGGAGTCGAATCATCGTACGATTGGTCGTGGATCACGGTGGGCTCCGGCAACCAAAACTTAGAACTTTCGTTCTACAGAGCAATTTGATATGAGATTGTTCAGGAGAACGGTCTGTCGATGGATGCAAGCACCATAGAGCGGACTACCGTTTCGGCGGAGACGCAGAGCCGCGTCCTTAGTGAAGCCGTAGCACGCGCGGCGGCAAACTGGGGCCTATCTGACACCGATCTCGGGAACATTATCGGTGTTTCAAGAACGTCTGCAGGACGCCTCTCCACTGGAAAATTCAGGCTGAAGCGCGGCAAGCCCGAATTCCAGCTAGGGCAATATTTCGTGCGCGTATTTAGGTCCCTGGATTCGATAACAGGTAGTGATGATGAAGCCTCAATCTCTTGGCTCAAGTCGCCTAACCTCGATTTGGGTGATCGCCCTTTGAACATGATGCGCTCAATCGGCGGGCTCGTTCGCGTTGCAGACTACATTGATGACTACCGGGCCAAGGTCTGACACCACGCCACTGCCAGAGGACTTCGTTGATCACTCTGGCTTATTCTGGCGGGTGGTGGAAAATCAGAACTACATCTCATCCGATAGGCTCGTAGACGATCCCGCCGACCAGCCCTTACTGGAACAGCTGATTGATGAGGTGAAGCCGCCCATCCCTGACGAGGCCAAGCACCTCCCGATGTTGCTCGGACGACCTTTTGCTTACGGGCACAAGAGTGAATCGCGCTTTCGCCGCGCGAACGAACGTCCGGGAATTCTGTATGCTTCAGAGGCGGAGGCCACGGGCGTGGCGGAGATGGCGTATTACCGCTTCAAATTTTACTCACGGTCACCCGACGCCAAAATTTCGCAAAACATAACCGAGTTCTTCGCATTCACCTTCCGGGCCCATGCGGCTCGGGCGCTCGACCTTATGGCAGAGCCATTTGTTCAGCGAAGGGCGGATTGGACGGACCCTGACGATTATTCAGCCTGTCAGGACTTCGCGCAGCACACACGGCGAATTCAGACGCAGATGATCCGATATAAGTCCGTCCGTGACGCTGGGAATGCGAGCGAAGCGATCATTGACCCGGCGATGCTCGACGCAGATTCCTTTCAAATCGTTCGTAGCTGGCACTTTCGGTATGAGCGCGGAAAGCTGAACGCATACAGCGCCGTTCCATCTCCGCAACGCCTGACTTTTACAGCCGAGCAGTTTGGATTCGCGCCCGCAGGGGAGTGAGTCAGTTCCAGCAGCGGCTAGATGCTTAGCGCCTTACCTAAATCAAACTCATACCCCGCCGCTTTGGGTTCACGGGCAAGGCTCATCTTCCAAGCGTCGGTCGGGTCCATGAGCGTCCAGACGACTCCAGCAATGTCGGAGGGCAGTTCGAGATCACCCTTCTTGATTGCCGCAACCCGTTCACGTCCGAGGCGGCCAGCGAAGTAGCCCAGCTCAAGGACCACGTTTTGTCTGGCGCGGGCCTGCAGGTTGTCGCTGGCTAGCTCCGTTCCCTTCCGAAGCCCTCCGACATCGTCTGGCGTGAGCAGAATAACCGTGAAGCCAATTCGTCGATTGGATCCCCGGCCCCGCTGAGTGCCACCGGAAGCCGTCTCTTTGGCCGCTTAACATTCATTTCATGGCAATCACCTATTGCTCCTGGCGAGATGACGATGCCCCCGCCAAGTTGGACAAACCGCACCCGACGCAAGCCAAGTGCGTTTACGGGTACTGTGGTGCTGTCGAGCGGCCGCGTCGTTCCGATCACAGTGGTGGACGTTTCACCCGACGGTTGCCGTGTCGAATGCGAGGACACGCTTCCGATCGCTGCGATCGTGCAGTTGGAGATCGGAGGAGCGGTGGCCAGCGCTCACGTGCGCTGGGCTCTTCCGGGGGAAGCTGGTTTACAGCTCGTCTGAAAACTGCCGGACGCCGCGACAGCAATTCGAGAAGATGCTTCAGCGGCCGTTGCTGCCGCTCTCAGCTTCAAACTGAGCCGCCAGCTGCTCGTAACGGTCCGCTAACTCGGCATGTGCGGTAGCGGCGGGGGAACTGCTCGCCTGCTGGCTGCGCGTCCGCTCGTCCTTGGCGCGCATCCTGAAATACTGAGCTTCGGTTTGATCTGTCATACGCTCACTCGCCCCGGGAACGTCGGCTATACGACCTTTCTCCAGCGTGGCGAGTTAACAAAAAGAAAGGCTCCGGCCGTGCGGGACTTGGGTTTTCGTCTGACCTCACGATCAGCGTTGCGCCTTTACCGATCCCTTACCCAGCAGTGGCAGAATCTCCATCAGAGAGCGTGATGGAACGAGAGCAGATCGACTGGCTGCCGAGGGCCGTGCGCCGGCGCGCAAACCTCACAGGCATGGCTCGCTGGGACGATGGTTCGTCAGCGACAATACTAGTTTCGAACATCTCTTATGAGGGCTGTCATCTCTGGTCGGACCATGAGTTCGTCTCGGGGGAAACCGTCAGATTGGTTCTACCCCGCCACGGCACGATCGACGCGCAGGTTCGGTGGGTATCGGCGGGCAACGCGGGCGTGCGATTCTTGACCGGCGGCTCGGCCGTCGATGACCGGCGAGCGAGAATTGGCGTTTAGTCCGCACCCTCAAGTGGATTCGCCCGCGCTATAACGAGGCCACGCAAACGTCGGGTACCATACTGACCTTCGGCGAAACTTGAATTGCCCGGCCGAGACTCGCTCGATTGCCCAGAGGGTGTCTTCGGCTCGGCGTCAGTTCCCCTGTGCGTCGAGCCGATAACCGCCAGCGGCCCGCTTCTCTCCGCGCGTACGTTCAGGCGCCCGGCTTCCTGTGGTCGAACTCGCCAAGCTCGATCTCAGAGAGAGTGTCAGTATTCGTAAGTGTGATGCGTGCGTATCCGTGGCCCCACAACTCAGCGGCCTTTGCGCGCACCTCCTCTGAGGGCATCGGGCCAACCATGTGGAACGGTCTTCCAGATCTGTCGTGCGCCTTGAGCATATAGTAAACCAATCCAGCCTCCCCCGTTTGCCATCAGCATATACCGTCGCTCTCCCGCTAGCGAATGAACTCGCTGCGAAAGGATTCAGCATTATCGTTTCTCGACACGCCAATGACGGTCGCGCGGGGGTTCGTGTCGAACATCACGAATGCGGTCGCGGCCTCTGGGATGATTCCAACCGCGCCGAGACTATCCGCTGCCCATTGCGGAGTGATCAGCTGTCGACGAGAACCAAGGACGCGTCGCCGTTCAAGCACAGTCGATCATGGAAGGCTCGCTCACGCTGGCGCACGGTCGCAGTGGGTATCTAACGGGGTAACAACTGCTCTCCTTCCCTTTTAAGGCTTGGAAGGAAGCCCTCTCCACCATCACCCAACGGCAGCTAGAGACTTCCAACCCGTCTCAGTGAATCTCCGGATGGGCATGCATAGCCTGCGGTAGCTAATTGCGCCCATGGCCAACCAGCCGACTCCACTGCCGCTTCGGTCGAGTTGCCCTGTTTTGGAGCGGTAAGGATGCAGGCCGCCGTCCAGCTCTTCGTCCAGGGTAGCCTGCTCCTGCTCATCTTTGCCGTCGGCGTTCAAAGCAGTTCGTCGGATCTTGCTTATGTCGCAAAGCGGCCATCCCTGTTCGTCCGCGGATTCATCGCCGTGAACATCGTCGTTCCCGCCTCCGCCGTGCTCCTCTGCCTTGCTTTGTCGATCGATAAGCTGACTGAAGCGGGCATCGTGATCATGGCGGTTTCCCCGCTTGCCCCATTCGTCGTCGGCAAGATGCTGAAGACAGGCGCAGACCGGGCCTATGTGATCGGCACTTATGCCGCTCTCATGGCCGCTTCGATCCTGATCGTGCCAGCGACATTCGGACTTCTTGGAATGATCGTAGGCCGCGATGTTTCCGCGCCGATCCCGACGATCGCGCGCTTCATCGCCATCTTCGTGGCGCTTCCATTAGTCGCGGGCGTGATGATCGGGACCTGGCTGAAGAAGTCAGGACGCTCGAACGAGCGGGTCGGAACGCTGTTGACGCGCATCGCGCTCATCTGCCTGCTGCCGATCGTTGTCCTGATCATATATCGCTCGGGAGGCGCCACGCTGTCCCTCATCGGGGACGGTTCGCTCGCCGTCATCGTCCTGACCATCGTTGCAGGAATTGTGGCCGGCCACTGGCTGGGCGGCCCCGACGTCAACAGGCGCTTTGCGCTTGCGCAGGCGGCTGCGACTCGTCACCCCGGCGTCGCGCTCCTGATCGCGCGCAGGCATTTCGACGATCAGCGAGTGGCTCTCGCGATCATCCTCTTCCTTCTGACGAGCATCGTCGTATCGGCGATCTACGCCAAGTGGATGATGAAGCGCATCGCTGTTGAACACGGTCAAGCCGCGGCGGTCTCGGGCGCCGGAACATGATGGACGAGATCTCCAAATTCGAGATCGACCGAGCGTAAGCAGCCCCCTCGCGTGGAAGATCCTTTTGAACATACACAAAGGGAAATCCCCGATGGCGTCAGCAGCAATTGTTGCGTGAAGAAGACCGCTCAACGGGGTGGATGCTGAACAGATGTTGGGACCGTTCGGCCGGTGGCTGATCTATGCGCCATTGTGGCTCGTGTCGGCTGTCTTGGTTGCAGCCCTGATCGCCGCCGCGCTGCTCGGATGGCAGCTTCGCCACCGTCGGGGAGACGAGGGCGCACCGTCCGACCAGGAGGGCTACATCCTGTCAGCCGTTAGTGGGCTGCTCGCGCTTCTGATCGGCTTCACATTCTCGCTCGCGATCGACCGGTTCGACGAACGACGCGACGCCGTTCTCCAGGAGGCGCAGGCAATTCAGTCGGCCTATCTTAAGACCCAGGTCCTGGGTGAACCGTACCGCGCGAAAATGAGCAGCCTGCTCGTCGAATATACAGATAACAAAATTGCCTTGGGCAATGTGGAACCCGGCACGGAACAGAAGGTGCTCCTTGCCAAGAATGAGCAATTCCTGACCGATCTTTGGGCCGAGACTCTCGCCGCGTTTCCCACGATCAAGTCGCTCGATTTCTCGAGCAGTTTCGTCGACACGATGAACGGCCTTGAGGAAGTGGACGCCGCGCGCAAGGAAGGACGGCGCGCGCATGTGCCGACCCAGGTTTACGCGATCCTTTTCATCTACGAGATCGTCGCGGCGGGAGTATTCGGTTTCGTCATGACCGGCCGACGCGGTCGTGAGATTGCAGCCTTCCTTCTTCTGCTTTTTGCGATGTCGATGATTCTCGTGATCGATCTCGACCGGCCCTCGACGGGACGGATCAAGGAATTGCAGGAGGCCATGGTCGCGTTGAGCGCGTCGCTTCATGCGCGGCCGCCAAGCGCCTTCGGAAAGACGCCCCCGCTGGGTGACTTGTCCCCGCCGAATTAGGGAAATTGCCCGATGTCGCGCCTTTCGTCTCACTCCTAGTCCAGGCGGCGGTCAATCCGAGCGCTGACGGCGCTTCCCTCAGGAGTATATCGGAATGACGATCTCCCGGTCATTTCTCGCGACGGCATCCGCCCTTGGAATTGTCGCCTTCACAATCGCGCTTTCTGCTCCAGCGTTCGCGGCACCCAAAGAGGCGAAGGCCGAAGGGACGACGGCCTACCCGAAGTGGGCGGCCTCCTCGATGCCAAAGATCACTCAATCGACCGTGGATTCGGCGGCGGTCGATGCGCTCAAGAAGATGAGCAAATATTTGATGTCGCTGAACACCCTGCAGATCAAGTCCGACGCCAGCATCGACATGGTGACGGGGGACGGGCAGCGCATCCAGTTCGACGGCACGACCGAGTACAAGGTGAAGCGGCCCGGCTTCGTGATCAGCTTCAAGAGCGACTCCAAGAGCCGCGACTTCTATTACGACGGCAAGCAGTTCACGATGTATGCGCCCAATCTGGGCTATTACGCGACAGTGGCCGCGCCGGCGACGAACCGCGAAGTCTTAGACACGATCTACGACAAATACGGAATCCGCCTTCCACTGGAGGACCTGTTCCGCTGGAACGACGTCGGCAACGACCGGGCGAAGAATTTCAAGTCGGCGATGGTCCTCGGCCCGGTCACCTTCGATGGAGATCAAGACGACGCATTATGCGTTCCGCGAGGCAGACGTCGACTGGGAGGTCTGGATCCAGGACGGCGACCAGGCGCTTCCGCGAAAATTCTCGATCGTCGACCGGACGGATCCGGCCCATCCCACCTTCACGGCAAGGCTGAGCTGGACGGTCAATCCGACCTTCACCGACAGCGACTTCACCTTCGCGCCCGGAGCGGACGCGAAGAAGATTCAGCTCGCAACCTTCAAGGGACAATAGCCATGTCTAAGCGCACCTGGTTCCGCATTGCGCGTGCTGGCGCTTTCCTTTCGCTCCTGATGTTTGTCGCCGATGAAGGCGTCGCTCGCGGAGGCCGCGGCGGCGGTGGAGGCATGCGCGGCGGTGGAGGCGGTGGAGGCATGCGCGGCGGCGGGGGCGGATTTAGCAGCGGCGGAGGGTTCAGCTCTCGTGGAGGCGCGTCGACCAGCTTCGGACGGGGTGGAAGCTCAGGATCTTACAGCCGCGGCGGCGCGGGCAGCAGGGGCGGCGACCTCAGCGGTGGCGGAACCTTCAGTCGTGGCGGTAGCTATAGCAGGCCATCCTCCGTGGCCGGCAATCGCCCATCCACCACTCCGTCAGGCCGCCCAGGGGCGGGCGGTCAAGGCCAATACGCTCAGGGAACCCGTCCAGGCCAGGGTGGATCGGGCACTCGATATCAGCCGGCCTCCGGCAACAATAATCGTGGCAACGGCAACAAAATCAACAACGGCAACATCAACACCGGTGACATCAATATCGACAACAACTGGAACGGAAATGGAAACTGGGGCGGTTGGGTCGACCATCCGATCGCCGCCGGCGTGGCAGTCGGCGCTGTCGCCGGAATGACCGCAGCAGCGATCGGCGCCTCTTATTACGCGCTGCCGCCCGGCTGCCCGCCCTATCCGTATGGCGGCTACACATATTATTCGTGCGGCGGCGCCTATTATCAGCCGCAATATGAGGGCGATACCGTCGTCTACGTCACTGTCCCCGACCCTTCTAACGGGCAGACGACGGTGAAGGTGCAACAATAGCGAATCCCGATCGTCGGTCTCGCAAGCTTCGAGCAAGCGGTAGTGCTTGGCCCTCAAGGCGGGCCTTGCGCCTGATTCACACAATTAATACTAACTAACGTTAATACAATTTCGGTCCGTTTCGGCCGAAACCTGTTGAAATTCTGGCGAAACCCTCGCGGATGACCTAAGGGTCGATCCGGAGGTCGCGGCTCGGGAGTAATTGTGCTGCGAGAGGTGGGGACTGGCTCGGAGGAATCGGAGGGGTTGCCGGACACTGAAGGGTACGTTTCACGCCAGTCGGCGGATGAGGACATCGCCGCGCGCGTCGCGCGCTTGACGAGCGGGCAACTCGACTGCCTGCGCCTGGTCGACCAGCACCTCAGCTCGAAGGAGATTGCGGCACAGCTGGGCATCTCCCCGCACACCGTCGACCAACGCATTCGCCAGTCGCTGCAGATCCTCGGCGTCGAGCGGCGCTCGCAGGCCGCGCGGGTCGTCGCCCAGCACTCCGAGCCATATCAGCGTTTGATACATCAATCGCCGTACATTGAGGCAGATCAACCAACAGACCACCCAGAAGCTGCGGTCAGCAATCAGATTCGGCACGCTGGCCGCGCAGGGGAGGTCGGAGGGCCCGGTTTCATTACCGAGCAGAGGCCAGCGTCATTCTGGCCTTCCCTGCAACCGCCGTTCGCAACGAGGAGCAACCCCCGGAATGAGATGAGTGTCGGCCAGAGGCTGTTCTGGATCGTGGCAATCTCGATCGGAGCGGCGTTTTCGGCGGGCATGTATCTCGCCGGGCTCGAGAGCCTCGCAAGGCTTCTCAAGGGCTAGCTGGGACCGACAGGCAAATCACTCCGGCAGCCAGGTCTGCGCGATTCCTATCGCGCGGAAAGGAGCAGTCATATGCGCAAGCATCAGATTGAAAGCGCTGCACACGAAGTCGCCGCGCAGGTTCGTGCGGTCGAAGATACGATCGACGCCGCGCTGATTGAAATCGCCGAGCTTCACGCGCGAATCATGCGCGCGAACTCGCTCGCCGGAGTTGGATTTGCCGCGGTGCATCCCACCCTTGAGCAGCTTGCAACAGCCGTCACCGGCCTCGTCGCAACGCGCGGCGCAATCGTGGGCTGCCATGCCGCACTCGTCGATGCAAAGGGCAAGGTGCCCGGCCTTCGTGCAGTCTCGATCGGCGATGACGGCGATTGCCCGCCAGCGAGCGCGGCGGCGCCGCTCCGAGTGGTTGGCTGAGGTATTGACCGGACACGCTGCGGCGTGTCCGGTCCCGTCTCGATGGATCGCGTCATCATCTATCGCACGCTGATGTACGGCGTCTGTGGCTATGCCATGTTTCGGGGCAAAGCCGATGCGCGGATCGTCGGGTTCGTATTCCTGGTCGGCGATCTCGCGACGCTTGCGCTGAGGTCGTCGACCTATTCGTCCGTCGAAACGAGCGTATTCGTTATCGATATCATCGCGTTCCTTGCGTTCACTTATGCGGCGCTCATTTCCGAACGGTTCTGGCCCTTGTGGGTCAGCGGTCTGCAACTCACGACGAGCATGGGGCACGTCTTCAAACTGATCGATTCGCAACTGCTGCCGCTCGCCTATGCGGCTGCGCTCCGATTCTGGGCCTATCCGATCCTTATCATCCTCGCGATCGGGACCTGGCGGAGTGATCGGCGGAGGATGGAAGAGCGGCATTCGATCGTTCGAAGCTGAGCACCGGCGCTGGACTTGGGCGTCGCCGCGGCTAAGCGGTGACGCATGTCGCGCCGCAAGAAGTCACACCAGAGCCACGGGAGCGCCACTAGGCCGCGGCTGTGGGGCAAGCATCCGGTTGCGGCCGCGCTCGACAATCCCGAGCGCAAGATCCTTCGAGCCTGGGCGACGCGGGAAGCCGCCGCCTTCATGCAATTTCCGGACGGCGTTGCGGTGATCCTCGCCGAGGCGCCCGACCTTGGCCGTCTCGTTCCGAACGATACGCCTCACCAGGGCGTGGTGATCGAGGTCGAGCCGTTAGAGACCGCGTGGCTCGACGAGCTCATCACGGACGCGCCCGAGAGAGCCGTGCTGCTCGTCCTCGACCAGGTCACCGACCCGCATAACGTCGGCGCGATCCTTCGCTCGGCCGCTGCCTTCGGGGCGATCGGGATCGTCACTCAGGATCGCCACTCGCCGCCGGAGGGCGGAGTCCTCGCCAAGGCCGCTTCAGGGGCGCTCGAGCGCGTGCCGTGGGTACGAGTCGTTAATCTTGCCCGAGCGCTTGAGGAGATTAGCGAGGCGGGATTCTGGCGAATCGGGCTCGCCGGCGACGCGGAAACCGATCTCAAGGACGCACTCGGCCCGCCGCGCGTGGCGCTGGTGCTAGGCGCTGAAGGTGCAGGAATGCGGCCAAACACCCGTGAGCATTGCGACGCGATCGCTCGCCTTCCGATCAGCGATGCGATCGAGAGCCTCAATGTCTCGAATGCCGCTGCAGTCGCGCTTTATGCGGCGACGGTCGCCTGATGGTTCGGTCGAAAAGCAGCATCCGCAAGCATGTCGAGGAACTCGCCGCGCGCGAGCCGGCCTTCGCGGCTGTGGTCGAACGATATGGAGTTCCCGATCCGCGCATTAGTGCACCGGGTGCGCAAACCCTGCTGCGAACGATCGTCGGCCAGCAGGTCAGCGTCGCCGCTGCACGCTCAATGTGGGCGAAGCTCGAAGCGGCCTTCGGCTCCCCGCCCGATCTCCAGCTTCTCCTTGCCGCAAGTGATGAGGAGCTTCGCGCCGCGGGCATGTCCCGTCAGAAATCCGGCTATATCCGAAGCCTCGCCGAGCTGGTGATCTCGGGCGAGCTCGACCTCGCCAGCCTTCCCGGCGATGACGAGGAAGCGATTGGCCTCCTCACCCGAATCAAGGGCATCGGCCGCTGGTCCGCGGAAATCTATCTGCTCTTTGCAGAAGGGCGGGCGGACGTTTTCCCGGCCGGCGATCTTGCAGTACTGGTTGAGCTCGGCCGACTGATGGGCCTCAAGGACAAACCCAGCGAGAAGCAGCTTCGCGAGATGGCCGAAGCGTGGCGGCCGTATCGCGGCGCTGCCGCCATTCTTGCCTGGCACAGCTATAATTCGGCGGTTCTCTAGCACTTCTCAAAAGGCGCCGGCGGCAATGCCCCGCGGAATAATGCTAGTTGCGAACGGCCGACGGCAACAGGTGAGCAGCGAGGCCGCGGAAGATCCGCGGTCCGAGGTCGAGGCGGAAGGGTGCGAGCTTCTCGCCCTTCGTATCCTTGCCGAGGAGATAGCTGACCGAGGTCTGACCTTCCCCGCCGCCCCAGTTGTAAAGCGAGTTGAAGGCGATGATCGGGACGAACACCTCACGCCCGCCGAGCTCATAGGCCTGGAGCTGAGTGCGGGGAGCGGAGACCTGCGTGCGAATTCCGACACGCTTCAGCGGCGGAATCACGGCGATGCGCTCGCCCTCGCCGACCGGTTTCGCGAAGAAGCCGTCGATCTGCTGGTCCTGTGCGGGGCCTGCATTGAACAAGGTCGCCTCGACCAGGACAGCGCGGGCGGGCCCACTTCCTGAATTGAACAGCTCGAGCTCGAACTCGACCGTGACACGCTCATCTTCGAGAACGCAGCGCATCGGGTGGAAGCCGATATCGATCCACGGACGGAGCCTCGTCGAGACGATGCCGATTGGAGCGGGAGGCCGCCTTCGGGGCAGTCGGAGGAGGCGCCGGCATCGGCCTCGGCGCGGGGGCGGGCACCGGCTCCGGTGCAACAAAAGCATCGACCTGCGGCCCACCCGCGAAGACCTCCCGGCGCTGGTTTCGCCAGAACAGAAACGCTCCGCCGGCAGCAAGCAACAAAGCGGCCAGCAGCCACGGAACGATCGGGAAGTTGCGCTCGGTTCCCGGGGCCGGCGCAAAGTCGGAAGCAGCAGTGGATGCCGGTGCTGACGAACTGCCCGTGCCGCTGGCTGGGTCGAGCGTCGGAAGCGCAGCCGTCACCGACGAGGACGGAGGCGATTGCTGCAAGGTCGACGGCGCAGTCTGCGGAGCGGCTGCGGGCGGAGCGGCGGCGGTTCGCGCCGGCGCAGGTGCACTCGTCGCCGTCTCAGCCGATTGCGGCTGCGCATTGTCACTCAGTGAGCCACTTGGCTCGACCGCAGCAGGAGCAACCTGCGCCTGGGCTTTCGGCTGACGCTTCGAAGCGGCGGGCGGAACGGCGGCAGGCGGCTGATCCGCGGGCCGGGTCACGGTTCCGTTCAGGCTGAAGTTCTGGAGGGCCTTAGGACCGATCGCGTCGGCAGCGGGCGTGCTGCTGTCGGCGGCCGGCGCTTCCTGGGCGAGCGCCATCGTTGGGGCAAGCGCAAGCGCCCCTGCCAGCAATAGGTACCCCAAGCGAAAAACCGCCCTCATCTGCTCCCGCTTCGCGCATGATTCGCGCCGATTTTCCAGGGCGCGCCAGGCACATGCCCTCCGTTCGCGCCGCTTTCAAGCATAGTATCGATGAACGGCGACGAAACCTAATGCTCCGAGGGACTTACCGGGCGTCGACAAGCACCAGTTCGGCATCGTCCTCCGCATCGATCTGGATATTGTTCTCGCCGGTAATGGCGACCCCGTCGCGAGGACCTGCCTCCACTCCGTTCACGCGTACCCGACCGCTCGGAACAAGGTAAAGGTGCCGGTCCGGCGCAGCATCGATCGTAATCGACTTGCCCGCCTCCACGGTCGCTCCGAGCACGCGCGCGTCGGCGTTGATGGTGAGCACTCCATCGCCGCCATCTCCGCTAGCGAGAAGCTGGAACGCGCCCTCACGCGAATCCTTGGGGAACGGCATTGCGCCCCAGCTGGGCGGTGCCGACGGCTTGTCGGTCTCGATCCAGATCTGGAACAAGGTCGTCTGCTCGTCCTCGAGATTATATTCGGCGTGCGTGACCCCGGTGCCCGCGCTCATCACCTGGACGTCGCCGGCGGCGGTGCGGCCCTTGTTGCCCATCGAATCCTGGTGAGTAATCGCGCCGGTGCGGACGTAGGTGACGATCTCCATGTCGCGGTGCGGATGCGGCGGAAAACCGCTCTTCGCACCGATCTGATCGTCGTTCCACACGCGGATCCGGCCCCAGCCCATGCGCGAAGGGTCGTGATAGTTCGCGAATGAGAAGTGGTGGCGGGCGTTCAGCCAGCCGTGGTCGGCATGGCCGAGGCTGTCGAATTTGCGGATGTCGATCATGCGACTGATTTGGGCGCGTTCACGCCGGCATCAAGTGTCAACGGTGTGACCCGTTCAGCCGCTCGCGAAAGATCACAATGTTCGCTGATGCGTTGATCGAAACGGGGTCTTTCCACTTCTACCACTCCTGACCTTCGGCGCATTTCGAAGGCCGGAGTCCGAGAAATGCAGCGCGCGCGTTCAGCAAAATTCGCAGCGATGGGTTCCTTCGCGTCGGTTGAACCGTTTCACCGGTTTTCGCGACTTACGTGTGTGGCAAGGCAAACGAAAGAGCGGCTGTTGCGCGACCAGGCTAATCTAACGAGAGCCCTGCGGGATTATCGAAGCGGGAAAACTCCCGCTTTGCCGGAGCTTGAGCTAGCTGCACTTGTTGACGGAATTGAACGTCGTCTCGGAGCGATCGAGGACGAGTTACGCGAAATCGACGCCATTTAGGCTCCAATGGCTGCTTGGGTGGAACCCCGCCACTCGATCAGGCCTCAATAATCTCCCGGATCCGATGTGCGAGCATCTCCATTTGGAAGGGCTTCGTGGCTACGTACATGCCATCGGCAAGTCGACCCTTTCCGATGACTGCGTTCTCGGCATAGCCCGTTATGAACAGCACCTTCAGATCAGGCCGGTTGACTCGAGCGGCATCAGCCACCTGTCTCCCGTTCATCCCTCCGGGCAAGCCTACATCTGTGATCAACAGATCTATCCTAGCATTGGAGTCGAGCACCTTCAGCCCCGCAGGCCCGTCATTCGCCTCGATTACAGCATAGCCAAGATCGGCCAGGACCTCTGCAATTAACATGCGGACTGTTGGTTCGTCGTCAATGACGAGTACCACTTCGCCCTCGCCGCTTGGCTGGATGCTCGTCCGGGTTTCAATTTCATCTGGCAGCGACGCTTCGTCCGTGTGTCTAGGCAGATAAAGACACATCGTCGTGCCCTCACCAACCTCGGAATAGATCCTGACCTGGCCCCCGGTCTGCCTTGCGAATCCATAGATCATCGAGAGTCCGAGCCCGGTCCCTTCACCGATGGGCTTTGTCGTGAAGAATGGATCGAATGCCTTGGCAATGACATCTGGGGTCATACCGGTTCCGGTATCGGTCACGCAGAGAGAAACATACTGTCCCACTGGGAGGTCGTGACTGCGCGCAGCGCGTTCATCGATCCATTTATTGCTCGTTTCTATCGTGAGTTTTCCACCATCCGGCATCGCGTCACGAGCATTGATGCAGAGATTTAGAACAGAGTTTTCGAGCTGATTGGGATCAACGAGTGTGGCCCACAATCCGCTGGCGCCGACGACTTCGACGTCAATGCTCGGGCCGACCGTGCGCCGGATTAGATCTTCCAAATCACCCAGGAGCCGATTTACATTCGTTGGCTTGGGATCGAGAGTTTGCCTTCTCGAGAACGCAAGTAGCCTGTGGGTGAGCGCTGACGCTCGCTTTACCGCGCCATGGGCGGCCATGAGGTAGCGATCAATCTCCGCCGTTCTACCTTGTGCAATCCGCACCTGCACGAGTTCCAGACTCCCGCTGATACCAGTCAGGAGATTGTTGAAATCATGGGCCAAGCCGCCGGTTAGTTGTCCGACGGCCTCCATTTTTTGTGATTGGCGCAGCTGCTCCTCGATTGCGCGCCTCTCGCTCATGTCGCGCGTAACTTTGGCGTATCCTATCAGTTCGCCCGCCTGATTTCGTATCGGGTCGATGATCACCATCGCCCAGAAACGGGTACCGTCTTTCCTTACGCGCCAGCCTTCGGCTTCAAACCGCCCTTCTGTCTTTGCAGCTTCGAGAGCGCGCTTGGGAACACCGGCCTCCCGATCTTCCTCTGTGTAAAACCGGGAGAAATGCTCTCCCATGATCTCCTTTGCCGAATATCCTTTGAAACGCTCCGCGCCCGCATTCCAGCTGCTGACCCGACCTTCCGTATCGAGCATGTAGATCGCGTAATCGGTGACACTTTGAACCAGCAGTTCGAAAATGCTGTTCGACCCGCTCCCATTTGTGTCTGACAATCCGGCCTCGGCTTACTTTAGATCGATTTAAGGCAACGACGCGCTTTGTTCGCAGTTCCATCGCGGGGTTCGATGGTAGTGTCAGTTTGAATTTCGGGCCAAGTTGCCCGCGCTGCCGCAGCCGCCATGTTGATATGCTTAGCGCAATGCACGGAGGCGAAGTGTCTATTCCAAGCCAGGAAGAGAATGAGCTCACGCGCTGGCGCTCTATTTTGTGTTCTACAACTTTTGTCGCATCCACAAATCGCTTCGCATCAACCCTGCAATGGCCGCGAGCGTCACGGAGAAGCTTTGGGCGCTTGAGGACTTGGTTCTGATAATCGATGAAATGGCACCGCCGCCTAAGCTGCGAGGGCCTTATAAAAAGCGTAACGCCGAAGCGGCTTATTGATAACGTTCGTAACGAAGCTCGTAACCGCCGCAATCGCCTCTACATGGGAAAATAAGCTGCAACGGGTTGCAACGTAACGTTGCGTTCACCAGTTATGTGGGACATAAACTACCCTTGTAGACGGGGATTGCCGCTCCGAAGCGATACGAAGGAGATGCCCGGATGGGCGCGAAACCAGTATTCCACTTTTGGGGTCCAAAACCAGTGGACACCAAGGGAACGGCTGCTGCGTTCGCCGCAGGAAGCCGCGTCTTCAAGCGCACGGGCGTAACGCCAGCATTGAAAAATGTTGTTAAACTCTCTCTCGACAACGACAAAAAGTCGGGTCGGGCAAGAGAGAAGGCGTGCGTTGGCGGAAATAGGTTACAGGCCACTCGATAGCAAAACCCCCTGCGACACGTTCGTCTGCGGCGATGCTGAAATTGATAAGTGGTTTCGCCGCAAAGCGCTAAAGGACCACTGCGCCCATAAGCACAGGGTGACATGTGCTTATCTCGGCGACGCGAAAAAGCCGCTCGGGTTCTACGCCCTCTCCAGCGTGATTGAGGAGGCCAATAAGCTTCCTGGGGTTCGGTTCTTTCCGTTCGGCGGAACCAAGTACTTTCCTTGTGTACAGCTCGTCTATCTCGCCGTTCAGAAGCCCTTTCAAAGGAAGGCCGGCTTGCGGGCCGGGTCCACTATCATGGGCGACGTTGTTCGGACGTTTGCGCAAGTTGGGGAACTGATCGGCATCCCGGCACTAATCTTGACGCCCATCAACAAAGACGTGGCAGAGTTCTACAATTCGCTCGGCTTTGAGTTCTACGACAAGAACACTCGGATGTTCTTGCCCGTCCAGTCGGCAATCGCCGCCGTGGTTGAGGTAGAGGCATCCTAAAGAATGCCAACGTATCAACGGCGAAATTCTTGCCGAATATTCCCGTTGAAATTCAAACTGAGACGCTACCGGATCGATCACAGCCCGACGATGTCCGCCTGGTCTCACTGCCCAGTCAGCAAGGGAGGAAAGCTGCCGTTGGCAGCGCTTACCCAAAGGATCGCACTCAAGATTGATTACCGCTCGATCAAGAAGGCGGGCGCTGGGAGCATTTGAGGTCAAGCAGCGCTTCATCCAGCTGCGTCGGTGATTTCGAGCCTAGGCGCTCCTTGCATTGCTCCTTCGTTTCGGACGGGACGATCCCGCCACGCGAACCGAGCCAGCGTTCGAGCTCAAGCACGTCGAGGCGGTCGGGGGTGCTGAGCTCTCCGAGCTGCCTTTGCCCAGCCTGCATCGCGCGATAATTGGCGAGCGCACGCTGGAGGCGGAGGGCGTCGAACGAAGGCGTCGCGGCGAAGAAGTTCAGCGCGAGCGCTGCCATGATGATGAGCTTCATGAGCGTCTCCTGGGGGTTAGTTCGAGTCCGCTCTCGCGCGTTGACGTCCGGTAAACGTTCGCGACCCTTTGACGTCGGTCAAATCCACAAATCAGAGATTCCTCACGCCCCTCTCATGACGATCATCGCCAAGCCGGGCAGCTTCGCCCCGTCATCGATGGGGAGAAGAAGTCGTGCTTGGGATCGAGGCCGAACGCACACCGGGTTTCAAGCTGTTTCTCGCGATCGTGGTCGCCGGAGCGCTCACCATCCCGCTCTTTTCGATCTGGCTGCTGGTCTACGATCGCCAGACCCAGCAGCAGGAAGCGACGAGCTCGATCACGGCGGGCTGGGGCGCAGCGCAGATCATGGGCGGGCCGCTGCTGGTCATCCCCTATCGCGTGACGGCGAGCGAGACGGTGCTGCAGAACGGGCAGAGCGTCACGCGCTCAAGCGAGGTGACGAAGGAACTGACGCTCGCGCCCGACGCGGTGCAGCTGTCGACCAGCCTTCGTCCGGAAGTCCGCAAGAGGTCGATCTACGAAGCGGTCGTCTATGACGCGGCGACGTCGGGACGAGCGCGCTTCGCGCTTCCGCCGGACCTCGCCAGCACCGGCGTAATCCCCTCGCAATTGGACATGAGCCGGGCGGAACTCCGCTTCTCCCTGAGCGATCCGCGCGGGCTCGGCGCCAATCCGCGAGTCATGGCGGACGGCCGCACTCTTCGCCTTCAGCCCGGTTCGGGAAGCAGCGGCGGCCGCGGCTTCTTCGCTTGGGTCGATGCCGGAAAGCTCGAGTCCGAACCCCTGAGGGTAGACTTTGTCTATGACTTCCGCGGCAATGCCGAGCTGAGCCTCGCGCCCCAGGCGGGGGACACGATCTGGACGGTGAAGTCGACCTGGGCGAGTCCGAGCTTTGGTGGCGACTTCCTCCCCGGCGCCCGCCGCGTGGGAAGCGGCGGGTTCGAGGCGGCCTATCGCATCGGCAATCTGTCGCTCGGCCGGTCGCTGGTGAGCACGGGTGATGCCGCAGCCGCAGCCAATAAGGATCCGTCTCCGCCATCAACGAGCGACGCGCTGCAGACGGCGAAGATCAGCCTCATCCAGCCGGTCGACCTCTATTCGCAGGTCAACCGCGCGACGAAGTATGGCTTCCTGTTCATCGGCTTCACCTTCCTCGCGCTTTTGATGTTTGATGTGATCGGCGGCGTGCGGGTATCGGCGGTCGAATATCTGCTGATGGGCGCGGCGCTGATCCTCTTCTTCGTGCTGGTGCTGGCATTCGCCGAGGTGATCGGCTTTACGCCTGCCTATGTGCTCGCATCGGCGGCCATCGCCGGGCTCAACACGGCATATTCCGCGGCGGTTCTCGGAAGCTGGAGACGCGCGGGATTCATCGGCGGGCTGCTCGTCGGCCTTTACGCCGTGCTCTACATCCTCCTCAGTCTCGAAGCTTATTCGCTGCTGATCGGCTCGCTGCTTCTCTTTGCGGCGCTCGCGGGCGTGATGTACGCGACGCGGCGGATCGACTGGGGCTCGCCGAGGACGACGGCATCGTGACCGCGTCACACTTTGCCGCTACTCGGCGGGCATGAGCGATCGCCCGCGTCCGCCCAAGCGCATTTTCCCAACGTCCGAGGTCGAGGCGAAATCGGCGGAGCATGTCCCGTCGATCCCGCAGACCGAGAGTAGCTCCTACAAGCTGGCGTTCCAGGACACCGAGTTCCTCCTTCGTCCTGACCTTCGGCCGGTCCGTTTCCAGCTCGAGCTGCTGAAGCCCGAGCTTCTGCTCGAGGAAGCGAAGATCGGGTCGACGTTCGTCTTCTACGGTTCGGCGCGCATCCCGGCCCCCGATATGGCCGACGTCCTGATCGCCGCCGCCGCGAACCCGCAGCAGGAGGCGATCGCCGAGCGGCTGAAGGCGAAGTCACGTTACTATGACGTCGCGCGCGAGCTCGCCCAACTCGCCAGCCGCTGCGGCGCCGACGAGGAAGGCTATCAGCAGTTCGTGGTCTGCTCAGGCGGCGGTCCGTCGATCATGGAGGCGGCCAATCGGGGCGCTGCCGATGAGGGGCAGGAGACGATCGGCCTCAACATCGTGCTTCCGCACGAGCAGCTGCCGAACCGCTGGGTCACGCCCAACCTCAGCTTCCAGTTCCACTATTTCGCGCTCAGGAAGATGCACTTCCTGCTCCGCGCCCGCGCCGTCGCGGTCTTCCCCGGCGGGTACGGGACGTTCGACGAGATGTTCGAGCTTCTAACGTTGATCCAGACCGGCAAGGTGCGGCCGCTGCCAATTCTGCTGTTCGGGCGCGACTATTGGAACCGCGTGGTGAACTTCGAGGCGATGGTCGAGGAAGGCGTAATCGCCCCGCACGACCTCGACCTCATCCATTGGAGCGAGGAAGCGGACGAGGCGTGGGACTTCGTCACGCGCTTCTATGCGGAGCGTACCGAGCCGCACCGAGAAGAGCGCGGCCCGCCCGAATAAATATTAGTGAGCCTTGGCCGCCGGCGGCTGCGGACCGCTGTTCGGCGCGGCCGGGCCACTCGAATTCTTTTTGCTCGAACTCAGCGGTAGCGGTGTTCAGCACCGGCTCCTTGGCCGCCTTCTGAGGGCCGTTGTTCGGACCCGCACCGGCGGCAGTTCCAGCGGCGGCGGGGGCTGCAGCAGCAGGAGCCTTGGGAAGTGCTTCGGGCGAATCGCTGTGGCTGTTGAGAAAGGCTTCGACGTCGGCACGGTCCTGCGGGTTGCTAAGTCCCGCGAAGGTCATCTTGGTGCCGGGCGCGAACGCCTTCGGGCTCGTCAGCCACTGGCTGAGCGTACCCCAGTTCCAGGTGCCGCCCTTCTTCGACAGTGCGTCGGAGAAAGCGAAGCCCTTGCCCTGGCCGATCGGCTCGCCGAGCACGTCCCACAGGTTCGGGCCGAGCTGGTTTGCGCCCCCCTTGTCGGCATTGTGGCAGGCCATGCACTTGTTGAAGATCTGCTGGCCTTTCGCCGGGTCGGCCTTGGCGAGATAGACTTCGATGGGCTGTTCGGCGGCGGCGGCGCCCTCGCCTTCCTCCTGAACGCCCGCGATCGGGTAACCCATCTTTTCCGGACGTTCGCTGTGGAAATATTCGCCGGCAACGATCGACGAGCCGAGCGCGACGATAGCCGCGAACAGCACCCAACCGGCGATTGTGTTGAAGCGATCGTCCATGTGTTTCCCTGATTTTCCTGAAGTAGGCAGAAGGTTTGGGCCGCCTCTTAAGTGCGACTTCGCGCCGCTTCAAGCACCGAGCCACTGTTCGAGCAAGGTGCGGGCGATGGCCGTTCGCGGCGGCGGCCGGAGGGTCGCGCCTTCTTCGCCCGCGATGCCGCGAGCGACTTCATCGCGCGTGAACCAGCGGGCATCCTCGAGCTCCGTCGTGTCGATGGTGAGATCATTCCCAAGCGCCTCTGCTCGGCAGCCGATCATCAGCGACGAAGGGAACGGCCACGGCTGGCTCGCGATGTAATGGACGTTGCCGACGTCGATGCCCGCCTCCTCCTTCACCTCGCGCGCGACTGCGTCCTCGATCGATTCCCCGACCTCGATGAAGCCGGCCAGCGCCGAATAACGTCCCGGCGGATAATGGGGCTGGCGGCCGAGAAGGACGTTGCCTCCATGCTCGACGAGCATGATCGCGACGGGATCGACGCGCGGGAAATGCTCGGCGGAGCAATGCGGGCAACGCCGCGACCAGCCGCCACGCACGATCTCGGTCGGCTGGCCGCAATTGGCGCAGAAACGATGGCGCGAATGCCAGCGGGCAAGGCTCAGCGCCGCCGCGAACAGCGGCGCATCGGCGCCGTCGAGATTGGCGATGAGCGGAAGGACGCTGAACGCCATTTGCGCCGGCTCGTGCAGTGCCGAAAAGCGCGGCGAGCCATTTTCGAGGCCGAGGAAGAGCGACGGCTCACTGGCCTCCTGCCACTGGATTCTGCCGCGTTCGTCGATTCCGGGGATTCCGTCGCGCCAGACCAGCTCGCGAGCATCCCCGCGAAGCGCAAGCTCACCGATTTTCTCGGGCAAAGCGCGCATTGCATCGGCGCGGTCAAGCCCCGGCCCTGCGAAAAAGACGTCAGGCCGCACGGCGTTCCTCAGGCACGAGCGCAAGCGCGACGGCCTTTCGATAGAGCGTTGGGAGGCCCGCCTTATCGAGGTGGTCGATGGGCTGCCACCAGCCGTTGCCGGCCGGTTCGGCGCGACGCTGAACGAAAAGGTCAAGCGAGAAATGGGTGAAGACGTGCCGCACCGTGCCGAGCGATTCGGGTGCGTCTGGACAGCCATCCGTCCACTCGGTGCCGGGAAGCGCGGCCATGCCGCCAAGCAGGCCCTTCAAGGGTCGGCGCACGAGCCAGACATATCCGTCGCGCTCGGTCCACCAAACCATTCCGTAGCGGTGCGGCCGCGGCTTTCGTAGGCGCGGCTCGGGGAAGCTTTCCGGATCTCCGCTCGCGGCCGCAGCGCAGTCCCTTCTCAGCGGACAGACCGCGCAGCGCGGCCGCTTCGGCCGGCAGATGGTTGCGCCGAGATCCATCAGCGCCTGCACCACGTCACCAGGCCGCTGGTGCTCCATCATATCGAGCAGGTCCTGCTCGATCTCACGACTCGAAACCCGTGTACGGCCGCGAAGCCTCGAGATCACTCGCTCGACGTTGGTGTCCACCGCGGCCGCTTTCTCGCCAAACGCAATCGCGGCGATTGCACAGGACGTGTACGCACCGATTCCTGGCAACTCGCGAAGCTCGGTCGCAATTGTCGGGAAAGCGCCACGCGCTGCCAATTCGCGAGCACAGGCGATCAGGTTGCGTGCCCGCGCGTAATAGCCGAGCCCGGCCCACTCGGAGAGGATATCGGCGTCCGGCGCCGCCGCCAGCGCTTCGATCGTCGGCCAGCGCTCGAGGAAGCGCTCAAACCGCGGAGTTACGGTCGCGACGGTGGTCTGCTGGAGCATGATCTCGCTCAGCCAGACGACATAAGGATCAGGTGCCGGCTCACCCGGCGGCGAGCGCCACGGAAGGTCCCTCAAGTTATCCACATAATGTTGGATGAGGCGGCTTGCGGCATTGGCGGTCACCATTTTGCTATGGCATGCTTCATGAGCATGTCGAAGAAAAAGCTGGAAAAAGAGGAAGCCCCGAGAAGCTGCCGCCCGCGCTCGGCGGGCGAGCTGGTGGGCGTCATCGGCGGCCAGTCGTTCCGCCGCTTCGGCTTCGTCCAGGGTTCGATCGTCAGCCGCTGGAGCGAGATCGTCGGCGCGCGTTATGCCAAGGTCTCCTCCCCCGAATCGATCCGCTTCCCGACGGGGAAGAAAGCCGGCGGCGTCCTGACCCTTCTAGTCGACGGCGCGCACGCACCGCTCATCCAGCATCTGACGCCGATGATCGTTGAGCGGGTAAACCGTTTTTTCGGCCACGCCGCGATCAACCGCATCGTGTTCAAGCAGGGCAAGCCGCCCGCGTCTGCTCCGAGGCCCGTCCGCCCGGACCTGAGGCCAGTGCCCAAGGAGCTCGGCGAAGGACTTCGTGAAATCGCCGACCCCGAGCTTCGCGCATGTCTGGAGTTGCTTGCGGCGCGAATTGGCGCTAGCAGCGGCCCTCCCGCTCTCGACGAGAGCGCCGAACCCATTCCCGTCATCAAGGGAGCCGAGTGAATCGATGAAGCCTAGTATTTTCCTGGTCTGTGCCGCCGCGCTGGTGGCGATCGCCGGGTGCAATGCGAAGCAGAGCAACGCAGCGACCGCGCCGGTCAAGCTGACGATGGTTAAGCCGCCGAAGGGCGGGAACTGGACCGACGTCGTCAACGCCATGCCGTCGGGCGGCTTTATGATGGGCAATCCGAACGCGAAGGTGAAGCTGGTCGAATATGGCTCGATGACCTGCCCGCACTGCAGGCGATTTCGACCAGAATGCTGTCCCGCAGCTTCTTGCTTATGTGAAGAGCGGGCAGGTCAGCTGGGAATTCCGCAATTACGTTCGCGATGCCTTTGACGTCGCCGCTTCGCTGGTGGCGCGCTGCAATGGGCCGAAGACCTTCTTCCCCGTTACGCGCGCGATTTTCGCCGACCAGGAGAATTGGGAGAACAAGATCCAGGCCATTCCCAAGGATCAGTTCAAGACGATGCAGGACCTTCCGCCAAACCAGCAGTTCGTGGCGATCGCGAAGGTCGCTGGCTTCCCGCAGTTCGCAGCCTCGCACGGCGTTCCGGTCGCGAGGACCGCGCAATGCCTGTCGAACGTCAATTCGGTCAATCAGCTCGTCCGGATGGCGAGCGACGCGACGTCACAATATCCGGACTTCGCGGGTACGCCGACGTTCGTCATGAATGGATCCATGGTCGATCTCGGCCATGTGACGGAGGATCAGGTCTGGCCGACCCTGAAGTCGAAATCTCGACACGGCGCTTCACAGGCGCGGATAAGGATGACGCCCCTATATTCTCAACCGAACCGGGAAATTCGATGAAGCCTTTTGCTATTCTGGCCTGTGCAACGGCCGCTCTCGCCCTCGTTGGCTGCAACAAGAAGCAGGGTGAGAATGCGACGACCAACGCGAACGTGACCTATGCGCACACCACGCCGCCTCCCGGCGGCGACTGGACCGGCGTCATCAATCCGACGCCGGATGGCGGCGTGATGATGGGTGACCCCAATGCGAAGGTTCATCTGATCGAGATCGGCTCGCTGACCTGCCCGCACTGCCGTGAATTCGAGGAGACCGCAGTCGATCAGCTGGTCGCCAAATATGTGAAGACCGGCAAGGTCAGCTACGAATTTCGCAATTATATCCGCAATTTGTTCGACCTTTCGGCAGTGCTGATCGCGAAGTGCAACGGGCCGGAGGGCTTCTTCCCGCTGTCGCGCGCCTTCTACGACACCCAGCTCGACTGGGAGGGCAAGCTCCAGAAGAACTCCGCAGGATCAACTCGAGGCGCTCCAGAACCTGCCCGAGAACCGGATCGAGCTGGAAGCCGCGAAGATCGCCGGCTTCCTCGACTGGGCTGCGGCGCGCGGCGTCTCGAACGCCAAGGCGACCCAATGCCTGACCGACACCAAGAAGATCGACGAGATCGTCAATCAGAGCGGAGCGATTGCGAGCCAGTGGCCGGATTTCTCCGGCACTCCGAATTTCGTGATCAACGGCACGCTCGATAACAAGATCGACAGTTGGCAGAAGCTGGACGCCGCGCTCAGCAAGGCGCTCGGCGGATAGCAGCGGTTCCGGGGGAGGGGGACGCGCGTTGAAGATCAGGCGGCTCAAGCTCAGCGGATTCAAAAGCTTCGTCGAGCCCGCCGAGTTGCGCATCGAACAAGGGCTGACGGGCGTCGTCGGGCCCAACGGCTGCGGCAAGTCGAACCTCCTCGAGGCGATCCGCTGGACGATGGGCGAATCCAGCCCGAAGTCGCTTCGTGGCGGCGGGATGGACGACGTCATCTTCGCCGGCACATCCAGCCGGCCTGCGCGCGATTTCGCCGAAGTGTCGATCCTCGTCGAACGCGATGCAGGTGACGATGGCGGCGCAAGCGAAAGCGAGATCACCCGCCGGATCGAGCGAGGCGCCGGCTCCGCCTACCGGATCGATGGACGCGACGTCCGCGCGAAAGATGTCTCGCTGCTGTTCGCCGACGCCGCGACCGGCGCGCATTCGCCGGCACTGGTCAGCCAGGGCAAGATCAGCTCGATCATCTCCGCAAAGCCGGTAGAGCGGCGCCTCCTGCTCGAAGAAGCGGCGGGAATTTCGGGGCTTCACGCACGGCGCAAGGACGCCGAGCAAAAGCTGCGCGCGGCCGAGGCAAACCTCACCCGGCTCGGCGAAATCCTTTCTGAACAGGAACAGCGCGCGGCTCAATTGCGCCGGCAAGCCAAAGCGGCCGAGCGCTACCGCAAGCTGACCGACCAGATCCGCGGGGTCGAAGCGCGGCTTCTCCATACACGCTGGTTCGAAGCGGAGCGTGCAGCCGAGGCGGCGACTGCCGAAGCCAAGGCTGCTGCCGAGGAAGTGGGGCGGATCCATCAGGCGATCGCAAATGCGCAAACCGCACACGAGCGGGCAAATCAGGAGCTAGCTGCGCGGCGTAACGCCGTCGCCGAGCTTCGCGAGCAGGGCCACGCGCTCGCACATCAGCTCGCCACCGCTCGAGCGCGCCGCGACACCGTCACTCGGCGCCTCGCTGAGCTGGACCGGCTCGACGCTTCGCTCACATCCGATCTCGCGCGCGAAGAAGCGCTGAGGAACGATGCGTCGCGCGCAATCGAGCAGCTTGAGCAGGAGCGGAAGACACTCCAACAGCGGCTTGAGGATGCCGAGGGACAGGCATCGCGAATTGCTGCCGAGCTCACCGCCGCCGAGACGAAATCGCGCGAAGCCGAGGGGGGCCTGGCCGATCTGCTTGCGCGCCAGGCGGCGATGCGCGCGGAACGGAGGGTCGCTGAAGCCGCGCTCGAGGCTTCGCGAGCGCAGCTTGCCCGGACTGAACAGGAACAAGCGAGGCTCGGGGATCAGCTCGTCGCGCTAGGCGATGGAAGTGAGCAGGTCCGGGCACGTGAGGAGGCTCAGTCCCGCTCGGAAGCAGCGGCTGTTGCGCTTGCCGAAGCCGAAGCACGCCGGGTCGAGGCGGATGAGGGGCGTGCGTCTGCTGCCGAGCGACGCGACGCCGCGGAGACGAAACTGGCAGCGGCACGCGCCGCCTTGTCCGCCGCGAAATCAGAGCATGACGCGCTTGCCGCCGCGCTCGAGCACGGCGGCGGATCGGCAATCGCAAGCCTTTCGGCCGAGCCGGGCTACGAGCGGGCGCTCGCCGCGGCGCTAGGTGAAGATGCGGACGCTGCAGTCGGCCTGGGAGAAAGTCCGCGTCGCTGGTCCGGAAGCGAAGCGCAGGCGGGCGATCCGTCGCTTCCCGCCGCGACGGAATGCCTTGCCGACCACGTCCGCGCGCCCGCGGAATTGATTCGCCGGCTGAAGCAGATCGCCGTCGCCGATGAGGATAAGGGCCAAGTCCTTTGCGTGGGTCAGCGGCTGGTGACGCGCGACGGCGTGATGCGCCGCTGGGACGGCTTCGTCGCGAAAGGCGCGGGCGCCGCGGCGGCGGAGCGGCTGCTTCGCGCAAACCGTCTTTCACAGCTCGGCGATGCGCTACCCGGCCTGCAGCAGGCAGTCGATTCGGCTTCGTTAGAGCGCGATGGGGCACTCGAAACGATGGATTGGTGCCGGACGGCAGCCGAGCAGGCGCGTCACTCGGCGCTGGCTGCGGAGCGCGACGCCCGCGAAGCCGCACGCGCGATCGACGTCGCAGCCGCGGCGCTCGAACGGATCGAAGCGCAGCGGAGCGCCCTCGCGCAGCGGCAGGCCGATCTCGAACCGGTCTTCGAAGCCGCCCGCGACGCGGTCACGGCGGCGGAGCGAACGTCGGACGCACTCCCCGACCCAGCGCTTCTCGAGCAGGATCTCGAAGCGGCGCGAACGGCTGCTGCAGGTGCGGCGTCTGCCGTCGCCGACAAGCGCGCCGAAGCCGCGACGCGCGCGAGGGAGAGCGCTGCTGATCGCGAACGTCTCAACGCCGCCGGACGCGAGCAGTCGGAATGGAGCGAGCGCCGCGACAATGCCGAGGAACGCCTTCGCCGCGGAGCCGAGCGGCAGAATCAGCAGGCGTCCGAGCGCGCGGAACTGGAGAAGGAACCGGCCGAGCTCGATTCCAAGATCCGGGAGCTCGAGCAGGCGAATGACGAAAGCCAAGTCCGGATAAGCGAAGCCGCCGAATCCGAGCGCGAGGCCGAAGAAGCCGTGATCGGGATGGCGCAGGCGGTAGCCGCGGCGAACGAGCAATCCGCAGACACCCGCGAGCGCCGTGCCGCCGCTGCAGCGCGCGCCGAGGCCCAGCAGGCGCGCAGCGCCGAGTTCGCACGCGCGAGCGCGGAGAAGTTCGAATGCGTTCCGCAACGGCTTCCGGAGAAGCTCGGCTTCGATCCTGGCGAACGGCGCAATGCGGATGAGGAAGCTGCAACGCTTGATCGCCTGACCACCGAGCGGGAGCGCATCGGACCGGTCAACCTCGTTGCCGAGCAGGAGCTGGCCGAGCTTGATGCGGCGCGTGGCAAGGGTGCGGAGGAAGCCGAAGAGCTGACCCAGGCCATCCATCGCCTGCGCGGGTCGATCGGCAATCTCAACCGCGAAGGCCGAGTCCGCCTGCTCGACGCCTATCAGAAGGTGGACACGCATTTCCGGCGCCTGTTCACGACGCTTTTTGAGGGCGGACAGGCGCATCTCGAGCTGGTCGAGAGCGACGACCCATTGGAGGCGGGCCTCGAGATCATGGCCCAGCCGCCGGGCAAGCGGCTCTCGACGCTGACGCTGCTTTCGGGCGGCGAGCAAGCGTTAACAGCAATCGCGTTGATCTTCGCGTTGTTCCTCACCAATCCCGCACCGATCTGCGTTCTCGACGAGGTCGATGCCCCGCTCGACGATGCGAACGTCGAGCGCTTCTGCGAGCTGCTCGACCGGATGACTGAGGAAACTGAGACGCGTTATCTCATCGTCACCCACAATGCGGTGACAATGAGCCGCATGCACCGACTCTATGGCGTGACCATGATCGAACAGGGCGTCAGTCGCTTGGTCTCGGTAGACCTCGTGGGAGCGGAGACCTTGCTCGCTGCAGAGTGAATATGCTATTGCGAATGCATATCAATAACACTAGAGCCCCGGGCGAAGTCCGAAGGGGAAGAGATGGACCGCCTGTTGTTGCTCCCATTGGCGGCGGCGCTCGGCGTCGGCGCTGCTCCTGTTCACGCCGCTGAGGTCAGCTTAGACGCGTCGGCCGACAGCTCAGATCCGATCGTGATCACCGGGCAGCAGCTCAAAACTGGCGTTCGTTCCACATCCCCGGCGACCAAGACCGAAACCGACGTCAAAGATATCCCGCAGGCGCTGACCACCGTCACGAGCCAACAGATCGAGGACCAGCAGCTGCGCTCGATCGGCGACCTCATCAAATATGTCCCCGGCGCCTCCTACGGTGGAGGCGAAGGCAACCGCGACCAGATCGTGCTTCGCGGCAATTCAAGCACGGCGGACTTCTTCGTCGACGGTGTCCGCGACGACGTCCAGTATTTCCGGGACTTCTACGACATCGAGCGAGTCGAGGTGCTGAAGGGTCCGAACGCGATGATCTTCGGTCGCGGCGGCGGCGGAGGCATCATCAACCGAGTGCTCAAGCGGCCGACGCTCAGAGCGTACCGAGCATTCACTGGTTCAACGGACAATTGGAGCGATTTCCGACTGACCGGAGACATCGACCAACCAGTCAGCAGCATCCTCGGCGTCCGCCTCAACGCAATGGTCGAGGGAGGCAACAGCTTCCGTCATCATACCGAATTGCATCGCTATGGGATCAACCCGACGGCTGCGATCGTCAGCGGCAACACCCGCATCGATCTCTCAAACGAGCATTTCCACGACCGTCGCACCGCCGACCGTGGGGTTCCCGCCGATGGGGACGAGCCGATCCGCGGCTTCACCCGCACCTTCTTCGGCGACCCTGAGATCAGCTTCGCCAAGGCCGACGTGGACTTGAGCACGGTTGCGATCGAGCATGACTTCGGCGGCGGGCTGAAGCTGCGCAACCACACGCTCTTCGGCGATTACCGCAAATTCTACCAGAACGTGTACGGAAGCGGCTTCAACGCCGCGACCGGCGAGGTGGCGCTCAGCGGCTACAACAACCTCAACAACCGCACGAACCTGTTCAGCCAGACCGATCTCGTCTGGGATAATCGGCTGGCCGGGATCGACCAGACATTGCTGTTCGGAGTCGAGGTCGGGCGAGAGCGCTCGCGCAACAAGCATCTGACCGCCATTCTAAGCCAGACGACGACGCCGATCAGCGATCCGACCGTCGAGGTAGACCCGATTTTCGCGCCTGCGCCCGCCGACGCCGACAACCGGGTGAAAGCGATGGTCGCGGCCGCCTATGCTCAGGATCAGCTCCGCCTGTCGGACGCTTTTCAGATCGTCGCCGGACTTCGCTTCGACAGCCTCAAGATCGACGTCGATGACCTGCGGCCGGTCGGCGGCGGCAGGTTCGAGCGGCGCGACAGCCTCTGGTCGCCCCGGCTCGGCCTGATTGCGAAGCCGATGAAGAACCTGTCGCTCTACGCAAGCTACAGCCGCTCGTACCTGCCGCAATCCGGCGACCAATTCAGCAGCCTCACGAACGTGACCGATGGGCTGAAGCCGGAGCGCTTCGACAATGTCGAAGTTGGCGCGAAGTGGGAGATCCTCGATGGGCTGCTCGCGACGGCGGCGATCTACCGGCTCGACCGAAGCAATTCGCGGGCGGCGGATCCGCTCGACCCGTCGCACACGATGCTGACGGGCGAACAACGAAGCCGCGGCATCGAGATCGGACTCGAACGGAGCGTCACCAGCCGCTGGCTCATCTCCGGCGGTTACAGCTTCCAGGACGCCAAGATCACGCAGACGACCTCCGCCGCGCCAGCGGGAAGCAAGGTGCCGCTGGTCCCGCGCCGCAGCTTCTCGCTCTGGAACCGCTATGACGTGACGAAGGAATTCGGTGTTGGCGTTGGCGTGATCGCCCGCTCGAAATCCTACGCTTCGATCAGCAATTCGGTGAAGCTGCCCGGCTACACCCGCGTCGACGCCGCCCTCTTCTACCAGCTCGCGAACGGCCTCGAAGCGCAGCTGAACGCCGAGAATCTTTTCGGCGCGCACTATTTCCCGACCGCAAGCAACGACAATAACATCGCGCCAGGCGCACCGCGGACGATCAAGGCGACGATTGGGTACCGATTCTAGCGGGCCAATTCTTCCGCCCGCCGCTTGATCAGCTTCAGGTCTCGCTCGAAGAGCGCACGCGCTTCGTGGCGGGCCTCGGGGTCTGGAATTCGAAGGAGCGAGCTGGGATGCACCGTGACCCAGCATTCGCTTGCGTCTTCGAGCGCCAGCGGCTCGCCCCGGACCTTGCTGATCGTCACCGTCTTGCCGATCAGCGAGCGGGCGGCGGTTGCGCCGAGCGCCACCGTCACCGATGGGCGGATCAGCGCGCGTTCGTGGGCGATCCACCAACGGCAGGCTTCGATCTCTCCTGCGCCGGGCTTGCTGTGGATGCGCTTCTTGCCCTTCTCGACGAACTTGAAGTGCTTGACTGCATTGGTGACGTAGACCTTCGACCGGTCGATCGCGGCCTTCTCCAGAGCCGCGTCGAACAGCGCGCCAGCGGGGCCGACGAATGGCCGTCCGGCGATGTCTTCCTGGTCGCCGGGCTGCTCTCCGACGAACATGATAGCGGCGTCGAGAGGCCCTTCCCCGAACACCGTCTGGGTCGCATGCTTATAGAGGGCGCAACGCGTACATTTGCGCGCGTCCTTGATCAGCGCTTCCCATGACGCGCGGAGGTTGCCGCCGGGCTCAAAGCAGCGCTCCGCCTCGAGCACATGCCGCAAGCCTTCCGTCGTCACCTCCGTCATCACTGGTTTGAACGAGTGACCACGAATCGCGTTGCGGCGCGCCGTGAATTTTGCGGGGCTGCGATGCGCCGGGGGTGGCTCGATGAGGAAGGTCTGGAAAACGCGCTGAATACTGACCTGGCGCAAGCTTCCGGGAGCCAGCTTGTCGCAGGTTGCAGCCGCTCCTAGGGTCTGGCGCCATGACCAAGTTCGCGCTTCGCCTTTCCGCCGCCGTCCTTCCCCTCCTCGCGATAGCTGCCGCGCCCGCGCCGCAGCGCGTCACGCCGATGACCCCCGACGTCAACGCCTCGTACAATCAGGTCCTTCCGCAGGCCGATTTCGTGAAGCGCGTCGCAATGGTGCCCATGCGCGACGGGACCAAGCTCTACACCGTCATCTTCATGAAGAAGGGCACGGTGGGCGGCCCGATCCTGCTGTCGCGCACGCCCTATGATGCGAAAGGGAGCACCCAGCGGACCGCGAGCAAATCCGTCGTCGATGTGCTTCCGATCATGTACAAGGAGTTCGTCGACGACGGTTACATCATCGTCCAGCAGGACATTCGCGGCCTTCACAACAGCGAAGGCACGTTCGTGATGAACCGGCCGATCGTCGGGCCGCTCAACCACAGCGGCATCGACGAGAGCACCGACGCCTACGACACGATCGACTGGCTGGTGAAGAACGTGCCGGAATCGAACGGCCGGGTCGGAACGATCGGTTCGTCATACCTCGGCTTCCTGACGCTGGCGTCGGAGATCAACCCCCACCCGGCGCTGAAGGCCGCGGTTCCGCAGAGCCCGATGGTCGACGGCTGGATGGGCGACGACTGGTTCCACAACGGCGCTTACCGCGCCGGAGGCTTCGATTTCGCGGTGGGGCAAAGCACGGGCAAGGCCGAGGCCGGAGCGAGCATCCCGCACGGCCCCGGCGACGATTACACCCGCTATCTCGAGGCGGGATCGATGGGCGACTATGGGCGCAAGTACAACGTCGAGAACATCCCCTTCTCACAGAAGTTGATGCAGAACCCGGCCTACACCGAATTCTGGTCCGAGCAGGCGGTCGACAAGTGGATGGCGGCGCATCCGCTCACAGTCCCGACGATGCTCGAAGTCGGGCAGTGGGACCAGGAGGACAGCTATGGCGCTCCGGCGGTCTACCGAGCGCTCAAGGACAAATATGAGGGCACCGACTTACTCCACCTGGTGATCGGCCCATGGCGGCATTCGGGCGCCAACCATTACGGCTATGAACTCGGCGACCTGACCTTCAACGGCGACACGGCGCTGCAGTGGCGGACTGAGGAGCTGAAACCGTTCCTCGATCATTATCTCAAGGGCACGCCGGACCCGCACACGCCGACGGCGTACACCTATGCGACGGGCATCAACAAATGGGAGTCGAGCCCGCGCTGGCCGATGGGCACCCCAACGCCGGTCTACCTGACGGCGTCGAACGGCGTGAGCTTCGACCGGCCGGCGGCGAGCGGACGCAACGATTACCTCTCCGATCCGGCCAAGCCCGTGCCGTTCCTGCCGCGGCCGATCGATATGGGCGATGAGAACCAGTGGCACAGCTGGCTCGTCCACGATCAGCGCTTCGTCGACGGACGGCCGGACGTCCTCACCTACACAAGCGCGCCGCTGACAAAGGCCGTCCACATCATGGGCCCGCCGAAGGTCGACCTGTTCGCCGCCACCAGCGGCACCGACAGCGATTGGGTCGTCAAGCTGATCGACGTCTATCCCAGCGAAAATCCAGAAGGCGCTGGCCAGGGATCCAAGCGCGACATGTCGGGCTTCGAGCTTCCGATCGGGATCGAGATCTTCCGCGGTCGCTATATCGACAGCTTCGCAAAGCCGCATGCGCTGACGCCCGGCAAGGTTAGCGAGTATGAATGGAACCTGCCGAACGTCGACCATGTATTCCTGCCCGGCCACCGGCTGATGGTGCAGGTCCAGTCGAGCCTCTTCCCGCTCTACGACCGCAATCCGCAGACGTTCGTGCCGAACATCTTCTACGCGAAGGCCGGAGACTATCGGGCGGCGACCCAGAGCGTCTTCTACGGCGGCAACAACGCTAGTGCGGTTTACCTTCCAATCGTCCCTTAAGAGGGAACGCCGCTTCGCCCGCAGCCGTTCAGTCCCTCCAGCATGGAGAGACGAACATGGCCGACGACCGCGAGATCGAAGAGAAGTTCTGGAAGGCGCTGAAGGAGAGCCCGTTCATCATGCTCGGCGTCGAAGGCGCGCGCGACGGGGCGACGCAGCCGATGACAGTGATGTTCGAAGACGCCGACCGTGACGCCGGGCTCCTGTGGATCTTTACCGCCAACGATCACGACCTCACCCGCGCAATGGGCCCGTCGAACCGAGCGATCGGCTCCTATTCGGCGAAGGGACACGGGCTGTTCGCGAGCCTTCGCGGAACGCTCCAGACCGTGAACGACAAGGCGACGATCGATCGCCTTTGGAATCCGATCGTCGCCGAATGGTACGAGGGGAAGGACGATCGCAAGCTCGCGCTCGTCCGCTTTGATGTCGAGAATGCGAAGATCTGGCTTAGCGACGTCCAGGGATTCCTGAAGCCCGCGCTCAACAGGCTGCTCGGCCGCAAGCCAGAAGCGGGCATGAAGGAAAAGGTCGCGGAAGTCAGCCTCTAGCCGAGCGCCTTCGCTTGGTCTTCCGCAGTGCTCTGCATCCGGTGGCCGATCACCATCTTGAAGATGATGAAGGCAACGAGGCCAAACGCGGCGCTGGCGACATGGATGAGCCAGAAGGTGGTGGTCGGAAGGCTCGAGTAGAGGCCACCGACATAGCCGACGATGGCGTTCGCGATGAAGAAGGAGAAATAATAAAGGCCGATCACCGTCGAGGTGATCTGCTTGGGCGAAAGCTTGGAGAAGAGCGCGAGGCTAATCGGCAGGACATGCGCGAAGCCGATGCTGTTGAAGAGCTCGAACATCATCGGCCATGCCAGGCTGATCTTGCCCCCCGCCGGCTGGGTCAATGCGGCCATGAAGAGGCAGAGCCCTCCGGCGACGGTGAAGACGCTGCCGATGATCATCTTGCTGATCTCGTCCGGCTCGCGGTGATTCGTTCCCCACCATTTCCAGAAGGCCGCGACAGCGACGAGCATCGCGAAGCTGACGGTCGCGTCGACGGTGATCAGCCAGCTGCTCGTATGGTTCAGCAAGGTCAGGTCGAACTGTTGGTCGCCCCAGACGAGATAGCCATTGAAGATCTCCTGGTTCGTGAGGAGCGACACGGCGAGCACCGGAATAAGGATGACCAGGTAAATCACGCACAACCAGTCGTCGCGGGTGAGCGGCGCACGAAGCGCCGGCTCCTCGCTCGGGCTCTTGAGCTCCTCGGGCGCAAGGTAGCGGCGGCCCGAAAGATAGATGAACAGGCCGAGCACCATCACCACGCCGGCACAGCCGAACCCGTAGTGCCACCCGACCTTTTGCCCCAGCGTGCCTGAGATGAGCGGCGCGACGATCACGCTGACGTTGATGAAGATGTAGAAGATCTGGAACGCCATCGCGCGCCTGAGATCGTTCGGGCCGTAGAGCGCGCCCACCTGGGTTGCGATATTGCCCTTGAAAGCACCCACGCCGAGTACGAGGGCGAGCAGCGCAAAGACGAATGCCGACTGGATCGCCATCAGGAAGTGGCCGATCGCCATCAGCACGCCGCCGATGATCAGAGTCATGTTCCGGCCGAGCCATTTGTCGGCGATGATGCCGCCAAGGATCGGCGTTCCGTAGACCAGCGCCGCGTAGGTGCCGAAGATCGCAGACGCAAGCGGTTGGCCCGAAATGCCGTGGTAGACGTGCGCCTGCAGCCAGTTGAGGCCGACGACATTCTCCATCCGGCCGGGCACGAGCAGGTAGTTGACCATGTAGAGCACGAGCAGCGTCTGCATGGAATAATATGAGAAGCGCTCGCATGCCTCGGTGAAGCCGAGGTAGCCTAGCCCTTTGGGATGGCCGAGAAAGGCGCGATCGTCGTGGGTGCCGACTTCATAGTCGGGCGCGGCGTCAGCAACCGTCATCGTTCGAAATCCTTGTTCGCTTCTCGAGGCTCCAGCGCCCGCTTGAGCACTGGCGCAAGCAACATCACCAGCAACGCTCCGGCGAAACCGATCGCTGCGTCGACCATCCAGAAGGCGGCGGGGGTCATCTCATCGTAGAAGCTGCCGACCCAGCCCATGATGACGCTTCCCACGAACAGCGACAGGAAGGACGCGCCCATCAGCGTCGAATTGACCTTCTTCGGAGCCGCAAGCGAGATGAGCGCGAGCAGCACGGGCCAGTACCAGATGAAGGCCAGGCCCATGCCGGCAAAGGAAAGGATCGGCCAGATCACGCCGACCTTCCCGTCCGGCCCGGGCATGGCGCAACCGAGCGCAAGAACAGCCGCCGAGATTCCGGTGATCGCACAGCCGATGCCGATCTTAGCGACGTCGCTCGGCTCCTTCCCGCGCCGCGCCTGCGACGCCCACAGCGCCACAAGCGGCGGAACGACGACGATGCTCGCGAACGCGTCGATCGAGTTGAACCACGAAGCCGGCACGGCGCCCAACGGCGTCGCGAGGCTGACGTGGTCGTTGATGAACAAGATGCCGATGTTCCAGATCATCGGATAGGCGACGTTTGGAAGAACGGTCAGGGCGATCGCGATGACGAGGAATGCAACGCGCTTGCGTTCATCCCTCGTCAGCGGTGGAAGTTCCTCGCCGGCGACCGGCGCACCTTTGCCCGGAAGGTTCCGTTGCCCTGAGAGATAGATGATCAATGCGAGGATCATCAGCGCTGCGGCGAGCCCAAATCCGGCGTGCCAGCCGTAGATGGCGGCGACTGCGCCGCAGCCTAAAGGGCCGGCAACCGCGCCAATGTTGATCGCGGCCGAAAAGATGGTGAAGCCGCCGGTGCGGCGCGTCTCCTCGTCGGGTGGGTAGAGCTGCCCGACCTGCGCCGAAATATTACCCTTGAGGCACCCGGACCCGAGGATCAGCATCAAAAGCGCAATGAGGAAGCTCTGGTCGAACGACATCGCAAGGTGGCCCGCGCTCATCAGCAGCGCACCGAGCACGACCGTCGTACGCGTGCCCAGCCAGCGGTCGGCGATGAGGCCTCCGAGCACCGGCGTGAAGTAAACGAGGCCGCCGTACCAGCCGTAGATCAGCGACGCGAAGGCGACGTTCGACATCGGCCCGCGAAGCTCGAAAAGATGACGCAGCGCGGCAAGGCCGGCGACATGCTCGGAATGGGCGGGAAGCAGCAGCTGCTTCGTCATGTAGAGCGCCAGAAGCGCCGTCATTCCATAATAAGAGAAGCGCTCCCACATCTCGGTGAAAGCGAGATAGGCGAGCCCTTTGGGGTGACCGAAGAAGCTATCCTCGGAATGCACGTCGGCCGACATCGCTTGCGTAGCGTTCAATCAGAAGTTCCCGGCCACATCATGCGCGCCGTAACAAGCCGAGCGTGCACCGCAACGCCGTCTTTCGACGAAGGCGTTATTGCGGCGGATTCTCTTCGTCCGCCTGCTGCTTGCGCTCGCCGCGGGCCTCCTGGATGACCTTGCTGAGGCAGCCGGTATAGCCCGCCGGACCCACCGGCGAGCAGCTGTTGATCCCGGTCGAGCCGACAGTCTCGAGGTTCTTCGACCGAACGGCCCACGACTGCATCTGCTGCGGGGTTCCGCTCTGCCGCATGGTGGGTGGAATACGGAAGCGCTCAGCTTCGGGGCGCCGGGCGCAGACGACGACCTGGTCGTCGGTCGAGCGCGGGCACGGATCGGTGCCATAGACGATGATCTCCGCGACGTTCGGCGCGTCCTGCGCTCTTGCCGGCACCGGAAGAGCCACAAAGCCGCCAGCGGCCGTCATCGCGGCCGCGCTCATCAGACTGGTGAACTTGCTCATTTGGCGTCCTTCCACGGCTACAGCGGCCATTTTTCCTTCTAGTTCCTCAGATTCGCTTCGAAAGTTCAATGGCCACCTTGCAGCCTGCACGGATCGCCGCGGTCAATAGGGGATATCCCGCAACGCTGGTCGCCCCGGCTTTACGAGCGCTGTCGCGATGTTCGAGCTCCTCGAGGCGGAACTCTGCGATGTCGGCGGCGAGCTCGGGATCATCCTCACCGAGATCCTGAAGCTGGCGGCTGTAATGGCGGTCGATTTCGGTTTCGACCGCATCGGTGCAGGCGAGCGCAGCCTTCTCCGACATAAGCGCGGTAACTGCGCCCAAGGCGAAGCCCGCGACATTCCACAGCGGCTGAAGCGCGGTCGGGCGGATTCGGCGCTCGGCCATCAGCTTGTCGAAGCGCTCGAGATGCCGCTGCTCCTGCGCAGCCATGCGCGAGACAAGCTTGGCTTCCGCGCTATTGGGACGGAGCACCGCAAGCTGGCCGGCATAGATGCGGGTTGCGCCATATTCGCCGGCCTGATCGACTCGAAGCATCGAGGCCGTATCGGCGCGCCTGTCGCCGGGACGCCAATCGCTCATGCGCGCTTCGCCCTCAGGCTCAGCAACAGGATCAGCGCCGCACCGCCGAGCGACAGGATCGCGTTCCATCCAGCCATCGAGATGCCAAGGAACCGCCACTGCACTTCGTCGCAGCGGACCAGCGGTGCGTGGGTGATCTGCTTCAGAAGCTCAGCCGTGCTCGCAGCCTTCGGAAGCGCGGTACAAGTGGTGAAGCCTTGGAAGATCTTCGCCTCGACGCCGGCATGGTAGACGCCGATGATCCCGGAACAGGCGATCCCGAGTGCGGCAAGCAACACGAACAGCCAGGATCGCGACGAGCCGATGGGCGCCGTGAATGCCAGACCGGCCATGACGACCGCGACCATGTGCGCCTCGCGCTGCCACCAGCACATTTCGCACGGGATCAGGCCGCCCAGATATTGCGAACCGAAGGCTCCGGTGAGGAGCGCTGCTGGAAGCAGGAACGCAATCAGCCGCGCCGCGGATGCAGACGAAATACGCGACCGGTCGGCAGGCATTGCGACCGCCTGGTTCATTTCAGCCTAGCGCGACTTCTTGGGCGTGCCGCCCTCGGATGCGATGTTGTTCGGCGCCGGAGTGGCCAGCCGCTTCAGCGTGTTGAGCGCATAATAAAGCTGGAAGTCCTTGACCCCCTGCTTCTTGAGGTCGTCGGCCTTGGCGAGGAAGCGCGGATCCGGCGTATCGTCACTCTCCAGCAGCTTGTCCTTCACCTGCGCCTGAGCGAGCAGGTGCCGCCTAAGGTCCGCCTCATGGATGAAGTGGCGGTCTTTGTAGTCGGGATCGCTAAGCTGCGGGACGACGATGTCGGGATCGATGCCGCCGGCCTGAACCGAGCGCCCCGACGGTGTATAATAGCGCGCCGTGGTGAGACGCAGGGCAGCGTCGGGACCAGTCTGGACGACGGTCTGAACCGAGCCCTTGCCGAAGCTGGTCTCGCCCATGATCAACGCGCGGTGGTGGTCTTGGAGCGCGCCGGCGACGATCTCCGACGCCGAAGCGGTGCCGGCGTCAGTCAGCACGATCACCGGGAGCCCGTGGGCAAGATCGCCCGGCCGCGCATAATAGCGCTCGATGTCGTCCTTCGTTCGGCCGCGCTGAGAGACGATCTCGCCGCTGTCGAGGAAGTCGTCGGCGACGTCCACCGCCTGGTCGAGAAGACCACCCGGGTTGGAGCGCAAGTCTACGACATAGCCGGTCGGATGGCCGCCGGTCGCCTTGTCGATCGAGACGAGCGCCGATCGCACCTGCTCGCCGACATTGCCCGAGAAGGTGTCGATGTTGATGTAACCGATGCTGCCGTCCTTGATCTCCCACTTCACCGGACGGAGCTGGATGCGCTCACGAACCACAGTGATGTCGAGCGGCTTGTCACGGCCTGGGCGGACGATGGTGAGCTTGACCGGCGTACCAGGATCGCCCTTCATCTTCTCGACTGCCTGATCGAGTGTGATCCCGTTGAGGAACTCGCCATTGATGTGGGTGATGTAGTCGCCCGCCTTGATCCCGGCCTTCCACGCCGGCGTATCCTCGGTTGGAGCGATGACCTTCACAATGCCATCTTCCATCGACACGGTGAGTCCGAGACCGCCGTAATTGCCGTCGGTGGTCGTCTTGAGCTGGTCGAAGTCAGCGCCCTCGACATAACTCGAGTGCGGATCGAGGGCGGCGAGCATTCCGTCGATCGCGCCCTTGATCAAAGTATGGTCGTCGACGGGCTCGACGTAATTCGCCTTCACCCGCTCGTAGACGCTCATGAACTTCTCCAGCTCCTGGTAATTGCTGGTGTCCGGCGCAGCAAAGGAGCTTGCAGTCACGGGCACCAATGCGAGCGCTCCGACGAGCGCTAGCGGCGGAAGAAGCTTGGCAATCGGTTTCATCTTGGTCGCGTCCTGATCTTCGGGCGGTTCCGGGTAGTTGGGCGCCATTTAGCGGCCTTTCATTCCCTTTGACAGAGTTTGAGATGAACCTGCGATGAGAGCAGGAGAAAATCGACGCCCACTGTGGGACAATTCGACGGTCGTCTGGCCAAGGGCCTGGCCGACCCTGTCGCCAAGCCGAACCTTGTCGCCCGGCTTCAGCGCAGAGCCGACATTGACGATGAGGGTCATCCAGCCGCCGCCATGGTCGATGATGAGGATCCCGTCGATATCGCCGAAGGGGCCCGAGAAGCGGACGATACCGTCAGCCGGCGCGGTTACGGGATTACCGCGCGCGGTCACGAATGTTGTTCCACGCGACCGAACGCCGCTTTCGCTCACCGATCCCAGCCCCTCGACAACCGGAGCGTTCACCGCGAGGGCATAAGCAAATGGGGGCCGAAGCGGCGGCCCGGCCGGTGCAAATGGGCGAAGCGGCGACGAATCCGCAGTGACAAGTTCGCCCGCGAGTTGCTGCGCCGACCTGCTGCTCGACTGCTCGGCCCGAAGCCGCTCCATCTGTTCGCCGGCGGCAATCGCGACATCGCCCGTGCGAAGGGCCTGGCCTCCAGCGGTGAACGATTGCTCCAGTGCCCGCTGTTCAAGCGCCGCGAAGCGCTGACGGCGGCTGGCAAGCTCCACCTGGCTCCGGACCAGCTCAGCTCGAGCGGTTATTGTCGCTGTCTGGAGCCGCTGCCCTTGCGCAAGTTGCGCGGAAAGAGCGCTCGTTCGGCTCCGGATCACAGGCAGCGTGAAATCGAGGAGCACGCCGATCTTCACCAGGTCGTCCGTGCCGCCGCCCCCGTCGGCAAGTGCGAGCAGCGGCGGCCTCTGGGCCATCACCGCAAGCCCTGCGAGCAAGGATGAAATCGGCTGCTGTTCTTGTGCGAGCAGCGCTCGGTGCGCGCTCACGAAGGCAGCGGCAATTCGGTATTGGGCATCCGCGGCTGTGATGCGGGCCTCAGCAGCTTCGATCGCCTGCGCTGCGGCGGCTTGCTCGACCTGCAGGCGCTGCGCTTCGCTTCGCGCCGCGCCCGCGGCCTTCTCGAGCCTCGCCGTCGCAGCCTCCGCCGCCGCCTGTTCCGAGCGCGCCCGCTTCAGCGAATCATCGAGCGGCGGCTGCTTCGGCTGGGCCGGCGCGCTCGCCGCCAGGAGGAGCGGCGACAATAAGGATGCGAGGGCGATGAGCCTCATCGCCCTAGCCTTCGCGATGATAGGGATGGTTCGCAAGGATCGAGGTCGCTCGGAACAGCTGCTCCGCCAGCATCGCTCTTGCGAGCAAGTGGGGCCAGGTCGCTGGACCGAACGACAAAAGCAGGTCGGCAGAGGCGCGTTGCTCCTCGTCGTGCCCGTCTGCCGCGCCGATTAAGAACCGCGCCTCTCGCTTTCCGCTGTCGCGCCAGCGTTCGAGCGTCTTGGCGAGTTGCGCCGACGACAATGCCTTGCCGCGCTCGTCCAGCACGACGGTGATTGCGCCCGCCACGAGCTCCGGCGCTTTTCCGCCGCGTTCCGGAAGCTCGGTCACCTTGGTCGGCCAGGCGATCCGCTTCAGATAGCGCTCGACGAGGTCGGCTTCCGGGGAGCGGCCGACCTTTCCTCGAGCGACGATGTGAAGGATCACCCTATTGGCTGGTTGTGAGCGCGGGCCGGAACGGCCAGCTGAACAGGTTCTTGAAACCGTCGTAGATCGTCCTTGCCGCCTGGGCGATGGCTTGCGGCCTGTTCGAGCCGCCGCGGGCGAAGATTGCAACCGCGATGCGGTGACCATCTGGCATGGTGATGAAGCCGACGTCATCGGCGAGTCCGTCGAGTGTGCCGGTCTTATGTTCGACCGGCGTTCCAGCCGGAAGCAGCCACTTCATCCGGTTCTTGCCGGTGTGGCACTTGGCCATGACGCCGAGCAGGTAATCGCGACTCTCGGGCGAAATCAGCTGCGCCTTGTAAATGCTCTTCAGAAGCTCAATCATTCCCTTGGGAGTGCTCGAATCCCTCGTGTCCCAAAGGTCGCGCTTGGCCGCGAGCAACTGAGCGATCGTGCGATCGACGTGGACTCCGCGAATGCCGTTCTGGGTCAGGAAATGATGGACCGCGTTCGGCCCCCCGACGTCCTTGAACAAAATGTCGGCGGCGTGATTGTCGCTGTAGATCAGCATGCGATCCATGAGCATCCGCACGGATTGGCCGTGAATTGTATCGTCGAGCGTCTTCTGGCCCTTGTCGACCTGCGCCAGGTACAGCGCTGCGATCGCAACCTTAACGGTACTCGCCATCGGGAAGGGCGTATCGCCCTTGATGCTCACGCTCTCGCCGGTGTTGAGGTCCGTCGCTGCGATGCCGACGTCGGCGGAGCTGCCGGTGAGCATCGAGCTCAATTGCTGTTCGACGGAAACGAGGTCAGGTGAGGAGGCCGCGGCCGCGGGCGTTGCGGCAAGCGCCAGTAGCGACAGGAAAAATCCAATAAATCGCATTACCCTCACCCGCGCGCTGCGCTCATAGTCGCTTCGTCGCCAAATGCCCACATACGTTCCAAATTGTAAAAATTCCTGACCTCGGGACGGAAAATGTGGACGATGACGTCGTCGGCGTCGATCAGCACCCAGTCTGCGGCAGGGAGGCCCTCGATCCTGACGTTCCTCCCAAATTGCTCTTTTATCTTGTCGGCAAGCTTAACGGCCATCGACGCGACCTGCCGCGTCGAGCGGCCAGATGCGATCACCATGTGATCGGCGATGTTCGATTTCCCTGCGAGCGGGATGGACACGACCTCCTGCGCCTGATCGTCGTCGAGCGACTGGAGGATGAGCTGGTGGAGCTTTTCGACGTCCGCGGGGGCGCGCGGCGCGTCAGCTTCAGCGGGATGTTCGGTCAAGGGGTCTCCTGGCGAACAGGGGCATGGCCGAATGCCCGTGCCGAAGCGCGAGCGTTGGGGATCGGCGATACCAGCTGGGGTCTTGCGCGCGGATGGCGGTTGCAGAGGTCGGATCGGGGGACAGGCGAAGGAAGACGATCGCCGGTGCACTCCATTCCGTCCAGTGGCTTGCCTGGCCGGACGGGTGGACAAACCGCTTCAGCCAACCCATCGCGCGCGCCGCGTGGGCAGTCGAATCATAACCGGGCCTGCAAATCACCGCAATCGGCACTTCGCGTGCTAAACCCCTCCAATCACGCCAAAAGTGAAAATTTGGCAGGGTGTCGCTTCCGAGCAACCAAATGAACCGATCCCGGGAGTAGCGCCGCTTGAGGCGCCGCACCGTGTCCACCGTAAACTGCGTGCCTTCGCGTTGCTCGAAATCGCTGACTCGGATGAGCGTGCCGCGCGCAAGGCGCCTTGCCGAGACCATCCGCGCCTCGAAAGGAGCCATGTCCTTGGCGCCCTCCTTCAACGGATTGCCCGGCGAGACGAGCCACCACAGCTCGTCGAGCCTGAGCGCGCGCATCGCCCGAAGGCTAATGTGCCGATGCCCGCGATGCGCGGGGTTGAACGAGCCGCCGAGAAGACCGATGCGCGCCATCAGCAGCAACGGCTAGCACGCGCTGGGCACACAGCCTATTCTGCGACCCTCCCAGGGGGATGTGAATGGTCGGCAATTTCGAGGCGATCGGCGACGCAGTGACGGGCGCGATGCTCGGTCGCGCCGTCGAGCCCCAGGCCGGCGAGGCGGGCGACGGCCATACCCACGAGACTCGATGCCTGAATTGCGGAACGCCGCTCCACGGCCCCTATTGCTCGGCCTGCGGCCAGAAGGCGCACATCCATCGCTCTGTGCGGGCCTTCTTCCAGGACTTCATCGTCGGCGCGTTCAATCTCGAGGGAAAGATGTGGCGAACCCTCCCAATGCTGGCTTGGAGCCCGGGGGAGATGACGCGCCGCTACATCGCCGGCGAGCGCGCGCGGTTCATCTCGCCGGTGGCGCTTTACCTGTTCACCGTCTTTGCGATGTTCGCCGTGCTCAACTTCACCGGCACGCTTAATCCGCACAGCGCGACCAAGCATGTCCAGGAGGGGATGAAGACGGGCATTGCCGACGACCAGAAGGAGCTCGCCAAGCTCGAGCTCAAGCGCAAGATAGAACTGGCTGCCGGAAGGTCGGCGGCCGACATCGACCGCGAGATCGCCGGTCACAAGGAGGACATCGCCGACATCCAGAAGGCAATGACCGGCAATCTCGTTACCGCGGATCCGGGCGACGAGACGCCGAGCTGGATCCGTCCCTTCATCCAGAACGCGCGCGACAATCCGGAAATGGTCTCCATGAAGGTTCAGGATGCGGCGTCGAAATACAGTTGGCTGCTGATTCCGATGTCGGTGCCCTTCATGTGGCTGCTGTTCCCCTTCAGGCGGCGGTACAACACCTACGACCACATTGTGTTCGTCACTTACTCGCTATCGTTCATGATGTTGCTGGTGATCACGGGCAGCCTGCTCGTCGCAGTCGGCATGTCGAGCCTCGCCGGGCTGCTGTTCTTCGTGCCGCCGTTTCACATGTACCGGCACCTCAAGCAGAGCTATCAACTGGGTAAATGGAGCGCGATCATGCGGACGATGGCGCTGGTCACCTTTGCCTTCATCGCCGCCGCTTTGTTCATGGTCACCGCAGTGGCGATCGGCGCGCTCGACTAGCCTTTGCAGGGATATTTCTTCTGAAGGACGCGGATCATCGCGTCCTTGAGGCTCATTCGGGCGCGCTCGGCCGAAGGAATGGCTTCGAGGCCGTTGATGAACTCGAAGCTGCCAAGCTCGGCGCGGGGCGAAGGCGAACAGTAGAGGATCGGCTTGCCCGACTTTTCCGCAGCGATGCGGTCGTCGCCAATCTCCTTGCCGACCGCCGTCGCCTCGGTCTTCAGTCGCCCATAATCACTGTCGAAGAATGCGAGCGGCCCCTTCGACTTCAGGCGCTCGGCGCGGTCGAGGAAATTCTGTGCCGAGCCGGGCGCAGCTCCCATCGCAGGAGCGGCGATCGATAGCGCCAGAACGAGAAGGATCCTGTTATGCATCAGAGAGCTTAGTGCCGCTGACCTCGCTGCAGGTTCTAGCAGGGAAAGCGGGCGGCGAGATAGCCACGAAGCGCGTCCTTGACCTCGACGAGAGGCCTGCTCTCCTCGGGCACATCCTGGAGCGCGGCGATGATCTCTTCGGCGGTCGGCTGCGAAGCATCCGGCGGAGGACAATAAGCGGGCGTCTTGTGGGCTCCGGCAGCGGCCAGGCGCTCGGCCCGAAGTTCCGCGGCGTCCTTCTGAACCTCGGAACGAAGCTCGCCGAGTTGTGAGGCTAGCTTGTTGGAATCGCCAATTGTGTCGAGCGCCTGGAACTTGGTCAGGAAGTCCGAGACCGGCATCGCCGCAGCAGGTGCCGCAATTCCCGCTAGAGCGATCGCGATGGCAGTGCCCCGCATGCGCTCCCGGCGCGTTGCTTTAGGCGCCGGCGGCCGCGGGTCCGCCGATCGCGCCGGCCTTGGGCCGCTTGGCCTTCGGGATCGACGAGCCGGCCGATGGGATCGAAGGCCCGGTCACGCCGCCACGATCGATGCTTTCGCCGGCGAGGACCTTCTTGATCTCGTCGCCCGACAGCGTCTCATATTCGAGGAGCGCCTGCGCGAGCGATTCCAGCTCGCTGGAATTCTCGGTCAGCAAGGTCTTGGCGCGGGTGTAGCCGTCCTCGACGACCTTGCGGATCTCAGCGTCGATCGCCTGCGCGGTCTCGTTCGACATCTGCCGCTGGCGGTTGACCGAATAGCCGAGGAAGACCTCTTCTTCCGGCTCGGCGTACTGCAGCGGGCCCAGCGCGTCGGACATGCCCCAGCGGGTCACCATGTCGCGCGCGAGCTGGGTCGCGTACTGGATATCGGAAGAGGCGCCGGACGAGACCTTGTCGTAGCCGAAGATCATTTCCTCGGCGACTCGGCCGCCCATCGAGACGGCAAGGTTCGCGTACATCTTGTCGCGGTGATAGCTGTAGCTGTCGCGCTCCGGCAGCCGCATGACGAGGCCGAGCGCTCGGCCGCGCGGGATGATCGTCGCCTTGTGGATCGGATCGGACGCCGGCTCATGGAGGGCGACGATCGCGTGACCGGCCTCGTGATAGGCGGTCATGCGCTTCTCGTCCTCGGTCATGACCATCGACTTGCGTTCGGTGCCCATCAGCACCTTGTCCTTCGCGTGCTCGAACTCCTGCATCGCGACCAGGCGCTTGCCCTTGCGCGCGGCGAGCAACGCAGCCTCGTTGACGAGATTGGCAAGGTCGGCGCCGGAGAAGCCCGGCGTCCCACGCGCGATCACTCGGGGGTCGACGTCGGGCGCCAGCGGCACCTTCTTCATGTGTACACTGAGGATCTGCTCGCGGCCGTCGATGTCGGGGCGTGGAACGACGACCTGGCGGTCGAAGCGGCCGGGGCGCAGCAGGGCCGGATCGAGAACGTCCGGACGGTTGGTCGCAGCGATGATGATGATGCCTTCGTTCGCCTCGAAGCCGTCCATCTCGACCAGCAGCTGGTTCAGCGTCTGCTCGCGCTCGTCATTGCCGTTGCCAAGGCCAGCGCCGCGATGGCGACCGACGGCGTCGATCTCGTCGATGAAGACGATGCACGGGGCCGACTTCTTGGCCTGGTCGAACATGTCGCGGACTGCGGCTCGCGCCGACGCCGACGAACATCTCGACGAAGTCCGAGCCGGAGATGGTGAAGAAGGGAACGCCCGCCTCGCCCGCGATGGCGCGGGCGAGAAGCGTCTTGCCGGTGCCCGGAGGCCCAACGAGCAGAGCGCCCTTCGGGATCTTGCCGCCCAAACGCGCAAACTTGCCCGGGTCCTTCAGGTACTCGACGATCTCTTGGAGCTCCTCGCGGGCTTCGTCGATGCCGGCAACGTCGGCGAAGCTGACCCGGCCCTGCTTCTCGGTCAGCATGCGCGCCCGGCTCTTGCCGAAGCCCATCGCGCCCGAACCGGCATTCTTCTGCATTTGCCGCATCACGAAGAAGCTGATGCCGAGGATGAGCAGGAAGGGCAGGCAATTGTAGAGCATGTACAGCCAGATGCTCGAGCCTTCCTCACCCTTCACCTGAACCGCGACGCCCTTCTGGAGCAGCTTGTCGGAGACGTTGGCGTCTCCCGGAGCGACCGTGTTGAACACTTCGCCGGTGTCGAGCTTGCCGGTGATCGCGCTATTGCCGGTGCTTCCGGTCGCTATCGTCACGGAGCGGACATTGCCCTCGTCGACCTGTCGGACGAAGTCGGAATAAGGGATCGCCTGGCCGGTCGCGGTTCGCGATCCGCCGTCGATCATCTGCACGAACAGCACGAGCGCAAACAGCACGCCGATCCAGATCAGCAGGCTCTTCGTCCAGGGGTTGCCGGGCTTCTTTTCCTTGTCGTTCATTCGTCTCTTTCCGCGCGGGAAACGCGCTTTCACCTAAAATAGGCTCATCCGCCCCAATAACAATGTGACCTTATGAACGGGTGAACGGACCCTCGAAACGCGTGGCGGCGTCGCGGTCGCGTTCGTAGCGGTTCGTGACCGGAAACGGCGGCAGCCAGGATTCGCGGCGGATCGCCCACAACTCGTAGGTGGGAATGAACCGGTCTAGCTCGTCTAGCGACCCGAGATTGACCTCGATTTCGTCCCCGCTGCGCCCGAAAACGGACGAGCCGCAGCGCGGACAGAAGAAGCGACCCGCGTAATCGCGCGTGTCGCCCTCGATCGTCACAGCATCCGCCGGAAAGATGGCCGAAGCGTGGAACAGCGCGCCGTGGTGCTTGCGGCAGTCGAAACAATGACAGATGCCGACGCGGTACGGCGATCCGGTGGCAATGAACCGGACATCGCCGCACAGGCAGCCGCCAGTCAATTGTTCCATGCTGCGCCCTTTCCTGAACGAGCGGTATCCGCCTCTGCAAAGATGCAACTTGTCGCGATTAGCGCAACATCCGCCCTTCCCTTTCGTTGTTCATGCAAATCTCGGAAAACATTGTGTTTTCGCGAGCGAAACGAAGGAACCCCTCATGCGCAAACTGCTAATCGGATCAGCAGCCGTGATCGCCGCTGCGATGGCCGCTACACCGGCAGCCGCCCAATATTATGGCGGCTATTCGCATTATTCCAGCCCTTACAGCTACGGCTACTCGTACCCCAGCTATTCCTATCCGAGCTACGGCTATTCCTACCCTGGCTATAGCTACGGCTATTCAAATCCGAGCTACAGCTATGGCTATTCGAACTATGGCTATTCCTATCCGAGCTATAGCTACCGCTACAGGTCGCACGACTGCCTGCGGAAGCATCACCACAACGGCGTGGTTTATTATACCCGCGAGTGCTGAGCTTACGGATTAGATCATAAGAAACGCGGCCCGGCGCACACGCACCGGGCCGCATTTTTTTTGGCCGCATTTTTTTGAATGTGGCGTGGGCGCAAGACCCACGCCACATTCAACGCGCTTAGCCGCGCTCGCCCGCGTGGGCCGGGGGCGGCGGAGACGGCGGCGGAGGAGGCGGTGGCGGGCAGGCCATGCCCGAGGGAACCGTCGTTCCATCCGGACACACCGTCGGCGGCGGAGGAGGCGGCGGCGGTGGCGGCGGAGGAGGCGGGCAAGGCGCCCCGGCAGCGACCTGCGAGCCGTCCGCGCAGGTCGTCATCGGAGGCGGAGTCGTCGCACAGGCGGACAGCACGGCCGTCCCCGCAATAAGAAGCAATAGTCGTTTCATCTGCCCTCTCCTCTTCGTGCAGTTCCGGTCGCCAACGCAGTCGTTGCGGCAACGTTCCTTTAGCTGTTGCGATTAACGCATTCTTGCCCGCTCACAAGTCGGCAAGCGGCTTGCAACAGCGGGCGGGAACCGCTTTTGACGAACTCATGATCTGATTGGCGAACGGGAGACTGGCGATGTGCGGGAACGGCAACCATCAGGGCTTTATTGCGGATACGTCGGTCACGCGTCGGACTCTCCTTCTGACGATCGGAGCGGTGGCCGCCGCGAGCGGCATGCCGGCGTTCGCCGAGGACCCCGGCGCTCGGACTGTCACCGAAAAAGACGTCAGCGTTCGGACTGCCGATGGAACGGCTGATGCAGCACTTTTCTACCCGAGCGGACAGGGCCAGTTCCCGGCAGTCCTGATGTGGCCGGACATCCTGGGGCTAAGGCCAGTCTTTCGCGAGATGGGGAAAAGGCTCGCCGCGCAGGGCTATGTCGTGCTCGTGCCCAACCCTTATTATCGCGCGCAGAAGGCGCCGATCGTTTCCGGGCCGTTCGACTTCAACAACAAGGACGACATGCAGCGGATCAGCAAGTTCCGTGAGGGGCTGACCGATCCGATGGTCGATCGTGATGCTGCCGCTTACGTCACCTTCCTCGACGCGCAGCCCAAGACCGACAAGCGCAAGAAGGCGGCCGTGCAGGGCTATTGCATGAGCGGCCCGATCTCGTTCCGGACCGCCGCGGCAAGACCCGACCGTATCGGCGCGGTCGCGACCTTCCATCCGGGCGCCCTCGTCACCGACAAGCCGTCGAGCCCGCACCTGCTCATTCCAAAAACACGCGCCTCCTATCTCATCATCATCGCGAAGAACGACGCCGAGAAAATGCCGAAGGAAAAGACCGAACTCGATGCCGCCTTCGCCGCAGCCAAGCGGCCGGCGACTGTGGAGATTTCGTCGGCTAACCACGGCTGGACCGTCGCCGGAAGCCAGACCTATGACGAGAAGGAGGCGGAGCGCGCGTGGGCCGAGCTCCTGCCCTTCTACCGCAAGGCGATCGGCTGAAGTCTTTCGACGCGGTGCGCGGCTGAAGCGCCACTCCGGCCCGCCCATGCACAGCACTCCGCGGAGAGTCGCCTGGCGGCCGGCCCGAAGCGCGGCCAGCACCTGGTCGAGCTCGCGGCCGCGCGGCTCGGTTCCGCGCCCTTCGGTAGCAAGCATGAGGATCGCTCGGCGGATGATCCGGCGCCGGATCTCGCGCGGTGCGTCGGTCGGCTCGTAGACGAGTTGCCCGTCGGACTGGTGCACAGCGCGCTGCCATTCGAGATCGGTCGCCCAGTGGAGCGCGCCGTCGGCTTCGGCGAGATGCGATGCGCTCTCCGCGACCGCCGCCGCGTCGAGCCATTCGGCCTGCGCCAGAGCCTTGCGCACGCGGACGCGCTCGAATTGCTCGTCTTCGTTGCTCGGATCCTCCACCGGGGTCACCCCCGCAGCGGCGCAAACGGCCTCGAGCTCGGAATGGCGCCACCCGAGCAGCGGCCGGAGCAGCGCGACGCTCGCGCCCGGCGGACGGGTGTTTCGCCGCATTCCCGCAAGTCCTTTCACGCCCGCACCTCGGCCGAGGCGCATCAGCAGCGTTTCGGCCTGGTCATCGAGGTGATGTGCAGTGGCGAGCGCGCCGAGGCCGCGCTCCCGCGCCCAGCTGCCAAGTAGCCGGTAGCGCATGATCCGAGCTCGTTCCTGAAGCGCCGTCTGCGGCTTCTCGTCCCAAGTGCAGGTCAGGATCGCGTGCGGAACCCCGATCCGTTCGCACAAGGCGGCGACCATCTCGGCCTCGGCACGACTTTCGGGCCGGAGTGAATGGTCGACGGTCGCAGCTTCAACCTTCAGCGGCCGCGCCTCGGCGGCGAGAAGCAGAAGCGCGATGCTGTCCGGGCCACCGGAAACGCCAAGGCCGATCGGCTCCTCGGGCGAAATCAGCGCATCGAGCTCACGCCTGAAGCGGTCGAGGGGCGCAGTTCCTTCCTGGACCAATGTCGCTGTCGCCACGTTGTGGTCTCCTCGCGAGGCGGGCGTCAGTTAGACGTCTCTGGGGCGAGCGCAACTGCCATTCCCAACATGGCGGCAAGGTTGCCCTGTCATGACAAGCGGCCGCGTCGCGTTCAGGCGCAGTTGGCTTGCGCCTTGGCGTCGGTTTCGAGCTTCTTGAGGTCGGGCCGGACCTTGGCGCCATAAACGGCGTCCAGCTCGCCATAGGCCTTGCACGCCTGGATCGGCTGGCCGAGCTTCATCAAGGCCTGGCCCAGATAATAAAGGCTGTCGGGAGCGCGCTCTCCGCCGGGATCGGTGCGATAGTTCGAGAGCAAGGTTGTCGCCGCGGCACCGGCATCCCCTTTGTCGAGCTGGGCGCGGCCGATGAGGTTGTTCGCGTAGCTGACGCGCTTGTGCTTCGGATAGGTTGCGACGAACGACTTCAGCGTACTGATCGCCTCGTCATAACTGGCCCGCTTCCCACTGGTGGAAACCCTGGCTGTACGCATCCTCGCCCGGGTCGGTCGGAGAGGCGACAGCTGCGTCGGCGTCCGCTCCGGCGGGGAGGCGTGGCTCGGCGGCCTTGGGCGGTTGCGGCGAAGTCTTGGGCTTGGGCTTGGTCGTCGCTGGCTTGGTCGTGGTCGTCGGCTTGGCAGTCGCCGACTCCGTCGGTCGGCCGGCGCCGCTGCGCTCGGAGCCGCCTCGGCGGCGGTCATCCGCTGCTCGAGCGCCTGGATTCGCTGGTCCTCGTCGCTCTTAAGCTGGCCAATGCCCTGCTCCATGCTGCGCAGGCGATTCCCGTTCTCCTCGCTCTGGCGTAGCATGTCGGCCATCTGCCGCTCGAGCGCGTCCAGTCGCTGGTCGAGCGTGATCACCGACGATTGAGTGGCCGCCGGGTCATCGGAGAAACCGGCGGTGTCCGCCGGCTTGCCTTTCGGGTAGACCCGCCGCTGCATTTCGTTGACCTGCCGCTCGAGCCTGTCGATGCGCTGCTCAGGCGTCGGCTGCTGGCGCTGGGCGATTGCGCCCGCGGGCACGAGGAGCACGGCGGCGGCCGCCGCCAAGGCCGTGAACGGACGCGATAGTCTCACTTCTATTTCCCCACCCTTCCTTCGACTCGGACGGTGCCCCGTCCCGCCTTAGCCCTGCATGAATTTATTCTGCCGCGGCGTTCGCAACCGGTTGCGGCTGCGCTCCGCCATGCATCAAATCCGGGCCCTTGAGGCTCACCTTTGAGGCGACCTTGCCCGGCGGTCCGACCGGCGGCGCGACCGCCGATCCGACGGTGACCTTCAACGCCTCGGGCTTGCCCGCCTTGAGCAAAGGCGCGGTGGCGGTCGGCGGAACCGAATAGGTCTGGCCCGGCTGGAGCTCGCCCATGAACAGGCTCTTGCCCTGGTCGGTGATCTGGATCCACGCCGGAGCGATCGCCGTCAGCACGACCGGGCCCTCGGCTACAGGTGCCGGCGCTGGCGCTTGCTGCGGTGGAGGAGCCGCCGCAGCGACCGCAGCGGGCGCGTTCGTCGTCACCGCCGAGGGCTGCTCCAGCGAACGGCGGTTGAGGACGGTCATTACGATGATGATGACGACCACGGCGACGACCGTGGAAAGCACCAGCCATTTGGGCATGGTGCGCGCCGGGTCCGCGGCTTCGATCACCTCTGCCTGGGAGGAGGCGAAGCGATGGCCGCCCATTTCCTCGCGGAGCTGGTCGCCGATCTCGTTGCGGTCGAGCCCGACCGAGCCGGCATAGCTCTTGGCGAATCCGATCGTGTAAGTCGGCGCCGGAAGCTTGTCCCACTCCGCGGTCTCGATGCTTTCGAGATGCCGCTGCGGAATCCGCGTCTGAGCGGCGATGTCCTCGAGGGTGACGCCCGCTTTCTCACGGGCTGCCCTCAGCTGCTCGCCGACGGTCGGAACGCCCTCGTCGAGGGTTTCTTCGCCCATCGGCTCGGTTTCGATTTCGCGCTTGGCCATGAGTTTCTGTTTGAGGCCTCGGGGCCGAGTGTCAACCGGAAGCTAGCCGATCGTCACCGACTGACGTTTGGCCCAGTCGGTCAGCGCCTTGCGCATATCCTTGGGCGGCTTGGCCAGAAGCTGATCGAGCCGAGCCCGGATCGCGCCGGCGTCGAGCGAGCGGACCATGGCCTTGACCGGGCCGACGCCGGCCGGCGTGATCGAGAAATTCTCGGCGCCGATGCCGACGAGGGCCATCGCTTCCAATGGCCGTCCAGCCATCTCGCCGCACACCCGCGCCGGCACTCCCGCGGCGCGGCACGCATCGAGCACCCGTTTCAGGAAGCGCAGGATGGCTGGGCTGAGCCAGTCATATCGCTGCGCGAGGCGTGGGTCGGACCGGTCGGCAGCGAAGAGGAACTGAGTCAAATCATTGGTGCCGATCGAGATGAAATCGACCCTCGGCAGAAGCTGGTCGAGCATCTCGGCAAGGCTCGGCACTTCGAGCATTGCGCCAAACTCGATTCGCGTCGGGCGCGGGCGGTGCGACTTCTTCGCCCAGTCGACTTGTTCCTCGACGAGCTTGCGCGCCTCCTCATATTCCCAAGGTTCAGAGACCATCGGGAACATCACTCGAAGCACCTTGCCGTGCGACGCTTCGATAAGCGCGCGGGCCTGCGCCTTCATCAGGGTCGTGCGCTCGAGCGAGAGCCGTAAGGCGCGCCAGCCCATTGCGGGATTTTCCGCCTTATCCTCGACCTCGTCGGTCAGGTAAGGCAGCGCCTTGTCGCCGCCGATGTCGACGGTGCGGAAGATGACGGGACGATCGCCCGCGGCTTCGAGCACCTTCGTGTACAGCCGCTGCTGGCGTTCGCGCCCAGGCAGGGTCGCGGAGACGAGGAACTGGAATTCCGTGCGGAACAGGCCGATTCCGTCGGCGCCGGTCATCGGAAGCGTTGCCGCATCCTCGGCGAGCCCCGCGTTCACCATCACGCTGACCGTCACCCCGTCGCGGGTCTTGGCGGGGAGCGTCCGAACCGCGGCGAACTCGGCGCGGCGCTTCTGGCTCATCGCCATGCGATGCTCGAAGCCCGTCGTCAGGTGGCGCGTCGGGCGCACGATCACGCTTCCATTGTCGCCGTCGACGAGGATCATCTCGCCTTCCTCGACGCTGTGACGGATGTCGTGGAGGCGCCCGATCACCGGCACGCCGATGGCGCGGGCGACGATCGTCATATGCGACGTCAGCGAGCCTTCCTCGAGCAGGACGCCCTTCAGCCGGCGGCGGTCATATTCGAGGAGGTCGGCGGGGCCAAGGTTGCGGGCGACCAGCACGGTGTCTCGGGTCAGGCCCGACTGTGCCGCAGTTCCCATCCGGCCGGACACGATCCGAAGCAGCCGGTTCGAGAGGTCCTCAAGGTCGTGCATCCGCTCGCTTAACAACGGGTCGTCGATGTCCTGCATGCGCGCCCGCATCCGTTGTTGGACGCGCTCGATCGCCGCTTCTGCGGTAAGGCCGCTGTCGATCGCCTCGTTGATCCGGCGCGACCAGCCCTCGTCATAGGCGAACATACGGTAGGTCTCGAGGATCTCCTGATGCTCGCCCGCAGTTCCGAACTCGGCCTCCTTGGCCATATTGTCGATCTGCTCGCGCATCTTTCGGAACGCGGCATAAACGCGCTCGCGTTCCGCCTCGATGTCCTCGGCGACCGTGTGCTCGACGATCACGCGAGGCTCGTGGAAGACCGCTTCGCCCTTGGCCATTCCGGCGACGAGCTTGAGGCCGGACAAGCGCAGCGGCCCGGCGCTCCGGAGCCGGCTTCGACGGGCGCCGTCGACCAGCCGCGCGGCGCCGATCATTTCGGACAGCACCATCGCCACGGTCTGGAGCGCCTCGATCTCCACGTCCTCGTAGCGGCGCGGATCGGCGTTCTGGACCGCGAGGACTCCGATCGGGGTCTCGAGCCGGACGATCGGAACGCCCGCAAAGCTGTGGAACCGCTCCTCGCCTGTTTCAGGACGGTAGGCGAAGGCCGGGTGCTGCGCTGCCTCGGCGAGGTTGAGGATTCGGCCCTCGCCTGCGATCGTGCCGACGAGGCCTTCGCCCATCCTCAGCCGGGTTACGTGAACCGCCTCCTTGCGCAGGCCGTGAGTCGCGAACAGCTCGAGATAATTTTCACGCAGCAAATAGATCGAGCAGACATCGCTGTTCATCGCCTCAGCGATGAGATCGACGACGCGGTCGAGCTTGCTCTGCGCCGAGCCGCGCTTCGCCATGATCTCGTGGAGACCCGTCAGGATCTCGCGAGCGGAAGCGGCAGCAGTAGAAGCCATGCACTGCGGCTATCAGATGCGCCGCCGCCGTGTCACGCAAAGAGGTGGCATCGGGCCGCTCCGAAGCTCGGTCCGATGCCCCCGGGTCAGGCTGCATCCTTCACATCGAAGGTGACGTTCCAATCGCCGACCCGGCCTTCGACATGACCTTTCGAATCGATCGCGAGCTCGTAGCTGCGGCCGAGACGATCGAAGCCGCGAACGTGGGTCTTGCCGTCCTTGCCGACGCGCTGTGTGAACCGGCCGACCTGCTTGCCGATCCTGGCCTCGTCGACTTGGACGAGCTGGGGCGAGCCCAAGTCCTTCACCGGCGTGATACCGAGAGCGACTGCGAGGATTGTGCTCATCAACATAATTCGTGCTCCTGTTACGCAGCAGCGCTGCTGCGACGGAGCGAAAATCAAGAAGCGTGCCAAAACGACTAATCGTTGCGGATCAGAATGTTAGCAGAAATGTCGGGAGGCAGACCCTTGGGAACAGGTGCTATAGTTTAGTAATACACGCCGTTTCTAAAGCACGGTCCGGAATGTGATCAGCGGGCCGCTTTGATGGACATTGTACAGGAAGGTGTCGCCGGTGCTGTAATTCACCTTGTAGTAGCGCCAGCCGGCACCAAGCGTCATCTTGTGATTGATCTGGTAGGTGACAGTCGGCACCAGCTGCCAGGTCACGTGCGATCCAACGCCGAAGCCGCCAAAATCGCCATAGACCGCGATACCCCATTTGCCGCCGAGAGGAGCTGCGATCCGGCCTGCGATGAGCGGATCGAACCAGCTCTTCTTCACTTCGCCCTCGAGCTCGCGGTTTGGTCCCTGCAGCTGGAGCGTGGTCTTGAACCAGTTCATCCGGCCGCCGGCGAGCAGATCGACCGTCACCGGGCCATTGTTCACGACGCGATAGCCGCCGACGAGTGTGATCTCGGCAGTCCTCGAATCGAGTTCTGCCTTGATGAAATCCGGATCGCGAATCCCGATTCCCTGATGTGCGTCGAGGTGGATGAAGGTCAAATCGCCGAGGATGACGAAGCGGTCGTGCCTCGCCTCCGCCGCCCCCATGAAGGCAAATTTGAAGCCCTTGAGGACTTTTCCGAACGGCAGGTCGAGATCGACGGGCGGTGTGGGACCGGTGACATCCGTCTTGCCCCAAGCGCCCGCCAACCAGACGTAGCCAATGGTCGCGAATTCCCATTTCTTGCTGGAGGCAGGCTGGCCGGGGGCCACATCCGGCGGAGTAGCTTCGGCCGACTGCGCCGCCGATGGATCGGCGACCTCAGCCTTTAAATTGACGGCGTCGTCCGGCGCATCGGCCGCACGAGCGACAGTAGCCGTGGCGAGCAGGAGAGGGAACGCGAGGACCCCCATGCGATGAGCGAACATCACCAACCAGCGACCTCCCCCGGGTTGGAGCGCCTGCGAGCGCCCAGGTAGGGAACTACCCTTAGGCGCGAGTCATCGCCGGGCCATCCGGACTTACCCCGATGTGTGCGAGAGCCACTTCCGTAAATCAGCGAGCGGTGAAGTCGTCATTCGAGCGGTCCTTGTCCGGGATTTTGTGGTCGGGATCGAGCACGGCGCGGACGATCGGCGAATTCGAAATCACCGGCACCCTGGTCGACGCCTGGCGGATCCAGGTCTCGGCCGGGAGCTTGACGTCGCGGCTGGTCCCATCGGCGAAGGTCACGCGCAGAGTCACCGGAAGCACCATCTTGTCGAGCGACTGCACCGTGACGAGGGCGCCCTTGAATGCGGCGGTCTGCGGGAAGGGCGTGATGCCGGTCACCGCAAGGTCGAGCTGCCAGTTGTTGTAGAACCAGCCGCGCCAGAACCAGCTGAGATCCTCGCCAGCCTTCGCTCTCCATCGCCCGGAAGAAGTCGGCGGGCGTGGGATGCTTGAACGCCCAGGCGGCGATGAAGCGGCGGAAGGCGGGATCGAACCGCTCGGGCCCGAGGATCTGCTCGCGAAGAAGCACCATTCCTAGCGCGGTTTTGAAGTAGGTGACGGGGTGCCGGTATTTATCGAGGATCGTATCGGCGCGCGACATGATCGGCGGCGCGTCGGGATCGGCGAGGATCGGCAGGATCTCGTCGACCGGATTGCCGCCCTTCGGCGCATATTCGCTGTCACGCTTCGGGCCGAACTCGCCGTGGTTGAACTCGTCCGATTCGTAGACGTCGATGAAGGTGTTGATGCCCTCGTCCATCCACGCGTTGCGGCGCTCGTTGAAGCCGACGAGCATCGGGAACCAGCTGTGCCCGATCTCGTGTGCAGTGACGTAGAAGAGAACTTTCGGTGGGGAGTTGATGTCGTCGAACGCCATCGCCGGATATTCCATGCCCGCCGCTGGTCCGGCGACGTTGAACGCGTTGGGCCAGGGGAACGGATACCATTTGGCCGAATAACGCTCGACCGAATCCTTGAGATATTCCGTCGAGCGGTCCCATGCCTTCGCCTCGACTGGATAGGCCGACATGGCGAGGCCAGTGCGCCCGCCGGGCAGACGCATCCGCGCGGCGTCCCAGTTGAAGGCCGGCGAAGCACCGAACGCCACGTCGCGGCTGTCGTGCATCGTGAAGTGCCAGCTGTGCGTGCCGGTCGACGGGCCGGCCGGCTCGGACCAGCGCCGGATCATCACCGTCTTGTCGCTCTGCCGCGCCTCCGCGAGCCGCGCGCGCTCGCGTAGCAGTCAGCACCTCGTTGCGGGTTCTGGAGCGCGCCGGGGCTGGCGACGATCCAGTTCGCCGGGACCGTCACCGAATAATCGAAGTCGCCATATTCGAGATAGAATTCCTGCTGCAGGTAGGGAAGCGTGTCCCAGCCGCGCAGGTCGTCGTAGACCGCCATGCGCGGGTACCATTGAGCGATCGAATAGATCGGTCCGTTCTTGCTATCCATCCAGCCGTTGCGGCCGCCCCACGGCTCCTTTGCCACGGTGTAATGATAGCGGATGTCGACCACCGCCGTGGCGCCGGTCGGAAGCGGCGCCGGAAGCCGAAGCTGGGCGCGCGTGTCGCTGACGATCGGCTGCACGGCGACGGTGCGCTTGCCGACGGTCACGCGGACATCGTCGAGGATCATCCCCTGTGTGAGGCCGAGCGGCACTTCCGACAGCGTGCCCGGCCGGCCGCCGAGCGACAGGTTCCCGCGCGAATCCGGCTTGTAGAGATTCTGCTCGAGAAGCAGCCACAGCACGTCGAGCGGACCCGGGCTGTTGTTGGTGTAGCGGATCTGCACCGTGCCGCTGATCGAGTGAGTCGCGGGGTCGAGCGCAGCGTGGATCGTGTAATCGGCGCGGTTCCGCCAGAAGTCCGGCCCAGGCGTCCCGTCAGCCGAGCGATAGCGGTTCGGCGGCGGATAGAAATCGAGCGGCGCGAAGGTCTCGCGCGGGTAATAGGTGCTCACCGGCGCGGCCGAGGCGGCGAGGGAGGTCAGTCCGGAAATGGCGATGAGGCAGAGACGAACGATGTCACGCAAACGCATGCGGATTCCTTGGGGAGTCGAGTCGGACCGAGCAGGATTCATGTCCTGCTAGCGAGTGACTAGCGGTCCCTCAACTCGCTGCGCCTGAGCTTGCCGGTCGCGGTCTTCGGAAGCGCGTCGACGAACTCGATCTCGCGCGGATATTTGTAGGGCGCGATCTGCGGCCTTCGCGTGCGCCTGCAGCTCCGCGACCAGCGCGTCCGAGGGCTCCGCGTCCGCCGCGAGCACCACGAACGCCTTCACCTTCTGCCCGCGCTCGGGGCAGGGCACGCCGATCACCGCGCATTCGGCGACCGCGGGGTGCGACAGCAGCGCATTCTCCACTTCGGGAGCGCCGATATTGTAGCCCGAGCTGACGATCATGTCGTCGCTGCGCGCGAGGTACCAATAATAGCCGTCGGCGTCGCGGCGGTAGGTGTCGCCGGTGACGTTCCAGCCGTTGACGACATAGTCGCGCTGGCGCTCGTCATCGAGGTAGCGGCAGCCGGTCGGGCCCTTGATCGCGAGGCGGCCGACGCCCTCGTCGAGCGGATTGCCGTCGGCGTCGAGCACGGTCGCGGTGTAGCCGGGCACCGCCTTGCCGGTTGAGCCGGGGCGGATGTCGTCGCCCGCGGCGGAGACGAAGATGTGCATCATCTCGGTCGAGCCGATGCCGTCGGTGATCGCGATTCCCGTGCGCTCCTTCCACGCGCGCCAGGTCGCCTCGGGCAGATGCTCGCCGGCGGAGATGCAGTAGCGGAGGGTCTTCAGCGCATCGTCGAGCGCGGGCTGCGACAGCATCGCCTTGTAGGCGGTCGGCGCGGTGCCGAGGTGGGTGACGCCGAACTTCGCGATCGCGTCGAGCAAGCTTGTCGGGCCCGCCTGCTCGATCGTCGCGCTCGCCGCGCCGAAGCGCAGCGGGAACATCGGCGTGATGCCGAGGCCGAAGGTGAAGGCCATCGGCGCGCTGGTCAGGAAGACGTCGCCGGGCTTGGGGCCGACGAGATGCTTCGCGAACGTGTCGCACGGCGCGAGCACGTCGCGGTGGAACTGGACGCAGCCCTTGGGCACGCCGGTCGTGCCGCTGGTGAAGGCGATGATGCACGGGTCGTCGCGGCCGGTGTCGGCGGGCGGCAGCGGCTGCAGCGAGGCGGTGCGCGTCTCCAGCTCGCCCTTCCCGTAATCGCCGTCATATTTGACGATGTGCTTGACGCTGTGCGTCTGCTCGACCGCCTGGCGGAAGTCGCCGATGAAGCGGCTGTCGACGATCGCGTGGCTGATCTGCGCGCGCTCGATCACCGTCGCGATCTCGCCCGGGCGAAGCAGCGGCATGGTCGCGACCACCACGCCGCCGGCCTTCAGCACGCCGAGCCACGCCGCGAACATCGTGTAGCCGTTCGGCCCGCGCAGGAGCACGCGGTTGCCGGGGATCAGCCCCTCTTCCTCGACCAGCAGCCGCGCGATGCGCCCGCTGAAATCGTCGAGCTCGGCATAGGTCCAGCGGCCATGATCGTTGACGACCGCGAGCGCGTCCGGCGCGCCGCCCTTCAGCAGCTCCGCCGCGGCGTTCAGCCGTTCGGGATATTGCAGCTCGGGCAGGTCGAAGCGGAACTCCGGCAGCAGCTCCGGCGGCGGCAGGCGGTCGCGGACGAAGGTCGTAGTCATCCCCGTCACCCGCGACGGACAAGCGGATGCCTCCTTCGCGAATGCGTCGTGACATCACTCCTCCACCACCGCCGTCGTCTCGATCTCGACCTTGGCGGCGCTCTCGACCAGGCCCTTCACCTCGACCAGCGCCATCGCCGGATAATTCGGGCCCATGATCTCGCGCCACGCGGCGCCGATCTCGTCGCGCGAGTTCAGATATTCGTGGCGGTCGGTGACGTAGCAGGTCATGCGCACGATATGCTGCGGCCCGGCGCCGTCCTCGGCGAGGATCTGCAGCGTGTTGCGGAGCGCCTGCGCGAACTGGCCGTGGAGCGTATATTCGGGGAAGCTCTCATGCTCGTCCCAGCCGACGATCGCCGGCGGTGAAGATCATCCGCCCGCTGCGCTGAAATGCCGTTCGAATAGCCCTTCGGCCGCGGCCAGTTCGGCGGCTGCAGGATCTTCATGGCCGCTCCCCCTTCAGCAAGTCGCGCGCGATGATCTGGCGCTGCACCTCGCTCGCGCCTTCGTAGATGCGCAGCGCGCGGATGTCGCGGTAGAGCTCCTCGACCTTCACGCCGCGCGTGACGCCGGCGCCGCCGTGCATCTGCACCGCCGCGTCGATCACCTGCTGCGCGGCTTCGGTCGCGTGGAGCTTGGCCATGGCCGCGGCGCGGCGGTTGTCGGTGCCGCCTTCATCCTGCTGCCAGGCGGCGCGGTAGATCAGCAGCGCCGACGCATCGATCGCGAGCGCCATGTCGGCGAGCTTGGCCTGCGTCACCGCATTGTCGGCGAGCGTGCCGCTGCCGAGCCGGCGCGCTCGTCGCGAAGCTCAGCGCCTCGTCGAGCGCGCGCCGCGCAAAGCCGAGCGCCGCCGCGCCGACCGTCACCCGGAACAGGTTCAGCGTCTCCATGCCGATGCGGAAGCCTTCGCCCGGCTCGCCGATGATCGCGTCGGCGGGAATGCGGACATTGTCGTACTTCAGCCGCGCGAGCGGGTGCGGCGCGATCACCTCGATCCGCTCGGCGACGCGTCGACCGCGTCCGCCGGGACGATGAACGCCGAAAGCCCGCGCGCGCCTTCGCCTTCGCCGGTGCGCGCGAAGGTCACGTAGAAATCGGCGATGCCGCCGTTGGAGATGTAGCGTCTTCTCGCCGACCAGCACCCATTCGTTGCCGTCGCGCATCGCCGAGGTCTGCATGTTCGCGGCGTCGGATCCGCATTCCGGCTCGGTCATCGCGAAGGCGGCGATCGCCTCGCCGCTCGCGACCCTCGGCAGCCATTCGCGCTTCTGCTCGACCGTTCCGAACAGCGAGATCGCGCCCGAGCCGAGGCCCTGCATGGCGAAGGCGAAGTCGGCGAGCGCGCTGTGATAGGCGAGCGTCTCGCGCGCGATGCGCGAGGCTGCGCACGTCGGGCCGACGATCGCCGTCGGCGACGCAGAGCTTGAGGAAGCCCGCGGCGCCGAGCTCGCGCACCAGCGTCGCGGCATTCGCTGTCGAGGTCGTCGGCATAACGCGGATTCGCGCACCATTGTCCGTCGCACCAGCTCGCTGCGAGCTCGCTCGGCCAGCTCGCGGTGCGCGCGCCTCGAAGAAGCGGCCAGGCAGAGGAAGCCGCTTCGCGGTCGGCGCATCAATCGCCCTGGAACTCCGGCTTCTGCTTGTCCGCGAACGCCTCGTAGGCGCGCTTGAAATCGTTGGTCTCCATGCACCGCGCCTGCGCCCGCGCTTCCGCTTCGAGCGCCTCCTCGATCGCACATGTTCCACTCGGCGTCGAGCTGCCGCTTGGTGACGCAGTGGGCGATCGATCGGGCCCGTTCGCGAGCTCGTCGGCGAGCGCATAGGCCTCGGCCATGCACGTCCTCGACGACGCGGTTGTAGAAGCCCCAGGCGAGGCCCTTCGTCGCTGGTCATGTCGCGGCCGGTGAACAGCAGCTCGGCGGCGCGGCCGTGGCCGATGATCCGCGGCAGGATCGCGCAGGCGCCCATGTCGGCGCCCGACAGGCCGACGCGGCTGAACAGGAAGGCGGTCCTGCAGCCGGGCTGGCCGAAGCGGATGTCGCTCGCCATCGCCATGATCGCGCCGGCGCCGGCGCACACGCCTTCGACCGCGGCGATGATCGGCTGCGGGCAGCGCGCATCGCGCGAACCAGGTCGCCGGTCATGCGCGTGAAGCGGAGCAGGCCCGTCGCGGTCCATCTTCGTCAGCGGGCCGATGATCTCGTGGACGTCGCCGCCCGAGCAGAAATTGCCGCCCGCGCCGCGGATCACGACGGCCTTCACCGCGTAGTCGTGGTCGAGCTCGTAGAAGGTGCGCGCAGCTCGTCATAGCTGTCGAAGGTCAGCGGATTCTTCCGCTCGGGCCGGTTGAGCGTGATCGTCGCGACGCCGTCCTCGAACTTCCACAGGAAGTGCGTCGGCTGAAACGTCGCCGGGTCGAAGCTCATGCGCTCGTGCCCCCGTCGATGCGTGATCGCGGCGCCGTTGATGTCGCGCGCTGAGCGGCAGGCACAGCATGGCGATGACGTTGCCGATCGCCTGCGGATCGACCAGCCGGCCGCTCGCATTCATGTTGGTGATCGCCGCGCGCGCATCGTCCTCGCTGCGGCCGGTGATCTTGCGACACGCGCGCGACCGACTGGTCGGTCATCGGCGTGTCGACATAGCCCGGGCAGACCGCGTTCACCGTCAGGTTGGTCTTCGCATATTCGGCGGCGAGGCTGCGCATCAGGCCGAGCAGGCCGTGCTTCGACGCGGCGTAATGCGCGGCATAGGGAACGCCGCGCAGCGCCGCGACCGAGGCGACGAACACCAGCCGGCCGTTGTCGCTCTTGAGCAGGTCGCCGATCGCCGCGCTGCGCGCAGTCGAACGCGGCGGTCAGGTTGGTGGCGATGATCCGGTCCCAGCTCTCGCGGGTCATCTTGTGGAACGGCGCGCTCTCCGCGATCCCGGCATTGACGATCAGGAGGTCGATCGGCCCGTTGACGGCGCGCGCTTCGTCGAAGGCGGCGCGGATGCGCTCGGGGTCGGTGACGTCGCACTGGATCGCGGCGCCGCCGAAGCTCCTCGGCGACGGCGCTGCAGCGGCTCGATCCGGCGCCCGAGCAGCGACAGTTTCGCGCCTGCGGCGTTGAGATGCTGGGCGGCGGCGGCGCCGATGCCGGTGCCGCCGCCGGTGATCAGCGCATGGCGTCCCTCGAGCGCGCTCCCCATCGCTTCGTCTTGGCCGCAACGCCAATGAGGTGGCAAGGCGGCGCGCCATGAAGCTCGCGATCCTCGAAACCGGCGTTCCGCCCGGCACCGCTTGCCGACGAGTTCGGCAGCTATCCCGACATGTTCGCCGAGCTGCTCGGCGCCGGCTTCGAAATCGAGACGTTCGACGTGCAGAACGGGCGAGCTGCCCGAACCGGCCGCGCATCACGCTTATCTGGTCACCGGCTCGCCGGCGGGCGTTTACGACCCGCTGCCGTGGATCGCGCCGCTGCTGGAGTTCATCCGCGACGCCGGCGAGGCGAAGATGGTCGGCGTCTGCTTCGGCCACCAGGTGATGGCGCAGGCGCTCGGCGGCGAGGTCGTCAAGTCGCCCAAGGGCTGGGGCGCGGGCCTTCACCGCTACTGAGGTCGTCCGATCCGCAGCCGTGGATCCAACGGCGAACGCCAGATCGCCATTCCCGCGTCGCACCAGGACCAGGTCGTGGTCCAGCCGCCGAACACGGAGGTCGTCGCGGCGTCCGACTTCACGCCTTTCGCCGCGCTCGCCTGGACCGACCGGCCGGCGATCAGCTTCCAGTTCCATCCGGAATTCTCGGCCGGCTACGCCAAGGCGCTGATCGAGAAGCGCTACGACCGCGTGAACGATCCCGACGCGGCGCTCGCCTCGCTCGACGCGCCGAACGACAATCGCGCGCGTCGCCGGCTGGATGCGCCGGTTCCTCAATGGAGAAGCAGCAATGAAGACCCGCGCCGCCGTCGCTTTCGAGGCCAAGAAGCCGCTCGAGATCGTCGAGGTCGACCTCGAAGGCCCGAAGCAGGGCGAAGTGCTGGTCGAGATCATGGCGACCGGCATCTGCCACACCGACGCCTACACGCTCGACGGGCTCGACAGCGAAGGCATCTTCCCCTCGATCCTCGGCCACGAGGGCGCGGGCATGGTGCGCGAGGTCGGGCCGGGCGTCACCAGCGTGAAGCCGGGCGACCACGTCATCCCGCTGTACACGCCCGAATGCCGCCAGTGTAAGTCGTGCCTCTCCGGCAAGACCAACCTCTGCACCGCGATCCGCGCGACGCAGGGCAAGGGCGTGATGCCCGACGGCACTAGCCGCTTCAGCTACAAGGGCGAGACCATCTTCCATTACATGGGCTGCTCGACCTTCTCGAACTTCACCGTGCTGCCCGAGATCGCGGTGGCGAAGATCCGCGAGGACGCGCCGTTCAAGACCAGCTGCTACATCGGCTGCGGAGTCACCACCGGCGTCGGCGCAGTCGTCAAGACCGCCAAGGTCGAGCCGGGCGCGAACGTCGTCGTTTTCGGCCTCGGCGGCATCGGCCTCAACGTCATCCAGGGCGCGAAGCTGGTCGGCGCGAACCGGATCGTCGGCGTCGACATCAACCCCGACCGCGAGGAATGGGGCCGCAAGTTCGGGATGACCGACTTCATCGACGGCACGGAACAAGGATCGCGCGAAGATCATCGAGGAAGTGCTGGCGCTGACCGACGGCGGCGCCGACTATACGTTCGACGCGACCGGCAACACCGAGGTGATGCGCACCGCGCTCGAATGCTGCCACCGCGGCTGGGGCACCAGCATCATCATCGGCGTCGCCGAGGCCGGCAAGGAGATCGCGACGCGGCCGTTCCAGCTGGTCACCGGCCGCAACTGGCGCGGCACCGCGTTCGGCGGCGCCAAGGGCCGCACCGACGTCCCCAAGATCGTCGACTGGTACATGGACGGGAAGATCGCGATCGACCCGATGATCACCCACATGCTCGAGCTCGACGACATCAACAAGGGCTTCGAGCTGATGCACGCGGGCGAAAGCATCCGGTCTGTGGTCGTCTACTAAGGGAGGGAAAGATGTTCAGCCATGTAATGGTCGGGACTCGGCGATCTCGAAAAAGCGAAAGCCTTTTACAACACGGTGCTCGGCACGCTCGGCTTTGAGGGCGAACCGATCCACAATGTCGGTCCGTCGGGCCATTCGCGGCTCTTCTATCGCCACAACGGCGCGACGTTCTGCGTCACCGAGCCGATCAACGGTGAACCGGCGAGCCCCGCAAATGGCGGCACCATCGGCTTCCAGTGCGATTCGCCTGAGCAGGTGAAGCAGTTCCACGATGTCGCGGTCGCCAACGGCGGCACGTCGTGTGAAGATCCGCCCGGCCTGCGCAACGGCAGCGTTCGGACCGGTTCACCTCGCTTACGTGCGCGACCCGGACGGTAATAAGCTCTGCGCGCTGCACCGCCCTAAATGACCGTCGAGATTGTTTCCGAGATCAAGTCGCACGGCGGGCGGCAGCTCGTCGTGAAGCATGCGTCCGGCGCGACCGGCGACCGACATGACTTTCTCGATCTTCCTGCCGCCGCAGGCGGTGAAGGGCAGCAAACTGCCGGTCGTCTGGTACCTGTCCGGTCTCACCTGCACGCAGGCAAACGTCACCGAGAAAGGCGAGTATCGCGCCGCGTGCGCCGAGCTTGGCCTCATCTTCGTCGCTCCGGACACCAGCCCACGCGGCGACGAGGTCGCGGATGCGGAGGGATATGATTTCGGCAAGGGCGCGGGATTCTATGTCGATGCGACCGAGGAGCCTTGGTCTTCGAATTACCGAATGTGGACCTATGTGACCGAGGAACTTCCGGCACTCGTTGCTGCGGAATTCCCGGCGGACATGGACCGGCAAAGCATCACCGGCCATTCGATGGGCGGGCACGGCGCGCTTACCGTCGCTCTCAATCACCCCGATCGCTTCCTAAGCGCGTCGGCCTTCGCGCCGATCGTCGCGCCCTCGCAGGTGCCGTGGGGCGAGAAGGCACTCGCCGGCTATCTCGGGCAGGACCGCTCGGCGTGGCGAAAGCACGATGCCGTCGCGCTGATCGAGGACGGCGCGCGCGTCGACGAAATCCTCGTGGATGTCGGCACGGCCGACCCGTTCATCGAAAAGGAATTGCGGCCCGAGCTTCTCGAGCAAGCATGCGCCGCGGCCGGAATCCCGCTGACGCTTCGCCGGCAGGAGGGTTACGACCACAGCTATTATTTCATCTCGACGTTCATGGCCGAACACCTCGCCTGGCACGCGGAGAGACTGAAAAGGGGGTAGTATGACGCTCAGCCGCCGCGATTTCGTTCAACTTGCGGCGGCGATGGGCGCCTCGCTCGCGTGGAACGGCAAGGCCGCCGCATCGCGGACCAACTGGACCGAGCGGCGCGAGCTTTATCCGCAGGGCGTCGCGTCAGGCGATCCCGATCCGAGCAGCGTCATTCTCTGGACTCGGCGGCCGTACGATCAGAACGCTCGTCAGCTTCTCACAGCCGAAGTCGCCGAAGACGAAGCGTTCAATCGGGTCGTTGCCCATGCTCGGGCGCCCGTCTCGGCGGAATCCGACTGGACAGCGCGCGTGTTGGTCGGCGGACTCAAGCCCTCGCGAGCCTATTGGTACCGTTTCACCGACGCCGACGGGAACGGCAGCCGCATCGGCCGAACACGAACGGCGCCGCTGCCGAATGATCCGCGCCCGGTGAATTTCGTCTTCGTCAGCTGCCAGGACGTCAACGAAGGCAAGCTCAACGCCTATCGGCGAATGATCTTCGAGGACGAACGTGCCGCCCCCGAGGACCAGCTCGATTTCGTGCTCCACCTCGGCGACTTCATCTACGAAGTCGTCGAATATCCCGACGAGGTGAAGACCCGCTACGACCGCACGATTTACGAGGTCGCGCGAATTCCAGACGGTGGCAAGGTCGGAAACTTCCATTTTCCGCTGACAGTCGAAGGCTACCGCGCAGTCTACAAGGGCTATCTTAGCCGACCCGGACCTTCAAGACGCGCGGGCGCGCTGGCCGTTCGTGGCGATGTGGGACAATCACGAATTCTCGTGGCAGGGCTGGCAGAGCATCCAGAAGGCAGTCAAGGAGCGGCCCGGCCAGAGCATCAAGGTCGCCGCCAACCAGGCCTGGTGGGAATATCTGCCGTCACGCTGCAAGAAGGTCGGCGGACCATCGCTCGAACGCTTCGATCCGCCTTCGGTGAAGGACGTTGCGATCGAGAAGTGGGACGAGAACGGCCTTGGCGACGAGCCCAATAACCTCGCCGCAATCAACAGCCTGATCGGCTATCGCGCTTACCGCTACGGCAAGCACCTCGACCTCATCATTACCGACCAGCACAGCTACCGCAGCGCCGACCCGTTCAGCGACCCCTCGCTTGGCAAGCTCGGCGGCGATGAGTTCCTCGGCATGTTCACCGAGGAGGGGATGCGCATCCTCGACGGAGGCCGTGCCTATGGCGGCGGCAATCCGCCGGCCGAGGTCAGCTTCGGCGATGCGCGCGTGCCGAACCCGCAGAAGAACGCGCCGCCGCAAACCATCCTCGGCGCAACGCAGAAGGCCTGGTTCAAGGATCAGCTGAAGCGCTCGACCGCCACCTGGAAGATCTGGGGCAATTCGGAGGGCGGCCCGGACCTCCGCGCCGATCCCCAGAACCTGCCGCAAGGAATAACCAAGGAGTCCTGGCCAGGCGGCTACGCATCGGTGGGCGGCGGCGATTACGGAACTGCTTACCTCGAGCGCGCCGAGATTTACGACCTTGTCCGCGACGCGAAGATCACCGGCTTCGCCATTGTCGCCGGCGACCGCCACGCTTTCTGGGCTGGCTACGCAGCCTCCGATTTGCCGCCGGCCAAGTTCGAGCCGGTCGGCCTGAGCTTCGTCGGCGCTTCGTTGTCGAGCGCCGGAGCGATGGAAGCGAATGAGCACAGTCTTCCCAAGACCGCTCCGCTTCGGCCGCTGTTTCTCGCCGATCGCCCCGACGGCGCCAAGCCCGACTGGACGTTCAACATGCTGCTGAAGCACGGCGTCCGCTCGTGCCTCGAATATGCGAAGACGTTCGATCTTCGGCGCGCACTAGCCTTGTCGAATCCTGAACTTTCGCCTCATGTCGAATTCGTCGATACTGGCGGTCACGGCTATGCGAAGGTGCGGCTCAATGGCGACGAGATGCTCACCGAATTCGTCTGCATTCCGCGGCCAATCACAAGCAGCGGCACACCGGATGGCGGGCCGCTCCGCTACCGAGTGGTCCACACCGCGAAGCTGTGGGGACCAGGCGAGCGGCCAAAGCTCGATCAGCAGGTACTGGAGGGCGATCCCGGCCTCTCCATCTAAAGCATGACGGCACCGGTGCTGAGTGGCTGGTACTGGCAGGCGCTCTGCGTCGCTACGGCGCTCGCGTCCGGCCTGCTGATCGGGATCGAGCGCGGCTGGAAGCTCAAGGACCAGGAACCCGGAACGCGGGTCGCCGGCGTCCGAACCTTCACGATTATGGGGCTGGGCAGCGGCATAGCGGGACTGCTCGGCGCAAGCGGACCTGTTCTCGTCGCGGCGGCGATCGCCATCGCCATGGTCGCGATCATGGTGATTGCCTATTCCCGCGAGCTCAGGACCCAGCACGATTCGACGAGTGCGGTCGCCGCGATCGCAACGATCGCGATCGGCTTCCTGGCCGGGAACGGAAACCCTGCGCTCGCGATCGCCTGCGCCGCCGTCGGAGTCGCCCTGCTCGCGCTGCGCGAGGAACTGCACAGCTTCGTCGAGCGGCTGGACTCGGACGACGTCAAGGCGCTCGCGCGCTACGCCGTCATTGCGGGAGCGATCCTGCCGTTCCTGCCCAACGGTCATTATGGACCGCTCGGCGCGTGGAACCCGCAGCGCCTGTGGCTGGTGGTGGTGCTCGTCACCGGCTTCTCCTTTCTCGGCTATGTCGCGAACCGCATCTTCGGCGAGCGGCACGGGACGATCGCGACAGCCCTAATCGGCGGCGCCTACAGCTCGACTGCCGTCACACAGGCGCTTGCGCAGCGGCTCGGACGCGAAAGCGAAGCGGGCGCCGAGCCCGCCGGAATCGCGCTCGCGACCGGCGTCATGTACCTTCGCGTGCCGATCCTCATCGCCGTCTTCGCGACGCGCGTCCTGCCACAGATCCTGGTGTTGCTGGTGCCGGCGATCCTGGTCGCCTGGATCGCGGGATACTGGCTTTATCGCAAAGCGCCGAAGTCCGACGCGCCGACGGCTCCCGGAAACCCCATCGCGATCCTGCCCGCGCTCGGCTTTCTCGTCTTCGTGGCAATCGCTGCGCTTGTCGCCAGATGGGCGCAGGGCCAGTTCGGCGAGAGCGGGATCGCCGTCCTTCTCCTCGTCACTGGAAGCATGGACGTCGACGTCGCCATCATCACGCTCGGCGGCCTGCCCGCCGCTGCCATTTCTCCCCTTCCGGCGGCCATGGCGATCTGCGGAACGATCATCGTCAACATGGCGGTGAAGATCGGAATCACACTCGTCAATGCGGGCCGCAAGGGCCTGTCGGCAGCGGTCGCGATGGCGGCGAGCGTTGTCGTTCTCGCGATCATGATCGGACTTGCCTGGACGCGGCTCTAGCCGCGCTGGGTCATCAGGTTCATCATCCTCGGGTCGGACGTCATGTTCGCGTTCATGTGCGCCATGATCCAGATCGTGCCGATCATCACCAGGAAGACGATGAGGACGCCGAACGCGAGCGCAAGCACGTTGTTGGTGTTGTCCGGTCCGCTGGTGATGTGAAGGAAGAAGACGAGGTGGACGCCCATCTGCGCGATGGCGAGCACGACCAGCCCGGTCGCGACGCCGGGACCCCATAATGACGAGGTCGACGCTACCCAGAACGACACGCCGGTGAGGAGCAGCGCGAGGCCGAGGCCGACGACATAGCTGACGGTTTCGCTGAGCATGACGTCGTGCGGCTCGCCCGGAGCGACATTGAGCGGCTCTAAATCCGGTTCGGTCATGGCAAAGTTCCGATCAGATAGACGATGGTGAAGATGGCGACCCAGATGATGTCGAGAGCGTGCCAGAACACGCTGAGGCACAGCAGGCGCCGGGTGATGTGCGGCTGGAATCCCTTGGCCCAGATCTGCGCCATCATCGTGCCGATCCACAGCAGGCCGCAGGTGACGTGCAGGCCGTGGCAACCAACCAGCGTGAAGAAGGCGGAGAGAAAGGCGCTGCGCTGCGGCGGCGCTCCGATCGACACCATGTGCGCGAACTCGGTAAGTTCGAGCACAAGGAACACGAAGCCGAAGAATGCGGTGAAGAACAGGAAGACCTCAGTCCACAGCATCTCCTTGCGCTTGGCGGCGATCATCGCGAGCCCGCAGATGAAGCTAGAGATCAAAAGCGCGAGGGTCTCGATCGCGACTGTCGTCCGGTCGAAAAGCTGGCTCGTAACCGGCCCGCCATCGCTCGCGTGGACGAGCGACGCGTAAGTTGCGAACAGCGCCGAGAACAGCACCATGTCCGACAGCACGAAGAGCCAGAAACCGTAGGGAACGACGATGTTCTTGGACGCCGGTCCGCGCTGGCCGAGGCCTGTGTCTTCCGACCCCATATGGGTCAGCCCGATCATTGGGGCTTCGGTACCGGCCGTCATGTCGATTGGCTCACGGTGTGAAGATGCTCCATGCGAATCCGCCGCCGCTCGCGGGCATTCTTCCTGACCTCCTCGACGGGAATGATGTGCTCATGTTCGTCGCGCCATGCGTACCAGACGAGGATCGCGAAGGCGCCGATGAGGCCGACGATGACCAGCCACCAGATGTACCAGATGAGCGCGAAGCCGCAGACGGAAGCGAAGAAGGCGACGATGATTCCGGTCGGCGTGTTCACCGGCATCTCGATCGGCTGATAGTCAGGCTCGTCGATCAGCTTCTCTTCCTTGATCGCCGTCTGCTTGCGCGTCCAATAGGCCTCTTCACCGTGGACATCGGGCAGGACCGCGAAATTGTAGTGCGGCGGCGGGGACAGGGTCAGCCACTCTAGGGTACGGCCATCCCACGGGTCGCCGCTGACGTCGCGACGCTGGTCGCGGGTCCTGATCGAATAGAGCAGCTGGACGACCGTCAGAACGATCCCCAGGCCGATGATCGCAGCGCCGACGAACGCGACATCCAGCCACGGCGCCCAGGTCGGATCCGCTATGTGCTGCATCCGGCGCGTCGCCCCCCAGAAGCCGAGCACATAGAGCGGCATGAAGGCGAGGTGGAACCCGATGAACCAGCACCAGAAAACCGCCTTGCCCAAGCGCTCGTCGAGCGTGAAGCCAAAGGCCTTGGGGAACCAGTAGGTGTAGCCCGCCATCAGCGCGAAAACCACGCCGCCGATGATGACCTGGTGGAAGTGCGCCACCAGGAACAGGCTGTTGTGGACGATGAAATCCACCGGCGGGATCGCGAGCAGGATTCCCGTCAGACCGCCGATCACGAAGGTTAGCATGAAGCCGATCAGATAGTGCATGGGCACGGTAAAACGGACGCGGCCGCCGTACATCGTGAACAGCCAGTTGTAGATCTTCACGCCTGTCGGAATGCCGATGATCATACTGGCGATTCCGAACACCGCATTGACGTCGGCCCCGGCGCCCATCGTGAAGAAATGGTGCAGCCAGACGCAAAAGGAGATGATGCAGATCGCGAGCGTCGCGAAGACCATCGAGCGGTAGCCGAACAGCGGCTTTCCCGAGAAAGTCGAGGCGACCTCCGAATAGATCCCGAACGCCGGAAGGACGAGGATGTAGACCTCCGGATGCCCCCATACCCAAATGAGGTTCATGTAGAGCATCGAGTTGCCGCCGCCGTCGTTCGTGAAGAAATGAAAGCCGAGGTATCGGTCGAGCATCAGAAGGGCGAGGGCGACCGTCAGCACGGGAAAAGCGGCGATGATGAGGAGGTTGGAAGCAAGCGCCGTCCAGCAGAACACCGGCATGCGCAAATAGCTCATGCCCGGCGCGCGGGTCTTGAGGATCGTAGTGACGAAGTTGACGCCGGTAAGGAGCGTGCCGACCCCGGATATCTGCAAGGCCACGAGGTAGTAATCGACGCCAACCCCGGGCGAGAATTAAGTCTCGCTGAGCGGCGGGAAGGCCAGCCACCCCGTCCGCGCGAACTCGCCGATGAACAGGCTGAGGTTGACCAGAAGCATCCCCGACGCGGTCAGCCAGAAGCTCACATTGTTCATGGTCGGGAACGCAACATCGCGGACGCCCAGCTGCAGCGGCACGACGAAGTTCATGAACCCGATCACGAACGGCATCGCCACGAAGAAGATCATGATCGTGCCATGAGCGGAGAAGATCTGGTCGTAATGCTCTGGCGGGAGATAGCCTTGCGAGGGACCAATCGCGATCGCCTGCTGCGCACGCATCATGATCGCATCGGCGAACCCGCGAACGAGCATCACCAGCGCTAGCACGATGTACATGATGCCAATGCGCTTGTGATCAGTAGAGGTAATATACTCGTCCCACAGATAGGGCCACCAGCCCTTGACCGTGATCCAGATCGCAATCGCCCCAACCGCGGCGAGCACGACGATCGAGGTGAGCAGCGGGATTGGCTGACTGAACGGAATCGCGTCCCAGGTGAGCCGGCCGAAGAAACTCATGCCTTTGTTCCGTTGACGGGTTTGTTGTGCTCCGGTGCCGGCAGTGGGTTGGCCGGCGGCCGGTTGGCGACGATCGCATCGAAGAGGTCGGGAGCGACCGCTCCATAAGTGATCGGCTTCACGTAGCTGCTCGGCTTCGAGAGTTCGGCATAGCCGGCGCCGTCGAGCTTCAGCGCGGACGCATGCGCGCCCTGCGCCCACGTCGCGAACTGGTCCGGTGGAAGCGCCTGGACCTGGAACTGCATTCCCGGGAAGCCATCGCCGCTAAAGTGCGACGACAAGCCCTCGTAGACCCCGGGCCTGTCTGCCTGGAGGTTCAGGCGGGTCGTCATGCGCGGCATGGTGTAGATCATCGACCCCATCTGGGGGACGAAGAAGCTGTTCCAGACAGTCGCGGAGGTGAGCCGGAACGTCACCGGAGTTCCCGCCGGAACCACCAGCTGGTTGACCGTCGCGACGCCCTGGTCGGGATAGATGAACAGCCACTTCCAATCGAGCGAGACGACGTCCACCTTGAGCGGCGCGGTCTTCGATGGGAGGGGCTTGCTCGGCTCAAGGTCGTGGCTGCCGATCCAGGCGATGCCGCCGAGCAGCATGATGGTCAGCGCCGGGATCGCCCAGACGACCATTTCGATCGCGCCCGAATATTCCCAGTCGGGCCGATACTCAGCCTTCTTGTTGCCGCGCCGGAACCAGAAAGCGACGCCGACCGTCGCGATCATCGTCGGGATGATGATCGCGAGCATGATCGCGGTCGAATTGATGAGGATCTGCTTTTCCTGCGACGCGACCGGCCCGATCGGGTCGAAGACGCCGCGGTTGCAGGCGCTGGTCAGCAAGCTGAGGGCCGCACCAGCGATGATGCGCCGCTTCGTCCCCCAATCGTGACTTCGCGCTGAGTTCACGAGCCCCCGTCGCTTGCGGTTCGAGGCCTAGACGAACGCGAACTGTTCGGGGTTCCCTACTTTTACCTAAATTGGCCCCGACCGCTTCCGACCTTGTCGCCAGTCAAGATGACTGGTGACCCCAACGGGACTCGAACCCGTGTTTTCGCCGTGAAAGGGCGACGTCCTAGACCGCTAGACGATGGGGCCGCTCGGAAGCGGGTCGCCGGTTAGGCGAGGGGCCGAAAGCCGTCAAGCGAGCGCGGCGTCGTCGACGTGCATCTCGGCCGCGTTGCCGCCGTTCCATTCGTCGCGCCTGATCGATCCGGCGAGCCACCAGCGCGCGTCGGCTGACGAAGCGAGCAGCGCTTGGCCAAGGTCGGTCGCGGCGCTTCGGAACGCGATCCACTTGAAGCTCTTGCAGTCATCGCCGCAGGCAATTCCGCGGACATGACCGTCGCCGACGATCCCAGTACGCAAAAGCCGCGCAGGTCCGGCGGCGACGCGCGGACTCGGCCAGCCGGCCCCGTACGGACCCGCCGTGTCGAGCGCGTCGCACAAGGTCCCCGCCACACCGCCGGGTGCGAGCAGCGCATCGAGGAGCAGCGCGCGGTCGCGGCGCGACTTCTCGACATCGGCGGCGAGGCGGTCGTTGATAAATTCGCGGAACGGCTCGAGCCCGCCCGGTGCAAGCGTCAGTCCGGCCGCCATCGCGTGCCCGCCGCCCGCAACGATCAACCCGCTGTCCTTCGCCGCGAGAACCGCCGCACCAAGGTCGACGCCCGAGATCGATCGGCCTGAACCCTTGCCGCTGCCGTCCTCAGTCTCGGCAATGACGATGGCAGGCCGTCCGAACTTCTCCTTGATGCGTCCGGCGACAATTCCGATCACCCCCTGATGCCAGCCGCCGCTCATCACGGTGATGACCGCCGCGCCCTCGAGTTCCTCCGCCTGCCGCTCGGCCTGCTCGCACACGAGCATCTCGATCGCCCGGCGTTCTTCGTTGAGGCGATCGAGCTCGACAGCGATGGTTCGCGCTTCCTCCGGGTCGGTGCAGGTCAGGAGCCGGACCCCAAGGTCGGATTTGCCGACGCGCCCGCCCGCATTGATCCGCGGGCCAAGCGCGAATCCGAGGTCGCGGCAGCTCGGCGGCTTCACCAGCCGCGCCGCTTGTGCCAGCGCAGACAGCCCGATGTTCTGGCGCGATGCCATCACGCGGAGACCCTGCGTGACGAAGGCGCGGTTGAGATTCTTCAGCCGAGCGACGTCGGCCACCGTCCCGAGCGCGACGAGATCGAGCAGGTCGAGGATCTTCGGCTCGGCCAGCGCATCGAAGAAGCCGCGCCCCCGCAGCTCGCGCAGTAGCGCAACGCCGAGCAGGAATGCCATGCCGACCGCCGCGAGGTGACCGTGCTCAGCACCATGCTCGCTTTCGTCGAGCCAATTCGGATTGATCAGCGCATAAGCGGCCGGAAGCAGGCTCGCGCACTGGTGATGGTCGACGACGATCACGTCGAGGCCAGCGGCCTTCGCCTCGTCGAGCGCATCGAACGCCTGCGCCCCGCAATCGACGCAGACCGCGACGCTCGCGCCGCGCGCGTTCAACTCCACCAACGCCTTGCCGGATGGGCCATAGCCCTCCATCAACCGGTCCGGAATGTAGACGATCGGCTCCGCGCCCAGCCTCCTAAGGAGCAGGGTCAGCAGCGCCGCGCTGGTCGCGCCATCGACGTCATAATCGCCGAAGATCGCGATGGTCTCGCCGCCTTGGACCGCGTCGGCGAGCCGCTTCGCGCCTTTGTCCATGTCCTGGAAGCAGCTCGGATCGGGAAGGAAATCGCGGATCCTCGGGTCGCGATGCCGCGGCAGGTCATCGCGCGAAACTCCGCGGGCGAGCAACAGTTCATCGACGAGCGCGTCCATGCCGATCGAGTCGTCCGGCGGCCGCCGCCAGCGCCACGGTTGCCCCGTGACCGATCGTTCGATGTTCAGCGCCGCTTCCACCCTTGCAAAGGTAAGAGTGGGCGATTCCGCGGTCTAGGGGCTGCGGTGCTTAAGGTCGCGATATTCTGTGGATACGCGGCGCACGGTGCCCGTGCTCGAGCGCATGACGATGCTTTCGGTCGTGGTGCCGGCCCGGGTCCGATGCACGCCCTTCAGAAGCGACCCATCGGTCACTCCGGTCGCTGCGAAAATGCAATCGCCCCGGGCCATGTCCTCCAGGTTGTAAACTCGCTTCAGATCCTCGATTCCCCAGCGGTGCGCGCGCGCGATTTCGTCGTCGTTGCGGAACACCAGCCGCCCCTGCATCTGCCCGCCGACGCAGCGAAGCGCCGCCGCTGCGAGCACGCCTTCGGGAGCGCCGCCGGTACCGAAATAGATGTCGATGCCCGTCGCCGGGTCGGTCGTCGCAATCACACCGGCGACGTCGCCGTCCGAGATCAGCCGAACACCGCAGCCGAGTCCTCGAAGCTCCGCGACGATGCCCTTGTGCCGGTCACGGTCGAGCACGCAGGCAGTGATGTCGGACGGATCGAACTCCCTTCGCCTTTGCGACGGCGCGGACGTTGTCGCTGACCGACTTCGTGAGATCGATAGTGCCTTCCGGATAGGCCGGCCCGATCGCCAGCTTCTCCATGTATGTGTCGGGCGCATTGAGCAGGCAGCCGCGCTCGGCGATGGCGAGGACCGCGAGTGCATTCGGTCCTGCCTTAGCGGTAATCGTCGTGCCCTCGAGCGGGTCTAGCGCGATGTCGATCTTCGGCCCAGAGTCCTGCGCCGAGCCGACCTTCTCGCCGATGTAAAGCATCGGCGCCTCGTCGCGCTCGCCCTCGCCAATGACCACAGTTCCGTCCATCGGAAGCTGGTTGAGCGCCGAGCGCATCGCTTCGACGGCGGCTGCGTCGGCGGCTTTCTCGTCGCCCCGGCCGATCAGCTTCGACGCGGCGATCGCCGCCGCTTCGGTGACCCGGACCATCTCGAGCACAAGGACGCGGTCGAGCACATGGCTGCCGGAGTGATCGGCGCAATTCATTCACTAGCTCCTTTGTTGAGGCGCTGCCGATAGGCGGCCTAGTTCGCCTCGTCCACCTTGTGCTGAAGAAGCTCGGAGCGGACCCGCACCGCCTTCGATCCGACACGGGTCTCCACCAGGAAGATTGCGAAGCCGAGGCCGATCGCGATCATCGATCCGATGAACAGGAGCGCGATCGCAGTGGCGACATGCGACCGCGTCAGGCTGGCGCTGAACAACAACACGACGACCGCGCAAATGAGGACCGCCGAGAGCACCGACAACGAGATCGCCCAGCTCACAAGGCTCATGCGGCGGTCGAGGACATGGAGCTCGCCGAGCCAGCGATCGTGCTCGCCACCGCGGCTTGCGAGCAGCTTCGGCTCGATCTCGCGCGAGCGGTCGACGATCCGCGACAGGCGCGCCGTGCAAACGTTCACGAAAGAGGCGATCCCGCTCAGTAGGAAGACCGGCGCGACCGCGATCCGTACGATGTCGGCTACGGTGTTGACGGAAAGGTTCGGCGCGTTTTCGAACATGCGCGCCTTATCGCTGCGCTTTCCCTTAATCGGAAGCCTGCTCGCGCTCGCAGCTCGAGACCTCGAGAAGAAGCAGCCCGTTGACGATGAAGCTCGCCGCGACGAACCAGGCAAAGCTTGCGATCAGCCACTGTGTCGGTCCGAAGATGCTGATGACGATCGTCGTGATCGAGAGGCCCGCGACGAGCAACACGGCGAGCAGCAGGTCCATTCCCGCGGAGAGCGCGGTCCAGGTCCGTACCGATCCGCGCGATTCCAAGCTCGCGGCACCGAGGATGACGCTTCGGATCACCAGCCACGCAATGACCAGGGTCACGGTTGGAAAGAAGTGAGTCTGGTGATTGACCACGAAGATCACGCCGGCCGCCGCCGTCACTCCTCCGGCCGCCATCGCGAACGGTCGAACCTCGCTCCGAAGCGACCCCGCCACCGCCTCGATCAGCCCGGCGGCGATGAGCAATCCGCCGATCATGTCGGACGAGATGCGCCTGCCGCCCGCCGGGAGCAGAAGCGCGCCGGCGCTAAGCAGGATGATCGCGATCCCGGCGACTCGCATTCCGCGCGCTCGGGTCCGGTCCGACAATGGCTCACGGGCGTCCGTTGCCAACTCGCACCCCCTCTTTCCGCCGTTTCGAACCCGAAAGGACGCGCTCTTGTTCCCTCAGGCGCCCGGTTGACCCTCCGGAGCGATCACACGGAGCGCCTGTTTTCGGATCCGATAATCGAGCGGCGCGTCGGCCCTGACGACCTCGCCGTCGAGCGAAACGATGAGTTGCGCCCGCGGAACCGAAACGCGCAGCCGCTCGACCTCTTCAAGCCGAACCATGTCATCGCTCCCGCTTCGTCCGAAGAATGCGCGAACGCTGGCGGCGAGGAGGCCGCGCCGGGTCTTCTTGCGCATGACGAGAACGCTGAGTTCACCCTTGTCGAGGCTTTCGCGGCGGCCGGGAGCGCCGATGTCGACGCGGTAATCGTTATTGCCGACGAACAGCAGCGGCGTGTCGACGCGGCCGGTCCGTTCTTCATTCACCGTGAGGGTAAGGCGATGGTGGTTGAAGCGCACAAGCGTACGCAGCGAGGCGACGATCATCGCCACGCGCTTGCTTCGACCGAGCCGCTTCCGCTGCAGGTCGCGGTCGACGACCATCAGGGGATAGAGCCCGATCGCGCTGTTGTTGATGAAGATCCGGTCATTCATCTCGCCGACGTCGACCTTGCGATCTCTCCTGCTCGCGATCAGCCGAGCGGCTTCGTCGAGGTCGCTCGGGATTGCGAGATCGCGCGCGAAATGGTTGAGCGTCCCGAGCGGCAGGATCCCCAGCAAAGTCTCGGTCCCGATCACCGCCGAGGCTGCTGCGCTGATCGTCCCGTCGCCACCGCCGACGATCACCACCAAATCGCCGCGCTCCGCTATTGCTCGGCAGCGGACCGAGCAATCGCCGCCGGACAGAAGCTCTACTTCAACGTCGAGACCGGCGTCCTTCAGCGCCTTTTCAACCCGTCCGGCAAGTTCGGGATCGCGAGCCAGCGCACCGCCGCCGCGGTTGAGAAGGACGGAGATGCTCGCCATCGGTAGGACACTAACGCGTCAACGGCCGTCCCTTATCCCTCGTCATCGTCCTTGCCTGTGCATTGGCCGATGCGCTGCGCATCGACATGCATCTTCATCGACATTCCGCCCTCTCGGCCGCCCGTGCCTGTCATCGCCGTATCGACCGAATAGGTGGTCTGCGTGTAGCTGCCGCTGACCTTCATGTTGTTGGTCCCGCCTTCGCGTTGGCACGCCATCGCAATGTCGATCTTTCCGCCGCCCATGGTGAAGTGATCGTACTTGCATTCCTTGTCCGCGCCGAAGAAATCGGCCTTCGGCTTTTTCACGTCGGCCTCGGTGACGCAATGCTTGTTCACATCGTTTCGGTGCGCGGCGATGCTCTGCTTCATCTTGTCGGCATATCCGGGGGGCAGGCCGGGCATCGTCATTTCCTGGATCACGACCTTCGATTGCCAAAGTCCCGGCTCGATCATGGAGTCGCTTGTCATCACGCCGGACTCCTTGACCGCCGCAACTACCTGGTTTCCGGTGGCGTTCTTGACGCTGACAGTCGGCCCCTTGTTGCACCCGACGAGGCAGAAGACGGAAGCTGCGACCCACACGACATGTTTCATGACTGGCCCCCTTTGTTGAGCGCTGCACCATAAGTCCGCCGTTGAACTAGCGCCAGCGGCGGCCGGCGTCGGCGCATGGAAGTCCGGATCCTTCTTCGCGATCCAGGCAGCGCGAAACTTCGTCAGCCAGTCGGCCCTCCTCGCCAGGTCGGAAACGGCCGCTTGCCGATGCATATTTCGAACGCAGCCCGCGCCAGCAGCCGCGTGGAATCGAAAATCGGCAGCGGAGAGACCTTTGCGGTCACGAGCAGCGGGATTTCGGTGCAGACCAGCGCCGCCCCGTCGCAGCCTTCCTCGTCCTTCATACGCTGGATGATCTCCACGTAGCGGCGGCGTGCGGCGTTGGTGAAAACGCCCTCGACCAACTCGTCGAAGATGATCCGGTCGATGTCGGCACGCTCTTTCGGCTTGGGGAAAGCCGGCTCAATTCCAACCGCCGGAAGCGCATGCCGATAGACGGGCCCCGCCATCGTGAACCGAGTGCCCAGGACTGCGACGCGCGTCATCCCCAGCGCCGAGGCCCGCTCAGCGACGACATCCGCAATGTTGAGGCCAGGCAATGGAAACGCCGATCCTATCATCTCCAGCGCGATATGCGCTGTATTGTCCGGGCAAGCGAAGAAGTCGCACCCGCCCGCTGCGAGCCGCTCGATGGACTCGGCCATAATCGCCCGCACCGCCGGAAGATCGCCCGCCTCCCACGCCGGCATCGCGCGCGCCATCGCGGTGCCGTCGAGCATCACGTCGGGGTGCATGTGCTGACCCATCTCGCGAAAGCCCTCGCGGCAGAAGCTTAGGTAGCAGAGCGCCGCCCCTTCTGAGCTATGGGCCAGGATTCCGAACCGCATCGTTCCCCCGTTGTTCCTACCCCTTAAGGCAACCATATAGGACGAAATGCCGATCCAAATCCGAACATCGCTGGCCGAACCGGAAACAGGCGAAACTTTCGTGCCGCACAAGCCAGCCCGCCCGGACAAGGCGGAGGGCGGAAGGAAGTTCAAGATCGTTTCGGAATACGAACCCGCCGGCGACCAGCCGACGGCAATCCGTGAGCTGGTCGAAGGCATAGGCGAGAATGGGGAGACGAGCCAGGTGCTGCTCGGAGTCACGGGCTCCGGCAAAACCTTCACGATGGCCAAGATGATCGACACGCTCCAGCGCCCGGCGCTGGTGATGGCGCCCAACAAGATCCTCGCCGCACAGCTCTACGGGGAATTCAAGAGCTTCTTCCCCGACAATGCGGTCGAATATTTCGTCTCGTACTACGATTATTATCAGCCCGAAGCCTATGTCCCGCGCACCGACACCTACATCGAGAAAGAGTCGAGCGTGAACGAGGCGATCGACCGAATGCGGCACTCGGCCACGCGCTCGCTCTTAGAGCGCGACGACGTGATCATCGTCGCGTCGGTGTCATGCCTCTACGGCATCGGCTCAGTCGAGACCTATTCCGCGATGACCTTCAGCCTCAAGAAGGGCCAGGTCGACGACCAGCGCGAGGTCATCCGCAAGCTTGTCGCACTCCAGTACCGGCGCAACGATTCAGCATTCACGCGCGGCAGCTTTCGCGTACGCGGCGACAACCTCGAGATTTTCCCTTCGCACTATGAGGACATGGCGTGGCGCGTCAGCTTCTTCGGCGACGAGATCGAGGACATCAGCGAGTTCGACCCGCTGACAGGGAAGACCATCGCAAGCCTCGACAGCATCAAGGTTTACGCGAACTCGCACTATGTGACGCCGGGCCCGACGCTCAAGCAGGCGATGGAGGCGATCAAGCATGAGCTTGCCGAGCGCCTGAAGGAGCTGACTGCGGAAGGCCGCCTGCTCGAGGCTCAGCGGCTCGAGCAGCGCACCAATTTCGACCTCGAGATGATCGCCGCGACCGGTTCCTGCGCGGGAATCGAGAATTATTCGCGGTTCCTGACCGGCCGCCTCCCCGGCGAGCCGCCGCCGACCCTGTTCGAATATCTCCCCGACAACGCGCTCCTGTTCATCGACGAGAGCCACCAGACGGTGCCGCAGATCGGCGCAATGGCGCGGGGCGATCATCGGCGTAAGATCACGCTAGCCGAATATGGCTTTCGCCTTCCGAGCTGCATCGACAACCGGCCGCTGCGCTTCAACGAATGGGACGCGATGCGCCCTCAGACGACCTTTGTCTCCGCGACTCCTGGCCCATGGGAGATGAACGAAACCGGCGGCGTCTTCTCGGAGCAGGTCATTCGACCGACCGGCCTCATCGACCCGCCGGTCGAGATCAAGCCCGTCGAGGACCAGGTCGACGACCTCGTCAACGAGGCGAAACTGACTGCCAGGAAGGGCTATCGCACCCTCGTCACCACGCTCACCAAGCGCATGGCGGAAGATCTAACCGAATATCTCCACGAGGCGGGCCTGAGCGTGCGCTACATGCACTCCGACGTCGAGACGCTGGAGCGAATCGAGCTGATTCGCGAGCTTAGGCTCGGCGTCTACGACGTGCTCGTCGGCATCAACCTGCTTCGCGAGGGCCTCGACATTCCGGAGTGCGGGCTCGTTGCCATCCTCGATGCGGACAAGGAAGGATTTCTCCGCTCAGAGACGTCGCTCATCCAGACGATCGGCCGCGCAGCGCGCAACGTCGACGGCCGCGTGATCCTCTACGCCGACACCGTCACCGGATCGATGGAACGAGCGCTCGCGGAAACCAATCGCCGCCGCGAGAAGCAGCTCGAGTACAACCGCGAGCACGGAATCACGCCGGAGAGCATCAAGCGCCAGATCCACGATCTCCTCGCCGACGTCACACAGCGCGATGGGGTGGTCGTCGACACCGGAGACGAGGAGCGCCCGCACCTCGTCGGCCACAATCTCAAGGCATATCTCGCCGACCTCGAAGAGCGGATGCGCAAGGCCGCCGCCGACCTGGAATTCGAGGAAGCGGCGCGGCTGCGCGATGAGATCCGCCGGCTCGAGGAAGACGAGCTTGGAATCCCCGATTTCGAACGAGTTCGCGCCGCGCCCGAGCGGCAACTCGAGCGAGGGTAAGCCCGGCACGCGCAAGGGCCGGTTCGGAAAACAGCAGCGCAGTCGGTTTGGCGGGCGGCGCGGCTGACGCCGCCCAGGCGTCAGCTCAGCCGATGACGCCCTTCTTTTCCGCGTTCCAAGAATACCATAGCAGGAACGCGCAGATGAGAATGATCACCCACGGGATCACGGCCATTCCGCCGGCGGTCATGCTTGCCGGCTGCTTGGTCATGAACATCTGATATCCGAGCCCGAAGACCGCGCCGATGAAGCTCAGAGCATAGGCCCACAGGGCAAAGCGACTGCGTGCGAGCAAAAGGATCGAGCCGAGAAGGCCGCCCCACACGCCAAGAGCCCACATCCCGATGGTCCATTTGGGAAGACCGTTCATGTAGCTGATCATGTCGGCGGGCATCTTCGACAAATAGGCCGCGTTGGCGGTCTCCGTCATCCAATAATCGTAGCAGCCGAACGCGCTCCACAGCAGTGCGAGAATTCCGACGATCCAAAGGTGAATGGGCGCACCGCGCCCTTCCGCAGTCGTGGCCATTGCTGTCCCCCTCGACGCCGCGCCCGAAGCGCGGAGATCGGATGAGGCTCCCAATCGGCCAGTCTGTCAATGAGGCTCGCGCAAGTGGTTCAGTGGACTGCGATTTCCTGCTTCAGCAGGTCGCTGACCGCCGCTGCCAGCGCGTTGAGCTCGTACGGCTTCTGCAGCACCGGGAAGCCCTGCGTGGCGTGGACTTGCTCGCTGTACCCGGTCGTCAGAAGGATCGGCAGCTCCGGGAATCGCTCGCGCAATTTGCGCGCGAGCTCGACGCCCGTGATCCCGCCCGGCATGACGACGTCGGTGAAGACCAGCTTCGGCTTCTCCCCACCGGCGAGACGCTCGAGCGCCTCCTTGGCGCTGTGGGTGACCGTCGTCTCGAACCCCAGCTCGCCGAGCATGTCGGCCGCAAGTTCGGCGACGAAGGAATCGTCTTCCACGATCAGAACCCGGCCGCGTGCCGCAACTCCGTTCAACTGGTTCCGAGCGCTGTCGCCCGAATGGCTCGCGGGGAGGTAGATGGTGAAGGTTGCACCTTCGCCGAGTTCCGAACTCGACGGTGACCGCGCCGCCGATCTGCTTGGCAAAGCCGAACACTTGGCTGAGGCCCAGGCCGGTGCCTTCGCCGAAGCTCTTGGTGGTGAAGAATGGCTCGAACACGCGGTCCATCACCTCGGGCGGCATCCCGGGGCCGTTGTCCGAGACTTTGAGCACCACATGCTCGCCCTTGAGGCCTTCGGGCTTGCCGGTCAGGACCTCGTTGTGCGCGCTGATCTTGAGCGAACCGCCCTTGGTCATCGCGTCGCGTGCGTTGAACGCCAGGTTCAGGAGCACCAGCTCGAGCGCGCCTGCATCCGCGTCGATCGGCCACAGCTGGTCCGAGATCTCGGTGACAACCTCGATGTCGCTGCGCAGCGACGGACGCACCAGGGTCGCGACGTCCGAGAAGAACTGCTTGAGGTCGATCTGCTTGATCTCGAGCGGCTGCGCGCGGGCGAACGCGAGCAATTGCTTGGTGAGGCTTGCGCCGCGGTGGGCCGAGCCGCGGACGCCTTCCAGCATTCGCTTTACCTTGTCGGGATCGTTGATGTTCCGAAGCCCGAGTTCGCACGCGCCGAGGATTGCCGTCAGCAGGTTGTTGAAGTCATGGGCGAGGCCGCCGGTCAGCTGGCCGAGCGCTTCCATTTTCTGCGACCGGAACAATTGCTCGCGGCTGTCCTCGAGCTTCAGCTGCGCCTCGCGCTTCTCGGTCATGTCGCGCGTGATCTTGGCGAAGCCGATCAGCTCGCCGCCATCGTCGCGGATCGCGTCGAGCACGACGCTTGCCCAGAAGCGGCTGCCGTCCTTGCGCACGCGCCACCCTTCCGCTTCGTACCTGCCAACCTCCCGAGCGGTTTCGAGCGCGCGATGAGGAACGCCGGCTTCGAAATCCTCCGGCGTGTAGAATTCTGCTGAAATGCTCGCCGACGATATCGTCGGGTGCGTAGCCCTTGATCCGCTGAGCTCCCGCATTCCAGTTCGCGACGCGCCCTTCCGGATCGAGCATGAAGATCGCGTAATCGGTCACGCTTTGGACGAGCAGCCGGAACCGCCGCTCCGCTTCGAGCAGGGCCTGCTGCGCCTGCCGCTGCTCGGTCATGTCGCGGGTGATTTTGGCGAAGCCGATCAGCTTGCCCTTCTCATCGTTGATCCGGTCGACGACGACGCTGGCCCAGAAGCGCGACCCGTCCTTGCGCACGCGCCAGCCCTCACCCGCATATTTGCCTTCGCAGCGCGCGGTCTCGAGCACCCTCTGAGGCATGCCCGCCTCGCGGTCCTCTTCAGTATAGAATTTGGAGAAATGCTGGCCGACGATCTCTTCGGTCTGGAAGCCCTTGATGCGCTCGGCACCCGCGTTCCAGCTGGTCACGAAGCCCTTCGTGTCCAGCATGTAGATCGCATAATCGACGATGGACTGGACGAGCAGCTTGAAGGGCTCGGACGGCAACGTCTCCACTTCGTCTAGAACCCCCTCCGGCAACGCATCACTCCTGCCCTTGAATCCGCCGACATAGACCCCGGCGTGACGCATCAACTCCGATCTCGCCGGCGAGTTTCATTACTGGGCAGTGTCTCCGTTCTTCTTCCACCGCTTCTCAGCGGCCTTTCGAGCAATCGCCTTGCGCTGTTCGTTACTGAGCTTGGCAGCTCGCGCCTTCCCGCCCTTACTCCCAAGCTGCGCGGCGGCGCTCCTGATCTCTAGCTCTTCCTCGACCACGCCCGGAGCCGGCTTCGCGACCACCGATTGCGCCTCCAACCTCGCCAGCGGGAGCCTTCTCTCCATCAGGGCCTCTGGGAATGATATTCGTCTTCGGTCGGCAACTTCTCGAAAACGGGCCTGTATCCCTTCGCTCTATAGGCCGCTTCGGTGATGTAGATCGGCGGGTGCGCCATGACATATGCCATCGGCGTGCGATCTCCGAGCGGCTCTGTTCTGTATTGGCCTTGTGAACTTCGGATCGCCATCATTGCCTCCATGCTAAGCGCTAAGCATAGCACAGCAAAAGCTCGCATGGGCGTTTCAATCCGTTGGTTATTTTCAAACCGATGACTGTCCTAGCGGATCGCTTTAGCGATGTTGTGCCGCGAGCCTGCTCATCAGGATTGCCGCTCGCTTCGCCTCCTTGAAGATCGACGGGACGTCGACCTTCTCCGAGGCCGTGTGCGACCCGTCGCTGGACGGTCCCAGCCCCGCGAGTCCGCTCACTTCGGACGCAACGAAGCTGATATCGCCAGCGCCGCGCTCCGAAGCGTCAAGCTCTCCCATCGGCGCGAGGCCCATGTCGCTGTTCACGCCGTTGAGCTCGGTGAGGATCGCGCGATTGCCCTCGGTCGGCGGCATCGGCGGATAGATGTCGTCGTCGAAGCTGATCTCGGCCTTCGCGCCGGCAAGCGGCTGCGCGACGATGGCACGCATCTTCGCTTCAGCGCGGTCTATCTGGTCCTGGCTGATCGCTCTCAGGTCGCCGCGCGCAACGGCCGTGGCGGCGATGATGTTGGTCTTGCCGGTCGCTTCCAGCCGGATCTTGTCGGCATTGAGCGTCGCCGTCTGCCCGCCGCCGATGAGGCCGACATTATAGGTCAGTTTATCCTCGGGAAGCTCGCGGCGAAACTGATCGATGATGCGCGCGAGATCGTAGATCGCGCCGTAATCGTCGGCGCCGACACCGGCCGAATGCGCGGCATGCCCGGTCACCGTGAGCGTCCAGCTGCCCGCGCTCCGTCGAGCGGTGGAGCCCATATCCATCGGCCCGTTGGGGCCATCGCTGACCGCAAGATCCTCGAAGTCGAGCGCGACATCGGCGATCTTGCCTTCGGACAAAAGATCGCGCCTCGAGATGGCGAGCGGCCGTCCCGCATCCTCTTCGTCGCCGGTCAGGAAGACCGTGATATTGGCGTTCTTCAAAGTCCCCGCCGCCTGCATCGCGCGGAGCGCCGCGACGATCACCGCATCGCCGCCCTTGTCGTCGCCCGAGCCCGGACCGTGCGCCCAATCGCCCTCCCGGGTCCAACGCTGGAACGGCGAATCCCGCTCGAACACCGTGTCGAGATGGCCGATCAGCAGCAGCCTCTTGCCGCGCCGGCTGCCCTTGTGCCGGGCGACAAGATGGCCTGCGCGTCCGACGGCGCTCATGTCGATCCACTCGGTCGTGAAGCCGAGCTGCTTGAACTCCGGCTCGACCATGTCGCGAACCGCTTCGACGCCCGCCTTGTCCATGGTGCCGCTGTTCTGGTCGACCCAGCGTTCGAGCATCGTCAGTGTGCGCTGCTGTTCCGAATCGATTGTTGTGACCATGGTCTGCTCGGCGCGGCTGAGCGCCGCCGAAGCAGGGTTTGAAAACACAAGCGCGCAAGCGGCAAAGGCGAACTGGATTCGGTTGTTCATGCAGTCGGCTTAGCGGCGCTCCGCGCGAAAGTCAGGCTGCGGTTCCGACTTCGCCGAGCGTTCCTGACATGGATCAACTGACCTTCGATATCTGTCCTTGGGTAATCTTGGCGCTCGCCGGATTCCGATTAAACCAAATGGCCGACTCGCCGCCCCGATGCGCTCAGCATTCGCAGCCGAGATGGCGGGTCTCGGTGCAGCACCGCAGGAGGCGGCCGGCTCAACCCCGTTGTGGCTGGCCGCCTCCGCTATTCTTCACCGTTTCGGTTCACTGACTTTCTCATGTAGCACCCATTTGGTTAGACATTCGCGACCACCATCCGCGAGTTTGAGCAGTCACTCATCGTTCGTTCCTATCAATGCGGCGCCCAAGTCTCCCATGCGATGAACGGAAAAAAGCGAGAAAAACGGCCAAGCCCAAGAAGAATAAGTAGCAACGCGCTCCGAACCAGGCTTGCCCCATAAAATCAGACATGAAGGGACAAGCCGAGCTCAAGCCCAACGCGCCGAAGCGTTGACGTCATCGCTTGCTCGCTTAAGCTCACAGTGACGGCAGGCGGGGGCGCGGGCCATGAACACCAACCGGCTGAACAGCTTCACCGACGGGGTCATCGCCGTCATCATCACGATCATGGTGCTGGAGCTGCCGGTGCCGAAGGCTCCCGGCATGGCGGCGCTGGCGCCACTTACCGTGCTCTTCGTCGTCTACGCGCTCTCGTTCGTCAAAGTCGGGATCTACTGGTCGCAGCATCACAACATGCTCGCAGCCGCTCGGCGGGTGAACGGCGAAGTTCTTCTCGCGAACCTCTTCTTCCTCTTCTGGCTGAGCCTGGTCCCGTTCGTCGTACGCTGGGTTGGCGAGGCTGGCATCACGCGCGACACGATCATCGCCTTCGGCGTCATCATGCTTCTGTGCTTCCTCTCGTCGGTCTTGCTCCGGACCGCATTGCTCAGCGCGAATGACGCGGACGCGCCGATCGTCAAGGCATCCGGGCGAAGCTGGAAGGGAATCGCGACGGGCATCGCCTACCCGCTCGCGATTCCCCTTGCCTTCCTCTGGCCGTGGCTGTCGGTCGCCATCTATGTCGCCGTCGCACTGATCTGGATCATCCCCGACAAGCGCTTCGAAAGGCTGATCGATTGAGGCCCGAGCGGCTGAACGCACTGACGGATGGGGTCGTCGCAATCGTGCTGACGATCATGGTGCTGGAGCTGAAATTCCCCGCCGAACCGACGCTCCATGCCGTCCTGGAGGTCCTACCGCTGCTTGCCGCTTACCTCCTCGCCTTCGTCAACGTCGCGATCTTCTGGAACAACCACCATCACATGATGCAGCGAGCGCATCGGGTCACCGGCGCGGTGCTGTGGACCAACCATGCCCTACTCTTCTGCCTCACGCTGTTTCCGCTGATGATCCGCTGGATTGACGAGGCTGGCGTCACTCCCTGGCCGGTCGCGTCCTTTGGAGTGGTGCTGGTCAGCTCGGCAATCGCCTATCTGTCGCTCGAACGCGCCTTGATCGCCGCCGAAGGGGAGGGATCGGGAATGCAGAAGGCGCTTTCTCACGGCGCCAAGGAGTGGGGAAGCTTTGCGGGCTATGTCCTTGCCGTGCCGCTCGCTTTCGTCTCGCCCTACATCTCGGTCGCGATCTACGTCATCATTTCGATCGTCTGGATCGTCCCTGACCGCCGGTTCGAGCGCGAGCCCTAGTTGCAGCTGCAGAAACGCCCTCCCACATGACGGCCATGGAACAATGGCATGGAACGACGATCCTGGGCGTCAAGAAGGGCGGCAGGACCGTCATTGCGGGCGATGGCCAGGTGACGATGGGCAACACCGTGATGAAGCCCAATGCGAAGAAGGTTCGGCGGATCGGCGGCGACGGGAAGGTCATCGGCGGTTTCGCCGGCGCGACCGCGGACGCCTTCACCTTGTTCGAGCGGCTGGAGAAGAAGCTCGAACAGTATAACGGTCAGCTGCTTCGCGCGGCGGTCGAGCTCGCCAAGGACTGGCGCACCGACAAATATCTGCGCAACCTCGAAGCACTGATGATCGTCGCCGACGCAGAGCAGATGCTGATTCTCACCGGCAACGGCGATGTGCTCGAGCCCGAAGGCGGAATCGCGGCGATCGGCTCGGGCGGCAATTACGCGCTCTCTGCGGCGCGGGCGCTCGCCGACTATGAGCAGGACCCCGAAGTGCTCGCCCGTCGAGCGATGAAAATCGCGTCGGAAGTGTGCGTCTTCACCAACGACCAACTCACCATCGAAGTCATCGAGTAGTTCGTCATCGCGGACTTGATCCGGGATCCATGAACACGGCAGTGTCTCGCCTTAGAGAGGAAGGTGTTCATGGATTCCAGCCTTCGCTGGAATGATGGTCTGAAGATCGACCGCCGCGGCTTCGCCTTGGGGTCAGCCGCACTCCTCTCCGGCTGCGCGACCGTGGGCACTCGACCCTACGCCGACTGCACGCCGCTGGCACCGGTCGATGCCGACCCAAGCCGCCTCATCCGCGCCATCGCCGGCCTGAGGCCCTACCGCCGCCAGGGTTTCGTCGTTCGCGCCGAAGCGCTCGGGGACAAGAGGCTGGTCCATAATTACGGCCACGGCGGCGGCGGGATCACCCTCAGCTGGGGCACATCGAAGCTCGCCACCGAACTCGGCCTGCAGGGCCAGAGCGGGCCGGTTGCGGTGCTCGGCTCCGGAATCGTCGGGCTCTCGACAGCGCGGCTGGTCCAGGAGGCCGGCTTTCCCGTCACCCTCTACGCCGCCGCGCTTCCGCCGGAGACGACCTCGAACATCGCGGGAGGCCAGTTCCATCCATTCGCCGTGTTTCACGACGGCTATCAGTCCGCCGGCTTCATGCCCCAGTTCACCCGCGCCCTCGACTATAGCTGGCGCCGGTTCCAGATCATGGTGGGCGACGATTATGGGGTGCGCTGGCTTCCGACCTATGTCGAAACCGACAGCCCCGAATCGAAGTTACTCGAGAGCTTCCCGCCGATCGACCGGATGCTCGCCCGCTCCGAGCATCCGTTCCCATGGGCCAGCACGCTCCGCTACGACACGATATACGTCGAGGTCGGCCGCTATCTGCGGCAGATGATAAGCGACGTGCAGATCGCCGGCGGCAGGTTCGAAGTGCGCAGGTTCGCGACTCCCGCCGATATCGCTGCTTTGCCGGAATCGCTCGTCTTCAACTGCACCGGCCTCGGCAGCCGGGAGCTGTTCGGGGATCAGGACCTTCATCCGGCGCGCGGCCAGCTTGCCATCCTCGAACCTCAGCCCGAGGTTCAATATGCCTTCACCGGCGGCCCCGGCTACATGTTCCCAAGGCCCGACGGGATCCTTCTCGGCGGCACCTTCGAGGTCGATCAATGGGACCCGACGCCGGAGCCCGCGACCATCCAGCGCATCATCGCCGACCACAAGCGCTTCTTCGCCTCGTTCCGCTGCACCGCTTGAAGTGCCCGAGGCCGGTCCCGACATTCATGGCGAAATGAACTATCACGCCTCCATTCCCCAGAGCGGCGGGGAGCAAGCCGAAGTGCTGAAAGACAAGCTCACACCAAAGGCGATCGTCGCTGCGCTCAACGAGCATATCGTCGGCCAAGACGATGCGAAGAAGGCGGTCGCGGTCGCGCTTCGCAACCGCTGGCGCCGCCAGCAGCTGAACCCCGAGCTTCGCGACGAGGTCACGCCGAAGAACATTTTGATGATTGGCCCTACGGGCTGCGGAAAGACCGAGATCAGCCGCCGCCTGGCGAGGCTCGCCGATGCGCCCTTCGTGAAGGTCGAGGCGACCAAGTTCACCGAGGTCGGCTACGTCGGCCGCGACGTCGAGCAGATCGCCCGCGACCTCGTCGAGGAAGCGGTTCGCCTGGAGCGCGATCGCCGCCGCAACAAGGTGAAGGCGGCGGCCGAGGAAGCGGCGATGGACCGCCTTCTCGACGCGCTCACCGGCAAGGGCTCGAGCGAGGCCACGCGCCAGAGCTTCAAACAACGTTTCTCCGACGGCAGCCTCGACAAGGCCGAGGTCGAGATCGAGGTCGACGAAGCGCCCGCCATGCCGTTCGAGATCCCGGGCATGGGCGCCCAGGTGTTCGACCTCAAGTCGATCATGGGCAAGGCGATGGGCCAAAGCCCGCGCAAGCGCCGAAAGCTCAAGGTCCCGGACGCTTTCGCCCGCCTCACGGAGGAGGAAGCCGACAAGCGAGTCGATCCCGACGACATCAACCGCCTCGCACTGGCCGACGCTGAAGCGAATGGCATCGTCTTCATCGACGAGATCGACAAGATCGCGGTCAGCGACGTCCGCGGCGGCTCGATCAGCCGCGAAGGCGTCCAGCGCGACCTTCTTCCGCTCATCGAAGGCACGACGGTCGCGACCAAATACGGCCCGCTGAAGACCGACCATATCCTGTTCATCGCTTCCGGCGCGTTCCACATCGCGAAACCCGCGGACCTCCTTCCGGAGCTTCAGGGCCGGCTTCCGATCCGAGTCGAGCTCAAGGCGCTGACGCAAGAGGACTTCGTGCGCATTCTCTCGGCCACCCGTGCCAGCCTGACCGAGCAATATCAGGCGCTTCTTAATACCGAGGGCGTCACCATCACCTTCGCCGAGGACGGAATCGAGGCGCTCGCGCGCATCGCGGCGGAGGTCAACGAGGCGGTCGAGAATATCGGCGCGCGCCGGCTCCAGACGGTGATGGAGAAGCTGCTCGAAGACGTCAGTTTCCACGCCGAGGAGCGCCGCGGCGACACGCTGGTCGTCGACGCCGCCTTCGTCGAAGGACAGCTCAGCGGGATCGCCAAAAACGCCGACCTCAGCCGCTATGTACTTTAAAGCCGCGTCACTTTCGCCGATAGCGCCAGACCAATCCGTTGACGAATGGCGGCCAGAGGCTGGTCTTCACACCGGCGAGCCTCAGCCAGCCGGCCGCGACGGCATTGCAGGTGCGGAGCACGTTGGCCTTGCCACTGGCCCGGTAGAACGCGTCGGACGGGCCGTAACCCGGATGGTCGATCCGTTGCGGCCGGCCTCTTGCGATCGAGCGCGAAGTCGGCGCGAATCGCGGCCCACAAGCGGCGATATTCCTCCGGCCGAAGGCGGATCTGCCGAACCGCGTAATCGGGGCTGCGGCACATATTCGACGTGCATCACGCGCTTGCCCGCCGGCGAGCGCTGACCAGATGGTGCCCGGCCTGATGTCCCACCAGGTCGGCGTGTCGAGATAGACGCGCTGCTCGCCCGAGCCGAAGGCGATCCAGCGCGCGTTCGGGTCGCGGCGGCGAAGTCGCTCTGGGCGGGATCAGCGGCGACCAGTCCAGCCCCTCCGCATTTACCGGCATGATGATGTCGGCGTGGATGCCGTTATCGGCGATGTAGATGGTCGTGCCGTCGCGCCGGCTCGGTCCAGCCGCGGTTGACCGGAACCAGCGAGCCGATCAGCGCCGCGACGAGGTACAAAGCCGGCAGCGCGAGGAGCGGCGTCAAGAGCCGGCCAACCCACTTGCCGGATTTGCTTTTTCGCCGCCGCCGCGCCACCCCGCCTCCGCTCGACCTTGCCTTGACGGTGGCCCTGCCTAGATGCCGCGGCCAAGTCGGGGCGTAGCGCAGCCTGGTAGCGCATCACACTGGGGGTGTGGAGGTCGCTGGTTCGAATCCAGTCGCCCCGACCATCATTCGTCAATCGGAAAGTCAGCAGTCTCTCGATGTCCAGCCCACCGATCCTGATGAGCATGGTCCAGGTCGGCACCTGCCGGCCGCCGACGGCACCGCTGCAGATGCTGATGGGCATCCTGCCGTGGCTGTTGATCTTCGTCATCTTCTATATCCTGATGATCCGCCCGCAGCAGCGCCGCGTGAAGGAGCATCAGGCGGCGATCGCCGCGGTGAAGAAGGGCGATGAGGTGATCACCGGCGGCGGCATTCGCGGCCGCGTGACCAAGGTCAGCGACGACGAGGCCGAGGTCGAGATCGCGCAGGGCGTCGAAGATCCGGGTGGTCAAGTCGACCATCAGCCAGGTGCTGACGGCCAACGCGAAGCCGGCGAACGACTGATGCTCGAATTTCCCCGTTGGAAAGTGTGGCTGGTCGGCATCGTCGTCGCGCTCGGCGTGCTGCTGTCGATCCCGAGCCTGATCGCCGGTACGCCGCTCGCTGGAAGCTGGCCCAAATGGCTGCCGCAGTACAAGATCAGCCTCGGCCTCGACCTTGCCGGCGGCAGCCACCTGCTGCTCGAGGCTGACGCCGCCGACGCACAGAAGCAGCGACTGCAGGCGATGGAGGATTCGGTCTCGACCGAGCTTCGCCGTGATCCGCGAATCGACATCGGCGACATCTCCACTGCCGGCGGTCGGCTTTCATTCATGGTCCGCAACCCGAGCCAGGTCGACGCCGCGGTCGAGCGGATGCGCAACCTGACCAAGCCAGTGGCGCTGACCGGCAACCGCGACTGGGACGTCCAGGTCGTCGACTTCGACGCGCGTCGTGCTCACCCCGACCGCGAGCGGGACGGCGCAGGCACTCAAGGACGCCATGGGTGTCGCGCGCGATGTCGTCCGCCGCCGTATCGACCCGTCGGGGACCAAGGAAATCACGGTCATCACCGAGGGTGGCAACCGGATCCTGGTCGAGGTGCCGGGAGTCGAGGACCCGGAGGCGTTGAAGCGGCTGATCGGCCAGACCGCGCGGCTGGAATTCAAGCTCGTCGATCTGTCCGCCAATCCGCAGGACGTCCAGCAGGGCCGCGCGCCTCCGGGCAGCCAGGTGCTGCCGATGGCCGACGGCACCGGCTTCATGGCGGTCAAGCGCCGCGTGATGGTTTCGGGCGACCAGCTAACCGACGCCAAGCAAAGCTTCGACCAGGACGGCCGGCCGGACATCTCGATCACGTTCAACACTGCCGGCGCACGGCGATTTGCCCGAACGACACAGGAAAACGTCAACAAGCCGTTCGCGATCATCCTCGACGACAAGATCCTGTCGGCGCCCAACATCAACGAGCCGATCCTCGGCGGCAGGGCAAGCATCAATGGCGGCTTCACCGTCCAGAGCGCGCATGATCTCGCCGTCAGCCTCGCGTCGGGCAAGCTGCCGGTGAAATTGAACTTCATCGAGGAGCGGACGGTCAGCGCCGAGCTCGGCCAGGACTTCATTCACAAAGGCGTGATCGCCTCGGTGGTCGGAGTCATCGGAATCATCATTTTCATGCTGGTCACTTATGGACGGTTCGGCGTGTACGCGAACATCGCGCTGCTCGTGAACGCCTTCCTGATCCTTGGCATCATGGCGATGTTCAACGCCACGCTGACGCTGCCTGGAATCGCCGGCTTCATTCTGACGATCGGCGCCGCGGTCGACGCCAACGTGCTGATCAACGAACGAATCCGCGAAGAATTGCATCGCGGACGGCGCATGATCGATGCCGTCGAGACCGGCTATCACGAAGCCTTCCGCGCGATTTTCGACGCCAATGTGACACACGTCATCTCGGCGGCGAATCATGGCCTATTTCGGCTCGGGCCCGGTGCGCGGCTTCGCCGTCGTCCTGCTGATCGGCGTCGTCACCTCGGTGTTCACCGCCGTCTATTTCACCCGGATGCTGGTCGCGCTGTGGATCCGTCGCGCACGCCCGCGCGCGCTGCATATTTCAGGCTGTCTCGACATGAAGCTCCTCAAGCTCGTCCCCGACCACACCAACGTCGACTTCATGCGCTGGCGCAACCTTGCGCTGGTGCTGTCGATCATCGCCACCGTCGCGTCGATCTCGCTACACCGTGTATCGCGGACTCAACCTCGGCATCGACTTCGTCGGCGGGCAGGTCGTCCGCGCCGAGTTCGCCAGCCGGTTCACGATCGAGGAGCTGCGCGGCGCGGGTCGACAGCCTCGGCGTCGGCGAGGCGAGCATCCAGGCGCTCGGCAAGACAACCGTACCTACCAGATCCGCTTGCCCAGTCCGTCGGGGCCGGAGACGGCGTCCAACGCGGTGGTCAGCAAGGTCCGGAAGCTCATCCCGCAGCAATATCCCGGCGCAAGGATCGATGCCGGCGAATCGGTTTCAGGCAAGGTCAGCGAGGAGCTTGCGCGGCGACAGTGCGATGGCGATCGCCTTCGCCATGATCGGGATCGCGATCTACATCTGGTTCCGCTTCGAATGGCAGTTCGGCGTCGGCGCGCTGGTCACGCTCGGCCACGACATCGCGATGACCTTGGGCTTCTTCGCGTTCACGCGACTGCCGGTCGACCTCAACGTCGTCGCGGCGTTCCTGACCATCGTCGGCTATTCGCTCAACGACACGGTCGTCATCTACGACCGCATCCGCGAGAATCTGCGCAAGTACCGCAAGATGGCGATCCTTCCGCTGCTCAACCTGTCGCTCAACGAGACGCTGGCGCGCACGGTGGTGACCTCGCTGACCGTGCTCATCGCGCTCGGCGTGCTGATGCTGATCGGCCCCGAGGTGATCTTCGGCCTCGCCATCGCCATCTTCCTCGGCGTGATCATCGGCACCTATTCGTCGATCTATATCTCGGCGCCGGTACTGGTCTGGCTCGGCGTCAAGCCGGACAGCTTCCTGAAGAGCCGACGAGAAGGAACAGCGCCGAGGCGCAGCCTGCCTGAATTTCCGTTCAGCGAAGGCCAAGCTTTCCCTGTCCATGCCGTGCTTGGCCTCCTCCGGAGCCCACGCTAATGAGGTCCCCATGCTGAAGCTTTCCCGTTCCTGTCGCCCTGCTGCTCGCCGCTGCCGCGGTCGCTCCCGCTCGCGGCTTGCGCGCACGGCGGCAAGAAGGGCCGACACCGCTTATGTCGCCCGCGACGTCAGCTCGCTCTACACCGCCGCCAAGCGCACGATGGACAATGGCGACTACGAGCAGGCCGCCAAGCTGTTCGACGAGGTCGAGCGTCAGCATCCCTATTCGGTCTGGGCGCGCCGCGCGCAGCTGATGAGCGCGTTCAATTATTATCTCGCGCAGAAATACACCGAAGCGGTCAGCTCGGCGCAGCGCTTCGTCACGATCCACCCCGGCAATGCCGAGGCGCCCTACGCCGCAATATCTGATCGGCATGAGCTATTATCAGCAGATCGACCGACGTGACCCGCGACCAGACGACGACGCAGCCAGGCGTCGGATGCGTTCGGCGAACTGATCCGCCGCTATCCCGACAGCCGCTACGCCGCCGACGCGCGCATCAAGCTCGACCTCATCAAGGACCATCTCGCCGGCAAGGAGATGGAGGTCGGCCGCTTCTACCAGCGCTCCGGCCAGTGGCTGGCCGCGACCTATCGATTCCGCAGCGTGGTCGACAATTACCAGACCACCAGCGCACGCGCCCGAAGCGCTCGAGCGGCTGGTCGAATGCTATCTCGCGCTCGGCGTGCCCGAGGAGGCGCAGAAGGCCGGCGCGGTGCTCGGCCGCAATTATCCCGAAACCTTCTGGTACCGCCAGTCGCTGAAGCTGCTCGGGCGCGAGAACCAGCACGTCCAGCGGCGGACGGCCTCCCGGAAGTGAGCCCCAGGCGAGCGCTCCTCACATGCTGAGGCAGCTCGCCATCCACAATATCGTGCTCGTCGAGCGGCTCGAGCTCGAGTTCGAGCCGGGGCTTGGCGTGCTCACCGGCGAGACCGGCGCGGGCAAGTCGATCCTGCTCGACGCGCTCGGCCTCGCGCTCGGCGCGCGAGCCGATACGGCGCTGGTCCGCGCCGGGCAGGACGGCGCAGCGGTTTCGGCCGAGATCGAGCTTCCCGCCGACCATCCCGCTGCTCGCGCTGCTTGCAGGAGCAGGGCATCGATGTCGAAGCCGGCGAGCCGCTGATCGTGCGCCGCACGCTGAAGAGCGATGGCGGCAGCCGCGCGTTCGTCGGCGGCGCGAGCGTTCCCGCCGGCCTGCTGCGCGACATCGGCGCGCTCGCGGTCGAGATCCACGGCCAGCACGACGATCGCGGGCTGCTCAACCCCAAGGGCCACCGCGCGCTGCTCGACGCATTCGGCAGGCTCGACACCGGCCGCCGTCGAGCGGCGTGGGCCGAGGTCACTCGCATCGAGGCCGAGCTGCTCGAAGCCCGCGCCGCCGCTGCTGCGGCCGAGCGCGACCGCGAATGGCTCGAGCATGCCTGCGCAGAGATCGAGGCGCTGGCGCCCGAAGCAGGCGAGGAGACGCGACTGGCGGAGGAGCGCGCGGCGATGCAGGCGGGCCTCAAGGCCGGCGAATCGCTGACCGGTCTCGATGAGCTGCTCGGCGGGTCCGACGGCGCGCATCGCCCAGCTTCGCCAGGCGGCGCGGCGGATCGAGCGCGGCGCCGCGGACCATCCGTTGCTCGGCCGAAGCCCTGGCCGCGCTCGACCGCGCGCTGATCGAAGCGAGCGAGGCGGAGGACCGGATCGCCCGCGCCGCCGAAGCTATGGCGTTCGACCCCGCCCGGCTGGAGCAGGCCGAGGCGCGGCTGTTCGACATCCGCGGCCTCGCGCGCAAGCATCGCGTCGAGCCCGATGCAGCTGGCCGCGCTGGGCGCGCAGATGCGCGCGCAACTTGCCGCGATCCAGGCCGGCGGCGAGCATATCGCCGAGCTCGACCGCCAGCTGCTCGCCGCGCGCGCAGGCGTATGCGGCGGCAGCGGACGCAGCTTGAGCAAGCAGCGGCACGAGGCAGCGTCGCGCCTCGATGTCGCGGTCGCCGCCGAGCTCGCGCCGCTCAAGCTCGACGCTGCGCGCTTCCGGACGGCCATTGCGGCGGCCGAACCGGTCCCGTCAGGCACCGACCGGGTCGAATTCGAAGTCTCGACCAATCCCGGCGCGCCGTTCGGGCCGCTGACGCGGATCGCCTCGGGCGGCGAGCTGTCGCGCTTCATCCTTGCGCTCAAGGTCGCGCTGGCCGAGGCGGGCAGCGCGGCGACGATGATCTTCGACGAGGTCGACCGCGGGGTCGGCGGCGCGGTCGCCAGCGCGATCGGCGAGCGCCTGGCGCGCCTCGCGCGAGCAGAGCCAGGTGCTGGTCGTCACTCACTCGCCGCAGGTCGCGGCGCGCGCCTCGCACCATTATCGGATCGAGAAGAGCCACGGCGAGGACGGCACCCGCACCACCGTGCGCAAGCTCGGCGAGGAGGAGCGGCGCGAGGAAATCGCGCGCATGCTATCGGGCGCCTCGATCACCGAGGAAGCGCGGGCCCAGGCCTCGCGCCTGCTCGACGCCGCGTGACGGCCTATGTCGCGCTGCTGCGGGCGGTGAACGTCGGCGGACGCACAGCTGAAGATGGACGACCTCAAGGCGATCGCCGACGAGCTCGGACTCTGCTCGACCGCCAGCACCTACATCGCCAGCGGCAACCTGCTGTTCACCAGCGCAAAGCGCGAAGCTGCGCTGAAGCGCGAGCTCGAAGCGGCGCTTGACGACGCATATGGGCAAGCGGCCGTCGGAGTGATGCTCCGCACCGCGCGAGAGATGGCGCAGGCGGTCGAGCGCCAATCCCTTTGCCGACGAGCCCGGCAATCGCGTCGCCGCGATCTTCCTCGACGAGCCGCCGCCCGCGGACGCTCTGCAGACCGGCGCGCAACGTCGACGGACGAGCGCATGGCGCTTGGCGAACGCGAGATCTATGTCGCATTATGCCGAGAGCGGTATGGGCCAGATCGAAGCCTGCGCATTCCAGCTGCCGAGGCGGGGACCGCGCGCAACATGAACACGGTGGCCAAGCTGGCCGAGCTGGCGAGGGAGATGGAATGAGCAAGGACCGCGCGATCCCGCATCAATTTCGAAGGCGAGCAGCTGGAAAGCGTGTTCGTCGGCCGGCGCGACGGCCAGGCGCGGCCGACCGTCATCCTGATCCCGACGGTGATGGGCGTCTCCGACCTCGAGATCGGCTTCGGCCGGCAGCTGGTCGAGCTCGGCTACAATGCGTTCGTCGCCGACCTGTTCGGCAAGGAATTCCGCGGCGCGCCGCGCGACACGATGTTCGGCGAGATGAACCGGCTGCAGAGGCGACCGCGCTGCGCTGCGCCGGCGGCTGCAGCATGTGCTCGAGCTGGCGCGCGGCCTCGACGAGGTGTCAGCCGGCCAGATCGTCGTCGCCGGCTATTGCTTCGGCGGGCAGTGCGCGCTCGACCTCGCGCGCAGCGGCGCGGACATCGCCGCGGCGGTCAGCTTCCACGGCCTGTTCGACCCGCCCGGCCTGCCGCCGCGAGAAGATCAAGCGCCAAGGTCGTCGCCTTCCACGGCTGGGACGACCCGATGGTCCCGCCCGACAAGGTCGTCGCGCTCGGGCAGGAGCTGACCGAGGCCGGCTGCGACTGGCAGATCCACGCCTACGGCCATGTCGGCCACGGCTTCACCAACCCGCACGCGAGCGAGCTCCAGATCGACGGCGTCGCCTACAACGCGCTCGCCGCCGAGCGGTCGTGGACCAGCTTCATCAACCTGCTCGAGGAATTGTTCGCTGCGGGCATGGGGACCTGACGCGCTGAAGCTCTGACCGAGAGGCCGAGAGCCGCCAACCGCCTGATGCGGCTGGCGAAGGAGATCGCGCGGCACGACAAGCTCTATCACGACCAGGACGCGCCGGAGATTTCCGACGCCGACTATGACGCGCTGGTGCGCGAGAACCGCGAGCTGGAGGCGCGCTTCCCGCAGCTGGTGCGCGCGGATTCGCCGTCGAAGCGGCTCGGCGCGGCGCCGACCAGCGGCGCTCGCCAAGGTCGCGCATGCGCGGCCGATGCTCAGCCTCGACAATGCCTTTTCGGACGAGGAGGTGCGCGGAGTTCGTCGCCCGCGTCAGCCGCTTCCTGGCGCTGCCGGCGGATGAGCCGGTCGCGATGACCGCCGAGCCCAAGATCGACGGGCTGTCCTGCTCGCTGCGCTACGAGCGCGGCGAGCTGGTGCTTGCCGCGACGCGCGGCGACGGCAGCGGTCGGGCGAGGACGTGACCGCGAATGTGCGGACGATCGGCGACATTCCCGCAGCGCATCGCAGCGACGCGCCCGAACGTCTCGAGGTCCGCGGCGAGGTGTACATGTCCAAGGCCGACTTCGAGGCGCTGAACGAGCGGCAGGAGGCGGCCGGCGGCAAGATCTTCGCCAACCCGCGCAACGCCGCCGCCGGCTCGCTGCGCCAGAAGGACCCGAGCATCACCGCCGCGCGGCCGCTGCGCTTCCTCGCCCACGGCTGGGGCGAGGTCAGCGAGCCGCTCGGCGACGACGCAGTTCGATGGCGATGAAGCGGATCGAGCGCTTCGGCATTCCGGTCAGCGACCTGCTCGTGCGCTGCGACACGGTCGAGGAGGTGCTCGCCCATTATCGCGCGATCGAGAAGGCGCGCGCCGACCTGCCGTTCGACATCGACGGCGTCGTCTACAAGGTCGACCGGCTCGACTGGCAGGAGCGGCTCGGCCAGGTCGCCCGCGCGCCGCGCTGGGGCCTCGCCCACAAATTCCCCGCCGAGAAGGCCGAGACGACGCTCGAAGCGATCGACATCCAGGTCGGCCGCACCGGCAAGCTGACGCCGGTCGGGCGGCTGAAGCCGGTCGGCGTCGGCGGCGTGATCGTCGCCAACGTCACGCTCCACAATCGCGACGAGATCGCGCGGCTGGGCCTGCGCATCGGCGACCGCGTCCGCATCCAGCGCGCCGGCGACGTCATCCCGCAGGTGGTCGAGAACCTGACGCGCGACGAGCCGCGCGAGCCTTACGTCTTCCCCGACCATTGCCCCGAATGCGGCAGCGAGGCGGTCGCCGAGGAAGGCGAGGTCGACGTCCGCTGCACCGGCGGCCTGATCTGCCCGGCGCAGCGCTTCGAGCGGCTGCGCCATTTCGTCTCGCGCGGCGCGCTCGACATCGAGGGGCTGGGCGAGAAGAGCATCGCCGAGTTCATCGAGCTCGGCTGGCTCCATTCGCCCGCCGACATCTTCCGCCTGCGCAGCCATCGCGACGAGCTGCTCGGCCGCGAGGGCTGGAAGGAGAAGTCGGTCGACAATCTCCTCGCCGCGATCGAGGCCAAGCGCCAGCCCGACGGCCCGCGCTTCCTGTTCGGCCTCGGCATCCGCCACGTCGGCATCGTCACCGCGCGCGACCTGCTCAAATGCTTCGGCACGATCGAGGAGCTGCGCCGCGTCGCGCATGTCCGAAGGCGGCGAGGCCGAGCTGTCGTCGGTCCAGGGCGTCGGCCCGGTGGTCGCCGAGGCGCTGGTCGATTTCTTCCACGAGCCGCACAACCGCGAGGCGCTCGACGACCTGCTGTCCGAAGTGTCGCCCGCAGCCCTATCGTCAGCGACGCCAAGCAGACCGAGTGGACCGGCAAGACCATCGTCTTCACCGGCAGCCTCGAAACCATGAGCCGCGACGAAGCCAAGGCCCAGGCCGAGCGGCTCGGCGCGCGCGCGGCGGGCTCGGTCAGCGCCAAGACCGATCTGGTGGTCGCCGGGCCGGGCGCGGGGTCGAAGCTGAAGAAAGCCGAGGAGCTCGGCGTGCGCGTGATCAGCGAAGCGGAATGGGCGAAGATCGTCGCGGAGGCTTAGGCAATGTCGCTGATGGAAGCGATGACCACTAAATCATCTCGGCGGAGATATGCACTGCTGTTGCTCGGCAGCTGAACGTTTCGTCGCCATCGCCGCATTCCTCACGCATGGCGCCGACGACGGATGGCGGTTGCCGAGCGGGATATTCTTTGGCCTTTGCGCTCTGGTTTTCCTGGTCTTGCTCGCCACGACCGCAGAGGCTTTCGCATCGATCTCGTGGGTTGACGGTGTCGGGCAGCCTGGTGCGCAAGCCGTGGACCATCGCTTGGTCAGACATCGATCACTTCACGCCGATGCAGGCTGGGATGATCGGGTCACTTATCGAGATGGCGCTGCTCCGAAATCATCGCTGCGACGGTTCAACAGGACAATGTCGAACGTCGATGGCGGCATCCTGGGCGGTTGGACGCGCTGCTCTCCCGAAATGCTCGCGCTGCTCGAAGACTATCGCTCCAAGTCTGTTGGCGCGGCGGCAGGCGGACGCAGATCAACGCAGCACTAGCTCGTCCGGCCGGATGAAGTCCGCGACATTGTCGTGCAGCTCGACCAGCGTCGGCGGGTGCACGTAGACCATGTGGCCGGACTGGTAATAATGATATTCGATGTTGCCGCAGCAGCGCCGGCGGCACCGGCAGATGCCGCATCTCCATCTTGCCTTCGAAGTAAGGCGTCGAGACGTCGAAATAGCCGCCGTTGACCATCACCTTCATGTCCGGGTTCTGCTTCATCGCGACGGCGAGGTCGGGAAGCACGTTGGGCAGCATGATCAGCGGCTTGTCGGCGCCGGGCGGCTGATGCTTGTAGTCCCACTTGGAATAGATCGGGATGCCCGACTTGAACTGCGATGTCCGGGCGCGTAGTGCAGCCGGTCGCGGACATAGCCGTGCCACGCGGCGACATAGGCGGCGCTGATCGCGGCGCTTTGCGGGTCGTAGCTCGCGACCTTGCTCAACGGATCGAGCGTCGCGCCGACGAAGCGCGTGTCGAGCGTGCCGGTGGTCAGCTCCTGGTCGCCGAGCAGCTCCTTCTGGAACGCGCCATATTCGATGCGAAGGTTGGTCTTCAGCAGGTACGGCACCGACAGGCCGGTGTAGGCCGACAGCTGCTGCGCGATGCGCTGCCGCTCGGCGTCGGGCAGGTCGTTCGCCCTTGAGCAGCGCGGCCGCATAATCGCCGGTCGCGAACCGCTCGACCTGGTCGAGGAAGGCGCGCAGGTCGGCCGGGCGGTTCGCGACCTTGTTGAAGTACCAGGCGGTCGCCGCATAGGTCGGCAGCGAGACGATGTACGGCATGTCGATGCCCGGGTTGAGCTGCGGATCGTCGGGCATGAAGTCCCAGTTCAGGATGTCCGACAGCAGGATCACGCCGTTGAGGTCGACGTCCGCGTTCTGCAGCGCGAGCGACAGGCCGGCCGCGCGCATCGTCCCATAGCTCTCGCCGAACACATATTTGGGCGAGTTCCAGCGGCCGTATTGGTCAGGAACTGGGTGATGAAGTCGGTGAAGGCGTGGATGTCCTGGTCGACGCCGTAGAAGGCCTTTTCCTTGTCCTTGCCGGCGATGCGCGAGAAGCCGGTGCCGGGCGCGTCGATGAAGACGAGGTCGGACGCGTCGAGCAGGCTCTGGTCGTTGTTGACGGTGGAATAAGGCGCGGGCGGATTGTGCCTGGGCGTCGGCGGTGAGCGACGCGCACCGGCCCGAACGCACCCATGTGCAGCCAGATGCTCGACGAGCCCGGGACCGCCGTTGAACAGGAAGGTGATCGGCCGGCCGGCGGCGGGCGCGCCTTGCTTGAAATAAGCCGTGTAGAACATCGACGCTTCGGGCTTCGGGCCTTTCTTGTCCTTGTCCGCGGACTTGTCGTCCGCGTCGGCCTCGATCGCGTCGGTGTCCTCCCAATCCTTGGCGTGGACGACGAGCGTTCCGGCGACCGCGTCGTAAGGCGATCGGCTGGCCGCCGACCGTGACCGTGCCGGTCGAGCGCGCTTCGCTCGGGTGGAAGAATTCCTTGAGCGGCGGCTTGGTGTCCGGCTTGTGCTTCGCCGCGCCTCGGCCTTCGGCGGATGGGTCGCGTGCGGCTTGGCGCGCGTTCGGCGGCGCGGCGACGGCCAGCGATGCGGCGAGCGAGCGCGGCGCGGCAAGCGAGCGAGCGGTAATTTCATGACGCCGGCTGTCGCAGCGGCCACTTCCCAGGCAAGCGAAACTAGCGGTCGATTAGGCCGTTCGCAGACCAGCACCGGCCATTCGCCGATGCCGCGCTCGCTCAGCGCCAGTCCCTGCGATTGCGTAAGCCGCGAGCGACCGCATCCGCCTGCGTGTCGAGCAGCCCGGCGAGCACGACCGTTCCGCCCGGCGCCAGCGCTCTCGCGAAATCGGGCGCGAGCTCGATCAGCGGTCCGGCGAGGATGTTGGCGATGATCAGGTCGAACGGCGCGCGCGCGGCGAGCAGCGGCGAGTCCATGCCGTCGGCCACGCGCGAGCAGCAGCTCGCCTGGCGCCGTGGCCGAGCTTGACGCCGTTGATCGCCGCATTGTCGCGCGCGACCTCGATCGCGACCGGTCGATGTCGGTCGCGATGCATTTCGCCTCCGGCCACAGCGCCAGCGCGGCAAAGGCGAGCAGGCCGGTGCCGGTGCCGATATCGGCGACGTTGGTGAAACGCGCGCCGTCGCGCTCGAGCTTGTCGAGCGCTCGAGGCAGCCGCTGGTGGTCGCATGCTGGCCGGTGCCGAACGCCAGGCCGGCATCGATCTCGAAATTGATCCGCTCCGGCGTCCGGCGCGATAGGTCGGCGTGTGCACGGTGAAGCGGCCGGCGCGGATCGGCTGCAGCCCGGCCTGGCTCATCGTCACCCAGTCTGCTTCGTCGAGCTGCTCGATCCGCGGCGGGCCGCTGCCGAGGTTGGTCAAGCGACGCGATCTCGTCGCCGCTCGGCTCGTGCTCGAAATAGGCGTGGATCAGCCAATCGTCGGGCCGGCTCTCATCGGGCTCATCGGCGACCAGCACCGGCGGATCCTCGCTGTCCGCGAACAGGTCGTCGGCATCGCGGCGACGCTTCGCCCTGCGCGCGGGTGCACGGCGACCGTGACGCGCCAGCTCACTTCGCGGCGGCTTCCTTGGCGAGGCGCTGGTCGAGGTTGCGCGGTCAGCTGCGCCGCATAGGTCTTGCACGCGTCGCGGATCGAACAGCGGCTTTCCGAGCGCCAGGCGATCGGGCATGTGGCTCGCCGACGGATGCGGCGTCAGCAAGATCTCGCACGGGCTCGCGGCGATCTTGGCGATCGAGGCCCGGAACGCGGCGAGAGTGGCCGGATGGTCGCTGAACCGATAGTCGTCGCGGCTGACCGGCGTCAGGCTGTCGGCATAGACGATCGTCCGGCACACGCCGCCGTCGCAGCTCACCCAGCGCCAGCTCAGCGCTCCCGGAGTGTGGCCGGGCGTTGCAATCGCGGTCAGCATCAGGTTGCCGAGCCGGACTTCGCCATTGTCGCCGATCACCCGACCGACCGTGGCTGGCGGAAATGGCTTGTTGATGCCGGCCTGCGGGTCGTCGGGCGCTGGCCGTCCCGGTTGCGAACACCTTCGCCGCCGGAGCCGAGGCGACGAGCGTCGCGCCGCTCAGCCGCTGCAGCTTCGCAATGCCGCCGACATGGTCGAAATGCTCATGGCTGTGGAGGATGAAGCTGATGTCGCTGCAACCGGAAGCCGAGCGCGCTGGATGTTGTCGGCGATGACGTCCGCGCGCCTGCTCGGTGCCGCCGTCGATCAAGATGTCGCCGTCGCTCGCCGACGATCAGGATCGAGGAAATGCCGCAGGTGCCGACGAGATAGGTGTTGGCGTGGATGCGGACCGGCGGCGCCGGCTTGTTCCAGTCGGGTCCGCGCACCGTCGCAGGCAGTCGCCCAGCGCGGCCCGGCGCTTTCGATCGGCGCGCGCGGTTGCTCGATGACGCGCGGCGGCTTGCCGAGCGGGATCGACGATCTGCGCTGCGCCGCGGCGGGACGATCAGCAGGCTAGCGAACATAGCTCGCGCCGTTGACGTCGATGACGCTGCCGGTCGCTGAAGCCGGCGCGTCGATCGCCAGCCAGCGGATCACCTCGGCGACCTCGTCGGTCGATGCGACCCGGCCCAGCGGGATGTCGGCGACGATCTGCGCGCCGCCGCGGCCCTGCAGATATTCCTCGGTCATCTCCGACACGGTGAATCCCGGCGCGACCGCGAAGCACAGGATGCCCTCGCCCGCATAGCCGCGCGCGATGGTCCTGGTCATGCCGACCATGCCCGCCTTCGAAGCGGCATAATGCCAATGCTGCGGGCTGTCCCGCGAAAGGCGGCGCGGCTGGCGATGTTGACGATCCGGCCCGCCGACTCGCCGCGGTCGAGGAAGTGCGATACGGCGAGCCGGCTGAGGTCGGCCGCCGCCTGCAGGTTGATGGTCATCGTTCGCGCCCAGGCGGCGTGCCACTCGTCGTCCGGCGCGTTGTCGGCGACGCCTTCGTAAATGCCGGCATTGTTGACCAGCACGTCGATCGTGCCGCCGAGCTCGTCGAGCGCCGTGTCCCAGATGTCGCGCGGCGCCGCAGGATCGGTCAGGTCGCCGGCGATCAGCGTGTCGCTGCCCTTGGTCGAATGGCCGACGACGCTGTGGCCGTGCTTCTTGAGCAGCGCGTAAGCGGCCGCGCCAATGCCGCGGCTCGCGCCGGTGATCAGGATGTTCATGGGCCGCTATATCCTCCCCGTCATTGCGAGGGGAGCGGAGCCATGCACGAAGACGAATGGTAGGGGCCCCTCCGTCAGCCTGCGGCTGCCACCTCCCCTGCAAAAGACGGGAGGATAATCAGGCGGCGATGCCGTTGACGAACGCCTTGGCGGTCGACTTGAAGTTGGCGATCTGCTCGGTGAAGCGGCCGAAGCCCTGCTCGACCTGGTCGATGTCCTTGGCGACATTCTCGGTGTCGCTGCGGATCGCGGCGATGGTCGAGCTCATCGAAGTCGGCGGCGAGCGCGGTCTCGTCGACGGCGGCGGTGATCATCGTCACGGTCTGCGCCTGCAGCTCCATCGCCTCGCGGATGCGGTCGGCGGAGGTCTGCACTTCCTCGACCGTGCCCTGGATCGAGCCATTGGCTTCGACCGTCTGGCGGGTCGCCTGCTGGATCGCGGTGATCTTGGCGGTGATGTCGTCGGTCGCCCGCGCGGTCTGCGAGGCAAGGCTCTTCACTTCCTGCGCGACGACCGCGAAGCCGCGGCCGGCATCGCCCGCGCGCGCCGCTTCGATGGTGGCGTTGAGCGCAAGCAGGTTGGTCTGGCCGGCGATGTCGCGGATCAGGCTGAGGATCGATTCGATCGCTTCGACGTGGGCCGACAGCGCCTGGCTGACCTTCACCGCCTGGCTCGCCTGGTCGCCGGCGCGGGTGGCGACGCCCGCGGCGACTTCGACTTCGGAACGGGCGTCCTCGATCGCGCGGATCAGGCCGGCGGCGGTCTGCGCGGCTTCGCGCATGGCGACGGCCGACTGCTCGGCGGCGGCGGCGACTTCGCTGGTCTTGCCGAGCATGCCGCGCGCCGAAGCGGCGGTGGAACGGGTGCGCTCGGTCAGCGACTTCGACTGCTCGGTGCTGGCGCGGACAAGATCGGCGACGCGGCGCTCGAACTCGCCGCTCTCGCGGCCGCGCTGGTCGGCGGCCTCGATCGCCTCGAGCAGCGCAGACCTGGGCGAGGATGATGTCGGTCTCGAACGTGGTCGAGGCGCTGGAAGGCGCTCGACGCACTGCTCGAGCTTGTCGAGGTCGTCGGCGAAGCGGTCGAACATGCGCGCGATGATCCGGCCGGCGGCTTGCGGTCGCGCGCGGCAATGTAGACGGGAACCGACGTGCGCTCGCGATAGATGCTGACGGCCGTATTCGGCGACCGCCTGGACCCAGTCCGCGTCGACCTTGCCGGCATAGATCGCGGCGTAAGCGCGTCGGCGCGCTCCGGCGCCGAAATGGGCGACGACTTCGGCGCGATGAGGTCGGCGACATTGTCGCGCAGCAGCTGCGACGTCGCGGTCGAGCGATCCGTCGCCATTGTAGGCCGCAAGCCGCGCGTTCACCTGCTCGTCGGTCAGCCGCTGCAGCTGTCCAGTCTCGCCACTCATCCGTCCGCTCTCCGTCATCGCGCGCTGATCGTTGCGGACGCTCTTGCGCCGCGAATGGTTAAGACCGGGTTAGGGTGCTGCGCCGAAACTTGCCTCGCGCCGAGGCCGCGCCCTAAGCGGCCGGCACCATGGCCAACAGCTCGATCCCGACCGCTTTCGCCCCATCTGACCATCTGGCGCTGGGGCCCCCACATGGCCGTCTCGATCCTCCATCGCGCGACCGGCGTCGCGCTTGTCGATCGCCGGCCTTGCGATCCTCACCTGGTGGCTGTTCGCGATCGCCAGCGGCGCCGACGGCTATGCGAGCTTCACCAAGGCCGCGGCCCACCCGCTCGGCCTGATCGTGCTGGTCGGCCTGACCTGGAGCTTCTTCCAGCACCTGCTGTCGGGCATCCGCCACCTGGTGATGGACAGCGGCGCGGCGTTCGAGCTCGGCATCAACAAGACGTTCGCGATCCTGACCATCGTCGGTTCGGTGCTGCTGACCGCGCTGCTGTGGTTCTATCTCCTGGGGGTGGCGAAATGAGCCTCGGCGACAGCTCAACGCCGCTCGGCAAGGTTCGCGGCCTCGGCTCGGCGCAGCATGGCGGCGAGCATTGGCTGACCGAGCGCGTGACCAGCATCGCGCTGCTGCTGCTCGGCACCTGGCTGATCGCGTCGCTGCTGCTTCTGCCCAAGCTCGACCAGCGCACGCTGATCGAATGGCTGCACGCGCCGAGCGGCGCGGTGCCGATGGCGCTGCTGATCATCATCGGCTTCAGGCATGCGCTCGACGGCATGAAGGTGGTCGTCGACGATTATGTCCATGAGCCGGGCAATCAATTTCGCGCTCAATACTGCTGCTGCTGTTCCTCGCGGTCGGCGGCGGCGCGCTGGCCCTGTTCGCGCTCGCCCGCATCGCCTTCGGGAGCGATCGCGTGAGCGCCTACCAGATCGTCGATCACAGCTTATGACGTCGTCGTCGTCGGCGCCGGCGGCTCCGGCCTTCGCGCGACCATGGGCGCGGCCGAAGCGGGCCTGAAGACCGCCTGCGTCACCAAGGTCTTCCCGACCCGCAGCCACACCGTCGCGGCGCAGGGCGGAATCGCCGCCAGCCTCGGCAACATGGGCCCCGACCATTGGCAGTGGCACATGTACGACACCGTCAAGGGCTCCGACTGGCTCGGCGACCAGGACGCGATCGAATATCTGTGCCGCGAAGCGCCGGCGGCGGTGATCGAGCTCGAGCATACGGGCCTGCCGTTCAGCCGCACCGCCGAGGGCAAGATCTACCAGCGCGCGTTCGGCGGCATGACCCAGAACATGGGCGAAGGCCCGCCGGCGCAGCGCACCTGCGCCGCCGCCGACCGCACCGGCCACGCGATGCTTCACACGCTCTATCCGCAGAGCCTGAAGCACGACGCCGACTTCTTCATCGAATATTTCGCGATCGACCTGATCATGGAGGACGGCGCCTGCCGCGGCGTCGTCGCTCTGTGCCTCGACGACGGCTCGATCCATCGCTTCCGCGCGCAGGCGGTGGTGCTCGCGACCGGCGGCTACGGCAAAGTCTATTTCACCGCGACCTCGGCCCACACCTGCACCGGCGACGGCAATGCGATGGTGCTTCGCGCCGGCCTGCCGCTGCAGGACATGGAGTTCGTCCAGTTCCACCCGACCGGCATCTACGGCGCCGGCGTGCTGATCACCGAGGGCGCGCGCGGCGAGGGCGGCTACCTCACCAACGCCAAGGCGAGCGCTTCATGGAGCGCTACGCGCCGAGCGCGAAGGACCTCGCCAGCCGCGACGTCGTGTCACGCTCGATGGCGATGGAAATCCGCGAAGGCCGCGGCGTCGGCGAGCACAAGGACCATATCTTCCTTCACCTCGACCATATCGACCCGAAGATCCTGCACGAGCGGCTGCCGGGCATCACCGAGACCGCGAAGACCTTCGCGGGCGTCGACCTGACCCGCCAGCCGATCCCGGTCGCGCCGACGGTCCACTATACGATGGGCGGCATCCCGACCAACTATCATGGCGAAGTCGTCACCCTGAAGGACGGCAATCCGGACGCGGTCGTGCCCGGCCTGTTCGCGGTCGGCGAAGCGGCCTGCGTCAGCGTCCACGGCGCCAACCGCCTCGGCTCCAACAGCCTGATCGACCTCGTCGTGTTCGGCCGCGCCGCCGGGCCTGCGGCTCGCCGAAGTGGTCAAGCCCGGCGCGATCCAGGAGCAGCTGCCGAAGGACGCCGCCGACCTCGCGCTCGGCCGGCTCGACAAGTTCCGCCATGCCGAGGGCGGCAGCCCGACCGCCGAGATCCGGCTCGACATGCAGCGCGTCGATGCAGGCCGACTGCGCGGTGTTCCGCACCGACCGCACGCTCGCCGAGGGCGTCGCCAAGATCGACCAGGTCTATCACGCGGATGGCCGACGTCCGCGTCACCGACCGCAGCCTGATCTGGAACAGCGACCTGGTCGAGACGCTCGAGCTCGACAATCTGCATCGCCCAGGCGGTCGTCACCATGCATTGCGCCGCCAACCGCAAGGAAAGCCGCGGCGCGCACATGCAGGAAGATTATCCCAAGCGCGACGACAAGAACTGGATGAAGCACACCATCGCCTGGTTCGACGGCTGGGGCGGCAAGGGCGGCGGCGTCAAGATCGACTACCGCCCGGTGCACGAATTCACGCTCACCGACGACATCCAGTACATCAAGCCCAAGGCGCGAGTGTATTGATAAATCCGATTCGCCGGCATGGGAGGGCATGTACGCGGAATCCTCTCGGTATTCTCGCAATCTTTCTCGGCGTCCTGTATGGCATCGCTGGCTTGCTCCTTGGCTCAAGAGCTGATGCACTTACCGATACTAACGAGACGATCCTTACTCTCCTACTGTTTATCTTCCCCTTCGTGAGCCTCGGCGTATTCGCCTGGCTTGTAGCGAACCACCACACGAAGCTCTACGGACCGGCAGACTTCCGCAGCAATTCCGGGTTCTTAGCGTCAGCCAAAAAGGCCTCTCCAAAGGAGATCGAATACAAGATCGAACAAGAGGCGACAGTTATTGAGGGGCCTGATACGTCGGAAGCGGACGGAGCACCTGAGGCGAAATCAAACGATTTGCTTCCAAGTAGCGTCGAAAAAGCAGCGACGAAGTCTGCGGCGCAACGCCAAGCTCTTGTTCGGGCCGCGAGCGTCAGGTGCTGGCCCTCTTAGCCTCCGAGTTTGACGCGATAAAAGAGGCGGTCAAATTCGAAACGTCCGCGAGCAGAGGCGTTATCGTTGATGCCTTAGCGCGGAATGGTGACCGCTTCACGCTGATCGAAGTCATAACTGTACGACTAAGGTCGACCTTCGAGGCTCGTATCCGGGACTTCGCGCTGAATTTGCTCTCAATCGAACCTTCTGTAAAAAACTGAGAGAGAACTGCCATACTAGTCGCAGTGGTGTGGCTTGAGGAACGGCCGCCAAATATCGACGCTGCGACGAGGCGCGCACTAACGGTGTTGAAGAAGGTGGGTTCAAGCGGTTTCAGAATTAAGAATTTGCTTTTGACGAACACGGCTCAGTAATTCCCGTTGATCTGTAGATCGGCCGCAAACCTCTGCGCTTTCCCCGCATAATTTTCCGCTTGATTCCCGGAGCAGTTCCCGCTCGTCCTTCG